>CAYTFE010000045.1:0-2993 GCA_964437115.1 uncultured Fibrobacteraceae bacterium | reverse complement strand
TGGTGAACCCATTACAAAACTGCCTGCATCAATTAAAACCATACCATCAACAGATTGGCCATCAGTGACAATCAGCCGAAGCGTATAATCATCTCCATACTCATCAGGAAAATCTGAAGAAGCATCCCAGTAAATGTAGTTATAAGAGCCCGGGGTTACGTTTTCGATAGAACCACTTAATGACGTACATTGGCATGCTACAGTTCCATCGTTGTTCAGTAGAACCATGCTTACTGAAAGCAGGTCGCCATCGGGGTCTGTTGCTCTGTAACGAACAGTTACCTCCTTGCTCTCCTGGTTTTGATTAGCCCAAAGGTAAGTAACCTCTGGTGGTGTGTTTGCTGACGCCAGTGTGGCAAACAGCAGGAACATTGTGATTAGTTTCTTCATCGTATAACCACCAATTTTTTAATTCTGACAGTTTCTCCAACTTGCAATCTATAGAAGTAGATGCCACTTGCTACATCTGAACCTCTTCTGTCTTTACCATCCCAAATCCTGATGTATTCACCTCTTGGCATGTTCTCCGACAGCACTGTTTTTACTCTTCTGCCTTTGATATCGAATATTGCAACTTCTGTTTCCATACCTTCAGCAGGAACAACAAATCGGATGCTTGTTCCTGAGCCGCTCAGAGGATTAGGGAAGTTGTTGTAAAGCAGGACTCTGGTTGTAGAATCGTTTTCCAGCTCGTTATCAGGATCATAATCAGGAACAAAACTCAAACTCCCGGGGTTGTGAACTGTAACTAAAACCTGAGACATATTATCAATTGTGCTTTGCTCAAAACCATCGCCAACAATATTAGCCGATGCCTGAAGAACAAATTCTCCCTCGGAAGCGGCAAGCCATTCTGCATCAAACTCAACAGTTGCACCAGGAGTCAGATCAAAAATCATGGTATCAACCAGAGTAGCACCAAAAGAGACATTGCTGATTAGAACCTGTACTGAATCAGCTACTGCATCCCCGTTATTGGTAAAACTTGCTGACATATTTAACAAACTGCCGAGAGGAGGCTCAAGAGTGTCAGCAACAAGGCCTGGTTCGGTAATTACAAGATTGGGTAGCCATGCTGCAGAAGAAATTGTCATAGATTCCCTTACTTCTGCATATGGACTGGCAGGGTCTGTTACAGCATTGAATAAAAAATGGAAATCTCCCTCTTCTCCGTTTGCCAAAAGCTCTGCAAAGTAATGACCGTCGCCTGCAACTGGGTCAGGAGCAAAGCCATCGTCATAGAGCTCTATAGATTCAGTTGAACCACCAGGATGTGTGACCATACAGTTCACAGTACCTGTTGGGATGGGATAATCTGCATCGGTAAATACTGCTTCAACTACGAATGTTGAATCGGGGCTGACATTGTTACTGGTAATGGCTCCAAGTGATACATTACCATCAAAACTGGTCATTAGATAAATTGGTTCGGCTTCAGTGCTGTTTACTGCTGACATATTGTGTTTCCAAACGCCAGTTTCTGGATATTGGATTGAATAGTATGCTGAAGTTCTGTTGCGGATATATTCCATATCAGGATTGGTTACACATTCATCTGGATCGATTATTTGGCCAGAAGGAGTTTCAAGAGTGTAAATCAAAGAATCAGCACCGGACATACAGAGGAAATCGACAAAAGTCATAGCATTAATCTGAGTAGAATCCTGATAAGAGCCACCAAGAGGAATTCCACCTTCAATTGCAGGAAGTTGAGATAACATTACTCCATCTTCTGCTTTTTCTTCTCTCATATTGCAATTAAAAGTGTCGTTCAGTAAAAGTTGTGTGACTTTCTGAGCTAGACATTCTGAATCTTTAAGGCCATCACCTCTTGTTTTATGGTGAGTACCACCACATCCAAGTCCTTCATCGGTACAAGTATATCCATCATGATAAAATGCTCGACTCTTTAAGACTACTCCATCAGCATCTTGGCCCCAGCAACCGAGAACTGCCCTGCTTGCTTTAAACCATCCAGTTGGATCAGTTCCGGCAATACTATAGAGTGTAGCAGAACCGTTATCACTATTCTCATTAAAGCTTGATGGGCAGACAGCCGGCCACCAGGAACTGGTGTTGTGATTAAGAGAGTTTAACAGGTCACTGCCATGCTTAAGATCTCTCATTGCTGTCTGGTCAGCAACATATTCCACAATACCAAAACAACAAAGACCACCTGACCAATGTTCCAATGCAAAATCCAAAGCCTGTGCAGTTCTATGAGCATGATTTGCCAGATAACTACCATGATTAGGGGTGCCAAGCATTACAAGCTTATCGATACGGTTTCTTCCATATGATTTAGTTAAATAATACCTACTGACAAGTCCACCCATACTATGAGCCACAATATCATATGACTGGATACCTTGCAGATGACATTGAGCCTGCAATGTGCTGAACAAAAGCATTTCTATATCAGAGACATACAATATATTACTGGGGAAACCACCAGCATCAAAACCGATTACATTAAAACTATTATTGGAGAGCTCAGTTGCAAAAACACCATCGTAGCCTCCCCAACCACCTTGAAAACTACTCAGAACACCATGAACCAAAATGACAGTCCTGGATTCAAGTTCAATATCGGCCATCGTGTATGATTCCAGACTATAACTTTCAGAATCAGTATAGCCTTCGTGAGTAACTGTTATTGTTGACTCGTTCAACGGATAGTCGACATCATTTAATTCTGTAAATTTGTAAAAACCTGAAAAATCAGTAGTCTCTACTCTTGTCTGAGCACCACCAACTCCATTCAAAGTTACAATTGCTCCATTTATTTTTATGTGATTGAATTGATCCTCAACATAGCCGGTAACAGTTGTAAAATCACGAGTATCAATCTCAAGTGGTGAGTAGTCTCGGTAAGCAGCATTACTTGCAGTCGAAAAAGTGATAAGAGCCAGCAGGCAAGACAACATAACAGAGTTAAGGTGTTTCATTTGAAAATACTCCTTACAATTCTAACATATTCATGTCGAACAATT
>CAYTFE010000044.1:0-3765 GCA_964437115.1 uncultured Fibrobacteraceae bacterium | reverse complement strand
TTGCACTTTTACCCTTTTACCCTTTGTCTTGGGTGAATTTAATTGCGGGATTCGCTCTGCGGAGCCCGCAAAAAACGGAGAAAGAAATGGCTAAAAAACATCTAATTTTGTTAATGTTGTTTGCAAGCTCATTGTTTGCAGCCACAGAATCAGATCTAACCTCAGGCCAAGCTGTTGTTGGCCAAGATGCTCCTTGGATATCAGGTTGGACCCTCAACGATGAAGTGTTTAACACAGCAAAAGCGTTTAATGATAGCACAGTTAATAGAGTTGCTTTGGTTTTTTGGGCATCGTGGTGTGCGCCATGCGTAAAGGGAATGGAAGAGTTAAACAAGCATGCCCTGGAGTTGACTGATAAGGGAATAAAAGTTGTGTTGGTAAACTCGGCTGAACCTGAAGAAACTGTTCGTGAGTTTTTCACAGATAGGGACAATCCATTCACAGTTGTCCTTGACCCATACTCAAAAAACAGGGAAACTTATATGCCGTCACCGTTGCCAAAGACTTTTTTGATTGGCAGAGATGGAAAAGTGGAAGCAATTTTTGGTAAAGAAGATACAGATTACATACAGAGGATTATTGATGGCAAATAAACTAGCCCTATTAGCACTTATTTTTTTAATAGGATGCGCAGGCAATCCACCAACAAAAACAGATTATTCTGCAATAAAAGAGCGTGCCTCTGGTCAGCAAAGTCCCACAACGCGTTACTCAGAATCTAAATACATTGTTGGTTATGGTATTTCTGAAAACAGTCAGCGTGAAGCAGACCTTGATGCTAAAGCACAAGTTGCAGAGCAGATTAAATCAAGTATAAAAAGTGAAACTACGGCATTTGCAAAAGCTGTAATTCGCAATGGCAGTTCTGTTGATTCAGAGGTGCTGACTTCCAAAGTGTCAGCTTCAGCTCAATTTTCCAGAGCTGAAATGATTAAGATTGATCCTGCTTCTCGCAAAACTGAAAAAGCGCAATATTATTGTACGGCATATCTCTCAAGAAGAGAGTTGTCAGAAATCCTGATAGCAGAGTATGAAAATGCTGCAATTGCGTTTAGAAATCACGATAATCCAGATTTAGCAAATGACCTAGCTGCGTTTACTTCATCATGGAAACAGGCAAATAGAGCTTATACGCAAATGGCTGCATCGGCATGTGAAATTCAGGCAGTACAAAGAGTTAGATTTGAGCAATTTGTTAGCGACAGAGCTTTGATGCAAAAATTTAACCAACAGAGATTGACTTGGCTTTCAAATATTCATATTGCGGTTAAGATTAGAGATGGCGGTGGGATTGATACTCACGCTATGGCTGAATCTGTAAGTGGTGCAATAGCTGAGCTCGGAATGGTTGCAGATGGTAGAAGCTGCAGCAATGGTTTAATGTTGGATTTGAATCCGTCAATTGTAATGAAAGAATTCTACGGAACCGATGTTTGTGAAGTAATCCTCAGCGGTTCTTTAAAAGATTGTAATACTGGAAATGTGCTAACAGAAGTTTCAATTGATGGACTTACTGGTGAAGGTAAAAACCCAATTTCTAGAATGCACAAACGCGCAACACCAAAGAGAATTGCTCCAATGTTAGGGGCTAGTTTGGGACATGTTTTGCCCGTGAAATAACGCGGAGGCGTAAAGTTGAATCGATTATTTGTAGTTTTGTTTATAATTCTATCAGTCACTGCTAATGCAGGAACTCAACTCAAAATTGCTGTTCTGCCTTTTGACTCTGAAACTGATCTGGTATCAGACGGTGAGGTGGAACTTATTACGGAAATTGTGCGTGGTGCTGCAAGAAAAGTTCTCCCAACATCACAGTTTGTAATAATGACCCAAGCAAATATTCTTGAACTGTTACCACCAGACAAGCCACTTGCAGACTGTGTCGGTGAGTGTGCAGTTGAAACTGGTAAGCTGATTGGTGCTGATTATATAGTTGTTGGTAAGGTGTTTTCATTTGCTGGTGAAATCAGAATTCCATGTACTCTTTATAGAGTATTGGATGCAAATTTAATTAAAAATGAAATTGTTGGGGGCAGGGGACTTCTTGAATTAGAGCCCGCCTTGAATGATATGGCGCAAAAAATATTTGCTCCCCTAAAAAGTCTCAGAGTTGAAAATGGCAGCGGTTCAGAGTCTTCATTTGGTGGCAATGTTGAAGTGTGGACTGCAACAGGTAGCAGTGAAATTGTTGTCGAATTTTCATCTAATCCTGAGGGAGCGATGCTCGAAATTGACGGACAGCCAGTAAGTGAAACACCCTGCTTTAGGCCGCTTATGCCGGGTGTTTACCAAATATCGGTTAAAAAAGCTAGATACATTTCAGTTGAACAGACTTTAATGGTAGCAGAGGGAATGGACCCTTTTGTTGCTGTTCTTGAACCAAATTTTGGTTGGTTGACAGTCGGTAGTGAGCCATCAGGTATGGATGTTAAGCTTGATGGTGAAATTATTGGCAAAACTCCAATTCAGAATCTTGAAATTGATCTGGGGCAGCACACTGTAAGTATAAATAACAAGTTCTATCATCAGGCAGGACAGAATGTTGTTATAAACAGAAATGGTAGCGAAGATGTATTCCTGAAATTGGCTCCTAGACAGGGCGGAATAAAAGTTGAGTCGGTTGATAGAGGTAATAATGCTGTGAGTGGAACAGTCTTTGTAGATAATGAAATAGCGGGCAAAACTTGGACTCCAATAACTGTGATGATGGGCAGGCATGATATTAAAGTTACCACACCTGTTGGCGATTGGGAAAAATCAGTTGTTGTTCAGGAAGAACAGATGCAGGTTCTGGATGTTAAATTGACTGGTGATTTGCGGGCTGTCAGCAACAAGTTCAGAAAGCAGGCAATTGAGGATTACAAAAAGAAGGTGGCTAGCAGAAAAACAGGCAATATGTTTCTGTTAGTAGGTGGAATTGCATCGTCTGTTTATGGTGGATATTCGTATATGAAAAGTGAAGATAGTTATGATCAGTATATGGCTACAGAATCATATGATGAGATGGTTGAAAAGTGGTCTCTGTATGAAGGTGATCTTAAAAATGCTAGGATCGGAGCAATTACAGGAGGGGTGCTGATTGCTTGGAGATTGTTTAATAGCTTCAAAGAACCACTAAATGAAGAACAGATATATCAGGACTTATTACAAAAAAACAAAATGAGTTTAGAACTAAGACCGGTCAATAACGGCTCTGTGATGCTTGCTTTGACAGGAGGCTTCTAATGAAGAAATTAACTGTAATCCTTCTTGTAGCAATAATGATTTTACTGTTTTCATGTGCTAAGGAGCAGAATAATCCTTTTGAGCCAAAATATTACGGCACGGTTACTGTAGAGACAACACCAAGTGATATTGGGGCTTCTTGGCAGCTTTCAGCTCCTGGGGATACTTTACATAGTGGAACTTCAAACTCAACAATTCAAGATGTACCACCTGGAATATGTACGGTTAGTTGGAGTAATGTATTGGGCTGGATAACTCCTGATAATCAAACACAAGAACTACCAGCTAACGGAAATATTACTTTTAGTGTTAATTATGAACAAGCTCCTCCAGGGGCAATCCAGATAAATCCAGAACCAGATGAACTGAACGCAGGTTGGAGTATTACTGGACCAGATGGTTTTTCAGAATCAGGTAGCGGAGATTACATTTTTGAGAGCATGACTTCTGGTAACTATACAATCACCTGGTCAGAAGTTGTAGAGTGGAACACTCCATCATCAGAGAGTCAGGTTTTGATTGATGGAGAAAATATTACAT
>CAYTFE010000043.1:0-3781 GCA_964437115.1 uncultured Fibrobacteraceae bacterium | reverse complement strand
TGGAGAAAAAAATGCTCAGCATGACAGGATTTGGCAGTGGCGAGACAACAGTAGGTCGATACACAGTTACTTTGGAACTGCGATCTGTGAATCATCGATTTCTGGATGTATCGATGAAAATGCCATCAGCTCTTGCGGCTTATGAAATCGAAATACGCAATGAGTTGAAGAAGAAAATCGCCCGAGGTCGTGTGACTTGTGCAATTCAGTTCAGTCGTGAGCTGTCCGATCTGCCGCTGGAAATCTCCGAAGATAGAGTTGCCAATGGGCTGGAAATGCTTGGTAAAATGGCCGATCTGGTTGAAGGGGCAGGACATCCCAGACCAAAAGTTAAGCTGAAAGATTTGCTGTCGTTGCCCGATATGGCAAAAGTTGATCAGCCGGAAGATGATTCAGATCAGATGCGAGAAGCTGTGATGAACTCGCTTGGTCAGGCAATTGCTAATCTGGTTGAGATGAAAACAGTTGAGGGAATGGAAACTGCCTCTGAAATGTCAGGCAGAATTGATAACCTGCGCAGGCATTTGGATAAAGTAAATGGACTGGTTCCGTCATTACTCGAAGAAGCTCATCAAAGATTGAAAGAGCGGTTGGATGAGTTACTGGAAAATCAGATCGACCCTCAACGGCTTGCCCAGGAAGCTGCAATTCTGGCAGACAAAGCCAACATCAATGAAGAGTGCGAACGGCTTGCCAGTCATCTTGATCAATATGCCGATACCCTGACTCAGGGTGGGCAGGTAGCCAAACGACTTACATTTTTGCTGCAGGAAATGCATCGGGAAGTAAATACCATGGGTTCCAAAACACAGAATCTTGAGATTACCAATACTGTGATTGCCATGAAGGAAGAAGTTGAGTCATTGCGTGAACAAGCTGCGAATCTGGAGTAAAAGATGTTGTTGTTAATTTCAGGGCCAAGCGGGGCAGGAAAAAGCACTTTCACTCAAGCTCTTCTGGAGGCTGCTGAAGATGTGGAGTTTTCTGTATCAACTACAACCCGTAAAATCCGTGGTGGCGAAGAAGATGGCGTTCAATATAACTTCGTAGATGATGCAGAATTTGACTCATTGATTGCAGCAGATGCTTTTGTAGAATATGCCGATGTACACAAATTCCGCTATGGCACCAGAAAAGACCACATTGCAAAAATGGTAGGAGCAGGCAAAATTCCGTTACTGGATCTGGATGTGCAAGGCGGACATAATGTTATCGATATTTATGGTGATGAACTTGTTTCAGTTTTCATATACCCGCCCTCCTGGGAAGTTCTCGAGCAAAGATTGCGTGGCAGGGGCACAGACAGCGATGAAGTCATACAAACTCGTATGAATAACGCTCGCTGGGAGATCAGTTTTGCTGAAAAGTACGATTATTTCATCTTAAATGATGATTTGGACGAGGCTCTGGCAAAAATGAAGGCAATTTTGGTTGCTGAGCGCTGTCGAAGAATCAGGCACTCGGAATTTCCGCTGAAATAGATAAAAATTTGAAAAATTGCATAAAATAGTGTATGTTTAGCGGTCCGGACGAAAATCCGTGTCGCTTTTTTGTGCCTGTTGGTCCAGTAGATTGAGGTAAAGAATGACTTACATACGTCGTAAAGATGTTACAGACAAACTCGAAAATAAATTTGAAGCTATCAAAGTTATGTCCCTTGAGACCAGAAGGCTGAATGACCGGGCAAATGCTCTGGGAATCAATCTTCCAGGTAAAATGACCTCTAATGCTGTTCAACGTTTTATCGATGGCAAAATTGCAACTTATGATATCAAAAAGCGTCGTCGTGAATTGATGGATGCTGAAAAGGAAGGCTAGGCATAGCATGACCGAAAAACGGTCAAATGTTCTGCTTTTAGTTACCGGCGGCATCGCCGCTTATAAATCGTGTTATTTGACCCGTCTTTTAATTAAGGCGGGTTTTTCTGTGCGTGTTGCGATGACTGAATCGGCGCAACATTTTGTAGGTTCTGTAACTTTCAGAACTCTTTCAGGCCATGGTGTGGCAACTGACTTGTGGGGCGAAGGGGACACTGATCCTCTTGATCATGTTGATCTTGCCCGATGGGCTGACATTGCTGTTGTAGCACCTGCAACGGCTAATCTTCTGGGTAAAGCCGCTGGCGGGATTGCGGACGATATTGTTTCAACTCTGATGCTTGCTTTTGATGGCAGGCTGATTCTTGCTCCGGCAATGAACAACAAGATGTGGCATCATCCTGCAACACAATCGAACCTGGATTTGCTGCGTGAACGCGGTGCAACAATTGTTGAACCTGAGTCCGGTTGGCTTGCATGTGGTGTTGAAGCTGACGGTCGCATGGCTGAACCTGAAGTAATATGCCAGGCTGTTGAAGAACTTGATGCAGATAGCAGTCTGTTAGCAGGCAAAAAAATTGTTGTAACTGCTGGTCCAACTCGCGAAAAGATCGATGCAATTCGCTACATTTCAAACAGATCAACTGGAGCCTTTGGTGCATCACTTGCAACTGCGGCTAAAAACTTTGGAGCAGATGTAACTCTGATTCATGGTCCACTTTGTGTGCGAACTCCAGGTGGCATGAAAAACCTGCTGCCAGTTGAAAGTGCATCGGAAATGTTTGAGGCAGTACAGCGCGAAATTAAAGACGCCGATATGTTGATAATGTGCGCAGCTGTTGCAGATTACTCGCCGCTTGCCCCATCGGACTTCAAACTGAAAAAAGATGATCTTGGTGATAACTGGTCTGTTGAGATGAAACGCACTACAGATATTCTGGCATCGATAGAAACAGGCGATACAACTGTTGTTGGTTTTGCACTTGAAACTGATGATGTTGCAGAACGTGCTGCCGGAAAATTGAGCGCCAAAGGCATGGATTATATCGTTGCCAATGATCCGGTCAGAGATGGTAATTTTGGTGACAATGACCACCATGTTTTGTTGATTGATTCAAGCGGTATTATTTGGGATAGTGGAGTTAAAACCAAGAAATTGATTGCATCCGAATTACTGAAAGAGATTGCTAAAAAATGACTGACTCAGTTGAAAAAATAGCGGCTGATCTAGCTAAATATCTACGTCGTGAACAGGAACTTGGTACTTCTCTATATTTTAACGAAGGCATAATCAATAAAGAACCCGAGGCTGACCAGGATCCATTTATTACTGAATGCTCAGACTTTGTTGCCAACGCTGTTACTCAGATCAACCCTTCCACTGCTACGGAATTATCTCTTGAAGAAAAAACTGCGCAACTTGCAGAGCTGAATAAAGAAGTTGCAGCATGTGAGCAGTGCAAGCTTGCACCAGGGAGAACAAACACAGTTTTTGGAACTGGTAATCCCGATGCGAATATCGTCTTTGTTGGTGAAGCGCCAGGCAAAGACGAGGATTTACAGGGCAAACCGTTTGTAGGCAGAAGCGGGCAACTGCTGACAAAAATTATTAGTGCAATCGATTATTCACGCGATGATGTTTTTATCTGCAATATTCTGAAATGTCGACCACCTGAGAACAGGGATCCTGCAAAAGATGAAGTTCAGGCTTGTGAACCGTTCCTGCAAAAACAGCTTGAGATATTACAGCCAAAAGTAATCTGCTGCCTTGGCAGACATGCAGCGATGACTCTGCTCAGAGATAAATCGTCGTTAAAAGACATGCGACTCAAAGCTCAGTTCTATCAAGGTATTCCTGTAATTGTGACTTATCATCCGGCAGCACTGCTGCGCAATCCAAATTGGAAACGACCATGCTGGGACGATGTGCGAAAGCTTAAGGCGCTGCATGATGAGTTGGTTG
>CAYTFE010000042.1:0-3902 GCA_964437115.1 uncultured Fibrobacteraceae bacterium | reverse complement strand
TTTACAACCTGAAATTCCCACACAGCTTCTGGAGATCCAAATTTGTCAAGCAGGTGTACATTGGGAACTTTGACTACTTTCTCAGCAAGCACTTGAGCTGCTCCACCGATAGCATGAAAATAACATGCGCCAACTTTTTTGCAAGCTGCCAAAGTTTTTGGCCCCATGCCACCTTTACCTATCACTCCACGGATTCCGTATTGTTCCATCAGTGGCCCCTGATAAGGCTCTTCTCTGATTGATGTTGTAGGACCAGCAGCTTTTACAACCCACTCCCCTTTTTCTTTTACAACAACAGGTCCACAGTGATAAATAATTGAGTCTTTAAGATCGACTGGAGGCTTATTGCCATCGTGCAGATATTTGTGCACAGCATCACGGCCTGTGTAAATCAGACCGGTAATTTCAACTACATCGCCAAGCTTAAGTTTCCGCAACTTCTCTTCCGTGAATGGTGCTTCAAGAATCATTGTTGTCACTTCCCTTCATAGAGCCAGCGATTAATTTTGCCTGACTCGTTTAGTAAAAATCCATTACGACGATATGCCCAGCACATATAGGAAATCGACACAAAGAAAGATGCAGGAACTCTGTTAAGAGCGCATATCTTGATTCCCATCAGTGTTGTCTCTCCACCAAATCCCATTGGACCGATGCCAAGGGTATTCGCCTCTTTCAAGAGCTTCTTTTCCATTTTAGAGAGCAATTTATCGTCGTTTGTGTCATCCAGTTGGCGGAAAAACTGTTCTTTGGCAGCTACAAAACCTGAGCCACGATCTGAACCTATACATACGCCAAGAATACCTGGTCCGCACCCTTTTCCCTGTGCCTTTTGAACTGCATCAAGGATACATTTGCGAACACCTTCAATGTCCCTGCCAGCTCCAAGTTCATTATTTGGAAGACTATACTGACAGCTTACATTTTCACTGCCGCCACCTTTGAGCATCATTCTTACACCCAAAGATTTTCCCGATGCCTGATGAAAATGTATTGTAGGGCTTCCCGGCCCCAGATTGGTTCCCGAGTTTTCACCGGTTATCGAGTCTACTGAATTTTGCCTCAAGAAGCCTTTTTTAGTGGCAGTTTTTACGGCACTTTCATAAACAGATCGGAACTGTTTTTCAGTGATCCATTTTGGCAGATCCACATAGCAAATTATGGTGCCTGTATCCTGACATAACGGTTGTGATTTGCCTTTTGCCAGATCAACATTCTCACGCATCACATCAAGAGCGTATCTGGCAGTTGTACCTTTTTTTTCCTTACGACGAGATTTGTCTAGCGCACGAATCAGATCAGCAGGCAGTTCACAAGAAGTACGACGAATCAGTTCCAGTAACTGACTTCGTAAAACTTTGGTTTCCATTGAGATGCTCCTGTATTAGCATTAATTTTTGGTATGTGGACATACTGCATTGTAATTACCAGATACAACAAGGTAAAGGACAATAATGAGATATTTACTGCTCGGCTCAGGGCTTCAAGGTACAGCAATTGCCTGGGATCTACTTTTCAATAGTGAGGGCACAACCCAGGTCACAGCCTGCGATAAAAACATCGATTCTTTAAATGCTCTTTCTGAAAAAATTGATGACTCACGCCTGCAGATTCTACAAGCCGATGTCTCAGATAAAGAAACAATCCTCCCTCTTGCTAAAAGCGCCGATGTGATGATCAGCGCTGTCAATTACTGGTTCAACGCTGCACTGACAGAAGTTGCAATTGAAGCTGAAGCTCATTTCCTGGATCTTGGCGGTAACAATGACATCACTGCGAAACAGTTTGCCCAAAACAGTGCCGCTGAAAAAGCAGGTGTCACAATTATCCCTGACTGCGGACTTGCGCCTGGACTTGCAGGATTGATTGGTTGGGAACTTGCTTCCAGGTTAGATGAATGTCATGAAGTTCACTTGCGAGTTGGTGGCCTGCCACTTGAACCTCAACCTCCAATGAACTACGGTATCGTTTTTTCTGCTGAAGGATTGATTAACGAGTACATTGAGCCAGCTGTTGTAATCAGAGATGGTATAATTAAAACTGTTCAATCTATGACAGAGCTTGAAGAGTTAACTTTTCCGGAACCGTTTGGAAAACTGGAAGCTTTCCAGACATCGGGTGGAATTTCTACTTTGCCAAAAACTATGCTCGGTAAAGTTAATCACCTTGATTACAAAACGATTCGCTACCCTGGACACTGCGACCAAGTAAACCTGTTGATGAGTTTAGGACTAACAAGCTCCGATGAAATTGCAGAGCTCGGTGTTGCACCCCGCAAAGTGCTAGTCAACAGATTAAACAATATGCTACCACCAGTTGGAGTTGATGTAGTGCTGTTACAAGCAACTGCCACAGGAATCAAAGATGGCAAACCTCAAACTCACAACCTACAGATTATTGATTATGCAGATGAAAAAACAGGGATCTCAGCGATGATGCGAATGACCGGATTCCCGGCTGCAATTATCGCTACGATGCTCGCCAAGGGAACAATAGCCCCTGGAGCAAAACCCCAGGAGCTAGTAATTCCGGTATCGGAGTTGCTTGACGAACTCCGCAAACGCAATGTCTCCATTACTGAAGATAGTCACTAACCATATCAATGTGAGTTGTAAAAGTCAGCATTTTCAACTTGATGTAGTCTGAATCAAAGAAGTAGTACCCTTCGTTCTGCCCAAGCCTTGAGCTACGATTACTGTCCTTGATCAAGTACCACAACCTGCCACCAAGTTTGGTATAACCCACAACATGAATTCCGTGATCATCAGAAGTCTGACCTTTGACAATCCTGAACTCACGACTCCCCTGATTAATATAGTCCGATGGGATATCCCACTCTGGAATAAGCGCCACATCAAATTTACCATCAAGACCTGGCTCGGAATTGTCACCACCAATTGTCACTGTATAATCAGACTGAATTGAATTACTAATTACTGCCATAAAATCATTTATCGACAGGTTCAAATAATCTTCTTTTCTGCGCCAGTTATCTGTTACATCTAACAGGCCAAGTTCTCCAAACGGCCTATCCATTCTAGAGACACAAGTGATGTAATTTTCAGGTTCAATTTTGAGGTATTTCATAAACTCAATTGGAGTATAAGTTTTTCCCTTGTAGTCTACTGACTCTGGCGGCGTGCCAAGATGCTTGTCCAAAATGCCTTTAATATATGCAAGAGCTCTATCTTCATCCCACATATCATTATCTTTGCACCAATGCAGATAACTTTTCAATTCATTAAACAGCGCATGATGGTCATGTCTGCCATCTTCAAATTTCACGCCAGGGTAAGCATCACGAGTAACAACTCCATACAGTTTATAAATCTCTGTGGTGCCATCGCCCTGTGAACCTTCACCTAAAGCAGAGTGGCCATATTCTTGAATGAATCGACGAGATTTCTCAACATACTCCCAATACACCACCCACATCTCGGATAGTTTTACTTTTTTACCAGTAATCCGATTTACCTCAGACTCCATATAAGAACCCGATGAAAATGCCCAGCAAGTTCCAGTATAAAATTGCGGTGTCGGAGGATTGTGCCAAAGTTGATTAAACTGTTTAGGATTGAGTGGCAGTTTATAATTGTCCCAATCAACGCGCAGTGACTGGTTAGCTTCATCTTTTGCATCTGCTATATCTTGGTACTTTTGGTCACAAGCTTCACGCTTAGCATTTTCTATTTCTTCAAGCGAATCTCTGCGGGCAACTATTTCATCTAAAATTAGATATTCATTCGGCTCACGATAAACAGGCTTCTCCGCAAAAACTGGTAGTGCAATTAATAGAATCAGCAACAGGCAAACAGTCCTAGACATTGGGTTCTCCTTATTTTAAACAAGTTTAGTTTCAGAGGTAGTTTGGGGGATTTTTGGTTGTTGGTCAATGTTTATTG
>CAYTFE010000041.1:0-4955 GCA_964437115.1 uncultured Fibrobacteraceae bacterium | reverse complement strand
TCATAGCTTACTGGTTCTGGCAATCGCAAAATAAGAAAAAATGGGTTATGTGGACTGTCCTGATTGCAGTTTTGGCTATGCCATTTATTCCAGACCAATATATAGGCAGATTCAAAAGTATTGGTGGTGAGGAGGCCCAAGGCCATTCCAAGGAAAAAAGAATCGAAATCCTTGAAGATGCCTGGCAGGTTCTGAAAACGCATCCATTGGGAGTTGGCGTTGCATCATTTCCGGCAGTTCGTATAGAGATGTTTGGCAGGAAACAGGATACACATAACCTCTACCTTGAAGTTGCAACCAATCTCGGAGTGCAGGGGTTTGCAGTTTTTGCCTTTTTAATTGGAGCTTTCATAAGTACTTGGGCAACGCTT
Source organism: uncultured Fibrobacteraceae bacterium (assembly GCA_964437115.1). GTDB lineage: Bacteria > Krumholzibacteriota > Krumholzibacteriia > LZORAL124-64-63 > LZORAL124-64-63 > JABIBH01. The sequence continues at coordinate 4,584 of CAYTFE010000041.1, read as the reverse complement.
AAGCGATTTAGTAAAAGGCTGACCCTTGTATTGTTGAGGCAACCGGATTCTGTAGATAAAAGAATAATCAGGGAATTGTTTTCTAAGCTGAAACTGTGCGAGCAGACAACACTTGCTATTGGTGGGTTTCTGTTTGTAAGGCTGACACTTGGTCTTTTTGGAATGGATCTCTATGAAGTTTACTGGTGGTTTATTGCGGGTACCTTGCTCAGTTTGAATACAGTTTATCTGTCGATTGCAAGCAAAGCTAAAGCTGCTGGACTGCTTGACTGATGGAAACTGCTGGAAAATTAGTAACCGGGGGCAATAAGCATGGCTTCAGTTGGGGCGAAAGTTAAAGATCAGCGGATAGAAACATTGCGGGCAATTGCAATCATATTTGTTGTTGGATCTCATATTATCAACGATCAGCAAATGAGCTCCGCAAGTTCATTTTATAATTACCTCGACCAGGCAGTTCGCCATATTCGCTTACCATTATTCACTGTGATATCTGGCTATCTTTATGGAATGCGACCTGTTGAAACTGGCCGGTTATTTACTTTTCTGAAAGGTAAAGCGCGTCGGATTGTTCTCCCTTTAGTTATTGTTTCAGGCCTGGAATTTCTTTCTTCAAGTTTACTGCCAGGAGTCAATCATCCTGAAAATATTGGCAACTTATGGAAAGTATTGGTGTTTCCATATGAACATTATTGGTTTCTTCAGGTCATATTCCTGATCTTTGTTACGATGGGAATATTGGAAGTTACCGGTATTTTGAAGCGAAACGCAGGACTGTTTGTTACCTTCATTTTGTCAGTGTTTCTTTACCTGTTCTATCAGGATTTTGGTTTGAATCTAAGTCTATTTTCCATAGGGACTGTGACATATTTATTTCCGTACTTCCTGGTTGGGTATATGCTTTCCAATCGATTAGAAATACTCAAACAATTTGTCAAAACGAGATTGCTTGTTGTACTGCTGATTTTGGGAGTAGTTCTACAACAATGTGACTGGTTTTTCGATTTACCATATTCAACTGCCAAGAGAACTGTTGTTGGATTATTAATTGGTGTTTGCAGCTCTGCACTTTTGCTGCGTCATCGATTCAAAATTTCGGTTTTGAGCTCAGTTGGGTCGTTCGCATATGCAATTTACCTGTTCCAGGGGTTTGGGACAACAGTTGGGCGGCGACTGGCTGAATATTTACCCATAGACTCGCCACATCTGTATTTTCCCTTTGTTATTGCAATTGCAGTAGTTTTTGGGATTGTGGTTGAACTTACTGTAGTTAGAATCAAATTGCTGAGAACTGCTTTGCTTGGGTTGAAATAAATCAATGTTGGCATAAAATGTGCGATATAGTACCATTGTAGGGTGAAGTTAGTGCATTTTGCGCTTTGTCACTGGGATTTTGTTGTGTTGCCAACTCAAATTGCAACAGAATTGTAGTGACTCCAGCCTGGAGGGCGTCTGTTTTGGTTAATAAATCTAAAATAATTCTGATAATCACAATTGTGTTGTTTTCATCCGGTGCTGTTATGTCTGCACCGATTATATCTAATCTGACAGGTGTTATCGATAATGGTGAAAGTATTGTAATTTCGGGTGCAAATTTTGGAATAAAAGAAAATCCTGCTCCATTGAGGTACGATGATTTCGCGGGCGGAACTATTGGAGATTCTGTTCAAGGTTGGTCCCATTCAACGAGTCATAGCAGACCGCCAGTATACAGTGACGATATGATTCGTACAGATGATAATGCTGTAAAATGTCTGTTTGATGATGGTCAGTATTTAAGTTCATTCGGGGTGCGAAGCGATGATGCACTGCCAAAAGTTTATATCGATGCCTGGTACGCATACAGTCCTGCTCCCAACGCCTCAAGAAACCATAAAATATTCCGTTTGTATTCAGGTGGTACCAGCGGGTATCCAAATTTATATTTCAGTCATGAATGTAATCCCAGCAGCAGTGGCCGAGTCGGTCAGGACGGGGTTGGGCATGGAAACTATATTGACTGGAACGGATATGGTTGGGAAGAGGCCAATTTAACATGGTTGCATATCCAGGGTTATTTTGAAGAATCAATTATTGATACAGATAACGGGCTTGCCCAATTGCAGATTAATCATCAGATGATTACAGATGAACAGTCATGGCGTACAAAAACTTCATCGAATCCAGAGTCATGGCATAGTGTCTGGTTTGGAAATTATCTGGGACATGGCTCATCGTCTTCCTGTCCTTCAAGTACCGGAGCATCCTATACCTACTGGGACGATGTATACCTGGATACCACACAAGCCAGAGTGGAAATTGGTAACCATGCGAATTATACGCAATGTTCCCATCGTGAAATACAAATTCCAAGTGAATGGTCTGCAGACTCTGTGACTATTTCAGGCCACATGGGTACTTTTGAAAACGGTGAAGCAGCCTATATCTTCCTGGTTGATGAAGATGGAGGTGTCAGCGACGGCTTTGGCCCTTTTGTTATTGGAAGTGAAGCTGTGTCTACTTTTCCTGGAGTTCCCGGTCAACCTGGCCGTTAATAACCGTTTTTAATACATCAAAATCCATATGCCACTGGTAGTGTTCATTAACAGCATTGTATCCGTTTATTGCAAGTTGTCTTCTTAGCTCAGGATCTGACAGTTTGATAATGCACTGAGTGAAATCCTTCTGATTTTTATCTTCAAAAACCAGACCGCAATTGTGAGTGTTACATATTCGTTCCATTGGTCTTGCATTGGTCACAATGACAGGAAGACTGGAGGCCATATAATCAAAGATTTTGTTGGGAATTGTGTGATCAGTATGACCGTTTTTTGGGTGTGGGATTATGCCAACATGGCAGGAATTAATTACCTCATTCAATTTCTTGTGTTCAACCCATCCATGCCAGACAACTTGTTCCTCAAGATTCAGTTTCTGGCTGAGTTTTTTTAATCGAGATTCATCAGGACCAGACCCTGCAATGTGTAGCCTGGGTCGAGGTGTAACATTACCCATATTTGCAATAGCCCTTATTACGAATTCAAGTCCTCGTCGATTTGTTATGAAGCCAGTAAATACAATATCCAGGAATTTTGGATTGTCATTTTCCGTTGCAGAGGCAATTGCAGGTATTGCTATAGGAGTGTTGGATACGATATGAACCTGTTTGTGATTTGCGCCAATCGATATTAAATAATCACGCATTTCGTCTACAACAACAAGAATGTGGTCGGCCGTAACGACAGTCTTTTTTTCAAGTCGTTTCCCGAGGGCGGGATTTTTGAGAATTAAGGAAGGCAAGCGCCAGGGGTCATTCTCACAAACTTGTCTCCACATTTCAGGATGGTTTTCTGCCATGTCAACAACACAGGGGATGTTGTTATTATGAGCAATTTTTATGGCAAGTGGAGACATAGGCAAGTCTCTGACAATTAACAAATCAGGTTTGAGTTCTTTTACTTTTTTATTTAAAGCACAATGCCATATAGGATTGAAGTAAGCTGGGATCGAAAGTATCGATTGCAAAAGTGCTGGCACTTTGGGAGGAAGTACTCTATGGCATGTAAAATCGTCAACTATTTCAGTTGAAGGACTGCATTTGAGATTGCGGCACAAAAGATGAACTTCATGATTGTCACCAGTCAAGCTGGTAAGAATCTTTTGAACACGAATATCCCAAGGATAGTCTTCAGCATACAGAGCCAGAATTTTCACTTTATCCTACTTCCTTTCTTTGACTAAATTGTACACACACAGAGCTGTTATGTAATGTCTTATTATTACAGCTGGCAACAGGAACTTACTTATGACATAATAATCCGGCAAGTAAATGGTACACACTTGGAAGAGAAACTTGGGATAGAATTGCAGTAAAGGTGATATGGCAAATATGAAATTAGGCATCATTGCACCCGGCGAGATATATGGTGGTGCCGAACGTCAGATAGTTGACCTTTGTTCTCACTACATAAAACATGATTTACCTATTACAGTATTCTTGTTCCACAGCAATGAACTTGCCTCAAGAATTGAGTCACTCGGTATAAAGCCTGTTATTCTGGGTGGCCACAAATACAGTTTTTCAAACGCCAGTAATCTTGCCTCTGAAATCAGGAGCAAGGAAATCGATGTGGTGCATGCTCACGGTTACAGGGCCATGATTACTTGCGCAATGGCTCGCAAAAAAGCAGAGTTCAGGATTGTTAAAACAGAACATGGATTGCCCGAAAAATCGGGCAATAGCCTTTTTAAAGATTTCCGCACAACCATCAATCACAAACTGGATTTGTGGGCAACAAACAGTGCTGTAGATGCTGTTTGTTATGTAACCGGTGACATTCTCCAGAGATACAATCAGATTCACAAGTCAATGAATCGGCAAGTAATATACAATGGCATGAATCCTATCGAGTCCCGGGATTACACCAGGCCTGATGCATTCAAAGCTGATCAACGAAATATTGTGATTGCAGGTCGGGTTTCCGAGGTAAAAGGAATCAAGTATGCCATTCAAGCTATTGCGGAATCTGCAATGCCGGGCAATACAGTACTGCACATTGTTGGCGATGGCCCACTTCTTGAATCACATAAGCAGTTAGCTGCAAA
>CAYTFE010000040.1:0-5556 GCA_964437115.1 uncultured Fibrobacteraceae bacterium | reverse complement strand
CGTTAGATTTCACAAGGAACACGATGGAAACCACAAAACCAACAATCGATCCATATCTGTTCGAAAAGCAGTTTGAAGCATTTCAAAGTTTTGTCGAAGAGCAATCTAATATTTCTTTTGTATCGTTTGCTTCTCATCCGTACACAGAAGAAAAAGAAGGTTATAAATACGAAATTTATAGGACAGCACGAGATAATTTGGCTTTCCAGGCATGGAAAGAAACTGATATCGGAAGTGGCGATATTATAGCCGCAACAATTGAATCAATAGAATTCCCGAATAATAATTTAGTTCAATGGCAAAGTCGCTACGGAGATGAAAAGCGGCCGCATCATCCATTATATGAAGCAAAAAAATCATCCGAAAAGTCAGAAACAGTAGAGCAATGCTTGTTCAGGCTTTATCACAATGCTGATGTAAATGTTTCTTTTAACGAATTGATTGATATTTTTGGAAAGAAATATGCACTAATCGCATATCTATTTTTTGTAAAAGACAGTTCCAAATATATGCCTATTGCTCCTTTGTATCTTGATAGGGCTTTTGAATTATTAGGTGCCGATTTCAAAACAAGCAAACGATGCTCATGGGAAAACTATTCTCTATACATCAATTTAATCAGTGAGCTCAAGAAAATGTTAACCGAGACTTTGTCATCAGATGTTTCAATGTTAGATGCCCACTCTTTTGCCTGGATACTTTCATCACAAATGGAAAGCCAGGAAAAACTAGCAGATGTAAGAAAATATTTAAGTCTTAGTGATACGGAACGAGAGGCAATAGTAAAATCCCGTATAGGACAAGGCAAATTTAGAGAAAGTCTTATCAATTATTGGTCATCCTGTGCTATCACGGGGTGCCAGGACCCAAAATTATTAAGAGCATCGCATATTAAGCCTTGGGCAAAATCCGACATAACTGAGCGTCTAAGTATATACAACGGATTATTGTTATCACCAACCCTGGATGTTTGTTTTGATTCTGGATTTATAAGCTTTGATGATTCAGGAAACATTATGGTATCAAATGAATTTGGTAAAAAAGATATGATGGCTTTGAATGTTCATAGGGAAATGAAATTAACAAACATAGAATTAGAACATAAAAAGTATCTTGCATACCATCGTGAAAACATATTCAAAAAAAGCTAACTGCCGCTTTTGCTAGTTGTTCGCCAAACAAAAAGGAACCAAAATGAAAAACGAAAATACCACTAATGATGTCCTTGAGGTTACTCGACAGATTCTGATTAGGTGCACTGTTCTTGGCATAGCATCGCTTCTGATTTGGTGGGGCGCACTGGAGCTGTTCGGTGATCTTGCGTATGATGTTCATTCCAAGGTTGCGCCAATGACTAGATCACAATTCGAGATTATTCACTATACTGGAATGCTCGTGACCAAGTCAGCTGTGGCAGTGCTGTTCTTCTTCCCTTATATCGCAATTACACTTGTGGTTAAGAAACGGGAGAAATTAGCATAGAGTTAGTGAGTGGATTAAGAAAATAGATTATTCCATAGAACCTATAAATATGTAAATATGGCATCGTCGTCGCCATTTTTGCTTCCGATATGGAGTTAACGATGCCATAAAAGCATGAAATGTGATACGATGAGCTCAAGGAGGTTTTTATGGAGTCGGAGAGATTGAAAAGAATAAAAGGCTGGCCATTGGCCTATGTAATAGGCTCAATCCCTGTACTCTTGTTCTATTCGGCAGGACTGTCTGGATGGTTTTTTGATTACCCTATTCCACTTTTTATCTCAATTTTTATCTTATTTTCAATTCCATTACTGCTTATTCTGATAAAGCACCCAAAGGCATCGAAATGGAATATTGTCATGATGTGGTTCGCAACAATTATGCTGAACATACGCATCTTTTATGGTCTTTTTGCTCATAGAATTCATGAGGGTTGTTGGACATTAAATGGAGAGTTGTTAAGCGCATTGCCAATAATACTAGGTATAGTTATTTTCTCATTTGGTTGGACAATAATTTGGACGAGGTGTTTTAGAAAATGAAAATAATATTCTTAGATATTGATGGCGTTCTTATAAACAGCCAGTCTTCTAATAGTTTTTCTATTCTGAGGCAGTTGATGAATTGAATCATTTAATTGAAAAGACTGGGGCAAATGTTGTTGTAACCTCAACATGGCGACTAACTATGTCAAAGAGTAAGCTTCAAATGTATTTTAATAACGAAGGTGTAAAATGTGATATTATTGGCGTAACTCCATCTATGATGCAAGAGAGAGGAGTGGATATTCTGGTTTGGTTACATAATACTATTTTAGACATCGAAAAGTTTGTTATTATTGACGATGTAAATAACATGACAGGCTTGGAAGAATATTTAGTCCTTATAGATCCACTTACTGGACTTACTGATAGTTACCGTGAGCAGGTTGAAAATATTCTCAAAACAGAAGAACCTCAATAAAAGAGAATTAGTGAAATGAATTGGGACAAGACAGATTTCATAATTATGGGATTTTTGCTATTCAGCACGGGCTGCATATTTGCGATGTTTTCCAGGATATTGCCACGCAGGCATCGAGTGAAAATAGGCATAGCGCTAGCACTTCTATTCCTATACATCTGGGCGGAACTTGCAGTTGGTATATTTACTAACTGGGGGAGCTAATTCACCGAACCAATGTGATCTTTTGCCCAACAGACTTGCCGCCAGCTTTCACCTGAACTAAATAAACCCCACTTGCAAGGTTTTCGCCTTGGTCGTTTTTACCATTCCAGGTCATTCCATGTCTAAGCCCATTTGGTAAAAGTCCACTGTGCAGGGTGCGAACTTTTTCACCTTTAAGATTATAAAGCTCAACTGAGGCGGGGCTGTTATTGGGAATATTTAACTCAATTGTAACTCTTGGATTAAATGGATTTGGGAAACATTTTAGATCGATGTTTGAAGTTGCTGGTACCTCATCAGAAACAGCACTAACCTCAAGAGGGCCGTAAGCAGTTTCTTCATAACTTATGGCAATTTCTGTGAACCCAGTGTCGGTGTTGCGGACTTGAATAAATCGATAATTATTTGGTGCAGCAATTTTCAAGTCATCATTTAGCGATGCCCAATTGTCCCACTCAATCAACGCCATGTCGTCATACCAACTGTAGCCGGTCTCGGTTTCTGGTGGTTCATGTCCACAACGCATATCAAAATAAGTTGCATCTGTGGGGGTTTCTAGATCACGCCATTGGAAAGTCCAGTCGGTTGTGCCGTTAAAACGCTCAGCAATGTCATAATCTCCAACTGGAGAGGAAGCGTATCTTGAATCGTAAAATCTAACCATGGTTCTGGCTTGATAGGCGTTATCAGTTTTTAGATAGCTGATTGCAGAATGTTCTTTTTCTGGATTGCATGGGAGATGTTTTTCAAGGTCAGTTCCAGTTTGACCAGAGGCGCTTGACAATCTGCGTAATCGCAAACTTCGTTTTCCAGAGTGAAATATTTCTTCATCCATCACTTCATCGTCTGTGTTGTCGTCCCAAAGGTCTGCGCCCTCATCTTCAAAGCCACCGTGCCAAAGAAGTTCTCGACCGTATCTTACTTCAAAGTTATTTCCAAGCGATGCAACTGTCGAAAGATTTCCTCTGCCAGATAATTTTAATGGCGCCGATATTGCAAAACCGTTTTGTTCGATAAGTTGAAGTACAGTTTCTGTTGGAGTTGATAAGGAATCTGTATCGGCACGGTTCAGGAAAATGCGTGCTTCATTGCTGTTTGCAATTGGAGTGACAATTGCATTCATCGGCAGAGAATAATCTGCAATACGACCTACAATTTCACGGCCAAGATTACCTGTGGCAGGCTCTGGAATCCAATGATTAATCCACGCGGGGGTAAACCGGTAGCCAGTGATTCCTGTTTTTTCAACTTCCAGAGTCAGCACCATAGTTGGCATTGTTTCGGTGTAGTAAAGATCGAAAATAAAATTACCCAAACTATGTGCAATCAACTTTCCGTTGTATGACTCAAAACCTTGAAGAACATGTGGGTGATGGTTGATAAGAATATCTGCACCGGAATCAATTGCATGTCTGCGCAATTCTATTTCACCTGGAGTAGGTTCATTGCGAAATCGTATTTCAGAATCGTTTGCTTCAGCTGCTCTGCTTGGTGCGGTTTCATATTCATCGCCGCTGTGAGTTTGCACAATGACGATATCAGACAGTGGCTGAGTGTAGCTTATGCATCGATCAAGATTGTCAGGCAACAGATAAGCAAAGCCTGGCTTATTGTATCCAGCGTCAAGGAATGGTTGATAGTTCCACGCTCTACCAGTTCTATTGCAGAGTCCAAGAAATCCAATGCGAATTCCATTTTCAGTCCAGTAAGTAGGAAGTAGTGCCATGTACTCATTTGACCCAGCGCCACTATGTTTGATGTTGAGGTTGTTGAGATTATCGATTGTATCAAGCATTCCAATTTCACCATAATCGATGATATGATTGTTGCCCAAAGTCACAACATCAACTCCAGCATATTGAATGCCGACAATATTTTCAGGCTCGCTCCGAAAAACAACCGACTTGGTTGGGTGTGGAGAGCCTCTGTCTGTATATGAAACTTCAAGGTTAGCAACATTCACATCGGCTGCATTGCCAAAGATATCTAGAGTTGGAGTGAACAGAGCTTCCACGCCGTAGGTGTCAATAATTCCGCCATAGTTTTCATAGCCACGACCGGTAAAAACATCGCCAACAAAATTCACAGTCAACGGCCCGGTTGGGTCACCCGGTGTAACTGAAATCTGACAAGTGTCGCCAGCGGTAAGTCCATCTGGGTCAGTAACAGATAACCCAACAGTGTATAGATAATCTGAGCTGATTAAAAACTCGTGCAGTGGATTTTGAAGTTCTGAAGTTGTGCTGTCGCCGAAATCCCAATTCCAACTGTGAGTCCCTGAATCTGGGTCAAACACTTCACCGTAAAATTGAATCGACAATCTATACCGTTTGTCGTTTAACTTTTGCTGCTCTTCAACCGTGTAGAGTATGCGAGCGGTTGGAGCTTGCGGAATGTTTTCTGTGACATCTACAATGGAATCAAAAAATGTTCTGCCGATGGTGGAACTGTCGGCATCGTTTACAAAAACTAGCTCGCTAATAGTTGGGAGGTAGCCAAAAGCTATTTCCCAATCGCGGCCAATTGGCAGCAGGTAGAGATGCCACTGGTCCTGTGAGAATGCACCTTGATATACTGTGTACCAGTTTGTGTCTTCGGGTAAATCTCTGCCAAAGAAAGTATAGAAGAGCTGGTTAGCGCCGTCGCTTATGCCAAAGCCTTGCATTTCTCCGCGAGTTTCACAGTAGATTGCGATTTGCCAGACAGTGGTATCGGCAACAGCCACTGGATTGATTGCTTCACTTTTCCAGGTGTTGCCATAGAGCAGAAGACTGGAGTTTCCAGTGTGGGCGTTGCTTGAAAGTTGCCAGTCATTTGGATCCTGGTCCTGGTCCTGGAAGGAAGTCAGCACAGGTGTGCCTGACTCGAAGTCTTCGATGACTCCACCAAAGCAGACAGAGCTCAGCA
>CAYTFE010000039.1:0-6002 GCA_964437115.1 uncultured Fibrobacteraceae bacterium | reverse complement strand
CGCCGTGGTCTGACATGACCATGAAGTGAGTGTTGTCAGGACACTTCTCCATGAACTCGCCAACAACCTTGTCCAGATGTTCTACGCAGACAATCTGCTTATCGTAAAACGACTTGAACTGCTGCGGAGTGAAGAACTCGTCCTGCTTTTTGTCTTCAAGAAATTCCGATGGATTTTTCAGGAAGTCGTCAAGGTGTTTGAATACACCATGAACACCGGAGATGTGAGGCAGATCCTCACCAGTCTCACCGGGTAGCAGGTACGGGTAATGGGTTTCACCTGTATTTATAAAGAAGAACGATGGTTGATCGTCACGGAATTGCAGCTTGTTGAAGATCTCACTCAAGTCATTATGACTTGGAGCGAGTTCGTATTTGTCGAAGTTTGCCGACATATTGGTCGTCGGGTTAAGTACTGGCAGGCTGACCCAACCTTCAGTCCAATAGCCTTGTTCTTTCAGAAAATGTGGCAGAGATAACTGTGGCACAAACTTACCAAATTCAACTGCAGGCAAGTTGATTCTGTCACCCCAGGCAGCAAACTCTTCGCGATAAACATTACTCGCAAAGACGCCTTTGGGGCTGTTGTGAGGTACCATGCCCATCAGAAAAGTGTAGTGACTTGGGCTGGTCCAGCTTGCGTAGCTGTATCGTTTTTCAGCAACACCAATCCGGTCAAGGTTGGGAGTGTTGGCTGCCATGTATGCATCGTACCTGCAGCTGTCGAATACAATAAATACGATGTTATTCATCTTGTCATTATTGCCAAACAGGTTTTTAGCCTTGTCGATCAAGCCTGCCATTAAGTGCCTTTCTAAAGTGCTTTTTCAATCTCGTCTGTAAGTTCCTGCTGACTTTTAACGCCAACCATAGTGGTAACTACTTCGCCACCTTTGAAAATCATCAAAGTCGGGATACTGCGAATGCCAAATTGCCCGGCGAGTTCACCGTGGTCATCAACATTCATTTTAGCAATTTTTGCACGTCCTGCAAACTCGGTAACAAGTGCATCGATTGTAGGAATCAGCATCTTGCAGGGACCACACCATGGGGCCCAGAAATCGACCAGTACAGGGATGTCACTTTTTAATACTTCTGACTCGAAATTGTCGCCGGTTAATTGAATTGCATCGCTCATTTTGTGAAACTCCTGTTCAAGTGAACCGTAATATGAGATTGTGTATCAGTAATCTAGCCACAGTTTGTGATAATCGCAACAAAACGGAGGGGTGTCAATGTCTGCTAAAAGAAATTGGTTTATAGGATGTGGAGTTGGATGCGCAACTGTAATTATTGTACTGATAATTGGTGGCGCAATTGTTGGTAATTTCTTCAAAGATAAATTTGACGGTTTTGAAGTTGTTGAGTCTACTAAGGAGCAGCTTGAACTGCAGTTTGGAGATATTGAAGATTACTGCCCACCTGCAGATGGTGTCATTACAAGTGACAGAATTGAGATCTTTCTGGCAATTCAGGATTCACTTTCGGTACCAGGGGCGAAACTTGCTGAACAGCATCAAATACTGGTAGAAGCGGATGCTTCTGGTGACAGATCGTTTGGCGATGTAGTTGATCTGGCAAAATCAGCAATCGGTTTTGCAGCTATTACTGGTGATTACATGGCTGTCAGAAATTCAGCACAACTTTCTCTGGGTATGTCACCTGGTGAATACAGCTATATTTATACAATTACTTATAAATCATGGTTGAACCTTGAGTCCGCAGGAGATCTGGAGAATATGGACTTTGAGAGTGATGTAGTTCACTACCGCAGTGTCACAAGTGACAATCTTATACTTCAACTTGAATGCCAATTGGGGCAATTGTCTGAAAGTGATTTGCTGTATGACGAGTTGGCAAAAGAAATTGGGTCGATGAAAAATGATTCCAGCCGAACTCCATGGCAGGACGGATTGCCATCTGAAATATTAACTGCGCTTGAACCATATCGATATGATCTGGAGAACTCCTATAAACAATCTGCGGCAATGCTTGGTATAGGACTTAGAACTGAATATGACGATGATAAATTCAAATTTGAAGTAAAATAATAAAAAAAGCCGCTCCGATTTTTCTTGGAGCGGCTTTTATATGTTCAGTAATATTATTTACCGGTACAAGCTTTTTTGGCTGCTGCATTGCATTTGGTTTTGCAATCAGATTCTTTAGCTTTAGCTTCAGCTTTGCTTGGACAAACTGGTGCAGCTTCTTCTTTTGTATTGCACTTGTTACGGAACTCTGCAATTTCACGAGAAGAGAACAAGTTGCTGCAACTGCCACCAGTTTCACAATCTCTCTTAAGTGTTTCAGTCTTACAAGCGTCTTCGCAACCCTTTTTAGGCTCTTCAGCAAAAACAGCTCCTGAAGCAAGTAAAACGACAGCCATTACAGCTAGTAGAATAGTCAATTTTTTCATTTTTTTCCTTTCGTGCCAGCAAAGCCAGCGTTTGTTTCTAAAAACCTAGTAAAACAGTATATTATAGAACTGTTTTACATGCAAGTTCCCTTTAATTTCCTTCTTTTTCCGCCCAAACTGTAAGCAGTTGCAGAATTGTCTGAGTAGCAAGCTCCATATCCTTCTCACAAATCCACTCGGTCAGTGAGTGAAAACTCATTTCGCCAGTGAAAATGTTTGGAGTTGGCAAGCCCTGTGCAGACAAGTTTGAACCATCGGTGCCTCCACGAATAGATCCCAAAGAAGGCTCAATTCCCGTACGCTTGACAGCTTCCATCGCATAATCAATTGCACGAGGCTCTTTAGCCAGATCGTACTTCATATTCCGATAGTACTGCTTAATCTCAACCTCAACACTACTTCCAGGCCACTTGGAACAAGCTGCATTAGCAATTTCTTTAACCAGTTCAGCTTTTGGACCAAGCTCATCGACATCGAAGTCACGCAACAGTACAGCAACTTCTGTTGACGATGTGTTACCAGTGATGCTGATAGGGTGCAGGTAGCCCTGCATGCCGCAAGTAGTCTCAGGAGCCAGATCTCTTGGTAACATAGACAAGAACTCACCGGCAACTTTAATCGATGGGACCATAATATCCTTGGCATAGCCTGGGTGGATGTCACGGCCAATGAATTTAACAATCGCGCTGTCAGCACAATAAGTCTCATTCTCGATGCTTCCGCGTTCGCCACCGTCCATAGTATAGGCAACAGTTGCACCAAAGCCCTTAACATCAAAGTATTTTACACCAGCTCCAACTTCTTCATCTGGAGTGAATGCAATTTTGAATGGGCCATGTTTGAACTCAGGGTTTTCAATGATGCGAGTCATTGCTTCCATAATTTCAGCAACACCAGCTTTATCGTCCGCTCCCAGAAGGGTAGTTCCGTCAGCAGTGATAATTGTCTCGCCAACACATTCAGCCAGATATGGATTTTCGCTGGCTTTGATAACAACACCGTCATTTGGCAAAGCGATATCGCCGCCCTGATAATTTTCGTGGAAAGTTGGTACAACATTTTCACCTGAAACTTCAGGGTATGTATCCATATGAGCCATAAAAGCAATCACAGGCACATTCTCAAAAGCTGGATCATTAGCTGGAATAGATGCAGTCACATAGCCGTATTTGTCCACAGAGGCGTTATCTACACCAAGTTCCTGCAGGTCAGCAACCAGGATACGAGCCAAATCAAGCTGGCAGGCAGAGGAAGGGTAAGACTCTGAGTTTTCATCGGCCTGAGTCATAACTTTGGCATATTTTACAAATCGATCAGTCAGTGAAGGGAATTTTGAATCATTACTGCGTTGTAGCATCTCTAATTCTCCTGTGGAAGATGTGCACATTATTTCGTTCATGAAAAGTATCGGTTAGATGAATTTAAGGCAAGTCTTGTTAAAACCCTGTTGATTGTGCTACTTTATGTCGGTTCGTTGGCAAAAGGTCGACGGCTACAATAATCAGTTGTCTGGAGGTTTCTAGATGGAAGTTACAGGTAAGCCAAAAGGTCTACCGGAGAATGCTTATCGGAAGTTAGCAGCCGGTGAAAAATTCGTCCCTGTTGTTCCTAATAACAAAATTGTTCCGGAACTAACAAATTATTCTCTGCTTTGGGGATTATTTTATGCAGTTCTTTTTTCCGCTGCATCAGCTTATCTTGGCCTGAAAATTGGTCAAGTGTTTGAAGCTGCTATCCCAATCACAATTCTTGCAATGGGATTGTCCAGTGCTCTTAATAAAAAAGAAGCCTTGCAGCAGAATGTAATGATTCAATCGATTGGATCTGCCAGTGGTGTTGTTGTAGCTGGTGCTATTTTTACACTGCCAGGTATCTATATTCTTGATCTAGCTGATCAAACCAACTTTATGCAGATGTGTCTTGCATCTCTGCTTGGTGGTTTCCTCGGTATTTTATTCCTTATTCCTTTCCGTCGTTATTTTGTAAAAGAGATGCATGGCGAGTTCCCATTCCCTGAAGCTACTGCTAGTACTGAAGTACTAATGGCAGGTGAATCTGGTGGCGGACAAGCTAGCTTACTTTTGAAAGCTGGAGCTGTAGCTGGTGTTTATCAGTTTGTATCGCAGACTCTTGGTTTCTGGCGTGAGACTTTCTCTACTACTGCCTTTGCATGGGGAAATAAAATATCAAGCTCGGTTCGTCTTGAGTTTCACATGATGACTGAGGCTGCAATTATCGGTCTTGGTTACATTATTGGTTTGCGTTATGCACTAGTTATTGCCTGTGGCTCATTCCTTTCATGGTGGGTAATGACACCTATGATTGGTATTCTTGGCAAAGGTGTACTTGTTAACGGCACAATGTATCAGTTGACAGCTCTTGAAGGCCTTACTACTACTGAAATCTTCGCCAATTTTGTTAGACCTGTTGGTATTGGTGCAATTGCGATGAGTGGTCTGATCGGTGTCTGGAAAAGCCGCGACATTATTGTTGGTGCGTTTAAACTTGCAGCTGCTGGCGCTCGTTCTGGAGATGACGGGGAAGTTGAAAGAACTCAAACTGATTTGTCTACAAATGTAATTACTACCGGAACTATTTTAACAATGGTTGCAGTATTTGCATTTTTCCTGTTCGTAGTAAAAGTCACTTTGATGCAGGCAATTGCTGGTCTTCTGGTTGTTGCTGGTATTGCATTCCTGTTCACTACTGTTGCAGCTCGTGCAATCGCGATTGTTGGTACTAACCCTGTTTCTGGAATGACATTGATGACTTTGATTATCAGTTCAGTTGTTCTGAAAATGGTTGGTCTTGAAGGCGAAAGTGGGATGGTTGCTGCACTTCTGATTGGTGGCGTTGTTTGTACAGCTCTGTCAATGAGTGGTGGATTTGTTTCCGACTTGAAAATAGGTTACTGGCTTGGAACTACTCCACAAGTTCAACAAAAATGGAAATTCCTGGGTACTGTTGTTTCAGCATTTGCTGTAACCGGTGTCATTATGGTTCTCAATACTTCCTACGGTTTCTCTGGTCCAGGGGCATTGCCAGCTCCTCAGGCAAATGCAATGGTTGCTGTTATTGAACCTTTGATGACAGGTCAGCCAGCACCTTGGTTGCTCTACATGGCTGGTATCTTTATGGCTCTTATTCTGGAATGGACAGGGCTTCCTGCACTAGCATTTGCTTTGGGAATGTACTTGCCTCTTTCAGTTAATACTCCAGTTCTTGCTGGTGGTCTGATTGCTCATTTTGTTACTAGTAAAGGTAGCGATGATCAGAAAACAGCCAGACGAGAAAAGGGAACTTTGATGGCCAGTGGTTTTGTAGCTGGTGGTGCTATCATGGGTGTAATTGCAGCGATTATCAAGTTCATTGGCATCCAGGTATCAGGTGATTCTCATTGGTCTGTAGAACATGTTATGGGTATGACTGCATGGTTGGGCGAGAATGAACTCTCTGCCTGGGTCACACTTCTAGCATTTGTTGCGCTTGGCACATACTTGTACAAAGGTGCAAAGTCAGCTGCTTAGTTCATGTTGTATAAAATTAGCCCCTGCTCTTTAGAGTGGGGGCTTTTTATTGCCCGTCAC
>CAYTFE010000038.1:0-7972 GCA_964437115.1 uncultured Fibrobacteraceae bacterium | reverse complement strand
CTTATGAAGCAACAGGTGTTCTGAGTTCTATTGGTGGAATCAAAGAGATGTTGGATAGGGCATAACAAAAAGTAAGACGGAGTAATAAATGCACAGTATGCGAAGGTCAGATCGGGCGATTGAAAAAGAAGAAGCACTTCATATTCTTGAAAACGGTGAGTTTGGTGTATTATCAACCGTTGAGTATACCATTTCCTCTATTTCAAATGCCAATCATTTTTATCAGTAGCTCAATTGGTATCGGATGTTGGGCCTTTATCGCATCGAATGTGTTGTAGTTGGTAGTATGGAGCAATGTTCTCAGGAAATGTTAGTAGAACTATTTCCAGAGATCCACATGTCGCCATTTACCAGAGAGGAACCTGCCATATAGCAGGGCAGAGCGGATTGCATAACATACAACAGAGCCGATCCAGGCAACTGCAACAGAGCCGTTGTGATAGACAACCAGGTACCAGGTCAGGGGCAGGAATACAATCCAACCGATAAAGAATGCAATCAACATTGTAGGCTTTGTATCTCCAGCGCCTGTGAGCAGGCCATTGCCAATCATTCGCGCACCATCGAAAATCTGGAACAGTGCAGCAAGTGGAACCATGGTTGCAGCGAACGCAAGTATTGCCGGATCTGGTGTGAATATTCTGTAAATGTTTCCACCAAGCAGAACCAGAACTGCAGCAAGTGTAAGGCTGTAATACAATCCCATTTTATAGGTTTGTCTGCCATACATTGCGGCTTTGTCGTGATTGCCTTTACCAACAAGATTCCCCATCAGAACTGAGCCTGCAATGGTCAGTCCCCACATCGGCATAAATGAAAACGATAGTATCTGCACCTGGATTTGACTGGTTGCAAGCGCAACAGCACCAGCCCTTCCAATCAGAATTGTGAAGATAGCAAACCCGACCATATCAATAAACCCTGACATTGAGGCAGGCATGCCCACAACAAACGCTTTTTTGATAATCTTGAAATCAATTTTTCTAGGGACGTGGATTTTGTAATGCTTCCTGCCATAAGCAGGGAATATCGCCCACAATGCCATGATCAGGAAATTCAGGAACGTTGCAACACTTGTACCGATTGCAGCACCAGTTACACCCATTTCAGGAGCAGCCAACCAGGTCTTTCCAGCAAATTCAAAACCGGCCCAACCAAAGATAAGCCAGACATCGAGCAGAACATTGACTGAGTTCGAAATGATACCAGCCCACATTGGGACACGAGTTCTTTTTCTGCCCTGGAAATAACCCATCAGACAGAAAGCAAGCTGTGTAAAGACCGCACTCAGTGTGCGCCATTTTATGTATAGATAAGTTTGATCAATAACTTCAGGTGGGTTTTTGGTCCACGGTAAAACATGGTTGCTGAAATAACCCATCAACGAAAGTATTATGCCCCCAACAATGGCAATGTAGGCAACTTGCCAGGCATAATCGCCAACCGCTTTGTTGTCGTTGCGACCAAAAGCTTGTGCTATGAAAGTGTTACTAATTCTGCTCAGGTTGTTGAAGAGGGAGTAACTAGCCCAGGTTATCAGTCCACCCAGACCAGCAGCTGCAAGAGCAAGGCTGGAATAATGGCCCAGCAGAATTGTATCGGCAGTCCACATCAATGTGGATGAAAACATGGTCATAATTATTGGCGAGGCGAGCCACGCAATCTCTCGACCGTGTTTTATTTCCATAGCGCTGATAAATTTACCTTTACTCATGATTGCATCAAGGTAGCGGTCAAGACAACTATTGTCGAGAGCGACTTAATCAATTAAGTTCGTGACATGAAATCTCTAAACGGCAAAATAAGCGTTCCAGGTGACAAGTCGATTTCCCATCGTGCTGTATTAATGGCCCTTTTAACCGATGGCAAATGTGTAGTTCATAACTGGCTGTTCAGTATGGATACACTCAGGTCATTGAACGCTGTAATATTGCTCGGCGCTGAAACTGATTATTTGAATGGCGCACTGATAATTTCCAGAGGCGATTTTCCAACTAATAATACAGTAGCAATCGATTGCGGAAACAGTGGCACAACAGCCAGGCTTCTGTGTGGACTGATTGCCGGCAGCAGTGCAAGTGCAACCCTGTATGGAGATGACTCACTTTCAGCAAGACCAATGCTCAGAGTTATCAAACCGTTACAAAAACTTGGTGCAACAATCAGTGGTGGTCCAACACTCCCGCTGACAGTATCAGGTGGAGTTCAGGGTGGCAAAGTTGATATGGAAGTTGCATCGGCACAGGTAAAATCTGCGTTATTGTTAACAGGAAAAGATATTGAGCTGACAAATTGTGGTGGAAGCAGAGATCATACTGAACGATTATTAAAATTGATGGGCGCAGATATTGAGTGGGATGCAGAGACAGTAAAAATAAGGTCAGGAACTCTAAAACCGTTTGAAATCACAGTTCCAGGTGATCCGTCAAGTGCCGCGTTTTTTCTCTGTGCAGCAGCAATGATTCCAGACTCAAAAGTAACTGTTGAAAATATGCTGTTAAGTGAATCACGCATCGGTTTTTTAAGAGTGCTTGAGTCAATGGGCGCAGCAGTTGAAATAACAATAACCGATGACAGCTGGGAAATTATTGGTGACGTGACAGTAAGTTACTCCAGTTTGAAACCATTTAATATTGGAGCTCAGCAGGTACCATCGTTGATTGATGAATTACCGATGCTGGCTCTGGTTGCAACTCAGGCTGAAGGAGTTTCAACTGTAAAAGGTGCAGCAGAATTGAGAGTTAAAGAATCGGACAGGATTACAACAACAGTTGACGCTCTGACAAAACTTGGTGCCAATATTGAAGAAACTGCCGATGGTTTTATTGTAACCGGCCCAAATTCACTTAAAACAGTTGCAGAAAAACTGTGTGCAAAAGGTGACCACAGATTAGTAATGATGTTATCAATGGCAGGTCAAACCGCTCTGGACGACAAAGACTGTGTTGATGTATCATTCCCTGACTTTTATGAACGTCTGGAAAACTTAAGAGGGAAACAATGCGATTTCTAACTGCAGGCGAAAGCCACGGCCCGGCACTGGTTGGTATAATTGAAGGATTACCTGCTGGCCTGAAAATCGATATCGATAAAATCAATGAGGATCTGACTCGCAGGCTCGCTGGTTATGGCAGAGGTCCGCGCGCCAGGAAAATTGAAAAAGACAGGGTTGAAATTCTTTCCGGACTTTGGGAAGGGAAAACTCTTGGGTCACCATTGGCACTTGTAATCGAAAATCTGGATTACAAAAAACGCGGGGGAAAATTGCACCCGGACTGGCCAGCCCCAAGACCTGGTCATGCAGATCTGCCTGGAAAAATTCGATACGATTTTGACGGTTACGCTCAGGTTGCTGAACGGGCAAGTGCCAGGACAACTGCAATGACAGTTGCTGTCG
This sequence comes from uncultured Fibrobacteraceae bacterium, assembly GCA_964437115.1. GTDB lineage: Bacteria > Krumholzibacteriota > Krumholzibacteriia > LZORAL124-64-63 > LZORAL124-64-63 > JABIBH01. Next base: position 4,575 of record CAYTFE010000038.1, on the reverse strand, counting down.
GTGCAATTGCCAAGCAGCTGTTAAAGCAGTTCAAGGTTGAAGTCTGGAGTCACACAGTTTCTGTTGGCCTGGTAACGGCTGACACGGATGCCACTGTCGGTAAAATGCGTCGCGCTGCCGGAGATTTACGATGTCTTGACAAAGCTGCAGAAAAACTTATGTGCAGTGAAATAGATGTGGCAAAAAAAGCAGGCACAACCCTGGGTGGTGCCTTTGAAGTAGTAGCTTTTGGATTGCCCGCAGGACTTGGAACTTACGTTCATCCAGACAGAAAACTCGATACCAGGATTGCCTCTGCAGTGATGAGTATACCTGCTGTGAAGGCGGTTGAATTTGGGTCGGCAATTGCAGCTTCAATGTGTAACGGGCAAATTGCTCACGATGAACTTTTACCTGATGGCAATCGGAGCTATATTCGTGAGTCGAATATTGCAGGTGGGCTTGAAGGTGGAATCACAAATGGTGAAAACATTTGTGTTACCGGATTTGTGAAACCTATTTCAACTCAGAAAGCTGGTCTGCATTCAGTTAATATGAAAACTGGAAAAGCAGTGAAAGCTGACTATGTTCGTTCCGATACTTGTGTTGTTCCAGCTGCAGGTGTTGTTGGTGAAGCAGTTGTAGCATGGGAACTGGCAACTGAATTGCAATCCGTACTTGGCGATGTACCACTTAAACAAATGAAACTTCGATACCGAAATATGGTGAAAAAATGACAGACATAACTTTGAAAGACAATCCGCTACCACGTGAGGATTTCATTACCACAATGAATGAGCGCGGATTTACAAAACAGTGCACCGATCTGGATTCTCTGGAAAAATTACTGGAAACAGAAATGGTCACTGCATATATCGGTTTTGATCCCACAGCAGACTCGCTTCACATCGGAAGTTTGTTGCCAATCATGGGGCTGGTTCACCTGCAACGGCATGGCCATAGACCAATTGCAATTGTTGGCGGAGCGACAGCAATGGTAGGCGATCCAAGTGGCAAAACCGAGCTTCGCTCAATGATGACTCCTGAAATAATTGAAGAAAATCTGGATGGAATTAAAGGCCAGCTGTCCCGATTCATCCGTTTTGGAAAAGATGGCAACGATGGTCAGATGCTCAACAATGCAGACTGGTTGAAAGACTATCTGTACATAGATTTTCTGCGCGATGTTGGCAAACACTTTTCAGTAAACCAGATGCTCCAACGCGACTCTGTAAAATCGAGAATGGAAACCGGACTCTCGTTTATTGAGTTCAACTATATGCTCCTGCAAGGTTTCGATTTCATGGCACTCAACCGCGATACCGGTTGCCGATTACAGATGGGTGGTGACGATCAATGGGGCAACATCTGTTCCGGTATCGATCTTTGTCGTCGCATGAACAGAGTGGAAACTTATGGACTGACTTATCCGCTTCTTACTACTGCAACAGGTGCCAAAATGGGTAAAACTGCAGAGGGTGCAGTCTGGTTGGATCCAAAACGAACCAGCCCCTACGATTTTTATCAGTACTGGATTAATGTTGATGACCGTGATGTTGAGCGATTCCTGAAACTCTACACATTGTTGCCAATGGATGAAATCAACAGACTTGCACAACTTCAAGGTGCAGATATCCGACAAGCAAAGCAGGCACTGGCAAAAGAAGTAACTACTCTTGTTCATGGAGCTGAACAGGCAGATGCGGCAGTGAAAGCTGCAGCAGCGTTGTTTTCTGGTGGCGGAGCAGCTGGATCAATTCCATCTAGTGAGCAACTGGAATCAGATTTTGCCGGCGATGGCATCCCTCTTGCAAATCTTCTTGCTGATGTTGGACTTGCCAAAAGCAGAGGTGAAGCACGCAGGTTGGTTAAACAGGGTGGAATCAGAATCAATGGTGAAAAAGTAAGTGATGAAATGCGTAATGTTATTGTCGGTGATATCCAAGATGGCAAGATAGCTTTGCAAGCCGGGAAAAAACGACATCATCACATTCTGGTAAATCAATGTTGAAATATTCTAGAGAAACTCTAATTAAATTGTCTGGCATAATGTGGCTTGTTTTTGGCGTGGTGCTGTTGGGGCGTTCTATCGGATGGCTCCGATATGGCAGTTCCGGGCAGGTAATATTGTTATTATCTGCTGGCATAGTGCTTGGAATTTTTCTTTATCGATTAGTTTTTATTGCTCTGATTGATAAGTATGTCGCCAGAATCAACTCACTTCCCGAAAAGGCCTTTGTTTTACTATGTTTTGCTCCAAGAACCTGGTTAATGATTGCTTTTATGTCATCGAAGGGGGTTTTCTTGCGTAACTCATCTATTCCCAAGCTGTTACTGGTAGCACCCTACATAATGATGGCTATCTGTCTTTTAGCTGGCGGGATGCAGTTTATTAAGAATTCACATAATCACTAAAAACTAATTATTGCTTCATCTGGCAAAATTCTATACAATCTTGGTATAGTATCAAGGAGGTCTACTATGCAAGAATCTAAAGTTATTATTTCTGCATTTGCCGATGAGGATCATCGGCTCCGCATTCTTGTGGAATCTCTTTCTCCAGATCAACAATCCAGGACATGTGACGATGGCATGTGTATTCGTGCTCTGCTTTGCCATGTTGCTGTCTGGGATAAGGCTGTCGTTGATTTTTTCACACAGAAATTAAGTGTTGAATCTTCCGAGAACTGTATTCATTCATTTGTTGAGCTGAAAAAGCAGAACCAGGAGCGGGAATCAGCCCTTCTGATGATGTCTTTTTCAGAAATCTACAATGAGTATATCGAGACAACAATCAAGCTACAGAACTTCATCTTGAGAAATTGGCTCGATATGAGTGATGATGAACAGAGCTACTTCACAATTCCGCTACAACATCGACGTCACCATCGTCATAAACTTGAAAAAGCTTTGGATCTTCCTGATTCTCAGAACCGGGAGCACGCTATTACCGCTTGATAACGAATAGTGTAAATCTCATAATTGTGTATAGTGAAACTGATTGAACAACTTCATCCTGTGGAGGACTGTGTTTCGTTTAATATTATTACTATGTCTGTTAATTACAGGGCATGCCTACGGGGAGGAGCCAATGCGACTTCTGTTTATACATCACTCCTGTGGTGGTCAGTTAATGGCAGAGCAAGGTGACAAAGTTGGTGGTGCCAGTGGCTCTGGCGAGCGTTGTATTTATGTTTCACATCCTAACGGTGGTGGGTTGCGTTCTCTGCTCACAACTGCAGGCTATGAAGTTCATGAAGCCTCCTATGAATCAAAGCTTGGACAGGACACCGACATTTCCGATTGGCTTCCCAAGTTTTCAACTCAGATGAATCTGGTTCTTACCTGTGACAAGCAGGATGCCTTCTACGACGATGGCCGGACAAACCAGATCGTCGCTTTCAAATCCTGTTACCCTAACAATGACTTTGTGGGTGTCGGCTCTGAGCCAGGTGATCCATCGATGCCAGAGTGGACCATTGCCAACGCCAAGGCCGCATACAATTCATTGCTTCCGCATTTCAAGGATAACCCTGAAGTTTTGTTTGTAGCATTTACTGCACCACCCAGAGCTGAGAAAAAGCTCTCTGGTTGGGATAAAATAAAAGCACTGTTTGATAAGAAACCAACCCAGGCAGATTTCGCCAGAGATTTCAATAACTGGATGGTAGATAGCTGGCTTGCCAATTATGAATTTCCAAATGTAGTTGTATTTGATCACTACAACATCTTGACCAACGATGGCAAAACAAACTGGTCAGCATATCCAACAGGTGGAGGTAAGGACAGTCATCCCTCTGCAATCGGAAATACAAAAGCAGCGAAAGCATTCATACCTTTCCTGGATGATGCAGTCAAAAAGATGCAGGACTGATAAATGTGGCGTAACCAGGAGCCCAACAAATTAATTTTTGGAATATTTCTGACTTTTGTAGTTGCCAGATATATGCAATGGGGCGCACGACGAGCAATTTTTGAAACAATTCGTATTGAGTTTGTGCTGGGCCTGATTCTGACCATAGTTTGTGCTGTAATAATTTCAAAAAAACCGATTGATATAAGTCATGCAAAAAATGTAGTTTCAGGAATTGGACTTCTTTTTGTGGCAATGTTGATTCAGCTCCCGTTTGCTGCCGACCCGGAAATGGCCAACCAAATTTTTGTCGATAGAGTAATCAAGTTCGCAATGCTTACCTTTTTTATGGCTACTTTGATTCGTACTCCCAAATCGCTGGGCTTATTTCTGGCTGCATTTCTCTTTGCCTGCTTTTATGTAACTCAGGAATCTGCCAGAGGTGCAATTTCAGGTAGTCTTGTCTGGGAAAATCAGGGTGTTATGCGATTGCATGGCGCGGTGTCAATTTATCGACATCCAAACAGCCTTGCAGGCATAGCAATGGGCACTATCCCATTTTGTATCTTCCTGTGGCCTGCTATTCAACGTCGATGGGTAAAGCTCCTGCTAATTCCACCTTTGATAACTTCGTTAATTTGTGTTCTTTACTCAGGAAGCAGAACTGGTTACGTAGCTTTTTTTGCGTTCATAGCTTACTGGTTCTGGCAATCGCAAAATAAGAAAAAATGGGTTATGTGGAC
>CAYTFE010000037.1:0-9632 GCA_964437115.1 uncultured Fibrobacteraceae bacterium | reverse complement strand
AGCGATGTACATACCATCGCTTTCACCTTTTGGAACATTGGTGTCGTCTGTACCGTGAAGCAGAAGCAGTGGTGTATTAATCTGATCAGCATGTGTAAGCGGGCTCTGGTTCACGTAAAGTTCAGGGTTGTTCCAGGGGAAGCTGTGAGCAAGTGCGCGTGATCCGTAGGCGTAACCCCAGTAACCTTCAGCCCAGTAACCGGTGATTGATGAAATACCAGCGTGGCTGATAGCGCAGGTAAACATATCGGTCTGGGTCATCAGGTACATTGTTAAAAACCCACCGTAAGATGCGCCCATGCAGCCAATATGATCTGCATCGGCAGCAGGATGTGCAGCAAGGAATGCCTTTGTTCCCTCGATAACTTCACCGGCAGTAAGTTTTCCCCAGTCATTTACATGCCTGGCTGAAAATTCCTGACCATAGCCAAGAGATCCGCTTGGGATGGGGATGTAAACAAAGTAGTCCTCTGCAGCCCAGCAGTTTTTAGGATATCGACCACCAAAGTCGCGTGTGATTGGCGATGTTCCGCCATAGTAATAAACAATGACCGGGTACTTTTTGTCAGGATCATAATTGACCGGATAGTAAACTCTGCCATCCAGTTTTTCGCCATTGGTGAGTGTTGGGGTGAATGGTCTGACATCACCAAAACTGACATCGGCAAACTGTTTATCACCAGGAGAAGCAAGAACTTTTGTGTTGTTAGTTTCCAGATTTACAGCAAGCAGTTTTTTCGGTTCTGTTGTGCTGGTTCCAGCAACAAGCGCAACAGGAGCAGAGCGAGCAAAGCTGGTGTTGCTTATCACTTCCATCGGCATAACAACAAGCTGCCACTGCCCACCAGGAACATAGACTGCGAGTCGCTTGTACTGACCATCAAGTGCGGTTGCGCAGATCAGTCCAGAGGAGTGCCATTGAACTCCACCAAGCGATGGGTCAAAGTTTTTTGAAATTGGTTCAGTACTTTTAGTCAGTCTGTTGTACAGGTAAACCTGTCCGCCATAATCGTTGGGAGTAACTCCGTCCGGTAAATCCCTGCCAAGACCATCAAAGGCTGAAGGAGAACCGGTCAACGCAAGCAGATCAGGGTCGGGGCCATAAGCTGCATCGCCAATCCACGGGTCTTCCAGAATCAGAGTTGTACTCAAGTTGGTGAGATCCATTTCCCACAATTCACTGCGGGAATAAGGGCGTGAGCCTGGGTGTGGAAAATTGCGAAAGAACAGAAGCCTGGTTCCATCGGGATGTATTTTCCAATTATTGGCAGCAACCTTGCCTGCAGTAAGCCTGCGACTGCCACCACCAACAAACGATTGAACCAGGTAGCTGCTATTACGCCACCAGGTCCATCGATCTTCAATGGCGCGCATCTTTTTTACTTCACGATCATCTTTTTCAGCATCGACATTTATAGAATAAATTATGTACTCACCATTTGGGCTCCAGCTGTAATTGCCGAATTTTTCAACAGCACTGATAACTACAGTTGTGGATTGAGTTGCAAGATTATGTTTCCAGACAGTTGCTTTTTCATCTGAACGAGTCACCCAGGAGAGATTATTGGATCCTGGAACCCATTTGACCTGCGATGCTTCTTTATTGGCGCGCCAACTATCAACCAACGCTCCAGTTTTACAGTCAATAATTTCCAGCCATGATTCACGAGTACCATCAGCTGTATAACGACCCAGATTGACAATAGCGAGCGTACCATCATCGGAAACATTGGCTGAGGAAATCTTTTCGTAATCAAGGGCATCGTTGATTGTCATGTGTCTTGCAGGGCTGGTTGAGACAACAACATCGCCATCAATTTCAGGAGCGATAGTCCATTTTTCAGCGACTTCAGGATCACGGGTTGCCTGCAAAAGAACGATATGTTTTCCGGGAGTGAGTTTTAGATCGGCAGTTCCATCATTTAAGGCAATGCTCTGGCCATCGAGCCAGGCAACAACTTTATGGGTTGTATTAACAGTAAGAACAGGGGTTCTGAATTCAGTGCTTTCAAGATAAAAAGCGAACATTATAACTGATGGTTTTTTATTGAATTTGGTTTTGATTACCGCGTTGCCAGGCTCAATAGTCCAGCTGTTTTTGTTGCCAAATTTCAGAAGAGCCTGATCGCCTTCTCTTGGAGTTAGTCCCACAGGGTTCAGGAGCTGAAAGTCTGCAAGATTGTCGATTGTGAAGTCATCGGCAAAAGCTGGCATTTGCACAGCAACTGGTCCGATGCTTAAAACGTGTTCAACAGGGGCAGCAGTACAGGAAACCGCCACAGCAATTATCAGCAATATTAGTCTAAACATGATCCCTCCAGGAAACAGATTAATGTGCCTCAACAACATAGCAGTATTGCAATTTATTGGTCAATGATTCATCATATAGAATATGAGAATTAAAAGACGCATGAAAAAGTGGGGGTTATTCCTCCGCAGACTCCAGCGGGAGATCGGCTACGACGATTGCATGGGTATGGCAGCACAGATTGCCTACTTCATGATGTTGGGGCTGTTTCCGTTGTTGTTGTTTATCATCAGTTTGGTGAGTTTTCTGCCGATACTTGAGCCGGATCAAGTTTTGGCAAATCTGAGCGATGCAATTCCGCCGGCATCCTATGAATTGGTATCGAACACTGTTTACTCAGTACTCAGTCAGAACAATGGTGCCATTCTTGGGCTTGGTTTGCTTGCAGCGCTTTGGTCTGGGTCCATAGGGGTGGGGGCGTTGATTACAACAATCAATCGTGCTTATAATATTCACCCCAAACGCAATATTGTTTACCAGAAGATGCTGGCAATATTTTTGACAATTATGCTGAGCGCCTTTGTTCTGGTATCTACATTTACAATTCTTTCTGGCCCGGACGTGACTCAACTTGTATTCCAGAAACTTGGCCTGCCGTTCAGTAGTAGTTCTTTCTGGATGAACATGCGCTTGCCTCTGGTTCTGTTCAGTAATCTTTTCGCATTTTCGGTTGTATATTATGTGGCACCTGAAGCAAAACAAAAATTCGTCTGGATATTACCAGGTGCATGCACTTCAACGATTCTCTGGTTTGGCGCATCGTCACTGTTCAGAATCTTTGTTAGTAAATTTGGATCTTACAATATTACTTATGGTTCGATTGCAGCATTTATTATTCTAATTGTCTGGCTCTGGATTTCCGGGTTTATCTTCTTGCTTGGTGCGGAGATCAATGCGCTTATGCGCAGAATGGATCACTATGAAGATTTACCGCGGGTCAGAGGCAGAGTTCGCAAAAGGTCACACTGATAATGTCTCATAAGATAAAATGGGAAGGTAAGCGCAAGTTTACGGCCTCAACGCCTGATGGTCGTATCGGGCTATATGATGTTCCAGAATCCAAAGGCGGCGATGGAACCGCTCCAACACCGATGGAAGCCGTGTTGCACTCACTTGCAGCTTGCGCCATGGTCGATGTTGTTTCAATTCTGGAAAAAATGAGACTGTCGATGGAATCACTGGAAGTTGAAGTAAACGCAGAACGTGCAGATGACTATCCAAAAGTATTCACTAAAATCCATCTGAAATTTATTGTTACTGGTGATTTGCCTGAAAACAAGGTCCAGCGCGCCATCGAACTTTCAGCAGAAAAATATTGTTCAATCAGCGCAATGCTGAGCTCAACTGCTGAAGTAACTCATGAACTGGTGCTGAACGAGAGCCCCACTCCTCTTGATTTACTACAAAATCTGTGGTATACTCATGGGCAGGATTAAATTCCCGCCAATATGTCCTTATTGTTCATGTTACATTCAATTGAGGAGAACTCATGATTCGTCGTACCGCCTTACTAATTATCGCTATGGTTTGCCTGTGGAGCTTTGTTGCCACAGCAGCTGTAGTTGATCAAAGCATTTATACTGAACTGGCCAATGTCCGCGATGGCGAAATGGTCAAAGTTCTGATGCTTATGGACAGTCAGTTCGATCTGTCTGAACTGGATCGATCACTTGAAGGGGCAACTCCTTCTTACAGACGCGAAGCAGTGATGTCGGCAATGCGTCAGTTTGCTCTTGATAGCCAGAGTGAAGCTCTGGCAGTTCTGGACGCTGAGGTCAGAGATGGCCATGCAGTCCGTCCACATACTCTGGTTCTTGCTAACGCAATTTCATTCCAGGCAGACTCACACTGTATTGAGCAGCTTGCAAACTCACGCAGTACAGGAACGCTATATTCCAACAACAAATATTTACTGGTATCAGATGCTGTACAAAGCGAACCAGTTGAAATCACAAGCAGAGCAACAGCCTGGGGTGTTTCCTGGGTATACGCTGACGATGTCTGGAGTACACACGGTATTACTGGTGACGGTATTGCTGTCGGCCATATTGATTCCGGTGTATGGATGACTCACCCGGATCTGGTAAACGGGTTTTGGGTCAATCCTGGCGAAATTGCCGGTAACGGTGTTGATGATGATGGCAATGGATACATCGACGATGTAAACGGATATGACTTTGGTGATTATGATGCCAATCCAAACGATGACGCTTCCGGTGCTGGTCACGGAACTCACACAGCTGGAACAGTTGTTGGTGATGGAACAAACGGTACAGCAACTGGCTGTGCCCCTGGTGCTGATCTGATAGCATGTAAAGTTGCCGATTCATCAGGTAGCATGACTATGGGATCTGTTTGGGAAGCAATGGATTATGTAGTAAATAATGGTGCAAGAATAATCACAATGTCTCTTGGTATTCCTGGTGAAGTTCCAGCTTCTTATATGCGAACTGAGCGTAATCTGGCTAACGGTATTCGTGCTGCCGGCACAATTTTCTTCAACTCTTCCGGTAATGAGCACTTCTCACAAACTCCTCCAACAGAAGTTGGTATGACTGCCCGAGTTCCTGCTCCATGGAATCCTATGGCAGTTCCTTACAGCAGTCTTGGTGGTGTAGTTGCAGTTGGTGGCACAAGCTATCAAGGTTATACTCAATACACTTCTTCCTCACGTGGACCTGTTCACTGGGGTGACATAGATCCCTGGAATGACTGGGATTATACAACTGGCAACGGCTTGATTAAGCCAGATGTTGCAGCTCCTGGTACAAGTGTAAATTCAACAACTATTGGTTCCGGATACTCTGGCAACTCCTGGAGTGGAACATCAATGGCATGTCCTCATGCAGCTGGTGTTGCAGCATTGATTCTGGAAAAGAATCCAAGTCTTTCACCAGCCGGTGTTGATTCAATTATGGAACAGTCAGCAAACGATCTTGGTACTGCCGGTAAAGATGTTATTTACGGTAGTGGTTTGATCGATGCCATGGCTGCAATTGCAGCAACACCAACAGCAACAGTTCCTCATCTGGTTGCTGTCGGCATGACCCTCATCGATGCAAGTGGCGATGGCGCTATTGATCCAGGTGAAAGTTTTGAACTAGTTTTCGATATCGATAATAATGGAACAGTGAGTGGAACCAATGTAACCGCAGGTTTAGCTGTAGGTGCAGGATCCTCAATTACGGTTACTGATGGCGCTGGTTCCTTTGGCACTATTGCTGCCGGTGGTTCTGCTGATAACAGTGGTGACACTTTTGCACTTACTTGCGATGGTGGAGCTGTTCAAGGTGAAACATTCTCAATTTATCTGACTATGTATGCACAGAACGGTTATGAGAAAACCATGGACTTCAGTTACTATGTTGGACTGCCTGATTGGCGAACACATAATGCCGGTATGGTGCTTGGTACGGTTACAGATGCTGGAAGTATCGGTTGGATGAGTACTGCTCAAACTGAAGGTGTTGGCTTTGGTCCTGAAGGCGTGAATGGTCTTTATATCGGTTCATTATGGGGCGGTACAGGTAGTACTTATGTCTGTAATAACGACTTCTCTGACTCTGACAATGCAGAGTGGGTAGTGAGCGACGATCCAAACGGACGCGTTCGTGACAACGGCGCTGAAGTTAGCGATCAGGATTTCTCTTCGATATTTACTGATGCTGGACATGCTTCTGCAAAAGACGTTGTTGTCGAACAAGAGACCTTTGCATTTGGAAGCGAACCAAACGATGACTTCATAATCTTCCGTTACACAGTACGCAATGAAGGTGTCACCAATATGATACAATATTGGGCTGGTATCTTCTGTGATTGGGATATTGGCGATGCAGGTGCAAACCAGGGTGCCACAAATCAAGGGCGCCAGGTTTCTTACATGTATGGCGCCAATAACAGACACTTCGGTGTTGCTCTGCTTGGTGATGCACCATTGGAGAACCTCTCACTTATCAGTAACCCTGATCAGGTTTATCCAAACGGATATATTACTGACAGCATAAAAGGTAGATACCTTAAAGGTCTGATGAACACTCCTTCTACACCAACATCTGATGATTGGTCTGCAATTACATCTGCAGGTCCAGTTGCATTGAATGCAGGCGATGAGTACGAGTTTGTATTTGCCATGGTTTATGGCGATGACCTTGCAGATTTCCTGGCTAACGTCGATGCCGCTGCGGCAGTTGATTTGGGTGACGGCGTTTCTGCTGTGGACCCTGGTCAGATTCCTGCAAAATTCAGACTTGCACAAAACAGTCCAAACCCATTCAACCCAATGACTGCTATCAAGTTCAATGTTGAAACTGAAGGTAGCATCAGACTTGGCGTTTACAGTTTGACTGGAAAACTGGTTCGTACACTTGCTAACAGTTCTTACACTGTTGGCGAGCACTCAGTTGTTTGGGATGGTAAAAGCAACGACGGCAGTGAAATGTCCAGTGGCATGTACCTTTACAAACTTGAATCAGCAGGATCGGTTATAACTAAAAAGATGAGTCTGGTCAGATAATAACTGCCAGCAAATCATGCCCCTGCCTTTTTTAAGGTGGGGGCATTTTATTTTGCAAAAGCCAGAAGATGACCATCGATATCCAGGCAGTAGCCAGCCTCATCGCCCCAGTTTCTGGGTTGAAGAGCGCTGACCAGTTTTGCACCGGCTGAAACAGCGCTGCCTATGTACTTGTCGGGATCATCTACAAGCAAATACAGCTCGCCTCTTGGAGTTCCGTCACCAGCCTGGAAATCAGGAATTTCATCACCCAGCAATCTTTTGATACCAGCATCCGGCATCAGCCCAAGTGTTGTTCCACCGGGAAGCTGGAACTGTGTCATGCCGGGAACATTCAGACTTGGCTCACAATCAAAGACAGCAGAATAGAACTCGGTGCTTGCCTGCTGATCTTTTACAAAAAACACTATATGTGCCTGTTTTATTTCCATGATTTCACCTTTTGCTAAAAACTGTTAACTTGTTGAGTGTAAGATTAACCGGGGAGCAGTTCAAGTTGGCAGTTTTTGACAGGCAGTTGATTTTTGATGGCGGTATTGGCACAACTTTGCTTGGCAAAGTTCAGGTCGATGGTTTTGTTGATCTGCTCAACCTGGAAAACCCGGATCTGGTTTCCGCAATGCACTCAGAATTTATCACCGCTGGTGCCGATGTAATTACAACCAACAGCTTTTGTTGTCTGGAATCATTAATCAGCAACAGTGGGGAGCTGGCTCTAGCTGCTGCACAAATTGCCAGAAAAGCTGCACACGGCAAACTGGTGGCAGGCTCTCTTGGTCCTGGCTTCAATATTCCAACTCACAAAGATTATGAAAAAACAGTTACCGGGTTGGTTGAAGGTGGCTGTGATTTTCTGATTATTGAATCTGTCACAGATCTGAAACAGGCTGAAATTGCATTGGAAGTAATTGATGGTGTATTGCCTGTTGGTGTTACTTTTGTCGATGCTCCATCACGGTTGCCTGACTTTGAATTGCAGTTTACTGGGGTAAATTGTGGGGCAGAACCATCGGAAAATGAGCTGAAAAAGTTGTCAAAAATCACAGACTTGCCCCTCGCGTTTTTTCCGGCAGCTGGATCTGATCCGACGCAAATAATGCCGGCCGACGAATGGGCAAAGGTAACTGCTGACATAGCTTCACGTTACAAATGTAATCTTGTTGGCGGTTGTTGTGGAACATCGCCAGAATATATTGAAAAGTTAATTGTCGAAATTATTTGAATAATTGAGTACTATTCCCTGACATCTCTTGTAAACCGTTCACCAATTTAGAACAGGATTTTAGATGAGCAGCACAGCTGAAAACAAAATGGGCTGGCAATTTCCAAAAGCATTTTGGGTTGCCAATGCCGTAGAAGTTCTTGAAAGAGCCGCATGGTATGGAGTGTTTGTTGTAATCACTTTGTACCTGACCAGAGTTCTTGGTTACTCCGATATCGAATCTGCCACCACCTCCGGTGTTTTTGTGGCAGGTCTTTATTTCCTGCCAACATTCAGTGGCGCGATAGCTGACAAAATGGGTTATCGCAATGCACTGCTACTTGCATTTGGTCTACTGACCATTGGTTACGCAAGTATGTATGTATTGCCAACGCTGTTTGAGTCCGCAGGGCTTGTTCAGTATGGCGTCGATGGCGCAGGCTCTGAGCTGAAAGATAAAATCGGAAAAATTATTGTCTTCAATGGTCTGGATACAGGCTGGCAGAAGTGGTTGTTTGTGCCTGTAATGCTGACCATCATGGTTGGTGGATCGTTTATTAAATCGGTTATCACAGGAACAGTTGCCCGTGAAACTACTGAAGCAAACAGAGCTCGCGGTTATTCAATTTTTTATGCGATGGTTAATATTGGCGCTTTCAGTGGAAAAACAATTGTTAAACCACTTCGTGATCAGATGGGTAATGAAGGTCTGATAGTTCTGAACCTTTTTGCTGCAGCAATGACTCTGCTCGCTTTTGTTCTGGTGTTTATGTTCTACAAAAGCGCAGAACACGATGGCGAAGGCAAGACTCTGTCTGAGATCGGACACGCCCTGGTTGCAGTTCTGACTCGCGGAAGATTGATTGTTTTGACTCTAATCATCACAGGCTTCTGGATGGTTCAGCATCAGCTTTATGCAAGTATGCCGAAATACGTTCTGCGTATGGCTGGCGAAGGTTCTGCTGTATCCTGGTTTGCAAACGTCAACCCGGCTGTAGTTGTGATTTTTGTAGCTTGGGTTACTCAAATGCTACGCAAAAAATCTGCGCTGCATTCAATGACAATCGGTATGTTCATAATGCCGCTTTCAGCATTCTGTATGGCAGCTGGTAACATGTTCAGTGGCGAAGTTATGGGACTTCACCCGATTGCATTTATGATGCTTGTTGGTATCGGTCTGCAAGGTCTTGCAGAGTGCTTCATCTCACCTCGATTCCTGGAGTACTTCTCACTGCAGGCACCAAAAGGGGAAGAGGGACTCTATCTTGGATTCAGCCACCTGCACTCATTCATTTCAGCGCTGGTAGGATTCTTTATCTCCGGCCTGATGCTTGACCGATGGTGCCCAAACCCAAGCACTCTTTCAGTTGCTGAGCAGACTCAAAGACTTGAGTCTCTGGCTGGAAACGGCCCAATGCCAGACGTCTACCTGCACGCTCACTACTTGTGGTTTGTGTTTGTGGGAATCGCATTGGCATCAGCAATTGCACTGATTATTTACGGCAAGGTTATTGATAAGATGGATGGCTAGATAACCTGATAAGATTTGAATCCCTCTGCAGAAATGTGGGGGGATTTTTTTTTGCCATTGACAAAAAATAGAGGGGGGG
>CAYTFE010000036.1:0-14971 GCA_964437115.1 uncultured Fibrobacteraceae bacterium | reverse complement strand
GAAATGTCCATCGCCATGAACATCCTGGAAATCGCCGAGCAAAACGCTGTCGATTCAGGAAGTTCTGTGATAAACTCCATAGAAGTAGAAATTGGCACATTGGCTGGCATTGAGTTGTCGTCGTTGTCGTTCTGCTTTGAAACTGCCCGCAAAAGTACCCGCTTGGCCCAAAGTGCCAAACTTGAAATAATTTCCATCGCTGCTGTCGGTAAATGTGCTGATTGCAATGTCGATGCTGAAGCTGACTTTTATCACGCCCTCTGCCCTGAATGTGGCCAACCGGTTGCAGTAAGTGGTGGCAGGGATTTGCGTGTAAAATCGATCAATGTTGATTGAAACGAGGAACTAATATGTGCGATACATGTGGATGCACCCAACCAGACGAAGCAGTCACTTTCACAAAACCGGGTGAGCATCATCACCACCATCACAACCATGATCATTCACATGACCATGATCACAGCCACAGTAAAACCGTTTCTGTTGAGCAGGATATTCTGCTGCAGAACAATCTGCTTGCCGAACGCAACAGAGGATTTCTCAACGCTAAAAACATTCTCGCTCTGAACCTTGTCAGCTCACCTGGCAGCGGCAAAACCACCCTGCTTGAAAACAGTATCAAGGAACTCGGCTTGCCTGTTGCTGTGATTGAAGGCGACCAGCAGACTCTTAACGATGCCAATCGCATTGCTGCAACCGGAGCACCGGTTTTGCAGGTAAATACTGGCGCCGGCTGTCATCTTGATTCACAAATGATTGAAACTGCCATTGCAGAACTTGATCTGCCGCAGGACTCAGTGCTGATGATTGAAAATGTTGGCAATCTGGTCTGCCCTGCTCTGTTTGACCTGGGTGAAAAAAGCAAAGTCGTCATTATTTCAGTAACTGAAGGTGATGATAAACCGGAAAAATATCCGACCATGTTTGCTGCATCGGATCTTTGCATAATCAACAAGATTGACCTGTTGCCTTATGTGAATTTTGATGTCGATAAATGCAAACACCACGCGCAACACGCCAACCCTGACCTTGAGTTTATTGAACTTTCTGCAACTACTGGAGAAGGCATGGACAACTGGTTGAACTGGATTTCTGCGCAGGTTAAAAGCTGATGATCGCCCGGCATCGCATTGTTGTAAACGGCATTGTTCAAGGGGTCGGGTTCCGACCTTTTGTCTTTAACCTTGCAACAGAACTTGGGTTATTTGGCACGGTGCTTAACTCAAGCAACGGTGTTTTCATTGAAGTCCAGGGATCTTCAGAACTGCTGACCATCTTCAGTGCAAAACTTGTCAGCGATGCTCCCCCGTTAGCTGAAATCAGCAACATCGAAATCACTGAAATTGTGCCAACTATCTGTGAAGAGTTTGAGATAATTCTTTCGGCAGATTCACCTGGCACATCGACTATGATTCCTTTTGACAGTGCCACCTGTGAAGACTGTCTCGCTGAAATCAATGACCCTGCCGACCGCAGATTTGGCTACCCGTTTACCAACTGCACCAACTGCGGCCCACGATACACAATCATCAAACATATTCCGTATGACAGACCGTACACATCGATGCATGAATTTGTGATGTGTGAAAAATGCCAGGCCGAGTATGACGACCCATCCAACCGCAGATTTCATGCGCAACCAAACGCGTGCCCGGAGTGTGGTCCAAAAGTCTGGATTGATGGACTGGAATGCAGGAATCCTATTGCCAAAGCTGCCAAATTATTGAGATCTGGAAAAATTGGCGCAATTAAAGGCCTCGGTGGATTTCATCTTGCTGTTGATGCAAACAATTCGTCGGCTGTTGCCGAGCTTCGTAAACGCAAAAATCGTGAAGCTAAACCACTTGCAATAATGGTCCGTGATCTTGAAGCTGCCAGGAAGCTGGCTATTATAACTGATGCTGATGAATTGCTGCTTACTGGAGTTCAAAGACCAATTGTTCTGTTGCCGGAAATCATTGGCCCAGAACGAGTTGGCCTTATGCTGCCATACACTCCACTGCATCATCTGCTGCTTGCAGAATTTGACGGCCCACTCATTATGACAAGCGGTAACCTCAGCGATGAGCCAATTGCCATCAGTAACGAGGATGCTAAAAACCGCCTTTCAGATATTGCCGATTTCATGCTCCTGCACAACCGCGATATTGTGACTCGCTGTGATGATTCTGTAATCCTTGCCACAAACTCTGCTCCTCTGTTTTTCAGACGCAGCAGAGGTTTTGTTCCAAAACCAGTGATCCTGGATTCAACCGGCCCTGCTGTTCTTGCTTGCGGTGGCGACCTGAAAAACACACCGTGTCTGCTGAAGGAAAGCAACGCATTTATCGGCCAGCACATTGGTGATATGGAACATGTCACTGCTATCGATTTTTTCACAGAAACCATCAATCATATGCAATCGGTTTTTGAATCTGAACCATCATGTGTGGCAGTTGACTTGCACCCTGGATACCACTCTTCGCAGCTCGGCAGAAAAAGTGGCAAGCAAATTATTGAAGTTCAGCACCACCATGCTCACATGATTGCAACTTGTGCGGAACATAAAATCAGCACTCCGGTTATCGGCCTGATTATGGACGGCACCGGCTATGGCACCGACGGCACAATCTGGGGCGGCGAGATTCTGGTTGGTGATGCAAGCAAGTTTACTCGCTTTGATCACATCGCAAATTTCCAGCTCCCGGGCAGCGACACTGCAATCAAACAGCCATGGCGAATTGCTGTTAGTCTGTTGCATCGGTTCTGCCCTGACATAGAGCCTGACTTTCCCGATGAACCGGTTGAGCAAATCAAGCAGATGCTCGATAACAACATAAACTCACCTGAGACAAGCAGTTGTGGCCGATTTTTTGACGGCATTGCCGCTCTTGCAGGTGGCAGAACTTCTATCAAGTACGAAGCTCAGGCTGCTATTGAGATGATGTACGCTGCAGAAATGCCTGCTGAACCGCTGCCGTTTGATAAGCTGAATCTTGAGCCTGTAATTCGCGCTGTAGTTGAATTGCGCAGAGCTGGGGCATCGTTTTTTGAGATTAGTTCACGCTTCCATGCAACTGTAATTGCAATGCTTGTCGATGCGGCAAAACGTGCCAGCCGGGAAACAGGCATTACAGATGTTGTGCTTGGTGGCGGAGTGTTTAATAATGAAATTCTGATCGGCAGGCTGCCTGCTGAACTTGAAAAAGCGGGTCTGACTGTGTACAGGCCTGTCCAACTTCCACCTGGCGATGGTGGCCTGTCTGTAGGACAAGCCGTTATTGCGCGGGCAAAATTGAAAGGATAACGCTATGTGTCTAGCCATTCCGGGCAAAGTTCTGGAGATGTATGAAGAAGCCGGGCTGAACATGGGCAAAATCGATTACAACGGCACCTTGAACACCTGCTGTCTGGCGTATGTGCCCGATGTAAAACTTGGTGACTATGTTCTGGTTCACGCCGGCTTTGCTCTGCAGACAATCAATGAAGAAGAAGCACAAGATACTTTTGAAGCGCTGCAACTTCTTGCCGATGCGATGGAAAAAGAGGAAAAATAATGAGATATCTCTCTGAATATCGAGATCCAAAAGTTGCCAGGGCGTTGATTGAAAAAATCAAATCGACCATCACGCAACCGTGGACCATTATGGAAATCTGCGGTGGGCAGACTCACTCGATAATCCGCAACGGTATAGACCAGTTGCTACCAAAAGAAATTGAACTGGTTCACGGCCCAGGCTGTCCGGTTTGTGTCACTCCCCTTGAGATGATTGACCGCGCTCTCGCTATTGCAGAAAAACCGAACGTCATTTTTACATCGTTTGGCGACATGCTCCGCGTTCCCGGCTCCCACGATGACCTCTTTACCGTCAAGTCACGTGGAGCGGATGTGCGCATGGTCTACTCCCCTCTTGAGTCGGTGAAAATTGCTCAGGAAAACCCGGACAAGGAAGTGGTTTTCTTTGCTGTCGGTTTTGAGACCACAGCTCCAGGCAATGCCATGGCAATCAAACACGCCTATGACAACGGCATTACCAACTTCAGCGAGATTGTGAGCCACGTGCTGGTGCCACCTGCAATGGAAGTTATCCTCGGCTCTCCAGACAACAGAGTTCAAGGATTTCTGGCTGCCGGCCATGTCTGCACAGTCCAGGGCTGGGGCGAATATGTCCCGATTGCTGAAAAGTACAATGTCCCGATAGTGCCAACCGGTTTTGAACCTGTAGATTTGCTTGAAGGGATCCTCTGCTGCATCGAAAAACTCGAAGCAAGTGAAAACGGGATTGAAAACAAGTACCTGCGCGTTGTGCAGGAGTTCGGCAATCCAGCTGCTCGTGCAGTAGTTGAAGATGTGTTCAATAAGTGCGACCAGAAATGGCGAGGCATCGGCAATATCCCAGGATCCGGTTTTGCGATCTCTGAAAAGTACGCAGCATACGATGCCACAACCAAATTCGATGTCGGCAATATTACTGCGGAAGAGCCGGAAGCGTGCATCAGTGGCCTGGTTCTCCAGGGCGTAAAAAAACCACATGAGTGCGAAGCATTTGGCAAAGAGTGCACCCCGATGCATCCACTTGGCGCAACCATGGTTTCAAGCGAAGGCGCATGTGCTGCCTACTACAAATATCAGCGGAGAGAACTATGAATAACCCAAAATTCGACGGCCTGAGCTGTCCCGTTCCAATCACTGC
Source organism: uncultured Fibrobacteraceae bacterium (assembly GCA_964437115.1). GTDB lineage: Bacteria > Krumholzibacteriota > Krumholzibacteriia > LZORAL124-64-63 > LZORAL124-64-63 > JABIBH01. The sequence continues at coordinate 10,298 of CAYTFE010000036.1, read as the reverse complement.
CTTCGATACAGTCCAGCTTGCCCATGGTGCAGGTGGATCACTGTCGAGCGAACTGATTGACAAAATGATTGTCCCGCGCTTTTCCAACTCAATTCTGGACAAGCTTGAAGACCATGCCGTGCTGAACATGCCTGCTGGTCGCCTTGCATTCAGCACCGACACATTTGTTGTCAGTCCGCTGTTTTTCCCTGGCGGAGATATCGGTGACCTGGCAGTCAACGGCACAGTCAACGACGTAGCAATGAGCGGCGCCAAGCCCCTTTACCTGAGCGTCGGCCTGGTCCTTGAAGAAGGGTTGCCACTTGAAACTTTACATCGAGTTTTGCTATCGATGGAAAAGGCTGCAGCAAAAGCTGGCGTTGCAATAGTTACCGGTGACACAAAAGTTGTGAACCGTGGGGCCTGCGATCAGATGTTCATCAATACCAGTGGCGTTGGAGTAATCCCTGAAGGAGTAAATACTTCTGCAAGCAATCTTGCTGCTGGCGATGCAATCATCATCTCCGGCACACTTGCCGATCACGGCATGGCCGTAATGACCACCAGAGAAGGCATGTCATTTGAGAGCCGGGTTGAGAGTGACTCTGCCCCGTTGAATGAACTTGTCGATGCAATTCTGGGAGTCTGCCCTGAAGTAAAGGCTCTGCGCGATCCAACTCGCGGCGGCCTTGCTACAACACTCAATGAGTTTGCAGCATCGAGTAAAGTTGGCATCCAGCTTCAGGAGTCTGCAATACCGGTAAGGCCCGACACCTTTGCAGCATGTGAACTTCTCGGTATTGATCCACTCTATGTGGCCAATGAAGGCAAGCTCTGCGCAATTGTACCCCAAGCAAAAGCCGATGCAGTTCTGGATGCAATCCGCACAGTTGAATTTGGTGAAAATGCCAAAATTATTGGCCAGGTTACAGATTCACGACCCGGTACAGTGACCATGTTAACTGAACTTGGAGCTGAACGGATTGTAGACATGCCGGTTGGCCAGCAATTGCCAAGAATTTGTTAGCTGAGTCTACTCAGGCCAATCAAACCTTGTTCGCAGGCACTGCCTGCTTGGCTCAAGGTCTTCTTCGCTGATAACAAATGAGACACTGTTTACCGATGAGCATACGCTCCATGTGCCAATAGCAGCCTGGCAGAACGATGCATATACCTCACTGGCAAGCCCGGTCTTCTCTAAAAAGTGAGGGCCGTAGAGTGTGCAGATAACTGCCTGGTCTTCAAAAGTAACTTTCTGTGGTAACAGCTTTTTTTCGATATTGCTCATCATCTCTTTTGCCTGACCCAGATATTTATGATCCAGGCAAAATACTATACTGCGCTTTTTATCGTTAGTATTACTGATACTTATATATGAAAGTGGAATACCGGCATCGCCAAATTCACAAAGGATGCCACACGCTTCACCGGGTGCCCATTCAAAACCAAGTACTTCAACAAGGGCCACACCACGCTTTATAATTAATCCACCACACTGAATTTTGTTCATAGTTTTTTCCTGAATGTTACTGTGAATGTTGAACCAACATCTGGTTCACTTTCAACTTTAAGTGTTGCCTTCATCTGCTCAACAAACCGCTTCACTATTGGCAGACCCAGACCTGTTCCAAGTGTAGACGCCTCGCGCGCAGCTGGCGTGCGATAGAACTCATCAAAAATAAGTTTCTGATCTTTTGGCTTGATGCCAATTCCTTCATCCTGCACTGAAAAAACAACTTTGCTACCAACATCCATCAGCACAATGTAAAGCCGTTTGCCATCGTGGTTATAGCGAATGCCATTATCAATCAGATTTACCAGAATCTTCTCAACTTTGCCATACTCAGCCCGAATCTGAACTGGCGACGATGGGATATCTGCTTCAAGAGTCAGATTCCTGCTGTCGATCAGTTCTTTTCTGCTCACCAACAACTTTTTAGTCAGCTCGGCAAGATCGATTTTTTCTTTTCTGCTTCTGGACTTCATTCCGCCACGAGTAAGGTCAGACAAGTCCTTAACAATCTCAATAGCCTGATGCAATCTCCTTGAAGCCCGGCCAAGCATATTATCAACAATCTCGTTGCCATCGTTTTTATCAAGCGCCAGATCAACTGCGCTCAACGCTGTAATGATTGGACTTTTAACTTCGTGAGTTACAAATCGGAAGAAATCGACCTTGGCTTTATCAGCATCCTCAAGTTCTTTTTGTCGCTGCACCAGATCGTCTTTAATTGCACGATTATGTTTCATAAAGGTTGAGCCGATGTAGGCTGCCACAATCAATACAATCCAGAATGCACCCAATGTCATCAGCATATAAAGGGGCTCATGAATTGTTTCCGATGCACTCATCAGATGGTGATGTGGAATAATTCTGAAATGTTCGCCAAGAGTTTCCAGAGTGAACAGAATAATGGCCAGAGCCGTTATCTGATAAATCTCTTTCCCCTTGAAAATCAAACTCGCAATAATCACATGAATTATGTAAACAAGGTAAAGCGGGTTTTCAATGCCACCTGTAAGATTTACAAGCATAGTCAACAGAATCAGATCCATTACCATCTGAACTTTTACAATTCTGACTTCATTATTAAGGGAAGTTGCCAATCTGCGATTGTGCAAAATGTAACCAACATTAAGTATTGCAGTAATCAGTGCAGTTGCAACTATCCCCTTAACAGGTAACGGCAGACCAGCAATCTGGTCCGCCGTTATTACACCTGTCATAACACCAATTACCGACATCCATCGTAAACGAATAAACCAGTCGCTTCTAACACGCAATGAAGCTGCGGTTACAAACAGAGTTGGGTCGTTTACAACTGACTCTGGCTTTTGGTCATTCATTTAAACACTCGTTGGTAAATGCTTCCTCACCAGGTCCACCAATTCTCTTGGTGCAACTGGCTTTTGAATAAACTCATTCACAGGAAGGAATTCTGCGTCCTTCTCCGGGTCAAAGTCAAATCCTGTCTGGTCAACTACTGCGGTCAACATCAGGATTGGAATTTCACGAGTCTCTTCCCTGTTACGCAATTCATACGCAACCTGGAATCCTTCATCGATTTCGCCCATCATAACATCCAGGATAATCAAATCCGGGAGTTGATCGCTCGCAAGTCTTAGACCGCGGGCTCCGTTCTGAGCATCGATAACTTTAAACCCTTCGCCCTCAAGTGTCACTCTGATAATTTCGACCAAATCGATATCATCGTCAATGACCAGGATGGTTCGCTCTATCATTTTTTGCGACCTCCGCTATTATAGAAATAACTTTTGCTATCCCCTCCTGAACCGAAGGAGAAAGCCCATTGTTTATATCAATCTGTTCTGGTTCAACACCAATGACAAAAGTCTGCTGAGGCAATTTCCCGATCTGTTTAGCCATCGCAAAAGTTTCAGCCAGGCCAAAACCGTGTAACGACAACTGATCCCACTGCATCACCATATCTACTTCATCAGGTGAGAACTTGACAACTGTTCCCGGGGTCTTGCCCATCTTCACTGCATCAATGACGATGTGCAAGCCGTCAGGTTCAAAGTGATCAATCATTGCCAAAGCATCGGTCTTCATGTCCAGGAGTTCCGCAACAGGGAACAGATCCCCGTCGCGGATTGTATCCAGAACAGCAGAGCCTATGCCATCATCACCGTAAAGTGAATTTCCGACAGCAATGATCTTCACACCATCCTCCTACTCTATGAAGTCCACGTCAAGCATATGCACTGAACATGAAATGCATGGGTCATAAGCACGAACCAGCATCTCAAGCATCAATGTAATTTCTTCCTTGGACTTTTCGATAAACTCAGGTACCAGCTTTTTCATATCATCGTCAATGTTAGCCAGGTTCTGGCCAGTTGGGATAATACAGTTAGCTTTAACCATCCGACCCTGTCTATCGTAAGTATACTCATGATACAAAATACCACGAGGAACTTCTGTTGCTCCAACACCGGTTCCAAACTTGGTTGGTTCCTGATTTGGTTGTTCATCTTTCAGTCCTGCTTCAAGCAGCTGATCGATGATTGCAACCGAGTCCAGAGCACAGTGCCCGGCTTCAACAACCTGAGCAATAGTGTTCATGTAAGGGTTGCAGCAACCAGGTTTCAAACCAAGTTTTTCAGCAGCAGCTTTTGCAGCATCACAAAGTTTGTCGTGGTTGTTGTTAAATCTGGCCAGTGCGCCAACCATGTAACTTGACCGGTTAGCTTTGCAATGCTTGCTACTACTGTGAGTAACAACATGCTCGTTTGTCATCTTGCGATACTCATGATCATCTACTCTGCCTGTATCAGTTGAGCAGATATCACCATCGTACAGAGCATATTCATCATCACTGCGTAGTGAGATGAACTCTGTTTCGCGCTCAAACTGAGGAATCGCGCCAGCCAAAGCAGCCATTGTATCAACAGTTGCCAGGAAGTCTGGAACCATTTCCTCAACAAGCTTGCGTTTCAGCTCAAGCAGTTCTTCAGCAGTCGGAATGCGGGTAAATCCACCTGGGACACAGGTAATTGGATGAACTGCGCGACCACCAATAACATCGCCCATGTCGTTTGCAAGGCGCTTCATTCTCAGCGCTCTGACAACAACTTCAGGATGTGTACCGATCAGTGGAAATACAGAACCGACATTCAAAAAGTCAGGAGCTGCCAGGAAATACGCATGCAGAATGTTTGACTGCAAGGTTGCACCATGAGTCAACAGCTTACGCAGTTGAATGGTTTGCCAACTGACTTCCAGTCCCAATGCATCTTCAGTTGCTTTCAAAGAAGCAATCTGATGACCAAGTGAACAGATACCACAAATACGCGATGTAACAATTGCTGCTTCATGGAAGCTGCGACCTTTCAACATCGCTTCGAAGTACCTTGGAGCCTCAACAATTTCCAGTTGAGCTTTTTCCAGCACTCCTTCTTTCATATTGACAACAATGTTGCCGTGTCCCTCAACTCTTGTGAGGTGTTTAACCTTGATATCCAGGTTGGTGCTCATCGCTGAACCCCCTCAAGTTGGTTGACATTGTATAATTGAAGTCGTTTACGAGCTTCATCAACAGAGAGACCATGTTTGACCAGGATCTCTTCCATTCCTGCGATGTTGGCATCGGTCACAAGACCACGACAACCAGTGCAGTACTGACCAAAGCTTGGGCAATGAGCATCACAGCCGGCCATTGTTACCGGTCCAAGACAGATCATTCCTTTTTCGTAAACACACTCATTTTCCTTGAGTTTACATTCAATACAAACTGCGTAGTCCGGCTTGACCGGTTCCTGACCACGCACCAGAGCGGTGAACAGTTTCAGGAATTCAATCTGAGTCATTGGGCAACCACGAACTTCGTAGTCAACCTTTACAACTGCAGAAAGTGGCAGCGCAGGAAGAGTTGGGAAAAGATATTTGTCTTCTCCATAAACTTCTTCCCTGACCTCTTCAATTGGTTGAATGTTTTTCATTGCATTGATGCCACCAAGTGTTGCGCAGGAGCCAAGTGAAACAAGCACTTTACACTTACGACGCACTTCATGAATTCGCTCAATACAATCAGGAGTAGACAGTGAACCTTCAACAAAAGCGATGTCGTATTCATCAACACGATCATCCATCGCCTCGCGCCATTCTACAATATCCACATGAGCCAAAATATCCAGCAGCTCATTTTCAAAATTCAGTTTATTTAACTCGCAACCTTCGCATCCAGTAAAATCAAAGATCGCTACTCTTGGTTTATTAGCCATTATAGCGCCTCCTGTAAGTCTGCAAGGTCAGGGTAGTGATAAACTGGGCCATCCTGGCAAACATAGGAACTGTTGATTTGACAGTGCCCGCATTTACCGACGCCACATTTCATTCTACGTTCAAGTGACATGTAGATATTTTCTTCTGGAAGTCCCTTTGAATTAAGAGACAACAGAACAAATCGATACATAATTGGAGGTCCAACTATTACGCATTTTGTATTTGCAAGATCCAGATCAAGTCCAGGAATCAGAGTTGTAATAACTCCAGTGTTTCCTGTCCAGTCCTCGGAACCGGAATCTACAGTTACGTGGTACTCAACTTTAGGATCATCAGCCCATTGTTGCAGTTCATCAGTGAACAGCAAGTCTTTATCAGTTTTTGAACCGTAAAGAATTATCAATCGACCAAAATCATCACGATTATCAAGCACATAATTAATTAGCGAGCGAACTGGAACAAGTCCAATACCACCAGCTACAATCATTACATCTTTACCTTTGAAATCGTCGACATTAAAACCGCTGCCAAATGGGCCACGGATGCCAACTTTTTCTCCTGCTTCCATTCTGTGAAGTACATCGGTGAGCATTCCAACATTGCGGATGCCCAGCTCAAATGTGCCTTTACGAGTTGGAGAAGAAGAAATTGAGAATGGTGCTTCACCCACACCAAACAGAGACAGTTCAACGAACTGTCCTGGATCATGCTCAAGATCAGCTCCGCCAGGCAGAGTAATTTCAAACAGTTTTTCCATTGGAGACAATTGTTTGACTCCTGTTATTTCCGCCATTACCGGAAAATATAAATCTTTCATCATTATCCTCCTTAAACTGGAGCCACAGTGGCTTGTTCGTGGTCTTGGACCAGCTTGTTGACGATATTGACGATGCTTATCCTGGCAGAACAGGAAGCAGTGCATCGGCCACAGCCTACACACCACGGTTGTCCGGTCTTGTCAGAGATATACTTGAATTTACGGTAAACACGATGGCGTTGGCGTGCGGCTAGTTCCTCGCGGAATATCTCACCACCAGCAACTTCGCTGAAATCACGAGTCATGCATGCATCCCAGTGGCGCTCTCGCTGACCAACAGTTGCAGTTACATCGACACCATCTTCAACATTGAAGCAGTAGCAGGTGGGGCAAACCAGATTACAGGTTCCACACCCAACACACTCTTTGGAAGTCTCTTCCCATATTTCATTGTCCCACGCGTTATCAAAAACTTCTGTAAGTTTTCCCTGTGGAACATATATGTGTTGATTGAAGTCAGCTGCTGCTGGAATGTCGGAATCAAATTCAGACATTTCAAAACCGTTCAGCAAAGATTCACCCTCAGGAGTGAATGCTTCAACTGCATAACCATTTTCAACAGCAAACAGGAAAACATCAAAGCCTTCGGCATCATTGGGATTGATTCCAACTGAACCAGAAAAGTGCCATTTATCAGGTGTAAAAGTTACACCGACAAACACTGCGCCTTCCCTGCGCTTGAGATAATTTTTCTCAGGATTGCCTTCTGAAAAATTGTGATCCAGTTTTAATACTGCTTGAAGATCATAGCTATGAACTCCAAAGAATATTGCATCGGCAGGATCAACAGTTGGCTCTGCGAAAGAGTTATCAGTTAAGCTGAAGCTCAGCAACTGTTCTCGTGGTGGCATAAAAAACTTTTTAACAGAGTGCAAGGTTCGCGTATAATCAAGTACCACAGATGCAGGATCTGAAACTTGTTCAAACGCAAAAGAGTTTGTACCTCGCTTGTGCGGCGCAAAAACTTTTTTCTGCGACTTCAAATGCTCAATAAAGGTATTAACCTTGTCCTCTGTCAGCAGGAATCGAGTCATTTATAAACTCCTGGTTTAAGGGACCGACAGACGAAAATATCTGTTTCAGAGACAAATGTTTATAATTATACTGAACCTGTCAAGAATTAAACATAGCTTCTGGTAATCTTTTTTTTATCCAGTTTTTTCAAATACCCCAAAAACCTGTATATTTTCAGGCATTTGTCATAACACTCTATAAACGCAAGAGTTAAACAATCCTGTTATATATATAACAAAAAAGGCCCACCCCATTAAGGAGCAGGCCTTGATATTGATTTGATGTTTTATGCTTACACTTTAGTCAACAAAGGAGCGATAACAACTGAGATAACGCTCATAAGCTTAATCAGAATGTTAAGGCTTGGACCAGCTGTATCCTTGAAAGGATCACCAACTGTATCGCCAACAACTGCGGCGTGGTGAGCATCGCTGCCTTTGCCACCGTGTTCTCCACTCTCAACATATTTCTTGGCGTTGTCCCATGCCCCACCAGCGTTTGACATAAAGATTGCCATCAAAACACCAGAAGCTGTAACACCAGCTAAAAGGCCACCAAGCATGGCAGCTCCACCAAGGAATCCAATAATAACTGGTGCCAGAACTGCAAGCATACCAGGAACAATCATTTCCTTGATAGCAGCAGCAGTTGAGATATCAACACATCTGCGGAAGTCAGCAGTTGCTTTACCTTCCATCAGACCATCAATCTCACGGAACTGACGGCGCACTTCTTCAATCATAGAGAAAGCAGCACGACCAACAGCATTCATGGCAAAGCTTGAGAACAGGAATGGCAACATTGCACCGAGCAACAGTCCAACCAGAACTTTTGGTTCCATGATATCAATTGACTCAAGCCCGACGATCTGCTGGAACGCAGCAAACATAGCAAGGGCAGTAAGTGCAGCAGAACCGATTGCAAAACCTTTACCAATAGCAGCAGTAGTGTTACCAACTGCATCAAGTTTATCAGTTCTTTGACGAACTTCTTCACCCAGGCCAGCCATTTCACTGATACCACCAGCGTTGTCAGCAATTGGACCGTAAGCATCAACAGCCAACTGTATACCAGTTGTTGAAAGCATACCCAAAGCAGCAATCGCGATACCATATAGACCTGCAAAGTGGTGAGCAACCAGGATTGTAGCACTTAGAACAATAATTGGCAGAGCAGTTGAAGTCATACCCAGAGCCAGGCCAGCAATCATGTTTGTAGCAGCACCAGTTTCACTGGCTTTTGCAATACCTCTTGAAGGAGCGCGTTCATCACTTGTGTAATATTCAGTGATTAGACCGATGGCAATACCACCAGCAAGACCAGCAATAGTGGCCCAGAATACACCCATCGCCTGCTCAGCAGGAATCATTTCAGTAATAACAAAGTAAGAAGCAACAAGCATCAGTCCACCAGCACCAAAGGTACCGATGTTCAGAGCTGTTTGTGGGTTGCCACCATCTTTTGTGCGTACAAAGAATGTACCAAGAATAGAAACAACAATACCAACAGCAGCCAGAACAAGTGGCAACAGAATTGCTTCCATTTTACCAGGCAAGAACATTACACCAAGGATCATTGCACCAACAATAGAACCGATGTAAGATTCAAAAAGGTCAGCGCCCATACCGGCAACATCACCAACATTATCGCCAACGTTGTCAGCAATAACTGCAGGGTTGCGGGGATCATCTTCTGGAATACCAGCTTCAACTTTACCAACAAGGTCAGCACCAACATCGGCAGCCTTGGTATAAATACCGCCACCAACACGGGCAAACAGAGCGATTGAACTTGCACCCAGTGAGAAACCACTCAATACCTGAAGTACACGACTGATTCCCCAATCGGCACCATAAGTTGAGTTATAAAGAATAAACAATGAACTAAGACCAACAACAGCCAATCCAACAACGGACATTCCCATTACTGTTCCACCGCTGAAAGCTACATTAAGAGCGCCATTAAGGCCTTCTCTTGCTGCACTGGTAGTACGTACATTTGCTTTTGTGGCAATCTTCATACCGAAGAATCCGGCAAGACCACTACAAATAGCACCAACCAGGAACGATACACCAATCAACCAGTGACTGGATTCAACAGCGCGGTTACCAACTGCCAGAAGTACAGCAACAATTACAACAAAGACAGCCAGAACGCGATATTCACGACCAAGAAACGCCATTGCGCCTTCCTGGATGTGAGCTGCAATTTCTTTCATTCTGTCGGTACCTTCGTCTTGCTTGCTTACCCATGATGACTTAAAAAAGGCAAACAACAGAGCCAGGACGCCTGTAGCGGGGATCAAATAAATTAGATCCATGAGTGAGAATCTCCTCGATAAAACCAATGAAACATGTCATAAAAAGAGCGGTCAGCATTTTTTTGATAACCGCTCTCATTTTGCGCGTAAATTAATCGAAAACAGACAAATCTGCAAGGGTATTCTTATTTACCCTCTATGCCCATTAATTCGACATCAAACATCAGAGTTGCATTTGGTGGAATAACTCCGCCTGCACCTCTTGGTCCATAACCCAATTCAGGAGGAATAATCAGAGTTCTTTTGCCTCCAACTTGCATTCCTGCAACACCTTTGTCCCACCCAGGAATTACCTGGCCAGCACCAAGCTGAAATGGAAATGTCTGGTTACGATCATGACTACTGTCAAATTTTTCGCCTTTTTCGCCGTCGACGTATAACCAGCCGGTATAATGCATTTCTACTTTGTCGCCTGCTTCAGC
>CAYTFE010000035.1:0-16302 GCA_964437115.1 uncultured Fibrobacteraceae bacterium | reverse complement strand
TTCGTAGTCGGCGGACGGTTACCAGGGGAAAGGGCCTTTGTTTTTACTATCCCCACATCTCTGACTGGTTGACCTGTTTTCTCTTTTTCTTTACCAACCTCTAGTGCTAATTCAAATCGACGCGCAACAAGCGAGGCAATTTTAGCATCGATCGATTTTATTTCATCTCTTAAATTATCCAGCATTGTTTTTCCTTGTCTATTTTGTATTTAGATTCAAGAAAATAGTTTAAGCAATGTGAGGTGTGTTTACAATATGTATTACAAACCACATTAAAAGCATGAGCGTAAAGGCAGAGTTTTGTTAGGAACCTACTTTCAGTTACAAGAAAAATAGATTACACTTCAAATTGCCTCATTAATAACAAACCACAGGTGAAAATGTTGTGAACAGAAAAACCATACTAATAACTTTGATGCTATTAACAGCAACGGTTTTGGTTGTTTTTATATCCAGAAGCAAATTGCTTAATATTGCGACAGAAAATCAGATTCAGACGATTTCTGAAATACAAAAAGAGCTTCCAACTGTTCATTTCGGTGTTGTTTCTAGGTACTCGCCACGCAAACTGTTTCAAGGCTATCAGCCTATGATGGATTATCTTTCAACAAAAGCAGGGTACAATTTTGAGCTAAAAATAAGTGATAGTTATGATGAAACCGTTCGTCAGTTGGTCGATGGAGAGGTTGAGTTTGCATCGCTTGGTAACTACACATACATCATTTCACACTCAGCCTTTGGAGTTAAGTGTATTGTCGCTCCGCTAAATATTGATGGTGATCCAAACTTCCATTCTGCAATTGTTGTGCGAGATGACAGCCCGGCTAAAAGCCTTATCGATGTAAAAAACAAAAGTATCGCGTTTGCAAGCGAGCTTTCTATGAGTTACTGGATGTCGCTTTACCTTTTACAAGACGCAGGGGTGAACAAGCTTGGAAAAACAGCACACTTTGATCACCATGAAGAAGTAGTTCAAAAAGTATTAAGAGGTGAATTTGATGTTGGCTCAGTTAAAGATGTTGTCGCTCAACGCTATCTTGATCAGGGTTTGCGCATAATAAAAATGTCACCGAAAATCCCAGCTGTACCGATTGCTGTTGCTGAGTCAGCAGACACAAAACTTGTTGAACTTGTTACTTCCGCCCTGCTTGAAATATCGGCAGACTCAACTCAGAATTGGGATCAAGAGTTTTCCCATGGCTTTGCACCTGTAGATGATTCAGACTACAACTCGATGCGTAAAATCTTAAGCGCACTAGGTCACAATCCTGAATCATGGAACGAGGTAACCAAATGAGTCGTTGGAGCATGAGAGTAAAGCTGGCAGTCGCCATCGGTCTCTTTTTGATCTTATTGCAAGGGTTGACTTCGCTATTAATTCTCAAGCATGAAAGAGAATTTTTAATTGATCTGCACAGTGAATCAGCAATGGCATCGACCAGAAGTTTTGCAATACCTATCCTAGATGCTTTGCTTGAAGAAGAGCTTCACGCGGGCGCTTCAGGAGCGCTGTTAACAGAAGCAATAAACAACTTCATGAACTCTTCAGAAGAAGTCAGATATGTTGCAGTTTTGGATAATAACAACCAGGTTCAAGCGCACAATGACCTATCTTTGTATGGAACTTGTTACAAAGCCGTGATTAATAATGGAGTTCGTATCTTCCAAGAAGACAGCTGGATTATTGAAGCCTCGGTGCCGCTTACAATATCAACCAGAAGTTGGGGGACTTTGCTAATCGGCTTTTCTGCAGACAATATTTACAATGAAATTTCAAGGCTCTTTAATTACCTTGGGATAACAACTGTTGTTCTGATTCTGCTTTCAGTTTTCGCGGTAATTTTAATCAGCAGGCATCTAACCAAACAGCTAGATACTATTGTTACAACTGTTGATTCACTTGATCTTGACAGACTTGAAAAAATTAATTTTCCAGAGTGTGATGGTGAAGCAAAGATTCTTGCTGACCGATTTAGCGCGCTACAACGAAGACTGATTCGTTCACTTAGCACCACCAAATCAGCTGAACGAGAAGTTAGACACGCGGAAAAACTTGCGTCGGTTGGACGACTCGCAGCCGGTGTTGCGCATGAAATAAACAATCCCCTTACCGGCATGCAGCAATGCGTTGAAACCATACGCGCCAATCCAGAAGATAAAAAAACGGCCAGAAGGTACTTTGAATTGATAGCCGAAGGACTTGATCGGATTGAAGTAATTGTGAAAAGACTACTTGAGTTTTCTCGCAAGAGACCAAAGGGTGGAGTTGAGGTTGACTTCAAACAATGCGTTAACAGGGTTAGCGGATTACTTGAGTATCGATTAAAAAACAACAATGTTGTTATTGAGGAAACTGGCTCATGTTCAACAATTGTCGCAGGTGACGGACAGCTTCTTGAAGAGGTCTGTATGAACCTGATGATTAACGCTTGCGATGCAATGGCTGACGGGGGCAGTTTAATTATAAACTATGGGCATCGTGACAATTTGTTGTTGATAAGCTTTTCAGACGATGGCCATGGAGTTGCAAAGGAAAATCTCGAGATAATATTTGAACCTTTCTTTACAACCAAAGATGTTGGTCAGGGAACAGGTTTGGGGCTTTCGGTAACGCAGTCTATTGTTGAGAGTCACGATGGACGGATAAGTATTAGCAATAACGAATCAGGTGGGGCAAGATTTACAGTTGAACTACCCTTATTCAAGGAAAACGAAAAATGAAAATACTGTTAGTTGAAGATGAAAAAATCACTCGCATAACCATTGAAGATGCGCTCAGAGCAGAGGGCTACTCAGTTTCAAGTTGTGGTTCTGCGCCAGAAGCAATAAGCGTACTTGATAATTCATATGATCTTGTTTTGACTGATATACGAATGCCGGGAATTACCGGCGTAGACTTATTAAAAGAGATAAAAAACAAATATCCCGATATAGAAGTAATTATGATGACTGCCTACAGCACGGTAGAAAATGCTGTCGATGCACTAAAAGCGGGCGCATATGATTACATGACAAAACCTTTTTCTAATACTGAACTACTTGTAATAATTAAAAGGCTTGAAGCATTCAAAAGAATTGCAACTGAAAATATTGAGCTCCGTCGAGAGGTTTCTGGAAACATTGGAGGAAAACTTGTTGGTTCTTCTGCCGACATGATTGGCTTGAAGGACAAAATTAAATCAATTGCTCCAGGTGATTTTACCGTTTTAATAAAAGGAGAAAGTGGAACAGGCAAAGAGCTTGTTGCCGAAGCAATTCATAAAGCAAGCCGTCGCATAAATGAACCGTTTATTAGAGTAAGTTGCGCGGCATTAAGCGAATCGATTCTTGAAAGCGAACTTTATGGACACGAAGAAGGTGCTTTTACTGGAGCTTCAAAAAGACATATTGGAAGGTTTGAACGCTCAAGTGGTGGAACAATTTTTTTAGATGATATCGATGATTTTCCGCGCCCTCTACAGGTGAAATTGTTGCGCACGCTACAAGAAAAAGAAATTGAGCGCGTTGGTGGAACCTCGACCATAAAAGTAGATTTACGAGTTATTGCCGCAACAAAAGTTGACCTACGACAGCTAGTTGAAAAAGGGTCATTTAGAGAGGATCTTTTTTACAGATTGAATATTGTTCCTATAACAATACCGCCTCTTCGTGAGCGCGGAAAAGATATCGATATTCTTGTCCAACATTTTATTGTAAAGCATAGTCAAAATAAAGAGCTGACTGTTACCGACGGGGTTTTTGACGCGCTAGGTCGATGGCACTGGCCGGGCAATGTTCGCGAATTGGAAAATTGCGTATTAAGAATGGTCGCTCTTTCAACTGGAAACTGTATTACAGTCGACGATATTCCTGAAGAATATATAACCGGAGCCAATAGTTTGAATCTTCCAAGCGAAGGAATTGATCAGCGGGCAGATAGCATTGATTTTAATGAAGTTGTAAATAGTTACGAGATTAAAATTTTGAAATGGGCCCAAAGCCGATCTAACGGAAATATTTCTAAAGCTGCTAGGCTTTTAGGTCTTTCAAGGAGTACTTTTCGTAGCAAACTTATAAAATTCGGGTTAGATGTTGACGACAAATCGTTGAATTAGTGGCGAATAATCGTTAACATACAGTTTGTTTTATTAATAATAGATGTTAACATATTGTCATACAACAAATAACAGAGATTCACCTGCTGGCATACATGTTGCAGAAAACAAAAGTGCATAATTTTATAATTGAAGGGTTGGAGATGAGTTTACGATTAAAAACAATTCTAGTGCTGGCTTCACTACTTATATGTAGTGTAGCTGTGGCATCGGATTTCGAATTGAGTCACCCCGTTGATAGTGATGGAAAACGGATATCGGGTGACAGGGCTACTGTGATGACGCAGGGTGTGTTGGAGTTATCCGCAAAAATCAGTGGTCAAAATGCTGAAGGCACAGAGATTAACTTTATTCAGGTCACGCCAAAGGAAAAATTTCTAGGCACGGCAATTGTTGGTGCAAACAATCTTGTCCAATTTAAGTATAAAGCAACAAAAAAAGATAAACCGGCAACAATTGTTGCCAACATTGCTGGCTCCGATGCTGAATCGGCTCGCATAGTTTATCACCTTACAGTTCGCAAGCCTACCTGGGTTATGTTCATGATCTTTGGCCTACTTGGTGGTCTTGGCTTGTTCTTGTTTGGTATGGAAATGATGAGCTCATCGATGCAGCGTTCAGCTGGATCTAAAATGCGTTCCATTTTAGGCGCACTTACTCGCAATAGATTTATCGGTGTAGGTGTTGGTGCTTTTGTAACGATGATCATACAGAGTTCATCTGCAACTACTGTAATGTTGGTTAGTTTTGTTCAGGCTCAACTGATGACTTTTACGCAAACTTTGGGTGTAATTCTTGGTGCTGATATCGGTACAACAATTACTGCTCAGCTGATTGCCTTTAAGCTTACCGATTATGCATTGCTTTTGATTGCTATCGGTTTTGGCATGAAGTTTCTTAGCAAAAAAGACAAGATTCGCAATATAGGCGATGTAGTTTTAGGATTTGGTTTGCTCTTCTTTGGTATGTCGGTAATGAGCAAGGCGATGTATCCGCTACGAACTTATACTCCTTTCCTGAACCTACTTACCGAGCTTGAAAATCCGCTTCTTGGTATTTTAGTTGGTACAGGCTTTACTGCTTTGATTCAAAGCTCATCTGCGTTTACTGGAATAATTATTGTTCTGGCACAGCAGGGATTTTTGACGCTTGAAGCAGGTATTCCACTTTTGTTTGGTGCAAACATTGGTACATGTATTACCGCTGCTCTTGCAAGCATTAACGCCGGTCGTGAAGCTAGGCGTGTTGCTCTTGCTCATACCATGTTCAAGGTTCTTGGTGTTGCATTGGCGATTGCATTTATACCACTGCTTGCAAAGCTGGTACAGAATATAACTGGCGGTGCGATTGACTCTGGCGACCAGGCCGCACTTGCTCAACATATACCAAGACAGATTGCAAACGCACATACAATATTTAATGTCTCTCTGACTTTTGTCTTCCTGCCATTTACCGCACTATTTGCCAAGTTGATAATGAAAATGTTGCCAGAAATTGAAGAGGGTGACGAAGTTAAATATGACACTAGGTTCTTGGAACCATCGCTATTGAAGTCTCCTGTTTTAGCACTAAACCTAGCTAAAGTTGAGATTGTTAAGATGGGCGAGAAGGTCAAAGAGATGGCAGAAAAATCCATCGACCCATTTTTCTCTGGAAATCTTTCTGAGTTAGATGAGCTTCATGAAATTGAGGAATATATTGATTCTTTAGATGAGCAGATTTCGGCATACTTGATTGATATTGGTAAGCAATCGATAAACGAAGAGCAGGCAAATGAAGTTTATCTGATGATGCATGTTACAAAACAGTATGAACAGATTGCTGATATTATCGATAAAGAATTGCGTCCACTTGCTCAACAAAAAAGCTCTGAAGCGATGACTTTCTCTGAATCTGGTAGTGAGGAAATTAAAGCTTATCACTTGAAAATGATTAAGCAGATTGCAAGAAGTATTGATACTTTCAGAGATAGCTCTCTTGAAAAAGCGCATAAAATGGCCAAGAAACAAGCTAAGTATGTTGAGCTAGAGGGAGACCTTAGGCAACATCACTTTGAGCGTTTGCGTGAGCAGATTCAAGAATCTGTTTCAACAAGTGAAATTCACTTGGACTTAATGGATTGTTTAAGAAAAATGAATAGTTATTCTGCCAACATCGCGCGAGCAGTTGTGCAGAGATATGGAGAATCACAAGCCACTGAAAGGGCAGACTCATGAATGAAATAATACCTAGATGGGAATGGCGATCATTTGGAACAGACCTTGGACAAGCAGAAAAAAACCTGGAAAAGTATGAATGCACCAGAGTATTGGATAGCGCTGAAGATTACATCGTTACCACTAAGGGTGGAAATAATGTAAAAGTTCGGGACGGCAAGCTGGACATCAAAGAGCTTCGTAATACCAACGGAGATACTCTTGAACAGTGGATGCCTGTTTTGAAAGTTGGCTTCCCATGTAAAGCAGAAGAAGCAGCAAGGATTTTTGAGTCTTTTAATATGGACTCTTTAGCAATGGACCAAGAAGAGTATACTTATGATGAGTTCATTAATAATGTTGTTGGCAGTTGTGAAGATTTGGCCGTTGTAAAAGTAGTGAAAAAACGATTCGGTTACATGCTTGGCGAAGTAATTGTTGAACTTGCTGAAGTAACATTTGATGGCGTTAGCTGGAAAACAATGGCAGTTGAGCACACTGACCCTGACCTTGTTATGTCGACAGTCAAAGAGCTTGAGCTCGATAGCTTTGACAATGTCAATTACATCCGCGCAATGAAACGCTCAATCGGAATGTCTGAGGTAACAGCATGAGCAGATTTGCTGTAATCGATATCGGCACCAACTCAATGAAAATGCATGTTGCCAGAGTGATGCACGGCAGAATGACTGTGCTTGGTGACTATACTGAAGTCACTCGCCTGGGTGAAGGATTTCATGAGACTAAAATTCTGACAGACGACGCAATTGACAGAAATGTAGCTCAAGTTATTGCGTTCAAAGCTCAAGCTGAAGAGCTTGGAGTAGAAAAAATTATTGCAGTTGGAACCATGGCTTTGCGTAGCGCAAAAAATGCCAAAGAATTTCTTGATGCAGTAAAAAAATCCACCAAAATGCGCGTCGAGGTTATACCTGGAGAGGAAGAGGCCCGTTTGAGTTATCTTGCGGTTCTTTCCGGGCTCGGCGCGCTTGATGGTGACTTGGTCATTTTTGATACAGGTGGCGGAAGCACGGAGTTTATTTTTGGAAAAGGCGAAGAAATTGATCGCCAGTTTAGCCTTGATATCGGCTCCCGTCGTCCTACCGAAGAATACTGCAATAGTGATCCAGTGACAACCGAAGAGCTTGAGGCGATGTTTGCAGGCCTTGATAATGAGTTTGAAACAGTAGCTGGCCCAATTGACACACTTGTCGGTATGGGCGGAACAGTTACATCACTTGGTGCTGTTTTTCATGAGATGAAAGTTTATGATCCTGATGTTATTCAAGGTTCTAAACTTCCAATCAAGGAAGTTGAGAGACAGGTCAAGATGTATCGTTCTAGGACAATTGAAAAGCGAGCTGACACAATCGGACTAATGCCTAAACGCGCCGATGTGATTCTTTCAGGTGCTTCAATTGTGCTGACAATCATGCGCCGATTAGGCGTTGAAGAATTGATAATAAGCGACAGGGGTCTGCGTCACGGATTGATGTATGATCGCTTCGGAAGGTCTAATGTATAAAAGAGGCTTAACATTGTTGTTGCTGGCGGTTATTGTAATCGCCGGCACAGCGTATCCGTCAAACGCAGAATATCCTGACAAACCGATAGTGATAATAGTCCATGCAAAGCCTGGTGGCGCAATCGATTTGACTGCCAGAATGATTTCAAAAATCTCCCGAAACTACACAGACATTCCACTTGTTATCGAGAATCGATATGGAGGATCTGGCGCAATTGCAATGCGCTCTCTCTTAGGTAAAGAGCCTGACGGATATCACCTATTGGCGTTTCCAGCGACTTTCATTTCAGCAGTTCAAGTAACTAGAAGTTCAATCGAAATGGATGATTACAGGTTTTTAGCTTGTATGGTTGAAGCTCCAGAGGCATTGATTACTAACAGAAATAGCGATGTTGTTTCAATAGAAGATATTATTAGAGACGCAAAAGAAAAGAACGGCAGTCAAATTTGGGTTGGGCCAGGAGTTGGCTCACTTGACCATCTGATGGCAGTTAAAACCTGGGACAAACTTGGGATTAAAGCAACTTGGCTTCCATACGATGGTGGCGGAGAGGCAATTGCCGCTCTGCTTGGTGGACACGGAACGGTTTATGTGGGTAATCCAGAAGATGTTAGAGGTAGACCAGATTTAAAGATTGCGGTTGTTTCAGCCGAACAGAGGCTGGAGCGATATCCTGAAGTTCCAACCATGTTAGAGATTGGTTGTGACTTACCTAAAGAAATTATGTGGCGTGGTTTTGCTGTCCACAAAGATACTCCCGATGAAACTTGCAATTATTTGACAAACCTTTTGAAAAAAGTTTCAGCTGACTCTGAGTGGATTGAGTTTGTGAAGTTTAATTCAGCTGAAAATGTTTTTTACGAGCGTGAAAAATTCACAGAACTTGTTAATCGCGATAGCAAAGATGCGGTCAAATATCTGAAGATGGCTAGTATTATTGCCGGAGAACCAGACGAACAAGCAAAACAGAAAAGGTTAATTGGCTGGATATTATTTCCACTTGCAATTTTTACAATGATTGCTGTTGCCAAGCTTCTTAAAAAGAACCCAACCGGGCAAATGAGTATTGCCGGAGTTACTCTAGGTTTATCGCTTCTGTTTTTAATGTACGCTTTGAGTTTTCCGCCATCAACTAACGGACAAAATGTTGGACCGAATACAATTCCAACTATTTGGGCGACTGTCTTAATAATCTTCTCGTTGATGCAAATCACTTCAGCAATGAAAAGTCCGCAAAACAACAAGCACGGTAGAATTGGTTTAGTGATGATTGTATCTGCACTAATGATTTTATTTGTTTCTCTGTTGCCGTTGATTGGGTTTTTCTTATCAACCACAATTTTATTGGTAGGCGGAATCTATGCAATGGATTACCGCAAACATTTGGCGGTTGTTTTCCTCACAGCAGGAATGTTGCTTTTTTGTTGGGCGATATTCATAAAGACACTCGGTTTACCGCTACCTGCTGGTAGCTTGTTTGGATAGAGGAAGTAATGGAAGTTTTTCAAAATCTCGCTTCTGGTTTTGCTACACTAGTTGGTGCCGGTGTTGCCGATATCGCCTGGTGGGAGCCTACACTTGTAATTGCTGGTGGCATTATTATCGGCATTTTTGTTGGAGTTATGCCTGGGCTTTCAGCTTCAACTGGTGTTGCTTTGATGGTTCCATTTACATACGGCATGCATCCGTTAATCGCCCTAATCTTGTTGGCTGCCGTCTACACTGCTTCAGCTTATGGCGGGTGCATTACAGCGATTGCAATTAACACTCCAGGCACCCCTGCTGCTGTTGCCCTTGCTTTCGATGGTTATACTCTTACTAAAAAAGGCGAACCCGGCAGAGCTCTTGGAACCGCAGTGATTGCAAACTGTACTGGCGGAATTGTTGGAACATTTATTTTAGTTCTGTTTTCTGTTCCACTTGCAAAAGCGGCTCTTGCTTTTGGACCTCCAGAATATTTTGCGCTCGCTATTTTTGGATTGACTATTGTTGTATCGATGGAACAAAAAAATATGCTTAAAGGTGCAGTCAGCACAGTGCTTGGTTTGTTGTTGATGACAATCGGCCTAGACCCAATTACTGGCTATATGCGATTTACATTCGGTGTTCCCGAACTTACAGATGGCATCTCATTTATCCCTGCTTTGATTGGACTTTTTGCTGTTGGTGAAGTGCTTCTAAACATAGAAAAATTTGAGGCAACCCAAGCTGCACTACAGACATTTTCAAGCAAGATGCTAAGTACAAAAGAACTGCTTGGCCTTAAGCGAAGTATTTTGCAGTCGTCGGCACTTGGAACTGTTATTGGCGTTGTGCCTGGAGCTGGTGCCACAATTGCTGCATTTATTGCTTACAACGAATCTCGCAGGACAAGCAAAACACCAGACATATTTGGCAAAGGGAGTCTTGAGGGGATTGCTGCCCCCGCGGCAGCAGCAGGTGGATCGGTTGGTGGTGCTTTGGTGCCCTTGTTGACCCTCGGTATTCCAGGTAGTGCAGCAACAGCAGTGCTTGTTGGCGCTCTTATGCTACACGGTGTCACCCCCGGTCCAGAACTGTTTGCAGGAAAAAATTCATATTTAGTTTATGGATTATTTGCCAGTTTGGTTGTTGGAAATGCTATACTCTTAGTGCTTGGAGTTCTTGGGAATCGACTTTGGGTTAAAATTATCTCTGCACCAAAGGCTCTTTTATTCCCGATTATTTTGGTTATCGCTTTTATAGGAAGCTACGGCGTAGCCAACTCTATGTTTGATGTAGTTATCTGCTTAGTCTTCGGTATTTTTGGATGGATCCTCAGACGATACGGTTTTCCAACTGCGCCTCTTGTGTTGGCTTTAATACTTGGCTACATGGCCGAAAGCAATCTCCGGCGAGCTTTAATCATGGGCGATCCAAGCATCTTCCTGACTCGACCGGTTAGCGCAATAATGCTAGTTCTGGCAGTTCTGTCATTTGCTATGCCATTTATTCGCGCAAGAAAACAGAAGAAAGCTTCCGATAGTTAGCAAAACGGTGAAAACGAGTTTCACCATTACAAAATCCCTGAGAGGCTGCTTTGTATGGATCAGGCACAGGGAACACCAAAGGTGGTTGTTTTATGCATCGTGTAGTTCGCATCATCCTCGCTGTTGTCGCCATAATGGTAGCATTACCAGCTATGGCAGACATCGTGATCAACGAAATCATGTACAATACTCCAGGCACAGATGTTGAGTGGGTTGAGTTGTACAACACAGGCCCTGACGCGCAGGATCTAACATCATGGTATCTTCTTGACGGAGACACCACACACCCTCCATGTGCTTTAGTAGGCACGCTTGCAGCAGGCGAATATTTAGTAGTTGCTGGTGACTTCCTGCTGTTTGACCCACAGTACCCAGGGGTTACCAATGTAAACCAAAATGCCTTTGATCCTGACGGTCTAGGCTTTGGATTAGGTAACGGTGGAGATACTGTTAATCTTTTTAACGATGATGATGAACTCATCGATTTTGTAACATACGATGATGGCGGCGACTGGCCAAGCTCTCCTGATGGCGACGGTCCATCACTTGAACTTATCAATCCAGCACTGGATAACAATGTTTCTGCAAGCTGGAATCCAAGCACAATTGACTATGGAACTCCTGGAGTTCAGAATAGTACATTCGCTGATGACAACGCCCCAATTTGTCGTAACGGTGACAGAAATTTGCGCCTCCCATCAGCCGATGACGCTGTTTATGTAACCGTTGAAGCTTTTGATGACAATGCGCTTGTTAGTGTTGAGTTGATGGTTGATATGGGCGCTGGATATTTTGCACGAGAAATGTTTGATGATGGAATGCATGGCGATGGCGCTGCAGCCGATTCAATTTACGGCGTAGCAATTGCTCCTCAATCCTCTGGCACACTTGTTAAAATGTATGCTATCGCTGAAGACAACATCGGTCAGACTGACATGTGGCCTGGTGACGGTCCTTTAGATTATGTTGCTTACACAGTTGACTATATTTCCCCAATCGTTGTTGTTAATGAAATTATTGCTAGCAATGATACAGGCATGCAAGACGAGATGGGTGAATTCGAAGACTGGATTGAACTATACAATCCTGGCACAGAGACAGTTGATATAAGTGGTATGTGCTTGTCTGATGAATTTGGCAACAGAGATAACTGGGAAATTCCAGCAGGCACAGTTTTAGCCGCTGGTGGGTATATGACTTTCTGGGCAGATAACGATGAAGAAGATGGTCCTCTTCACGCCGACTTTAAATTAAGCAGTGGTGGCGAAGAAGTCGCTATTTATGATACTCGTGATCATGGCCGAGGAAAAATTCACGGCTTTAAATATGGTCCAGTTGCTGCTGATGTAGCTATTGGATATAGCCCTGACTTAGGTGGCGGCAGAGGTGCATACTTTGATTACGGCTTCGCACCTGAGTATTTGTCTACACCAACACCTGGTGCATCAAACATTTCCGATTACTACTCAAACATCTGCATCAATGAGTTCTTGGCATCAAGTGCTGCTGGTGAAGAAGAAGACTGGGTAGAGTTATATAACCGTGGCGATGTTGCTGTGGATATTGGTGGGTGTTTCCTTTCTGACGAAAGAGACATTCCTAACAAATATATGATTCCAACAGGAACCATTTTAGAAGCAGACAGCTACATTATTTTTAATGAAGTTGATATGTTATTTGGATTTGGTTCAACTGGTGAAGTTGTTCTGTTTACTGCCATAGATGGCGTAAGCGGACTAGATTTCTACGATTTTGGAAACCAAGAAATGGATATTTCTGAAGGCCGTACACCAAACGGTATTGGAACTTGGGATTTCTTTGATGCACCAACTCCTGGCGCAGCAAACCCTGGCAGTGAAACCGGAGTAGGTAATCCAATTCCTGGCTTATTAAAAATTACCGGTATTGTGCCTAACCCATTCAATCCTCGTACAGAAATTCGATTTAATTTGCCAACAGCAGAAGAAGTTTCAGTACAGGTTTATGATGTTACTGGCCGTTTGGTTAGAACTCTACATAACGGAAATTTAGATTCTGGTGATCACGCCATGATTTGGAACGGTCGAAATGAAAAAGGTGCAAATGTAGGTTCTGGTGTTTATTTTGCAAAAGTGAAAAATAACACTAGTATTAAAACTCAAAAAATGTTATTATTAAAGTAGTTAATTCAAAGCCTCAATGGATTTGCTTCTTTTATATAAGAGGTTTCCCTGCCAATAAGGGCAGGGAAACCGATTCGAAACAACTTTCTGGAGGTGCAACAATGCGCAAGGCTTTTGTAATTCTCGCAGTAATCGCTTTTGCTAGTACAGCAATAGCACAAGACATCATTGTAACTGAGTTAATGTATAACTCAATTGGTACAGATGTTGAATGGATTGAACTTTATAACCGCAGTGACGCCGATGTAGATCTTACCGGCTGGACTATTAATGACAGAAATGACGGTAGTCATGTTAGCGGAATCCTTGACGGCATAATGGCTCCTGGCGATGTTATGGTATTCTGTATCAGCATTAGCATGTTTAATGTCCAATATCCAGAAGTAACAAATTACTTTGCCGATGAATCATCTGGTAATTGGGGACTTGGCAACGGCGGCGATGATGTTTATCTATTCGACGGTGCCGGAACTGAAGTTTTTGCTATGTCATATGATGACAACTCATCTTGGCCAGACTGTGATGGCGACGGTCCTTCACTGACTTTAATTGATGCTGACTGTGTTGATTTTAGTGATGGCGCAAACTGGACTGAAAGTCTAGCAGACTGGGGAACTCCTGGTGTTATTGAAACTACAGTTTCTAATAACGGCTCTAGCTTTGGTGGAATTAAAGCTCTGTTCCGTTAGTCTAAATTGTTAGTAATTATTTGGGAGCGTCAATATGACGCTCCCTTTTTTTGATAATAGCGAAAAAAGGACAATAGATTAGCGAAATATCAACATCAAGGCATTGATCATCAATATCCACTCAATATAACTCGTTTTGTACCAAGCTATTACGAAATCATTGCAATTTCATGAATAAGGAATAATAATTGCCATTACTTTAAGGTTGTCCAACAATCTGACTTAACTCCTTTGAAAGGAATATTTCATGTCAGCTCAGTTTAAATGGGTACTACTTTTATCTTTTGTTTTAATGATCACGGTATCAGCATTTGCTGGTACTACAAATCTGAACGCAGAATCTCATGATGGCTTGCTGTTTTTTGAATCAGAAGACGGCATGTTCAAGTGGTGGACAGACACCAGAATTTATCTCGACACAGCATTCTATGATGAAGATGAATCTGTTCTGGGTAGCGGGATGCAATTGCGTCGTGGCAGAATGGCGTGGAAAGCAATTCTGTACAAAGACTGGTACGCGGAATTTGATTTTGATTTAGCTGAAGAGCATGTAGAAGTAAAAGATGCATATATTCGCTATGATAACCTTTTTGACAGACATGGCTCCATTACATATG
This sequence comes from uncultured Fibrobacteraceae bacterium, assembly GCA_964437115.1. Taxonomy (GTDB): domain Bacteria; phylum Krumholzibacteriota; class Krumholzibacteriia; order LZORAL124-64-63; family LZORAL124-64-63; genus JABIBH01. The sequence goes on along the minus strand of CAYTFE010000035.1, from coordinate 2,011 downwards.
GAAACTTCCGTGAACCGTTTGGTCTAGAAGAAAACACAACTAGTAGGTACTTGCTGTTTATGGAACGCTCGCAAGGAACAGAGATGTTTGTTCCTGGCAGAAGAATGGGAATCGAGTTTTCTTGCTGGGATAACAATACTCGCTTTGCTGGTGGAGTTTTTGGCCCAGATATTTCCACCTTTGAAACAACAGATGACAATCAAACTTTGAATATAACTGGCCGTTTTACTCACGCTCCAGTTAATAACAAAGAAAAGGTATTTCATACAGGCATAGCAATGTCTCGTCGTAAAACTGATTATAATTCTGGATACCACAAATTCAAGACTAGATGTGAAACTCATGTTTATGCGAGCAAATGGATGGAAGCAATAATCTACGATATAGATCATTGGGATTTAATCGGCCTAGAAGCAGCTTACTGCAAAGGGCCAATGCTACTTCAAGCTGAGCATATGTCTACACGCATTTATAGATCGGGTGATTTACCGTTATTGAATTATTCTGGTGGCTATGTGTCTGCATCGTTCTTCCTGACAAACGATACTCACCCATACATAAGTAGATCAGGTGAATTTGGACGCGTAATTCCAACTAACAAGTCTGCCGGTGCATGGGAGCTTTCAGGTCGATGGGGCTCTGTTGACTTTAACGATGAAGATCAACTATTTGGAAGCTCAAGTGCATTTACATTAGGACTTACTTGGTATGCAAATCCTGTTATCAAAATGTATGCAAACTTCACACAGATTGATAACGGATACTATGCACAGGGCGACGGCCACCCAGCAGACGACGACTTTAACATTCTTCAATTCCGCCTAATGGCAGCATTTTAAGGAGAAATACAATGAAAAAAACAAAACTATTGATACTGTTGATGACGCTACTCGCTATTGGCGCTTGTGATAAATACGATGCACCACTTACCCCGACGCCACCGCCACCAGCAGAAAGTGCATTGTTTATAAATGAGTTTATGGCTAGTAATTACGCAACCCTTGCAGATGAAAATGGGGAGTTTGATGACTGGATTGAAATCTACAACGGCACAGACGCTGATGTAGATCTAGGCGGTTATTATATTACAGATGATTTAGCTGATGCCACTAAATGGCAAATTCCAACTGGTGATTCTGCAACAATTATTCCTGCCGGTGAATACTTGATTTTATGGGCTGACAAACAGCCAGATCAAGGTGTGTTGCATGTAGACATCAAGCTTGGAAGTGGAGGAGAAGACCTTGGTCTTTTTGATCCAGATGGTACCAGCATAGATGAATATACCTTTGGTCCGCAGATTGCGGATATAAGTGAAGGAAGAGATGCTGGTGGAGAATGGGTGACATACGAGTCGCCAACTCCAGGTGCCTCAAACTTCTAATGTTTGTTTGATAAATAAAAAAGGGCTACCCAAATGGGTAGCCCTTTTAGTTTTTACTTGTTATCGGAACAGAGCTTTAATTGCTCCAAAACTAGCACTGTCATTACTAACAGCAGTGTCATCATAGATTACTACATCATCGATGAAAATAGCTTCCGACCCTGAATTACTATCTAGCGAAATTGAAAGAACTCCACCAGAAACTTCACTATTAAATTCAACCCATTCACCTTCAAGCAATCCCATATCATCGATATCCTGTCCGGTTGTGTCAAGGATTACGGTGTCACCAAACATGACAACAATAGCATCGCTAGTTTCCCAACCAGTTGATTGGATGAAGAGCTCAAAAGAGACAGCTGCGGCTGTTGGGAAGTCATCAAAAAAGATTGTCATCATTCCATCACAATCTGACATTTGATAACCTTGAACTCCTTCAGCCCATTCACCTACGGTTCCAGTATAACAATGAGTATCAATCGCTTGCACCAGTCAACCGCACCGGTCACGCTGCTTGCGAGGCAAGCATCGCGCCCTGCCGCTACGCGGCCTGCGCTTGCAGGTGAAGCTAACCGTTAGAGGGATATAGAGATACGACTGGTTTTCGACGAGATCGAAAAATGGATA
>CAYTFE010000034.1:0-19802 GCA_964437115.1 uncultured Fibrobacteraceae bacterium | reverse complement strand
TCTTATTGAGCCAGGCGAGTCAATGGACCTTGTAGTTTCATTCTTCCCACTGACTCTTGGAGCTCATACTGGAACACTGACATTTACAAGCAATGACCCAGACACTCCTGTAATGGCTATCGATCTGACAGGTAACGCTATCGGAGCACCAGTTGTTGGAACAACTCCTGACGTAATCGATATTGTTATGAACATGGGCAACACAAACTCAAGAACTCTTACTGTAACCAACTCTGGTGACAGTGATCTTGATTTTACAGCTGCTGCTCTATTAGATATTGTGGCTCGCTCATCTTATGAATACACACCTCATGCAAAAGGTGAAGAAGATCTTAATGTTGGTGGCAGAGGCAGTGGCGGACCTGATGCCTTTGGTTATACATGGATTGACAGTGATGAAGCAGGCGGACCTGTTTACAACTGGGTAGATGCTACTTCTGGAACACTTGCCTTTAATAGTGGCGATGACTCCAGTCACGGACCATTTGATCTTGGATTCGATTTTGAATACTATGGTCAAACATTCAACTCTGTACTGCTTTGCTCTAATGGCTTTATCAGCTTTACAGACAGCTCAACTCCATATTCAAATGGCATGTTCCCTGATGCTGGTTCTCCAGGAAACTGTATTGCTCCTTTCTGGGAAGACTTGAATCCTACTGATGGTGGCGATTGTTACATCCTTCAAGATGGCAACGATTTCATCATTCAGTACAATGCATTTGTACCTTACGGTGGAGCTGGTGGACCATACACATTTGAGGTAATCCTCAGTGCTGATGGCACTATCACTTACCAGTACAACACAATGGGTGACCCTCTGGACAGTGCTACAATCGGAATGCAAAATGCCGATGGTACTGATGGATTTATGATTGCTTACAATGCACCTTACATCCATGACGGATTGGCTATCGAGATTTCTGCTGGTGCCCCTTGGATGACTGTTTATCCTGAAGCAGGTACTGTACCTGCCGGTGGTACTTTGGATCTGGCTGTCGATTTCAACACAGAAGATGTTGATTTTGGCACCTATTATGGAGCAGTTCGGATTGATAGTAATGATCCAATTACTCCACAACTGGACGTTCCAGTTACTCTTGAAGTATCCGATGTTCAGCCAGTAATGCTTTCCAGTTCATCAGTTATTGCTGATGCCGATGGCGTTCACTTAAGCTGGGAACTTTCATTAACTGAAGAAAACATTTACTTCAATGTTCTGCGTTCACCAGCTGGTGAAAACAACTTCGCAGAGTTGGGCGTTACTCCTGAAGCAAGTACTCCATTGAGCTACCTTGCCAGTGATACTTCAGCTGAGCCTGGTGTAAGCTATGACTATCGTGTGAATTTCTCACTTGATGGTAACAGCAACATTCTGTTCACATCTGAAGCAATCATGGTTCCAGTAATGCCTAATGCATTGCACGCGAATGTTCCAAACCCATTCAACCCATCGACTAAAATTACCTACGACTTGAGTCAACCTTCAATGGTTAAACTGACGATTTATGATATCGCCGGTAGAGTTGTTCGTAACCTGGTCAATGAACATGTTGGCGCTGGTAGCCACGATGTTATCTGGGCTGGATTAAACAATAAGGGAGAGCCAGTTACTTCTGGTATCTACTTCTACCTTATTGAAGCTGACGATTTCCGTCAGAGCAAAAGGATGATGCTGGTTAAATAACCTGTATCGTTTTTTGAATTGCGCCCCGGGGAAACCCGGGGCGTTTTTTTGTGGAACAATCTATATATAATTCTGTATCATGTCTGTCTATAACAAAGGAGCTACCAATGCGTTTGGCCATTATGTTTCTGCTGTTGATCCCGATTCTTTCTCTCTCTGCCGAGATTATTACACCTGTTGAAATATGGCGCGCTGGTGGCGAGGATGATGAAGACGTCTTCTTTGGTGTCATCATGGCCGCTCAGCTTGCACCCAATGGAGATTTGTGGCTTCTGGATATGCAACTCTCAACTCTTCATCATTACAGTATTGAAGGTGAATTAATTGAATCCCTTATGATTGAAGGTGACGGCCCTGGTGAAGTCAGGGAACCGACAAGAATGTTCTTCACACCTGAAGGCAAAATTGCATTAGTTAAAAACTTTCCAGGCAAAGTTGTGTTGATTGAAACCGACGGCACTCCTGTCAGCAGCTTTTCATTTGGTGATGCTACTGAAGGCGGCTTTTCGGGAATTGGAAATGTAATTCCATGTGGCAACCTTGTACTTGCAAGCGGAAGCCTTTCGAGCTGGAGTGGCGATTCTTCCACCCGAAATGATTACTTGAGTTTGTTTGACTATCAGGGTGATGAGCAGACAAATTTCTGCTCCAAAACAACGGAAAATGATTTAGGTGGGAAAATAAGCTTTAACGAGGCGGAGTCATTTTTTGGAGGTCGCACTAGTGCCTGCTCAAAAGATGGAACTGTTTATTACGCCCCGAAAAGAAATGAGTACCTGATTGAAGGCTATAACCTAGCCGGGGAAAAAGTATCGGAAATAAAACGAGAATATAAACAACGCAAAAGAACTGCTGAAGAAATTGAAGAACACAAGGATGGGTACACTGTAATAACCAATGGTGTAAAACAGGATGTTGATGTTGTTGTTGAACCGTATGCACAAGCTATCAGGCAAATTATGGTTCGAGATGACAGTTCTCTATGGATTGCAAACAGTCACACTTTCAATGATCTTCCCGATGGAATTTATGGAATTTTTGATCATTTTTTAGAAGATGGAACCTATCTTGGCACAGTTGAGGTTCATGTGGATGCTGATCGTGAAAAAGACCATATGTTCTTCCCTGCTGACAACTTGTGTGTCGTAATCAAAGATGCGTCTGCTGCTGTAAGCTCAATGTACTCCAATGTTGAAGACGATGAAGAAAACTACAGTGACGCGGAACCGCTTGAGGTAATTGTTTACAAACTTGACTAGTATGCGTGCTTAAACTATTCTGGAGTCAACAATCCGTTAGGGGTGGTCCAAATGGGCCTGAGAGAGTCCCTCCGAACCTGACCCGGGTCATACCGGCGTAGGAAAACGGCACTCCAACTTGCCTTCATGGCCAGTCCCCTATTTGTGGTGCTGGCTTTTTTTGTGAAGGATTCTTCATGTCCAAATTATTAATTTTCCTTTTGTTACCTGCGCTGGCGTTTGCAATTGAAGCTCCAGTTGATACATCTGCTGTTACAATGGATGAAGTTGTCGTCAGTGCATCGCGATATGGCGATGATCTGCACCTTTCTCACTCTAATATCTCAAAAGCTGAACTGGAGCGGAAAACCGGAGTTGTCGATATCCCGATGATGCTCACAGAAACTCCTGGCGTTCACGCTTACTCTGACGCAGGTAACGGTGTTGGATATACATACCTGAACATTCGCGGGTTCGACCAGAAACGCGTCGGCGTGATGATCAATGGCATTCCATTGAACGACCCGGAAGATCACCAGGTCTACTGGGTGGATTTGCCGGACTTTGTAAACAATGTTGAAGATATTCAGATTCAACGAGGCATAACAAACAGCATGGGCGCAACTACTGCTATCGGTGGTACAGTAAATCTTATTACCGATACTGTTTCCGAGCAGCAAGGTGGCGAAATTACTTTTATGGGTGGAAGTTACGATACCTACAAACACTCCTTCAGCTACAACACTGGTAAACATGGTTCATTGAGTTCTGCATGGCGTTACTCACAAATGGGAAGCGATGGTTATCGTGATCGCTCGGCCAGCACTTTATGGTCATTCTTTGGTACCGTAAAACATGATACCGAGAAAAGCGTAACTCAGTTCAATGCATATACAGGTGAAGAAGAATCGCAACATGCCTGGTGGGCAATCAATGCTGAAACAATGGCAGAGAATCGCAGGGCAAATCCTGAGACTTACGAAAACGCGATTGACAGTTTCAAGCAACCTCATTACGAACTTCACAATCACTACTTTCTATCTGATAACATGACTCTTAAAAACTCGCTCTACCTGATTCATGGAGAAGGTTTTTATGAAAACGAAAAGCTGGGTAAAGATCCTGTCGATTTTGGAATGACCCCTGGTGACGACGTTGATTTGATTCGTCGTAAAAATGTAGACAAGAATCAGTACGGCTGGGTTCCTCATCTTGAACATGCACACGATAATGGTCGCACAATTATTGGTGGCGATATCTACACATTCCACAGCGATCACTCCGGTAATGTTCTGGAAGTAAATGGCGATGAAGTTGAACCATTTGATTACTACGGATATACCGGAGACAAAGTGGCGTGGAGTGCTTATGTCAATGAGCAACGCAGGATAACTGACAGCGTTACTCTGCTTGTTGACATGCAGTACCAGCATAAAACTCATGAATTCAAACACACTGAGGTTGGAAACTTTTCTGGCACTGACCGTCACCACTACAAGGTTGACTGGGGTTTCTTTAATCCAAAAGGCGGACTGTTCTGGGATACTCCTTACTCACCTTATGGTGGCGACCTGAATTTGTATGCTCATGTTGGAATCGCACATCGAGAACCAACTGACGGTGAACTTTACGACACCTGGATGGGACCTGATGATCTGGGCACTGCCCCACTATTTAGAAACGGTGTTGAAGTCGATGAAAACGGCGATGGTATTGTTGATTACATGAGTTGGAGCGACCCTTACGTAAATGAAGAAAAAGCGTTGAACTATGAAATTGGTTCAAGCTGGCGCGGTCGAAATTTATCGTTCACTATGAATGGTTATTGGATGGAACTTGACAATGAAATTATTCCATTTGGCAGCATAGACGATGATGGTGCGCCTATAAAAGGGAACGCCGACAAAACACTACACCGCGGTATTGAACTTGGTCTGACTGCCCGATTAAATGATTACCATATTTTGAAAGTTGCTGCATCAAAGAGCTGGGATGAATTTGATTCATTTATGTATCACGACTGGGATGGTGATATCGATTATTCCGGCAATCGTATTGCTCTTTTCCCGGAACATCTGCTTACTGCAACTATAAACTCGAATTTTGACAATGTGCGGACATTTGTTCGCTTCCGAGCAGTTGGAAAACAACATCTGGACAATAGCGGCAATGATGATCGAGTGATTGACAGTTGGACATCCGTCGATCTTGGTTTGCGGACAACAATTTCAAAAAACATGAATTTTTCAATGGATTTCATCAACTTGTTTGATGACAGATATGAATCCAGTGGATATTATGACCCATGGAGTGGAGGGAACATGTTTATACCTGCGGCGGATAGGCATTTTCTGGCCGGTCTGCATTACTCGTTCTAAAGGACTCCTTATATGTATGGCGGAGCTAAGTCACTTCTGTTTCCAAAACGCGGTAAAAGGGCTGTTATTTTATGTGGCGGTCCTCAGCCCCCCAACTTCATTATAGAACGATGGCTAAGCGGTGCTGACCTGTTCATCTGTGCCGACAATGCCGGTCATCCCTACGACCAACTCCCGACAATTCCAGATCTTGTAATCGGTGATTTTGATTCCATAGCAGGACATGTCATCAATGGAAAAACCGGACCTGCAATGCTTTATGTCCCCGACCAAGATAGTACCGATGGTGAAAAAGCGATTCTGCATGCAATCAGTGAAGGGTGCACTGAAGGCATTTTGCTTGGCGCAACAGGAGGCTCTCTTGATCATACACTTTACAATTGTGCATTGATGGAAAAATATTCTGATAAATTTCGTTTGTGCATTTGCAGCGAATATGGCATGACAATTCGTTGCGATAATAGAGAGAGTTTTATTTGGGAATTGCAGCCAGGTACAGTGTTTTCAATTATTCCGTTCTACCACAAGGCTTCAGGAATCACAGTCCGCGGTGCAGCTTACAATATGAAAAACAAAGACATTGGATTTGGAGAATCTGCAACAGTCAGCAATCATGTTGTTGAACCCCCTCTTTCAATCAATATTAAAAAAGGTACATTACTGCTTCACTTCCGATATGAACCTCTTGACCCGGTTAGAAGATCTCTGCTGTGACCGTAACTTTTCTTGTTTATCTGCTACTGCTTGGTTGGTCTGTTGTACGAATTCTGCGCAAACCTGCTGAAGGTGAAATCGATTATATAGTTGCCGGTCGCAGGCTGACCCTCCCTGCTTTTATTGCCACAATGGTCTCTTCCTGGTACGGAGGTATTCTTGGTGTCGGTGAATATGCATGGAAGTTTGGCATTAGCAACTGGCTTGTTTTTGGAATCCCGTATTATCTGTATGCCATAATATTCGCACTGTTTATCGCACGACGCGCTCGCAAGTCTGAGATGTTAACTCTTCCTCAAAAACTAAGTAACAGGTTTGGTCCCGCAGTTGGCAGAACCGGTGCGCTGATGATTTTTGTAATGACCGTTCCGGCTGCGTATGTACTTATGCTTGGAGTTTTGAGCCACTGGATACTTGGCTGGCCATTATGGCTTGGCGTAGTAATTGGAACAGTTTTTTCTGTAGCCTATGTCTTCCGTGGTGGTTTGAGTGCAGTTGTCGCAACTGACAAAATCCAGTTCCTGCTGATGTTCCTCGGTTTTCTGGTTTTGGTTCCAGCGTGCTTTTTGAAATATGGTGGCTGGAGTTTTCTCTCCGCAAACCTCCCCGACACTCACCTGCAATGGGACGGTGGCCTCGGTTTCCAGGCAATAGCTGTGTGGTATGTAATTGCTGCCTCCACTTTGGTTGAACCGGTTTTTTATCAACGCTGTTTTGCTACGCAAAGTGAATCGATTGCAAAAAGAGGTCTGCTTATTTCAGTTGGCTTCTGGTTGGTCTTTGATTTTCTGACAACAACTGCAGGACTCTATGCCAGAGCAGTTCTGCCAAATCTGGAATCTCCAATTGCTGCATTTCCCGAGCTTGCATCGGCAACACTTTCACCCCTTTGGGCAGGACTTTTTCTGGCAGGATTACTGGCAACTATTATGTCCACCGTAGATAGCAACGCATTCCTTGCCGCTATTACTTTTGGTCGAGACTTAACCGGCAAAAGCCACTCATTGCCAAGAGTTCAATTCGGTTTGGTTGTAGTTGCCCTGCTTGCAATTGGCATGGCGTTGTGGTCAGAGTCTGTAATAACATTGTGGCATCATCTTGGTTCTGTTGGTACTCCTGTACTGTTGTTTCCAGTTGTGCTGAGTTTCACAAATGTAAATATTTCTGGCCGATTTATTATGTTGTCGATGATAACTTCCGGACTGGTTGCAATGCTATGGCTCGCTTTTGGAGACGGCTCAGTTGAAGCAATATTCCCAGGTCTGCTGACTTCTGCATTAATTATAGGAACTGGAATATGTTTAAAACGCTGATAATACTTTTGATCGCCAGTTCTGCTTTTGCAGAAAACCCGGCTTCAATATTTATTTCTGACGCAACTCATGTCTACTCTTCTCCACTACGAATAAATAAAGAAAGCGCTATTAAAACCGGAACGCTATTAACTGCTTTTGCACTTTGTTATAGATACGATCAGGAAATCAGCGATGCATTTCAACGCAACATGGACCACACTTTTTACAGACCGATTCGTGATTATGGTCAAAGTGTTGAACGCGTCGGACACATGGGGAAAATGAACAAATTCTGGTATGGCGGTCTACTCTTTGGCTATACAACCAACAAGCAACAGTTGACTAAAATAACTTCACAAATAATTGAATGCCACTTGATCAGTGGTGCACTGCGTGACCTTACAAATAATGTTATCGGCCGCAATAGACCACATGTAAACAACGGCCCCTACAGCTTTTCACCAGGTGACGGTACTTCATTTCTCTCTGGTCACTCACTCAATGTCTGGGAGCTCGCTACAATTGCCTCTTATCATGGTGGCCAAAAATCTATTTCAGTTTTAGCCTATGGAACTGCAGCTACTGTTTCTTTACAGCGAATAAATTCACTGCAACATTGGCCTAGCGATGTACTGCTTGGGTCTGTCACAGGATATGCTATTGCAAAAACAATTCTGCGCCTTCATGAAAACAGGTCATTGAAAATCACACCTGCTTTCACAAATTCTGGTGGCGGAATTTCACTGACGAGGAGTTTCTGATGTTAGTTAAAAAATTGAATAAAGTTACAAAAGAAAAAGTAAATATGGACGGAGCTGTTGGAGCATTAAAACAACTTGTTATTGGCTCCGCCGATGGCGCACCTGCATTTTCATTTCGTGTTTTTACAGTAGAACCAGGTGGTCATACACCAAGACACTCCCACCCTTTTGAACATCTAAATTATGTACTGTCAGGCAATGGTGAGTTGGTTGATCCTGAGGGAAATGGCCTTGCAGTAACAACAGGCGATTTTGCAATAATTCTTCCTGACGAACTGCATCAATTCCGTAACAATGGCGATGATGATTTTGTGTTTATTTGTGCAGTGGATAAAACATACGAATAACTAGATCGATCGCCACAAGTACCAGGTTGCCATGCTTCTGTATGGCTTCCATTTGTCACCAATTGGCTGTAACTGTTTTGCAGTTGGTACTTCATCCAACCCATCAAGCAACTTGACTCCATGCATCAATCCAAGATCCTGCACCGGCCAGACATCCAGTCTTCCCAGGTGAAACATCAGATACATTTCTGCGGTCCACTTACCAATACCTTTTACCATACAAAGTGTTTTGATTGCTTCTTCATCATTCATTTTTGGCAGCTTGTTGAGCGGTAAAGTTCCATCATAAACATGTTGTGCCAGGCTTTTCAGAAAACTGACTTTCTGATAAGACATTCCACATAATTTTATTTTTTCATCGGGTAGTGCCAGCATTTCTTCTGGTGTCGGAAACAATTCACCGGGTGTCAGCTCACGAAGCCTTCTGCCAACTGTCCGAGCTGCTGCCATCGATATTTGCTGATGAACAATTGATTCAAACAAAACTCCATATGGAGATCCATAGTCACTGGCAATCGGAAAATATGGACCATGTTCTTTTATCAGCTTTCGCATTTGTCTGTCTTTTGATAAAATTCTCAATCCTTCTGCATGTTCTTCATTCCAGACAAATCCTTCCGCATGCAAGAGTTTCGCTTTTGTCCAAACCCCACCAGCAGACGAGAAATTTCCTAAACGTTTTACGGGATCCTTGGAATTATTTGTTGGTAATACTCTGTGGCACGGAATAATCATCGGCACTGGATTGGATGCCATTGCAGTTCCAACTGCTCGTGCAGCTCCTGGTTTGCCTGCCTTTTTTGCAAGCTCGCCGTAGGTTATAACTTTTCCGGGTTTAATTTTTCGCAGTGTTTTGAATACTTTTTTTTGAAACTCTGGAGTCGATGAATAATCAATCGGAATGTCCAACAACTGATCCGGTTTGCCTTTCAAATGTTTCTTTATTCTGCGTGCAACTTCTTTCGCTGGTGCTGGAGTTGGTTTACTTGATGAGTCGTCGCTGTCTAAAACAAACCTGTTGATTCCTTTTTTGGTCCATGAAAAGCTGCATCTGCCAATTGCCGTTTCAAAGTTGAATGAACCCGGCTCACATTTTTTAAACATCGACTTTTCCTTTGGTTGAACGGAACATGCAACCTATCATAGACCAATTCATAACACAACGGAGAATGCGTGGCACTTGCAAATCTGAAAAATATTACACTGACACTTGGCGGACCCAAGCTTCTTGACGATGTAAACCTTACCATCGGTAAAGGTGAACGGATTTGTCTGCTTGGCAGAAATGGTGTTGGTAAAAGCACTTTATTGCGATTGCTGGTTGGCGACCTCACGCCCGATTCAGGTGAACTAGTTTTAAGGTCAGGAACTCGTGTCTCCCGACTCCAACAAGAAATCCCCGGCAATTTGCCTGGCACTGCAAGCGATGTGGCTTCTGTTGGAATTGACTATCATCTCGCCGACGCTGCTCTGACAAAACTGGGAATTGACCCGGCTACCGAGTTTGCCCAGATGTCAGCAGGTGGAAAACGACGTGTTATGCTGGCAAAAGCTTTTGCATCGGAACCTGATATGCTGATGCTTGATGAGCCAACAAACCATCTCGACATCAACTCAATTGCAATGCTGGAATCACTGATTGCCCGCTTCACCGGAACCATTGTTTTTGTTACTCACGATCGAGCTCTGATACGCAAAACTGCTACCAGAATTATTGAACTCGATAGAGGAAAGTTCCGTGACTGGGAGTGCAACTACGCAACATTTTTGCAGCGCCGTGATGCTGATCTGGAAGCTGAAGAAAAACGTAATGCCGTGTTTGATAAAAAACTTTCTGAAGAAGAGGTCTGGATTCGTAAAGGAACCAGAGCTCGTAGAACAAGGAATGAAGGCCGTGTTCGCGATCTGATGAAATTGCGTGAAGAAAGACGTGCTCGCAGAGATAAGCTTGGCAATGCCAACATCAATCTGCAGGAGGCTGATCGTTCAGGTAAGCTGGTTGTTGAAGTTAAAAATCTGAACTTCAGCTGGGACACTCAGAATATTGTTTCTGATTTTAAACTGCGTGTTTTGCGTGGTGACAGGATTGGTCTGGTGGGACCTAATGGTTGTGGGAAAAGTACCCTTATAAAGCTTCTGCTTGGAGAGCTGGCTCCACAGTCAGGAACTGTGAAACAAGGTACAAACCTGCAGATTGCATATTTTGATCAACAACGTTTGCAGCTGGATGAATCACTTACTGCTGGAGAAAATGTTACTGGTGGTGGAGATTTTGTAACTATCGGTGAGAACCAACAGCACGTTGTTGGCTACCTTGGTGATTTCCTCTTTACTCCCGACAGAATCCACGCCCCCATCACCAGGCTTTCTGGTGGTGAACGCAACAGACTCCTGCTGGCAAAGTTGTTTACCAGGCCTGCGAATCTACTGGTTCTTGATGAACCAACCAATGACCTCGATATGGAAACCATGGAGCTGCTTGAAGAAAAGCTTCATGAATTCAAAGGAACAATTCTGCTGGTCAGTCACGACCGTGAGTTCCTGGATAATGTTGTTACCAGCTCACTTCATTTTGTCGGTGGAAATGTAAATGAATGTGCTGGCGGTTACTCTGATTTACCGCTATATAAAAAGAAAAAGTCTGCGCCAAAAATAAAAAAGGGAAAGCCCAAAAAAGAGCAGAAAATCAAGCTTACTTACAAAGAAAATAAAGAACTTGAAGAGTTGCCTGCAAAATTGGAATCGTGGGAAACTGAAATTGCTGAACTACATGAAAAAATGGCAGATCCTGAACTCTATAAAACTGGTGGCGATGAAATAGCAAAGCTCACTGCAAAAGCAACTGAGCTGGAGCAAGCTCTGGAAGTTGCGTTCTCACGCTGGGAAGAACTAGAGGAAAAGAAGTCTAAAACAGGGGCATCTTAAGACCTACAGGCAAATGATCACTTATATCGTCTCTGTATTCTCCAAGCCCACCAGTTAAACAATCATCCAGCTGAACAGTTCGTACTTCTGCAGTACCGCTGTTGTACTCATCCAGAAGTGGCGAGTTAATCAAAATATGATCAAGGTGACTTGGCCAGCTTGGGAATGACCATTGAGAGCTGCTACCTTCTGCAATATCCATATCGACGAACAGATAATTCTCATCGCTTATGAAATTCCAGAATACATTTGAACTTTGTGGCTCTTGAATTTCGTCATTCAAGTCACCGGTTATTATTACATTGCCAGTAAAGTTTTCTTCGACATAAGCTTTCAGGGCGATGCTTGCTTGGTGGCGACGATATTCTTCATCCCAATCATCTGCAAAATCAATTACCCCGTTACCACAACATTTAAGATGATTATTTATCACTACAATTTCTTTATCATTCCAGGTGCCTTCAAAAACCTGTGGCGCACGAGGAAATGCATTCCCGTCGTTATCAAGAATTGTATAAGTCTGGCCTGTGATAACATCAGTTTTCCACATCATTGCCAGATTGTGACCGTAGTTGTCACCATCTCCAATTGCTCCCTCCCAACCTGGAAGCGAATCGAGCAGAGCAGCAAACATGAAACTGCTGTTGATTTCCTGAAATGCAATAATATCTGCATCCATTGCTTCAATGGCATCTTCAACCAGATCTACAGTCACTGTGCCATTTTTTGGAAATTCTTTAATATTCCAGGTCACAACCTCAAAGGTTGAGTCGGAGCCAAATTCAGCATCAACGAATTGGTTTTCATCAACAGGTGGAATATATGGATGCACATCGGACTTACCGCAACCGATAACGGTCAGTGCAACTATTAACAATAGAGTCAGATTTTTCAGCAACTGGATTTCCTTTCAGGTGTCGAAAGAAGATTGTCTATTTTGGCTGCGGTGTCAATTTGGAATTTCTAACTTTATACTATGAAGTTTAAGACAATATTACTGAACATTACTATTGACAGTCCTACTGTCATCAGTTATACTTCATCTTGTGAAGTAATTAATTCGGCCTCGAAGGAGCGAAAAGTGCCGCAATTCAATGAAATTATCTGTTCTCCAGGACGTCTGGCTGTTATTGCCACTTTGATTCCTGGCGATCAGATCAGCTTCACCGCTCTTAAAAGAGCAACTGGCCTTGCAGATGGTAATCTGCATGTACAAACAAGGAAATTGGCGGTCGCTGGCTATATCGATATAGTCAAAGTCAGCCGCGGCAGACGGACAATTACCATCTTCAAGGTTACAGAACTCGGAATTGAACAATATAAGCTTCATGTAAAGAAGTTACTCTCCATACTTGATAGCGAGTCAGGTACAATATTACCAATTTTAGCAGGCGAACGGCAAGACGATTCCCAGGTATGGTCGTAATGGAGGTTCTCGCGTGAATATAGCAATAGGCGCCGATCACGGCGGATACAGCCTGAAAACAAGCCTTATTGACCATCTCAAGTCCAACGGCCACAACCTGCTTGATGTAGGTACTTCATCAAATGAAGCAGTTGATTACCCTGTTTTTGCTCGTAAAGTAGCTGAAATGGTTGCCTCTGGGGAGGCTGAGGTTGGAATTATGATTGATGGTGCTGGAATAGGCTCCTGTATGGTTGCCAACAAAATTCCTGGGGCTCGTGCAGCTATGGCTTATGACCTGTCGAGCGCAAAAAACAGTAGAGAACACAATAATGCCAATATTCTGACGCTTGGCGCAGGTTTAATTGGTGCAAACCTGGCGGTCCAGATAGCTGATCTTTGGCTATCGACCAGTTGTACTGAAGACCGGCACCTGCGTAGGGCTGGAATGATTGAGGGGGCAACTGATGGATCGACCGTCCCCTCCCAGCCTTCTGAGCTATCGGAAACCGACATTTCTCGCATTACCGCCCAGTTGGAGAACATTTTGGGCGGCAGATTGCCTCAACAGGAAGCACCATGTGTTGGCTCCTGCCCTGATATTGCCCGTGATTTTATAAAGCTGGGCGCAACTGGGCTAACCTCAAGGCCTGCAACTGGTAATCCTGGTAACATCCCGCAGGATCTTGCCAAATACATAGATCATACAATTCTGAAAGCAAATGCAACTGAATCCGATATTCAGAAAATTTGCGCCGAGGCTAGGAAGCATAGTTTCCGCTCGGTCTGCGTGAACCCCACTTGGGTAAAAAAGGTCTCCCGGGAACTCGCCGGCAGCGGCGTGTTGACCTGTTCCGTAGTCGGCTTCCCCCTCGGCGCTTCCTGTCCTGAAATTAAAGCGATGGAAACCCGTCGCGCGATTCGGGACGGGGCAAAAGAGATAGATATGGTAATAAATGTTGGCGCACTGATTGGCGGCGACAACGAAACTGTGCTCAAGGATATACGCGCAGTTACAGAAGCCTGTCGCGATGGTGGTGCAGTGAGCAAAGTCATCATTGAAACCGCGCTTTTAAACGATGATCAAAAAAGAACCGTCTGTGAGCTTGCCAAAAAAGCCAGGGCAAACTTTGTCAAAACTTCTACCGGATTTTCAACCGGTGGCGCAACTGCCGAAGATATTGCTCTGATGTCATCAATTGTTGCAAGTGCCGGAATGGAAGTTAAGGCATCTGGTGGAATTAAATCCTTTGACGATGTTCAGGAAATGATCGGCGCAGGCGCAACACGCATTGGCGCAAGTGCAAGCATCGCAATTTTAAGTCAGGCAGGTAAATAATGGTCGATCTTCGTGGATATGTTATCATCGATTCCATGCAGCCACAGTTTGCCTCTTTCCAGGCTACAATAGCTCAAGGCTTTTTGCCAAAGGTTGGACAGGCATCGCTGTTTGTTGAAATCGCGCCTGGGATTGAAATCAATCGCATCATGGATATCGCTCTTAAAAGCACAAATGTTCAGCCGGGCATGCAGATCGTTGAGCGACACTTCGGAATGCTTGAAGTTCATTCTGACAGTCAGGCCGATGTTCGAGCAGCAGGTGAAGCAATTCTCACTGCGCTGGAGCTGAAAGAAAAAGATCGACTCAAACCAAAGATTGTTTCCAATCAGATAGTCCGGCACCTTGACGATCACCAGACCATGCTTATCAACAGAATGCGTCATGGAAATCTGATTCTTGCTGGTCAAACACTTTTCGTTCTGGAATGTGAGCCAGCAGCTTATGCGGCGCTCGCTGCAAACGAGGCTGAAAAAGCAGCCAACATAAATATACTGGAAGTTCGTGCGGTCGGAAGTTTTGGCCGCGTTTATATAGGTGGAGAAGAAGAGGATGTGGAAGTTGCAAGAGAAGCTGCGGTTAAGGCAGTCGAAGCACTTTCAGGTCGCGTAATTAATAAGGAGGCATAGGAATGTCCGAAGCATTGGGAATGATTGAATGTCGCAGTTTTGCTGCAATGGTAGAAGCTGCTGATGCAATGGTTAAAGCTGCCCGTGTTGAACTGGTAAGCTACGAAAAAACTGGTGGCGGTTACACAACTGCTGTTATCCGTGGCGATGTTGCTGCTGTCAAAGCTGCATGTGATGCTGGTCAAACAGCTGGCGCTCGTGTTGGTGAAGTTGTAGCAGTTCATGTTATCGCTCGGCCTCACTCAAATGTTGACATGGTTGTGCCTCTGGGTCGCCAGGCTGAACCAGCTAAAAAGTAGGTTGCGATGAATCTCGCAAAAGTACTTGGAACAGTTGTCTCTTCGCAGAAGTCAGAAAAACTTGTCGGCTTGCGTATGTTGATGCTGGGAATTTACGGCCCGGACAACAAACCAACTGGCGGGTCGGTTGTTGCTGTTGATGGTGTTGGCGCAGGTGTCGGTGAAATGGTTTTATATGCCAGCGGTTCTTCTGCTCGACAAACTATTGCCACTGATAACAAACCTGTCGATGCAGTTGTGATGGCAATTGTTGACAGCTGGGAAGTTGACGACAAAGAAGTTTATACCAAAGGTCGGGATGACTAGATGAGCAACCTGACCGACCAGCAGGTTACACAGATTGCCAGCCAACTTGCAGCAAAAATGCAGAGTGGCAATGTTGCTGTGTCTACAACTGGCGGCGGTGTTTTTGAAACAATTGATCAGGCTGTCACTGCTGCAACGGCAGCGTATAAGCAGCTTGGAAGTCTGCCATTGGAAATTCGCGATGCAATTATCAGTGCAATCCGTGAGTCGATGCGCAACAATGCTGAACTTCTTGCTAGGTTGGCTATCAACGAAACAGGTCTTGGCAGATATGAGCACAAGGTTCAAAAAAACCTGCTTGTAACAAACAAGACTGAAGGCACTGAAGCTCTCAAACCAAGAGCTGACTCTGGTGACAGAGGACTGACTCTTGTTGAGTATGCACCTTATGGAGTTATCGGCTCTATCACTCCTGTGACTAATCCCACATCAACAATTATCTGCAACTCCATTGGTATGATCGCTGCCGGTAATGCGGTTGTGTTCAATGTTCATCCAGGTGCAAAAGATTGTTCGATGGAAACGATTCGCCTTATTAACCAGGCATCAACTGATGCAGGTGGTCCTGCGAATATTGTCACTGCAGTTGGAGCGCCCACTATTAAATCAGCAGGCGAACTTATGCGTCACCCGGGGATCCGATTGCTGGTTGTAACCGGTGGTGCTGGAGTTGTGAAAGCTGCGATGCAATCGGGCAAGCGTGCAATCTGCGCAGGCCCAGGCAACCCACCGGTTGTAGTTGATGAGACTGCCGACCTTGAAGTTGCTGCTAGCGGCATTGTTAATGGCGCATCGTTTGACAACAACATTATCTGTGTCGATGAAAAAGAAGTTTTCGTTGTAGATTCTGTTGCAGATGAACTGATTCGCTTGATGAAAACCTGTGGTGCTTACCAGCCCGACGTTTCAGATCAACGCAAAATTGAGAACACAATTTTTGACGGCGATCACATGAACAAGGATATGATTGGCAAAGACGCCAATTACATTCTCTCTTCTGCTGGAGTTACCGCCCCTGATTGCCAGCTGATCATCCTGGATGTCCCCGCAGATCACCCACTCGTTGCTCTTGAGCAAATGATGCCGGTTCTGCCAATTGTCCGTGTCCCGAATTGCGACAAAGCAATTGAACTCTCTCTTGATGCAGAACACGGTTTTGGTCATTCAGCTGGAATGTACTCACGCAACATTGATGCATTGAGTAAAATGGCGCGCGCAATCAACGCATCGATTTTTGTTAAAAATGGTTGTCACATTGCAGGTCTTGGCGCAGGTGGCGAAGGATTTTCCAGTTTCACTATTGCCAGTCCAACCGGCGAAGGTTTGACCGGCCCAATCAGCTTTTCCCGTGAACGCCGTTGCATAATGGTTGATCACTTCAGGATTGTATAATGGATTACCCTGCTCTGGCACTTCTGGAATTCGATGGTATTGCATCAGGCTTGAAAACAGCTGACGCCATGCTGAAGCAATCACCAATTGCAGTTCTGAAATGCGGCACGGTTCACCCGGGAAATTATCTGGTTCTGATTGGCGGAACTGTTGGCAGTTGCCAGGAAGCGTACCAGCATGGTCTGAACATTTGCCCTGTTGTTGATTCGGTTTTCCTGCCAGACATCGACAAAACAGTTCGCGTTGCTGCACTTGGCAATACTATGAAACCAACACACGATGCACTTGGAATTTTGGAAACTTCGACCTCCCCTGCAATTCTCCACGCTTGCGACATCGCAATAAAATCTGCACCAGTTGATGTCTGTGAAATTCGTTACGCGGACGACCTTGGCGGTAAGGCTTTTGCGCTTTTCTCCGGTACTCTGACCGATGTTGAAGCAGCTCTGCAATACGGATCATCTGTAATTGAAAACCAGCTATTGCGCAATGAACTGATTCCACTGCTCGATGAAAATCTGAGCAAACTTGTTGCATCGGGAACCGGCTTTGCTTCTTGCAAACCGAGCACTCCTGCCGGAGCAGAGAAAGTGGAACTGTAATGTACCTTGGCAGAGTAATCGGAACATTGGTTGCCACAACTATCTCTGAAGGAATGCGTGGCGTGCCTCTGCTTTGGGTCCAACCGCTTAACAAAAACGGCGAAGACACGGACACTCCAATTGTCTGTGCCGACAGCACCAAAATGGCCGGCCCCGGCGAAACAATTTATTGGGAAGCAAGCCGCGAAGCAGCACTCACACTTGAGCCAAGCTTCGTGCCAGTTGATCATGCAATCGTCGGCATTGTTGACGATGTAAAACTGGACGGTGACCAATGATACTCGGTCGTGTAACTGGCAGCATCATCTCCACTATCCATCACAGTTCAATGGACAGCAGAAAATTACTGGTTGTTGATCGTCTTGATGTCGATGGCAAACCAACCGATGGTTATATAATTGCAGTTGATACAGTTGGTGCTGGTCAAGGAGAAACCGTGCTGGTTCTTGATGAAGGCAATGGCGCAAGACAGATTCTAGGGCAGGATGGATTGCCCGTCAGAAGCGTTGTTGTTGGGGTTGTGGATTAGCGCTGTTTTGAATCTGCAATATAAGATGAATTATGATTATCATATCCCACATTGCCTGACTTGGCAGAAGCTTCTGACAAATACATCGTCACCAGACTATTTAACGAAACTCTCTCCTGCTTTGCCTGAACTGCCAGTTTTGAGTGAAGAGACTTTGGAATCCGAATCCTAAATTGACCACTGTGAGTTTTATGAAATTGAGGTAGCGGTAGAGTCTCACCTGATGCAGTCATATCGTCACAAACCAAATCAATTGCGATCTTCAACTCGCGCACCGCATCCTCTTCTGAATCAGCTAATGCAGTCAGGCTATCCAGCTCAAGACAAACCGCGACAAACATTTTATCTTCTGTGCTCCATGAGACTGTAATGCTGTAGTTTGTTGATTTATTCATTTTACCCAACCCATTTCTTTTAAGTAGCTTGTGAACTCTTTGACCTGAACAATTTTGGCTTCTCCGTTAAAATCTTGAAAATTGAAGCGCCTGAAACCATAACCTTTTGAAAATATGCGATGACTTCCTGCCTGTCTCACCTGCTCATATCCAAAGTGATCAGCAATTTTAACAAGCTCTGAAAATTTTAGTGTCCCAGGATTTGTCCGTGCTTTTGCAATCAACTTTTCAATCTTTGACACTTTCGCCTCAATTCAATGGTACCATATTTGGAACCGTTTTGCAATATGAATAATTAAATTCCTTCCTGCAAACTATATTGCAAGTGCTGTTCCTGGCTTGTATCAGCTAATTAAAGGCTTTTTAAAGAAGTTTGTCGCCGTTGGATGTCAGAATTGGATTAACTTAATATACAAAGTTTACACCTGTGTTTGCATGGAGGTTCTGGAAGCGACACAATGATGAGGATATTGTATATTTTGCGAGGTTATTGGTGAAAGAGTGGAGGATTGAATATTATCTCCCATCAGCAGCAACTGAATGCCCACTGCCTGAAAATAATAATCGGGCAGGTTTCTTGAAAACTTCACTTCGATGCCACTGAATATATTCAACATCAATCTCAGCAAATCCTGGCTGCGGATTCTCTAATTGTTTCCCTTCATAATTATATAGACTTGTTTTAATCTGATTGCTGCCCGTAACATCACTGGAAATAATAATCCGTTTATTCTCATCAAAACCTATTGCACCAGAATCAAGTGCCAGATGGTGAAACGAACATAGCGCTACTCCGTTAGATAAATCATCTGGTCCATTATAGGAGTGCCACTTTACATGGGCTGCCTGAATTCCAAGTGGCAGATTCGCGAGACGGATATCAAATCCACATACTGCACATCTACCTTGATAAGCTCTGATTACATCATTGCGAAATTTTGGATCACGTTTTCTTCTTTGTTTTGATGTCGATATCAAATCCGACAACCCAATAGATTGCCTGATAGCTGAATGGCGAGTATCGGGCCAAAACTCATTCAATAAAATATCAGTAAGCTCGATTCTGAGATGAGAATTATCTACAAGTTCATTCCAAAGTTCTTCATTTACTGAACCAAAAACATTTTTATCAAGAAGTATTTTTTTAGATGGCGACTTACCTCCATTTTTCTTTGGCAAACCATCGGCCTCATTTACAAACCAAAATCCGTCAGATGATAAATGCCAAAATGGGTTTTCCGGATGATATGATTTCCTGCTAGGTCCAAATTCTTTTAATAAATCCGTTAACTGTTCATCTATTTCATTAAAATATACAGTTCGATTTCCTTTTCTACTAGCTCTTGCAATTAACATTAATATCATTAGTGGCTTGTGAGGTGCACGTTTGGAGCCTCGCTTCCAAGTATTGAGATTGCTAATCATTTCAATCCATTTTTTATTATTTATCAATATTTTCTCCTTAGAAGATTAGATCTCTACTTTTTATACCTCTCACTCGCCTTAACAACCTTAAACTCAGGCGCACCACCAACATTATCAGCTAACCATTTTTTCTCTG
>CAYTFE010000033.1:0-19873 GCA_964437115.1 uncultured Fibrobacteraceae bacterium | reverse complement strand
CTTTAAGCATTTGAGGGCGGAGATGTTAATGGCGTGCCATATCTCCAGGCCGCAACCGTTTTATACAATCTTCTAATTTTCTACATGTGTAGAGTTTCCCTTCAGTCTGTCCAGTTGCTCAATCATGTAAACTTTGTAGATAACAATCAAAATACGCTCTAATCTCTAAATAACTCCTATTTCAGCACTTAAATTTTCAATTTTATCTACGACTTATCCCCAAATTGCCTGTTTTGCAGAAAAAAGCCCCCTGTTTTATGCAAAAACTGCAGGAAACAGGGGGTTGATCCAACAAATCCTACTTCACCAACTGCACCAACGTTTCAACATGTCCCGTCTGTGGGAACATATCCAAAACTTCAGCACGCTTGACGCTATAACCATCAATAGCCAGCTCTTTGCAGTCTCTTGCCAGAGTTGCAGGATCGCAACTCATGTAGAAAATGTTTTTGGGAGCCAATGCACGCAGGTCATTGGTAACATGCTTGCCAAGACCAGAGCGCGGGGGATCTACAATCGCACAACCGTCAGCCAGGATGCCTGGAGTTTCAAACTTCCATTGCTTGGTGACCTTTTCAACATCGCCGCGTATAACTTTGCTTTTTTCACTCATGCCGCTTTTACGTGAGATGTTGTTCTTCAAATCTGCAATTGCAAACTTGTCATCTTCAACAGCGATCACTTTTCCAAAGTTATCACCCAGTGCCAGAGCGAACAGACCAACACCAGAATAGAGATCGGCAAGAGTAGCTTTTTCGCCACCGATTTCATCCTGCTTCATCCAGTCCTTGATAGTATCAACGGCATGGTTCGCAACGGCGTAATTAATCTGGAAAAAACTGCCGGCATGAACTCGCCAGGTGCAACCTGCAAGCTTGACCAGAATATGATCTCTGCCCCAAACAGGTTTGTTGTTAAAAGTGACCCCAACACAACCTTCATAAGGAGGCTCACCTTTATTCTCTTTGAGAACAGCTTTGAGTGTGCGGATTTTTGATGGAGCAGCATAGAATGCAACTGTTGAGCCGCCCTGTCCGTCGAGTCTGATTGTAGCCTGTTCAGCAGGTGGAGCAGTTACCAGCCAGGGCAGAATTGTTTTGTTGAATAGCTCCGGCATCAGCCCATGTTCTTCAATTGGAATTACATCGTGTGTGCCTTGGCGAATTACACCCCAGAATCCGGTGTCGTCGCGGGTGATTCTCACTTTATTGCGATAGCCAAGTTCCTGCCCAATTGCCTGTGGTCCGACAAGAATATTGTCGATTTCCATACCGGCCTGACGCTTGAAACAGTCCAGCACAATTTCTCTTTTTGCACGACGCTGTGCTTCAATGTTCATGTGTTGCAGACCACAACCACTGGCAGTTCCGATGTCGCCAAGTGGTGGCTCTATACGATCTTCAGAAGCTTCAAGTATTTCTACAACTTCTGACCTGGCAAATCCCTTCTTCCTTAAAGTGGTTTTTGCCCATACAGTTTCACCAGGGATGACTCCAGGCACAAAGATTGCTTTGCCTTCATGGCGGGCAAGCCCGTCGCCTCCGGTGATCAGTTTTTCAATTTTAAGTTGGAGAATTTCTTTGTCGGCCGTCATAATATTTCCTTTGGTTGAGAGGAACGACTTCTCACGAACTGGTAATTTAGTACAGTTTCAGTTGTTTGACAAATCGGGTTGGTTTTTTTGCGCAAATTGACAGGCATTTTAATTGTTATTTTACTGATGTCCGGATGTGCAACACAGCGTCGCGGGCCATTGCCGCCTATTAATCAAAAACAAGTCCAATCACAATCAAAAAAACAGGTTGAAAAAGGTGACACGGATCTTGTTTGTGATCTGGCTCAAAGTTTTATCGGGCTTGATTATGTTTGGGGAGGTTCAACTCCAAGAGGATTTGATTGCAGTGGACTTACTCAATATTGCTACAGACAGATCGGTGTGAAATTACCACGTAAAGCAGTTGCCCAATCTTTGACAGGGCAGAAAATACCTCTTAATAAACTTGAAAAAGGGGATCTGCTCTTTTTTAAAATCGATAGCAGAGCAATCACCCATGTTGGAATGCACATTGGCAACAACAGATTTGTTCACGCGCCAGGCAGAGGCAAAAAAATAAAAATCAGTTCACTTGATAATGACTGGTGGAAAACCAGATTATCTCACGCCAGAAGAGTTATCTAAGAACCACAGGGTTGCTGATTCTCACGCCTTCAGGGTCCATAAAATGAGCCCACGAAATTACACTTCCGTCAGGCATTACCGTAATTACAGCAAATTGATTTGCTTCTTCAGGGCCAGTCATCACCTGATGTTGTTTTACGGAGTAGCCGGTCATATCCCATCCACGTTCAGAAAACCATTGATCTTCCTGACCACGAACATCAATTCCGCGTCGACGCATTCCGCGCATACTTCCTGGGCTGCCACTTGGTTTGCCAGAAATGTTTATGATCGACATTGATGCTTTATCTGCACTGCGAATAAGCTCCAGGATTTCGAAAGTGTGAGTGTGTCCGGTTAAGAAAACATCTACATCAGCGTTGAGAAGAATGTCAGGGAAAGTTACGCCGTTGTATTTATAGTCCCAAAGTGTCCGAGCTTCATCGCGATGAATGCTGGAAGTTTGCAGGAAAGGGAAATGTTCTATAACAAAAGTAATTTCATAATTGTCATTGGCCAGCTCATTGACTAACCACTCCATCTGTTTTTCTGCACGACTTCCTGGTACCGGACCATCGGGGTATTCCAGTTCGCAATTGTCTCCAACAACCAGATCGGTGCCGTCCAGAAACAGGTAACGCACATTACCGATAACTTTTTTGTAATACAGTTTTTCAGCAGACAGAGATGGATCAAGGTATGACAAAAACTGCGCACAATTTTCTCTGGCTATCAGATGCTGATTGTAACTGATTTCATGATTACCAACTCCAACCAGATAAGGTAAATCGTCCAATGGTGCCAAAATTTCATGTAACCGATGAAACTGGTCTGAATATCTGCCTTGGTCGTTGATGTCACCGGAATCCACCATAAACAGGTAGTCAGCTTCTTTATTTAGCTCGGCGATTTCAGCAATCATTGCCTGCCAGCTACCACCTGCCTGGGCTCTTTGGTCACCAAAAACAACAAAGCTGTAACCGTCGGAAATATCAGTCTGCTCGAGCTTCTGTTCGATGGTTGGATGAGTCAAAGGAACAACAGGATGTACGTCAGTTTTTTCCCAACCGTTTCCAGCAAAAGCGCAATTGCTCAAAGCTATCAATAATAGAAATATTCTCATTCTGTGATCCTTCCTTCAGGTCCGATTTTCAGCAAAACGCTGGTTTTGATTGCTTCAGTTACAGCATCTTCAAGGCCAATTTTGTCAGAGAATTTCATAATGTCTTCTGGTCTAGCGTTGAGCTCCGGCCTTGGTGAACGTATAGAGCAGCAGTCACGATAAGGCAAAATCGATGTTTCAAATAGTCCTGTTTTTCTGGACAAGTCTGTTATCTCAATTTTATCCATTCCAATCAGCGGTCGTAAAACAGGTAGCTGCAAATCGGGGCTGATTGCTTTCAGGTTTGGTAAAGTCTGGCTTGCAACTTGCCCAACACTATCGCCCGTAACAAGCGCATGGCAGTTGCGTCGCCAGGCAAGCCTGGAAGCGGTCTTAAAAATAAATCTGCGGAACAGCAACATGTCATATTTGTCTTCAACATTTCCAATCGCTCTTACTTCATAAGGGTAGACTGGAACCATTCTAACTCGCAAAGGACGAGGAGAATATTTTGCAAGCACCATTGCCAGCTTTTCAATTTTTTCCACATTCGATTCTTCAATTGATTTACCAGTATGGAAGTGAACAAACTCGCAAGTGCAGCCGCGCTTCATCATCATCCATGACGAAACGGGAGAATCAATTCCGCCGGAAAGCAGAGACATCAGCTTGCCGCTTGAGCCAACAGGCAGTCCACCAAAGCATCGAATTTTATTGCTGAAAAGAAGAATTCTTTCCTTTAAAACCAGAATATTCAGTGTGTAGTCCGGGTCTTTCATCTTGGCAGGAACCTGAAGAACTTCGTGAATTTCTCCACCAACATGCTGTTCAATTTCAAGAGATGTTTTGTGGTAGTTTTTGTCACTGCGCTTGGCTGTAACACGGAAAGTTTTAGCATCACCGATGTCTTTTTTAGCAATATCGATTGCCAGCTCAACCAGACCGGAAAGGTCGTCACCAACATCGTCACAATCTATTGGCGTTGCGGCGGAAAGCCATTGAATCCCAAAAACTCTTTTCAGGCGAGTGACTGCCTCATCGACATCTGCTTCAGGGTGCAGAGTGACAAGAATTCTGCTTTCAATATGGTTTATTTTTTCAACCGGCAGCCCAATAAGCGCATTGTCCATATTGTTTTTCAGCTTACGCAGAAACATTGAACGGTTTTTACCCTTCAGCGCAATTTCAGCATAGTGGACAGCAATAATTGGTGTTGTTGTTGACATAATATTTTCCTGCTCAAGGTTTGGGTTCAACTACAAATTGCACGAACCGGAGTCACCTTGCCAGAACAATTTTTCCTGTTTTGTGGTGAGCGTCAGGCGAGTTGTCTGAAAGGCTTTCAAAACAACTCACTTTATAGAGGTATGTACCAGCAGAACATCGACTGCCGTTTTTGTCGCAACCATCCCAGACCATCGACCTTTGCCCGGCAGGCTGAGTTGCAAATTGCTGTTTTAGAACCTGTCGACCCCTGGAATCATAGATTGTTACGGTGTCGCTTGTTGGCACTGTCGATGCCCAGCGAATATAACCAGCTGCCGACATCGGATTTGGGGCAGACGGGTAAAGCTGGACAATTGTACCAGTGTCGCCCACTCCAGTAATTGATTCCAAATCATGTAGAAGCCAATGGTTGGGATCAATCTCTATATCTGAAATTGAGTAACTTACAGGAACTCTAAAAGTCTGATAAAGCTCATCACTCAAAAGCGTAACTAGCGTATCTCCATGACTGCTCTTCAATAAAATATCGATAGGCAATTGGAAGGGATCATCTCCATATACAGGATCAGATGGCTGCAGTTGCTGTATTGAAACAGTGATAGTTCCGTTGCTGTTGTTGCCCCAGTCCACACTCAGCAGAGGGTTTGTGCTTCTGAGTAGCCATTGGTCAAAAAACCATGACAAGTCCTGTCCCGAAACTTCTGAACAGATTGCAGCGAAATCGTCTGAACTTGCGTTGGAATATTGCAATGTTTCGTTGTTTACATAGGACAAAAGGCACTCAACAAATAGTTCGTCGCCAAGGTGCTTACGTAGCATGTGAAGAACCCATGCGCCTTTGTTGTAGACCATATTTGCAAAGTAGTACCAGGGATTTTCATTATCAGGCGCGCGCACCAAAGGGGAGGTCCACCATGTTGTGTTGTCGTGTTGACTCATAAAGACCTGCAGCCCATTGGGGCCATTTACATGCTCAGCCCATAATGCTTCAGCATAAGTTGCAAAACCTTCATTAAGCCAGATGTGAGTCCAGTCTTCAGGTGTGATTTTATTGCCGAACCACTGGTGGGCCAGTTCGTGCATGACAATGGTATCAAAATAATGGTCACCAGTTAAAAACAGAGAGCTATATGTTGTAGCTGTTGGGTGCTCCATTGCTCCATACCAATCAAAAACAGCCATGCCATATTTCTCGCCTGGGAATGGATATGGACCAAAGAAGTCGGTGCAAAATTCAAGCATATCTGAAAGCACAGAAAAATCTTCTTCAGCATTTTCAACAAGGTCTGGATAAACGTAATGCCTGATCTGTAGTGTTTCAGATTCACAGATATGAAAGCCTTCCATTATTTCATAATCAGAAACTGCAATTGAAACATGGTAGGTTGACAGAGGTCGATAACTTTCCCATGACCAGAGGATAGTGTTTCTGGAATCCAGCTCAAGATGTCGGGAAACAAGCTTATCAATCGCACTACTTCTCTCTGGAGACGCCTCAAGCATCTTGCCATTTGACACACCAACTAAAGATCTGTCAGTGTAAAGATTCATACTGACAGTTGCTTTGTCCGTTACAATGTCTTTGCATGGCCACCATGATTTTGCACTCCACGGCTCACTCAAGGATGCAATTACCGGCAACCCGTCATCACGGCGATTGAATTGAAAACCGTAAAGACCCTCAGGTTCAGGGTGACCTCGATACATTATTACGATGGTTAGCTCTTGATCAGGTATGGCCGGGGCAGCAAGCTCAACAGTAATTTGATCATCGATGTGTGAGTACAGTAGCGATTCATAAATTTCACCAGAAAGCAGACCGATACCATCAATCGACATTGTATTTCGAAAATCAAAAACTATTTCCTGCACCAACGGCTCTGTTGTAATAAGAGTGACAAAGGTGACTCCGATTAAGGATTCAGCTACTTCATCAACATGCAGATCCAGGCCGTAGTGCAGAACATCGTAGTTATCATAAAGATAACGGTTTGGTTGAACGGTGGCTGAAAGCCGGGAAGCGGCCTTACCTTCAATTATCCACGATTCTGGAAGCGGCCTGTCTGAGGCGTAGAGTTCAGCACACCACTGTATAGACAGTAGCATGATGGCTGTTAAGGCGAGCTTCAGACGAGACTGCATTTATTTCTTGAACCTTGAGTTTTTGTGGTTACGATTTCAAAACGAGATAGTAGAGTGTGCTACAAAATTAGCAAAAGTGCACTAACAAAGTCCTGAAAAGGGAGAATATAGTGAGTGGATACAACCTGGATGTTGATAAAGCACAAGAGTTTTTACCAAATGACCACTATGAAAAGTATGTTAAAAAAACAATAACAGCAGCCGAATCCGTTTTTGATAGAACATGTTCCGGAAATGATTTTCTTGGCTGGCTGGATTTACCCTCTAAAACCGATCTGGAAATCGATGCAACAGCAAAGAGACTTCGCGAGATGGGAGAGATTTGTGTAACAGTTGGTATCGGGGGTTCATATCTTGGGGCAGAAGCCGTATTGCAAGCTTTAGCTGATGATACTACAGGTCCGGAAATGTTGTTTGCCGGTACAAATCTATGTGCAGCAGGGACAATCAGGCTTTTGGATAAAATAAAAGATAAAGATTTTACAGTTATCGTGATTTCAAAAAGCGGCACCACTCTTGAGCCGGCAATTGCGTTCAGATTGTTATGGGCAGAGCTTCAAAATCGATATGGCGACGATGCTGGTCAAAGAGTTGTTGCAATTACTGACCAGGAATCGGGTGCTCTGAGAAAAAGAGCAGACGCAAATAGTTGGCAAACATTCTCAATTCCACAAAATGTAGGCGGCAGATTCTCTGTTCTCTGCCCAGTTGGACTGTTGCCTCTGGCAGTTGCCGGTATCGATATAGAAAAAATCCTTAGAGGCGCAGATTCAATGCGTAGCATGTGTCAGGAAGCCAACAAGGACAATCCGGTAATCTGTTATGCAGCGATACGCAATGCTCTTTATGATTCAGGATTTACAACCGAGATTCTTTCAACTTTCCACGGTGATTTGCGCGGAGTGCAGGAGTGGTGGAAACAGCTCTATGGGGAGAGTGAGGGCAAGGACGGCAAGGGTATTTTCCCTGCATCGGCTGGATTTACAACTGACTTGCATTCTCTGGGGCAATATATTCAAGACGGCAAGCGCAACCTGTTTGAAACATTTTTACATATCGAACATACCGGTTTTCTGGCAGTCCCCTCAGATGAGACCGATCCCGATGGTCTTGAATATTTAAGTGGCAGAACACTGGATGACATCAATCAGAAGGCGTATGCCGGAACCCGTAAAGCCCATCACGATGGTGGAGTGCCAACAATTGAGCTGAGTGTAGATGAATTGACACCAGGGTCGGTTGGCGGATTAATCTACTTCTTTGAGTTGGCATGTGCAATCAGTGGGGTGACTTTGGGAGTTAATCCATTTGATCAGCCAGGCGTAGAGGCTTACAAAAAGGAAATGTTTACCTTGCTGAAACGGCAGCCAATCGGTAAGGAAGTGTAAAAATCACCTGACAACCGGTAAATGACCGCATACATTTCCGAAACTAAATTCATCTGAACTTTTTCAGAGATTGAAAGGAAATTTGTGATATGAGCAACTTAATTCGCCCACACGGTAGCGATGAGTTAATGACCCTCCTGCTTGAGGGCGACGCACTGGCCGCAGAACAGACCAGAGCAGCAGAGATGCCTCAGGTATCTATAACAAGTCGCGAGACCGGTGACTTGATTATGCTTGGTATTGGTGGATTTACTCCACTTACTGGCTTTATGGGCAAAGCAGATTGGCAAGGCGTTTGTGCCGACATGAAAATGGCAAACGGCATCTTTTGGCCAATCCCAATTACAATGAGTGTTGACCAGGAAACTGCTGACTCACTGAACGATGGTGACGAAATTGCATTGATTGCTGAAAATGGCGATCTGATGGCAACAATGAAAGTTGAAGAGAAGTACACCATCGACCGTGGTTTTGAGTGCGAAAATGTATTCAAAACCACAGACGACGCTCACCCGGGCGTTAAAATGGTAATGGACCAAAAAGCAGTTAACATTGCTGGTCCTGTAAAAGTACTGAGCGAAGGTGTTTTCCCAACTGAGTTTGATGGAATCTACCAACGCCCAACTGAGAGTCGTGCATTTTTTGCAGACTCTGGCTGGAAAACAATTGCAGCGTTGCAGCTCCGTAACCCAATGCACAGAAGCCATGAGTACCTGGGAAAAATCGCCCTGGAAACTCTTGACGGACTTTACATTCACCAATTGATTGGTGGACTGAAAGCTGGCGATATTCCTGCCGATGTTCGCGTTAACTGCATTGACGCACTAGTAGAAAACTATTTCAAACCAGGTACAGTTCTTCAAGGTGGATATCCACTTGATATGCGTTATGCCGGCCCCCGTGAAGGTTTGCTGCATGGTGTTTTCCGCCAGAACTTTGGTTGCACTCACATGATTATTGGTCGCGACCACGCTGGTGTTGGCGATTACTATGGTCCATTTGATGCACAGGAAATCTGGAACGAGATTCCTGAAAATGCTATGGAAATCCAGATGATGCCTATCGACTGGACTTTCTGGTGTTACAAATGTGGCGGTATGATTAGTATGCGCACCTGCCCACATGAGCAACAGGACAGGTTGTTTGTCAGTGGTACTGCATTGCGGAAAGCATTGAGCGAAGGGGAAGAAGTTCCTTCCGAGTTTTCTCGCCCAGAGATTCTTAAAATCTTGCGTGAGTATTATGCTGGCCTGAGTGACGACGACAATGTTGAAGTCAAAATGCATAGCAAAGCAACTGGCGACGACAAATAAGTCACAGTTAAGAAACAAGAAACAGGCCAGAGGCATACCGCTTCGGGCCTGTTTTTTTTATCAAGGAGATAAAATGGAACACAAAATCTGGGTTTGCCCAAAATGCGATAACAATGGTTATGAGACCGGTCAGTTTGCAGCCACTGGTGGCGGGCTGAGCAAAATATTTGATGTTCAGAGCAAAAAGTTTTCAACAGTTACCTGCACAAAATGCAAGTTTACAGAAATTTACCAGGCTGAGACCAGCGCGCTTGGGAATATTTTTGATTTGTTTACGAACTAATTGTAAATAATCAAAACTGATATTCAGGAAAAATCTTCCAGTAAAAGATGAAACGGTCTACCGTGGCATATAGCTGTATTCTGGAATTGAGGCGGTAATTGAAAGGCTGAGGATGAACTTACGGGTGAAAATAATTTTAGTATTAGCAACACTGCTAATTTGTAGTGTGTCTTTTGCATCGGATTTTGAATTAAATCATACTACAGATAGTGACGGCAAGCGAGCTTCAGGGGATAAGGCCACATTAATGACTAGTGGCATTCTGGAGCTGTCAGCAAAAGTAACTGGTACAAATGCTGAAGGCATGGAAGTTAACTTCTTGCAGGTTGCTCCGAAGGAAAAATTCCTGGGTAGCGCAAATGTTGGCGCAAATAACATTGTCAAGTTTATGTACTCCGCTGGCAGCAAAGATAAGCCGGTAACAATTGTTGCCAATATTGCCGGCTCCGATGCTGATTCGTCACGGATTGTCTATCACCTTACAGTTCGTAAACCTTCCTGGATTATGTTCATGATTTTTGGCCTGCTTGGTGGACTCGGCCTGTTCCTTTTTGGAATGGAAATTATGAGTTCATCCTTGCAGCGTTCTGCTGGATCAAAGTTACGCTCAATTCTTGGTGCGCTTACACGCAACAGATTTGTAGGTGTCGGTGTTGGTGCATTTGTAACGATGGCTATACAAAGCTCAAGTGCAACCACCGTGATGCTGGTCAGTTTTGTGCAAGCACAACTGATGACTTTTGCCCAGACTCTGGGTGTTATTCTTGGTGCCGATATCGGAACTACAATTACTGCTCAATTGATTGCCTTCAAGTTGACAGATTATGCACTGTTATTGATTGCAGTCGGTTTTGGAATGAAATTTTTAAGCAAGAGAGACAGGATTCGCAATATCGGTGATGTTGTTCTTGGCTTTGGTTTGCTCTTTTATGGCATGCATGTGATGAGCAAGGCGATGTACCCACTTAGAAGCTATACGCCATTTCTGAATATACTGACAGAGCTTGAAAATCCATTCCTGGGCATCCTGGTTGGAACAGGGTTTACAGCATTGATACAAAGCTCCAGCGCTTTTACCGGTATCATTATTGTTCTGGCCCAACAGGGGTTTCTGACCCTGGAAGCTGGCATTCCATTGCTGTTTGGCGCAAACATAGGTACATGTATTACTGCTGCTCTTGCCAGTCTTAACGCTGGTCGTGAAGCAAAAAGAGTTGCTCTTGCACACACAATGTTCAAGGTGATTGGTGTTGCAATTGCAATAGCATTTATTCCACTTCTTGCAAAACTTGTTCAAGGTATTTCCGGTGGAGTTGTTTCAGCGGATAACCAGGCAGATCTTGCCCGTTTTATCCCAAGACAGATTGCAAATGCCCATACAATATTCAATGTCAGCCTGACACTTATCTTTCTGCCATTCACAATGGTGTTTGCAAAATTTATTACCAAATTGCTACCAGAGGTTGTGGAAGAACCAGGAGTTCGTTACGACACTCGTTTCCTGGAACCAACGCTGCTTAAATCACCTGTGCTGGCGCTCAATCTTGCCAAGGTTGAGATTATAAAGATGGGTGAAAAAGTTAAGGAAATGGCTGAAAAATCTATCGAGCCATTTTTCTCAGGCGATCTTTCAGAGCTGGACAGACTTCATGAAATGGAAGATCAGATCGATTCACTCGATGAACAGATTTCAGCTTACCTTATAGATATCGGTAAACAGAAAATCAGTGAAGAGCAGGCCGATGAAGTTTATTTGATGATGCATGTCACGAAGCAGTATGAACAGATTGCAGATATCATCGACAAAGAAATGCGTCAACTTGCTCAGGAGAAAAGCACCGAGCTAATGGTCTTTTCTGATCAGGGCGCAAAAGAAGTCAGGGCTTATCATTTGAAAATGATTAAGCAGATTGCCAGAAGTCTTGATACCTTCCGTGACAGCAGCCTGGAAAAAGCCCAAAAGATGGCAAAGAAACAAGCCAAGTATGTTGCCCTTGATGGCGACTTGAGACAACATCACTTTGAACGCTTGCGTGAAGACATTAAAGAGTCTGTTTCAACAAGTCAGATACATCTGGACCTGATGGATTGTTTGAGAAAAATGAATAGCTATTCTGCCAATATTGCAAGAGCGGTATTGCAAAGATATGGTGAATCTAAAAGCCAAGGAAAGGGCTTATAGCAAATGAATGAAATAATTCCTCGCTGGGAATGGCGCTCATTTGCCAAGGATTTTGGACAGGCTGAAAAAAGCCTGGAAAAACATGAGTGCACCAGAGTTTTGGATAGTGCTGAAGACTACATTGTCACAACAAAAAGTGGCAACAATGTAAAAGTCCGCGATGGCAAATTGGATATCAAAGAGCTTCGCAATATTAATGATGAAACTCTTGAGCAGTGGTTACCTGTATTAAAGGTTGGCTTTCCCTGTAAAACCGAAGAGGCTTCAAGAATTTTTGCATCATTCAATATAGATGCTCCTGGACTGTATAAAGAAGAATACTCTTACAATGAGTTCATCAATGAAGTTGTTGGTGGCTGTGAAGATTTGGCAGTAGTTAAAGTGGTAAAAAAACGCTTTGGCTATATGTTTGGTGAAGTAATTGTTGAACTGGCTGAAGTTACTTTCGATGGCGTTGCCTGGAAAACGATGGCAGTAGAACATATTGATCCAGAGATGGTGATGTCTGTTGTAAAAGAGCTTGAGCTTGAAGTACAAGAAAATGTTAATTACATCCGCGCAATGAAGCGCTCAATAGGAATGTCAGAGGTAACTGAATGAGCAGATATGCTGTAATAGACATCGGGACCAACTCAATGAAAATGCATGTTGCTCGTGTGATGCACGGCAGGATGACATTACTTGGTAACTACACTGAAATAACTCGTATGGGTGAGGGTTTTCATGAAACCAAGATACTGACAGATGATGCTATCGACAGAAATATTGCACAGGTGGAAGCATTCAGAATCCAGGCGGAAGAGCTTGGAGTTGAAAAGATAGTTGCAGTTGGAACTATGGCTTTGCGTAATGCAAAAAATGCTGATGAGTTTCTTGATGCCGTGAAGAAGAAATCCAAAATACGCGTCGAGATTATTCCTGGAGAGGAAGAGGCTCGATTGAGTTATCTTGCGGTTCTTTCCGGGCTTGGAGTACAGGATGGAAATCTGGTAATTTTTGATACGGGTGGCGGAAGCACTGAATTTGTTTTTGGCCAGGGCGAAAAAATTGATCGCCAGTTCAGCCTGGATATTGGTTCCCGCAGACCAACAGAAGAGTTCTGCAAAACCAATCCGGTGACAAACGAAGAACTTGAATCAATGTTCGAAGGTCTTGAGAAAGAATTTGAAGGCATTTCTGGTCCTGTTGATACTCTTGTTGGCGTTGGTGGCACTGTCACCAGCCTTGGATCTGTATTTCTCGAGATGAAAACCTATAATCCTGATGTTATTCAAGGCTCAATTCTTCCAATCAAAGAAGTTGAGAGGCAGGTCAAAATGTATCGTGCTCGAACAATTGAAAAAAGAGCCGACACTATTGGACTGATGCCAAAACGTGCCGATGTTATTCTGGCTGGTGCTTCAATTGTACTGACTATTATGCGTAAACTTGGTGCTGAAGAACTTATAATAAGTGACAGAGGCCTGTGTCATGGTTTGATGTTTGACCGATTTGGAAGGTCAGGTTTATAAAAAGAGTAATTAGATAAAAAAAGGGCTACCTGAACAGGTAGCCCTTTTTGTGTATTTGTTCTTCTAGCGGAATAGAGCTTTTACAGCACCAAAGCTTGCGTCTTCATTGCTTACGGCAAGGTCGTCATAAATAACAACATCGTCAATAAAGATAGCTTCAGAACCTGAGTTACAGTCTAGTGAAATAGATAGAACGCCACCAGCAACAGGAACTGTGAAATCAAGCCACATGCCTTCGATCAGCAAGTCGTCGATATCTTGTCCAGTTGTGTCCAGAATTGTGGTGCCACCAAACATGATAACAATTACATCGTCAGCTTCCCAGCCAGTTTCCTGGATGAAAATGTCCATTGATACAGCTGCTGCTGTTGGGAAATCATCAAAGAAAATAGTCATCATTCCGTCACAATCAGACATTTGATAACCTTGAAGACCTTCAGCCCATGCGCCAACTGTGCCAGCATAGTCAGTTACGCCAACATAGTCGCCATCTGCGAGTCCAGCACTGTCACGAGTGTTGAAGTACTGTGCATCAACACCAGGAACATCAACAAAAGCTTCAGCTGGGTTGTTAACCAGGTCGTGATCTAGAAGAGGATCACCAAGGTCAACATATTGTCCACCAAGCCATGATTGATCTTCAAAGCCTTGTTGATACAGAACTGCGCCAGAGGCAACACTAGCTGCTAAAACCAAAGCAAGAACGATAGCAAGTCTTTTCATGAGAGACTCCTTGTTAGGAAAGGGTTAAAGAAAATCCAACCACCATTGTACAGGAAATATGATTATTTGTCAACAAATAGTCTTTAAGTCAGTTACTGTGTACGGTAAAAGCAATTAATGGGTTATTTCTAATTGAAAAACAGATAGCAGACAAAAATCGCAGCAACTATTCCGGCAATATCTGCTGCAAGTCCGCATAATACAGCATGGCGAGTGAATCTGATTTTCACAGCACCAAAATAGACAGCCAGAACATAAAAAGTAGTTTCAGTGCTGCCTTGAATAATGCTTGAAAGGCGTCCGGTAAATGAATCTGGTCCATGAGTTTGCATTGCCTCAATCATCATGCCTCGTGCACCTGATCCACTAAGAGGTTTCATTAAGGCAGTTGGAATACTATCAATCCATTGAGGATTACCTGTAACGATGCGAATTCCGTCGAGCAGGAAATCAAGCGCACCGCTGCTGCGCAAAACTCCGATCGCAACCAGCATCGCAACCAGGTAGGGGATAATCCCGATGGCAACCTTAAAGCCCTCTTTTGCACCTTCGACAAACTCTTCAAACACAGCAACTTTTCTCACTAGTGCAGCAATTACAAAGCTGGTTATTACAGTCAGAAGCAGAGCGTTGGCAATCAATGCCGATTGCGACTGAACAGCTTCTTTATCAAGTCCGGTAAAATAGAAAACAAGCCCTGCAATAATCAGAGTCATCGCTCCGAGGTAACTTATTATGGTCTTGTTCATCAGGTTGCGTTTTTGAACAGCGGCAGTAAAGAGCAGGCCGGCCATCGTGCTGCAGAACGTTGCAATCAGGATTGGCAGAAAGACATCGGTTGGATCCGCTGCTCCCATTTGCGCCCGATATGTAAAAATAGTAACCGGCAGTAGTGTTACAGCAGAAGTATTGATAACCAGGAATAGAATCTGGTCATCGGTTGCCCGGTCCGGAGCGGGATTCAACGATTGCATTTCGCGCATCGCTTTCAAACCCAGCGGAGTTGCTGCATTATCAAGGCCCATCATGTTTGCCGCCATGTTCATTATCAGTGAACCTTCAGCAGCATGTCCCTCTGGAATCGATGGGAAAAGTTTTCGCAAAAGTGGAGAGAAAATCTTGGCAAAAAATTTAACCACACCACCTTTTTCACCAACTCGCATAATGCCCAGCCAGAGACACATCACACCGGTTAATCCGAGCGATATTTCAAAAGCAGTTTTGGCACTGGTAAAGGTTGAGCCCACGATGTCTGCAAACACAGTCGTATCGCCGGTGAAAGCCCTGATTAAGGCTGCCACAAATCCGGTAATAATGAATCCTGCCCAAATTTTGTTTAACATATTGACAGTGTAAATGGACAATACAGGTTTGTCGTGCTTTAATTTGTTTATGAATAAAATACATTTCAAAAAAATGGAGGTTGAGGCAACCGAGCCCGTTTCCTACAAACTTGGTAATCTCAACATGAATGACTTGATTGGCAGCCAGGTTTCACTGGAGTTTACCAGCGAAATAAATTGCATTGCCTGCGGCAGAGATATTAAAAAAACTTTCAGCCAGGGGTTTTGTTTTCCCTGCTCACAGTCCAGGGCAGATGCAGATATCTGCATCCTAAAACCTGAATTATGTCACCATGGATTTCCGGAAAACCCTTGTCGCGATGAAGAGTTTGCGCAATCGGTTTGCTTTAAACCCCATGTTTTATATGCAGCTTTGACCTCAGGCGTAAAAGTTGGTATCACTCGCCAGGTAAATGTCCCGTCTCGATGGATAGACCAGGGTGCTACCGCCGCGATACCACTTGCACAGCTCCCGGATCGATTCACAGTAGGTCAGGTTGAGCATGAGCTTGCTCAAAAATACGCCGACAAAACTCACTGGATGACAATGCTCAAAACCCAGCACCCGGAAGGCAATCTAGAAGCAGTGGTTGAAATGATGCTCGATGATCTCGATGAAATGGGAGTAGAGATTCTGGATGATTCAGAAATGACTCAACACAATTTTGAGTATCCGGTTGAGGTGTGGCCAACCAAAATTTCCAGCTTGAATCTTGATAAAACCCCAAAGATTTGTGGCAAACTCAACGGCATAAAAGGACAGTACCTGATGTTGGATTGTGGTGTTTTGAATGTTCGCAAGTTTACCGGTTATCAGGTGGTAGTAAAATGAATCCTGGCAGAATATTAGGCCCGGTATTGGCAGTTGTTGTCTGGTTTTTGGGGCCAGGCGATGAGTCTGTTACTGCAATGGCATCAATTGCAATCTGGATGGCAGTCTGGTGGATGACTGAAGCTGTTCCGCTTGCAATTACTGCTTTGCTGCCAGTTGTTTTGTATCCACTACTGGGAGTTATGCCAACAAAACTGATAGCTCCAGTTTATTTCAACAGTATCATTTTCCTTTTTCTTGGTGGATTTATTGTTGCGCTGGCAATGGAGAAATGGAATTTACATAGAAGGATTGCACTGGGAATTCTGCTGACAGTTGGTTCATCGCCAAAGCAGATTTTGCTTGGGTTTATGCTGGCGTCGGCATTTCTGAGTATGTGGATCAGTAACACTGCAACAACCATGATGATGATTCCGATTGTGCTGGCAGTTATACGAAGAGTTTCTAAAGAAGCAGACCCCAAAACAGCCAGGCGCTTTACAGTTGGGCTATTGCTTGCTGTTGCTTACGGGGCATCGTGTGGAGGTATTGCCACGTTGATTGGTACTCCACCAAATCCACTTTTTGTCAGCAACCTGGGATTGCTTTTTCCTAACGCACCGGAAGTTTCATTTGCCGGCTGGATGGTAATCGGTCTGCCGGTATCTTTGGTAATGATGACTGTTGTTTATTTGTTATTAGTCCGTATGTTCAAGATTGAAGAGCTTTCAAGTTGTGTCAGCCGTGAAATTTTTCTCGAAGAAAAAACTGAGCTGGGAACAATGAGTTTTGAAGAGAAAGTAATTGCCATTGATTTCTCTTTACTGGCCTTGTTGTGGTTGACTCGCAAAGGGATGATGTCGATACCAGGCTGGTCCAGTTTATTACCCCACGGCTCAATGCTTGACGATGGAACTGTTGCAATTGCCCTGGCACTTCCGCTCTTTCTGATTGGTAGCAAAGCAAAGCCGGGCAGAATAATGGATTGGGAAACAGCACAAAAACTGCCATGGGGGATTGTGCTTTTGTTTGGTGGCGGATTTGCGCTGGCAAAAGGTTTTGTAGACTCTGGTTTAAGCGATTGGCTTGGACAGCAGATGATTGCACTAGGCAATCTGCCGGTTGTGCTGCTGGTGCTTTCTGTTTGTCTTGTAATGACTTTCCTGACTGAGCTGACAAGCAATACAGCCACAACTCAAATGGCATTGCCGGTTCTGGCATCAGTTGCAATTGCAGTAAATATAAATCCACTATTGTTGATGTTGCCTGCAACTCTGAGTGCATCGTGTGCGTTTAT
Source organism: uncultured Fibrobacteraceae bacterium (assembly GCA_964437115.1). Taxonomy (GTDB): domain Bacteria; phylum Krumholzibacteriota; class Krumholzibacteriia; order LZORAL124-64-63; family LZORAL124-64-63; genus JABIBH01. The sequence goes on along the minus strand of CAYTFE010000033.1, from coordinate 2,393 downwards.
GTTGCCAGTTGCGACTCCACCAAATGCAATTATTTTTGGTACAGAACGGATTGCTATTCGTGAAATGGCAAGAGCAGGATTAGCACTGAATTTGGCAGGCGCGATCGTTATTACAACAATGGTCTATCTGCTCGGCGGCTTGGCTTTTGGTTGTGATATGAATGTTCTTCCTGAATGGATTAATTGATGGGAAAATCGAAAAAAAGAAGCGGTGGTAAAAGGGGAAAGGGGATGCGTAACTCAATTCGCAATCCCGGTGAGCAGCAGAGTAGAAATAAACTTCCGAACTTTATTGACTTACATGGCGAATTCAGGCAGGATGCTTTAGTTAAACTTAGTAGAGAAATTGCTGTTTTCCGCAGGCAGGGAATTCGTGAAGTTGAAATTATTCATGGCAGAGGCTTGCATTCTGAAGATGAACCTGTTCTAAAAACTATGACTCAGGAATGGATAAAAAACAACCTTGATATAATTGCATCACATAGATCTGTTCCGAAAAATGAAGGCTCAACAATTATTGTTTTGAAAAAGGTATAAAAATGAGAGCACTAGTTACGGGTGGAGCAAAACGAATCGGTAAAGTTATTGCATTGACTCTTGCTGAAGCTGGCTACGACATCGTATTGCATTATTTTACATCGACCATTGAAGCCAACGAGACTGCCGATGAAATTCGCGCCAAAGGTGTGTCTTGCGATCTTGTGCGAATTGACTTTTCTGACTCAATGGCTGCGCAACATTTAATGAGTAAAGCCAGGCCAGTTGATGTGTTGATAAACAATGCAGCAATTTTTAATACTTCTCCAACTGCTGATGCCATGCATCAGCTTCAGATTAATTCTTTAATCCCGGTTGAGTTGGCCAGATCTATGCCGGCAGGTTCTGTGGTGATTAATATTACCGATGCAGACGCTCTGCATATTGCCGCGAATTCTTATAGCCGCAGCAAACTTGAACTTCACAGGCAGACAGAAGTTCTTGCTAAAGAGCTTGGCCCGGAAATCAGAGTAAATGACATTGCGCTGGGCGCAGTGCTTTCACCTGAACTTCCGCCCGATGGCTATGTACATGTAAAAAAAGAAGAGACCCCCCGCGGAAAATTCCCAACACCAGAGGAAGTTGCGGAAGCGGTTTTGAAATTGGTTACAGATAAAAATATAAACGGGAAAACAATTCGGGTGGAGTAGGAATCCCCACCCGGAAAAGATATTACTGTCGAATTGCTTCAATTTCTAGAACAATAGAAACATCATTGCCAACAGCAAGTCCGCCTTGGTCCAATACGCTATTGTATTTGATTCCAAATTCAGTTCTGTCAATCTTACCCTCTGCGGTAAAGCCGGCTCTATGATTGCCCCACGGGTCGTCAATTGCTCCGTTGAATTCCATTTTCAACATCATGTGTTTGGTGGCACCATGCATTGTTAGCTCACCATGAATAATCCAGTGATCTCCTTTTTTCTCTACGCCTTTTGATTCGTATTTTATCAAAGGGAAGGCTTCAACATCAAAGAAATCAGCACCCTTTAAGTGTTCGTCACGTTTTTGATCACCTGTATCAACTGAGGCAGCTTGAATTGTTGCATTTGTTGACCAGTTTTTAAGGTTGGTCTCGTCAAATTCAAGCGTACCGGAAAAATCGTTGAAAACACCCTGGACTTTGCTGACCATCATGTGCTTAACCTTGAACGAAACACTTGAGTGTGAAGAATCGATTACGTATGTTGCGGCACTTGCATAAATCGAAAACAGCAACACGGCTATTAAGATAAATATTGGTAAACGCATAGCATCTCCCTGGTTTAAGTAATATACATTGATACAAAAGTTTGATTTTATTGCAACAAGCCTGACTATATGCTTTTTATGTTGGAATCCTGGAGAAAACAGTGATAATTAATTGAAAGTAGTCAGTTTTTTGGTATTCTAAATATGTGACCTAAATAGTTCTGGTAATTGGAGGGATGATTCATGGACGCAATTACGCAAAACCCGATTCTTATGGCCGTTGTAGGCATTCTTCTTCTTGTTTTATTTTTTAGCCTGCTTAAAAAACTTCTCAAACTTGCGTTGATTGTTGTTGCTGTGGCAATAATTTGGCTTGGATATATGCATTTCTATGGTGGCGGAATTCCAGAAGATACAATGGACACAATCAATAAAACTTCAGATGCGGTTGAAGATGCAGTAATTGAAATTAAGCCAATTGTTGAGGAAGCAATTGATGATGCCGTAGAAAAAACAAAGCCTGAAATCGAAAAAGCTAAAGACAAGGTAGTTGAAAAAATAAAAGAAGAGCTGCAGTAAGTCCGGGAAACAGGGGAAGATCACTCTGAGCAGAAACGTGTTGCAATCTTGTCGGTTTTCAGTAAGGATCACTAAATGTTGCAGTA
>CAYTFE010000032.1:0-21909 GCA_964437115.1 uncultured Fibrobacteraceae bacterium | reverse complement strand
CGACCATGCTGGGACGATGTGCGAAAGCTTAAGGCGCTGCATGATGAGTTGGTTGAAAGATAGTTTTACGCTCGCACGAAATGTGTCATCTACAATTGACAGTTAATTCACTAATAACTTTGCAAACAGGTAAATAGAGCCAAGTAGCGTTTGGTTCGATTTATGCTTTGTGTAAATATCTCCCACAATACTTGACAAGTGTTACCGTGGGAGGTGCTATCTATGGTGAAGATTAGAAAGGGAGGATATGTCTTTACGACATTTGTTGGAGATCATCCGCCAGCGCATGTACATGTTTTTGTAAGAGGCCATCTGGTCTTAAAATGGAATCTTGATGAGGGAGTAGTAATATCAGGGCTTTTTACGAAAAGAATAATAAAGTTAATAAATGAGTTGCAAAAGGAGGGCCAGTTATGAAAGTCAAAACTGTAAAGGGCAATAACCATAAAAAATGTTTTGAAGTTACTACCCGATGTGAAAAGCAGTGGGAGTTTCCCTATTCAAAATCTCAACCGTGTCCCGAGCGTGATAATAAAATTATAGAGTTATATGTAGATGAAGAAGTCGGGAATCATGGATTTACTTATGTTCTGGAGTCTGGTGAAGAGGGGACAATTTTAATGGATTTTATTTTGGATTATAACAGAGATCCAAAGTATATGAGGGACATGCTTTTGCATAATCTAACCTGTGAAGCCTTAAAAAAAATTGACCAATCCAGTTTGTCAAAAAGGGAGATAATCAGACGGCTGAGCACTTCTCCAGCTCAATATTATCGGCTTGTAAATCCGGCAAACTATACAAAATCAATTGATCAAGTGCTAAATCTGCTTCGGGTTTTAGATTGCGAAGTTGAGTTCATAATTCACGACAACAGTGCTTGAATTATTTCTGCACCACAACCATCGAAAACTCATATTGCTCATCAACGCCGGTAATTGGTGGAGTTAGAACTGCACCGCTCAAGCCAGCTTCAAACAACAGATCAACCAGTTCCTGGTCCTGATAGGCTCTGCTGCTCTGGGCATACCGTTTGGAGTCACCTGTCTCGGAATCTATGACCCAGTGCACCGCAATCTCGGCTTGCAGATCTTCATCCCATCGATATTGACGAAGCCACAAGTGAGGCTTGTCATATAAAACCGACTCATCGCACGGTTGCCATTCCTGAAGATCTTCTTTGGGGTAGAGGTCGTAGTGTTGGTACTCAAGAATGAAAAGGCCGTCCGATTTCAGCAGGCTGGAAAGTTGTTTCAAAAATGTTTTGGTAACTTCAGGTTCGAAGGTGTGAATTTCACCAAACCAGAATGTGATGACATCGAATTCGCCAAGAGTTTTCAAATCTTCAGCGGTCAGTTTTGTGAGATCCATTTTGTGGAATGCACAATCGAGATTGCGTTTCGCTGCTTCAGCTTTTGCCCACTCAATTGGAGCGGGAGCATAATCAAAACCTACACAATCGTGACCTTTTTCTGCCAACGGGAAAAGATACAAACCGGGACCACAACTCACATCCAGAATTCGCAGGTTCTCAATGTTGCCAAGTCTGAGTGAACACTGCTCAAGAAGCCAGTTTGTGTGCTGTTCTATTACATCGATTGATCGGCTTGCTGCGTTTGTAGATTGATCGAGATGAATCTCCAACATCCGCTTGCTGAACTCCGGGTCGTCCCACGGAATTTGCACACCATCGCGCCATGGAACCAGCTGCTGCGGTTCATCGATCAGTTTTTTAAGAGTTTTATGCAGATTCATTCTGATTCCAGTCATTTTTTTTATGTTATCCACAGCTTATCCACAGGTATTTTAAAAAACGTGTGAAAGTCTTTGCCATATTATGTTACATTGGTATTTGGAATCGGAAAATGCAACAGAGGAGTTAGTGTTGAGCCAAACAATTACCAGCGGAAAATCACGCGACGCAATAGCAGCCAGTTTCGACGGCGATAAATTACCTCCATTCAATGACGATGCTGAGCGTGCGGTTCTTGGCGCAGTCATGCTGGACAAGGAAGCACTTGGCATTGCGATGGAAAATGTAGAGATAGATGACTTTTATAAAATGGAGCATCGTGCTGTTTTCGAAGTGATGTGCAAGCTGTATGAAAACGATCAGGCTATAGATGGTATCACTGTTGCTGAGGAGCTTGAAAAGCATGGCAAACTTGAGCGATTGGGTGGCGTAGATTTTCTGGCTACTCTGCTTGGAACAGTTGCAACCAGCGCTAATGTTGCTCACCACGCAAAGATAATTCATGACAAAGCCGTGTTGCGAAACCTGATTCACACTGCCGGCGATATTACCAGAGATGCATTTGACGGTTCTGAAGATACCGACATCATTCTGGATAATGCCCAGAGTAAAATTTATTCCATTGCAGAAAACAGAAGCACAAATGCATTTCAGTCTGTTGCCAAAGTTGTGCCTGAAACATTCAGTCGTATCAATGAAGCATTCACGAACAAAAGTGATGTTACCGGTATTCGTACACACTTTACAGAGTTCGACAAGATGACTGCAGGACTGCAGAAGTCCGATATGATTATTCTGGCAGCCCGTCCATCGATGGGTAAAACTGCTTTCGCGTTAAACATGGCTTACAACGTGGCAGTTAAAGAAGATGTCCCGGTTGCAATATTCAGTCTGGAGATGGCCAGCGAGCAGCTTGTAATGAGAATGCTCTGTTCAAGTGGTGGTTTTAACGGACATGATTTGCGTAAAGGAAATTTGACCAACGAGCAGTGGCCAAAACTGACTGAAGCGTGCAGCAGAATGTCAGACGCGCCAATTTTTATCGATGACACAAGTGGTATTTCAATTCTGGAAATGAAAGCCAAGGCGCGCAGACTCAAACAACAGCATAACATCGGTTTGATAATAATTGATTACTTGCAGCTGATGACCGCAGGTGGACGTGCAGAAAACAGGCAGCAGGAGATATCGAACATCAGTAGAAATCTCAAGGGTATGGCCAAGGATCTGGATGTTCCTGTTATCGCTTTGAGTCAGCTGTCACGTGCAGTTGAATCGCGCGGGGGAGATCACAGACCGATGCTTAGTGACTTGCGTGAATCTGGTGCGATTGAGCAGGACGCAGATGTTGTAATGTTTATCTATCGTGAAGAGGTTTACAAACCTGAAGATGAAAGCGTCAGAAACAAGGCCACTTTCATCATCGGTAAGCAGCGTAACGGTCCAATCGGTAACTTTGACCTGCACTTCCACAAGGCGTTCACCCGCTTTGGTGATTTGCAGAGGTAACAAGTGGAACTCAAACTGATTGACCTGGACCAGCAACGCACCGGTTATCGACAATTTATATCCTGCTGGTTGTACCAATCACAGGATGTGACTTTTATTGTTGATCCTGGTCCGACAAGCAGTGCTGATTATCTGATAAGCAAATTGCGCGAGTCAGTTACCTCTATTGATTATATTTTACTTACTCACATTCACCTGGACCACGCTGGTGGTACAGGCACAATCTGCAAAGCATTTCCCGAAGCAAAAGTTGTCTGCTTTGAACCTGCCATTACTCACATGGTTGACCCAGCAAGGTTGTGGGAGGGGTCTCAGAAAGTACTGCGTGAAATAGCCAACCTGTTTGGTCAGCCTGAACCTGTTCCAGAAGACAAGTTCACTCCTGCCGATTCAGTTCCAGGGCTGCAAACTATTCTCACACCAGGTCACGCTCCACATCATCAATCATATATTTTTGACGATACTCTATTCATCGGTGAAGCTGCAGGTTTGCGTTTAAATGTTGATGGACAAGAGTATCTGCGCCCGGCTACACCACCTCGATTTTTCCCGAAAGTTGCAGTCAAGTCACTGGATAAATTGTTGGCGATGGACTTGCCATCGAGATGTGCTTTTGCTCACTATGGAATGGCTGAAAATTGCAGGGAAATTCTTGAGCTTGCCAGAGATCAACACATGAATTGGGTTGAGCATTTAAGCAATGCTTTTACCAATTACACTTGGTCAGCTGAATTGCAGGAAGAAGCTTTGCAGCTTTTGATTGAGAAAGATCCTTTGTTGTCACCATTTAATGATCTGGACAAGGATCTGCAAGTGCGTGAACGTGAGTTTTTCCGCAACACCCTTGAGGGGATGTTGGGATACCTGGATTCTATTTAACCAGACTCATCTTTCCATTCAAAACCCCTAAACCAGTTGTCAATCTGTAGTGATAACTACCTGATGGCATTGATGTTCCACCACTATCTCTGCCGTCCCAGATTGAAGTATGGTCGCCACTTGCAAACTGCTGATTTGTTATCAGTTCACGCACAAGTCCACCCTGGATGTTGAAGATCTGCAATGTGACCGATGTGTCAGCTGGCAGTCCAAATCGAATCTCAGTTCTTGGGTTGAACGGGTTTGGAACATTCAAAATTTGATTTGGCAAAACAGGCAAGGTGTTGTTAATGCCTGAAATTTGTTCAGTAAAGTTAACCCAGATAGGATTAGTAAATGCACGATGTCCAGCATGTCCGTCAGCAGTCAGAAGCTCTGCCCGTAAAGCAACCCAGCCGTCAAAATTGTATTCTGAAAGCGTAGTGGAATGTTCACCTTCATACAGCTCATCTGGATAAAGTGCTAACAGTTCCGATGTTCCTGTCGCATCAATTGCCAGCAATCTGATTAACTCAATTTGTCCGAACTCAGGCAATGAAGCCCATCGCAGATGCAGAGTCGCGTTAGTGTCTGTAGGCAGAGAGCCATCGTCGCCAATCATCAGGTCAGCTTCATCGTACCAGTCGAAATCATTGTTGGTATCAATACCGATTTCCAGAAAAGGTCCATCTGTAGAGATGGTGTGGCCATTGCGATATGAAGCAAGCAAGTCCTCAACTGGAGGCAAGTTGGTAGCTGTCCAGTTGCCAGGTACAAATGCTACTGTCTGAACTTTTCCGATAGCGTTGTCTTCTGCGTAGTCGTCAAGGTTCATGTGGGTGGAGTAATTGAAGTCACCGTGAGCGTCGCTGCCACCGGACATGAAAAGTTTTCGGGGATTGCCAGATGCAATGTCAGTCGCGATAAAATTATCCCACACATCTACACCAGCAAGGAGTTCGTTTGGATAAGGATTGTCAGCAACTACGCCAGCATCGAAATCACCCCACGGATTGTTCTGGTCAAGCGATGTAACTGTGCTCCTGGTGTTAAAAATCTGGAAGCCACGGAACGGTTCTTTGGTCAACGCCTGAGTCAGATTGTAAGTACCCCAAGGCATTCCGTTGGAACCAAAATCAAATCCCAGGAATTCTGCCGACAAATCAGATAGTGGATGAGCGCAATATGCAAAACCGTTGCCGCTGATCAGATCCATAGCTGTTAGCAGATCGGGTGAAATTGGTCTTTCGCCTGGAGCACCACTGTCAGGGGAATGGATGTAATCATCGTTATAAACAAGACAGTGCAAGGTCTTTCCATAAGTTCCAGATTCTACAGAGCCAACATTCAGTTCAACTGCTCTGTATAATCGGAACTCCGGGCAGTCCAGATCGGCAACGTCAGCACCAAGTCCACCCCAGGATGAACCTTGAGCTGCAATATCTCGATACTCAGTGAAAGTTCCACCAACATCCTGCAAAGTGTATTCCCATTGTTGAGTTGCATAGGAATATGTGCCGTCACCGGTTTCATCAAGGTCGCAGGAGTGGTCAGTGGCAGTCAGCCAGTTTAAGCCCATCGCAATTGCAGTCTGTTTTACTGCGGGCAGTGGTGCACCATACTCGTATATATTGTTGGTGTACATTGTGTGGTAATGGATATCTCCACCAAACCAGTTGTCGGCCCACGGGAATTCACCGCTGCCAACATTGATTCTTATGTGACGGGTTTCAGTGTAATTGAACCAATCATCCCGATAGTAAATGCTGACTTTCAATCTGATGTCATCGCCAACAGAGTAACCAAGATTTGCTGGAGTCAGCGCTGTTCCATTTGGCAAGGAAGGGTGACCTTCAGTTACTTTTGTGATGTATGTCCAGTAGTTGTGTTCACTGGAGTTATTGCCGATTTCTTCATCGTTGAAGTCATGATCCCAAAGAATAGTGTTGCCGTTGGACTCATCCCAGATGCGGATCCAGTGCAGTTCGCGAACATCATCAACATCGCAGTCTTTAATAATGATTGTAACTGGAATTGGAGTATTTGCATCAATCACTCGCCACGGAGCATCCATGATAAAATCTTTAGCAAGCGTGTTTTCGTAGCGGGAATCATCCGGATCGATATGTGCAAATGAAGAGCTTGCAATAAACAGCATTGCAACGAACAATAAATGTCTCATGGCGTTTCCTCGGTTGGTGTCAGGTAATGATTGTACCACAAATTAGGGGGATATGCCAGATGTAGTAGACACAACTCCAATCGGAACTTATACTTGAGCCTATGAAATCGATTGCACAAAACACAGGAACAAAAGTACTCGACTCCTTTGTCACAGTGGGCACAGGGTGGTTGCTGCTTGTTGCTATCTTTAAGCAAATTCCATATAGCTGGAAAATGCGTCGCGAGATTTTGGAGCAGATGCATGTTGTGTTGATCGGTTCGATGCCTCTTGTGATAACAACTTCCATTTTTATTGGTGCTGTGACTGCTGTTCAGGGCGTATACCAGATGGAAGGGTATGTGCCGATGAAATTTCTCGGCTCTGGTGTATCTCGTTCAATATTTATTGAACTTGGACCTGTGATTGTTGCTCTGGTTGTTGGAGGCAGAGTTTGTGCAAGCTATGCTGCTGAACTTGGGACAATGAAGGTTACAGAACAGATCGATGCCCTGGAAATGCTTGCTATTGATCCAATTCGCTATCTTGCATTACCTCGTTTTCTGGCCACACTTCTGATGCTTCCTGTTGCAACAGTTTTTGCTGACTTCTTCGCAGTTTTCAGCGGCTTTGCAGTATCGGTTCTGACTCTCGATGTAACTGTCAGCACCTTCAATGAAGGTCTGTTCATGCTATTCAAATCCTCTGATCTGTTCAGTGGTTTGATTAAATCAGTTTTCTTTGGTGGCATCATAGGTATGAGCGGTATCTACTTTGGAATTAATACCAGAGGTGGCGCTGAAGGTGTAGGGCAGGCAACAATGATGGCAGTTGTTGGAACTTGCCTGTCCGTTTTGATTGCAGATTATTTCCTGGCAACATTCCTCTTTCAATTGGTGTTTGGATAATGACTGAAGACAGCTTCCCAATGCCAGATTTCTCTGTTGCTGACCCATCGGCAACAAGCGGTATTGTGATGCAGTCAGTCTGCAAAACATTCCAGAATAAAAAAATTCTCGATGAGTTGGATTTTGTAATCAATCGTGGTGAAACGGTTGTGATTGTTGGTAGAAGTGGTGAAGGAAAATCGGTTCTGCTGAAGCATATTGTGAAACTGTTGACGCCAGATTCTGGAAAAGTATGGATCGATGGTCAGGAAATGACCGCAATGGGTCATGGAGAGCTTTATGAGCTCCGCAAACAATTTGGCATGTTGTTCCAGGGTGCAGCCCTGTTTGATTCGATGACAATATGTGAAAATGTTGGCTTGGGATTACTTGAACATTTTAACATAACTGATACTGAAATTAATGATCGGGCATGTGAGTGCCTGGCGATGGTAGGGCTCAGCGGTGTTGAAAACAAACTGCCAAGCGAGCTTTCTGGTGGCATGAAAAAGCGTGCCGGTCTGGCAAGAGCTATCGCTATGAAACCTGAATATATTCTTTATGATGAACCAACTACCGGACTGGATCCAATCACAGCAGATGCAATTAATGATTTGATTCTGAAACTTCAGAATGAGCTGAATGTTACATCGATTGTTGTTACTCACGACATGGAAAGTGCGTTCAAAATTGGTGACAGGATTGCAATGCTCAGCGGCGGAAAAATAATACACTCGGAAGAAATAAGTACAATCAGGGAGACAAGTCACCCTGCAGTAAGGCAGTTTATCAACGGCAGTGCCTCCGGGCCACTGTCGGTTTTTTAGGCAAGCGAGGAAGTTATGAACAGCAAGCGTGAACTTCAGGTAGGCATTACAGTTATTGTCTCTTTCATTGTTCTTATTGTCGGTCTTATCTGGTTGAAACAGGTCAATGTTGGCTCCGGAGAAACCAGTTATAGTGTCATGTTCAATGGTGTTGGAGGTCTTCAGGTTCATGATCGCGTCCAGGTACGTGGTATCAGAATGGGTGCTGTTAAATCACTCGATTTTTCTGAAGATGGTGTTCTTGTAGTACTTGCCATTCATGGTGATGCAGACTTGCGCGACGATGCTGAAATACGGCTTCAAACTGTAGGTATCGTTGGTGAAAAACTGATCGAAATAGATCCAGGTATGGGTGCTTCAATTGAAAACAATCATACTTTTAAAGGTGTAGTGGATGCAGATATGACTGCGATGATGTCAACTGGTGCCATTGCACTTGATGATGCACAGGAGCTTACAAAAGAGATCAGAGCGCTGGTAAAAGAGTTGCGCGATCAGGGAAAACTGGTTGAGACAATGGATGCCAGTCATGATGCAGCAACAAAAATAGGCACTCTTGTTGATGATGTTTCACCTGGACTACAACAGATGGTAGTTGACCTGAAAAACTCGGTCGAAAAGATAAATATGCTGGTTGGCGATGATAAACTTGGCTCTGCAATAGCAGGGGCAGATAGAACTTTTGCCAAAACTGATACTTTGACTATACTGTTGACCGACGTAACAGCATCGCTTGCCAAAGTTGTCAATAAAATGGAGAGCGGTGAAGGCTCACTAGGTAAATTGTTACACGATGAGACCTTTTATTCAGAGGCAGATACAACCATTAGGATGGTTCAGGATTTGATTGCCGACATGAAGGCTCGACCAAAAAGGTACTTCCACATCAGTCTGTTTTGATGTGATTTTATGACTTACACAGGAGAAAATGATGAGTAACAAAGAACAGATGATACTTGCACTTCGCAATGCAATTATGACCGAAGTTAAAGGTCAACAACTGTATTCACATGCCGCTGCAACTACTGAAAATGTAGCAGCCAAATTGATGTTTGATCAATTGGCAAAAGATGAAGATGAACATGTTGAAATCCTGCAGACTCAGTACAAACATCTTCAAGAAAGTGGCAGGCTGGATTTGTCGGAAGTTAAACCTGGTGAAGTTGATCATGGTGCAGGTACTGTTATCGATGACAAATTTCGCAAATCACTGGGCCGTGGCAAATTTGAACTGGCAGTAGTTGGTATTGGCTGCGACCTGGAAAACAAGGCGATTGCATATTATAAGGAACAAGCTGCTCTTGTTGATGATGCAGATTTGAAACAACTTTTCACTTGGCTTGCAGAATGGGAAGAAGGCCATCTGGCACAGTTAATGGAACTTGAGAAATTCATGCAGGATGAATACTGGTCGGACCAGGGCTTTTCACCGATGTAGAGATTGCTCAGGACAGTTTACGTTGCAGCCAGTTTCGTATTTTATATGAATGGCTGCGACGTTTTTTTATGGCATCCAGTAGCTGCGGGATAGCCTGCTCAGTAGCGTATTTTCCTTCTTCGTAGCACAGCTCGGCATTGCGGAAGTCAGCCCAGTGGTATCTGGAAACTGCTGGCGTGATTACAACATCGGCAGTTTCAATAATAATTTCATTGAGTTTTTCACGAGCAATTGCATCGCTACGCAAAATTATATCGACTCCTGATCCATATTCTGTTTTCTCTGGGGCGTAAGATGGAATATTGACTGCGATTACTATGTCGGCGCCCATCTGCTTGCAAATTTCAACCGGTACTCGATAGGGTGCTCCACCATCAATCAACAGTTTTCCATCTTTTTCCAGTGGAGGAAAGACTCCGGGAATTGCAGCACTACCGTAAACTGCATCAAGCAGAGGCCCTTCAGTTGTGACATGTCTGGCACCAGATATGAGGTCTATTGAAACAGCAGCAAACTTAATTTTAAGTTCTGAAAAATCTCTGGAACGGAGCAGTATTCCCATTGGCCGATTCAAAGTATCTGCATTGGTAAGAGCAGGTTTAATCATGGTTTTGATTGTAGCCATTTTTTTTGTAGCTGCACCATAAAGTTCCTGAAAAACATTATCACCATTATTATCGGGAATAAACGGCTCCCAGGTCGATAAAAAATCTTTGTCCCTGGTAAAGCTCAAAACTTTTTGATAGCAACGTTTGGCATTGGGATCTTCAGCATAAGTTGCACCAGCAACTGCACCTATGCTGGTCCCAACAATCAGGTCTGGAATAAGGCCAGCTTCTTCAAGTGCAACCAGAACACCAGCATGTGACACACCTCGTGCACCACCGCTTCCCAGAGCTAATCCAATTTTAATTTCTTTTCCCATGCTCAGAACTTACACAAAACCGGCAAAATATGCTATCATTACTATGGATTCCCCGCCAAATCCGGAGATGAAACACATTTTACATACCTGACTGGAGTCATAATGCTTTTTCGCAAAGTACTGCCCGTTTTTCTCATGTTGCTATTACCGGTAATCGCATTTGCCGGAATTTCTCCATCATTGCAAAAAGTAATGGACGACACTTCACATTATCTGCGCGCCGAAGATGGTACTATACCTGTGTGGGTAAGGTTTGCAGATAAAGGATCCAACCTTGAAGCTGCGCTGGACAAGGCAGAAGCAGAGCTCACTCCACGAGCTGTAAGACGACGTGCCAAAGTTTTTACAAGTGGCAGGCTTGTTGATTATACCGATTTACCAGTAAAACAGGAATACGTAACTGCTGTAGACGGCGAGCTTCGTAGACAAAGTAAGTGGCTGAATGCAGCAAGTTATAACATGACTCCGGCTGAGATATACCAGAATGCAGAGTTGTCGTTTGTAACAGATCTGGAGCTGGTTGTTCGTTTTGTCCGACCAACTCTGGAATCTGTCCCTGCTCAACAGAGCCTCGACAGTAGAAGATGGGATATCGATTACGGTGGAACTCAAGCATCACTTGAGCAGATTAATGTACCACCACTTCACGAAGAAGGCGTAACTGGGCAGGGTATTCTGCTTGGTATGCTGGACTCGGGCTTTAAGACAACTCATGAATGTTTATCGGTTGCAACTGTAATTGACAGGTGGGACTTTGTTAATGATGACGCAGTTGTTGAAGATGAAGCTGGTGATCCAGCTGGCGCACACAATCACGGTACAATGACGATGTCAACTGTGATGGGTAATATGCCAGGTAGTCTGGTTGGGCCAGCATTTGATGTGGAAGTTGTACTCGCAAAAACAGAAGACATTGCCGACGAGTACCAAATTGAAGAAGATAACTGGGTAGCCGGTATTGAGTGGTTGGACAGTTTTGGTGTCGAAGTGGTATCCAGTTCTCTTGGTTACTACGATTGGTACACTTTCGAAGATCTTGATGGTAATACTGCAATTTGTACAATTGCTGCCGACCTTGCAGTTGGTCGTGGAATTGTAGTTGTAAACTCTGCTGGTAACCAGCGTGGTTCAAGTTTCAGTCACATAATTGCACCTGCCGATGGTGACAGTGTGATTGCAGTTGGTGCAGTCAGTACTGATGGTTCATACACATATTTCTCATCTCCAGGACCAAGTTATGATGGCAGAATCAAGCCGGATGTTTGTGCTCTTGGCGCTGGAAACCATGTGTGTTCTCCAGATAATGACACAAGTTATACCAGTGCAAGTGGTACATCGTTTTCAGGACCGCTGAGTGCTGGAGTTGCATCGCTGGTTCTTTCCAGAATGCCAGACTTGACTCCAATGCAGGTTCGCGAAGCAATGCGTATGACTGCAAGTCAGCCTGACACACCGGATAATAATTACGGTTGGGGAATTCTGAATGCTTATGATGCAGCTCACTATTGGGATGCTAAAATCACTCACACTCCACTGACCGATACTGAAAATACAGCTTCTCCTTATGCAGTCGATTGTGAAATAATAGCCGGCAACGGACTTGAACCTTCAACACTGATATTGTTCTGGCAGACAGACAGTAGTTGGAATGAAGTAGCCTTGACCAACGCTGGTGGTGACAGTTTCACTGCTGATATCCCTGCACAAGCTGCCGGAACTGATGTCTCATATTACATTCAAGCTGGAACAACCGATGGTTTTGTTACAACGCTACCTGAAGCAGGTGATACTGCTCCATTTACTTTCCACGTTGGCCCTGATGAAAATCTGCCTGTAATTGTTCATGCACCAATTGTTGATGCCCCATTGATTACCTGGCCTACTGTTGTCAGCGCTGACGTAACAGACAACATTGGTGTTGCCGATGTGATGGTTTATTGGTCATTGAACGGTGCTGCGCAAACTGACTTTGCGCTGGTTGCAAATGGTGATAATTGGAGCGCTCCCTTTCCTGTCGATGCAGGTGTATTGCAGTTTGGCGACGTGTTCGATTACCTGATTGTTGCAACTGATGTTGCAGCAATTCCCAATATATCTTCCGATGGACCACACAGTTTTGAAATAGTGGATGCACTTGGAATCGTTTTGGTCATTGATGACTCCTCAACTGGCTTGAAGGATATAAAGTACGATGAGCACAAGCAGTTGATGGATGAGCCTCCCAGCTCACGAACATCTGCATCGGATATAAATGGCTGGCTCAATGATGCAGGTTATGTCTCAACTCTTGTTGCTTCATCAAGTTTAACTGTAGATGATTTCACCGGCATCAACTTTGCTGTTTTCTCATCTGGAAATAACACCGCGCCTATTGCTTCTGAACCGGTACGTATCATGGTCCAGGATTGGGTCACAGGTGGCGGCAAGCTGCTAATTGAAGGTGGTGAGATTGGTTATGATGCCGATTCATCTCCAGGTTATCCGGACTTCAGGGACATTGTCCTGCATATTACCGATTGGGATGCCGATTTGGCCGGTGACCTGCAGACAGCATCTGGCCAGGGTGATCACGCTATTCTGAATCAACCCAATGATATCCCAACCACCCTGGCATTGAATTATGTTGGCTATGGTGATGAAGATGCCTGTTTACCTGCTGCCGATGCTTATATCGTTATGGAAACTTCCGGTTATACCGGCGATGGCGGTATAATTGTTTATGATGACAACCCAGCTCCTCAATCGGCACAAATTGTATTCTTTACTTTCAACCTGGCAGCACTGATTGATGTTGATGCACCTCGTAATCTGGTTGTAAACACTGGTGCATTCTTGATGGCTGCCGAAACTCCTCCAACCTGTTCAGTTCAGGGAGATGTCTATACCGGTTCTTGTGCCATTCTTCCACTACCTGACACAATGGTTACTCTGGGCAATCTGACTACCTATACAGATCAGGATGGTGTGTTTTCATTTAATGATCTTTACTCTGGTACATATACAATGACGGTGTCAAAGGAGGGTTACGCTACACAGATAACAGAGATAACTCTGGTTGACGGTCAAACTGAATATGTAAGCTTCCACATGTCTGAAGTTTTAATTTATGAATATGTGAATACTGAGCAAATCGCTATTCCTGACAACAATCCAACAGGTATAACATCTGTTATCAATGTTGGTGAGCAGGATACTCTTTCTGGCATAACACTTGATATCGATATCGTTCACACCTGGCGAGGCGATCTGGTTGTAGAGCTGACTTCTCCTTCCGGAACAACAGTAAGATTGCATAATCGGTCAGGCGGATCAGCTGATGATATCTTGGGTAACTATCCTGAAACCCTGGTTGTTGAAGGGCCAGGAAGTCTGAACGACTTCATGAATGAACAGATACATGGTGACTGGACCCTCTGGGTTTCAGATAATGTTGGTTCTGACACAGGATTTTTGAACAGTTGGGGATTGCATATTGAAGTTCCAATATGTCCTGTTTCCGATGTCCCGGAAAACTGGACCGGCGTTACAAGCCTGTTACCAAATGTGCCAAACCCGTTCAACCCACGAACTGAAATCATGTTTGATTTGGCCAGAACTGCTGCTCCTGAGCTGATTATTTTTGATATGCGTGGTAGAGCTGTAAAGCACCTGCTTTCCGGATTACAGTATCCAGTTGGTAGACACGCAGTTACATGGGACGGCAGAGACGACTCAGGAAAAACAGTTTCCAGTGGAGCATATTTCTGCAGGTTGAAAGCTGGTGAGCAGAGTTTCAATCGGAAAATAATGCTCGCTCGCTAAAATAAATACCTCAAATGCTGTCGTCTGCTTTACCCGGCGGGCGACAGCTGTTATTCTCCCAATACATTGATTAGTGAAAGGTGTCGGTCATGGCTAAAAGCTCTGGTCTGTTTGTGTGTGGGAATTGTGGTCACGAAGAACTGAAATGGATGGGACAGTGCCCTGGATGCAAGGAGTGGAACTCATTTCAGGAAATGAAGATCCCTGCAAAAGGGAAAGCTGGCAAGAGTGGTGGTTACTCTGCTACTCGTCCAACTGAATCACATCAACATATTGAAGCTCAACCTCTGTCCAGAATTGAGTCTGCAAGTCATAATCGATTAATAGTTGAGCCTGAAGAAATCTCACGAGTGCTTGGTGGCGGACTGGTAATAGGATCTGTCAATCTGCTTGGTGGTGAGCCTGGTGTCGGAAAATCTACGCTGTTGACCGGTTTGGCATTGCAATGGGCAAAACAGGGCGTGCGTGTTTTGTATGTAGCGGGAGAAGAGTCCCCATCGCAGATAAAAATGCGTGCCGAGAGGCTCGGTTTTAATCCCAAAGAAGACGAGGGCTTTCATATAATTGATCAATGTCGTCTTGAGCCTGTTCTTGAATTGCTTTACAACGACAGGGCAGTAAACCCCGGTCCTGCAGTAATGATCTGCGATTCCATTCAGACAATGCACTCTGAAAATATTGATGCACATCCAGGCTCTGTTGGTCAAATCCGATACTGCGGTGGCGTTCTTTCAGATTTTGCTCGCACATCTAATTGTCCAATCTTTCTGGTTGGTCATGTTACAAAAAGTGGCACAATTGCCGGACCAAAAATACTTGAGCATATGGTTGATACTGTTCTCTATTTTGAGGGTGACGGTGGTGGGCCAATCCGGATGGTCAGAGCGGTTAAAAACAGGTTTGGCGCAACTGGCGAACTGGCAATTATGGAAATGTGCAACAACGGTTTGATTCCTGTTTCAGAAGCTGGTGCTCTATTTTTAAGCCAACGACAGGGTGGAGAACCTGGCTCATGTGTAACTGCGGTGCGCAACGGCTCGAGAGTGTTTCTGGTTGAAGTGCAAGCGCTTGTTTCGCCATCGAGATATGGAACTCCACAGAGAGTTGTCCAGGGTATCGATAACAAACGAGTAGCTCTGCTGGCAGCGATTCTTGAAAAACGGGCTGGCGTTGACCTTGGTGGGTGCGATATTTTTGTGAAAGTTGCTGGCGGTGCAAAACTTGATGACCCAGGTGCAGATCTGGCGATTCTGGTAGCAATGGCATCGTCGCTGAGAGAGATTCCGATCCCTAATGACACTCTGGTTTTAGGTGAAGTTGGTTTGACTGGCGCAGTGCGCAGGGTTAATGACCAGAATGGTCGGGCCAAGGAAGCAGCTCATCACGGGATGAAGGTTGTGATTGGGGCCAAGGACAGTCGGAAAACAATTCAAGGATTACAGCTCGTCTCAGCAGAAACTGTTGGACTGGCAATTGAGGCTGCATTAAGCAAGTCTTCAAGGGGGCAGGCATGAGAGTTCATCTCGTTATTTTAGCTGGCGGATCAGGAAGTCGTGCCAGAACAAGCGAGTCTGAAAGACCAAAGCAGTATCAACGGCTGGACAGCAGAATGGTTTTACAGTGGAGCATCGATGAATTCAGTAAGTCCGGTAATGTAGTTTCAACTACTGTAGTTGCTTCTTCAGCATATTATGAACTGCTCAAGTCTGAACTTCCTTATGAAATCAAACTCGCTCCAGCAGGAGAAACGCGCACCGGTTCAACCTGGAATGCCCTTCAGCTGATTGATGCAGAGCCAGATGATCTGGTGGCAGTTCACGATGCAGCTAGACCTTTTGCAACGGTTGAGTTGTTTGAGAAGCTGGTAGAAAAGGCATCGGAATGTGGTGCTGCAGTTCCTGGAATAACAGTTCCAGATACAACAATTCAGGTCATCGACAATAAAGTTGATTATCTGAACAGGTCCCAGCTCAGAGCCGTTCAGACTCCTCAGCTTTTTAAGTGGGAACCGTTTTATTCAGCACACAAATCAGCAGCAGAATCTGACAAGTCATATAGTGACGATGGCAGTCTGATGGCAGCAAATGACGTGATTCCACATCTGGTTGAGGGGGAAGAAGGTAACTGGAAGGTTACAACTTCAGCAGATTTGTCGCGCGCAAGGTTGCGGGCTGTTGAAATATTAAGTTAATTAAGCAGATCATTCAACTTTGGAGAACACATGATCAGGCATCTGTTTCTAATAACTATTGTACTACTGGCTGCAAGTTGCGCCTTTGCCCAAGACTATTCGCAACTGGTTTTTTCAGCTGCACCAGACCATTTTGACGGCAGAATTGATGTTGTCTATGGTGAGCAATTTGTGCTCTATGCATTGATGCTTGGTACCGATTCTTTCGCTCCATACCCATATGGGTTTTCGGAGGTGACCTGGGCAGTTCTTGCCGGCTGCTGAGGTGTCACTCCGGCACAGGCTGTGCTGGTAGACTACAATCCTGAATTACAACATACTGGTGATACAATAATGGGTGTCACTTCAACTGCTCCCGAGTGCTTGCCTCCAGGCAATTTCATTGTTCTGGCTACCCTGACTTTTGACTGGATCTATGAACCAAGTCAGAGTTTTACTCTTGGCGCAGCGCCAATGTCATCGGCAGTTGATTGCGAAGGTGTGGACCAGTGGCTAGGCGGGGCTGGCGTACAAGTATTTCCGGTAGACCCGGTTGGAGTAGTTCCATCTACAGAAATTATAACTCTGAATTGCGTACCAAATCCCTTCAATCCTCGCGTGGAAATCAGTTTTGAAATGGCTGACCCTGGGCAGCTTGCTGTGACTGTTTACAGCTCAGCCGGTGAGATTGTTGCGGAACTTTACAATGGATTTACTTCTGAAGGCTCAGTTTTCTGGAATGGCAAAAATAGCAATGGCCAGCCTGTAGCATCGGGTACTTACATTGTAGAAGGTAGAAGTAATAATTCAGCAGTTCGCAAAAAAGTTATGCTAGTCCGATAGCTCTTTATCGTAAATCTTAATTTGCCGATACATTTTAATGCTGGTTCTTCCTGCAGAGATGTCTTCAAATAGTCTGTCCAGACAATTTGCAAGATCCTCAAATTGCTCTGTAATATTCAACAGCTGAATGTTTATAAAATCCTCATTTATTGTGCCGACAACATCTGCCAGCTCATTTTTCAAATGATAGATTTTCAAAGCCAGGATAGTCATTCTGTCGATAATTAACGCAGGTGATTCCGAGTGCAGCGGGGCACTTGAAACAGGCAGGCCAACATCCTTCAAAGCTTTCAGTAAATAAGCATCCAAATTTTCAATAGCTTTTATCCGACGGCTGTTTGAATTGTCGATAGCTCGTTTTACTTCAGCCAAAGTCTTGTCATTTGCATCAGTTCTGCTTCTGTCTTCCATATGCCACTGATACGTGTTGATAAGCTGAATATGCTCAACAAGTGCACCCCAGTTGCTAAACCGCAGTGTCAGGACCTGTTCGGCAGTATCAAGATCAACCAATGTCGACTCCTGTTCATGCCATCGATCGATAACAGCCCAGAAAATCTGCATCAGGTCAGTTGAAGTTGGTAATCTGTTACTTGTGTTCATCCTCTAAAATTACTCTATTAGGACGCAGGCGGCAAGAACAGCAATGTTTTTGTCTGGCACAGTTCGGCCAGTTAGGCTACCATTGTCTGACTTTCAAACTGAACAGCAGAGGAGATAAAATGCCAGTCTGGTTAAGTAATTTCGCCCCAATTTTAATACTGCTCGCAGTTGTAACTTTTGTTATCAGGCGACTGCCTAAAATCGATGTCGGACACAACGATGCGTTTCGTCGTCGTCGGATAATGAACTGGCTTCCACTTGGTCTGACCTACGCCTTTCTCTATATGGGCAGATATAATCTGAAAGTCAGCAAGTTTGCTTTTGAAGAAATGCAGGGTGCCGACAGTGTCCCTCTTATGGGCAATGCAGATTTCGGCATGATTTTCATGTGGGGAACTATTGTCTACGGTTTTTCTTTCCTGATTAACGGCCCACTTACAGATAAATATGGTGGCAGGTTCTCAATTCTGGTTGGTTCAGCAGGTGCATTGGTTGCAAACCTTTTGATGGGACTTGCTTCATTGTCATTGTTGAATAACGGAATGTTTCATAAGGAAATTGCATCCAACTTTGTTGCATTGTTCTCTATTCTTTACTCAATCAATATGTACTTCCAGAGTTTTGGTGCAGTAGCAATTGTCAAAGTAAATGCTTCCTGGTTCCATGTTCGTGAAAGAGGAGTGTTTGGTGCAATATTTGGTATCCTGATTTCTTTGGGTATCTATTTCGCATTTGATTGGGGTTATAAAATCCTCAACGGCGTTGGACTTGTCTGGGTATTCTTTGTCCCAACAATCATGCTCGGCATTTTCTGGGTACTGGATTATTTCATTGTTCAGAACTCTCCTGGTGAAGCTGGTCAGAAAGACTTTGACACTGCCGATGCCTCTTCAGGTGACGACGGCCCACAACTTGGCGCACTCTCAGTATTCAAGCTGATGCTCCGCAATCCAGTAATCATAACTATTGCTCTGGTTGAGTTTTGCAGTGGCTTCCTGCGACAAGCAATCATGCAATGGTACAGAACTTTTGCAAAACAGACCGACGCAATACTCGGCCTGAAATCAAGCTTCGTTTACGACAATTGGGGACTTCTGCTTTGCTGCGCAGGTATTCTTGGTGGTGTGTTTGCTGGAACAATCAGTGATCATGTTTTTAAATCCCGCCGAGGCCCGGTTGCTGCTCTGCTTTACGGCTTGATGCTGGTCTGTTCAATAATTCTGGTATTCACTTATAAAACTTCCGCGGTCAGCTGGCTGGTTTTATTTATGTCGATGGCAGTAATTGGTGTTCACGGCATGCTTTCAGGAACTGCAAGTATGGACTTTGGTGGGCGCAAAAATGTTGGTATCGCTGTTGGTATTATCGATGGTTTTGTTTACCTGGGTACTGCAGTGATGTCGTTAACTTATGCAATCGTGTTGCCACATGAAAAATTGAATGAAGCTGGTGATCTTATTGGACCTGCTCTAGACCCTGCCAATTGGAAAGCCTGGCCAATTGCAATGGTTCCGATTGCGGCAATCGGCTTGTTCTTTGCGTTCCGAGTCTGGAATGCGTCGCCTGAGCGGAAGAAAAAAGCAGCGTAATTCAGCTGATTTCAATATCTTAAAAGACGGGGCCTCAGGCTCCGTCTTTTTGCTTTGACAGCAGTAATTCAGTAGCTAGATTTTGCCATACAACAAACCCTAACTGCTTAATTGTGAGGTAGTTTCGATGATACGCAACAGCTTGTTTCTATTAGTTATTCTCTGCTCAACTGTATTTGCAAACCCTAATTTCTTTGTGGTCGATGGTGATACAATTACCCTTACTGGCCAGATCACAGTTGTTGGTTCCAGAGTGCCAGTGGCAATGCCGGGGATAGTACGCTCGGTAGCTGTGATTGATCCTGTTGATATTGAAGTTACTCCAGCTCGATCAGTTGCAGAACTGCTGGCATCGATGCCGGAAATTGAAGTCAATCAAAGACAACAGTACGGAGTACAGTCAGATCTCTCAGTGCGAGGCTCAACTTTTGAGCAAGTACAGGTGCTGGTAGATGGCATCGATTTTGGTGATTCACAAACTGGTCACCACAATATGAATTTACCTCTGGGAACAGTTGATGTGCGCAGACTGGAGCTTCTGCGGGGCCACGGTTCTTCTCTTTATGGAGCCACTGCCTTTGGTGGCACCGTAAATATTGCAACAGTGAGGCCAGGAACAGGTGGCAAGTTGACTGCTTTTGTTGGTGACAACAACACTCGTGGATTTGCTTCATCTATCTCCTCAAATCATACTCGTCTCTCAGTTGAAAATTTCCGCACCGATGGCGATCGTCCAAATACTGATTGCAACAATACCAGTGTTACTGCTCACTCAGTTTTTGGTGAGCTGGATGTTTTTGGTGGCTATAGCGAACGTGATTTTGCAGCCATCGATTTTTATGCACCATACCCATCGCGCGAGCAGACAGAATCTGCATTTATGTATGCCAAATACCGGAAAAACATCGGCAAATTTATTCTGGAACCAAGAGTTCATCTGCGCAGGCATAGTGACAGATTTGTTTTATTTGAGAGTGATCCGGGTATCTATACAAATAATCATGTCACACGCAGAGCTGGGGCAGAGCTGATCGGTCTCTATGATTTAAGTAAAACAATGACTGCTTCATTTGGTATGGATGCTGTATATGAAGAAATTGAGAGTCAGGGAATTCGTGCCGGAGTTGCTGGACCTGCTCTTGGTGATCACATGCGCAGAAGTGCATCGTTCTCTTCTGAACTTGCAAAAGTTAATGGCAGGTTGCAGTGGAATGTTGGCTCTCGTGTTGATGGCAGGGAAGAGTACACATCAGAACTTTCGCACAGTGGTGCACTCAGATATAACCTCAATGACAGATGGGCTCTGAAGTCTTCAGCTGGAACTGTTTTCCGGACACCATCATTTACCGAACTCTATTACAGTGACCCATCGAACGAAGGTGCTGCAGATCTCGACCCGGAACATGGCTGGACCTGGGACTCTGGTCTGGAAATGACAAGTGGCAGACTAACTGCATCGTGGACTGTGTTCCAGCGCTTTGAAAAAGATCTGATTGATTGGGCTCAAGAAACTGGATCTGAAGTCTGGGAAGTTATGAATATTACTGAAGCCGATGTCCAGGGTTTCAGTCAGACAATCAGATACTCAACTCCTAAAGGTCACTCTTTTGGAGTGTATTACAGCAGGCTGGATAAAGAGTTTGAAATGTCTGACTTGTATGAATTGAAGTACTCATCAATAAACCCGAAACATCTTGCTGTTGCAGAAGTTACAGCAATGCTAACACCTAAACTTTCAATTACTGCGCTGAGCAGATATCGCGAACGCGAAAACGGTGAGAACTTTTTTGTTGTGGATCTCAGGCTTTCACGCAAGTCTGGCAACTGGCGTGTCTTTGCAGATTGTACCAACGCCCTTGACCGTGATTACATGGAAATCCCTGGCGTGTTGATGCCGGGTAGAGTTGTCAGTAGTGGGGCAACGCTCAGCTTCTAATTTCAAACAAGTAAAAAAAAGGATTCCACGCGCGTGGAATCCTTCTTCATTTCCGACTCAAAACTATCCTACAGCAACCTCAACCGGATCGCATTCCCACAACCCGTGCTTGGTGCAATATGCAACTGCAGTCAGCTTCATATTCTTGGCAGGAACGATATTGAAAGTCACTTCAGCGTGCCCCTTCATGTCCTGACCACCAAGTGTGCCACTTACAAAATTGGCTTCACCAATCAGGGTTTCCTTGTTGTAAAGTTGAACTGATTTGATGTAGTGATCCAGGTCATCTGGATGATTATACTCATTACCAACTTTTACAGTCACTGCAAAAGCCTCACCGGCAGTTGCACTGTCGGCGCAAGTGATAAATGGTGAGTGACGGTCGATGTAATCTTTTTTTGCTTCGCGTTCTACTGTGTCGATATCTACATATCGATTAATTTTAGGCATTTTGCCCTCCTGTTACTTTAGTTTTCCTTCAAGGAAAAACACTTCAAAAACTTTTTCGTGGAAAATTGGTCCATGACCAAAGTACCCGTCTTCACCAAACAGTTCGCCGTGGTCTGACATGACCATGAAGTGAGTGTTGTCAGGACACTTCTCCATGAA
>CAYTFE010000031.1:0-22277 GCA_964437115.1 uncultured Fibrobacteraceae bacterium | reverse complement strand
GAAAGAAGGTAGACAATGACGTATCTGATTATCGGGATTGTGATTGTAATTGCATTGCAGATTATGCTGCTTTTGAAAAGTAGTAAATCTGCTGGAACAAGTGAGGCTAAAGAGGTCAGGGACGAACTGCGCCAATTTAGAAAAGACGCCACAGAAGAATCAAGAGCAACCAGAACTGAATTGCTTGATCAACAGACTGGTTCTTTCAAGGCAATTACAGAATCTGTCAAAGGGCTAACTGAAACTATCGGTACGCAGTTGAAGGATATTCGTGAAGGTAATGAGAAAAAACTGGATCAGATGCGCGAGACTGTTGATGAAAAGTTGCATAAGACATTGGAAGAGAGGTTAGGCAAGTCCTTTAAAACTGTCACAGAACAGCTTGAAAGGGTGTATGAGGGAATCGGTGCTATGACCAAGTTAGCATCAGATGTTGGCGACTTGAAAAAAGTGATGACAAATGTAAAAGACCGGGGTGGGTTTGGAGAGGTAAAGCTAGAAGCAATTCTTGAAGATATGATGGCTCCTGGCCAGTACATGAAGAATGTAAAAACCAAAGAGGGCTCAAATGCAATTGTTGAGTTTGCGGTTATTCTGCCTGGAACAGGATCAGAGAAAGTACTACTACCAATCGATGCAAAGTATCCAACCTCTGATTACTCTCGACTAGTTGATGCAAGTCAAGCTGGAGATTTGAAGGCAATTGAGGAGAGTGTGAAAGCAATAGCTACCAGGCTCAAGGGATCCGCAAAAGATATTAGTGAAAAATATATCGACCCTCCACATACAACAGATTTTGCAATTATGTTTTTGCCATCAGAAGGGCTATATGCTGAAGCTTTAAGGATTGATGGTTTAGCGGATGAGTTAAGAAAGAAATATCATATTGTGATTACTGGTCCAACAACCATCGCTGCTCTTTTGAACAGCTTTAGAATGGGATTCCAGACTCTGGCTATTGAAAAAAGATCCAGCGAAGTATGGAAAGTTCTCGGGGCTGTTAAAGCTGAATTTAAGAAGTTTGGTGGGGTACTAGATAAGCTTGGTAAGCAACTCAATTCTGCTCAAAAGACTATCGAGCAGTCTGGTGTCAGAACCAGAGCAATGGAACGAAAACTTAAAGATGTTCAGGAACTTCCAGGTTCAGATGCAGCTGAGTTGTTGGAATTGTCAGAAGAAGCTGAAGAGTAATACTTTATAAATAACACACTTATTTCACCTGTTTTACTTGATTTCTGCACACAATCTGTTATATTTATATTATCTCCCAGAATTGCGATAAGACTATGTCAGACAACAACATCCAAAAGAATCAATCCGCCAAAAAAGCTCACCAAAAGCTACTCAATCTGCTTGATAAAATCCGCAAATGTGAGCACTCTGCTTTGCTTGTATTTTCAGAGATTATGCACCAGAAACTGTATGAAGAGTTGGGCTATTCCAGCATGTTGAATTATGCAACTGGAGAGCTGGAATTCTCAAAAAGCAAGGCCTACGGATTTATTAAAATGGCAGGTGATCTTGAGAGACTGCCTGAAATCAAAAAGGCTGTTTCAGAGGGAAAGCTGGAATGGACCAAGGCCATTGAAGTAACAAAAGTTGCAACTCCTGAGAATCAGAAGCTGTGGTTGGTGGAAGCTGAAAATTCTGGTCGCAGGGAATTGGCAGAGAAAACAAAGCAGGCCAGGAAAATCGCAAAAGATGAACCAAAGAATCAGCCAACCCTTATTGATGCTCCAAAGCTGCCAAAAGCAGAACCTGCAATTAGTAAATCATTTTCGTTTTCAGTTGAACAGATGGAACGGTTCAATGTGTTGATTGAGAAGCTTAGAAAGTCTGGTGAAACAGGCACAAATGAAGAACTTCTAATTAAAGCTCTTGAACTAATGACTACAGATAATTCCAGCCGGCTGGAAAACTCTCCATCAACTCAAATCGTGATTCGGCATTGTCCTGAATGTGGGAAAGCTGAAACCGGAGCTGGTGAAATCGGCCAGAATGATCTGGAAAAAGCATATTGTGATGCGCAAGTGTTGAAAAATGGCATAAACAGGGCAACTATAAAACCATCTGTGCGCAGAGAGGTGATGAGCCGCGACAATCACACTTGCCAGGGACAAGGTTGTAGCTCAAAACGATATCTGGAAGTCCATCACAAGGTGCCCAGGGCAGTTGGTGGGAGTAATGCCGTATCAAATTTAGTAACTTTGTGTAACGCGTGTCACGGATTGGTTCATAGGAAGCAGAGTGCGGTCTCAATTGTGGATAGAGCCTAGAGTTTGACTCCAAGAATATTTTTAAAAAGCAGGCCGATTATCACGCTTGTACCGCAGAAAATCCAGAACCACCAGCGCAAGCCAAGAAAGGTGCTGTGCTGTTGGTTCAAGTGCAGTGTCAATGTCGATAGAAAAGCATCTGCAGGAATTGCTGTTTCAGTTGGATTCAATATCAGGTAATGCCAGCCGGATTGTTCACGAGATGTTGCAAATCGGGAAGCGTTACCGCCGGCAAGATTTTTTGTCACAGAGCCATTCGCAGAAACTATTGCCAATTCGGAAGGCTTGTGGCTGATAATTTTAACTCGCCACCACGCACTGTTATCAGTTTTATTTACAAGTGGGCCTGCCAGAACTTCCACATCACCATTGGACTGAAGTTGTAATTCCTGATTAAGAATAGCAGGATCTGTTACAACAGCTTCAACCAGAAACTGATCGCCAGGCTGAAGTGTTGAGCGTTCAAATCTGGATTCAAGCTGAACCAGAACAATTACAGTAATTGGTAGAAGAACCAGTAGTGCCGGTAGTGAGACTCTCAAATAGCGCAGGTTTGCAATCAGCAAATCTTTTTGTACTCGCATTATCGTGACAAGGTTGTCCTGGTAGAGGCCAAGTTCATAAAGGTGACCAAGCAGTTTCTGTCGACGAGCAACCAGTTGATCCTGATTTGTTGTGACTTTGAAAAGCCAGACCAGAAGCACACCAGCAACTGCAGATGTCAAGACAAGTGGAACCCAGAAACTACCTGCAAACACAGGAGTCAGCAGGTCAAACAGCGTATTTAGAATGCCAGCAATAATACTCATTATGAAATGTAACCTAGTCCTTGCATCCGTTTGCGGATTTCATCTTCGCTGTCGCCACCTTCTTCAAATTTGGAAATTTCTTTTTCCAGAACGTGGACAACGAACTCGTCGGTAGAGGAGTAGCCTGCAATCTCTGCACACTTATCCAACTTTTCCATCAGTTCTTTATCGATTTTAATTTTTGGGCCAAACATTCTATTCTCCTTCAAAAATATTTTTGCCAACCATTTCCGGTAGCGGTTCCAGATTGAACAACTCAAGGAAGGTTGGTGCAAGGTCTAATAATGCAGGATGCAAAGCACGAATTGGTCTGTTTGTAATAATGATACCTGGAACTTCGTCTGCAGCCATACAGTGATCGCCACTCCATTTCATCATGTTGTCGATGAATATCTCAGCTGGTACTTCGCCCAGTGCACATTCATTACTTCCGCGGAACCCTCTGTGGTAACCAACAATTATATCCGGGGCGTCTTTTGCATAAGGGCCATGATAGATTTCATCGGTGCGGTATGCATACTTTATGGCAGGAGTGCCATCGAAATCCTTTACCTGTTCCAATGCTTCACAAATTTCTGAAAGCAGTTCTTCTCTGTCCTGACCTTGATTGATAATTCCTCGTCGTTCGCGACCGCGCAAGTTCAGGTACAGCCCATTGATGCCAATTGCGTAAGCCTTTGTTTTACGCCAGTCAATGCCCATCAAATATTCAACATCGCCAGGCTTTTTCCCATTTTTCAGGAACAGATAGCCGTTTTGGTGAAGCCAGCTGTTCAGATGAAATGACCTGTTATAAGGAGCAAAACCGTGATCGCTCATGGCAATCAGCATTGTTTTGTCATCGGTAACTTCCATGGCCATTGCAAGAGCTTTATCGCATTCAATATAGACGTTTTTGATGTGATCCTTATATTTTCCTTCAGCATTTTCATGCATCGGGTGGTCCTCATCCATGTTTCGCCAAAATGTGTGGCAGGTCTGGTCGGGTGAATTGAAGTAGAAAAAGAGGTAGCCCTTGTCCAGGGATTTAAAGTTATCCAGTTCACTTTGGAATTGTTGAATTCTTTCAGTTAATACTTTTCCACTTTGGCTTACATAGTTGTGGTCTGAAAAAACACCTTCCTCAAGTGCTTTTGTATCATCAGGCAGGCCTTGTGTGTAATACAAGCCGACATCATTAGCCAATTCGCGGGAATAGTTTTCAGGAGTACAGATTGGCATCTCTGGATTAACAGGATCGATATTTACTGGTGTCACATAAAGCCTGAACGGATCTGCTTCCATTAAGTAAAATCGACAAATCCCACTTACCGATTTAAGAAGTGGTACCATCTGAAAATCTACAGTTACCCAGTCACTCCACTGGTCTTCGTTAAGTAAAATAGTTTCATCGGCAATTTCTAAAAGAGCAGTTTTACTGTTTTTATCTACAGTGATATCAAAATTGATTTCAGATTCCGGATCGCCATCACGATAGCTGTTTGCAGGTCCACCAAGAGTTGTTTTTGTATGACCATCGCGCAGAGAAACCGGAATAATTCGGCCACCGGAAATGTCGATATCTTCTGGCGGATCGTTGGTGTAGTAACTGAAAATTCCATATGTACCAAGGACATCCGGTGTGCCCATACCACTTAATGATGTGCACTCGCACTCAACAGGAGGGAAGTTACTCGGGACTTTGAAAATCGTAACATCGACACCAGCATCTGCAAGTGTTTCCCAGAATGCAGTGCCATGCCTGAGCAGTTCAACAGAGCCACTGCCACGCGGAATTTTCCAGTCGCCGACATGCCACCAACGTTGTGGAGCCATCGCCTGAGCAGCGCTCAAGTAAGGAGCAAGTGTTTTTGGGTCGCGATGTATAAAGTCAAAAATGCCATGACCACCCGGATCCATTCCGGTAATAAAGTTACTCCATGCAACTGGTGATTGAGGCGGGATTGCCGTTTCCAGTGGCTTGAAATCACCATTGGCAATCAGTTTTTCGAAATTTGGCATAACGCCCTGGTCCAGATATTCCTGCAACAACTGTGGATCCATGCCATCAAAACCGATGCAGAGGACTTTCTCAACTGGTTGAGCAAAGAGCAAAGCAGGTAGCAGCAGGAATAGCATTATATATTTCATGACTTATCTCCAGAGAGCAAACTTTCGCCGGTCATCCACGCTGGTTTATTAATGCCGAGCATTTGCAGGATGGTTGGTGCAATATCAGTCAGATGTGGGTTGCTATTTTCAAAAGGAATCGATGAGAAAAGAATTCCAGGAACCAGTCTTGGGTCGTTACAGTGATCGCCGCTCCAGCTCCTGGTATTGTCTTCAAATACAGTATCGGTAACTCTGCCGGTTGCAGCATCCCAGCCAGTACGCCAGCCGATGCTATAGCCAATTACGATGTCAGGGCCGTTGCCGGTATAAGGACCGTAGTAAGTTTTTGCTCCATCGGTAACGGAGCTGATACAGTTTTTGTCGCCGTCCTTCAGTTCTGCGAGTTTGGCAATCAGTTCAAGTTTCAGTGACTCAGGATCAGTTACAATCCCTTTGCTCTCTCGGCCCTTCAGGTTCAGATAAAATCCGCCCAGACCTGAGGCATAAGCAACCGTGCGCGACCAATCGATTTCCGTTGGTTCAGCCTTGAAACCGGTTGGCAGCTTCGGAAGTTCGCCCTCTGCTGGATCAGTCTGCAGGAAAAGATAGCCGTTGTCTCGAAGCCAACTGTTTAAATTAACACCACGCGTGAACGGCTTGAAACCGTGATCGCTGATTACCAGAAGTACATCATCCTTCTTGAGCTTTGCCATGGTTTTGCCAACAAGTTCATCAGCTCTTTTGTAAAGCTCTTCTATGGCACCGGCATGTTTAACAGTGTCTTTGCCTTTGTTTGCTGGATGATCGGGCGTGATGTAGCGGAAGAACATGTGTTGAATTCTGTCAGTGGCATCAAAAACACAGGTAATTGAACCGTTGCGTTGTCTGTCGATAGCGTGGAAAAATTGTTTTTCCCGTTCAGCATGAATCTCCCAGGCTTGATCCCAGAAAGCTGTTTCGTCGATAACTCTTTCATTCAAGGCCCAGGTATCTTCTGCCAACCCAAGTGTTGCAAATGAGCCATGCAATTTGTCCAGTGCAATTGAGTAGTGACTTGGGTGCGAGATCGGCATTGCAGGTTTTGCAGGGTCAATATGAATTGGTGTTACATAAAAGGAGAGAGGTCCATCGATTTCAATAATGCGGACTTTACAAATGCCGTGTGCTTTGCCAAAGGAAACTCTTATCCAGTCGGAATATGTGTCGGGGGCAAGAGTAAATTTGTCGCCGTTGAAATCGAAATCAACTGTGCGGAGTTGACGATCAACTTCTGCGGAAACAGGAATTGAACTGTCCGGGCCCTGCAATTCGCCACTCCAGACTTGCCCGTTCTGTTCAAGCTGCTGTCTCACTCCACCAATTGTTTCACCTTCTGGTTGTGCTTCGCCGGTAAAAAATGTGAAAGTTCCTTGTGTACCGCGGAGGTCGGGAACGCACATTGCAGACAACATCTGTCCATCGATTTTTTCAGGTGGAAATGTTATGGGGACTCGCAGGACAGTTGCTTTGACTCCATTTTCACCAAGCACCTGCCAGAATGCTTTACTTTTTCTCAATAATTCAAATGGATGGCCTCGCCCTTTTTTCTTCAGTCGTGTTGACGATAGAACAGGCAGATAGCTGTGCAGGTCGCGTTGCAGGAAATCGAAAATATTGTGTTTGCCAGCTTCAACACCAGTTGCAAATCCACTCCAGGCAACAGGACTCATTGCTGGTGTAGTTGTACCTAGTGGTCGGAAGCCGCCTTGCTTCTTAAGTGTCGTGAAATTGGGAAGTTTGTCTTCACGCAAGAACTGTTTTACCAATTGAGGATCAAGACCGTCCAATCCAAGCACAATCACTCTGTTAGCAGTTGCATTTTTACGTTTTCTGCTGCGGATTGTTCTGATAAGAGTTCGCAAAGGCCAGAGCAGGACTGCAAATATTGCGACCAGAATACCAGCCACACCAAACAGCAATGAACCACCCAAAGCAAACCCGGCACCTGGGCCAATGTATGCCAGCGCAGTACAGGGCAGTAAAACAATAAGTAGTGTTAGGGCAAAAAACATCTAGTGGCCAATCGCAAATGCCAGAATCACACTGGCCAGATAGTTTGGTTGTTCAAGCATTACAAAGTGTCCAGTGGTAGGCATGGTCTTAAAACTGATAGTTCTGGCGGGCCCGAAACCAAGAATATGCAATTGTTCAAGTGCCTTGTCCTGATCAGGGAAAAGTAAATTGCTACCGATTAATAGTATTGGGATAGCCTGACGTGGTAACTCAGCTGTTATGTCAAAATCAAAGCTGCTTAAAAGTAATTGTGTGAAGCTCATCTGGTCAGTTCGCAGTGCCTGGTCCACAATTCTATCGGTCACCTCATCATATGGGCTCATATTTAGAAAATAGCTGGCAACAAATCGATCGTAATTAGAAGTGAGTTGTTTTGCGATAGCAATTTTCTGTTCTTTTTGTGCCATCTGTTTTGGGGCAGCATCAATCAGAACAAGTCGGTCTACAGTAGAAGGATTTGCAAACGCGTACTGCATTGCAACCAGGCCTCCCATGCCATGACCAACAATTACCGGGTAATCGATATTATTTTCATCAAGGAATTTACCAAATAATTCAACTGCCGAGTCGATAGTCAGGTTGCCTGTAGCGGGAGTTTCTCCGTGACCAGGCATTTCCCAAACCCAGGTTGTAAACGAACTCTGGAATGGTTGTGTGACATTATCCCAAACCGATGCATCGGAACCGATTGTATGAATAAAAACAATGTCGTCTGCAACAACTGGGAGTGCGAGCAGCAAGCAGGTTAGAATTATTAAGTATCGAATCATTTATTTACCTTGGTCAACAGTGAAAAAATCTCCGTCTTTAGCCATGATTACAGAGCCATCGTAATTATCGTTAACGAGTTGCGCCAGGTCCAGTTCCGCCGCAGCTGGATAAAAATGGTTCAGAACTGTTTTTTTTGGTCTGGCTGCATTACAAAGTGCAGCAACACGTGTTGGGGTCATATGACCATCAACTGCCAGTTCGTCGGGCGTTGAGCACTCAACTAATAACAAATCACAGTCTTTGGCAATATTTTCCAGTGTACTAGAAGGACCACCATCTCCGGAAATTACCACTTTTGAGCCGTTTTTGTCACTAAAACTGTATCCAAAATTGTATCTACTGAATTTGTTCTCTGAATGGTTGGCAATAAATGGTGTTACGGAGCCACCATTTTCCAGAACAAATGATTCATCAGGGTTAAATTCTGTTATAACTACCTGTCGATGCAACGGGTTAAGCCAATCACCGTATAAATCTTGTAGTTTTGACATGTAATTGGACAGCCCTGCAGGGCCGATCATCAGCAACGGCATTTTTGACTCCAGAGCAGGGCACCTCATTGCAAAAAGCAGAGGAACAATGTCGCTGCAGTGGTCTGGATGAAGATGGGTAAATAAAATGGTATCGATTTCATCAAGAGAATCAGGGCCGTGAGGCGATGAAACAAGGCGCGATAAAGCACCTGGTCCCAGATCGACGAGTATTTTTTGCCCATCGACAGTTACCAGATTTGAAGTAGGTGCGCGGCCTGGAATTGGAACGCCACCACCAGTTCCTAGTACAAGTAAAGAAATCATAATGACTAATCAACACCAAGAGTCGAATAAGGTCAAGAGGCGGTCTGGACAGTTGTACTTGTTGCCCCTATCATAAGCAGACACACGCAACCAAACAGGAGAGAAAATGAGACTTGTTTTTGTCATATTTTTAATACTTTTTGCAACACTGGCCTTTGCACAAGATGTGATGGAAAGTGATCTGACAGATCAGGAAAAACTTGTTGAACTCAGAAAACTACTGCAGATGAATCCTCGTAATTCTGATTTACATAATAACATCGGTGTGATTTACGCTGGCCAGCAGAACTGGCCTCTGGCTCGTGATGCATTTTTGGTTGCAGTTCAATGTGATCCGCGCGTTGCAGATACTCATAAAAACTTTGCCCAGGTTCTGGTTTATCTTGAGCAGTATGATATGGCGATTGCAGAGTTTGAAGCCTATCGCAAGTTTTCAACAAATGGCGCATTAGATGCTGCTCGGTTGATTGGCGATACCTGGATGGCAGCTGGTGATCCAGCTCTTGCCCGAGCTTCATATCTAAATGGTCTTGAACTGTTTGGTGAAGCATTCTTGCCAGAAACTGCACATCTGGTTTTACTTTTGGTCAACCTGATGGAAAAAAAGGGTGAGATGAGTGAGCGACAGATGCTTCTGGAAAAATATGTCGATAGTGCAAGTAAGCTAGATGATGCGGCATCCAGTAATATTGTTGTTTTGACACTGCGTCTGATTTACGAAAACGCAGACCTTCTTTCCGAATCCGGTCTTCATGCAGATGCTGCAAAGCTGTACAAAAGGGCCATTGAAATTGCTCCTGACAACGATGAGTTGTTACCCAAGCTTTCTATCAGCTTGCTTGAATCTGGAGAAGTGATTGAGGCAAAGGTTGTTGCTCGTCTGGCAGTCACCGAACACCCTGAAAAAGCTGGTGGCTGGCGTGCTGAAGGGTTGATAGCTGAAAAAGAGGGTCGAGTTCGCGATGCTGCTGAAGCATTTATAAAAGCCCAGGAAATTGAGCCAAAAACTGATCTGGCAGTCAAAATCGGGGAGTTGTATCTCTCAATCGGCGACGCACGCAATGCCAGACTTTATATGAGCCATCTGGTCAATGATGACTATGCACCCCCAGAGGCACTATATAATTACGCGCTTAGTTTACAGCGTGAAGATTTATGGGAAATCTCGGTCATGCCATTGCGTAAAGCTGTAGAAAAAGATCCATCAATTGAGCCGGCATGGCGTGCTCTTGCAACATCGTTACGCAAAACAAAAAGGTTCTCTGAAGCTGCAAATGCTTACGAAAAAGTTCTTACTTTTGGCGATGATAAATTGCAGTGGTTCCTGTTTGGTTGGTCACTTGTTAAATCGGATAGAGTTGAAGAGGGAGTTGAGGCATATCGCAAGACGATTGAACTTGATCCCCTTTATGCAAAAGCACAATACAATCTTGCTCTTGCTTTGATATCGTTGGAAAATCACGAAGAGGCACTTGATGTTCTGGAGTTGTGCAGGGAGCTGGAAGAAAATTCCTATCGAGTTCTGTTCAACATGGGAGTTTGTTGTTACGCTCTGGAGAATTATGACAGGTCAATAGAACTTTACGACCTGGCTCTGGAACAGAAAGAAACTTCTGCTGCCTGGAACAACATTGGTCTTGTATATCTTGCACTTGGAGACAAAAAAGAAGCGAACAGTTGCTTTAAAATTGCTAAAGGAATGAAATAGTGAAATTACTTTTATTGCTGTTGCTGGCTTTGCCTCTTTTCGCAGTCGATCATCCAAGCCAGATGATTGATTTAACCGACGCAACTGATTTCCCTCGATTCACAAAAGAAGAACTTGAGCAAACCGGGTTTCCAGATCATTTGCATAAATTTTACTGGCCTGGGTACGATGGTGAACTTGGGCCCGGTATGTTTTGCCAGGGGCAGATCCTGAAAGCAGTAGAAGGTCTTGAAATTCAATCGGATAAAATTACTTTTGGAATAACCAGCATCGAGTTTGATCCCTATTTTCAGCCGTGCCAGGTCTTGCCAGCATTGGAATTTTCTCAATATGCTCTTGATCGATGTGAAAAAGTTCTCGGTCTCAAGCCTGAAGGTAAAATCCGCCTTATCAAACCGAATAACACAAATCATTATATGGAATTGACCGGTTACGGCTCCTGGCGGAAATTCAAATTGCAGGGTGACACTTGTGTCCCATTACTGAGCAGCTCTGTTATGATTTCGCATACTGTTGTTGACATGATTACTCAATGGTTGCTTCAAAGCTATGGTGAAATGCCTGATTGGTTCACAAATGGTGTTGGAGCATATATTGCTGATATGGGCCCTCATTTTATCAGTTATATGGCACAATTTAGACCAGAGGGTTCCATTTTGCGTGACCCGATATCTGTAGACCAGGTCCTTTACCATGGCCCACTTGCTGACCCTGAAACCGATCGCAAGATTTTTCGTATAGCACGTTACAATGCTTTTTTGATGGTCTGGAATCTGGTAGAGTACAACGGTGGGCTGGATTTATTGAAGCAGCTTCTTGCTGAGACCAGGTCGGGAACCGATTTTAAATCGGCTTGCGAAAAAGTTTACCAGATGCCGATGAATTCTCTTATGAATAGAATAAATCCTGAACGTACAGGTGAGCCAATTGGCACAAATATAGTACCACGTAACACATCGAAACCCCCGAAGGAAAACAATGAGTGAGAAACAGATAAAAGTCAGATTTGCCCCAAGCCCAACTGGATACCTGCATGTTGGCGGTGCCAGAACTGCACTTTTCAATTGGCTGTATGCACGAAAAGTGGGCGGGAAGTTTGTTTTACGAATTGAAGACACAGATCAGGAGCGCAGTACTGAAGAATCTTACCAGGCAATATTACGTGGGATGGAATGGCTTGGAATGGACTGGGATGAAGGTCCAATTCTGCAAAGTGACAGACTTGATATTTACAAAGAGCATGCTGATAAGCTGAGGAAAACTGGCAAGCTTTATCCTTGTTATTGCACAAGTGAAGAGGTTGCTGAGCGCAATGCTGCAGCAGGTGAAGTTGATCATGCCGGTTACGATGGTAACTGTCGCGATTTGACTGCAGACCAGGTTTCTACTTTTGAAGCAGAAGGGCGTGAAGCCAGGTGGAGACTCCGTACTCCCGATGAAGGTACAACTTTCTGGTACGATATTGTGATGGATAAACTTGAGTTTCCAAACGAAGCAATTGTTGATCGTGTAATGATCAAGCCAGATGGTTTTCCAACTTATAATTTTGCTGTTGTCATCGATGATTACCTGATGGGAATCAGTCATGTACTGCGTGGTGATGATCATGTTTCAAACACACCGTTGCATTTGATGGTCTACGATGCACTCGGTTGGGACAGACCAAAGTATGGTCACATGCCGATGATCCTAGGCCCCGATGGTAAACGACTCAGCAAGCGCCACGGCGCAACTTCTGTAGAAGAATTTGCTGACAAAGGTATTTTATCGGATGCAATGGTCAATTACCTTGCCTTGCTTGGCTGGAGTGCCGGCGGTAGTGGCGATGGTGTTTTTATGCGTAAGGAATTGATATCGAAATTCAGTCTGAAAAAAGTAAATAGCTCTCCTGCTGCTTTTGATTATACGAAACTTGAGTTCATTAATTCCCAGCATCTCAAGAGGCTGGAGCCTGCAGACAAACTTTTACTAAGTGAGGCAGTTTGTGATGAAAACGGGTGGAATTTCTCAGAAACCTGGCAAATCCCCGCCAACGACAGAGCAAATTATCTGAATAAAATTATCAAAGTTCTAGGTGGCAGATTCAGTGACCTGAATAGATTGCCTGAGATGCTATCGTTCTTCTTTACTGAAGATTTCACAATGGAAGAGGAAGCTGTAGCAGATAACCTGACTCCGGAAACTGCTCCACTGCTCAACAAACTTGCCGATAAAATTGAAGCAGATAAATCAGACAGTGCAGAAGAAATGGAAGCCGCAATTAAAGCTGTTGCAGCGGATCTCGACATCAAACCGGGAGTGATTATTCACCCGGCCCGTGTGGCATTAACCGGCACAACTCGCAGCGCTGGAATGTATGATGTGATGTGTCTGGTTGGTGGGCCAAGGGTTATCGAAAGATTGCGTCGCGCGGCAAAATAAAATGGAGGTAGCAGACTGTTACCACGGATTGTAATCAGATACCTGCTTGTGTGGGTTGTCAATGTGGCATCCCTGGCTCTGGTGACGCTGTTCCTGCCTGGATTTTGGCTGGACAGAACATTAGAGAACTGGTGGGTTGTTGCGCTGATTCTTCCAATCGAATTTGCTTTGCTGGTTACTTTTATAAGACCAATTCTGGTGCTCGCCACACTACCACTTAATGCGGCAACTCTTGGTGCACCGACACTTTTTTTTAATGGCATCTTACTCTACTTAAGTTCTCTGCTAAACCCGGCATTCAAAATCGGCAATCTGCTTGATGCCTTTATCGGCCTGACAATTGTGACGGTAATCAACACTGTTGTTACCAGTTGGCTAGGCATCGATGAGAACTATCAGTTCTTCACAACCATTCTGAAAAAAGTTGGCCTTCGCTACGGCCCTCATACAGATTCAACTCAACAACGTGGCCTTCTGATTTTGCAGATCGATGGGCTCTCTTTCCCAACAATCCAGCGTACATTGAGGCGAGGCAGAATGCCGGCTCTTTCTGCGATGCTTGCCAGGGGACATCATAAATTTCTGGATTGGCAATCAGGTGTTCCCAGTAACACACCGGCAGTACAAGGTGGTCTGTTTTACGGCAAGCGTGGATCAATCCCAGGGTATCGATGGTATGACAGAGAAAAACAACGTATCCGTTGTTCCAACAAGCCAGAAGATTTGCGTGATGCTGAAAGTATAGTTGCTAAAGGTGTAAAGCCATTACTCGAAGGTGGTTCCTCCATCAATAGTCTGTTTTCCGGAGGTGCATCCAACAGGCTGCTTACTTTGAGTGCCGTTGGTGAAGATGAAGAAAAAAAGATTGGTGAATATACTGATTTCTCTCTTTTCTGGCTCAATCCATGGTCATATAGCGTTGCCTGGATTATCACATTATGGGAATTTTTTGCAGCAATTGTCTGGCACTTGCTGTCTCGGTTTCGCAGACGCAAAAGAATAATCAAACGCACTTTTATGGATGCTGCTGGCCGTGCACTTGCCAATGCCATGTTTAGAGAGGCATCGTTTTTCTGGATAGAACAGGACATGGAAAGAGGCATGCCTATAATTTATTCCAACTTTATTGGCTACGACGAAGTTGCTCATTGCGCCGGTCCTGATTCCAGCGAGGCGATGTCCACGCTCACATCGTTCGACAGAAAGTTTCAGCGATTACGTAGAATCATGCGTAAGCCCACTGGTATGAAATATGATCTGGTTTTGCTTTCAGATCATGGCCAAAGCAGCTCGGTTCCACTACGACATGCAATTGGCGAAACTATTGAGGAACTGGTAACAAGATTAGCCGGTGGAACAGTATCGATGCAAAATGTTATCGACCCAAGACGAGCTTCAGTCGTTTCCCTGATGGGTGAGCTGGACAGACAACAAGGCAGATCATGGCTAGCTGACAGTAGTCGCAGAACTTTGAGCCGACTCAGCAGGTCAACCCACGACACCACAATTGAACAACCTCAACCGGTGCAACTTGTGGTCTGTCCATCAGGTGGGTTGGCGCATATTTATCGTGAAGGCTCAGAGCGGCGACTCAATATGGACGAAATCCGCTCCCTTTACCCAGGGTTGATTGAAGGACTTGCCAGTTGCGAAGGCATTGAGTTTGTGATTGTACTGAATTTAGATAATGAGCCTGTTCTGATTGGCAAAAATGGAGTTCGCAATCTGGTGAACGGCGAAGTTGTTGGCGATTCAGATCCGCTTGCAAAGTTTTCCGATATCGAACTGTGGAACAGTGAGCTGTTGAAACTTGCAAACTGCGAAGATTCAGGTGATCTGATTATTAATGGAGCAGTAGGCAAGAAGGGGCACATCGTCGCTTTTGAAGAACAGATTGGTAGCCATGGTGGACTTGGTGGTTCCCAAAACGAACCGTTTATAATTTTACCGAAAAGTTTTGGAACTGAAAGCAGCGACCTGCGGAGTCCGGAAGCGTTGTATAGGCATTTTATAGGTAGG
This sequence comes from uncultured Fibrobacteraceae bacterium, assembly GCA_964437115.1. GTDB lineage: Bacteria > Krumholzibacteriota > Krumholzibacteriia > LZORAL124-64-63 > LZORAL124-64-63 > JABIBH01. The sequence continues at coordinate 7,333 of CAYTFE010000031.1, read as the reverse complement.
AAGTAAATTCCACCGAATGGAGGAGTTCCAAACTTGCCTTAAAATCTGTTATAATTATCTAAAATTAATTAACTACGAAAGGCCAGCCGATGAATATGTTTGTCCTGTTGTTTTTACTGCTCTCAACTGCTTTGTTTGCCACCGAGTATCCAGCTGGACTTGTGGGGCATTGGACTTTTGATAATCCGGATAATTTAACTGCAGCAACAGTCGGTAACGATCTTGTTTTGAGCGGATCTGATCAGGCTGCCAGTGGTCCTGAAGTTGGGGATGGTGCTTCACAGATTGGTGTCGGCAGTTTTTATCGATGCTATCACGACATTTCTGGTAATCCTGACTGGGTAAATGATTTTACCGTTGTGATGGATGTAAAAATTCCATCAATCGGACAATACTATGCTCTTTATCAGACCAATTACAATAACGGCAATGATGGTGATTGGTGGATAAACCCCAATGCAGCGGTTGGAGTAAGTACAACAGGTTATTCTGACCCCGTGGTTCAGCCGGGGCAGTGGTATAGGTTGGCAATTTCTGCCGCCCTTGGTAATCACTATGATTATTATCTCGACGGTCAGTTGTTACACAACGGCGGGCAACAGGACTACGATGGCAGATTTGCCATTTATTCAGAAAGTTATGGGAATCAGGTTTTGTTTTTTGCAGATGATAATGGCGAAGATAACTTGATTGATGTTGCTCAGATTCTGCTTTTCGATCGTGATCTGACTGCTGAAGAATTATCAGAAATTGGCGGTTTTGGAAATCAGGTTGCAGATCAAATGCCACCATATCTGCAGTCACCAACCCCAGACTCGATATACATCAGCTGGCACAATAGTTCAGGTAATGAATCAATAGTTGAATATGGTCTGACTTCTGATCTGGGAATGTCAGCAGTTGGTGATTATGAAGTAATTGGCCTCTCAAAAACATGGCATACTGTTCAGCTGACAGGTCTCCAGTCAGACACTACTTATTACTACAAATGCGTAACCAATAATGAATCATCGCAGATTTACAGTTTCCGTACTCAGCCTGAAGACTTGTCGTTGGGGCATGTGAGATTTTTAGTTTACGGCGATAACAGAACCAATGAAATGATGCACACACAGTTGGTTCACAAAGCTCGTGAAAAAATCATTGAACTTTATGGTGATGATATTTCCAGTGAAATCAATGCAGTAATTAATGTCGGTGATATTATCACTAACGGCTGGAATATCAGTGAGTACGAGGAAGAATATTTCAGACCGATAGCTGAGTTGTCAGGCGAAATTCCATACATGGTTACAATCGGAAATCATGAAGCTGAAGCAGACTATTATTATCAATACATGAAATACGATGATTTTGCCGGAGCTGAATCAGAAAAATACTGGTCGATGCGAATTGCTGGAGTCCTTTTCATCGGGTTAAACAGTAATACTCTAGGTTCAACCCAGCTGAACTGGCTTGAAACCCAGCTCAATCTTTCAGAAGCCGATGAAACAATCAGCATGGTGTTTACTTTCCTGCATCATCCCGGTCGTTCTGAGATTTGGCCCGATGGTAACACTTCCTGGGTTCAAAATGATGTAATCCCTTTGCTTGCTCAATACAGTAAAGCCGAGTGTCTTTCTTATGGTCATTCACACAACTATGAGAGAGGTGCATGGCCTGAAGGCAACCTCCAACTGCTGCTCGCAGGTGGTGGTGGATCTGATTTGGACAGGTGGGGTATGTACTCCAACCAGGAAGATTATCCGGAAATATTTCGTGCTCACGATCATTTTGGTTACACAATCTTTGATGTAGATCTGGATGCCAATTCATATAGTGCAGAAAGTTATACACTTGGCCATACTGACTTGCCGCTGGATAATGTTTTGCTCGACAGCTTTGGTCGCGACACAAATGCACCAGCATCGTCAACTCCAACCAGAATTGGCCCACCTGAACTGGTTGCATTGCCGGTAACTTTGTCGGCATCTGTTGAAAATAATCTTTGCAGTTCTTATTTTCAGTTGATAACTGAGGGCGGGGATTGGCAAAATCCGTTACTGGACAGTTTGCGCGATTATGAAAATGTTTACGGTGACAGTGGAGCACCCAACTACACTCCAATTGATTTAAATTTTGGAATCATTTTAACTGAGTTGGCTGTAGATAATGCACTTCTTACTGAAGATCAGGCTTATCGTTGGCGAGTAAGGTATCGCGATGATAACCTGCATTGGACTCCCTGGTCGAATGAATTTCAGTTCATAGTTGTAGACCCGACTGGCGTAGATTTGCCTGATAAAACAGGAATGTTGAACTGTTTTCCAAATCCGTTCAACCCATCGACAACAGTGCAGTACACATTGTTGAACTCAGGGCAGGTCAATGTGAGCATCTACAATCTGAATGGTCGGCATATCACGACTTTAGTCGACCAGCATAAAGAGGCTGGCCCACATTCTGCTCTGTGGGATGGAGTAGGCAACATGGGAAAAGAACTTACTTCTGGTGTATATCTTTTGAAAATGGAAACCGCAGAAATTGTCGAGTCACAAAAAATTGTCTTAGTGCGCTGACTAACGAAATAGGGTTTTTACATGTCCGAGGCTGGTGGTTTTATTAGCAACTTCTGGCGGTAGAATTATTGTAGTTCCAGTGCCGGTCCAGTTATCGCACATATAATGTTCATAAATTACAGAACCGCTTGAGTGAAGATCCAGAAGATGACCAAATACGGTTTCAGAAAATTGACCGGGTCCCCACGTTGCAATGCAAAAACCATCGGCAATCTGTTCGCCGATATCAGTATTATCGGTACCGTCAATCCAGATATATCCAAATTCGGCTGGGCTGGTAATAGTAACAATAACTTCATATTCAAAGTAACCGGCGCCATTGGCAGCAACATAATCAGGACAATGAAATTCGTGAGCTGACAAGGTAGTTGAAATCAACAACAGAGCTACAAGCAGGGTTTTTTGATAGGTTTTCATAATAACTCCTTAAATTCATTATATCGTAAGTATTGGGATTTTACAATATAGATTGATATGACAAGTTGATCTTGGAATTCTTGCTTTTTCCTGCTCCAGCTTCTATAATTCCCGACGATTGCCCGGTCGTCCAATGGCAAGACAACTGACTCTGGCTCAGTCGATGAGGGTTCGAATCCTTCCCGGGCAACCACCAGTTCTAGAAGCCCCGTTCGTCTAGTGGCCTAGGACGCTGGCCTCTCACGCCGGTAACACGGGTTCGAGTCCCGTACGGGGTACCATATTGAAACACCTTCTTCACGAGTAAGTGAAGAGGGTGCTTTTTTTGTGAGGGTGAGACAGCTCTGACTATGATATTGAATGACCTACGGATCCAATTAGTGATTATTTTTATATAGTTTAGAACTTGACTCCTTTTTGTAAAGCCATGCACTTTGAAAGTGTTCTTTGTGGACAGGGTTGAGAGAGTCTAACAAAATTGGCCAACCAGTGGTGAGAATCGTAACAGTCTGCTTGCGTGATTGTTCGAAGTGACGAAAGGTATGAGTCATGATTTGCAAATCTCGTCTTCAAGTCTGTCATATTGGTTGGAAGAGGGCTACATTTAACCGTATAGCCTCCCAAGGGAAAAGCGGGATCAGCAGGTTGCATCATGATTGCCATAGTGCTCTTGGTTATGAACTTTGCGACCGCGAGGGCCGAGCCACATGCAGTTTATGAGATTGACTTAGTAGATCCCATTTCTGGGGTTTGGCAACGTGATTTGCAGGAGGCGACAGTCAAAGGTGGGTTTGGCGTCGATGTTAGCTTTTTCAATCGGCAGCCTATGGGCGCCCCTGTCCAGAATCGATACGGTGTTACAGTTCGGACCCAGTCGGCAGAGGCACATTTTAACGTCCCCACGTTTCATTTGAACAAATACCAAATTACTTCGATCCAGTACGCTTACGGACGCAGATTATGGCATCGTTCCTGGTTTGATATTAACGCTGGGTTTGCTGGTGGATTCGGTTGGATTTCTCGCAAGAACCCTCCCGGTGGAGATGGATGGGATTACCAAACGGAGTACTGCTTCTTACGCCAAGCATCTATAGTACCATGTCCATGGGATCCCACTTTGAATTAGTGACAAGAGTGCGCTATTTCCACCCTAGCGATGGGGATGAAGACGGATTCCCATTTGCTCCTGGGTTAACGGTCTCCGTCGGCATTAGCCTGAAACCTTATGCAATAGGTTACGATTCGCATACAGTCCCATGGGATGTACCATAATTACAGGTTATCTAACAAAATCAGGTGGCCTGAATTTTTTATCTTGCGCAATTTAAATAAAAGTATACATTAATTTCAAGTTTACCGTAACACTTACAATCAATCCAGGAGGATTTGTAAAATGGAATTCACAGATGACATGTTGATGAGCCCTTTCAGCCAATTTGTTGGCGAAGAAGCACCTGAGTTTAAAGCAACTGCTGTAATGGCAGACAATACATTCAAAGACGATTTTCAATTGAGCGACTTCAAAGGCAAGTACGTTCTTTTGTTCTTCTACCCACTTGACTTTACTTTTGTTTGCCCAAGTGAAATCATCGCTTTCAACAATAAACTCGATGAGTTCAAGAGCCGCAACGTTGAAGTAATCGGTGTTTCAACTGATAGTCACTTCAGTCACTGGGCATGGAAAAACACTCCAGTTAACAACGGTGGAATCGGCGATATCCAGTTCCCACTTGTTGCAGATCTGACAAAAGAAATCAGCGCTGACTATGGCGTTCTACTTGAGGGTGGAATGGCACTGCGCGGAACTTTCCTGATCGACAAAGAGGGTATGGTTCAACACATGACTGTTAATAACCTTGGCCTTGGTCGTAGTGTTGATGAAGCAATCCGCATGGTTGATGCTTTACAACACCTTGAAGAGCACGGCGAAGTTTGTCCTGCGAACTGGAGCAAGGGTGACGAAGCAATGACACCAACAGCTGATGGTGTTGCAAAGTACCTGAGCGACAATGCATAAATAATGTCTTTTAACAGACACAATTACCGGGCTGGAAGTTCTGCTTCTGGTCCGGTTTTTTCATGCCGTAATGTTGTTTTGCTTTTTGTCGATGGACTAGGTGTCGGCAGTTCAAAAAGCAATCCCACACTTACTTACGATGGCTCTCTGTTCAACTTCCAGGAAACAACCGCCCACTGGAAATCGATTGATGCAACTTTGGGTGCACCAGGAGTTCCACAAAGTGCAACGGGGCAGACCTCACTGTTGACCGGTGTAAATGCCCAGGCAAAACTTGGTCGTCATGCTACCGGTTTTCCAGGCCCTATTCTTCGTGAAATTATTAAAGAACATTCAGTTCTGAAACAGCTTACCTATGCTGGGAAATCTGCCCGGTTTATCAATGCATTCAGACCTCTGTTCTGGGAGATATCGGAAGAAAAAAAGTGGACACTCTCTGCTACAACAATTGCCAATCTTGCTGCTGATCTGCCGTTCTTCTCACTTGAAGACTTAACTACAGAGTTGTCAGTTTATCAGGAATTTACCAATCAGGATTTGATAGACAAAGGTTTCAATGTTCCACTATGGACTCCTGAGTACGCAGGCAAGGTGCTGGCCAGAAACTGCCAGAAATATGATTTTACTCTGTATGAGTTTTTCAAAACAGATCACGCAGGACATTCTATGGACAGAGAATATTGTGAAGATATTTTGGGTAAACTGGATCGATTTGTAACTTCTTTTTTGTCCGCAACTCCATCGGACACCCTGGTACTTTTAACCAGCGATCATGGCAACATTGAAGATTGTTCAGTCAAAACGCATACCACAAACCCGGTTTCACTAATGTGTTGGGGCGATGATGCAGAAATAGCATTATCCCAAATTGGCTCTTTAACTGATATCGTTCCTCTGATACTATCAATCGTATAACCTTAACGGAGGTGCGGTATGTTAGTATGGCAACTATGGCTTATTGCTGCAGCTGTTCTTGTTCTGATTGAGTTTTTTGTCCCCGGTTTTTTCATTGCCACATTTGTACTTGGTTGTTTGTTCTCTGCCCTGGCGTCTTTTATGGGCGGCGGATTTATTACTCAAACCATTGCATTTATTGTTGGTTCACTGATTTCATTTGTTGGAATCAGGCCTCTTGTCATCAAACATCTTTACAGTGATAAATCGGGCCAGGAAACAAATACAGGTGCGTTGGTTGGAGTACCCGCAATTGTGCTCGAACCTGTTGACAAGGTAAGTGGTCGAGTGAAAGTTGGTGGTGAGGACTGGAAGGCAAGAACAGAGACAGATGAAAATTTTGAATCAGGTGTAAGTGTAACAGTCGTCAGAATTGACGGCGCAACCCTGATTGTTAAGTCATAAAACTGGAGGAAATCATGGATGCTGGATCAATTATTTTAACGGTTCTTGCAATTATTGTAGTAGTAAATGCGATACGCGGATTTGTTATCGTTAAACAGGCAGAGACAATGGTCATTGAACGGCTCGGAAAGTACCATCGAACACTACAGTCAGGCATTAATATCATTTGGCCCATTATTGACAAAAATCGTGAGATAGAATGGAAATATATCCAGGAAACTCATGAAGGCACAATCATGACATATAAAAAATTGAAGCGGCTTGATCTGCGTGAAACGGTTTATAATTTCCCACGACAGAATGTTATTACTCGTGACAATGTGGTTACCGAAATCAACGCACTGCTCTATTTTCAGATTACAGATCCTGCCAGAGCGGTTTATGAGATTGCCAACTTGCCAGATGCTATTGAAAAGCTGACACAAACAACTTTGCGTAATGTGATTGGTGAAATGGACCTCGACCAGACACTGTCGTCTCGTGATACCATAAACACAAAATTGCGTGCAATCCTGGATGAAGCTACTGACAAGTGGGGCGTGAAAGTAAATCGAGTTGAACTTCAGGATATCAACCCACCTCGCGATATCAAAGATGCGATGGAAAAACAGATGCGTGCAGAGCGTGATCGTCGAGCACAAATTCTGGAAGCTGAGGGAATGAAAAAGGCACAGATTCTAGATGCAGAAGGTGAGAAGGAAGCGCAGATTAACAGAGCTGAAGGTGACAAACGATCTCGCATACTGATTGCGGAAGGACAGGCTGAAGCCAGGGTTAAAGTTTCTGAAGCAGAAGCCCAGGCAATCAGAAATGTTAGCAATGCAATTTCAACAACTGGCGACCCAGCAAATTATCTAATTGCAATGAAATACATTGATGCTCTTAAAGAAATGACTGCTGGCGATAAATCCAAAACGGTTTATATGCCTTATGAAGCAACAGGTGTTCTGAGTTCTATTGGTGGAATCAAAGAGATGTTGGA
>CAYTFE010000030.1:21576-23342 GCA_964437115.1 uncultured Fibrobacteraceae bacterium | reverse complement strand
TTGGCTCCTCGGGTAGGATTTGAACCTACAACCCTTCGGTTAACAGCCGAATGCTCTACCATTGAGCTACCGAGGAACCTTATATGTGGCGCAAATTATAGAACCGGCGTTGCTTAAAGTCAAGTTACCTGCAAAACAAAGGGAAGCACCTGATAGTGTTTCCCTTTTTACAATTGCGACTATACCTGAATCTTCAACTTATCTATTTTTTTATATAGCCCGTTGCGTGAAATTCCAAGAACCTTTGCAGTTGTGGATCGATTTCCATTGTTTGCAATTAAGGCGCGAGTAATACACTCTTTTTCTGCTCTGGCAACATGGTCCGCAAGATTCATGCTCCAGGTTACAGCTTTAGATCCTACCCTGCAGTTGCGAATCTTCTCTGGAAGCATCTCCAGTGTTGCCTTGCCTGCATGCATTGCCATCAAGGTCATGCGCCTGGTTATCGATTCCAATTCCCGCACATTGCCTGGCCATGGATACCTACGCATTGCTTCCTGAGCATCCTGGTCAAGAACATCTTTTATTGTGGCCCCATCGCCAGCCATTTTGCCGATAAACATCTCAATCAAATTATCCAAATCCTCTGCTCGTTCACGCAGCGGAGGAATCTCTAGCTCAAGTGTCTGTAGTCGATAGTAAAGGTCTTCCCTGAACAAACCCTCTTCAATTAAGCTGGATAATCCTGCATTGGTTGCAGCAACAATCCTTAAATCAACTCTGCGTTCAGTGGGATCTCCAAGCCTGCGGAACGTTCCCTCTTGCAAAACTCTAAGCAGCTTTACCTGCAGGTTTTGAGGCATGTCACCTATTTCATCAAGGAACAAGGTTCCACCGTCGGCTTCTTCACATAGGCCAGCTCTTGCTGCGTCGGCACCAGTAAATGCTCCTGCTGCGTGACCGAAAAATTCTCTCTCGAAAAGAGTGTCTGGGATTGCGGCGCAATTCACTGGAACAAAAGGGCCATTGTTTCTGCCGCTTCTGCTGTGAACCAGCTTGGCGACAAGCTCCTTGCCTGTTCCAGTCTCACCAGTAATCAGAACCGGTTCAGTGCTTGTAGCTCCCACATCGATCATCCCCAGAACTCGACGCATAACAGGCGCATTTGCAATAAAGGTCTTTCCGTTTAAATCTTCTGGGTTAGAATTAGCGCTTACCCGACGTTTCCAGAGAGCACCACCGCTTTCGTGCAGGCGAACTATTAATGCCTCGCATCTGGAAACTCCAGATGTATTATCCAGATCGGCAAATGCATGAAATGCTTCTATGACATAACTCCAGGATGCATCAAGGTGACTACGGCGCGTATCATCCGCAATACCGTTACCTGCCAGATGCCAGGAAAGTCTTGCTTCAGCTGCCACTAACTGTGATTCCGCCAACTCGACATCCGCACCACAGCTCTTGAAAACAGCAATTGATTTTCTGGCCAACCGACAAGCAGTTTCATTTACTCCCAAAGCACAATGCGCACGGGACAAATCACGCAGGGCCAACCCCTCTTCAAATCGTTCCGCACATTGTTGAGATACAACCATTGATTCTTCAAGCAGAGTTATTGCTTCAGCATAGTTGCCACGCAAATACTCAAGGGTTCCAAGCCTTCTTAAATCACCGGCAACAAGATCTCCATCTGGAGCAGTAGATTTACCGATTGCCAATGCCATCTTGAAATACTGTTCTGCCTGATCATAGTTTTCGCGCTCCGCTTCCAGATCACCAAGACTTTCCAGGGCTATTGCATTTTCTCTGAGATATCCATTGTC
>CAYTFE010000030.1:0-21476 GCA_964437115.1 uncultured Fibrobacteraceae bacterium | reverse complement strand
TTGCAACAACACAGATTCTTTTGTCTGAACCGGCAAACCAGCCAGCAGTAATTCAGCTTTATCAAAATTTTCAGCAATACACTCTTTATTGGCAAGTGCCAAAGAATCAACTGGAGAATGATTACTCTTTGATGTAGTAGCATTTGCTGGGTTAATAGTATCCTGTTTCATAATCCCTCCTATCGATGTTTAGCATATGATGTTTGTGACTCTGCATTCTTTGAAATCTCATCCTGCTTGACAACTACCGGAATCAGAACCGGGTTACAAACAAACCCGCTGCCTGATATTACAGGTAAATACATAAACGTTGTTGTTACTATCGGAACCAACTCATCAGGAGTTCTGGCAGGACTGGTCTCGCCACCACCTGCTGGATCCCCAGGACACACGCCAGGGTCACTGTGCAGCTCAATGCCTCCAGCAAAAACCGTTGCTGGTATCAGCATAGAGCTGATAATTAATAAAATTAATCCTGTTTTAAACATAGATTCTACCTCAATTGAAATACTCATACTGGCTTACGGCCCAATAAACCAAACACAAACAGACTTTTAGGGAGATAGTAGGTAAGGGTATTTCCCTACGCGGAGGAGTGTCTCACAAACCAAACAACCTGTCAATAATCAATTGAATCCAACCACAAACCGCCACGGCTGATCTTGTGAATTTTCACCAACAGGTCTGGCTGCATAAACTGTGATACGCTCAAACAAACCTGGCAGAGCAAAGTATTTGCTCAATCCAAAACCGGCGTTGTGTCGCCAGCCTGTTCCACCAAATTCAGTTGGAGTGTCGATGTCATCCACCCAGCCTGAATCAAAGAAAAGCATTGGCTGCAGTGAGAGAGCATCAAATATTGGTATCCCTATTTTAGCCAGTGGATCATTGCCAAACCGGAAGTCGATGCTTGCAAATGCACCCATGTCACCAGCAAGTTCTATCGCTTCATAACCACGTAGTGTTCCGTAATCGCCCAACATGAATTTCCATTCCATTGGTGCAGTGTGGTTCATGCTCTGAGATTTTGCGCGAAGCTCAATCTCGTTGCCAAACCGATCCATATGCAAATATTTGCCTTTGAAGTTGAACTGTCGTATCCAGTAGGGATCTCTGTCCAGGTAATCGGACACGCGTCGCCATGACGCTTTGCCTGACAAACTCAGTTTGTTGTATTTCCAGTCGAGTTGTGTAAATAATGTTCTATATCGTAAACCAGCTACTTGCAGGTTGTCACTGACATCACTTTCATCACCGAATAGACTCCATCTTGTAGCAACTGGCATGTTGTCATTTTTGCCTGTGCCTCCACCAAATTTCAGTCTCACAAAACGATGTGGTGAATATGCCAGAGCCGATGTCCAATAATCTGCCTCGTAGTAAGAGTTTGGATCTATGCCATAAAGCATCGATGTGAAATTGTATACTTCCCTGTTCAGCCCACCAAAGTTGGCTGTGTGCCTGCCTGCCTCAATAACAAAGGCCAGCGACGTCCATGGGTACGTTGTTGCTACGCCATTTTCGTCGACAGGTCTTGCCGTTTTCAATGGAACGTCTGCTTTCAAATCCCACATAACTTTATGGGATGCAATTCCGTAGGAAGCGCCAAGATTGAAACTGGGCTGACGCTGTCCGCGTCTGGTCAGCAACCACGATGAACCAGGATGAAAACCCTCCACCCTGTTAAAGCCAACCCTTGCCAACTTCCGCATCCTGAAACGCCAGGGGTTGTTGTATCTGATTCTGTGTATCATCAGATCGGACTCGGTGAGAACTGAATCGTACTCGGCGTCAGTTAGTCCCATGCCGATCTCTTCAGGTGTGAGTGGTTCATACCAGTCGGAATCCAGGCTATCCCAAAAAGAGGAAAGTGAATCTGAAGCAGCTTCTTCGCTGACCCAGATCAGGGAATCCAGAGGTGCGTCGGCAGCAGAAACAGAACAGGCCAATAAAATCAATAGCAGTGTTTTCAATTTTGGCCTCCGTGCTCAAACTCATAGTCGGAATATTTCATTTTCATTTTTGCTCTATCGGGAATCAGTGGTAAAGAGCCGTGAAACTCAACTTCAAAAGTCATTTCCGACATAACCCAATGGCCATCGATTTTTTTATTTATCAGTAAAAAATGGGGCACGTTTTTCATAATTGGTATAGGCATTATACCAGACATGCTCCCTTCCATTCTTCTTATTGCAAAATCGCTGAAATCGATCCAGACAACACCTTTGATTTGTGGCTTGAACTTGCTTTTGCTTTCGAAGCCGAGTTTATAAACCAGGTTGTTGCCAATCAGAACCCTGTCGATGATTTCATATCTGTAAGAACCACCTTCGGTAAGTGAAAACGGCATATCCATGCCAACACTGATTACGTTGTCGGGTAAATATTCTTCAATATTGTCTTCGGTTTCATCTTCTGTAAGAGTGCCATCTTCCCATTGCCGATGCCGACTTCTTAGACTGATAGTACTGCTTTGATTGTCGGTATCTGTATGAACTCTTTTGATACTTTCATAACAATCAGTCTTGTTGCCATCCCATAAAGTTGTCTTTTCATTTTCAGTGTATGTTGAAGCACCACGCTGAATACTGTCTTTACGCAACTGCTCGCCTATGCGTTTGACCACCTCGCTGACTCGTATCGATTTGGCCGTAATGCGAATTGTGTCCACAGGTGCCGGTTCATAAATAACGGTGTCCATTGGTGAAACTGTAACAACAAACCCGGCTTCAATAAGTGAGTCCAGATCCAGCAGAAATGGGTCTTCTTCAGTGCCGGATCCGTCTTGAGCAAGTAGCGGTAAACAGAGCAGTAATAACAACGCGAAAGTTTTCAAGTTATTCCCCTTTTGTTTCTCGATAATAACTTCAGGTTAACAATATGTCTCCAAAAATATTTTCATTGATAGTGGCAGCAGGTCGTCGAGCAAACCCAGCAATCGCGCCAGCCGGCTCCGTCCGCATCCCCCAGCGACAATTGCTTTGGAATCTGTTCGGGATTCTGGCTCAGCCACCCGCATCGACACCAGTCGACAACCTGATTGCCACCACGCTGGGTTTTGCAAAAGCTGTGCCGTTGCTTAATCGCTGAAACAGAACAATCCTGACAGCAGCATGTCGCCATCAGGATCGTCAAAGTGCCAGTCATGTCATCCCGTGTTTACTTTCTACGGGTATAAAACATTTCCATAGTTTTATTTTCAGTACCGTCTTTACCGGTCATGAACATTTCAAACAGAACAGTTCCATCGTCATTTTCAGTAACAACACTTTTTACTTTTTCACCATGAACTTCACCACGATAAGTATAAACTTTTCCTGACTCATCAACCGTTCCCCACATGATTCCGATATCGAAATTCATGTTGTCGCTCCAGGTTGACCAGTAACGTTTGGTTCGCTTGTCGTAACCGTTCAGACCAAGCCCTTCATAGGTCATACCCATAAAGTCAGATGTGTAACGATCAATAGTGTATCGACCATCCATAACTGCTTCACAGACCGATACACCAGCAGCTTCCATTGGCTCCATACCAGGGGCCATCCACGTCTTGCTGTTAACATCCCAGGTGCCTGCTCGATCAAGTTGTTTGTGGTGCTCAGGACCAAGCGACACATCAGGCATCATGCCCTGTGCAAACAAAGGCATCGCCAGAATCAGAGCTAATAAAATCAGACTGAAGTTTTTTAGTGCGGACATTCTATTCTCCTTGTTTAATGTGTTGGTTAAGAAATTTTACAATACAGCAAGAACGGGAGTTCGCAATGATAAAACAACCTTATCCAATTCGCCGGGCAGTATTTGTCTGCACCAACAAAAGACCTGAAGGTGCGCCAAAACCGTGCTGCGCAGACAGTGGTGGCTTTGATTTGTATCTTAAGTTAAAAGAGGAACTTGCTAACAGATTTGTGATGGATGTTGGAGTCTATTCAAGCAGCTGCATAGGTCCATGTGACCAGGGACCGGTAGTTCTTACATTTCCCGACAAGCAATGTTACATGAAAGTTAGTGAAGACGATATTCAAGCACTGGTTGATGAATTGGTTTCTGAATAACTTCCAAAAAACGATTTTACTTCATCAGCGCCCCAACTGTTCAGGATCTGTCGGCAACAAACGCCGGCAGATCTGACCATTTCAGCACCGTGTCTGTAATCAACAAGTCTGGCAGCACGATGTACGTCGCTGGAAATCACCAGCTTTACACCAAATTGCTGAGCCAACATGCAGTTGTGCCAATCAAGTTTTGCATGTGATGGGTTAGCATCCACCTCTATTGCAACTCCGGCATGTGCTGCTGCCATCAACACCAGCTCCATATCTATCCAGCTGTTCTCTCCCATTGTCATAAAATCACCTAGCGGGTGTGACATTATCGATGTAAAGGGATTCATTGTTGCGCGGATAGCTCTGTCTGTCATTGCTGCTTTGGATTGAAAATGGTTTTCTTTGAGAGTAACAATTACAAAATCACAGAGGGACACAATTTCATCAGAAAGTGGAAGGTTGCCTTTGCTGTCAGCTTCAACCTCAATGCCATGAAGAAGTTTAAAATCTGAGTTTTGGTTGAGTTTCAGGATTTCTGCGGATTGGGTAACTATTTGTTTGGGAGTCATAAACCTGTCAGTAACACCAAGATATTCCAGGCCTATAAGGGAAGCAGTTTCGGCTAATCGACTCAGGGAATGCGGCCCGCCAGACATATTGGAATGACTGTGCAAAATCCCGCGTACAGAACTCTGCTTGACCAGCTCAAACAACCCTGCTGGACAATCCTTGCCACAAGATATTGTTTTTTGCTGGCAATTAATATCACCAATATTACTAGATGCAGATTCTTGTTGCCCGAGTGACCTCAATGTCATTCCCGTCTCCGTTAGGGAGTTAAAATTAACCTTGGAACAGGATACACACAAAATTTGAACGCCGCAACTATCCAGCTTGTGAAGATGAAAGTTTCAGTTTTGGCAGCAAGGTCACATCAAAAAATGTTCCGTCATTTTCAGCAACTCGACGTAATTCATCGTAGCCCCTGCGCATTCCAGCCAGCGCACTGGTAACTTTAAAATCTCCATATTTGAACCCGAAGTTGCGTAGTTTTCCCATTGCTGAAACCAACAGCGGTTCAGCAATTTCCAGCTCAGCCTTGTTGATAGCAATAAAGCCGGTACACATCTCGCATATCCCATCCCAGAACAGAGAGTCCTTTTCTATGCTCTGCTGGTATTGTGCTACAGCCAGGTTATGTGCTGTTTCATAGTCACGATTATTGAATGCTGTTACAAAAGCGATAAGTTCGTTATTCAATCTGAAACTCCTTCTTCATCTGCGGTAGTCAGGTCAACAGGTAGAAATCTTGCCGCCTCATCTTCGAAAGCCAGTTTTGTTGTATCGGTTATTCGATCTACATAAAGCTTGCCTTGCAAATGATCGCACTCGTGTTGCATCACTACAGCAGGAAAACCTTTCAGTTCCAGTTCAAACTTTTTACCTGTCTCACCCAGGGCAGAAACTTTTATATGCGACGGGCGCTCAACATAGCCCCTGAGTCCAGGAACACTCAAACATCCTTCATACATTCCAAATTTTTCATCACCAATCACAGTAATCTCAGGATTAATAACAACCCTTAGAATCTGTTTGCCTTCTTCATCTGTTTCTCCACCAACCAGAGCAAGCTGTACAGGATGGTGAACCTGTGGAGCGGCAAGACCCACGCCATTGTATTCAATCATTGTTTCCAGCATACTGCGAATCAATTGCTGAACTGCAGGTTCAGTAATTTCATCCGGGTTTATCTTTTCACACTGTTGGCGCAATACCGGGTGCCCCATTCGTGCGACTTTTAAAATCGACATTATAATCTCCTGATGTTCAATTCAGTTCCAAGACTATTAAACGACATCATGGCCGATTTGGCAAAGGTGAGTTTATCTGCCAGTAACTGTAGGCTGGAACTTCATAAGGGTGTGCATTAATCAGAGCCTCAATAACTGCGGCAATTTTGTCGTCGTCACAAATCATTTCAACTCGATATTCAGTTACTTTTTCCAGTACACCATGCTCCCCAATAGCTGGGTTGCTTGTTTCAAGTGGCTTGAATTGACCAACGCCTTTTACCTGCCAGCAAGCAGAATCATAATCGTCATACCTGCCTGCACCTGCAGCAAAAAGCGCCTCTTTAACCTGTTCAATATTTTGCTCTGGTATGTAAACAACCAGTTGGTACATGTCTCACCTCAGAAATTGAATAATCTTCCAGATCACACCAACAAAAACGGCAGCAAGAAACAGAACTTTTCCGATGCGATAAGTATACACAAACCAACGAATTGATACAGTTGCATTTTCTGGCAGCCTCCACAAAGAATCTAGTTGTAACAAATCACAAAGCAACCAGTAACTGTCAGTTCTCAAAAACGGAATCAGGTTCCAGAGCACTGCCATTATGCAAAGTCTGGATGCTGTTTCAAATTCAGGGGTTTGAGAAATCATTGCAAGCAGATGTAGCATTGCGGCAATGGAGAGCTGGAAAATCATTCCACTGAGATCAACTCTTACTCGCTGGCTGCGCGACAACAATGCTGTGGCAGTTACATCGCACCAGAGAACCGGGAAAATCAGCAGTACTCCTGCACCAATAGCACCAGGGCATCTACCGTGATAAACCAGCGCTGTTGCGTGACCAAGTTCATGCCAGAATGCGGAGAATAGAAACAGTAGAAACGGCATCGGCGTGATTGAATTTGTTGTCGGCGCAAAAGGGAGCAGCAGCAAAGCAATTGCAAATACCAGCTGGAAGGCAAGCCCATGACTGGATGTCAGTTTAATCAGTTTTTCAGACAAGAGCCGTACAAGCAGTGGAGAAAGCAGTTGTACTTTCAACCTCACCGCTCTGGCAGTTCTGGTTCCTGCAGATTCAAGCACACTGCTTAATTCAGCTGGACACTGTCCTGATCTGATTTTCCTCCCGAGGTCAGCAGGCACAAGGTAACAGTGACCATTGTGTTTGAGTATCCACCTGCCTCCATGCTGTTCTGAGACCTGCACCTAAGCACACTCCAGCAGCCCAAGCATATAAAGTCTGGCTCCGTGAAATGATATCCATTTTGAACCAAACAGATCATGCAATGAACTGACAGAAACTCCACCTGGAGCTTTCAATAAATTAAGCGCAACATCACTAAGACCTTCTGCTGAATAAAATTTTTGTCTCGGTACATCAGCCAGAATACCTGCCCCCCACAACTTCACTCCTGGTTTGAGCAATACTTTTGTTCTGCTGTTTTTGAGAAGCTGTTGAAACAGCTGATACTTTTGTTCCAGGCCAATGTCTTCAATCAGTTTTTCTGAACGAAAACATTCGCTGGAATGATTGATAATTGCCGGCAATGTCCACTGTTCTGGAGTTTTTATTGCTTCATTAAATCCCCAACCGTAAATCGTTCTCGCTACAGTTTCCGGTGCAGTTCCCCTGTCCCATTTCCGGCTGAGACCGATGCCCCACTCAATAGAATTGTCTTCACGCCAACGGGCGACCACTCCGTGGACCGGCAATTCCATGCGTGCAGCCAGACGCGCGATGCCGTCCCTGACTCTAATAGTTCTGCCGGGCAATTCCAGAGACACACCGGTTTCACGGGTTTCTGTCATGCCACCAGTCCCACTGTTGCCGTCCAGATAAACTATCAACGGATTATTGCGTTTCAGCTGGCGAACTATTTTCTGAGTGAAGTTTTTTTCATCAGTAGTAATCCAGTGCATGTCCCCATCGAGCCCGGGCAACGACCGCAAAGTTTTTATCCCTGATTCGATTTCATTTTTTGCCTGCCTGTTTGACAGAATAACAGGCTTTGCCCCAAGCAACATGTGCAGCCCGGGTACAAACGCGTAAGGCCCGATATGCATTGTGACGGTGATTCCGGTTCCAAGCTCTGGATGATTTGCAACAAACTGTTTTGCTTCGCGGATAATTCTGATTATGCCATCTGAAGAGACAAAATGATTTCCATCCAATGCCAGTGCTTCCCTTTTTGCTTCAATATTTTTTAGTGTAACTTCTGTTGCATCCGGTAGCAGAGCCTGCAGGTTCCAAAGCCTCCAGTTTTCATTACCATTCATATTTCCCCCAGTTGAAAAAGGGGCGACATTGCTGCCGCCCCATTATATCTCTACCATTTGATGATATCCGGCCAGTCAACTGGTTTGCTACATTTGTAGCAGCAGTCACAAACATCCGTATCAGCACTGTCACCACCGTCACCCGGCAGAATTGGACTGATTTCCAATCGATCTTCAATTTCTTCCACGCCCAATGCATCCAGGGTTTCCGTAATCCTCTGCAGCTCATTTCTCTTCATCTGGCAACCTCCTGTTCAAGAACGCCACACCTCCTGTGCAACTTTTTGGCAATCGCAATTCTGATGCCACTGCTGTGGGGTTCATATTCGTTCTGTAGTGACTTGTGTTATCCCGTGGTTGACACTTTTGAAGCACATTGTGTCCAACGGTTGACATAATATTCTTTTTGTCTGACGTTAGAGGCGACGGTTATACTTCAGTAAACCTTGGAGGCACATTTGCGGAATCGGCTGGGACTTATTTACGGTATTCTTGTGGCGCTAATCCTGCTGATCGGTTCCTGGTGGGTGTTTTTTCTGCTGCAAGAAGGCGAAAATTATGAAAAGCTCCAATTCCAACGACATCAGACTGACATAGCCACTGCTTACTACATGTTTCAAACAGCATCGCTAAGCATTGATGCTTTTGAACCGATGCTCAAGCAACACTTCCCTTACCTGCAATTGCAATTAACTGATGTCGGAATGTCGATTGTTGTCGACCCGGAAATCCATCGGGCAGTTCATGAAGAATCCAAACGCAGAAAACGCATGTTCATTACCGAGGGTGCTTTTTTCATTTTGCTGCTTCTTGCCGGGACATCGATTTTGACTCTGGCAGCAAGACGTGAGAGAGATTTCAAAAGAGCTCGCGAGCTGTTTCTTGCCGGTGCAACTCATGAATTGAAAACTCCGCTGGCCTGCCTGCGACTTTATACCGAGACCTTGCAGCGACCTGAGCTGGACAGCTCACAGAGAGACAGAATTTACGGCAGCATGGTTGAAGATGTGGATCGACTTGAAAATATTATCGAGCAGGTGCTGAGCGTCAGCAGTGAAGAAAATATCGGTAGTGGTGTTATTGAAAAGTTTGATGTAAAAGATGAAATTGAATTGATTGTTGGAGATATCTCCAGATTTGCTGATGAAAATAATGCTCAGGTCAGAATGAATTTACACAACAACTGTTACCTCACTGGTGATAAATCTGACCTGGAAATTGCGCTGCGTAACCTGTTACGAAATGCTGTTATCTACAATAATGATACAGCTGAAATTTCTGTGTCGATGCGAAAAAATGCGGGCAGACTATTAATTTCTGTAGCGGATAATGGCTTTGGTATCGACAAGAAACATCACAAACGAATTTTTGATAGCTTTCAGCGTGTGGACAACAAAAATGCTCCTGCAGGATCTGGTCTTGGATTGTATCTTGTGAAGCGAGCAGTTGAATCACTGGGTGGAACCATATCACTGACAAGCAATCTTGGAGACGGCTCAGCGTTCACACTTGATTTGCCAGCAACAGAGGACAAATAATGAAGAAAAGAATTCTGATAGTTGAAGACGATGCACACCTGGCTGATGGTCTGGTCATGAATCTTGAGCTCGACGGTTACGAACCTGTCCACGCCGAAACTGCTGAAGATGGGCTGGCGTTCTGGGGTCGTGGTGGCATTGATCTTATTCTGCTGGATGTAATGTTGCCTGGTATGAATGGATTTGAATTTTGCAAAAAAATTCGCGGAGAAGGCGATAAGGTTCCTGTGCTATTTTTGACAGCACGCGGACGTGACGAAGACAGAATTCGTGGTTTGGAAGAAGGCGGCGACGACTACATTACCAAACCTTTCAATCTGCGTGAACTACTGGCCAGGATTAAAGGTATTTTCAGGCGCGAAGAATGGCGTAGAGAAGATACTGCTCCCACGACACTGGTTATCGGCAAGGCGCGTGTTGATCTTGTAAATCTTGAAGCTGGAACGCCGGATGGCACTATTGTTTTGAAGGAAAAAGAAGCAATGATATTGCGTCTGCTTGCTGAGAAAAATGGTGAGCCAGTTCCCCGTCGAACTATTCTGGACAGGATTTGGGGATACGATGCATATCCGTCAACAAGAACTGTAGATAATTTTATTTTGTCGCTGCGTAAAATGATTGAAGAAGACCCTGCCCATCCAAAGCATATAATTACTGTGCATGGGACAGGGTATAAATTGATCCGATAAACCTACCGCGGAATGGCCATGAATGAGTTTCTGCCATTGCGCAATATTCTTAGTAGCATCGGTTTCTTGTTATCACCAATTGCTTTTTTGAACGATTTCAAACTGTCAACCACAGTCTGATTCACTTCGGTGATGATGTCACCCTTACGCAGACCTTCGTGAGCTGCATTGCTGTCCTGGGCAACTTCAACTACTACCAGACCTTTAACGTCGTCTTCAAGACTCAGCTGCTGACGATAGGAATCATTCAGAACTTTCACCGTAACGCCATCAATTTTGTCCGATGTCTTTTCTTCTTCCTCGACTTCCAATTCAGCAAGGTTGTCAGGGAACTCACCAAGTTTAACTGTTACATTTTTCTCTTTATTGTCGCGTAAAATAATCAGTTTTGCTTTATGGCCAACACCGCAAAGACTGATGTAATTGCGCAAGGTGGACACATCGTTCATCTCTCTACCGTCGGCAGAAAGAATAACGTCGCCCTCCTTAAGACCAGCCTTTGAAGCTGGTGTATCATCAGTAACCGATGACAGCAATACTCCTCTTGGTTTTCCCATTCCCAGAGCGTCAGCAAGTGCTGAATTGATTTTCTGTGGAACAACACCAAGCCATGCTCGGGTAACTTTTCCATCGGCTTTTAACATACCCATAATTTTACTGGCCATGTTTACAGGAATCGCAAAACCGACACCCTGCGAACCGCCGCTTCTGCTCAACATTGCGGTATTGATTCCTACGAGCTTGCCATCCATATCAACAAGTGCGCCACCGGAATTTCCAGGATTAATTGAAGCGTCAGTCTGAATAAATTCTTCATAATCAATCAGGCCAATTGATCTACCCAATGCACTGACTATACCAACAGTTATTGTCTGACCGATACCAAACGGGTTGCCAACTGCCATAACCTGATCGCCAATTCGCAGTGCGGATGAATCACCAAACTCTATATAGTCCAGTTCTTCTTTATCGATCTTGATCAAGGCAACATCTGTCTTCTTGTCCTGACCGATAATTTCTGCTTCATACTCAACCTGGTCGCTGAAAGAAACGCGAACCTTGGTTGCTCCTTCAATAACATGATTACTGGTAAGGATGTAACCGTCGCTACTGATTACCACGCCAGAACCCAAAGACTTTTCTACACGCTCTGTGCCCTGGTCCGGGTCTCCAAAAAATCGACGGAACATTGGGTCATCAAACATTGGATGCGCCTGACGCATATCAATTTTCTTGTCTGATGAGATATTTACAACTCCAGGCATTACCAGTTCTGCAACATCGGCATAACTGAAATTGCGGTCAACAAGTTGGGCCGTTGCATCAACGGGGATTGTGCTTACTACACAAATCAGCGCCAACAAAAAACCTGCTTTAATCAATTTATTCATTTTGTTCCTCTCCGAGGGTGAAATCCAGCTGTTATAATCAGGAGCAATTCAACTCGGCCGAGCTGTAGAAGTTCCGAGAGGAATGCGCCCGGCCGATATTATTTATCCGTCGTCGCCAATTGCTTCAACGGGGCATTCTTCCAGTGCCTCAGTACAGAGATCTATCTCTTCAGCGTTTTCTGGTTGCTTGAATACGTAACTGTAGCCTTCATCTTCATTGGTTTCGAAATTATCTGGTGCAGTTTGCCGACACAAATCACAATCGATGCATGTTGTATCTACAAAATATTGTCCATCAATATTGCTTTCAACTTTGTCATTGCTGTCTGCCATTTTCAAAGCTCCAAGTTTGGGTGTTTTGTTCCAGGTTCATTACCTTTAAATAGTATTGATTTGAAATCTGTCAACAGTCAATCTACCTGACATACCCCAACGATTCTAGCTGCCGCCTGGTTTCAGGATCCAGTTCTACATCGTCATCATATTCTAACCACTTGCTATCAGCGGGATTAGCCAACATTTCGATTAACAGTTCAACAGTTGATTCGTTGTTTTTTGCTATATCTGTTTTCTGTCCTGGGTCGATGTCCATATTGTGCAACTTCACTGTTTCACCAGCAACTGTGAGTCGCAAATTTCCTGACCTTACAGTTCTCCTGTACTTGAATATTTCTTCTGTTTCGCGGTCAGGATTCAAGCCGACAATCAAATCCTGCAAACCTGGACTTGGTCCAGTGTACTCTGCAACCAAAGGTCTGGTAGGACTATTTTTCTCTGGGTGCAGTAAGCTTTTGCTGTGTGCTAGTTGATTGTATTCTACACCAGCAAGCTCCAGCACTGTTGCAAAAATATCGGTGGTCATAACCGGTTGATCAAAAACTCCTGCTCCCAAATGCTCAGGAGCATACAAAACAAGCGGCACGGAAATCAGAGTTTCATCAACAGAAAACTGGTGCTCCATCAAACCGTGGTCGCCAATATTTTCACCGTGATCTGATGTGACAATCACTATCGTATTTTCAAGATCTCCAAGTTCTTTCAGCAAAGCTCCCAGTAGCCTGTCGGCATGATTGACATCGCCCTTGTAAAGCCTGTCAATTCGTGACCAGTCAACCTCTTCAGTATTGTACAGCCCGGCATTGAATTCATGTCCCCAGTCGATGGAAACAACATCGTCGTCTGGCAAGTCTGACAGGAGTTTCTTTCTGTAATCTGCAGGTGGATCAAACGGCAAGTGTGCTTCCAGAAAATTGACAAACAAAAAATACGGTTCTTCATTGTTTGAAGTCAGCCAGCTGGAAATATTGGATATTGTTTCTCTGCCGCCCTGATCATTGTTTTTACTTGTCATCTTGCCAAGTCCGCCAACATGTGATTCATGTTTTTCTGAAAAACCGTTAAGCAGGCCGGTAGCTCTGTCGCTCAGCCAGGGGTTACTGTAAAAGGCTACAGTTTTATAAGCGTTTTTTGATAACAGTGAGGCGATTGTTGTTTTCAGGGGCGACAGTTTGGGGTGAGCAAAAGTACAGCCATGATTTGAGGGAAGCATACCGGTAAACATTGACCCGTGACTTGGCACAGTCCACGGCGCTGCACTGAACGCATTATTGAACAAGGCTGACTTTGCAGCCAGCCTGTTCAATGCCGGCGTGTTAACCCCTGTTGCATCACTACGGACAGTATCCAGAACAACAAAAACAATGTTCGGTTTTTGAGGCTCAGCGGTACAACCGATCAGAAACAAGAGTCCAGTCATCAGGCTAAGTTTTTTAATCATCACTTATCTCACCGCTATTTGAATTGATGCTTGAATGGCAAAAATGTCATGAAATCAGCATGATGCACAACATATGCCTCTGGAGAGCGGGTGACCATATCCCCTTCTCCGGCATGAGCTGAAATAATGTGACATACTGCATCGGGAACACCACAGCTCATGGCAAGACTTACTCCGGTAAATGGGTGACGCAGATATTTACCTGTATCACTTTTGCAGGAATTACCATTTTCGTCGATATCATATTCAAGCAATTTACCAACATCAGCCAGGATTGCACCGGCAATGGTAATATCCATATCTACAGGCAAATCATCGGTGAAAAACTCATTCATCTTCACCGCACAATCTCTTGCGATATGCACTACGCACCTTTTGTGGGCCATGAAACTGACTTTCAAGTCAGGAACCAGCAAAGTAAACGGAATTGTGTTCAAATCTTCAGCAGTCAGCGGACTTTTCTCAAGAGCCAACTCCCAGGTCGCGGCTGTCTGCTCACGAAGTTCCTTGTTACCAATCCATTCCAGTTCTGGCCAAAGTTTCAAGACTTCACTGTTCATCATCTGCCTCCGGTTGGGTGTTAAAATGCAAACATACATCAGCGTAATTATGGCACGAAAAAAGAATATCCGCAAATGGCACAATGGTTGCAACTGTATTATATAAGCATTGCACAAACGTGCAATTTGCAATACCGCACAAGGAGGAAAGACATCTTATGAAATTGCTAAAGACTTTTTTAATCATCGCGATTGCGCTTGCCGCTTTCGGTGGTGCAGCTATGGCTCAGGAGGAAGTTAGTTTTACCTGGACCGCACCAACAACTGGATCAGCAGTAGCGCATTATGTTGTCCAGCATCAAGTTGATGGTGGAACATGGGTTAATATCGATACAACAGCTTCAGAAAGCTATACACTTACAGCAGATTACGATGTGGAACACAGTATCAGGGTTGCAGGTGTAGACAGTGAAGCCAGACAGGGACCCTGGTCAGTAGCATCTACTCCTTATACCCCAACTCTTGGTGCACCGGGCCAGCCTGGCCAGCCTATTGCCCTATTCTAGTAATTGGGTAGAATAATACCGACTCGAGCGGTTACATAGTCCCAGTTGTAGTCCTCGACTCCGTCCCAAATCTGTATAGTATCAAAACGGTTGATATGGTAAGAAAGGGTGAATTCAAATTCGCCCTTTTTTGCGCCAACTCCCAGATTTGCTCCAAGTGCATTGACGCCATGCTCAAAAAATTCACCATCGGTCAGATATTCATCTTTAAAAACATTGTGGTTCAGTGACCCGCCAGCTGTTAAAAAGAACTGCACAGCATTGCGTCTGGCTGGCATATACCAGGTGTAATCAGCGCTGTATCTGAATACCGTAGCTTTAACTTCAAATGGATCACCGTCATTGTCGTCGGAATATTTACCCGGCTTTCCAATGTTCATGGCAACTGACAAGGCTGAGTTACGATGAGCCTGTCGCAGTCTGAAACCAACTTCATAACCAGTACCTGCGCCCATTCCAGCTGGAGTATCATATGATTCAGCTAAATCGCCTTGAGGAATAAGTGGTGCTACATCCAGAATTACATTCCATCTGCCAGCGGCATTCAGTGAGCTTGCAGTTACCAGAATCAGTGCTATTAAAATCAGTTTTTTCATTGTTATGTCCTTTGGTTTCAGTAGACGACATTAAACACTGCAAGTAAAATAAGGTTTCACTTTCGGTTCACAATGCCGATTCATACTTTGAAGATTATAACTTGCCTGAAAGGTCGATGGAAGCCTAAATGTCCGACGCGAAACTTCATATCTATCACATCGGTACACGTGGTGTCCCTACCACCCAGGGTGGTATCGAGCGTCATATTGAAGAGATTGCATCGCGACAAGCTGACAACCTTGATATCACAGTATACGCCAGAACTTATTATGTGCCCCCGATGACTGAGTATCGTGGCATCAGAATTCGTCGGCTGAAAACTATTCAGAGCAAACATTTTGACACATGGCTCTACGCCCTGATTGCAACTCTTGACGTGCTGTTCCGCAAAAAAGGTGTTGTACATTTCCACGCACTTGGACCAAGCATTTTTGCCTGGTTGCCCAGACTGTTCGGTCATAAAACTGTTGTAACTGTTCATGGCCTCGATTGGCAACGCGCCAAGTGGAATCTCATTGCGCGAACATATTTGCAGCTATGTGAAATTTTCAGCGCCCGTTTTCCTAATCGAACTATTGTAGTTTCCAAAGTGCTTGCTGAATATTATGAGCAAAAATTCGGTAAAAAAACAGCTGCAATCCCCAACGGAATAACTGCTCCTAAAATAGTTTTTCCTGATGAAATAACTGAAAAATGGGGGTTGGGAAAAGACGGATACATCTTTTTTATTGCGAGGCTGACTCCTGAAAAAGGTGCGCACCATTTAATCCGCGCTTTCCGTAATCTTGAAACAGACAAAAAACTGGTGATTGCCGGCGAGGGTCTGCACTCGGATAAATATGAGTCGGAGTTGCGGGAACTGGCTGCTGGAGATGACCGAATCATTTTCACAGGATTTGTAACCGGCTCAACTATTGATGAACTTTTTGGAAATTGTTACCTGTACTGCCAGCCGAGTGAAATTGAAGGGCTGTCAATAGCGATGCTTGAAGCGATGAGCTACGGCTGTTGTGTACTATCGAGCGATATTCCGGAAAACCTGGAGCTGGTAGAGAGCGTCGGCTACAAATTCGAGTCTAAAAATGTTGAATCACTTGAAAATGAACTGAACAGTTTGTTAGAAGATCATGAAAAAGTTATTGCTGCTGGCGAGAAAGCTCGGCATCGTGCTTTGAATGAATATTCCTGGGATCAGGTTGCTGCTATAACTGAAAAATTATATCGAGAATTATCGTAAATTACGGATTCCCTAAACACCCTTCATTTATTATCATATTAGCTATCGTTCGCTAACATTTTAGACCGCACACACTAAGGAGACTCAGATGAGTTCATCTCCAGTCGACCGGCATTTTTTGCTGAGGAAGATTCATTCTCTTCTCGGCATTATTCCGATCGGTGCATTCCTCAGTTTTCATTTATTTGAAAACTCGCTCGCCAAAAATGGTGCCGATTATTTTTACTCTCATGTGATTGAAACAATTGATTCGATTCCCTACATCGAATTCATGGAAGTATTTGCAATTGCCTTACCAATTCTTTTTCACGCAATTTACGGTGTTGTAATCTGGGTTCAGGGTAAATCGAACCTCTCAGTTTACGGAACTTATCGTAACTGGATGTACTGGGTACAACGAGTCAGCGGTGGCCTGGCATTTGCGTTTATTCTCTGCCATGTGTGGTCAACCAGAATGCAGGTTCTGCTTGGTAATATGGAAAAAACTGAACTGTTCGGAGCAATAGCATCCACTGTTCAGACTCCATGGGGACTTGGTCTTTATATCCTGGGTATTGTTGCTGCGGTTGTTCACTTCAGCAATGGCTTGTGGTTGTTCTGCATAACCTGGGGAATAACTATTGGTCGTCGTTCACAAAAAATTTCAACTTATGTTTTTGCACTTCTTGGACTGTTGCTTCTGGTCTTTGCCGCTTTATCCCTTCAGGGATTTTTGGCTTACGATCCAGCTGCAGTTGTAGAAGTTGAAGCAGCAACACACTAACCACGAAAGGACAAGCTCATGGCAAAAAAACAGCCTAAAATCATCGTGGTAGGTGGCGGACTTGGCGGTCTCTGGGCAACTCAGAGAATTGCTGAAGCCGGTTACGACGTTGATCTGTTTTCCCTCTTCCCTGTCAAGCGAAGCCACAGTGCTTGCGCTCAGGGCGGAATCAATGCCTGCCTGGATACTAAAGGCGAGCAGGATTCTCAATGGCAACACGTTGTCGACACAATCAAAGGTGGCGCTTACCTAGGTAACCAGCCTCCTATTAAATCGATGTGTGAAGACGCGCCTGGCCTGATCCGTACCTTCGATCGTATGGGCGTTACTTTCTCCCGTACTCCAGAAGGAATTATGGACCTGCGTCTGTTTGGCGGCGTTAAGAACAGACGTACCTGCTTTGCCGGTGCAACAACTGGTCAACAGTTGCTTTATGCTATCGACGAACAGGTTCGTAAATATGAATCTGAAGGCACAGTAAATAAATTTGAGTGGTGGGAATTCCTGAGCATCATTAAAGACAGCAACGGCAACTGCCGGGGAATTTCTGCGGTCAATCTCAACAACATGGAAGTCAAGACTTTCAAAGCCGACGCAGTTGTTCTGGCAACTGGTGGTCTTGGCCTGATCTTTGGTAAATCAACTAACTCAACCAACTCAACCGGCGCTGCAGCATCCCGTGTTTATCAACAGGGTGCAAAGTTCATGAACGGCGAATTCATTCAGTTCCATCCAACAGGAATGCCTGGCGATGACAAGAACAGGTTAATGAGTGAAGCTGCTCGTGGCGAAGGTGGTCGAGTCTGGGTTCCACGCGATGTCAACGACAAGCGCGACCCAATGGAAATTCCTGATGAAGATCGCTTCTACTTCCTGGAAGAATGGTATCCAACATTTGGTAACACCGTTCCTCGTGACGTAGCTGCTCGTGGCATCTGGAAAGTCTGCCATGAATTGAAAATGGGACTTGGTGGCAAAGATCTGGTCTACCTGGATCTGACTCACAAAGACCCTGATTTCCTGCGTGCACGTCTTGGCGGCATCATGGAAATCTACGAAAAGTTCGCTGGCGAAGACCCAACAAAACGCCCAATGAAAATCTTCCCTGCTGTGCATTACAGTATGGGTGGGCTCTGGGTCGATTGGGAGCTTGATGGTGAATCCGGCGGCATGAAACAGCCATCGGACCGCAACCACCAGACCTCCATCCCTGGGCTTTTTGCCTGCGGCGAGTGCGACGGTGCCTATCACGGTGCTAACAGACTGGGTGCAAACTCACTGCTGAGCGCATCGTACAGTGGCAGAGTTGCTGGTGAATCAGTTGTTGCTTACATCAAGGGCTTGAAACGCTCTTCTGATGAAATCGATGACAAACGCTTCACTGATGAGCAAGCTCGTCAGCAAGCAATGAACCAGAAGATTCTGGACAACAAAGATGGCGAAAATCCATTCAAGCTTCACAATGAACTTGGCAATCTGATGCGAGCCAAATGCTCAATCATCAGAGACAACAAAAGACTTGATGAATGTCTTGTGGAATTGAAAGAGCTGCAAAAACGCAGTCAGAATATCAGTCTCGATGACTCTGCCGAGTGGGACAACCAGTCACTGGTTTACGCTCGACAGGTTCAGGACATGATGATCCTGGCTGAAGTGATTGTTAAGAGCGCTCGCGATCGTGATGAATGTCGTGGCAGCCACTGGAAACCAGAATTTGAAATGCTGATTCCAGAAGGCAAGTTCCCAGGCGATCCTGAATTCGAAGAGTATAGAGAACGCTGGAAAGCAAACAACGACAAGTGGCTGAAAACCACTGTCGCTGCGCATTCAGACAGCGGCCCACAGATAAGTTATGAGGATCTGGACATGAGTCTGTATCCGCCAGAAAAACCCAGAGACTACCGATAGGAGGTGGCGAAAATGAGTGACGTAATCAAAGTCAGAGTAAAGCGGCAGGATGAGCCAGACTCAAAACCTTACTGGGATGAGTTTGAATTACCATACCGGCCACAGCATAATATTGTTTCGCTACTGATGGCGCTACGCGAAAACCCTGTCAACGTGAAGGGCAAAACTGTAGCACCGGTAGTTTACGAAGCTAACTGCATGGAAGAAGTGTGCGGCGCTTGTACCATGATTATCAATGGCAAGGTCATGCAGGCCTGTTCAACACTTGTTGACAACCTGACCCAGCCAATCACACTTGAACCGATGTCAAAATTCCCCTGCGTACGCGACCTTCACGTCGACCGCCAGCGGATGTTTGATGCACTGATAAAAGTTGGCGCCTGGATTAATGTCGATGGTGGATTCGATACCCACAATCACTCTCCACGCATCAGCCCTAAAGAGTGGGAAGTCAATTACGACATCTCCAAGTGCATGACATGTGGTTGCTGTATGGAAGCATGCCCTCAGGTTACTCCTGGCGGCGGATTCATCGGCCCTGCCCCTGTTGCCCAGGTATCACTGTTCAACAGTCACCCAACTGGCAAGTTCGATGCTGAAGAGCGTCTGCATGCCATCATGGGCAAAGGCGGAATCACAGATTGTGGTAATGCACAAAACTGTATTGAAGCGTGTCCAAAGGAAATCAGTCTCACAGACGCGATTGCCAAACTTGGACGCGAGACCACAAAACAGGCTATCAAGGATTTACTTCTGAAGTAGGCTGAGTTTTGGTTTGGAACAGCGCCCCCCGCGTTATGTGGGGGGTGTTTTTTTGTTTTCCATCCGGATGGAAAATATATTTTCCTTGAAAATTCGGATTGACACTCCGAGATTTCAAGGTTAACATCATAGTATGATTAAAAGAAATGAATACCAAAATAAGATTAAAAAAGCTCTTTCCAGAGCTCCTGTTGTTGCGCTACTTGGCCCCAGACAGTGCGGAAAGACCACTTTAGCTAAAGAAATAGAATCTTCACACTACTTTGATCTGGAATCGCCAGTTGATCAGAACAGGCTTATTAATCCTGAAATGACGCTGGAATCTCTTTCTGGTCTTGTTATTCTTGATGAAATACAGTTGAAACCAGAATTATTCAATATTCTGAGAGTAATTGTCGATAAAGAAAGTGTAAATTGTCAATACATTGTTCTTGGCAGCGCCTCTCCTGACATTATCAAGCATGCTTCAGAAAGTCTGGCTGGTCGCATCGAGTTTATTGAAATGAGCGGCTTTAACCTGACTGAAATTGACAACTCCACCTCTTTGTGGGTTCGAGGTGGATTTCCACGATCATTTCTGGCTAAAAACAATGAAAATAGTACTACCTGGCGTGAGTCTTTTATCAGAACATTTCTTGAAAGGGATATTCCTCAGCTTGGAATCGATATCCCGCCAGTTACAATGCGTCGATTCTGGACAATGCTAGCCCATTCACATGGGCAAACCTGGAACGGTTCTGAATTGGGCAGATCTATTGGAGCTACAGATAAAACTGTCAGAAAATATCTCGATGTTTTGACTGGCACTTACATGACACGTCAATTGCAACCATGGTTTGAGAATATTAAGAAACGACAGGTAAAATCCCCTAAAATATATATTCGCGACAGCGGAATCATGCACACTCTGTTAGGAATTGAAAATCACAGGCAATTACTTTCTCACCCAAAACTTGGAGCTTCATGGGAAGGTTTTGCACTTGAACAGGCCCTGAATTCCTTAAAAATAGACCAGGCATATTTCTGGGCCACTCATTCTGATGCTGAGCTTGATCTGTTGTTTTTTTCAGGCAGTAAACGTTATGGAGTTGAGTTTAAATTCAACGAGGCTCCAAAAACAAGTCGCTCAATGAGAGTTGCCATAGATGATCTGAATCTGGAACAATTATGGATTGTATATCCAGGAGAACATGCTTACGCAATAGATGATAAAATTTCAGTTATGCCATTGAGCAAACTTGGTGAATTAAACAGCGCTCTAGGTCTTGCAAGGCTTGGTGGAACTGAACCAGGTCTTGAGAGTGCGCCAAGAAGAAGATCGGATATTTGATAAATCGTCCAGTCTAGCCGGGTAGACGAAGAAACATCAAAAACAAATCTCCACATTTCTGCAGGGGGACTCAAATCTTGTCAGGTTACGTTTGAGTTCACATGCGTTTTGTAGCGGAAAACATCAGGGGCAACGATTTGTTATATACGTTGTTACCTGTTGGCATTTTCTATTTTTTCAAATTTCAAATATCTGTTTTCAAAGTCAATAATCCATTTGTCCGAGCAATGATTCTTTATTGTTTCAACTAATTTTTCAATTGTCAATGTGGAATTCCCCTGGTTTTGTAGACACTTCT
>CAYTFE010000029.1:0-25292 GCA_964437115.1 uncultured Fibrobacteraceae bacterium | reverse complement strand
GAAAGTATTGATCGCCCAAAGACGGAATAACAAGATCCCAGTCATAATCATTCTGGTAATCTGCCCAGACTGACCCACGAATCTGTTCAATCGTATGTATTGTTGAGCTGAAGATCTCATCCTCTATAAAGCTACCATCACCTTGGTTGATATAAAGTGATGATTTGTTTTGCGCAGGCATACCAGGAATTATGCTTGCACCAACATCGCCAACAAAAAGATCCAGATTTGAGTCATTATCAATATCTATCCAGCTTGCAGTAACTGTTGATGTTTGATTATCTGAGCCAGAGCTAAGAATATCAGAACTTACATCAAAGAATGTACCGGAAGACTTATACCTATTATTTAGTACAACATTAGCCATTCCGCCAATATCGCCCTCACTGCTAAATGGATCATTGATTGAACCGGTTCCTTTGCCAACAAACAGATCTACTTGACCATCACCATCATAATCACCCCAACTGCCACACCAGGAGTTCTGAATTAAGTTCTCAACCCCAAGTGAGTCTGTTACGTCAACAAAAAAATCACCATTGATGTTTTTCAGAATTTTTGCCTCAGTTTCATGAGCAATAAAGATATCAGGATAGCCCTGACCACCTGGAGCATCTATATCATTAGTAAAGTCTGCAACAGCTATGCCACGAAAACCTGTAATATCAGTTAAATCTTGTATTGTTACTTTTTTGTAATTTGGATCATTTTCATAAAGATATCCCATATGTTCATACAAAACCACTTGCCCGTCAGTTTGAGTTACCAGCAAATCTTGTCTGCCATCCAAGTTATAATCAAACAGGATTTCACTGTATGGATGACCAGTATATTTGACACCCGTATCCCCTGATTCTTCCGGTTGATAAACCTCTTCTGAACGATCAGTGAATCTTGTGAGGTTTGGTTGGGATAATGAAACATTAATTCCTACGAAATCTCCACCATTACTGCCAGCATAGAGAATTGAAGGATCCTGGCTATCAAACTCAAGATCACCAATAACTTCATGAAAGGATTCACCTTGACCGAGAATTTGCTCCCAATGCCCAAGCTCATATCGCCAAACTCCATTGCGTGGATGGAATCGGGAACTGCTCATTCCAGCATAAACAATAGTTGGGTCTTGAGGGTCTATTGCTAAGGCAGTTATCTTGGTCATGCGATAAACTTGTTCATCTGAAGACCAATCACTATGGTAAAAGTTGGGTACTGAGCCCAAATCAAATGAATCAATATCATTATCGTTAGCCAATATTTCCCACTGATTAAGGTCAGGAACTTCAAGAGAAAATGGCGCTAATAAACGAAGAACTGTTCCGACAGTTGGTGTTGATGAACCAGCCGAATGGCTCTGTCCTTTTGTTCCTACATATAATACTGATCCTGATGCATCTGCTTCAATTGTATGTACTTCTCTTACACATTGGTTTAGAAAACCACTTCCAGTTCCTCTTAACCAATAATGAAAAGTCAAAGCAGGATCATCTACATCAACAACTGCAATACCGCTATCCTCATTCCCACTAAAAGCCAATACAACCAGACTAGTGCCTGGAATAGCTTCCATTTCATATAGCTTTGAGTCTCTATAATCAGAGGTGGCTACTGGGTCGTACTCACCAAAAGCATCCTTCTCAAGATATACTAAATAGGACTTCTGCGGGTAATCATTAATTTTATCCCTAACTGCAAGCAGTATTTTCTCCGATTCCAATACAACAAAGTCAACTACATGATCTGGATTCATATCATGTATTACTAACCATTCGTCATCTTCAACACCTTCTTCACCTTCAAAAAAATAACTCATCACTCGCCTTTGACCATCATTGCTCTTGGTTGAATCATCATAGTCTTCATCAAGTGCGTGATGTATCCCAAAAAGTTTCCCATCGACAGATTCAATACGAAAAGCATCTCTTTTGACACCCTCATCGTGATCCCAATTCAACCATTGGAAACCAGTATCTACATCTTTTCTGCGAAACACCCCATAATCATCATCAGCTACAAGCAGAGTACCATCTGCTAGGCTACATATATCATGGCAAACAAGCATATTGTCACCAGTAGTGTTCCAGGTACCTGAGCTACCTTCTTCACAATATATATTCTTTACTTCAACCTCCGTGGAATCTTTCTCATAAAGCCAACCATTTGAATATTGCCAACATAAAATCTTATCTATGCCATCTGTTGTATTAATAGCAACCTCACAGTTCGAAACAATTATATCATTATCCTGCCAACCCTTTTCAGTAATGGTTTTAAATTCGTTCTCTTCATCAAACGGATCCCAATAGTAAAATTCATTATCCTCAGATTCCCACTGCCCACGTTGACATATCATATGGGTCCACTTAAGACTATCTAGTTCTTCTGCATCATGTGGAAATGCCAGATAGTATAGACCTCCTTCATAATACCTTTGACGCTCTCCGATATAAAGTTCAATTGTACTATATTCATCATCCAGTATATTGAGAGTCATTCTATTAACATAGCCATATTGAAGAACTTGCCCCCATACATACTCTCCATGCGGAGGTACATATGGCCTATCGATCTCATCGTATCTCCCTACTCGTTTCCACTCCGGTGATTGGGCGCTTAAATCCAGCTTATAAACACCATGTATAAATGAAGTATCTGAATGGTGATCTGCGAGAGCATAGACTGTATTTGCGTCAGCAAACCTGGCACTCCAGCACCATTTACCCCATTCTGTTGGATTGCCACTAATATCATACTCTGTATCCAACTGAACCCATTCACCGTCAGTTTTTCGTAAGTGAATTCCATTTGTCCCAGTCAATAAGACTTTTCCGCCCTTTGCATCAAGTGCTCTAACCATACCCATGTTAACTGAATCTTCGTCATACACCCATTCATCATTAATCTTTTCCCATAGAGAGTAAAGCCCAGGAGGTCCACCATTATATTGATTAAATTCAAAGTCATCTGTAGTTACATACTCTGCACATACAGTACTTGGGTAAAGCACCCATCTGGTCCTACTTCTGGCAGTTCCTGCTCCAGCAAGAAGCTGACCTGTGTCAGTATCATGAGCAATTGTTGAAAAAGGGATTACGGTGCCATACTTACGAACATCACCTGCATTTTCAAATATATAAGAATGGGTTTCTGGTGGGGTTTCAAGAACCCACTCTCCATTTATTCTGCCTCGGCTGTAAATACCTCCAAGTGTTGCTGCATAAACTTTGTTGTTTACAACTTTTATATCATCTACATAACAAGTTTTACATTCGTTGGAGTTAGTTAGGCCTTTGCTCCACTGCTCCCATGATTGCCCAGCTGTTGTACTCCGCCAAACACCAGCAACATCGGTGCCAATGTAGAAAACATCTGGGTCAACAGGATCAATACAAACAGCATGAACTTGGCCTCCTGCTCCAATGCCAAGAGCATCTGAAGGCAATTCGAAAGCTGATACAGAACTAGTTGCAACCAGGATGATTGTCAAAATAATACGTTTCATTAAATATGCTCCTTTATTTAACCAACATGATACTATGTGATTTTGTATAATCTGCGGTTTGCATCCTCACAAGATAAACTCCACTGGCAACTTTGCTGCCACTGCTATTTACTCCATCCCAAACAAACTCGTGTCTGCCAGCATCCAGTTGTTCTCTGCAAAGCTGCTTCACAAGTCTTCCTTTTATGTCGTATAAAGCAACCTCTGCATGCTGGTTGCTTGAAAGTGTAAATGAAATTGTTGTCAAAGGATTGAATGGGTTGGGTGCTGTTGGTAGCAGTTCTGTAATAAATACAGGTATAACAGGTGCATTGAATGCTATTGAGTTACCACTTGCCTGGCTGTTGCCGTAAACAGGTTCAATCATCACCTGAGTCTGGTAATGAACTGGTGACCATTCTACACAGTCCGGTGAAATGAAGCTTGCAAAATTTGCATCATCTTCACTATAGCCAATAGCTGCGCCATGCCCTTCTACAACTTCATTTTGTCCAACAGGAAATGAAATAATCAGAAACAGGTCACCAGCGTTGCTTGTAATACTTTCTTCAAAAACACAATCACTCCATTTAAGCTTGTGGCCTGTTACATCATCCGCAACAATCAGCAAGCTTTCAAAATCAGGAGCCCCACTGCTATCAACTGAAGCAAGTTTCACTTCTGGAAAAATAGTTGCCGAGTCATTGTTGAACCACCGGAAACCTTCAAGAACTTCACCATCTGACATCGGAATTAGAACAGCCGGTGCAGGAGAATCATCTGTTGGGGTAACGTAAAGAATTTCAGGAAGTTGTTGTGCTGAAATTAGAGGCAGGGACAATAAAAGCAACAATAGGATCTTGCCTAACATTTGGTTCTCCTCGTTAAATTAATATTTTTTCAATACTTTTTTATTATAGACATATTGTTTTACATACGTCAAGAGGGAACCTTAAACAAGGCTCCCTCTCTTCATACTACGAACTAAAACTTACAGACCAGGACACTCAGCAGCGATAGCCGCATCGATATCTTTATCGGCATAAGCCTTGTTCCATTGGGCAGCAAAGTCTTGAGCCAGCTTGGCAGCGCGCTCACCATATGCAGCTTTGTCTTCCCATGTATTGATTGCATTCAGGATGCTTTCATCTTCAACGCCTGGGCAGCTTTGTGGTACCCAAACCTTGAATACTTCATCCTGCTTGTATTCAACATCTTTCAGTGAACCGTCGATAGCAGCAGCTACCATTGAACGGGTCAACATGATATCCATACGAGAGCCAACGCCGTAAGGGCCGCCACTCCAACCAGTATTTACCAGGTAAACCTGGGTGCCGTGCTCGTCGAGTTTCTTACCCAACAAGTCAGCATACTCATCAGGATTACGAGGCATAAATGGAGCGCCGAAGAAGCGTGAGAACGCACTCTTTGGTTCAGTTACTCCAGTTTCAGTTCCAGCCAGCTTGCTGGTGTAACCCATGATGAACCACAACATTGCCTGCTCTTTAGTCAGTTTACTGACTGGAGGAAGAACGCCGTTTGCATCAGCAGTCAGGAATAGGATCACATTTGGGTGATCGCCTGTACTGGTTTCATTGATATTTGTGAGGTACTCAAGTGGATAAGAACCACGGCTATTTGGAGTCAGACGATCGTCATAAAGATCGAAGGTTCCATCTGACCACATCAAAGCATTTTCGATGATTGCACCGTGCTCAAGATATGGTTTTTCCTGGAAACAAGCCTTGAAGATTTCAGGCTCTTTGTTTGGATCAAGATCGATCAGCTTTGCATAGCAACCATTTTCAAAGTTAGCTACACCGTTGTCATTCCAACCGTGCTCATCGTCACCAAGAAGGCCACGTTCAGCAACAGCACTCAAGGTAGTTTTACCGGTTCCACTTAGTCCAAGCAACAAAGCGATGTCGCCATCAGGACCTTCATTTGCAGAACAGTGAATAGGCAGAATACCTTCAACAGGGAGCATGTAGTTCATAACAGTGAACAACATTTTCTTACAGCTACCACAGTATTGTGAGCCATAGACAACACCAACACGACGGTCAAAGTCAACTGCAATAACCATAGTGGATGTACCATCAATACGCTCGTCAACACGCAGGCGACCTTCGTATCTGGCAGCATCGAGTTTTTGGTCAGGACATACCAGAAGTGTAAATGGACGATCAGCAAAAATACTGTTCTCCACACCTTCTGGAGTTTCACGGAACATGTTGTCGCAGAACAACACATTAAGAGCTTTGTTTGATACAGTTGTTACAGGCAACGCATAAGATGCATCTGCACCAATAACACGGTCGCTTGCATAAACGTTTGCTGATTTGCCAAGATTTTCCAGAGCATCATCAACAAGCATATCAAATGTTTCAGGATCGACAGGAATATTGTTTGCTGCGGTCCAGTCAATTGTGTCAGCAGATTCAGGACGCTTTACAATCAAAGTATCTTTTGGACTACGACCAGTTGAATCTGGTTTTGTCCAGGTGGCAAGTGCACCGTTTTTTGAGACAACAGCTTCACCGTTGTCAACACTAGCTTGAATCAGATCGCTACGAGAAATGTTGCGCTTGATACCACTGCCTGACAGTAGTTCATCAACGCGTTCCTTAAAACTCATTGCCGCTCTCCTTGGATAGCGGGGGTAGATCACGTGACCAACCCTCGTAATTAAAAAATGAAACGAAACGCTTCTACCATTTAAGATAATGCAAGGTTTTTGAGGTTCAAGCAGTATTATAACTATACTATTTTAGTATACTTTCTGTCCGATATCATCAACGCAATTACAATTACAGCAATACCCAGTCCAACTCGCAAATAAGGAGCACTTTCACCAAAGAAAAGCCAGGCAATAAGAATGGCTGTAGGGATTTTCAGATTGTTTGAAATAGCAAGTTTTGAGACCGATGTCTTGACCGCTCCCCTGTTCCAAAGCCAGAAGCAAAGCCCTGTGGGGATTACTCCCAGATAAAGCAAAGTCATCGCGGCAGTTCTTGAAACCTGGAAATCAGAAAATCCGCCAGTTGTCAGAGCCAGTAATGTCACAACTATGGTGGCTCCAAGATACATCCAGCCTACTTTTGTTGTGTGACTTGCAAGGCTATGCAGTCGTCGATAATAATATTGCCCGGCAGCAAAACAGAGATTCGAACCCTGAAGTAAAAGAATACCCACAACAGCTTCACGCGGTGGCAAAGCATGCCAGACTGCCATACCTGCTCCGATAATTGCAATTATCACAGCCACTATTCTATCGCTATTGATTTCCCTGTTCATAAAATCATCAAGCAGAGCAACATACAGTGGAGTAAATATTGTAAAGAGTGCAACCGCATATGCCGGGAGATGTTTGTAGGAAGTGATGTAGAAAATATACATCAAACCAAATTGCACTGCGCCGAGAGCCATGAACTGCAATCGATTCTGCATTTTTTTGCGCAAAATAAATGGAGTGAAAATGAGTGTCGCCAGAAGTAGTCGAACTGATGAAACTGCGATCGGGTCAAGACCTGTGAGCTGAGTTTTAATCAACCCGAACGAAAAAGCCCAGATCAGTGATGCAATAATCAGGTAAAACATCAGTCTCTCCTAATTAACAACCAGAGAAAGAAAATACTACCAACAAGTGCAGTTACAACTCCAACCGGTATTTCGGTTGGGGCAACAACTGTTCTGGCAATTGTATCGCAAGCAACCAGGAAACTGCCACCAAAAAAGATTGTAACCGGGATCAGCATTCTGTGACCAGGGCCAACAAGTAACCTGCAAATGTGTGGAGCCATGAGCCCGACAAAACCGATCGGGCCGCTGAGTGAAACTGCAATACCGGTTGCTAGAGAAACTGAAACCAACATCAGATTGCGAATCGATTTCAAGGCAACACCGCGGGTGAGGGCAAAATCATCGCCAACAGTCATCAGATCCAGCTCGCGAGAAAGGACAACCAGAATCACAGCAAGCAAACCAGCAAACGGGAGTAACAATGTTGCGGTTGAGTATCCTACAACTTCAGTTCTGCCCATCATCCATCGTAAAATATTGAAAGAGCCACTCATGCTGCTGCTGTAATGAATCAACATCACCAGACTTGCCAGTGAAAAGTTTACTGCAACTCCGGATAGAAGCATTGATGAGGGGCCTCTCTGCTTGCCAACTTTTGACAGCAGAAATACCAGTCCAACAGCAAACAGCGCTCCAATAAAAGCGACCCACGACACCATTGTCAGACCGAGGAATGAAACTGTAAGGCCGAGTCTTAAAGCTATTGTTGCACCTAATGCAGCACCGCTTGAAACACCAAGAGTAAATGGAGTAGCCAATGGGTTGCGGAACAGCGCCTGAAAGACAACGCCGCCAAGGGCCAGGATAACGCCAACCAGAAACGTGGTAAGAACTCTTGGAATGCGAAGTGAATAAAGGATTTCTGAATCGGTGATATTTGTGGGGTCGATCATCACGCCACCGACAAATGGAGCTGCACCAAGAATCAGCAGAGAAAACAGAATGAGTAAAATCATTGTTTTCACAGCTCACCTGCTTCTGGCAGAATCATCGATATTCCATTGTCCGGGTGTGGAGCCAGCACAAATGAATGGTTATATAGTTTTTCAAGCTCAGTTTTTTGCATCAACATTTTTGGTGAGCCAAAGAAAGCCGTTCTGCTTTCGCGGATGCCGTAGATTCTATCGGCAACCAGAACTACATCATTCAAGTCATGAGTAACTTCAACAACGGTTACACCCAGTTTACGATTTATCTGCTTCAGCAATTTGCGCATTTCATATCGGGTTGAGGGATCCAGAAAAGTTGTTGGTTCATCCAGCAATAACAGATCAGCTTCCTGAGCAAGCGCTGCTGCCAGAAACACTTTCTGCCGTTCACCACCACTTAATGTATCCAGTTGCCGATCAGCAAATCCGGCTATAGCTGTTAGCTCCATTTTTTCATCGACAATTTCAGCATCTCTTTTTGATAGCCCCGACAATACAGTCTTGTGCGGATACCTGCTCATTGCCACCAGTTCTCTGCATGTAAAGGGTGCGGTTCTGCCGCCAGCTTGCGGAACATAAGCAATCCGTTGTGCTCGTTTTTTTGCAGAAAGATTTTCCAGATTGTGGCCAGCAACTTCAATGCTGCCCGTGTAGTTGTAAATTCCTGCAATACATTTCAGGATCGATGTTTTTCCTGCGCCGTTGGGACCAACAATTGCCAGATAACCGCCAGGGTCAACGGCAAGCGAGACATCGCTGACAATATCTTTATTATCAAGAGTCAGTCTGAGATGTTTTATGTCCAACGCTTTGGGCATCGATTACCAATCTATTTCCGGGTGTAACTCCCGGGCAAAAAGTTCAACTGTTTCTACAAATCTGGGTCCTGGAATCAGCGGCGCATCATCGACAATAATCACTGCACGAGATTTTGGAAAACTTTCCCACGCTTTTTCAAGTCCGGTGGCATCCTCAGCATATTCAGGAGCAAGATCAAAAACAACTTCAGGCTGCAAGCGTAAAAGTGCTTCACGAGAAAGCATCGGATATTTTATTGCTTCCTCTCCCGTTACATCAACACCACCAGCAAGAGCAAGCAGTTCTCCCAGAAACGTTCCCCCCGATGCTGCAAACGGTTCAATAATTTCACCATTACTTAAAGTCCTGCCAACAATCACCAATGCAGACACAGGTTCAGCGTTGATTTTACTTTGAACAACATCCAATCGCTTCTGCAGGGAGTCATAAAGTTTTTGCGAAGGCTTTCCACATGCATCGCCAATCAGCAGAATCGATTCCATAATTCCAGCCACATTCCTATGCTCGACAACCAGCAAATTCAGATGCAATTCCTGCAACCTGGCAACGATATTGGCGTTCGCTTTTTCGACAATGACCAGGTCGGGGTGCATTGCAACAATCCGTTCCAACGATGGATCAATATGTCCGCCAACCTTCGGTTTCTGCTTTGCGTCTTCAGGATATTTGCACCAGTTGGTCACGCCCAACAACTGCGATTGTGCACCAACTGCGTAAACTACTTCGGTGATACTTGGAGCCAGCGAAACAACTGTGGGCGGTTCAGCAGCAAAAACAGGCAAGGCTAAAAAGAGCAACAACCATTTCACAGAATTATTTCCTCAAGCGAACGTTTGGGAACATGGTGAATATCGTTTTCATCACGCCAGTACTTAATATCATCGGTCACCGGATCAATCACAACAGTCTCTGCAGGTTTGCCCAGCGCTATTACAAGCTCGATGTCCAGGCTGTCGGGAATCGACATTATCTGCTTCAATTTATCACGCTTGATTGCACCAATCATACATCCGCCAAGCTCCGCCTCAACAGCTCCCAGCAATATTGATTGCGCTGCAATACCGTGATCACATCCAGCTTCAGGATATATGGACGGGTCATGCAGAATCACAATATAACCCGATGGCCTCTGCCCCTGTTCTGGCCCAATCCAGTCAGTCAGGTAACCAGCCCACGCAAGGCAATCAAAGATTTCAGCGTTGAGATCAGGTTCAAAAGATAGAGCGTATTTTAGAGTCTGACTATTGCGTGCAGATGCAGAAAGCCTGGCCAGATTTACCAGTTCAACCAATTGCTCCCTGGTAATTGAATGATTCTGGTCAAATCGCCTGTAACTTCTGTTCCGTGTAACCAGTTCTTTGAGCATGATAACTCCAATGAAAAAACTCCAGCCTTTGCGGTCTGGAGTTTAATCAATTTTACTGCTGTTTGGAAGAGCTAGTTCAAAATTCCACGCACGTGGAATTTATTTCACCAGTATGATGTCGCCTGCTGTTTACATTGGGTTCAACAACTAACATCCTTGGTTGACAGCTATTTGACCACAAACTCAACCGTCATAATTAACTCGATACAAGCTAACCATCTAGCAAATCTGAGCTAATATTGGCATTATTTATGCCTTATATATTTTCTCTCCCATAACAACTTCATCTTCCAGAAAAGACAATCGAATTGACACTGCCAGTAATTGATTTTACACTGTTTCTATGAGATTTGTCTCAATTAAGGTGATTCTCATGCCAACAATTTCAATGTTTTACGGTATTCTGATCCGGATGTTTATCATGGATACCGACAAACATAAACTGCCTCATATTCATGCTGAATATCAAGGCGAAACAGCAGTTTATTCTATTCCTGACGGGAATTTGCTAGCAGGATTAATACCGACCAAAAAAGATAAGCTGGTCGTTGCCTGGATTGAGATTCACAAGGATGACCTGATTGCAGATTGGGAGTTGGCAGTAAACGGCAAAACTCCTTTCAAGATCAAAGGACTGGACCAATGAAAATCAGTGAAATAAAACCGAACCCGGATTTTACTCTTTCTGTAATCTTTGACGATGGCAGAAGTGGTATCTTTGATGTAAAACCATATCTGGATCTTGAAGCTTTTGTTGAACTGAATAATATTAAAGAATTCAACAAGATTCGCAACGGTGGTTATTTCATTGAGTGGAATTGCGGAGCAGATTTATCAGCAGACACAATTGAAGCTCACCTGACAGTTCAATAAAAACAGCGACTCCAAAAGGAGCCGCTGCATTTCCGCCAATTCCACGCGCGTGGAATTTATTTCACCAACATCATGCTTCTGGTATCGGCAAAACCTTTGCCTGATAATCTGACCAGATAAGTTCCACTTGAAACCGAGTTGCCATTGTCTGATGTGCCATCCCATCGCACAGAGTTCACACCGGCAGGGAATTCACCACTTTGCAGGTTGCGAACTTTGCGCCCAGCGATATCGTAAACTGTGATTTCAACATCCCCCCGCGCTGGCAGGCTGAACTTGATTTCAGTCGACGGATTGAACGGATTTGGTGTGTTACCAAGCAATTGAGCACGACCAACTGGCACCTCAACAGCCGATACCGATGAGTAAGGCTCTCCAAAGAAATCTTCCAGAATAAATACCACATTCTGTTGCAACTGAGCGTGGTTCATTCTGTATGGACGACCAGCAATGTGAGCAAATCTGCCACCGTCTGGCCTGTAAGTTCCACCTTCAGGCGGAATCACAATAGCGCCAGTCCCTCTTTCAATTCCAAACCCGGTAGTATCCTTGAACAGGAGTGTTGTATTGGGACCAACCGTTGTTGCATAAACATCGTTGAATGACTGCGAACCTGTAAATGCAATATTCACAAGCCCGGGATAAACTGCAGTACAATTACCCAGGGTTCCATCGTAATTTGTAAAACTGATACCGAGATAATTTTTCAAGTCGGTATCAAAGAAGTAGTTACTGCGACGTGTTATTAACAACAGATTGCCACCGGTTTCAAGGTAGGAAAGTATTGGTGTCGATTGCCATTTAGCCAGATCGCCATTGTAGTTGTTGCCAACCCAGACAACAGTTGAGTAGTTGCCAATCACATCGCCAGGAATTTCGCCATGACCGATTGGTGTCGGCAATGTAGATGGATATCCGCCACCAGGAGTACCAAAGCAATCCCAGAAATCGAACTCAAGATCACCCCAGAATACTTCAGCTTCATAGGCATTGTGGATTTCGGGATCATAGGTTCCCCAGTCTACGCCGTTAACAACCAGGATGCCGCTATCAAATGTAGGATTGGTTACCGATGTTTCCACCTGTTTCAAAATCCAGCCATCGGGGTCAACCTGAACGCTGGACACGGTGCCATTAACTGTGAAGTTGTAGCTTTCAAGAACAAGGCTGTTGTCGACTATAAAATCTGTGGTTTCAACATCAGTTGTAACTCTTAAAGTCACGGGCATGTGGAACAATCCGGTGCTTGTCTGAACCTGCTCAACCTGAACAGTCAACTCATTGCCAGCTTGTCCCCAACCGCTACTGTAAATTGGAAAATAATCACCATAAATCCACTGTTGAAAAAAGTCATCGAGTTCAACACCGCTGCTTAGTTCAACAGAATCACGGAACTGTTCAGTTGTTGCACTGCTGTATAAATAATCAGCACGATAATCTTTCAAAGCCTGGAAAAATGCATCGTCACCCAGAACACCACGCAACATATGCACAACCCAGGAAGCTTTATTGTAACTCAGGTTTGAATTAAAAATGCTCCAGAAATCATTGGGGTCCTCAACAAAAATTGTACCTTCGCCCATGTATGCGGCACCATCCATGTAAGCCATATAGGTTGACCAGCCTTCGGCCTGCTCAATCCAGTATGCCTCACTCCAGGTTGCAAAACCTTCGTTCAACCAGATATGACCAAAGTCAGCGCAGGTAACCATGTCGCCCCACCATTGGTGACCAAGTTCATGAGAAATCAGGTCCTCACTCCAACCACCCATACTTGATATGGTCTGGTGCTCCATTCCGCCACCCCAGGTAAATTCTGCGTGACCATATTTCTCATCGACGAATGGGTACTCGCCATAGCCTTCAGCAAATCGGGCAATCATCGCAGGAACCAGAGAGTAAGTGTATTGCACACTGCTGTAGTGATCAGGGTAGACAAAGTATTGAAGCTCCATATCTTCCCCGCCAGCTTGCGGAGTGTACCAATCGGAAAATACGGTATATGGATAAATTGCAAGCGATACGAGATAGGTCACACAAGGATAATTGTGTTGCCAGGTAAATGTGCGTGTAGCGCCGTTATCAACATCCGAGATCAGCAAACCCTGACTTGCAACAATAAGGTTATCAGGAACTGTCACAATTATAGTAACCGAGTCAGCTTTATCGGTGTTGATATCTTTGCATGGCCACCAGGTACGTGCGCCATAAGGTTCACTCAGAGTCCAGATCATGTCGTGACCGGCATAACTGTCCCAACCGAAATAGCTGCCCGCAGGATTACCGTGATAATTAACAGTGACGGTAAACTCCTCACCTACGGTGTAAGTTGCATCCAAGTCTACAGTCAGCAGATCACCAGCTCTTGTAAATGTTGTAGGGCCACCATTTGCCTGACAAGAATCAACAACCATGTTCGATTTCAGATCAAGATCCACGGTTGCTATGTCAGTTCCAATAACTGTTGCAGTGGTACTCACAATTCCTGAAAGCTGATTTGTCGATGGTGTCAAGGTCAGATTAAGAGTGTAGTGAGTCACATCGTACTGATCCTGATTTGCAGTCCGCTGTTGAAAAGCCTTATCAGCAGACATAGCAATTCTGGTTTTCAGAGCAGCTTCTTCAGTCCGATGTTTAAGAGCGCGATTAATATCATCGTCAAGCTGGGTGGCCATAACTGGCAAAGCAATCAGCAAAACAAAAAGCAGGGCTAGGTAACGCATGGGTACTCCTGTGAAATTTTATGAAGGCGGGATGTCTATAACATTATACAGTATTTTGGAGTGAATTACTACTCTGGCGCGGATGTTTGTTGATGAGTGCTTCAGCTGTTAAGTCGATTGGTGCGATTCAAGCATTTGTTAGATCTCATCTTGCTAATTAACGTGAAGAATAACTCCCAAAACCAATAGCAAACCCCAAATAGAACTACCTAAGAAGATAGCCACCATGAAACGAGCGCCGGACCTCTTGCTGTCACTGGGCGCATCAGCACTCGGTAGCACTATAGTGCGTCCCCACTTGTCTCCTAATCTCTGTTGAAGTTCAGACTTCTTCATTGATGCGTAGCCGACTAGTCCCCAAAACAGGCCATCGATTAAATAGGCACCACTACGCAAAAAAGCGCCTTTTAGCGTACTGTTGGTTCCGTCTTCAGTGATTACGCGTAGTCGGCAAATCAGCTTACCCAACGAAGCTCCGTGAAAGCCCTCACAGACTGCATGGTAAAAAACGTTGCCAATCAAACTAAGGACAAAGGTGGCCAGACTTAGGCCTTGCATCCGCTGGTCCCAACCTGGAGCCACACTACCGTCCGCCTCTAGAACTGCAAGAACAATCGCTGCGATAATTCCAG
This sequence comes from uncultured Fibrobacteraceae bacterium, assembly GCA_964437115.1. GTDB lineage: Bacteria > Krumholzibacteriota > Krumholzibacteriia > LZORAL124-64-63 > LZORAL124-64-63 > JABIBH01. The sequence continues at coordinate 10,887 of CAYTFE010000029.1, read as the reverse complement.
CAAATATGCCAATGAAAAGGCCGAAAGTATAGTCTATGATGCGCGCAAGCGCACGAATCCTGAAGCCAGCACCACGAAAAGATGGCGCCTCGACAACCTGAACATGATTTTCCATCCTATCCTCCGTAAATCTAAAACACCTATTCTCTTGTCTGTATAAAACTCAAAAACTCTTTTCTTAAATCCTCTAACTCGTTGCACCGTACAGCAAACCACCACCCCCATGTCAACTTCATCCTCTGCCTTAACCGCTGCGTAAACTGAATTACCTGGTGAACGAATCTGAGCGTAGCGAAGGAGCGGCCAGCCTCTTTGAGGCTGGCCGCGTTGAGTGAAACAGGTGATACAGCTTTACGCATGTGAGTGAAACAGGTAATGCAGCTTTACGCATCCATAAGTTTCAGGAGATCCACAACCCTATTACTATAACCCCACTCATTATCGTACCAAGAAAGGGTTTTCAGCATATTGCCGCCAATAACAGAGGTGTACTCAGAGTCAAAAATGCTTGAGTGCGGGTCACCAACAATGTCGCTTGAAACCAGCGGCTCAGTTGCGTATCGAAGGATACCTTTGAACCTGTCCGATTCCGCAGCTGCTCTGACTGCATCGCGCACCTGGTCTGGAGTAACATCGGTTTTCATGATGGTTACCAGATCGACGACTGAACCATCGGGAATTGGCACACGCATTGCCATACCATCCAGTTTACCAGCCAGGTTTGGCAGCACTTTTCCAACAGCGCGGGCAGCACCTGTAGTTGTCGGAATTGTGTTTTCAGCAGCGGCTCTGGCTCTGCGCCAATCTGAGTGAGGCACATCGGCAAGACGTTGATCATTTGTATAAGCATGAACAGTTGTCATCAATCCACTCTCGATACCAAACTCCTTGTCCAGTATATAAACCAGCGGAGCAAGACAGTTGGTTGTACAAGATGCATTGGAAACGATCTTATGTTCAGGTTTTAAATCACAGTTATTAACACCAAGAACGATAGTTGCATCGATCTCATCTTTGGCAGGCACAGTCAGCAGTACCTTTTTTGCACCAGCAGTCAGGTGTGCCGAGATTGTTTCGCGAGTACGGAAAATGCCAGTTGCCTCGACAACATAGTCCACTTCCAACTCACTCCACGGCAGTTTTTCAGGCACAGGTTCCTGCAGCATTTTAACTCTCTGGTTTGCTGTTACCAGAATATCGTCGTGCATTTCAGCTTTGCCCTGGAACGACCCCATCACTGTGTCATGGCGCAGCAGGTAAGCAAGTGTGTCATCGTCTGCAAGGTCGTTAATAGCAACGACTTCAATCTCCTGAATATCATCCAGCATCCTGAATACCGCTCTACCAATTCTTCCAAAACCGTTTATTGCTACTCTCATGACAGCACCTCCGATGACTCAATAAGGCCAGCCATTTTACGAGCTGTTTCCAGAAGTCGATAAGCATATCCCCAGCCGTTATCGTACCAGGCAATACATTTTACAAGTCCATTATCCAGCGACATTGTAGCTCTGGTGTCAATCAGCGCAGAAGCCGATGTCCCGATTGCATCACTTGAAACAATCAGCTCATCAGTGCACGCAAGCATTCCTTTATATTCTCCGGCTGCAGCTTCAAACATCACAGCATTGAACTCATCGGCAGATACAGGTTTATCCAGCTCAATTACCAGATCCATGTTTGAGCCAGCAGGTACAGGTACATTCAGTGCCATACCGTTTATCTTGCCTCGCAATTCAGGAATCAACTCCTGAACAGCATTAGGCGCCCAGCTTTTGTTGGGAATAATATTTTCAGCAGCACTTCTGCTCCAGCGCAAGTTATCCTGAGCAGTATCACTGAGCTGTTGATCACTTGTGTAGGCATGAACTGTTGTCATCGTTGCCCTTTTTACACCAATCTTGTCATTCAAAACTTTAAGAACGATGGCCAGAGCGTGGCAGGAACTTGAGCCGTTTGAAACCATGCGGTCATCTGCAGTCAGTATATCGTCATTGATGCCGTTGATAATCATTTTGTCCAGACTACCCTCAGGTGGTGTGGACAACAGAACGGCTTTGGCACCTGAATCGAGATGTTTTTGCAGCTCAGGTCTGGTACGAAACATGCCAGTGGATTCAATTACGATATCAACACCAAGCACGTCCCACGGCACATCGCCAGGTCTGTTGCCATGCACAATTCGAGTGCGTTGATTGCCAGCAACCAGATAGTGACCATCGAGATGTAAATCTCCGCTGAACTCACCTTCAACTGTTGAGCTTTGTAGCAAATAGGCCAATGATTCAGCATCGGCAATATCACTAACAGCAGCAAAAGTTATATCTGGATCATTATGTGCAATTCTAAACATATTCCGGCCTAGACGGCCAAAACCCATAATACCTATACGAACGGACATACCAATTCTCCTTTTATTCTCAGTACAAGAAGACTTTAAGGAATCAGGAATTTTTCGGCAAGACAATTTCTGGCTTCTTCCAGTTTATCGTGATCAATAACACACGAAACTGTAGAAACACTTGTGGAAATAGCGCGGATATTTATTGATGCATTGGCAAGGGCTTCAAACATTTCACCTGCGATTGAAGGTCTGTCGCTGAAATGAGGTCCGTAAACAGCAATCAGACTACAGTTGCCCTGGTACTCAACTTTTTCAGATCCGGTCTGCTCCTGGACTTCCTGTAAGAGCCCAAGTGCCTGATCAAGATCTACCTTGTGCACAGCCAAAGTTATATTTTCTCTACCACCGGAATCAGACGAAGATACCACACACAAAACATTGATCCCTTTTCTGCCAAGGGCTGTCAATGCAGTTCCTGCAACACCAGGGCCACTTCTGACACCGAGCACCCTGATCAAAACCAGGTCCGGCGTTTCAAGTAATCCACCAATTGCGATTTTTCCCATCATCTGATTCTCCCTCTGATTGTTCCAATCTAATAATAATTGCGGTTCAGGAAAGAAAAAACCTCTACAAGGGTAGACAACTCACCCCATTCTGCTTTACAATTACCCACTCTCAAAAACAGGAGGCTGATTATGAGCAAGGTGGCAGTTATCTTAAGCGGTTGCGGTGTGTTTGATGGAGCTGAAATCCATGAATCTACAGCAACTCTTCTGGCGCTCGATAAAGCCGGTGCCGATGTAACAATTTGCGCACCAGCAATAGCTCAGATGCATGTGGTTGACCATCACAGCGGCAGCCCGGTTGACAATCAAAGTCGTGACGTGCGTATTGAATCGGCCCGAATTGCAAGAGGACCAGTTGCTGACATCGCTGATTTGAACGCTTCCGATTTTGACGCAGTAATTATCACTGGTGGTTTTGGTGCTGCAAAAAACCTTTGCACATTTGCAGTTGATGGTCCTGAGTGTACAATCAACCTTGATGTTGCTGATTTTCTGATTGCAGCTCGTGAATCAAATAAAGTAATCGGTGCAATGTGTATTGCCCCTGCCCTTGTTGCTAAACTTTTTGGTAACGATGTCAAGGTTACAATCGGTAATGACCCCGGCACTGCTGAAGCAATCAACGCAACCGGCGCAATACATGTTGAAGCAACCGTAGATGAAGTAGTTGTCGATGAATCTGCAAAGATCGTCACAACTCCAGCATACATGCTGGCACAAAACATAACTGAAGTATTTTCTGGCATTCAGAATCTTGTAGACAAGGTTCTAAAGCTTGCTTGATAGACAACTTTGAAGGAAACAGAATGAACAAGTGGCAAAGCGATAGTGCCAGAGTTATCAGTGTGATCAGTCAAAAAGGTGGAGTAGGAAAAACAACTTCTACAGTAAACCTTGCTGCTGCGTTTTCATTGAGTGGGCATAATGTTTTGATCATCGGAACCGATCCCCAATGTGGCGTTTCCAGAAGCCTTGGCTTTGGTTCGGAGCAGTTGCATGGCGGTCTAAAAGACATGTTCCAGATGGGACTGGGTTTTGACGAAATAAAACATAAAACATCTCTGGAAAATCTGACCATGGTTGTTCCCGATGCGCTGACCATGGATGAAGAAAGTAACTATAAATATCTGATGGAAATGTCTATCGATACTTTTGTAGATGCCATAAATGAAGCCCGCTCAACTTATGACACCATTCTGATTGACTGCCCTCCCGGTTTTGGCCCTGAAACAAAAGCTGCTCTGTTGGCATCGGACAGTTGTCTGGTTCCTGTACAAGCTGAAGAACTGTGTCGTGATTCTGTGACCAGGCTGTTGGCTTTCATTGATGATTTGCGTGAACAAAGAGAAATGCCTCTTACTGTTGAAGGTCTCTTTATGACGATGACTGACCATCGAACCTTAATGAGCAGACATGTTGCCGCTCGTCTTGACGAAGATTTTGGCAGTGATCTCTTTGATATTTCTATCCCCCGTACAACTCGACTCTCTGAAATGGCACTCACAGGAAAACCTGCTGTAATCCATGCCCGCAGAAGCGCAGGTAGCCGTGCATATTTCAACCTGGTTGATGAAATTGTTGAACGATATAGCAATCGGGATATTAAAGCTGAAGAAGTTGCTATTGAAAATCTCAAGGCATCAAGAAGTACAGAAAGTGATATTTTGTCTGCAGTCAGATCTGCTGAGTCACCGATGCCAAATGTTGGTGGCTTATCAAAATTGATGCAGGAACTCTCAGGCACCAGTGATGAATCACCTGAGGAAGAAAAAGAAGGCGATGAGAGTTGGCTGGATGACGAAGAGCCGGACATGATGTCACTTGATGACCTTCTGGAAGAAGAAGAGGCCGGCTCCGGCAATCAGGATGAAAATGAATGGGGCTACGGCGAGGACTATTACGACACCATAAACTGATATTGCCCCCCTGCGCTCCGGGATATAGATTTATCAAAGATGATCTGAGCTACTCTGTTTACAGGAGATGGTTATGCCCGATACTATGAAAGCCCTTGTCTACGATAAATCCACTATGCCATGGGATAAAACCAAAGGGTTTGAACTGCGAAATGTTCCTCGCCCTGTTCTGGATGAATCAACTGATTCAACCGATGGTGATTCAGTAATCATCAAAATTATTTTTTCAGGATTTTGTGGCAGCGACAGAGGTATCTGGAGTCGCAAGGCATTTAAAGGTCACATCTTCGACAGCCTGAAAAAAGAACACTCCACCACCAGAATTATCGGCCATGAATTTGTTGGCGAAATAGTTGATACAGGCTCAAGAGTCTTTTCAAACTATGGATACAAGCCAAAAGATATTGTGGCATCGGAATCACATATTATCTGTGGCAACTGCTTCCAATGCCAGATTGGTCAAACTCATATTTGCAACGATGATAAAATTATCGGCATCAGTCAGAACGGCTGCTTTGCTGAATACATAAAGCTTCCGGCTCAAGTTCTCTGGCCAACCAACACCCGTATCATCAAGCCAAAAGTTGCTGCTCTGCAGGAGCCGTTTGGTAATGCAGTTCACGCCTGCATGAAAGTTGACTTGCGAGGCAAAACTGTTGGTGTCTTCGGTTGTGGAACGATTGGTCTGTTTGCTGTAATGGCAGCAAAAGCACTGGGAGCGACCAAAGTTATCGGCATCGAACCAGTGGATAAAAACATAGAGATGGCCAGTGCCATCGGCGCTGATGAAGTAATAAAACTCGACACTTCAAAAGCTGCTAAAAACGGCTGGGCTGCCGACAAGGATATTGTTAAACAAGTCAGGGAAATGACAGGTGGCATCGGTGTTGATGTTGCAATGGAAATGGCTGGATTCAACTCCAGTGTCAATAATGCAATCCAAAGCACTCGCAGAGGTGGCGATGTAGTTCTGTTCGGACTGAAGCAGGGCAATTTCCACATTCAACAGTACGAACGAATGATTGTAAATGGCCTTACGTTGCACAGTGTAATTGGTAGAAGAATTTTTGAAACCTGGGTTGTTACCCGCAACCTTCTGGAAGATAAATCCAACGGTATCCAGGACAATATTTTTAATGTCATCCTTGGTGGTGGCAAAGAAACTGTAGTTCACATCGATGATTTTGAACCAGAGTCATTTGAGAAAAAACTGAATGAGTGGCCAAAGCTGGTTCTTCAATTCTAGGAGAAAAATGTACATCTCGATTGAATACTGCCAGGCTTGAAACTATGACCCCATTGCTGCCAGTCTGGCAGAAGAGTTGACTGAAAAATTTGGTGCAACCTGTGAGCTGATTGCTTCTGGTGGCGGTGTTTTTGAAGTCCTGGTTGACAATGAACTTGTTTACTCCAAGAAAGCGACCGGCAGACACGCTGATCCCGGTGAAGTTGCCAGATTGATTGAGAATCGTTAATGCTGACTTTCCTTTTTGACATGGATGGCACGCTGCTGGACAGCAGCTCTGCAATTATTGATGCTGTTGCAGACGGCCTGACCAACGCTCGCAAAATAATGCAGCTCCCCTGCATTGATCCTGACATAGAGTTAATTACAAATTCTATGGGCTTACCCAACGATGAATATTTTCGTACAGCCTATCCCCAGGATTCAGTACCTGAAGAACTGCATGCAGAATTTGCTCTGTTGTATGCCGCAGAATCAGAAAAGTGTGAAGTTGAAACTATTGCAGCAGGCAACACCGAACTATATCCCGATGTTTACGCAACACTTGTTGAACTGAAAAAACGTGGTCATACTCTAAAACTGTTTACTAATTCCAACACTGCCTATTGCGATGCCGTAGTTAAAAGTCACAAGCTGGACCAGCTCCTGTCAGAACATCTGCCACTTGAAAGAGCCAGAGAACTTGGTATTGCCGACTCTAAAACCGAGATGGTTAAACTGCTCTGCCCTGATCTTGAGAATACAGTTGTTGTTGGTGACAGAAATGGTGACATCGAGGCAGGAATTAATTGTGGTACCAGAACAGTTGGCTGCAGCTACGGATTCGGTTCACAAAAAGAAATTCAGGCTGCCGATTATACAATCAGCAGCCTGTCTGAAATTCTGGATATAGGGTTTTAATCTTCTTTGTTCTTCTCTTTTGCCAGCTCTTCTCTGAGTTCTCTGACTTCCTGTCTCAACATCTCAATCTCATCATCAAGTTCCTGGGCAGTAATAGATTCTGAAGAACTGTAGATATGTTGAATAGCGTCAATATCTCCAAGTGACTCCAGCGCTGCACCGACACCAGCAATAATTGTATCTACATCAATTACAATTTTTTCATCTGCTTTGGCAATTTTCAGTTCGTTGTTACTACCAATATCAATTGAAATCTGCATCTCTTTCAGCTCTTCAAGAGCTTCACCAACAGAGCCAACTGCCGATTCTATTGTAGCCTCAAGCTCTTCAAAGTCAACCTCGCCAACAACTTCGCCAGTTTCAGCGTCTGTTACTACAAGGCCTTTGCCTTCAGTAATGACCATAACAATGTGTTCGCCATCGTCACCACGGATATCAATGGTTTTAACTTTGTCTTCGTCCTGTGCCAATACTGACAGGCTCATCAGGATCACCAACAGCATAAGAAGAATGCTTTTCATTTTGTACCTCGTCATAAGGGGTTATGTAACTCATCAAACCTATACGCAGTGATTTCAATCAAGTTGCATATTATGAAGTTTTTTATAGAGGCCACCAGCAGCCAATAATTCTTCATGTGTTCCCGACTGAACAATCTGTCCCTTGTCCAGAACACAAATCCGATTTGCATTGCGGATAGTAGACAGTCTGTGAGCAATAACAATGGTAGTTCTGTCTTTGACCAGATGCTCGATTGCATTTTGAACCAGCTTTTCACTCTCGGTATCAAGAGCACTGGTTGCTTCGTCCAGAATCAGGATCGATGGGTTTTTAAGGATTGCTCTGGCAATACTGAGTCTCTGTCTTTGACCACCGGAAAGCTTGGTTCCACGATCGCCAATTTTTGTCTTGTACCCATCAGGCAGTGCAGCAATAAACTCGTGAGCATTGGCAGCTTTGGCTGCTGTTTCAATATCCTGCTGCGATACGTTTTCAATCCCGTATGCAATGTTGTTTGCTACACTGTCATTAAACAGGATTACTTCCTGAGTAACAATCCCCATGCAATTTCTCAATGAGTTGAGTGTGACTTCTCGGATATCGTGCCCATCGATGCTTACTGTTCCCTGCTGTGGGTCATAGAAACGAGGCACCATATCAACCAGTGTGCTTTTACCGCCACCACTTGAACCAACCAGAGCCACAACTTCGCCGGGATCAACTGTCAGACTGATATCACGCAATACAGGTTCACCTGGCAGGTAATCGAAATGAACATTTTTCAATTCAACTTTACCGGTAACATTTTCCAGAACATGGGCATCCGGTTTTTCTGCAATTTCTACAGGTTCATCGAGAACAGAAAAAACTCTTTCAGCTGCTGCCATCCCCTCCTGAATACCGTTATTCACCAGGCTCAACTGTTTAACAGGGTGACCAACAGCAAATATCGCAAAGAGGAAAATCATAAACTGACTTGCAGGTAAGCCTCCATCGGCAAGTACCTGATTACCGCCATACCACAAAATAAACAGACCTGCGCCAGTTCCAAGTTGCTCGGTAAGTGGCGATGACATTCGAGAAAGCCAGCTCATCTTGAACAACGCTTTAAACAGATTTTGAGACTCGCTGCTGAAGCGACGACTTTCGTATCGTTCTGTAGTAAAAGCCTTGACCACTCTGATTCCGGAAAGAACTTCCTGCAAAATAGAGGTAAGCTCAGCCATCTTGACTTGTTGCCGTCGACTATACTTCCGAATCTTTTTACCGATCTGGTAGATAATTGTCATACTGATTGGCATCACAACAAATGCAATCAGAGTTAATCTCCAACTGACTAGAATCGCGATACCGAGCATCATTACAATCTGCACCGGATCACGAATCAGGTTGGTGAAACTCATACTCACACTGCGATTAACAACCATCACATCGTTGGTAGCGCGACTGATCATTTCACCTGTTTTATGTTTGTGGAAAAATGAAAGTGGCAACGTAGTCAGTCTTTCAAAGACCGTGATTCTCATGTCTCTGATAAAACTGTGCTGAACATAATCTGTGAAGATAAACTGCAGATAGAGAGAGAGATTCTTTGCAAGATTGAGGAAAAAGAAGACCAGCACAATGCGCATCAACGCTTCAGTTTTTGTACCAGCAAGCAGATATCCATAAGCTTTTGTCATAATCGCATCGCGGATTGCCTGCATTGAAAAACCATCGGAGGTAGCTTGAGCAGTTTCAAGAACTGCATCTCCACTACCAAAAAGGGCATCAAGAAAAGGCGCCAGCATCATAATGCTCACGCCTTGGAGTACTGCAAAAATCACAGTAAAAATCATCGACAGGACAACCTGCGGTATATACGGCTTCAGCCAGCTGAGGACTCTTAAATATGTATTCATTCTCTAACAGTAACCGCTCAACTCTTTCTGTGCAATCTGGCTTCTTCAACTGCGCACCAGATTATCGAAAAGGTTTGAACTTTGTTAACGAAACAAACTCTTCATCTTCCCCATACTGGATTTTTTATTAGGAATTGGATGATCATAGAAAGGCTCTAAATATGTCTTCACATTAAGATCTGGGTCATCATCTTCATTCCATATCCAAGCTTCTATTGAGTCCAGTTCTGCGGTCCCCCAGTAGTTATTTTCCATATGTTGGTAACGAATATCCGGAAGATTAAGAGTCATATTGAAAACAGTATACTCTGCATGTGATTTGAAAATATGGCTTTCATGAAGATCAAGAATTCCTCCAATTGTGTATAATGTATATATACCATCATCTTCATCAAGTTCTAGGAATTGGTTATTAGAGCCTGCTATTAGAGACCCAGGCCCACTTTGGAGATGTGCCTCACCGCTAAAATGTCGATTATTAAATAAACTCATTTCGCTACCACTCAAACATAGGAATTGAGTTCTATGCCAATCATAATCAATACAGTCTTTTATAACTCCTCGGCTCCCAAAATCAAACTGAACTGAGCCACTACCTCCTGTAAACTCACACCCCTCAATTAAGACATTTTCTACTGCCTGTATAGAAATATGAAGAGAAGTGAGTTCAGAAAACACGCAATCCCTGACTATCAATCCTGTCGCCCTGCTACCAACAAACATACCATAATCCTCATTCTCAAAGAGACAATTCTGAAAAGTTGAACCATGTATTGCCCACGGCAGTACACCCATCCAATTTCTCTTTAAATGTACATTTTTAACTTGGAGTTCTGCACCCCAGAAATAAAGTCCAGCTCTCATATTCTCAATTGTGAGATCTTTCACTATCAGATTAATATCAGATCCAACCATAATCCCAATTGGACCAGGATTACCTGTTGGTGGCAACTCTGTTAATCCAATTATTGTTTCACCTGGCCCAGAACCAATCAAAGTAAGATCCTTGTCATCTACAGCAACAATAACTGAATCCAGCCACCCTTGTGCCTGATACTCAAATAGAGTATCCCATCGTCCCGGCCCAATCATGACTGTATCTCCGCTTGCAGATGCATCCACAGCAGGTTGGATATTTGTAAAATCACCAGTGCCATCAAGTTCAACACGAAATACTGACGCAGTAGATTGAGATAAACACAATATCAGTAGTAAGAAAGTTGTAACAATTGCTTTCATGTTTGTCCTTGTTAAAAAATATTATCTTACCAACATCAATCGATCAGACTTTACAAAACTTCCTGCCTTCATCCGAACAAGATATACACCACTACATACTTCATGCCCTTGGTCATTTATACCCTGCCAGGTCACCAAATGCCTACCTGCACTAAACATCTGATTTGCCAAATTTATTACTAGATCACCATCGGAATCACTAACGCCACCAAAAGTATTAAAATCACTAACAACTGCACCATCTACCCTGCCAACAGTATTCAGGCCCACT
>CAYTFE010000028.1:0-27492 GCA_964437115.1 uncultured Fibrobacteraceae bacterium | reverse complement strand
ATGGATTTATGATTGCTTACAATGCACCTTACATCCATGACGGATTGGCTATCGAAATTTCAGCAACACCTCCATGGATGGTTGTTACTCCTGAAATTGGCACTGTAGTTGCAGGTGGATCATTTGATTTAGCTGTCGATTTTAATTCTGCAGAGCTTGATCATGGTGATTATCTGGGATCAATTATGATTGCAACCAATGATCCAGTGACACCACAGCTAGTGGTTCCAGTGACATTGACAGTTGGTGCTCCAGTAGGTTTTAGTTTACCAACCGCCTACGCATTGAAACAAAATATGCCTAACCCGTTCAACCCATCAACAACAATCAAATTTGCATTGCCTTTTAGTGGCCATGTCGACCTGGTTGTTTATGATGTCGCTGGACGTCTTGTTAGAACTCTGGTTAATGGAGACATGGAAGCAACAGATCACAGTGTGGTCTGGAATGGTCGTGACAACAACGATCGTCAGGTAGCTAGTGGTGTATACTACTATCGTCTGAGTGCTGATGAATTCAATGATACCAGAAAGATGATGTTGGTTAAATAAGATCAACTGATCTGAAAGAATCAGCCCCTCGTCACAAATGTGGCGAGGGGCTGATTTGTTTTAAGCCAGTTCTAATTCAATCCAGGTAGTTTTTACTAAAGGGTATTGATCAAGTTCATTTCTTGCATCAATGATGAGATCAATTTTACCAGTCAAATCGCCAGCACCACTTATCTCATAATGGTGAGCCGGGGCATAAGCCTCAACACCCCTGGCTTCAGGATGTATATTTTTCTCAACAACTGTATTTATTTTTTTCACTCCACGAGGCATTGCCTTCAGAGTTGATAAAATCTCGTCACCATATTGTTTTGCATATGCGTGAAAAGTATAACTAAATCTTGAAGAGCCTATTTTATTGTCAGCTTCAATTTGAAGTCCGGTTTCAGCAAACATCTTTTTGGCATTGCGATTCAGAAGTGCTCTTGTTTTGCCATCAACAATCAGGTGACAGTCTTCGCCGTGAACTCGGACTTTATCCAGCAATTTAAAAGCCTTCGATGGACCAGTAATTTCTTCTTCAAGGCAATACCAGAGTATACCATGGTTGCCAGCACCAAGAAGGATACCCGAAAGAAATCCATGAACTAGGTCGTGTGGTCCGGAGAAAACCATTTTGTAAAATGAGGAAGGTCGTTTTGTTTTAGTAGTCATCTTTAATCTCCTACAGGAAAAATACCAGAGTAACGATTACGAAAACCGGAACCAGAATTGGTAGTGAATATTTTAGCATATAACCAAAAAAGCTTGGCATCGGAATGCCAGCTTCTTCAGCAATTGATTTGACCATAAAGTTTGGTGCATTGCCAATATAGGTCATTGCGCCCATGAAAACAGCTCCGGCACTAATGGCTGTCAGTTTGGCAATAAAATCAAGGTTGCCTCCTGCAAGCATTCCTGGGACTTCACTTTCACTAACACTGCCAAGAGCAGTGTTGAAGAAGACCAGGTAGGTAGGGGCATTATCAAGGAAACTTGATAACCCTCCAGTTACCCAGAAATATCGTAATGGCGTATTAACAAATTCAATCAGTCCTGCTAGCGCACCATCAGAGCCAACTTGAAGAATTGCAAGAGCAGGGATGATTGTCATAAAAATACCTGCGAACAGATATGCAACTTCCTGAATCGGGAACCAGGAAAACTCATTTTTATTACGGATAACTTTTGATGTAAATTTCAGAGATAAAAGCCCCATTAATATCAGGAATAGATCTCTGGCAATATTTTGCCACGCCATTGTTACATGGCCGATTACATGGAACTCAGGGAGTTTTACAGAACCGGAGAATAAAACTCCAGCCATCACACCAAGCAGCATCAAGAGGTTATGAAGGCCTTCAATTTTAATACTGCTATCAGTGTTATCGTCAGGTACATTTTCTTCTTTTTTAAACCAGTAATTGTCAATAGCAACAAATATTCCAAGTAATAAAACAACAACCAGGAGCATGTGGGGCAGGAGAGCTTTAGTTACCCAGAAAAATGGAACACCATGCAAGAAACCTAAAAACAGTGGTGGGTCTCCCAGAGGGGTCAAACTACCACCTACATTGGCAACTAGAAAAATGAAAAAGATAATTATATGTACTTTATTTCGGCGCCATGAGTTAGCTCTAAGCAGAGGTCTGATCAAAACCATCGCAGCACCTGTTGTTCCAATCCAGGATGCCAGCAAGGTGCCAATCAGTAGTAAAACGAAATTTACTTTTGGTGAGCCGCGAAGCGAGCCACCAATATAAATACCTCCAGAAACTGTATAAAGTGACCAAAGTAGAATTATAAATGGGATGTAATCAATCAAGTATATATGAACAATGGATTGTATTGCTTCGAATTTGTATGCGAGGAGAAATGGAACAGCAAAGACTACTGCCCAGAAAGCAGAGATCTTTGGAAACTGTTTATGCCAGAAATGTGGTGCTACTAAAGGGAATATTGCAATTGAAAGTAAAATGCCTGCAAATGGAATTGCGCTCCAGAGAGGGAGGCGTTGGCCAAGCTTAGCATGATCTGAAGCGTGAACTTCCTCAGCATGTTGTTGCTGTGGAGCGTGATCATGTGCCAGAGCACAGGTTGATAGCAAGCTAATTGTTATTACGAAAAGCAGAAAGAACGCCGGTCTATTAGTAGTGATTGAGAGCTTCATATTCCTCCAGATGAGAAAACAAGTCTGTTTTGGTCTTGAAAATTTTGAGGCAATTTCAATTTTGGAAGCTAGTTGATGGGAGTGCTGGTGTCAAATGGTCAGAATGTAATGAAATTTTATTATCAAAATAATGAATATTTTACTTGCAAATTTCCAATTTTTTATCAATTCTTTTGGTAATTCGGCTGGTAGTAACATGGATGACTACTGGCAAGTAGTTGTTCGACAAAAGGAGACTGTTTTGAAAACACTTAAGTTCACTGCCCTGATCGTGACTCTAGCAATGCTCTTCGGCTTTACCGCTGCTGTTGCTGGTGCCATTGAGGTGAATGGTGAGATTCGTTACCGTAGTTTTATGGATAACACAGACTTTAACAGCGACACAGATGCGTTCTTCTGGAGCGAGATGCGTTCTCGTGTTAACCTTAGTGCCAGCAATGGTGAAAATTTGAATTTCTTCATGCAGATGCAAGACAGCCGTACAATCGGTGATGAGTCAGGTGGCCTCGCAGACAATGGTATGTACTCAATGCACCAGGCTTATTTCACATACAGCCCATGTGCAGCTTCCAGCTTCAAGGCTGGTAAATTTGCTCTAGGTCTACACAACCAACGTCTAATTGGTACAGTTGGCTGGCATAATGTTGGTCGTACTTTTGAAGGTTTTGTATACAATCGTGTATTCGATGCATTTACTGCTACCTTCCTGGGTACTCAACTAAACGAGTCATATGCTGCTGATACTGACCACAAAGTATTGGGTTTAAACTTTGCCCTTTCTCAGTTTGATGTTTTTGGTTACTGGGACTTCAATGAAAATGAAGACAGTGACTTAAGTCGTATGACTGTTGGTGTTTATCGCAAACACGCTTGGGACGCTATGGACTATGAGTTCATGGGTGCTTATCAAATGGGTACTACTGTTGCTGATGCAGATATCGCTGCAATGATGATCTTTGGTGAATTTGGTTACACATTGGCTAACAATGCTCGCGTTGCATTCCTGATGGATTACACAAGTGGACAAGATGACAGTGAAGATTTTACTGCATTTGACAACCTGTTCTATACAGGTCACAAATTCCGTGGTGCTATGGATTACTTCCTAGATAGCAACACTGAAGGTCTAATGGACATGGCGTTCAAATTTAGCTACCCAGTAAATAGTGCCTGGGGCTTAAGCGCTGCTGCTCATATGTTCACTTATGTTGAAGTTGCTGAAGGTGCTGAAGATGCACTTGGTAACGAGCTGGATTTTGCTGCAACTTATACTGATGGTTCTTTTAACTGGACTAACGGTCTAAGTATGTTTATGGCTGGCGATGCTATGGGTGATGTTGACAATAGCATGTGGTTCTACAGTCAGTTTACAGCTAGTTTCTAAGAAACTTTCTGTTCTGAAAATTACCCCGGCAGCTTTGCTGTCGGGGTTTTTTATGCCTTGGGTTTTATTTTAAGAAGTGATCTCATAAGAGCTAGAACTGTTTTGAACTTGAATTGTTTGTTAAGGGATTTTTTATAAGCATTTACGGAGTCACTAAAATTATCATTAACTCCAAGTCCACGAGCATACCCTGCATAAAGTTCAGCAATTCTATTTTCAAGAAAATCAAGCGTAGATGCATCTTCAATCAGTGATAATTGCCGCTCCATTACCTCAATGACAGCAGGATATCGACCCGAGCCACGAGCAGTAACACTATTATCAAGTTTTCGATAGCAGTGAGAGAAATCATCGCGGAAAGCAAAGGTGCAACCACTGTGAGCAAGTTTTAGCCACATATCTCTATCGTCGCCGTTTAGAAGGCTCTCATCAAAACCGCCAACAGCAAGCAAAACAGATCTTTTTGCTATAACGCTGGAAGTACATATGAAATTGCTTTTTATAAGTGAATGATAAAGGCTCTTACCTTTTGCTGTTGAAACATTTGGCAAATCGATTGGCTGATAGATAATTCTGAAAGAAGTATATCTGTTTAATAAACTGTCACTGATTTGATTGTTATCTTTGTCTATAATTTTCGCGTCACAATGTAACAGGTCTATCTCTGAGTGCTGTTCAAAGGCATGTTGTGCAGCTGAGAGCGTCCCAGGGAGCATTATGTCATCTGAATCAAACAGGGAGATCAAGTCTCCAGTAGCTGCTTTTATGCCAACATTTCGAGGTTGGGAGGGGCCGCCACTATTTTCAATTCTTATAACTGTAATTTTGTCCTGGTATTGCTGGAGTATTTTTGGAGTGTTGTCGGTGGACCCATCATCCACAACAATTACTTCAAAAAATGCATCTTCCTGGCTCAGTACAGAGTCAAGAGTTGCTGATATCCAGCTTGCGCAATTCCACGCAGGTATGACGACAGAAATATTCATGAGGATAAGCTAACACATTTTCAGCTTTTGGAAAACCCGGGATCTTTTCCAGTAATTACCGCCAACATTTTTGGTGTCAGCTTTGGCAGGCAGCCACGGTCTACCATCTTGAGTATTTTGATTTCAGCTGTAGTTAGCTGCATGTCCTGAAGTCGTTGTGAATTGCTTTTATATGCATCCCATGGCAGAATCGAACTATTGCTGATTGTGCGTGCTGTATTCATGACGATTCCCCTTTATAGCTTCATTTGGTTATTTGACTGAATCTTACATTCGGTAAAAAAACAGGTAACTGTAGCGGTTTTATAGATTTAGGTTATCCTGTCAAAATGAAAAGCATTCTCAATAAAACCCTGATTATGACAGTGATATTTTATTGCTGAACTATGGTGAAAGTATGCCCAAAACTCTTGAACAGATTCGCGCAAGTGGCAACCATCTGGTTGCTGAACCTTCTCTATACCTTCGACAACATGCGTATAATCCTGTTGATTGGTACCCATGGAGCGATGAAGCTCTCAATCGTGCCAAAAATGAGGATAAGCCGATTTTCCTGTCTATTGGTTACTCTTCGTGCCATTGGTGTCATGTGATGGAGCATGAGGTCTTTGAGCATGATGATGTTGCTGAAATCCTTAATCGATATTTTATCTGTATCAAAGTAGACCGTGAAGAGAGGCCTGATATTGACGCTACATACATGGAAGCGTTGGTGTCGATGCAGAACAGCGGTGGCTGGCCGATGTCGATGTTCCTGACTCCGGACCTCAAACCATTTTATGGAGCAACCTGCATCCCCCATGACCAGTTTATCAACCTTTCAGAACAGATTGTGGAAGTGTTTCATTCGCGTCGATCAGATTTGGAAAGTGATGCATCGGGGATTGTAAAAAGGCTTTCCAGAGCTGCATCTGTTGAAAAAGGAGCTCCAGTTACAGATCAGGATATCTCTGCAGTTGTCACGGAAGCGTTACGCAGTTATGACAATCAATGGGGTGGGTTTCGGTCCATAAACAAGTTTCCCACACCTTTGCGTTGGCAGTTCCTGCTGCATTATTTCAGCCAGACTTCTGACACGCGTTTGGAGAAACCAATTCGACACACTCTTGATCTGATGAACAGTGGTGGAATCCATGATCACCTCGGAGGAGGTTTTCATCGGTATGCAACAGATGAAAAATGGATTGTTCCTCACTTTGAAATCATGCTGTACGACAACACTCAACTTGCAATGCTCTACCTTGAGTCGGCAGTTGTTTTCAATGAACCTGAATACGAAAAAGTTGCAATCGGAATTCTGGATTTCCTGATTAGCGATATGCAATCTTCTGACGGCGGGTTTTATGCAAGCTTTGATGCAGACAGTGGTGATGAAGAAGGCAGTTTTCAGGTCTGGACATTGGATGAACTTATTAAAATTGCAGGTACTGTCGATGGGTACAAGTTGGCTGCCGTTCTGGGTGTAAATGGCAAGGGTAATTTTGAAGGGAAGTCTGTTTTGACCAGGAGAGTACCTGATTATTATCGATTGTTTGAAAAATATAAACAGCAAATGCTGGAAGCACGTAGCTTGAGAACTCCTCCAGGACTTGATGAAAAAATTGTGACAGCCTGGAATGGTTTAGCAGTCAGCGCGTTGGCAAAAAGCTATGCTCAAACTGGAGTCCAAAAATATCTTGATGCTGCAGTCAAGTCCGCAGATTTTCTCTGGAATAAACATCAGATAAACGATGGCATATTTTGCAGAGCATCAACCGATGGAGTCAGATCAGGAGTTGGCATTCTGGATGATTACAGTTTTCTGGCATGTGGTTTTATAGATTTATATGAGGCAACCGGCGATGTTGAATACCTTGAAAATACAGGTAAGTTACTTAATAAGGCTGATTATCTGTTTGCAGATGATGCAGTGGGTTATTTTCTTGCTGTTGACCAGCCCGAATTGCCTTTTGCGCGCCGAATTGAACTGACTGACAGCGTTGAGCCATCCGGTTTTGCATCGATGTTACAGGCGAAAATCAGATATTCAGCTCTGACTGGAACTGCTACAGATGTTGAAGCAATTTTCAATAATTATAGCAAAACGATGAAAAATAATGGTATGGAAATGGCATGGTGGTTTGATGCCGCAATGAGGTTGAATTCACAGATTGATGGCAACTAACTTCTTGCAAACAGATGTACCGTGAAGTACGCTTTGCAGCGGAGGAAGTAATGCCGTCACATCGTAAAATCAGCAACACGCTTTAGTAAAAAAGAGGATTTATGCAACTAGGAGACTGGAAATTCAGCTCATTTTCTGACGGCCAATTCAAACTTGATGGTGGCTCGATGTTTGGTGTTGTACCGAGAACAATGTGGGAAAAACATCACCCCGCCGATGAGAAGAATCGTATCGATATTGCATTGCGTTGTTTGCTTGTTGAGCATGGAGACAGAAAGATTCTGATCGATACTGGAATTGGCGACAGGTGGGACGAAAAATTCAGTAAACTTTATGCAGTTGAGCGTTCAGCCGGTCAGCTTGTTGGCGAATTGTCGGCAGCCGGAATTACAGCAACTTCAATAACCGATGTAATTCTGACTCACCTTCATTTTGATCACTGTGGTGGGACTTTTGGAGTAAATCAGGATCCGATATTCCCAAACGCAAAGCATTGGATTCAGCAAAGACACTGGAAGTGGGCGTTGTCGCCAACTGAAAGAGATCAAGCCAGCTTCCGACAAGAAGATTTTCACAAACTTGAAGAGCTGGGCGTACTTGAATTGGTTGACGGAGTGCAGGAAATCATTCCCGGCGTAATATGCAGACCGGTAAGTGGCCATACACCAGGGCAACAGGTTGTTGAGTTCACAACCGGTGCAGGCAATGTTGCTTTCATGGGTGACCTTGTTCCATTGGCAAGTCAAATCAGAGTGCCATGGATTATGGGTTATGATTTAAACCCGCTGCTGACAATGGAAGAAAAGAAAGACCACTTAAGTCGCGCTGCTTTAAACAATACGATAATGGTGTTTGAACACGATCCCTTGATTGAGGCTGCGACTATTGAATTTGTCGATGGTAAATTCAGACTCCTGAAACAAATCACACTATGAAAAAGATAAAAACTGTAGCAAGCAAGCGTCGTGATTTGCCAGGCAAACCTGAGTGGCTTAAAGTCAAGCCAGCCTCAGGTGAAGAGTATCACGAAATGCGCAAATTGTTACGGACCGCAGAATTAAACACAATCTGCGAAAGTGGTAACTGCCCCAACCGAGGCGAATGTTTTGCTGCAAAAACCGCGACATTTATGATCATGGGCAATGTCTGTTCTCGTAAATGCACTTTTTGTAATGTTGCAACAGGGGCTGCTGATCCATTGGACAGGGATGAGCCACGTAGAGTTGCTGAAACAGTCAAACATCTTGGTCTGAAATTTGCGGTTGTGACAAGTGTTAATCGCGATGAACACTTTGATGGTGGTAGTGGTCAGTTTGCCGCAACCATACGCTGGATTCGCAGATTGAATCCTGGTTGTGGCGTGGAAGTACTTACTCCTGATTTTATGGGCAACCCGATGCAATTGCAAAAAGTGATGGCAGCAGAACCCGATGTCTTTGCACATAACATAGAGACAGTTCCCAGACTTGATCCTGAAGTAAGGCCACAGGCAAGTCAGCAAAAATCGCTGACAGTTTTGAGGCGGGCCAGTCAGTTAGCCAGCAACACTAGAATTAAAACCGGCATCATGCTTGGGCTTGGCGAAACAGTTGCAGAAGTTGTTGAAGTCATGAAATCTGCTGCTGCAGTTGGTGTCGATATTTTTACTGTGGGTCAATATCTGCAACCAACTCCCGACCATCATCCTGTTCTAAAGTATTACTCACCGGAAGAGTTTGATGAGATTGGAAAGTTAGGCCGTGATGTCGGGTTGAGCTGGGTTGAGTCGGGACCATTGGTCAGATCAAGTTATCACGCACGTGAACAATCAGAAAGTCATGATAAGGTGGTAATCAGTGAATAAAAAACTGATCGGTGTATCACTATTTATAGCAATTATTGCATCGGTTGCTTTTGGCCTGACAAATCTCTACAACAGTTCAAGCCAGAGGTTGGACAGGGCACTTGGTGATAGGTTGGCTGGTGTTGCTGTAACTGCTTCCTACCTGGTAGATGGTGATTCACTTTCAGTCTGGAGTTATGACCCGATCGAAACTGTTGAGTTTGACTGGTTGCGCTCCAGACTTGAACAAATTCGTATAGAAAATGAACTGGCAGAAATAACTCTTTGTGACATTGATGGTTTTGTTTTGATTTCCGCAGCTCGCCGGATGAAGCGCAACACTCTGAACGCATTCTGGCAACTGGACAACGATGCTGTTTTTCAGGCTCAAAGCGGAACACCTACTGCAAGCGAATTGTATGTCAGTGGAGATTTGTATCAGAAAAGCGCACATGCTCCAGTATATAATTACGATGGAAAAATAACCGGTATTATCAGCGTTGAAGGTAATGCTGATTTCTTTGGTTCCCTGACAACATTGCGTAGAGGAGCACTGGTAACAGGTGCAATGGTTTTGCTTTTTCTGATTTTGATGGGCGTGTTGTTGATGAGACTTCAAAGTTCAATTTTACTTTGGCGATCTGCAGTAATGAGGCAGGAGAACCTGGCAGCGATGGGCAGGATGACTGCTGGTATTGCTCATGAAATCCGTAATCCCCTTGGAATTATTCGAGCAACTGGTGAACACCTGGTTTCCAGATTGAAAGAACAGGGGATTGAAGATCCAACAGCCGATTATATCCCGGAAGAAGTTGACAGACTGGATCGGATTCTCACCAGGTATCTTACTTTTGGCAAAGGCGATAAACCAGAATATATGCCATTGGATTTTCAGAAGCTGGTTTCTCGTTCTGTTGAAATGATTCAAACTGAAAGCGAGATGCAAATCACTCAGACATCAAGCGGAAAGAAATCACTATTAACTGGCGACAGCCCGGGATTGCAGCAGGTGCTATTGAACTTGTTACTAAATGCCCGCGATGTTGGTGATGATATAAATGTTGATCTTAATTGGCAGCCAAAACAGGTCACTCTTACGGTGTCGGATAATGGACCTGGTCTTGGTAATCTCACCGATGAAAAACTTTTTGAACCATTTACAACAACCAAAGAAAAGGGAAGCGGCCTTGGGCTTGCTCTTGTAAGAAGGGTTGTTGAAGAACATGGCGGGACTGTAAAACTGACCAATCAAACTGTTGGTGCAGTTGCTACAGTAATTCTCCCATTAACACAGGATTAAATAATGGCAAACATACTTGTAGTCGATGATGAAAAAAGGAACGTGGAATTACTGCGTCTACGCCTTGAGGGACAAGGGCACTCTGTAACCGGGTGCTATGATGGGGAATCGGCTTTGAAGCTTTTTGGTGAGCAGGCGTTTGATATCGTTCTGACCGATCTGAAAATGGAACCTGTTGACGGCATGGCAGTCATTAAAGGGGTGAAAAAAGATTCGCCAGATACTCCAGTGATAATGCTTACAGCCTATGCCGATTGGAAAACTGCCGTCGGTGCAATGGAAACAGGTGCATTTACTTACTTGAAAAAACCGTGGGAATTTGATGAAGTAAATCATGCTGTGAATCGTGCATTGGATAATACAAGTCAGCGTCGGTCGACAAATGCATTAAAGCAGGAAGTAAAACATATTTCCGGGTCGCGCACTTTGCTAGGTTCCAGTGAGGCGATGCAGGAGATGCTGAATCTGATTGCAAAAGTTGGACCGAGCGATGCAACAGTAATGATTCGTGGTGAGAGTGGAAGCGGCAAGGAGCTTGTTGCACGTGCTGTGCATGATTCCAGTAATCGAGCAAGAAAACCGTTTGTTGCGGTGAACTGTGCTGCAATCAGTGGCACTTTGCTTGAGAGTGAATTGTTTGGTTACAGAAAAGGTGCATTTACAGGTGCTGATAGTGACCGTGAAGGTCTGTTTGAAGCAGCGAATGGTGGCACTCTTTTTCTGGATGAAATTGGCGAAGCCGGTATGGACGTGCAGGCAAAATTATTGCGTGTACTGGAAGAAAAGAAAATAAACAGGGTTGGTGACCCCCGGGAGAGGGAAGTCGATGTTCGAGTAATTGCGGCAACTAACAGACCGCTGGAAGATGCAATCAGCGAGGGCCTCTTCAGAGAAGATCTATATTACAGGTTGGTAGTATTTCCTGTCGATGTTCCGGCTTTACGTGACAGACTGGATGATCTCCAGGAGTTGAGTACACACTTTTTAGATGGTGGAAAAATTCCAGCTGCTGCATTGAAAAGAATGCGTAGTTACGGGTGGCCTGGAAATGTTCGTGAGCTGCGGAATGTGATTGAACGTGCCAAGATTTTAGCATCGGGCAGTGTCACAGATCAGGATATTTTGTTGGATGTCAGGACTTCTGGTCCATCGGAAAAAACCGGTGATTTAAACCTTGAAGTCAATGAAAAGAAACTGATTGAAACAGCTCTGAAAAGGGCAAATGGCAACAAAACTGCAGCATCGGAAATGCTTGGAATAACCAGAAGGACCCTATATTCGCGCATAAAACTGCTCGATTTAGACCTCTAGTGTCCCTGAAGGTACACAAATCAAGTAGTAATGTGTTGCAGGATAAGCAGATAGCGTTGGCATGACAAATGCATAAGCGATTGTAACAAATTGTTTACAACCAGGAGCAGATTATGAATAACATGACATTATCAACTAGCACAAAAAATTGCCTCTTTGGCCTGCTTGCCTTGTTGGTTCTGTCGCTTGTGCCAACTGGCAATGTTCAGGCGCAGACTGTTGAACAGGTAGAGGAATATATTCAGCAGACAAGAGAGTTGTTGGATGTAGTGGGTGTATTGGTAATTGAAAGTGACAGTGAGCGTGCGCGTCGTGTGTTTGGTCAAGCCAGGCAGAGTCACGAACAATCAATTGCACTATTGGAAAGCGGTCACCCAGTGATGGCATTGACTGTTTCTCAACGAGCAAGAGAGGGAGCCCGCCAGGCGCAGCGTCTGGCTCGTGCAGCTGTTTCCTTCGAGGAACGAGCCCGCCGATATATTGAAAGATTACGCAATCTTCATGACAACGTGAAAGAGCGTGCAATCGATTCCGGAAATCAGAGAGCCTTGCGGTTTGTCTCTGAAGCTGAACAACTTTTCCGTCGGGCAAGACAGCAATTCCAGCAGACACATTATGAAGTAGCTTTCAACCTGCTGCAATCCGCAGAAACTCAGTTGAAGCGAGCTGCCAGAATTCTGTTTGAAGATGGTGGTGCTGAAAGACTGGAACGAGAACTTGAGAGAACTGCCCAATTAATCCATCGTGCAGAAAATAATATGCCAGAAGATATTGATGATGCACTTCTCGGGTTGCTTCAGAAAAGTAAAGAATCGTTGCAGAAAGCCCGCAGAGCATATGAAAATGATGAGCCGCTGAAAGCGATGCGTCTTTTGAAGAATGCACAGAACCAGGTTCGACGAGTATTGCGTCAGGTTGGTGGCAATACAAATACTGAAAATATTACAGGGCAGATTGAACGATTCGACCAGCGACTGAGTGAGTTGGACATGGATTCGTCCAATGAGCTTGTTGAAAAGGCTATAAAAACTCGCAATGAAGCCAGTCAGGCTTTGAATGATGGTAATGTTGATGTTGCATTGCGTAAAATGAGAACAGCGCTGAACCTACTGACCAGAGCAGGTGATAACTCCAGGTGAAAATCGGTTTAGTTATTCTGATTATTTTTTGTAGCGTCTCTTCTGTTTTTGGAGGGGACGCTACAGGTTTTGCCTGGAATCGGACAATCTCAGCAGGTTATGACTCCTACACTCAAACCTACCCACTGGCTGATACTGATACAACAGAGACAATCAGCGAGAACGAATTCAAAATCACATTATTAGGTAAGACTAAAGGCAGACAGAAGCATAACCTCAGAGTAAAGCCGGTCTTTTCTGTCGGTACGGAAACTTATCGGGCTGAACTGGAAGCTGGTTGGAGATTTAAACCAGATTCTACAAAAACTGTGTCTCGTGTCCATTGCAGGTGGATCGGCACAAAGTATCGCGAAGATTCCAGCTACAATCTGAGCAGCGATTACAGTAATTTTGAATTGAAGGGTTATCAAAAACTGGTAAAAGACTTTCAGCTGCGTGGTAACTACAGAAAAGCTGATTATGCAAACCCGTCTGTTCTGGAACAATCGTATGCTGATTTTGATGCCGGTTTGTATGTGCAAAAAGGTGATATTCTTGAAAGCATGAAGCGGGTTGGTGTGATTGTTGGCGGTAGATCCTATCCAGACAGTTCTGAAGTCAACAGAACTACTCTGGGCTGGGAAACTGTTTATGATAATGGTGCTTTATTTGGTTCCTCAGTCAGATTTTATTCCAGAGGTGAACGTCGATGGATAAACAATCCCGACATAAAACCATCCTCCTGGAATTCATGGAACAGTTTTGAAACTGCACTGTTGGTTGACCAGTACAAAGTTTGTTTTGAGCTTAACAACGATATCTGGATTTACGATGAAGAATCATCAATCTGGAGTAATCAATTTAGAACCGGAGCAGATCTGTTTTTGAAAAACTCCCGGTTCGAAGGGCCACAACTGCGAGCAGGAATTGCATCGGAGTTTCTGGTAACAAGTGAGCAGTCGCAGGAAAGTTACAAACAGTCTGGTGTAAAAGTCGGTATTGATTATTTTGGAGAAAAACTGACTGTTTCCGGAAGCCTTGAAGTTGGCAGGCGAGTTTATGAGGTCATAGATTATTACAGCGATTTCAATTATTACGAAATCTGGATGATGTCCACTCTATATCTATCCAAAAATTTATCGCTTGATGTGATGACTAACTACATACCGGAGAATCATAGCAACGAAATTGATAATCAAAGTCTGGGTTTTGGATCATTTCAGTTAGTTTACCGCTTTTAGACACTTTCCCAAATTAAAATGAAGTGCTATCTTGCCACAGTGTGATTTTGTGCCCGAAAGGAAATCATGGCTGATATTACAAAACGCAGTGAAGACTACTCCAGGTGGTATCTGGATGTAATCCAGGCTGCTGAACTTGCAGAAAATAGTCCTGTTCGTGGGTCGATGGTTATCCGCCCAACAGGTTTTGCTATCTGGGAAAGTATCCAGAGAACATTGGATGATAAATTCAAGGAACTTGGACATGTGAATGCCTATTTTCCGTTGCTGATTCCTAAAAGCTTTTTAGCCAAGGAAGCTCAGCATGTTGAAGGTTTTGCAAAAGAGTGTGCTATTGTTACTCATTCCCGACTGAAAAGCACAACCAAAGATGGAAAGCCTTCTGTTGAACCAGATCCTGATTCAAAACTGGAAGAAGAGCTGATAATCAGACCTACCAGTGAAACAATCATTTGGGATCAGTTCCGTAAGTGGATTATGAGCTATCGCGATTTGCCTTTGCTTATTAATCAGTGGGCAAATGTTATGCGATGGGAAATGCGAACCAGGCTTTTCCTCCGTACTTCTGAATTTCTTTGGCAGGAGGGGCACACAGCTCACGCAACTGCTGAAGAAGCTCGCGATGAAACCTTGCAGATGCTGGAAGTTTACAGGTGGTTTGCTGAAGAATTTTTGGCTATGCCTGTTATTACTGGTCCTAAAACACCTCGGGAACGATTTGCAGGTGCAGTTGAGACATTCAGTATTGAAGCAATGATGCAGGACAATAAAGCGCTGCAAGCTGGAACAAGCCACGATCTTGGCCAGAACTTCGCAAAAGCATTTGATGTAAAATATCAGACTGCAGAAGAAACTCAGGAATATGTCTGGGCTACAAGCTGGGGCGTTTCAACCAGACTTATTGGCGCATTGATTATGTGTCACAGTGATGACAAGGGTCTTGTGCTTCCTCCAAAAGTTGCACAACGCAAAGTCGTCATCGTGCCAATTTACAGAAGTGATGAAGAAAAAGAACTGGTATTGAACAAGGCAAAGGAAATTGCTGAACAACTGAAACCTGTTGCCGGCTTTGTTCATATTGATGATCGTGATAAAATGCGTCCAGGGTGGAAGTTTGGTGAATGGGAACGCAAAGGTATTCCAATCAGACTTGAACTTGGGCCTCGTGATGTAGGCAATAACGAAACTGTTATGGCTACGAGACATGATTGCAATAAGACTTCAGTTTCTCTTGATGGTCTTGCAGAGACTATTGAGCAAACTTTGGAAAGAATGCAGAAAGAGTTGTTTGAAACTGCGCTCAAGCGTCGTGAAGAAAACACTCACAAACTGGAAACATGGGAAGAATTCACAAATCTTTACAACGCAGAAGGTGGCTTCAGTTATTGCCATCATTGTGGCGAGACTGAGTGTGAAGAATCGATTCAAGATGAGACAAAAGTAACAATTCGTAATATACCACTGCATTCAGAAGATGAAGAAGGCAGTTGTATTCGTTGCGGTAAACCAAGCAAAAAGCGTGTTCTTTTCGCGCAGGCATATTAGGAGGCTGTTATGACCAGCAGATGGACTGACGAGAAAATTCAAGAACGGATGAAACTCAAAATTGGCCTTGCTGAAATGCTCAAAGGTGGTTGCATCATGGATGTCACCAACGCTGAGCAGGCAAAAGTTGCTGAAGAAGCAGGAGCAGTTGCTGTAATGGCACTGGAACGTATACCTGCCGATATCCGTGCAGACGGTGGCATTGCCAGAGCCAGCCAACCTAAAATGATCAAAGAAATCCAGGATACAGTTTCAATACCTGTGATGGCTAAATGTCGTATAGGTCACTTTGCCGAGGCTCAGGTACTTGAAGCAATGGGTGTTGATTTTGTTGACGAGTCTGAAGTTCTGACTCCTGCAGATGAAAAAAACCATGTCGATAAATACGACTTCAATGTTCCTTTTGTTTGTGGCTGTCGCAACCTTGGTGAAGCGCTCAGACGCATTGGCGAAGGTGCAGCAATGATTCGTACTAAAGGTGAAGCCGGATCAGGAAACATTGTTGAAGCTGTGCGTCATATGCGTCAGGTTCAGGAAGAAATTCGCAAATTGACTGTTTTGCGTGAAGATGAATTGATGGCAGAAGCCAAGAATATGGGTGCTCCATATCACATCGTTCTGGAAACTGCAAAACTGGGCAAGTTGCCAGTTCCAAATTTTGCTGCTGGCGGAATTGCAACTCCTGCCGATGCATCGTTGATGATGCAACTTGGTGCGGAGACATGTTTTGTTGGTAGTGGAATCTTCAAAAGCAATGATCCGAAGCCACGTGCAGAGGCAATTGTTCAAGCGGTGACTTACTATGATGATCCTGCGAAATTGCTGGAAATCTCAATGGAGCTGGGTGAGGCTATGGAAGGCATCGATGTTGCCGGTTTGCCTGAATCCGAAAAATTGTCAAGCAGGGGCTGGTAGTGGATATATATCGGGATCTGTTTGAAGGTGTTGAAACCATAGGTATTTTGGCGCTGCAAGGCGATTTTGAACTGCATGAAAAGGCTCTGGGGGACCGGGGCCTTTCTGCTGTCCGTGTACGTCATCTTTCAGAGCTTGCTGAAGTGAATGGACTGATCATTCCTGGCGGAGAATCTACAACAATGACCAGGCTGATTGATAAAATCGGCATGCGTGAACCATTGGTCAGTTTTACCGGGCCAACTCTGGGAACCTGTGCCGGACTGATAATGCTTTCCAAAGAAATTGAAGAAGATAGCGACAGACACGGAGTTGAACCACTCGGTATGCTTGATGTTGTTGTGCGTCGGAACGGTTTTGGAACACAAATCGATTCATTTTCAGACAGCGTTACCTGGGACGATGGCACAACTGAAGAAGGCGCTTTCATCAGAGCTCCCAGAATACTTGAGATCGGGAACGATGTTGAAGTAATTGCCCGATGGAACGATGAACCTGTTGCAGTCAGGCAAGGTGACATTGTAGGGCTGACATATCATCCTGAGGTCGGTTGATGAAAATCTGTCTTCTAACAAACCAGGACCTGGATACAGTGCCTTTCCCTGAAAATGATTGGCCATGTGACCCCAGACCTTTTTATCCCGAAGCAGAATGGCATGTTGAAACTCTGAAAGACAAATGGAGTGCATCTGCTCAGGTTGAAGCACTTTTGGGTAACGGCTTTGATGTGTTCTTCAATCTCTGCGATGGTGCAGCAGATCAGACAACTCCAGGAATTGAAGTAATTCAAACTCTGGAAAAACATGGCGTTCCATTTACTGGTGCCAATTCAGAGTGCTATGAGCCAACCCGTTTGAAGATGAAGGAAGTATGCAAGGCTCAGGGAATTGCCGCTCCAGCATGTGTTGTTGCCAGAACTAACGAAGATGTTGAGCGGGCTGCATCGACATTGAAATTCCCGCTTTTTGTTAAACACTACAGCAGTTATGCCAGTGTGGATTTGAGCAGACACTCACGAGTTCAGACCCCCGCAGGTTTGCGCAGACAGTGTAAAAAAATGTTTTACAAACATGGCGCTGCATTGATTGAGGAATATATTGCCGGATCTGAATGCACAGTCCTGGTTGCCGAAAATCCTGACGATGTGAACAACCCAACTACATATACTCCAATTCAATACAAGTTTCCTGAGGGCGAAAGCTTCAAGCATGCTAAAATGAAATGGGTCGATTTTGATGACCTTGGGTCATTTCCAGTTGAAGACTCCGTCCTTTCAGATCGATTGCGAGATGAAACAGCACGCTTTTTTGTAGAGCTTAATGGCGCAAGTTTTGGCCGATGCGATTTTCGTGTCGATAAAAACGGAACTCCATTTCTACTGGAAATAAATGCAAATTGTGGGGTGTACTACCCGATGACTGCACCTGGCAGTGCAGATATCTGTTTGTCGATGGATCCAGCCGGTCATGAAGGATTTACCAAACAGTTAGTCAGAGCAGCATTGAATAGGTACGGTAAATAAAATATTCCACCCGGGTGGAAAAGAGGTTAAACGTACAATGAAAAAAAACACCACCTTGCATATTTTTATATTTCTTGCTGGGCTGACATTTTTGATTTATGAAGTCAGCTGGAATAGGATGTTGTCCCTTGTTTTGGGTTCAACAGTTACCGCATCAACAATTGTGCTGGCAACATTTATGGCTGGCTTTGGCAGTGGTGCCTGGTATTGGGGCAAGATAGGTGACAAGCGAATCGGTGTTGGCAAGATGCTGATGTACCTGACGTTGTTTATCGGTATTGTTGGTGTTGTTGGATACTATCTGATTTTCAACTGGGTTGTTTATCATTCAGGATTTATTGGATACGTTTCAGTAGTATTTTTGCTTTTCATTCAAACATTTTTAATGGGTGGCATATTTCCGCTGGTAAGCAAACTCGCTGTCAGTTCAGATGCGAAAATGGCTGCAACTATCGGCAGACTTTTTGCTATTGAAACCCTTGGCAGCACAATTGGTGGTTTGATTACAGGGTTCTGGTTGCTCGGAACTTATGGACAGAGATCTACTGTTTTAATTGCTGTTACGATAAATATTTTGATGACTATCTGGATGATAATAGCCAAGATGAAAGCTGAGTCGAAGGCTGAAACTGTCACTCAAGGCAAAGATTTGCCATCGATGCGCAGGATTGCCCTTGTAACAACCTTTGCCTGTGGATTTGTAAATCTGGGGCTGCAGGTTGCATGGATGCGGATGTTCAAGATTTATCTTACGAACACCAGTTATACCTTTGCGCTTGTTTCATCGATGTCAATTCTCGGATTGTTTCTGGGTAGTTATATATTCAGAAAAAATGCCCACAAAATTTCTGATTACCCGAAGACGATGCTCAGAACCGTCCTGCTGATGGTTCTTGCTTCCATTGTTTCTCTGGTTCTTTTGATTCAGTTGCCACAGCTGTTCATGTTGCCGTTCCAGGACCTGATGAGCAATCCGTTGAATCGAATTTTATTGCTGCCTCTTGTTTCATCGATGTTAATTGTTGTTCCACCAGCACTATTTTCCGGTTTTGCATTTCCGCTTGCATGCAGGATGTACAGCGCGGGGGCTGGCAATGTGAGTCGTGATGTCGGGTTTGTGATGATGGTCAATACTGTCGGGTCTGTACTTGGACCGGTTGTTGTGGCTTTTGTTTTGATGCCGATTGTTGGCGCTGCACTTTCAGTATTGGCGATGTCAATGATTCTGATGATCGCAGCAGTTCTTGCAAACAGACAAACAAAAATGCAAGGGCCACTGGGTTATTTTGTTTATTCCGGGCTTATGGTTCTTGTTGCCTTGTTTGTAATTCGTCCTGAAGTGACAATTCTGCCACCATCTTTCCACGCTTTTGATCGCGACCTTCTGTTTTATAATGAAACAGTTGAAGGAACAATTTCTGTTGGGCAGGACAGAGGTACAAGGAGCGAATCCAAGTATACTTTTGTCAATAACAGTGCAGTTATCGGCTCAACCTACGATGCCATCAAAGTAGTCAAGATGGTTGGGCATCTACCATTTCTGGCTGGTGGCAAAATCAACGACGTTCTGGTAATCGGTTTTGGAATTGGTGTCACAACTTCTGCAATTGCATCGCACTCTGAAGTGGAATCGATCAAATGTGTTGAGCTGGTTACAGGGCTCACTGATGCTGCTCGTTTTTACAGCGATATGAATATGAATGTTGTGTCGGACCCCAGGCTGGATGTTGTTTCTGGTGACGGTAGGCATTACCTGCAAAAAACAACCGATAAGTTCGACCTCATTTCCTGTGATCCAACTCATCCGATTCTAGGGTCAGGTAACCTCTACACCAGTGACTATTTCAAAATGTGCAGAGATCACCTCAACCCGGGTGGCTTTGTTTCCCAGTATCTGCCGCTTCATAAACTGGGCTCAGATGAATTCAACGGCATCATGAAAACTTTCCAATCGGTGTTTCCAGACTGTACAATCTGGCTTGGTAATTATCATGCAGTTTTGCTTGGCTCAACTGACGCAATCAAAATCGACTTTGCTCAATGGTCTGAACGTGTTGGTAAAATGGATGTTGATAAGAATTTCTATATTGAGGCAAATCATCTGGCAGCCACATTTTTCCTCGATGGCAAAACTGTTGCCAAATTGGGTGAAGAATTGGCCCTCAATACAGACGACCTGTCTTACACTGAGTTCTTTGATGCCGATTGTCTGGATCCCGCCAATATCAGTTTGAACCTGGATACATTCCTGAAAAACAGGACTGACATTTCAGAAATATTCAGCAATGTCGATGACCAGGACATGTTGCATAGATATGTTCGCGGAAACCAGCTGATGACAGAGAGCCTGTTTTACCAATTCAACGGTGACAGACGTGGTAGTTTGCACAGACTGCAACAGGCATGCAAAGCGAACCCTGAAGACCCTGAATATCCGTTTATGATAAAGTTGAATTACTAACCCACGCGGTGGGGGTTGTTTTATTTATCGGATAGTGTAAATTAGTTGAAGCAGTTTTATTAATCTCTTCTTCTCAGGAGTTGTCATGCGTCAATTTGCCCTGATTGCCATTCTTATGGTTATAGCCGCAGTTTCAATTGCATCGGAACCGATTACAATTGAACAGTATCTTCAGATTCCATACCTCTCATCACCAACTGTTTCCCACGATGGCCAGATGGTTGCCTGGAGCAAGAGTTACAGATCGATTGAAGATGATACCAAGTATCGTGAAATCTGGGTTGGACAGACCAATGGCGACAATGCACGCAGAATTACTTTCGATAAGAAAAGCGGCTGGTCACTTTCATGGCGTCCAGGTGGTGGGCTTTGTTATGTATCAACTCGTGGTGACAACGGAGCACAACTCTGGCTGAATCCGCTAGATGGTAGTGAACCACGAGTATTGACTGACCTTGAAGATGGCGTTGGTGGATACTGGTGGTCACCAGATGGTAACAGCATTGCTGTACTTACCAAAGGTGCTGAAGAAGAAGCAGAAGAAGACGATGCAGAGGATGACGCAGAAGAAACTGAAGAGGGCGACTGGGAAGTTTTTGACAGACTTGAACATCCTGAAGAATACAGCCAGCTCTGGATAGTGACAGTTACAACCGATGGCACTTTTGATGAAGAAGCTCGTCAACTCACTGTTCAGCCACTTCACCCATATCATGTTGCATGGTCACCTGATGGACAGACTCTTGCGCTGACTTACAATCCTCTATTTTCAAGCCTGATTTGTGAAGAGCAACGTGTTGCACTGGTTGATGTTGCTTCTGGTGATCTGATTGATATTTCGAACCTTGAAAAACACAGCTCTCACGCATCGTTCTCTCCAAACGGAGATAAACTTGCATACTTTACAGATAGAGATACAGACTACAGAGCTTATCTGAACCTTAAAGATATTATTGTCCGGGATATGGAAACAGGCAAAGAAACTGTAGTTACTTCAGGTCAGAATTGCTGGGGTGGAAGTGGGTCAACTCCTGATCACGCACCTTACTGGAGCAAAGATGGAAAGGGCCTTTATACAATAGGTTCAGTTGGAACTACAAAAGATATTTACCGTGTTGACGCATGCGGTAAAGGTTTTAAAAAAGTTGTAGCTCTTGCTGGAAACATCTCGCAGATGGATTTGCAGAACGATGTCCTGGTATATAAAGAGAGTGAACTTCACAGACCTGGCTCAATACAGGCTCGTAAACTTAAACGCAATGCTAAAACTTTTGTGATTGCTGATATCGATGTTACTGAATACGGAATGTTGGCACCAGAGAAGATTACTCTAAAAGGTAAAGGCGAAATTTCGGTTGAAGGTTTTCTGTTCCTGCCACCTGGAGCTGACAAGTTTGGCAACCACCCGACAATTATTGAAATGCACGGAGGACCTTACTCAAGATATGGCAACTATTGGACAACCCGTTATCCATGGCATGTTCTTTCACACAACGGTTATGCAGTTTTTATTGCCAACCCTCGAGGTGGAACTGCTTACGGCGAAGAGTTTCTGCGCGGTGTATATCGTAACTTTGGAACTGATGACTTCGATGACCTGATGGCAGCAACTGATGATTTGTGTGAGCAGGGGATTGCAGACAAAGACAGACTTGGCTTTACTGGCTATAGCTACGGTGGCCTATCAACAAACAATGTGATTTCCAGAACAGACAAGTTCAAAGCCGCAGTTTCGATTGCCGGTATTTTTAACTATGTAAGTGCGATGGGACAGAACAACTCACAGCTATTCATCGATTCCTACAAACAGCCATGGGCTGGCGATCTTGAATTGATGTGGGAGCACTCTCCAGCAAGCAGAGCTGCTGCTATTGTGACTCCAACTTTGGTGATGCACGGAACAGAAGATGAACCTGTTGACTGTAGGCAGAGTATTGAGTTGTTCAGTTACATGCAGCTCAACGGCACTGACAGTAGACTCGTTTTGTACCCGGGTGAAGGCCACGGAATTAATAAACCTAGTCATATGGTTGACTACGAAACTCGTGAGTTGAATTGGTTCAACTATTACATACTTGGCGATGAAACAGCTGACGGTGGTAACTCATCTGTCCCTGTTGAGGTTGCTGAATGATTCTGATTCTGATGTTACTTTTGGCGCTGCCTATTAATGCTGCAGAAGCAGTGTCAGACTCAATTCCTGAAGTACGCGATCCTCTATTTGAAGTCATATTTGGTTTTGCAGATGATGATTCTGTAGGCATGTGGACAGGCGATGAGCTTAGACAAAGAATTGAAGCAACAGGCAGAAAAAGCAAGATGCCGATTCAGTTTTTAGAGTACATAGAGCGACAGAAACTGCACCCTTCAAATGCTCCAAGTCGTGAAGGTTACAAGTCATACAGGCAATGGCGAATTGTGATTACAGGAAAACTGAGTATGCCCTTGCCATACTCAATACTTGGTTATCACCCTGGAACCATGCATATAAGCAAAGAGCTTGTACTCAGCGAATGGCACCTCGGTAGCCCAAATTTGTACATCCCCAATGATGAAGGCACATTCAAGATTAGATGTGAAGATTTGAAAGTTTTCAGAATTGATGAAGGTTTTGTTGCCCTTGATGTAGATAGTTGGATAGACAGGCTTTTGGGCAAGCTTCTGGACGATACCTGGAGCACTGGCTTTATGCTTGGCAACGCTGAAGGTGAACGAGTTGTTATTGCCCAGGGTTACAGCAGAAACATGAGACCGATATTTGGAGAATTTAATCCCAAAACTGATAAAGTCCTAACCCACGGCAGACCTCTGGCCAGAGGGTTAAGTACTTATGTCAGGAAATGGTCTAACCCTGAGGAAGATGGCAATGTAGTGTGGGGAGTGGAATTCTAGTTTGCTCCGCTACCTGTCAGGACAACAGAAACAGTTCGCCTTAGAATAGATAAATCTGTGCGCAAGCCGATTCCATCGATGTATTGTCTATCCAGATATACTTTTTTTCGAACCGATTCCAAATCTGAATCATATCCGTTCTGAATTTGAGCAAGTCCGGTAATGCCGGGACGAACCAGAAGCCGGTCATCGTATTTGTAAACGTCTTTTTGAAGTTTTCTGATAAAACAAAGTCTTTCAGGTCTCGGCCCAACAACACTCATGTCACCAAGCAGAACATTCCAGAACTGAGGCAATTCATCAATTCTGAATTTGCGCAGGATGCGACCAACTTTTGTTATCCTCTTGTCATCTGTAGTAGCCCACTGTGGACCATTTTTCTCGGCATCGATGTACATTGATCGAAGTTTCCAGACTTGGAATGGCCGGCCGGGGATAATAATTTTTCGACGGTTGCTTCCTGGCGCACCTGAACGTGTTTGACGTCGATTTTGCCCAATTCTGGTTTGTGTGTAAAAAACAGGTCCCTTAGAGTCAATTTTTATAAGAATCGCAATAATTGGTAGAAATAAAGCGGAGGCAAGTAAAACAAGCAGAGAGATCGATATGTCGAGTACTCTTTGTGATGTTTGAGTATATTCGAAGTTAAAGTTCAACACAGATTCATTTTGAGGTTTTTTCTCACGCAGATTCTTGTAATCTGCTGAGAAAGCCTCTTTTTGCATATGTGTGATTAAATCCTTTAACATCCCGGCACCCCTAGTTAGTGTTTTAACAACGTGTTTGTATGGGTGTTGTTTGACCTATCAATTTAATCTTACACAGTTTAATATTAAAAGTTATATTTGCCACATGAAAAAACTACTAATTGCAGTTGATGTCGATGGCACACTTATCGACACTGAATTTGAGGATTCTATAAGACCTCCAGTTGCGGATGCCATTAAGCGAGTTCGCGATGCTGGTCATGTTTTAGCGCTCTGCACAGGTCGTAATAGCAGAAGTGCGGCACATGTTGTAAAGTCTGCAAATGGGTCTTTAGACGGCGTCCCGATGATTTTATTGAATGGAGCAGTTGTCCATGGTGGTGAATTGTCCGGGACAATCAGGCATGCAGGCATTGATAGACAAACACAGAAAGTTGTGGTTGAGCTTTTTCACAAGTACAATGTTAAACCGATGCTTTTTGGCGGCGATGACCAGGGAGGTTGGCTGATTCATGGAAAAATGGAAGCCAATGACGTCTTGCAGCGCTATCTTGACCGTCGGCGCGACATGATTGGTCAGATGAACGAAGTTGAAAACTTGATTGCTGAACTTCCTGAGGCTGTTCTGGGTATAGGATCAATAGATACTCGGGAACAAGTTGAGCCGTTGGAACTTGAATTAAGTAGCGTGCTTGGCGATAAAGTGCATCTGGTTAAAACTCAGGCGATGATGGATAAAAAATCGTATCTATGGTTGGAAGTTTATCCACCGGATTGTGGCAAGGGAAGTGGTTTAAGATTGCTGGCTGACTACCTTGGATTTACAAAAGAGCAGATTGTTGCAATTGGGGACAATTTTAATGACCTTGATATGTTTGAAGCTGCCGGTCATACTGTAGCAATGGGCAACGCTCCACCGTTGGTTCAAAAAGTAGTAGGCAGGGTTGCGCCAACTGTTCAGGAAAATGGAGCGGCAACCATTTTGGATGAAATTACAAACGGCCAGTACCCGATTTGGAGTGACAATGACGCCGAGTGATTGGGATAGCAGACCAGAAGATGAGGCATTTCGCGAGATCGGTTATGCCTTTGTCGATCTGATGGCAGAATATATGAAAGGTCTTGAGGGACGTAGGGTCTACGGCCCGGTTTCGCCTGCTGGTCTGGACAGCCTTTTCAGTGAGGAACTCCCGGAAGACAGTCAGGGTTGGGATCAGCTCATTGATGAATGCAGGTCAAAGATTTTCCCAAATAGTATGGCAATAGGTAGCCGTCGCTATTTTGGCATGATGAATCCTGCACCACTGCCAATTGCAATTTTTGCCGATGCCTTATGCAGCGCAATGAATCAAAATGCTGCTTCGTGGCGACATGCACCAGCTGCAACAGCGGTTGAAAAGAGAGTTGTCCGCTGGTTCTGTGACCTGTTTGGCATGGGCGATGAGTCTTTTGGAACGCTTGTTCCCGGTGGTTCACATGCAAACATTACAGGATTGAAACTGGCACTGAACAAGTCGCTGGGCCGAGACATAGGAACCTGGGATGAAGATAATTGCCCTCACCTTTCCGAGATGGCAAAACTACGAATTTATGTTTCAGATCAGGCCCATTACAGCTTCAGGAAAGCTGTAGACATACTTGGGTTATGTCATGGCCAGTTGACTAAACTGCCGGTTGATCATCTTTATAGAATCGATGTTGAAAAACTGGAAAATTCAATTAAAGAAGATATCGCAAATGGCATGAAGCCTTGTTGCATTGTGGGAATCGCTGGAACTACAAACACTGGCAGTATCGACAAATTGGATTTGCTTGCAGATTTGGCTGAGAAATACAATTGCTGGTATCATGTTGACGCAGCATACGGTGGGGCAGTTATGCTGAGCGATAAATATCGGCATATGCTTGACGGGATTCAACGTGCTGATTCAATTACAGTTGATCCTCATAAATGGTTCTACACTCCGTTTGAGGCTGGTGGAATTCTGGTTAAAGACGGTGACTTTTTGCGTAAAGGTTTCTTGGTCAGGCCCGAATATTATATGGAAAAACCGGAAGATGATGAACGGTCATTTCACCATGGAGACAAGGTTAATTTCTTCCAGTATGGTATCAGCGGTAGCCGCAGGTTCAATGCTCTGAAACTGTGGATGACCATGAAAATGGTTGGCAGAAACAAGTATGCTGAATGGATTGAAAAAGACATTGAATTGGCCAGGGTTCTGGCTGGTTTGCTGCAGCAAACCGATGAGTTTGAATTAACTGGGCCAAATACTTTGGGAATTTGTACTTTCCGATGGGTCCCTGACAGCAGTTTGAGCGATGAAGATATTGACCAGCTCAATCGTGACCTGCAAACTGTTGTTGAACGTGAAGGTGATGCCTGGTTTAGTCATACAACTTTGCAGGGACAAGTTACCTTGCGGGTAAATGTTGAGAACAGGCATATGGAGCGGTCGGATATTTTACGATTGTTAAATGTGCTGAAGAAAACGTCTCAAAAACTAAAAGGATGAATCGATGAAGAAGTTTGCTCTTGTCTTGTTAATAATCTGTATCGCCGCAAATGCATACGCGCTTAAAGACTCAGCCACAGTTGTAACTGTATCTGCAGTTGAAGATACAATTGTTGCATCGGTTGGCAGTAAAGTCGCACTGGAAATTAAATTCATCTGTGATGAGCACTGGCATTTGTATGCACCAGGCGATCCAATTTATTACGGTATCAATGTTGCTGGTGTAGACTCATTGCCACTTGCAGTTGCAAAAGTTAAGTATCCAGAACCGCATGATGGCACATTCCTTGGTGAGAAAGTAAAACTCTACGAAGGTGAAAATGTGATAACATTGACTGGCGTTTTAATGTCGATGCCAACTGAACCGCTAACTGTAGAACTTGAGCTTCAGGCTTGTGATGATAAGTCATGCCTTCCTCCTTCATTTGTACCAGTCAACTTCACGGTGGTAAAAAAATAATGGCACATATTCTTTCAATTGAAGATCACGAAAAGACCAGAGAGATGCTGGTCACAATGATTGAAGCAATGGGGCATTCTGCTGAAACTGCTGAAGATGGTGAAAGTGGAGTAGAGGCTGTCAAAAATGGCAAGTTTGACTTGATTTTGATGGATATTGTAATGCCGGGAATAGATGGTTATGAAGCATCCAGACAAATCCGTAGCGCAGGAATTGATTTGCCGATTATTGCAGTTACCGCAAATGCAATGTCTGGAGAGCGAGAGAGGTGTCTTGATTCCGGAATGAACGATCATCTGGTGAAACCTATTATCCTTGATAGTTTGAGAGATATGATTGAGAAGCATTTATAAGAACTAACTGGAATTCCCCTGGTTTTGTAGACACTTCTTTGGTTAAATTAAACCAAAAGGAGAAGTCGATGAGTAACCGTAAATTTTCAAAAGAA
>CAYTFE010000027.1:0-27952 GCA_964437115.1 uncultured Fibrobacteraceae bacterium | reverse complement strand
AATCCGCCAAAAATGCTCACCATAAGTTGATTAATTTACTGGAGCAGATCAAAAAATATGAACATTCAGCTCTGTTGGTATTTTCAGAAATGTTTCATCAGAAACTGTATGAAGAATTGGGCTATTCCAGCATGTTGAATTATGCAATGGAAGATCTGGAGTTTAGCCAATCCAAAGCGTACTTCTTTATTAAAATGTCAAAAGATCTGGAAGCTCTACCTGAAACAAAGAAAGCAGTTGAAAGCGGAGAGCTAGGTTGGACTAAAGCTAAAGAGATAACCAAAGTTGCTACAGCAGAAAATGAAGGCCAGTGGATAGACAAAGCAAAGATTTCTTCCCGGCGAGAATTAGTTGTAATAACAAAACAGGCAACACAGGTAGCAAAAAATGAATCAAAACAACAACCAAACCTAATCCCAGTTGAACCATTGCCAAAAGCAGATCCAAAAATAAGTAAAACTTTATCATTTTCAATTGAACAGTTAGAACGGTTTAATGTTCTGATTGAAAAACTTCGCAAAAATGGTGAGACTGGATCTAGAGAAGAGCTGTTATTAAAAGCGCTTGATTTTATGGTGGGTGAGGATTCTTCCCGGAAAGAAAACCGGCAATCAACTCAGATTGTGATAACTCACTGTCCTGAATGTAACAAAGCAGAAACAGGGTCAGGTGAAATAAGTGTAAATAATCTGGAAAAAGCATATTGTGATGCAGTTGTAAATGAGAATGGCAGAAATAAGGCGACAATTAAGCCGTCAACCAGGCAAGAAGTGATGATCCGCGACCGTCACACTTGTCAAGGTCAAGGTTGCAGTTCAAAAAGGTATTTGGAAGTGCATCATAAAGTGCCTCGGTCTGCTGGTGGAGGGAATGAGGCAGCTAATTTGGTTACTTTATGTTCGGCTT
The DNA here is from genome assembly GCA_964437115.1 of uncultured Fibrobacteraceae bacterium. GTDB lineage: Bacteria > Krumholzibacteriota > Krumholzibacteriia > LZORAL124-64-63 > LZORAL124-64-63 > JABIBH01. Next base: position 27,046 of record CAYTFE010000027.1, on the reverse strand, counting down.
GTCATCGGTTGGTACACAGGGACACTAATTTTCAAACAGTTCATCTATAAGTTTGTGATTATCTGCATAAAATATAATTTATACCTTGCAAAACTAAAGACGGTATTTTAAAATGCAAGGTATGAAGAGAGTCTATGAAGCACTTTTGCAGGAATATTTGGACACATTCCCATGTGCTGCAATCATCGGTTCACGCCAATGTGGTAAAACCACTATGCTTGGTACTTTGCCTAATGATTGGCAGCGATATGATCTTGAAAGAGCCAATGATTATCAACTTGTGACTAGAGATCCTGATCTTTTCCTTCGTTTAAATCCCGATAAAATTGCAATAGATGAAGCACAGTTATTTCCAGATCTGTTTAAAGCACTGCGAGTAGCTATTGATGATGATCGCAGGCCAGGCCGATTTGTTGTTACTGGTTCTAGTTCTCCAGAACTGATGAGTTCAGTTTCGGAATCTTTAGCTGGCAGGGTGGGGATAATTGAATTGTCGCCTTTTGGTTTTAGTGAAATTTATACTGCTCAAGATTCACCACTCGGGCTGATTACTGACAATAGCTGTGATTTAGCCGATCTAATGAAAGTTGCTAAACCTAAAGCTTCTTTGAGTGAAGCCCATGAATATTGGTTCCGTGGTGGATATCCTGAGCCCTGGCTAAGTAAAAGTGAGAGAGCCAGGAAACTTTGGGTGGAACAATTTATGCAGACCTATGTTCAGAGAGATATCAGCCAACTGTTTCCAAATTTGAATAGAGACAGGTTTAGTCTTTTTCTTCAGTTGCTTGGCGGCCTTTCTGGCACAATTATAAATTATTCCGATACTGCTAGAGCCCTCGGAATTTCAGCTCCAACTGTGCGAGATTATTTTGAAATTGCACACGGCAGTTTTATTTGGCGATTAATACCATCGTTCAGCAGGAATTCTTATAAAAGATTAGTTAGGCACCCCAAAGGTTACGTTAGAGATTCTGGGCTTTTGCACCACCTTTTACGACTGCCAGACCTCAAAGCGCTTCTAGGCCATCCTCAAATGGGTAATTCCTGGGAAGGGATGGTAATTGAAGAGATTTTGCGGCATTTGAATGCTAATGGTATCGGTTTTGATTATTATCATTATCGTACTTCAGGTGGAGCAGAAGTTGATTTAGTGTTGGAAGGTGATTTTGGTCTTTTACCAATTGAAATTAAATATTCGCAGACTGTTCACTGGCGAAGTTTGAAATCGATGCGTGAATTCATTGACCATCACGATTGTAAATACGGCATTGTTGTTCAAAATAGTGACAAACCGGTTATGTATGATGATAAAATCATCGGCATACCGTTTAATTGTTTGTAAGGGAGTCCTGTGAAACAGATCAAATCAAAACTTTCACCAACAGCATCAGATTTTATTGCCAACTCTGAGCATAACAAATCTTTGGCACATTCATTGGCCAAAAAACTTGAGCAGATAAGTCAGGGTGGCAGTGAAAAAGCTCGTCAGAGACACCTTTCTCAGGATAAGCTGATGGTTCGTGACCGCATTGACAGGCTTGTTGACCCTGGCACTCCGTTTCTGGAGCTTTCACCACTTACAGCTGATGGAGTTTATGCGGATGTCGTGCCAGCAGCCGGTCTGATTACCGGTATCGGTACTATTCACAACAGACAAGTAATGATTGTTGCCAACGATGCAACTGTAAAAGGTGGCACATACTATCCATTGACAGTTAAAAAGCACCTTCGGGCTCAGGAAGTTGCCATGGAAAACAATCTGCCATGCATTTATCTGGTAGATTCCGGTGGAGCATTTTTGCCGATGCAGGCTGATGTATTCCCAGACCGTGATCACTTTGGACGCATTTTCTATAATCAAGCTCAGATGTCGGCCAAAGGTATACCTCAGATTTCAGCTGTTCTTGGAAGCTGTACAGCAGGTGGTGCGTATGTCCCGGCAATGAGCGATGAAGTGGTTATCGTCAAGGATCAGGGAACAATTTTCCTGGGTGGCCCACCGCTTGTAAAAGCAGCAACTGGTGAAGATGTAACCGCGGAAGAACTTGGTGGAGGAGATGTCCATACTCGTATTTCTGGCGTTGCTGATCACCTTGCAAACGATGACAATCACGCACTATCAATAGTCAGAGATATAGTGGAAAATCTTGGCCCGGTAACAACTGAAACCATTCCTACTGACACGCCTGAAGACCCGGCTTATCCAGCTGAAGATCTGTATGGCATTGTTCCTGCCGATACAAAAACTCCTTATGATATTCGCGAAATTATTGCCAGACTGGTTGACGGCAGCAAGATGCACGAGTTCAAGCCGAGGTATGGTTCAACTCTGGTCTGTGGTTTTGCTAAAATTCATGGCATGAGTGTTGGGATTCTGGCAAATAACGGGATTCTGTTCAGTGAGTCTGCTCTGAAGGGCACTCACTTTATTCAACTTTGCTGTTCCCGCAAGATTCCTCTGGTTTTTCTGCAAAATATAACCGGGTTCATGGTCGGTAAAGATTATGAACATGGTGGAATTGCTAAAGATGGAGCCAAACTGGTTAACGCAGTTAGCAATGCAACTGTGCCAAAGTTCACTGTGATTGTTGGTGGCAGTTTTGGTGCCGGCAACTACGGAATGTGTGGCAGAGCTTTCCAGCCTAGGCTGTTGCTCATGTGGCCGAACGCAAAAATATCGGTTATGGGTGGCGAACAGGCTGCAGGTGTACTGTTGCAGGTTAAGAAAGATCAGCTTGCACGCAGAGGTGAATCGCTTGATGCAAAAGGTGAGTCTGCAATTGTTGATCCAATTAGAGAAAAATATGAGACTGAAGGTCACGCATACTATTCATCGGCACGGCTTTGGGACGATGGAGTTATTGACCCGGCACAGACCCGAGATATTCTTGGACTAGGTATTGCAATGAGTTTGAACGCACCAATTCCGCCGGTTAATTACGGCGTTTTCAGAATGTAGGAGCATAATGTCGAAGATAAAAACACATTGGCACGGCAGAGTGCTGGTTGTAACGCTCAACAGACCGGAAGCTCACAACGCTTTTGATCACGAAATGGTTGTTGTCTTGCGTGACACTTTCAACTCTGTTGATTCAATGAACCCCAAACCACATGCAGTAGTTCTGCAGGCTGAGGGGAAAACGTTCTGCGCCGGTGGCGATCTTAACGATATGCGTACTCTGGGCAAAGCAGACTATGAGACCAACCTGGAATCTGCTCGTGAACTTGCTGAAATGTTTCGTGCAATCAGATTGTGCAGTGTGCCGGTTGTGGCTAGAGTACAGGGATCTGCATTTGGAGGCGGAGTTGGACTTATCTGCTCATGCGATATTGCCGTTGCAGCGCAGGGCTCATTGCTGGCACTAACTGAGGCTAGGCTTGGCTTAGTAGCTGGCGTGATTTCTCCAATGGTGGTAGGCAAAATTGGTTTAGCAAGAGCAAGGACACTCTGTCTAACTGGTGACAGAATCGATGTAACAGAGGCTCATAGAATTGGCATGATTGATAAAGTTTGTGAACTAGAAAACCTTGATGATGCAGTGCATGAAGTTGTCGGCTCAATTCTAAAAGGCGGCCCAACTGCTCTTGCTAAAATCAAAGAATTGATTGAGGGCGTACAGTCTTCAAGTTTTGATGAGAGCTTTGAATTTACTGCAAAAATGATAGCTGAAGCTAGAACTTCCGATGAAGCACAATCTGCATTGGATGCTTTTTTCAACAAACAACCAGCCCCATGGACTAAAAATGACTAAACTTTTTAATAAAATACTTATTGCAAACAGAGGCGAAATTGCTTGCAGAGTTATCAGGACTTGCAGGGAGCTTGGCATTGAGACTGTGGCTGTTTATTCCGATGTTGATGCAAACGCAAAGCATGTGAAAATGGCTGATCAGGCTGTTAATATTGGGCCAGCTTCACCTCTGGAATCTTATCTTGTAGTTGATAAAATAATAGAAGCTACAAAACAGGCTGGTGCGCAGGCCGTTCATCCAGGCTACGGATTTTTGAGCGAGAATGGCGATTTTGTTACAGCGTGCAAGGCAAACAATATCACTTTCATAGGTCCCGATGCTGAAGTAATGAATGTGATGGGTGAGAAAACATCGGCACGCAAGAAAATGGAAAAAGCTGGAGTGCCTGTTGTGCCTGGTGAGTATTTGCCAGCACCTGATGGTGAAAAAATAGATAAAGATGCATTGCAAAAGGCAGCCGATAGAGTCGGTTTTCCAATCCTTGTGAAAGCGGCCTATGGTGGCGGTGGCAAAGGGATGCGACTGGTCAGAGATTCATCGGAGCTGGTTTCTGCAACTGAAGCTGCAGTTCGCGAGGCGATAAAAGCGTTCGGCAACGGCCTAGTTTATCTTGAAAGATACTTGACTAATCCACGACATATTGAATTTCAGGTTTTTGGCGATTCGCACGGAAATTATGTTCACCTGGGTGAGCGAGAATGTTCAATCCAGCGAAGACATCAGAAAATCATTGAAGAAACCCCTTCAACTGCTGTTACTCCAAAATTGCGCAAAGCGATGGGAGAAGCAGCTGTTGCTGCAACTGCTGCTGTTGAATATTGCGGAGCTGGAACAATCGAGTTTCTGCTGGACGAAGATGGCAGTTTCTATTTTCTGGAAATGAACACTCGATTACAGGTTGAACATCCGGTAACAGAGATGGTCACAGGCCTGGATCTGGTTTCTGCTCAACTGCAAGTTGCTTCAGGTGGGAAACTTCCCTGGACTCAGAAAGAAATTACATTCAACGGCCACAGTATTGAGTGCAGAATTTACGCTGAAGACCCAGCAAATGACTTCATGCCATCGCTAGGTAAACTGTTGCTTTACAGGGAACCGGACACTCGGGTTGATTCAGGTGTTACTGAAAATGATGAAATTACAATGCACTATGACCCGATGATTTCCAAACTCATCACTTTTGGCAGTGATCGAGTAACTGCCACAGCAAAAATGATTGAAGCTCTGCAAAATTATCCAATTCTCGGTATTACAACCAACAGTGAATACCTGAAAGAGATATTACAACACAACGCATTTGCAGATGGTGACACCACAACCAGTTTTCTGGGTAAATATTTCGAGGACTGGAATCCGGCAGGTTGTGTCGATTCACAGGTGGCTCAGGCAGCTATTGCAGCAGGCGATGCAGAAAATCAGGTTTCTCCCTGGAGAACTGTCGGCCATTTCCGGTTAAAAGGTCTGGGACTCGATTTTAAATTGCTGAATTCAAAGAATGGACAGGTAGATTTTATTGTAGCGGGGCAGCAGAAGAGAGCCTGGGTTGCAACAGATCAAAACAGTCGGATGTCGTTTATTGATGGGCACTTATGTAAATTCCAGGCAGTCGATGCAGCTTTTGATGATACCGATGCAGACCATCAAAGCCCGCATATCGTATCGGATATGCCAGGTAAAATTGTGAAACTGCTGGTTTCAGCTGGTGACACTGTAAAAGTTGGCCAGCCTCTGTTGATTGTTGAAGCAATGAAGATGGAAACTGAAAAAAGATCACCTGTTGATGGAACTATTGCCTCTGTTTTTGTAGAACAGGGACAGACAGTTTCTGAAGGTGACTCATTAATTGATATAACCCTCGAGGGTGAGTAATGAAAAAAATCGGGCTTGTTCTTGGCGGTGGCGGTGCACGAGGTGTCGCTTCAATTGGAATAATGAAAGCACTCTACGAGCGTGATATGAGGCCCGACGTAATTGTGGGGACCAGCATGGGCGCAATGATTGGCGCATTTCTGGCCGATGGTTACAGTCCAGAGCAGATTCATCGTATTGCATTGAAAACCTCCTGGTTCAAAGTCCTCGATTTTGCTGGCACTGCCGGCATACTGAAAGGGGACAGGTTCGACAAATGGCTCCACGAACAACTCCCCGCTAAATTCTCTGACTTGAAAGTTCCGTTGGTTGTAACTGCTGTAGATATCGACACAGGCGAGCTGATCACACTCAGAGACGGTGATCTACCTCTTGCGGTACGCGCAACCTGCGCATTCCCGGGAGCTTTTGTACCTGTTGTTGTCAATGGCCGTAACATGGTTGATGGAGGCTTGAGAAGTACTGTACCTGTTCATATCCTGAAAGATTTCAATATCGATACAATAATTGCCTGTGATTTTCAGCCCCCACTGAACAGAAAAGTTATTGATGAGGGAGTTGTTGATAAACCTATGGCTGCATTGACCCGATTTTGGGAGTCGGTCACATTCAAGCGACGCAACCTCGCAGCAGACATTTTGTTGAAGGCTGTAGATATTTTACAAACTGACATTTGTCATCGGCAGCTTGAAGAAAACCCACCGGATCTGTTAATCAGACCTCCTATGCCAAATATCAACCTGGAAGATTTTAATTCGCTGGAAGAAATTATCGACGCTGGCTACAACGAGACTGTAAAAGCTCTGGATGAGGCAGGCTGGTGAAAAAACAATTTCACGCCGAGTTAATGCTTGTGTTGGTTACCTTCTTCTGGGGCCTGTCATTTCCTGTTATCAAGGTTGCAACTCCATTTATATCACCGGTTTTATTTGTAGCAGTCAGATTTACGATTGCTACACTCCTGCTTGTTGCAGTTTGGCCATTAACAGGTATCAAATTCAGTGAATTGTTAGACAAAAGTGCAATAAAATGGGGCTCGATGATGGGGTTCCTGATTGCAGTGGGCTATGCAAGTCAAACTGTTGGTTTGCATTACACGTCTCCTAACAATTCAGCGTTCATCACTGCTTTAAGTGTAGTGATTGTGCCATTTCTGCTGTTTACATTCCACGGAATCAGGCTGTCGAAGTACCTTGGTGCTGGCGTGTTGCTGGCACTTTCTGGCTTGGCTCTGATGACTCGTCCTGATCTTGGCCAGTTGAACCGTGGTGATATATGGACTTTGCTATCGGCTTTTAGTTATGCAGTCTATCTGGCTAGACTAAACTACGCTTTGGACAAGGTCTATTATTTGAACCTGCTCTTCTGGACGCTGGTCAGCTGTACTCTTTTTGCATCGATGTATACAATCACGATTGAGCAAGTTTATGTTTCCTGGAATGCTGAAGTAATAATGGCTCTGATTGTAACTGCCACATTGTGTACACTACTCGGTTTTTATCTTCACAACCGATACCAAAGATTTACAACTCCAACCAGAGCAGCCTTGATATTTTCCAGTGAGCCTGTTTTTGCAGCTTTGTTCACCTGGCTGGTTTTGCATGACGGACTTTCACCATCCGGATTTATTGGTGCGACATTAATTTTGGGAGCTGTTATACTGGCTGAGTTAGGTGGAGCAAAACAGGAAGGCATCAAAATGAGAGTATTATTTATTTGCAATGCCAATTCATGTAGAAGTCAGATGGCTGAAACCTGGGCGCGCAAGTTGTTCCCGGGAGACTGGGCCTGCGAAAGTGCTGGTCTGACGCTGTTTCCAATTGTCGACCACACTAGAAATGCGATGCAGAGGGTCGGACTTGCCATGACAGGACAGAAGAGCAAGTCAATAGATACAGTTAATCTGGAATCTTTCGATTTAATTGTGACGCTCAGTGAAGAGTCAGGGCACTTTTTGCCAAACAAAGTTTCTAATGAAAAACATTTCCATAATCCTGTTGAAGATCCAATGTCGTTCCGTGGTAGTGACCAGGAAATCGAGGCGGCTTTTGATAAAGGTAGAGATGAAATTCAGAAAATTGTACAAAAAATTATTACTAACGCGTCTTGAGCAATTTTATAATTTCGGAAAATCTTTAAAAACCTTGTATCTGTAATAATTGCAAAGTGGTACACAAAGTTAATTAGAAGTTTTCAAAATCAGATTTTGTTCCGGGAAAGTTGAACCAATATTCATTGCAAATTTTCTGGAAAAAATTTTTCGAGATGAAATTTTTACAGATAGCAGTTATTCGGTGATTTACGCATTTTTTTCACTCAAGTAAAGCCTTGTAAAACTGCAGGCTTTACTCTTTTTAACCAACCAATAAATTAAGTTTGAAACAACAACCGATAGTAGTTATTGTCAGGTTTCGCCCCAATATATGGGGGTACCCGCCAATATGACAGAATGTAATATTTATTGCGTTTTAACTTATTTTTGGCGATGAAATCGTAGACAATTAGCAGAACATCAAGCCCCTGTTTCGAACACCGGTAACTCTGCTTTGCGACATAAAATTTGGCTTTAAATGAACAGAAAACGAGGTTCTCCCCGATGGATCGTATGGAGAAAAAAGTCCAGGTTGCTGTAGAGGGCGGCCAGGCAAGAACAGAGACCCACGCAGCTGAGCTCTCTTCAGGTTTTGATTCTGAACAGATGATTCCAGTAGAAACTCAAAGTCCGGATCGCAAAGGTCTGACCTTTGCCAGACGTTACACAACTTCCGGTGTAAATCCAATTGATCAGATTGAGTGGGAGAAGAGGGATGCATCAATCATTGACCTCAATGGTGAGATTCTCTTTGAACAAAAAGATGTTGAGGTTCCAGTCAGCTGGTCTGTTATGGCAACCAATGTTGTTGTTCAAAAATACTTCCGTGGCGGAATTGGCATGGATAACCGTGAAACTTCAGTCAAGCAGTTGATTGGAAGAGTAGCTGACACAATTACTGACTGGGGTTATCAGGAAGGTAGCTTTGCTACAGAAAATGATGCCAAGATATTCCACGATGAGCTGACTTACATGCTGGTCAATCAAATCATGGCTTTCAATTCACCAGTATGGTTCAATGTTGGTGCTGAGGAAAACCCTCAGTGTTCAGCTTGTTTTATCAATTCTGTTGAAGACACGATGGAATCGATCCTTGGCCTGGCCAAGACTGAAGGACTGCTGTTTAAATATGGTAGTGGTACTGGTACCAATCTTTCTCCATTACGCTCATCTAAAGAAGTATTGAGCAGTGGTGGCAAGGCAAGTGGCCCGGTATCGTTCATGAAAGGTTATGACGCATTTGCAGGAGTAATCAAATCTGGTGGCAAGACCCGCAGAGCTGCAAAAATGGTTATGCTGGACGCAGATCATCCTGACATTGAAGAATTTATCAACTGCAAGGTTATTGAAGAGAAAAAAGCATGGGCTCTGATTGATCAGGGCTATGACGGCTCCTTCAACGGTGAGGCATATGGTTCTGTTTTCTTTCAGAACAGCAACAACTCTGTCCGAGTGACAGATGAATTCATGCAAGCTGTTGTTGATGATAAATCCTGGACAACTCATGCAGTTAGTGACGGCCGCCCAATTGAGACTTACAAAGCCCGCGAATTGATGCGTCAGATTTCAGAAGGTACGTATGTTTGTGGTGATCCTGGTCTGCAGTATGATACTACAGTCAATGACTGGCACACTTGCTCTAACACGGACCGTATCCACGGTTCCAATCCATGTTCCGAGTATATGTTCCTGAACAACTCGGCTTGTAACCTGGCATCATTGAATCTGATGAAGTTTGTTGGCGACGATGGTGAATTTGAAGTGGATTCTTTCCGCCATTCAGTTGATATCACATTGACTGCAATGGAAATATTGATTGGCAACAGTAGTTATCCTCGCCCTGAAATTACGGATAACAGCCTTAAGTATCGTCCATTGGGACTAGGCTATGCAAACCTTGGTGCACTCCTGATGAATCGTGGTTTGCCTTACGATAGCGATGAAGGTCGGAACTATGCTGCAGCAGTTACATCATTGATGTGTGGTCAAGCTTATCTGACATCTGCCAGAATGGCTGAAAACTTTGGTGCTTTTGAAGGGTACAGTGAGAATCGTGAGCCGATGCTTAATGTTATCCAAAAACACAAAAGCCATATTCCAAACATAAGCGGCCAATATGTTCCAGTGGACATGCTTGATGCAGCAGCCGAGGTCTGGGATGAGGCCTACTCGGTCGGCAATGACTTTGGTTATCGTAACGCTCAGGTAACAGTTCTCGCACCTACTGGCACCATCGGTTTCATGATGGACTGCGATACAACCGGTATAGAACCGGATATTGCTCTTATCAAGTACAAAAAACTTGTAGGCGGTGGGATGTTCAAGATTGTCAACAAAACAGTTCCAGTAGCTTTGAATCGTCTGGGTTATGCCCCTGAAGAAATCAAGGCGATAATGGAATATGTTGACGAGAATGACACTATAGAAGGAGCTCCTGAGCTCAAGGAGGAGCACCTACCAATTTTTGATTGTGCGTTCAAGCCTGCAAAAGGTGAGCGAACAATTGACTATATGGGACATATAAGAATGATGGGTGCTACACAGCCATTCTTATCCGGTGCAATCAGTAAAACAGTAAATATGCCAACAGATGCAACTGTTGAGCAGATTACTGAAGCTTACATGGAAGCATGGAAGCAAGGTTTGAAGGCTGTTGCTATTTACCGTGATGGCAGCAAGAGAACTCAACCTCTGAATACTTCAGTAGCAGAAAATGAAGAGACACCAGCTTTAACTCGTCAGGCTCCACCAACTCCACAGCGAGTTCGTTTGCCAGATGAGCGTACAGCTTTGACTCACAAGTTCAGTATTGGCGGTCACGAGGGCTACATTACTGTCGGGCTCTACCCCGGCGGTCAGCCTGGAGAGATGTTTATTGCGATGGCCAAGGAGGGCTCGGTTGTTTCCGGGCTTATGGATTCTTTCGCGACCGCCTGTTCCATAATGTTACAATATGGAGTGCCAGTTGATGTGTTGATCAGGAAGTTCAGCCACTCACGGTTTGAGCCTAGTGGATTTACAACTAATCCTGAAATTCCAACTGCGAAATCAATTATGGACTACCTGTTCAGATGGATGGAATTGAAGTTTGGTACCAACGGAACTGCTGGCAGAGCTGCAAGGGCAGATTTTGAGACTGGACTTGATTCCGGTCCCTTGATGGCAGACCCGCCTGAGACCAGAATTACGATGGACGAACCAGATAACAAGGGACAAGCTTTCAGGGTGGAATCCGATGCACCACCATGTCCCGAATGCGGATCGGTGATGGTACGCAACGGCGCTTGTCACAAGTGCTTGAACTGTGCTGCCACCAGTGGATGCTCCTAAAGGATCTTTGATCTAAAAGGTAGCGTGAAAGGCCGGTCTGGAATTTCCAGGCCGGCCTTTTCTTGACAGGAACTATATCCAGATGTGATTGTTATCTGCAAGGACGGAACCAAATCAGACTTGGAGGGTATTTTGAAAAAGATAACATTAATAACAGTAGTTCTGGTTATGTTGGCAACAGTTGCAACCGCTCAATTGCCTGACTGGAATGCTGACCACAACGATCCAATGCTTGAAGCGATTGGTATCCATACCGGTTATTCCGGCGGCTTTGGTCTTTCCTATAAATTCCCTGTCAAGTGGTGGCTTTACTGTCAACTTGCAGGCGGAATCTGGAATACAAATGATCATCAACGCAACAATCTTGGCTTGAGTGTTCAGTATGTGTTGAGGCAAGAGGGACAGATGAAAATCTTCATTGCCGGCAGCACTGCTCATTTTCATCATAAAGATAATGGAATTACCAAATCACACTGGAACAGAGGTTTTGGTGTTGGAGTAGAGCGATTAATGGGCCAAAGAACAGCAGTTCAGGCTGAGCTGGCTTTTACTCATCGTGGTAACAAAGACACAATTATGTTATTTCCACAAGTTGGGCTTAACTTCTACTTCTAGGCAAAAGAAAACCCCGGACCACAATTGTAGTCCGGGGTATTTTTATGCTCTGAATTATGCGCCGTATTTTTTAATTGCTGAGTCAAGTCGTGGTAGCATCGCAAAGATGAATCCTGCAACACCAAGAATAGCAATAGCCAGTACCACAAACATACCAACTGTTGGCTCCAGACCGGAGATAAATCCAGCCAGTTTATTACCAACTGAAGTGGCCAGGAACCAGCCACCCATCATCAGACCAACAAGTCTAGGTGGTGAAAGCTTTGTCACCAGTGATAATCCCATTGGAGACAAGCAGAGCTCACCAACGGTGATTATCAGGTAGTAGGCAAAGAGCCAGACCATCGATGTCTTGGCAGAACCATTGTCTCCAAGGTGAGCAGCAAATGCCATAATACCAATTGAAGCTGCGGTAATCAGCATGCCGTAGAAAATCTTACGGGCAGTTGTAACTGCCTTGTTACGATTTGCGCGCCAGCTGAAGAAGCCAACAACCAGTGGTGTAAGAATTACAACAAAGACCGGGTTCAGAAGACCTGTAATCATTTCAGCGTTGAGCAGGGTGAGGAACTTGTTTGGTGGTAGTCGTTCTTCGCCCGCACCATCATAAACGGCAGTATGTGTTTCTTGAGAAACCAGCAGGGCAGGATAGTCGCCATTGACTAGAACAACATCCTTGATTGAGTCAGTTCCTTCCGGAACTTTCACACTTGTTGTGGAGACTCCATGAGCATCGGTGTCAGTTGAAATGCTGACAAGATCATCGCGATAAACGCCACAAGCCAGGAATCCGAAGTCAGTATCGCCAGTTGTAGCTGTTACTCCAACTGGAAGATTGTTGACTGCAGTTTCAGTCAAAGTTCTTGAGCCAAACATGGACTCGGTATTGCCATCGACAACAAATAGTGTTCTTTCATCAGGTCTGGCAACATCTTCGGCAGCATTGCTGTAATATGAAGGCATTGCAGGTTGACCGTAATATTGAGGAGCTGGAACCCATTCGGCTTGTCTGTCGGTATTGTGCTCTGCGAAAACAGTAATCAAACCACCACTCAAGTGCAGAACCATGAAGAATGCACCACCGGCAATATAAACCGGTATCAGAGATGCCATACCAGGTTTTTCTTCCGGGCTGGATTTTTTTACCAGCAATCCAAAATAGGCCATGATTGGCAACATACCGATGATAAACCCAAATGTGATTGGGCCGATTGAATTAGTAATAAAATCAATCTGGTTACCGATGAAGTAACCTGCAGCTCCGAAAATTCCAGCAGGAAGCAGGATTGTCATAATGATTTGCTTGAAAGAGACATCGTCCTTGCTTGCTTCGCTCATGATGTCTGCTCGTCCAAGGCGTTTCCAGTTGAATACAAGAATTGCACAACCAACCAACAGGCCAACACCTGCTGCGGTAAACGCCATATTGAAACTCCACAAGTTTCGCAGTGGAGCAGCTACAAGAGCTGAAATAGTGGCACCTATGTTAATACCCATGTAAAAAATGTTGAATCCTGCATCTCTGCGAGGGTCGTCGTGGTCATAAAGGTTACCAACCATTGCTGAGATATTCGGTTTGAAGAGACCATTACCAAGACAGAGCAGTACAAGGCCAGAATAAAAAGTGACATCACTCTTGATACCAAGAGCGAAGTAACCAGCTGCCATCAAGATACCACCAAATAGGACAGATCTACGGAAACCAAGGATCTTATCTGCAATCATACCACCCAAAAATGGAGTGAAGTACACGAAAGCAAGGTAAGTGCCATAGATTTCACCAGCCATTGAGTTGGAAAGCCCTAGGCCGCCTCGCTCAGTATCGGTGATATAGAGATAGAGAATACCGAGCATCAGGTAGAAACCTAGTCGCTCCCACATCTCGGTGAAAAATAGGGATTTCAGTCCCTTTGGATGTCCATTGATAAATGCCATTTTTTGCTCCTGTGGCTGTGAAAAAGGATTATGCTTTATTATTTCGCCAAAAGGCAATGTATCGGAATATGGGGAATAGGTCAACCAAAAGCGTCACTTCAATACAGATGTCTTCAGACTGGTTTTTGGCGATAAAGAGCTTTCATTGCGTCTCTGCTTGAGTTATTCTGGTGCAAATTAAACACGAAAGGAATTGAATTGAAAAATAACAAAATACTATGGGTAGCAGCGATCATTCTGACTCTTGCTGCTGCATTCTGGCAAAGAGCTTCAGGTCCAACTCACCCGGTTCGTATCAAGGCAGAAATTGGCGATACTGCTGTTAAGGCAAAGTTGCTGAGATCGCACAATACCGATGGTGACCTGGAAGTTGAAATTGAAGCAGATGACAAAAGTGTTACTGGTACAGTTCAATGGCGAAGGTTGGCCGCGGGGGATTCCTGGACCTTTATGCCACTGGTTCGCGATGGTGAGTTACTGCGAAGTGCTCTGCCAAAGCAGAAATCCGCTGGAAAAATTGAATATACAGTGCATCTGAAAAAAGGTGATCAGGACCTGATTTTGGATAAGGATGGTGGTTCTATTATAGCCAGATTCAAGGACCCGGTTCCTGCAGCAGTTCTTATTCCACATATTTTTTGTATGTTCTTTGGTCTGATTTGGGCAATGAGAACAGGCCTTGGCGCAATCTTTGCTTCTGAGTTTCAAACAATGAGAATTGCAATTTCGTTGGGAATGCTCAGTATTGGCGGGTTGATTTTAGGTCCAGTTGTTCAAAAGTACGCTTTTGGAGTTTATTGGTCCGGGTGGCCCCTTGGTAGTGACTGGACCGACAACAAACTTGCGTTTATGGTTCTTGCCTGGTTGATTGCCCTGATTTTGTCTGTTAGAAAACAGACTTTAGCTAGAGTATTCGTGGTTGTGGCCTTGCTGGTTACATTGACTGTATATCTGATTCCACATAGCATGGGTGGTTCGACACTGGATTATTCTACAGGTGAAACAGTTACTGGAATGCAACAATAACAAAGGATTGTTAGGGATGAAAAAACTGATTTTTTTACTGATGGTGTTAGTAATGGTTGTTGGGTGTAGTAGTGAAGATGAAACTCTAACTCAGCCAACTGGACTGGAGCAGGGAGCTGCTATAGGTCAGGCCCAGATGGGTTCTGTAATGGCTGTTGAAATGTTAGGTTCAGTTTTGGACTTTGCTGCAATGGCACCAGTTGTGACAAGAGATGATCCGTACCAGAGTCTTACTTACGAAAATGGAGCATGGACCTGGATTTACACTTATTCAGATGGTAGCGGCTCAGTATCGATGGAAATGTGGTTGCAGTATCAGGATGCAACAGGAACACCCACACAGTTTCCTGAAAATGCTGTAAGCTTGAGTTACCTGATTGATTTTTCTGGCGACCTTGACATGACTGAAGGCGACACACATTTCATTGCAAGCTGGGTGTATGAGACTGCTGCTGAAGTTTCAGGTCTTAATACAACGGTTCTGACAGTTGACTGGACAGGAAGCCAGGATTATACAACTTCATGGACAAATCCTTCAGGAACCGGAAGTGTTGATTTTGCAATGACTTGGGCTACAGGAGATACCGGACTGATTGTGCCACTTGATGGTACTTGTCCTGAGGGTTCAATTCACTTTACATTTGCTCCATACGAAATGGACATGGTATTTGACGGTTCAGATACAGCAAGCTGGGATCTATACTGGAACGACGAAAATCTGGTTTCAAGTGGAACTGAACAGCTTGAATGCATCAGTGACTAGTTTATGCTGATAGGCAAAAATGCTTTTTAATTCGCATTTATTTGTATTTTGCTTTTTGCCGATAACTGTGGTGGCTTATTACCTGATATCTCGGGTAATGAGCCACCGATTTTCTTTGGCCTGGCTTGTTTTTGCATCGTTGTTTTATTATGCGTGGTGGAATCCAAAATACCTGATTCTGATTTTGGGGTCAATTGGGTTCAACTATATGTTTGGCCGATTGATTGCTCAACATAGCAATCGATTTCTGATTTCAGTTGGAGTTGTTGCCAATCTTGGCGCTCTGGCATGGTTCAAGTATGCAGGTTTTCTGGTAGAGAATCTCAATGTTGTAGCAGATACAAATTTCCACCTGCAGACAATAATTCTGCCTCTGGCGATTTCCTTTTTTACATTCCAGCAAATTTCTTATCTGGTCGATGTCTATCGCGGGGCCGACCCGGTTCGTGACCCACTTTGTTACACGCTTTTTGTTTCATTTTTCCCACAACTTATTGCCGGCCCGATAGTTCACCAGCAGGAAATGTTGCCTCAATTCTTTAAAGAACAGATCAGTAAATTCAACCAGGAAAAATTTGCTGTAGGGGTGACACTGTTTTTCATCGGTCTGTTTAAAAAGGTAGTTCTTGCCGATAGTGTCGCCGTTTACGCATCGCCTGTTTTTGAAGCCGCAGATCAGGGATTGGTAATATCGTTTTTTGAGGCATGGGGTGGAGCCTTAGCCTATACATTTCAAATCTACTTCGATTTTTCTGGCTACAGCGATATGGCAATCGGTTTAGGATGTATGTTTGGAATCAAGCTGCCTGTCAACTTTGACTCCCCATATCAGGCAACAAATATCATAGATTTTTGGCGTCGCTGGCATATGACTCTTTCCAGGTTTTTGAAAAACTATCTTTATTTTCCGCTGGGTGGGAATCGGCGTGGTAAGAGCAGGCAGTATTTCAACCTTATGATAACCATGGTTCTTGGCGGTATGTGGCACGGTGCCGGCTGGAATTTTATAATCTGGGGTGCTTTGCACGGATTGTTTCTGGTAACAAACGTAATCTGGCGCAAGTGGCGATCTTCCCAGAGTAATGCAGTTGGTACGGCGGAGATTTTCTCTGGCTGGGCTTTAACATTTATGCTCGTTGTAATTGCGAGAGTATTTTTCCGTACTACAAGTTTCAGTGGGGCAACAGAGATGTTAAAAGGAGCAGCTGGTTTCAATGGTGCAGTTCTGGATTCCAGGCTTGAGCCACTTCTCAGTTGGTTGGCACCTGTTGTAAAGTTTGAAGGGACACATGCAGGTTATTTCAATCTTTATGGTGTTCCGTGGTTGATTGTTCTGAGTCTGATTTGCTGGTTTTTGCCTAACCCTGTAAGAATGATGGGCAAATTCAGGCCAGCTTTGGATATGGGGACCGGTTTTTATGATCGGGTAAAAACCAGATTCCCCGAGTGGCAGCCTAATCGTCGATGGGCAGCTGTAATGGTTGTTATCGCAGTTCTGGCTATTACTCACATGGCAAGAGTCAGTGAGTTCATTTACTACCAGTTCTAGGAGTTGCGTTGGATTACTTCTCAAGATATACCAAGACATTTTTAGCAGGGATGGCTGTTGTCCTGATGTTGTTGGGGTGTTTCAATTGGGTAATCGATCCATTCAATCGTAACAAAAAAGTAGACCTCGGATTGCCTAAAGAGGCAGTATCCTCGCTGATGAATTATCAGATGTATAAAATTTTACAGTATGATTCACCATCGATAATAATTTTAGGAGACAGCAGGAGTGATGCACTGCGAGCTGAGTATTTTGCAGACGAAAATGTTTATAATTTCTCTTATGGTGGCGGGACTTTGTATGAAGCTATCGATACTTTCTGGTTTGCAAATCAAGGCAACTTGAAAACCGTAGTTCTGGGTGTTCCATTTTGTATTTATACAGAAGCGAATAGTGTCAACAGGTTTCCAGCAGCGAAACAGGTCACAAGGAATCCGTTATCATATTATTTATCGCCACTTGTTACGAAATCAGGTGTGATGGCATTGCTCACAAAATATACAGGTCGCAGTTTTAAAACTGAGCGTCCGAAAATGAGTGAAGAACAGTTCTGGAGTCATCAATTAGGGCCTGGCACCAGCATGTACTACGACATGTGGAGCGAGCCAAAGGTACTTAAATCGCGTTTGATTGAAATGGTTGAATATTGCGACAGCCATGATATCGAGCTTCTGTTTTTTATTCCACCAACACATAAGGATCTGCAGGATAAACTGATCGAGTATCAGTTGGTGGACCAGTACAACACATATAAACAGACAATTAATAGTCTGGGGACTGTACTGGATTATGATGTGCCAGGTGAGTTTACTTCAGACAAAGATAACTTTCTTGACCCATATCACTTCACAAAAGAAGTGGCCAGGGACATTGCCACCGATATCATTGCTCTCTTGTCAAAATCGCAGAATTGATTCAATATGTTGCACTAGTTGAACAACCTTAATTTCTGGAGTTTTAATGTTTCGACTCGCTTTAATTCTCCTGATGTTCGTGATTCCTTGTTCTGTGTTCGCTGAAGGAATCGGCATCTGGGCGATGGGTTCACGCAGCAACGGGATGGGTGGCATTGCCACTGCTTCTGCTTTTGATCCGACTGCAGTGTTTTTCAATCCTGCCGGTATGGCCAGAATGGATGCTCCGCAGCTGACTCTATCAGGTGCAACAATTTACGGTGTAATGGAGTTTCAGGGTGTTGATCCGTGGCCAGGTTATGGGGTTGAAGAAACGCCACTCGCTGAGCAGGAAATTTTGCCCCAACTGTATTTTGCTGCACCGCTGACAGAAACTGTTTTTGCCGGAATAGGTTTTAATACACCTTACGGTCTTGGCCTGGGGTGGGAGAATCCGTCGGAATTTTCTGGTCGACATATTGCTGTTCAGTCTGATATCAGAACTTACTATTTTTATCCTTCAGTGGCTTGGCAGATGAATGAAAAAATTGCTTTGGGAATGACTGTTCCTGTTGTTAGTGGTTCATTTATGATGAAGCAGTATGCAAGGGAATTAGTTCCTGATCCTGTTGAGTATGCCATCGGAACAATTGAAGGTGAAACTACTGAAAATGAATATGGGATTGTTTTTGGAATGACCGCTGATCTTGGTGATGGCTTCAACCTTGGTGTCAATTATCGATCACCAGTTACCCTCAATCTTGAAGGTGAAATCACTTTTGAACCGCTGGATAATTACAATGGCATTGTGCCTCCTGAAGATTCTACAGGCAGTGGTGTAATACCGTTGCCAGGTCTGTTTTCGTTGGGGATTTCCTATGAATCCGGAAATATGTTTTTTGAAACCGATGTGAATCTTGCCACCTGGAGTAACTATGATGTGTTGGAGCTGGAGATCGACAACCCTGAAATACCGAGTTTATCACTCCCGCAAGAATTCAGAGATGTATGGTCAATGCGTTTTGGCGCAGAATATACATTCATAAATGGAAATCAATTGCGGGCCGGTTTTTTTCATGACTCTGTGCCGCAGCCTTCAAGCCGATGTGGTCCTGCATTGCCAGACTGGGTGCATCGAGGGCTGAGTTGCGGAGTAGGGATACCAATTAAGAATGCACAATTTGATGTTTTTCTGGTAAGATTGTTCCTGCCGACCCGGAAAGTTCGTGACAGTGCAGATGGATTCAATGGCAACTACAGAGCTGCAGCCACGGTATACGGTGCAGGGATTACTTTCGGTCTATAAAGGACTTGGTTAATGCGCAAGCTGACAATAATTCTGATATTGGTATTGTCTGGCGGTTGTAAACTGCTTGAAGATGAGCCACCTCTTGCTCCTGTTGCAACAGACTGGGGAACTGCCGATTTTTCAACTTATGTTGCTCTGGGTGGATCGATAACCGCAGGCATGCAATCCGGATCAGTATTTCAATCGGCACAGTTTTATAATTACCCATCTATTTTTACACGCGCAGCAGGAATAACAGATTTTCAGCAGCCACTCGTTGCCGACCCCGGAATGCTGGTTATTGATGGCACTTTTACTCAGGGACATCTCAGAGTTGTACTTGATGAAAATGGCAATCCTACAATTGAGCCTACACCATGGGATGATCCTGATTTTTGGATGTCGATGTTGCTGAATGTTGAGCTGGACCGATCCTATAATAATCTGGCTATCCCGTTGCTGACTGCCGATGAACTGTTGTGGCGTGTACACGGAGATGGCAACCCGCCAAATCCATATCTGGAAATGTTTTTAAGATCTGAACAGCCAGGGATTGAGCAGGCAATTTCTCTTGATCCAACTTTCATGACCCTTATGTTCGGGTTCAGTGAAATAATGTATCCGGCAACTTTGTGTAGTGGTGAACCTGTTGATTCACCTGAGGAGTTTGAAGCCAGTTATCGCACAATTCTGGATCTTCTGACAGAGAGTTTGCCTCATTGCGATTTCGCTATGTTGACTATACCTCCAGTTGCTCAATCGGCAGCTTTTTCTCTTCAACCGTGGTATGTCACTGACGAATTCAGTGAAATGTTGCCTGATGCAGATGGCAATCCCATTCCGTTGTTATCTGATTGCTGCGATCTTTCTGATTCTGACAGGGTATACTTTCAGACAAAATTGAAGACTGATGAGGGTGTGGGTTATCCCTTTGAACATGTAAGCCTGGCATTACAGTTCAGAGATGGGATTACTGCTGCTGGTGCTGAAAATATGATTGCTGAATTGTGGCCAGAATGTGGCCTGGAAGTTCTTACGGAAGCTGATTTTCTGTCGATAGAAGAGTATTCCAGCTTGATGCAGGCAACTTCAGCATACAATGCTATCATTGTTTCTCTTGCTGATGAATATAATTGCCTGCTTGTTGATGTGGCTTCAATATTTTGCGATGCAGTTGAAGGAACAACTTACAACGGCTGGCCAATTACTGCAGAATTCCTGGGTGGGCTTTACAGTCTTGATGGTATGCACCCAACACGTTATGGACAGGCGATGATTGCTGAAATGTTGATTGATGTCGTGAACCAGGAATATGGTAGTAATTTGTCATTACCACTTATCGAGGAGTTACCACAATGAGAATCTATATGCTTCTGATTGTGCTGTTGATTGCTGCACCTCTGTTTGCGTCGGCCCCTCAAGAAGTATGGGGAACAGAAACTTATAACCTTGAAGCTGGAGAATCTTTTCAATTCCGTATCAACAGCGACGACGTCCAACTTCGCAATTGGATTCTTGAAGTCGATGGTGATCGTGCTCTTTGCGATTTGCATATTCTGCGAATGAACAACGGATCTCTACTTTACGCTGGTCGCAATGAGTCGTGTCACAAAGTGGAAATACCGTGGGGAATTGGTGAAGAAATTTCAGTTGTTCTTACAGCTGACACCAGAAGAGGCGGACTTTATACAGTCAGATTCTTTGGCCCACCCAGAGACAGCGCACCAGCTTTTTACAGTTATAAAGTCAACAGGGCACTTGATGCCTATGCGGGTGGCAGAAACTTTGAAGCAGAAGAATTGTGCAGAGATGCATTGCGAGATAATCCCCACGATGCAGAAGCACTGGTGTTGCTTGCCGGTTTTCTGCGGGACAAAAATGAATTATTACACGCCAGGGAACTTATTGAGCAATCTTTGGTCATAGGATTATCCAAGAGTATGGAGCCGCTGGCAAGGCAGTTGCTGGTTCAGTTGAACGAAATGGTAGGACAGAGCAGCACAGCGGAAATGATGATTCAGGAAGGTGAGATGTTGCGCTCCACTGGTAAATATTATCAGGCAGTTGACAAGTATCTTGCGGCTCTGACTTTAACTGCACCCAAATCAGAAAGGGCTGTGATTTACTTCAATATGGGTGAACTGTTTGCTGAAATGGGCAATGACATTCAAGCAATCACTGCATTTAAACTAGCCATCACCGAAGGCCTTGATGAGCAGCTGAATGCTGATGCAATAAAAATATTGGATAGCCTGGAGACGGTTAATTGAAAATATCGTTGATAAGTCCTGCTCCACCTTTTCATGGTGGCATTGTTACATGGTCGGCATTTGTAGTGAAACACCTGTTGAGCCGAGATCACGATATCCAATGGGTTTCTCTCAAAAAACAGTACCCGAAAATTATTTTCCCGGGCACAAGTCAGACTGGTGATGTTGCACAGTGGATGCAGGTGCCAAATGAACCGGTGATTGTGCCGTGGCTACCCTGGACCTGGTTCAGTGCAGCCAAACTGATCAAGGAAAATAAACCGGATGCAGTATATATAAAATATTGGTTACCGTATTTCGCCCCTGCATTTGGCACAATTGCCAGGCTGTGCAAGCGTGCCGGACTACCAGTGTATTTCATACTGGACAATGTAATTGCCCACGAAAAATACCCATTTGCAAAGCAGTTGACCCAGTACGCATTATCTCCAGGCGATGGCTTCATTGCTCAAAGTGATCAAGTCAGGCGTGACCTGCTGAGTGAAGTCCCATCAGTAGATCCCGGCTCTGTAATTACTTCTCCACATCCTGTCTATGATTTCGGAATTCCAGGCAGAGAGCGCAAAGCCAAAAGTAGCGCAAGGGCTGAACTTGGAATTTCCGATACTTGTAAGGTAGTTCTGTTCTTTGGATTTATTAAAGCGTACAAAGGGTTGGAGTATCTCATTGATGCAGCCCCTATGTTACAGGCAAAGTTTGGTGAAAATGTTAAAGTGCTGATGGTTGGTGATATCTACGGAGATAAAAAACCTTACCTGGATAGAATAGCTGAGTCATCTGCACATGATATTTTACAGCTTGTTGATGGTTATATGCCTGATGAAACTGTAGAAGAGTATTTTGTTGCATCGGACCTGGTTGTATTGCCCTATATATCCGCAACTCAAAGTGGAATTGTTCAGATTGCAATGAATTATGATTTGCCGGTAGTTTCTACAACAGTCGGAGGATTACCTGAAGTTGTTGACCACGGTCGTACTGGATTCCTTGTACCTCCTAAAGATAGTGTAGCTCTTGGAGAAGCAATCATAAAATTCTTTGATGATGATTTGGCGGAGAAATTCAG
This sequence comes from uncultured Fibrobacteraceae bacterium, assembly GCA_964437115.1. GTDB lineage: Bacteria > Krumholzibacteriota > Krumholzibacteriia > LZORAL124-64-63 > LZORAL124-64-63 > JABIBH01. Next base: position 4,597 of record CAYTFE010000027.1, on the reverse strand, counting down.
CTCAGCAGTTGCAGTTGAAAAAGAGAAATACTCCTGGAGTAGAATGTGTGAAGCAATAGAAAAGTTGGCATCAGAAGATGAGTGATAAGAAACTTGTGTTGTTCCTGATTCTGCTTTCATTGTTTTTGCGTGGCATGGTTCTGTTTCCTGTTGTTGTGACCGATACATCGATGGTCAACGATGAATTTTCATATTTCAGCAGAGCTTGCGGGTGGAGTGGGTTAATTCTTGGGAAAGATACTTTTTCCCAGGCATATTTTCATGGTTTTCAACCACCACTCTGGCCAATCACTGGTGGGTTGACCATGCTGTTAACCGGCAATAATATCGCAGTGATGCGATTGCTCAATGTAATCCTGACTGCAATTACTACCGGCCTTGTTTTCCAGCTTGGCAGGCAGATAGTTTCGCGTAAGGCTGCAATCGCAGCCGCAGTGATACATCTTCTTTATCCATCGTTTACATTTTTCTCACACACACTCTGGTCTGAACCGTTGTTCAATCTGCTGCTGGTAGTTGTGATGTTGCTTCTGGTAAATCCAGTGCGAAAACGTCCAGTGATGATCGGTTTTGTCCTGGGATTACTGGTGCTGACCAGGCCAGTTGGTTTGTCTCTTTTAGTTCTGGTTCCAATCTGGTTCTGGAAAACAGAAAAATTCAAGCCAGCTGTATTGATGCTGGTCACCGGGTTGCTTGTTGTGTTGCCGTGGCAACTGACTTTGTACAGTCAAGAGGGTAGAGTTTATCCTGCCTCTGCTTTTAGCGGGCTCAATTTTCTGTTGGGCAATAGTGGTCTTGAACCGGATGGGCTTGGTTCAACCTGGCGCATTCATGCTATCGATGAAATCCTTTTGGAAGTTACCGACGATGTTGAGCGCAGAAATTATGCTCTGTCTGTTATTGCCGATGATTTGCCTGGTGCAGGCAGACGTGTTGTAGATCGTTTGCGAATGTTTCTCAGTACTGATTTCTTTTTGTTAAGGCATGTTCTGCATACTGGATATAGACCCGGGATACCGCCAACGCCCGTTTCATGGCTATTATTGATAAGTTACGTCACACTTGTAATGTTAATTGCCCGCGGGATTGCGATTGGCAGATTCAAGTATGCCCGGCTGTTTGTATTGATAGCTGTTGGCCTGACATTACCTGCTCTTATGACAATTGGAGTAAGCAGATTTCATCAACCGCTACTTGTTTTAGCATTGCCGATAGCAGGCGCAGGTGTTGTTGAAATGTGGAGATGGGTTGGCAGGCGAGCATTGTTCTCATCGATTCTGCTGTTGACTGTTCTCTGGGCAGTAATTACTGGCACACCACTGAGTAGCAAATACTGGCTCGAGACTTCGTCGTATTATATGGAGCAGGGTGGAGCAGACAGGATTTCATTAAGAACAACTCAGCATGTTGAGTTGGAGATTAATGGGGAATTACTGGAATTGCCGAGCAAAGAAGTGATCACAGTAAATTGTCCTGAAGGTATTGTAGAAATTGTTTTTGAAGGCCAGAAGTTTGAGGTTGAATTAACCAATCCTGAAAACTGGATGTGCTGGCATCCGCTACCAGCACCTGGAGTAGAGTTTATGTGGGCAGGTGGAGATATTAACAGGTAACTATTTTTTCCACGGAACTTCAATATTCCACTGCTCAAGTTTAGCCTCGAACTCAACCCGTTCTCTATGATTTTTTAATCCGTTTTTACCTTCTTCAAGCCAGCCAAATTCTTTTGCAAGCGCAATCGCCTGATTGTTATCAAGATTGATTGCAGCCAGCAGTTCAGATTCCATGCGTGACATTCCTGTTGAATTAAATCGATAATCCAGGAACGCTTCCCAAGCCGAAGGAACCCATTTTGAAACAATCTCTTCACCAATAACTGTGGCGTAATCTCGAATCTCTTTTTGTGCATGAGAGTCCATTCTCAGTGCAAGAAAGTGAAGCAGGTTATGTAAATCCATTTTCCAGTAGCTTTCAGTGTAGGTTGCAAGAGGTAGATCTTTGCGAGCCTGTTCTCTAGCAATTCCTTGCTCAAGTCTGCTGTTATAGACTTCACGGATTGTATTGTGCAGTTCAGTCTCTTGGTTAGTTAAAACTTGTCCAGCTTGCTGGTCAACAAATCCATCACTACCTTGCTTATTGTCTACTGCTTGAATGCGCCACTGCTGTGGGTCTGTCTGCTGAGCGGCATCAATTGCTATTGAGTATCGAGTTGAGATTTCATTTACAGAAGCAGTACGATGCCTGATCCATTGCCGCCATGCATCCATCGGTACACGAACATGCAATGTGACAGAGCACATTTCAAAAGGGGTGGTATGCCTGTGACGAAGAAGGTATCGGATGAGGCCACGGTCCTGGCTGACTTTTTTAGTACCTTCGCCGTAGGATACGCGTGCCGCCTGGACTATTGTACTGTCGTTGCCCATGTAATCAACTACACGAACAAAGCCGTCGTTCAGGACTGGGAATTTCTTGCCAAGTATTGCATCTAGTTCAGGTGATCCTGCTCTAACTAATTTTTCCGCTTTCATCGATTTCCTTTTTTAAATGCAGAATTAATTGCATTATTTACTGTATTGTTTTCAGCTATTTCTGCAAGAGTAACTTTGAGTAATGGATCTCTTTTCATTGCTCTTTTAATTGCAAAGTCAGCACCGGAATTTCTGGCCCAACTTCTGCGAGCGATGCCATTATTGACATCCCAGTTCAACATAAGTTCAAGTCTTCTTCCAGCATCTTCAGAGCCATCTAATAACATTCCAAAGCCGCCGTTTATTACTTCACCCCAGCCAACGCCGCCACCATTGTGTAACGATATCCAAGTTGCTCCTCGGAAGCCATCGCCAACAAAGTTTTGAACAGCCATGTCTGCGGTGAATGCTGACCCGTCGCGGATATTGGCAGTCTCTCTGTATGGTGAGTCTGTGCCGGACACATCGTGATGATCTCTACCAAGAACTACTGGAGCAGAAATTGTGCCGTCCGATACAGCTTTGTTAAAGGCGCGTGCAATTGCTCGTCTTCCTTCTTCATCAGAGTACAAGATTCTAGCCTGCGAGCCAACCACGAGTTTGTTTTTTTCTGCCTCGATAATCCATCTGACATTGTCCAAATACTGTTGCTTAGTTTCAGGCGGAGCAAGTTCAGCAAGTTCCGACATAACTTCCATTGCAATTTTATCAGTTTTGTGGAGGTCATCTGGATTTGCGCTTGTGCAGACCCATCGGAATGGGCCAAAGCCGTAATCAAAACACATCGGTCCCATAATATCTTCAACATAAGATGGGTATTTAAAATTAGTGCCGTCCATAATGTCAGCACCAGCTCTGCTAGCTTCAAGCAGGAATGCATTACCGTAATCCCAGAAGTGCATTCCTCTTTCACACATTTTATTTACAGCAGTTACATGTCTGCGCAATGTTGAGTAGACTTCTTTTTTGAATTGCTCCAGGTTGTCAGCCATCATCGTATTTGATTCTTCAAGAGTCATGTCAACAGGGTAGTAACCGCCTGCAAATGGGATATGTAAACTGGTTTGATCGCTCCCAAGCTCAGCCTGGAAGTTGGTCTCAACCATTCTTTCCCAGAGATCAACAATGTTGCCGAGGTAGGTGATTGAAACTGCTTGCTTAGCTTTACGAGCTTCATCTGCTCTGCTTAAAACTTTATCGACATCTTCATAAAGCTCATCAACCCAGCCTTGCTCGTGCCGTTTAATTGCAGCTTCAGGATTTATTTCAGCAACAACACAAACAGCACCTGCAATCACAGCAGCTTTTGCCTGCGCGCCACTCATTCCCCCAAGTCCAGCTGTTACGAAAACTTTTCCCTGCAGATTGCCATCGCCACCAAGATAAAGCCTGCTTGCATTCATTACGGTAATTGCTGTCCCGTGAACAATCCCTTGAGGCCCGATGTACATGAAACTTCCAGCAGTCATCTGTCCATAGCTGGTTGTTCCAAGTGCTGCCATTTTTGTATAGTCGTCTGGAGATGAATAATTTGGAATTACCATGCCATTTGTTACAACAACTCTAGGTGCATCTTTGTGAGATGGGAACAAGCCCATTGGGTGACCAGAGTAAAGAGCTAAAGTCTGTTCTTCAGTCATTTCCGATAAATATTTCATCGTCAAAAGATACTGCGCCCAGTTCTGAAAAACTGTTCCGTTGCCGCCATAAGTAATCAGCTCATATGGGTGTTGAGCAATGTCGCTGTCCAGATTGTTCTGAATCATGTGCATGATCCCGGCAGCTTGTTTGCACTTGGCTGGATATTGATCAATTGGGCGGGCGTACATTTTATAAGTAGGGCGGAATCGATGCATATAAATTCGCCCAAACTCAGCAAGTTCAGAAGCAAATTCTGGGGCGAGTTCTGCGTGCATAGATGTAGGGAAGTATCGTAGAGCGTTGTGCAAAGCCAGTTTTTTTTCATCGTCGTTCAAAAGCATTGGGCGACGAGGTGCACGGCTTATTGCAGAATCAAAATGTGGCATCTCAGGAATTGAAGAAGGGATGCCTGCTGTTATCTGTCGTTTGAAATCGTTCATCTGAATGACCTCTTTTTGGTGGTTGGGTGTTTGGGAATAGTAATA
>CAYTFE010000026.1:0-28237 GCA_964437115.1 uncultured Fibrobacteraceae bacterium | reverse complement strand
AATGTTGATCGATTTGTAATGATCAGCACAGACAAAGCAGTGAATCCAACCAGCGTGATGGGCGCTACAAAGCAGGTGGCTGAAAAAGTTGTTCTGTCACATAAGAAACAGAGCGACACTAACTTTTCAATTATCAGGTTTGGCAATGTACTTGGCAGCGCCGGTAGTGTTGTTGAGGTATTCAATAAACAGATTAGCAGTGGCGGGCCAGTTACAATTACTCATCAGGATATAGAACGCTATTTCATGACAATTTCCGAGGCAGTCCAGCTGGTGTTGTACGCGGCAGCAATGGGCAGCGGTGACGATGTGTTTATTCTGGATATGGGAGACCCTGTAAAAATCAGTGATCTTGCACACCAGATGATCAGACTGTCGGGACTAACTCCGGAAGTTGATGTAAAGATTGAGTACACTGGTCTCAGGCCGGGTGAAAAGCTGTTTGAAGAACTTTGGGCTGAAGGAGAAGAACCACAGCCTACAGATAATCCAGGAATCAAGGTTGCTAAAAGGCAGCCGATTGATGTTGATGCTGTGTCTGCGAAAGCAGAATCGATGATCAGCGCGGCAGAGGCTGAAAACAGGGAACAACTATGGCAGGATTTGTTAACGCTGGTTCCTGATTTCAGAGGACAAACCGGAGTGAGTGCAGAACAATCGCCAGATCAAAGGCCAGACAGTGATTAAAGGCTCAAAAACCGTTCGCGACATGTCTGTTTCCGGGCTTGGCGCTCTTGCTTCCCCGCTTGCAAATTTCATCGCAATTCCAATTGTAGCCAGGCTGTATGGTCCCGAAGCCTATGGTATCTGGGCAATTCTTTTAAGTATTTCTGTTATAGCAGGGACAGTTTCAACTCTCAGGTATGAGTTGGCTATTGTAATTGCCGATGATGAAAAAGAAGCAGGACAGGTAACAGTATTATCTTTTATATCTGTTGCAGCAGTAAGTGTGATTGTTGCAATAGTAGTTGCACCACTTTGTTCACTGTTTGGTTTTGTAACAAACTCTACCTTGCTGTGGCTGGTTCCTGTAATTGTGTTTTTTTCTGGATTGAAACTTGTATTCGATGCGGTTACAACAAGAGCCGGGATGTTTGTTCTGCGCAGCTCAAGTCTTGTGGCTTTGGCAGTTGGAGCTGGCGGCTCACAAATTTTATTACATTACCTTGGAAGAGGCGGGTCGCTTGGGCTTTTACTCGGATCTGTTATTGGTTTTGCTCTGTCTGTAGCAATTCTTGTTTTGGGCAATTTGCTTTTCAACAGAAATTTCAACACCAGCCTGACTTTTGAAAACCTTTGTGAAATAGCACGCAAGCACAACAGATTCCCACGATTTTCTGTTCCATACACCCTTACAGGAAATCTGCGTCGAGAGGGAACAAAGCTGATTGTTGGGGTTTTGGGTATGCCTGCTCTTGTTGGGGCTTTTGCGCTGTCACAGCGGGTGACAAATTTTCCTGCTATGGCATCTAGTAATGGAATTAGGCCAGTTTTATTTAAAAAAGCTGCCGCCGGTGAAGAGATAAAACCATTTCTAAGCCGATTGATTTTATTGTTAATGATGCTGGTTATGCCCGTAGCTGGAGTGGTCGCAGTTCACGCAGATAAAGTTATGTTGTTTATTTTTGGTAACAAATGGATTGAGTCTGGAATGATGGTGCAGTGGATGGTGATTCCTGCAGCGTTTTTTGTTTGCACAAACTGGATGGACCGATTGCTTGACGTTCACGGGAAACAAAAACAAATGTTTATTATTGAACTTCTTGGAACAATAGTTTCTGTTGGTGGATTGTCGTATGGCCTGTTTGTGGCCTCAAGACCAGAGGTTGGGGTTGCGCTGTTTTCTGTCGGATTGCTAGTTCAGTATCTTGTTCTGGGCTATTTTGCTCTAATCAAATCAAGCTTTACTCCAAAAACAATAACTAAATTTTTTATTAAAGGCCTAACTGTTTTGTTAACTTCTATTGGTGTGGCTTTATTGCCTTTTGCCAACGATACATATTCACTAGCTATTTCTTTGGCTGCGGGATATCTGTTGGCAACACTGTTTGTAATTAGTGACAAAAGTTCGAGGTCAAGATGTTAAATACTATTTACATAATTTCTTGGTTAATATACATACCAATGCTGATAAAAAAGCCATTTATCTTATTTCGTCCTAGTGCCTGGGTAGCAATTGGTATTATGGTTAGGATAAATGGCGCTGCGGCCTTTGCTGATTCAATATATGCGAATGATCTTGATAGCGAACTAACGGTTAGAGCGATGCCAATTTTATTTGTTATTGTAATCGCTGTGTGGATATTATTGACACCGGGATTAACTTGTCTTGCCAGAGACTATTACAAAAAATGCTTATTGGTTGTTCAGGAAATAACTCTTTCTGTTTATGACAAAAGTGTTTTGAAGATAATTGTTGTTGCATCCTGCTTTATTGTCGGGGTTTATTTGTTCTTTGTTCCAATTCAATCTAGCGGACTAGTTGCTGTGTTTGTTGACCCTCTTGGGGCAACGATGGCAAGGGAAAACAGTTTAAAGTTGATTGGGTTTACGCCAATTAAATATGGATACCTTTGGTATATGGAAATACTGGCCCCGCTATTAGTTGGCATGATTAGTCTAATAAAGACAAAAAACAGAAGCGAATTATTTGTTAAAATATTTATTATTATAATTATTGTTTTGAGTGTAATGCTAACCGGAGCAAGAACGCCAGCTGGCCTTTTAATGGTTATGCTTTCTTTGGTTTACATAATGAAAAAAGGATTTAAAAAGGGTTTAATTGTATTGGTCTCAGCGGTAACGGGGGCGGTTGTTGTAGCAACAATAATGACAATATTCAGAGAAGGTGCCGCCAACAGGCTTTCGTTCCAGCTTTTTTGGGACTACCTGTCATCAGGGTTATTTGTCCGAGTTTTTGTAACGCCATTTGAAACAGGAGTTATGACCAATCTTTATGCCCAAGAAAACGGGTTACTTGGAATTAGCAACATTAGGCCTTTAGCTATTTTGTTTGGTCAGCAATTTGTTCATTTACCAAACGTTATTGGCTTGTCATATATGCACACAAAAATTATATCTGTAAGCGCCAATACTTGTTTTCTTTTTGATTATCAAGCTTCATTTGGTGTAATTCCAGGGTGGTATGTTTCGTTAGTGTTGCTTGCGATTTTGGACTTCCTATTACTGTGTTATAGAAACTTAAAGAGTAGAATTTTAATTATATTTATGGCAGCATTATTAACTTCATCAATGTTTTTAATTTCATCAGCCTACACAACATCCCTGATCACGCACGGAATATTAATAATACCGCTAATGGGTTTATTGTTAGGAAATAGAATTAAAAAACATAAGGAATCACAATGACAAACAAGCCCTGCATTGTGCACGTAACTTCTGTTCACACCTCTGGCGACGCACGTGTATTTCATAAACAATGTTGTTCAATTGCTGAAGCAGGGTATGACACACACTTGGTCTTGGCAGGCGAAAAAGATCGAACTGCCAATGGTGTCCAAATACACTCTGTCCCCAAATCAAGCAACAGGATTTTAAGATTGCTGGTAACTACATTACGGGTTGCACAAAAAGCAATTTCATTAAAGCCCTCTCTTATACAATTCCATGACCCAGAGTTGATTCCGATCATGCTGCTGTTGAGGGCTGCTGGATATAAGATTGTTTATGATATTCATGAAGATTATGTAACATCGATTTCACAAAAAGAATATCTATTTAAGCCTATAGCAAAGTTTATTGGTATAGCTTTTGGTGCTTTTGAGAAGGTGTCGTCAATAGCGTTTACATGTTTGCTTGCCGAAAGATATTATATTGAGCGATTTCCATTAGGAAAACAGATACTTAATTATCCACTAAATAAAATGTTACCATTTGCAGACAATAGCCAAACGGATAAAACCGATAACAAGATTAAAGTCCTTTATACAGGCGGGCACTGGTTTGACAGGGGCGGTCAAATTCATGCTAATATTGTTAATCTGATACCAAACCTAGAAGTGTATCTTATCGGAAAATGTAGCGAGGAGTGGGCTAAAGAACTTAATGAAATTGCAGGGGCCAATCTGGATAAACTTCATATTGAAGGAGCAGGCTATCGAGTTCCCTATGAAGATATATTATCTAAATATCAACAAGGAAACTGGACTGCCGGGTTAGCTATATTTCCAGATAAAGGGCACCATAAAAGGAAAGAGCTCACAAAGTTTTATGAATATATGGCAGCGGGAATACCGGTTATTTGTTCAGATTTCCCTGTTTGGAAAAATTTAATAGAAGGGGAAGGTGTTGGATTAACAGTTTGTCCAGATAGTCCCGAAGAAATTACTAATGCGATATTATATTTAATTAATAACCCCGACAAGGCACAGGAAATGGGCGCAAGAGGCAGAAGTGCTGTTATAAAAAAATACAATTGGGATGTTGAAGCAAAAAAACTTCTGAGCATTTACAAGAAGATTCTGGAATGCTAGTTGTTAAAGTGCAAACTAATAATGAACGGACAATGGCTTGAAGATTTTATATTTCTATCAATACTTCTCAACTCCCAAAGGAGCGTGGGGAACTCGGGCCTATGAATTTGCCAGACGATGGGTTGATGCTGGGCACAAAGTCACTGTTGTAACCAGTGTTTATGATAAATCAGATTTAAAACCAGAAGGGCTGTTAACTACTCTTGATGTTGACGGTATTGAAGTAAAAATTATTAATGTCAAACTTTCAAATAAGCACAACCCGCTGTTCCGGGCATGGACCTTTTTAATATATGCCATTATCGCAAGCTGGTATGCATTGTTTTTACCGGCCGATATTGTCGTTGCGTCATCGGGGCCTATTACTGTTGGCCTGCCTGGCCTTATTGCCAGATTATTGAGACGCCGGCCATTTGTATTTGAAGTTCGCGATCTTTTTAGCGAAGGTCTTGAACAGATGGGGTTAGTAAATAACAGATGGACACTGAAATCAATCCGTTTTACCGAATCTATTTTTTATCGGTTTTCAGACGTGGTTGTTGCGCTTTCACCATCAATGGCAGAGTGGATAGTTCGTGACTATAACCCCAAAAGGGTTGAGGTAATTCCAAATGCTGCCGACAATGAACTGTTTGCCAAAAAACTAAAAGTCCCAGAGGTTTTTGGCTCAGATAAAAAAGCATTTGTATTTACAGGCACAATAGGTACAGCAAACAACTGTGAGCAACTTATCGATGCGGCGGTTGTCCTCAATGAGCGAGGGATTTCAGATGTCGATATATATTTAATTGGCGATGGTAAAGAAAAAGCCGACCTTCAAGATAAAGCCAATCAGCTTGGATTACAGAACATTCATTTTGTTTCATTGATGCCAAAGGAAGAACTTGTTGCATGGTTGCAACATGCTAGAGCGTCATTGCTTATTCTTCAGGATATACCAGTATTTGAAACGGTATCACCGAACAAGTTTTTTGATTCTCTTGCAGCGGGACTTCCCGTTATACAAACAACTCAGGGCTGGATTAAGGATGTGATTGAAGAAAACAGATGCGGATTTACTGTTGATTCTCAAAAATCAGATTCTTTGGTAAATCATATAATTACTCTTGCTCAAGACGAGGATGTTTATGAGCAGATGAGCATGAATGCGGCCGATCTAGGGAAAAAATACGACAGGAGCCTGTTGTCTCAACAGTACATTGAATTATTAACTGAAGTAACAGGCCATGAATCTTGATGGCAAAAGAATATTAATAACCGGAGCCAGTGGGTGGCTTGGCAGGTTTGTTGTAGCTGAAGCAATTAATGCTGGTGCCGAAGTTGTTGGTTTGGATCTGGCAAAATCAAAACAAGATATTGAAAGCCTGATTGTTGATATAGCTCAAGGTCCTGTCGAGATTTCTGGGAAATTTGATTTTGTTATACACTTGGCAGGTCTGGCTCACGTTGTTCCCAAAACAGATAAAAAAAGGAATCTTTTTTTTAAGGTAAATACAGAAGGAACAAGAAACCTTTTAACCGGTCTGGATAATTTAAATGCGCTTCCAGAGGCAATTGTATTTATAAGTACAGTTGCCGTTTATGGCTTGGACCAAGGCGAAAAGGTTAATGAAAATCAAGAGTGTTTGGCAACTGATCCTTATGGTAAAAGCAAAATAGAAGCAGAAGAACTGATAAGGAATTGGTCCTCAAAAAGAGGAAATAAGGCTTCAATTATCAGACCCCCTTTGATTGCTGGGCCTGGCGTACCTGGGAATCTTGGCGCAATGATTGAAGCAATAAATAACAATCGATATCTGAATATTGCAGGCGGGAGTGCTTGTAGAAGTATTATCTGTGCTGACGATTTGGCCAAAGGTATTTTGAATGCTTTGTTTACAAACGGTACTTTCCACATGACAGACGGACACAATCCATCATATGGGGAATTGAGCAAAGCTCTTTGTCTAGAACTAGAAAAAAAGGAACCTGTTTCATTGCCCCTATGGTTAGCCAAAGTAATAGCCAAAACAGGTGATATTGTTGGAGCAGCATTGAACAAAGATATGCCGTTTGACACATATCGACTAAAAAAAATGACATCGAGTTTAACATTTGACGACTCTAGGGCTAATTCGGCTAACTTATTTAGCCCCCGGCCAATAATTTCTAGAATTAAATGGATTGTAGGCTCAAAGTGAGCAAGTCAAGAATATCAACTTTGCTGTTTTTTCTAATACTGATAACCTTGCTATCTTGTGTTGCCGATGAACACGATAGTGAGTTATCTGAAATACTCTCTATTTTGAATCTGGAACACAATTCCCTGAAATCGGTAAAGAAACAGCTTATTACTGATGGGATTGAAGCTATTGGAGATACCCTTGCTGTTGCGCTAAACCAAATAGAACCCGAAAATGCACCTGCACAAGGAAGATCACGAGCAATAGAGCTCGCAGATGAAATACTTTCTGGCTTAGTGTCGCTTCCCAAGCACTCACCAAAAGCTATTCCAGAAAATCCGAGTTGGACAGAAGGGTCTGATGGTGATCCGAATTGGGAATTTCAATACCATACATTTCGTTGGGTAATGCCACTGCTGTATGCATGGGAAGAAACAAAAGATGTAAGATATCTAGATAGATTTATTTTTTTATTACAAGATTATGGCGAAGATGTAATCGAAGCGGATCCGTCTTTAGTAAGCTGGTTGGCCTGGAATGATATGGGCTCAGCATTGCGAGTAGAAAATTGGCTTGAGACAAGAAGAATTTTACTTAAAAACAACGCCTTGTCATATAGCCTGCATGTCAAAATGCTTAAGTGGTTTAATATACATGGAAAGATGCTATCTGATAACATTAAGTATAAACACGAAAATAACCATGGCACTTTTCACAGTAGAGCTCTTTTATCACTTGCTGTTTCAGCACCAGAGCTGGCTAATTCTAATAAATGGTTTGATCTGGCGGTTGATCGCCTCCAAAGACAGGTTCTGGATTTAGTAGGGATTGATGGGTCATACAATGAGAACGCCCCTCAGTATCATTTTATGGCAATCAATAATTTTTCTTCCGTGCGGAACCTGTTGTTTGTTATCGATCGGGATTTTTCAGAAGAGACAGCAACGAGACTTGATTTATTAAATAAAACATGTGCGCATTTTATAAAGCCAGACGGCTCTTTGCCAATGTTTGGAGATTCTCCAGCAAGAATGAACTTATCTGGATATAAGAGACGATCACCTGAACTAAAATATTCAATCACACAAGGAAAATCCGGCAAAATTCCTGTAAGCAGAATGTTTGCAACACAGAATGGTGGATATGTAATCTCTCGAAGTGGGTGGGGAAGCAAACGCCCATTTAGCGATGAAAGTTGGGCTTTGCTCGATGTCGGCCTCAAGGGAGGCGGCCACGGCCATGCGGACGCTCTAAATGTTTTGTTTTATGCTCAAGGAGCTGATTTGTTGGTAGATTCAGGAATGTATACTTTTGCCAGCGGACAAGATAGAAATGACATCATTTCGTCAAAAGCGCATAATCTTCTGTTCCCCGAATCTGTCCCTAAAAAATGGAAAGGATATTTAGAATCAGATTTATTATACGCACATGACGGTGACAGTTACTCTATTGCAGCAGCCACAACCAATGCGCCGTATAGATGTGTTTGGACTCGATACTTAATAAGATTAGACCCAGATGATTTATTGGTTATCGATACAATCACAAAACATAACGACAAAAAATGGGCTCAATATTTTAGATTGCATCCCGACGCATCATGGGGCTCACAAAGCGAATTTGTTATTGTAAAAAACAAAAAAGCCGTAATGGATGTTTGGGCGCCCGGTTCCGAAATTACTGTACATGATCCTGACTCCAGTGGAGGCGGCTGGTATTCTGCCAAATATGGGCAGAGGGTTAGAAATGCTGTTATTGAAATAGATCACGAAAATAACACGTCTGTTATGCCTGTGTTTTTCCACACTCACAAAGGCAATAATCCGCTGAAAAGTTTTTCTGTAGAAATAGCAACGCCCAAATTATTTCAGGCTGTACTATCATATCGCACCAAGCAGGAGCGAATTAAGATTAATCTTGTAAATGGCCAGCTTCAAAGGCAAATCATACAATAGTTGGTATTGATTAATTTCTTTTCAGAGTCACTCTTGCTCTGATTCTTGAAACAGTTCGGACTGTCAAAATACCTGATATTCCCAAAAGAAACAAACCAATGAAAGCGTCCCACCTGTCAGACAAAACCAGCATTCCAAAGCCACCACAAGCACAGGCAACAATGCCGGTAGCATATCGAGTTGTGATTTGTTCGTGTGTTGCACCTGCAATCATTACTCGTTGATACAGATGGCTGCGGTGTGGCCTGAATGGATTGCGTTTATGAACAATGCGATTGATCAGGGTGTAGATTCCATCATAAAGAAATGGCCAGATGAAAAGCAAAGGTGTTGCAATAGTAACCTGTTCAGCAGCAGGTCCTTCGGCAGCTCGCAGGACCATCAGCGCCAGAAGAAAACCAGCAGGAAGACTACCAACATCACCCATGAAAACTTTTGCAATCGGGAAATTGTATTTTAAAAAGCCAAGCGCAGCTCCTGCAATAAGAGCTCCTGAGACCATAAGCTGAGTGTCGTTTGTGCCGATACCGAGAATAGAAAACGCAACTCCGGCAAACAGAATCTGAGAACCGGCAAGACCGTTTGCGCCATCCATAAAATTGAAGATATTTGTAAATCCGACGAGCCAGAGCCAGGCAAAAACCCATCCGGAAAAACCGAGCACATGTTCAGGAATAAACGGGAAATCAAAAGTTGTTAACGGAATTCCTGAGAACCAGATTGCGGCAGCGGCAATGCCGCCCTGTATAATTAGCTTAAGCATTGGGCTGAGGTCTTTTTGGTCATCGTCAAAACCAAGTAAGGCAAGCGTGATTACACCACCAATAGCGGCGAAGATAAAACCATCGCCATGAACAATGTTCAGAAACAAGCCTGCAATAATTCCTATAGTCCATATGCCGACAATACCAACTCCACCACCACGTGGAGTGGGTGCTAAATGGCTGGATCGTTCGTTTGGAATATCAAGAACATTTCTTTTTTGTAGCTGTTTTATTATTACAGGCATAGCCATAAGCCCGGTACCAGCAGCAATTAAAAACACACAAAGCGCAAGAAACATCATGTTATTTGTCATGGTTTTCTAGGGCGTCCAAAACTCTTGAGGCGGCTTTTCCATCCCAGAGTGGCGGGACAGTTCCTTTTTTCCAGTTGCCTGAAAGCAGTCGGGATGTAGCTTCCAAAATATCTTTACGGTTTGGTTGAATTAGTTCATTTGTTCCAAGGTCAATTGTTGATGGTCGCTCTGTGTTTGGGCGCATTGTAAGACATGGTACACCCATGTATGTTGTTTCTTCCTGAATTCCACCAGAATCTGTAAGTACAGCTTTGGCAGTGTTTGCGAGTGAGATAAATGTCAGATAATCCTGTGGAGTATCAATATGCATTCCATTTGCAGAGCTCAATTTATCCCAAAGACCAATATCTTCAAGCCGATTGCGAGTTCGTGGATGAACAGGAAAGAAAACAGGACATTGGTTGGCAATATCTATTAATGTTTGAGTCAGTTCTTCAAGTTTTTCCGGGTCGTCAACATTGCCAGGTCTATGCATCGTTACAAGAATATATTCACCTGAAGTCAGGCCAAATTTTGTAGCAGCATTTACTTTTTTCGCAGCAGTGAGATTATGAACAAGAGTGTCAATCATCACATTGCCAGTAAACACAACCTTACTGTCTGGTACACCCTCATTTTTTAAATTGTCCAGACCAGATTGTTCTGTGACAAGGAGCAAATCGCTGATTGCATCGGTGGCAAGTCGGTTAATTTCTTCCGGCATCGTTCTGTCGCACGATCTGAGACCAGCCTCAACATGAGCGGTCTTGATTCCCATTTTAATAGCAACAAGAGAGGCCGCAATTGTAGAATTAACATCGCCAACAACAATCAACCAATCCGGGTTCAACTCTTTAATTATAGGCTCAAATTCTTGCATGATTTTACCAGTTTGAACGCCATGAGAAGCAGAGCCGATTCCAAGATTCACATCAGGTTTTGGGATATTTAGGATATCAAAAAAACTATGGGACATTGCTTGGTCGTAGTGTTGGCCTGTATGAACAATTGTATGTTTTATATTATCACGACGAGCGGCCTCCCATGCAATAGGGGCAATTTTCATAAAGTTTGGGCGGGCGCCAACTACGGAAAGAATATGCAAAAAGAGACTCCTTGTTAATTGAGAGTTGTCGGGTAATTAAAGTCACACAAAATATATTTAATTGCAATGAATATTAGATTATAGTTAGGTCTTAATATTCAACCGGAGGCTCTGATGTTTAAAAAATTTGCAATACTATTCGTTCTGTTTCTTGTTGGCTGCTCTGGTGGCCCATCTGTGGACTCACAATTTGAATCGATGGCAACCAATTGCCTTTCCACAATGCGTGAACTGTCTCCTGAATGGTCAACCAGCCTTGGTGATCATCGGTTTGATGATAAAACAACCGATTATTCACTAGCCGGCTTTCAGACACGACGTGATTTTGCTCAAAGCTATCTGGATTCGCTAGGCGAAATCAATCGAGATAAACTTTCCGATGTAAACCGGATTGATTTGGACATTCTTACCAACCAGTTGAAACTGTCAATTTTCCAACACAATGAAATTGCAGACCATAAATGGAATCCACTTGTCTACAATCCGGGTGACGGCATTTACACACTGCTTGCCCGTGATTTTGCGCCACTTTCGGAACGATTACTCTCTGTAAAAGCAAGGCTGGAACAGCTGCCGGCAACACTTGAAGCAGCCCGAGTTAATCTGACAGAAAACCCACCAGAAACTCATACCAATAGGGCTATAGATCAGAACGCTGGAAACATCGGACTGATTCTGGATGATCTGGGTGAGTTTTTGAAAAATGAGCCCGAGATGAAGCGCGAGCTGCAATCGGCAAGGTCTGCAGCGATTGCTGCACTTGAAATACACGGCGTGTGGCTTGAAGAAGAACTGCTTCCCAGAAGTGATGGTGAATTCAGATTAGGTGACGAGAAATTCAGGAAAAAACTGCGTTACACTCTGGATTCAGATCTGACACTGGAAGAAATTCTGGAAGCTGCCTGGATCGATTTGGAAAACACACAACGCAAAATGTATCTCCTGGCAAAACCTCTTTATGCGGAGCTGTATCCAGAAGCAGATTTGCCAGAAAACAGAGAGCTTGTAAAACAGGTAATGGACAGGCTTGCTGAAGACAGACCAGAGGAATCGACAATTGTTGCAGAGGCTCAAGCAGGGCTGAAACGATGCACTGATTTTGTTATAGAACATGATTTGGTAACTGTTCCTCCAGACCCAGTCGAGATTATTTTAATGCCGGAATTCCAGCGTGGATACAGTATTGCTTACTGTGATTCACCGGGTCCTTTTGCTGAAAATGAAACAACTTTTTACGCCATCGCGCCGCCACCATTGAGCTGGAGCGATGAACAACGCGAATCTTTTTATCGCGAATACAATGATTACATGCTTGAGGATTTGACCATTCATGAAGCGATGCCTGGACATTTCCTGCAAATTGCTCACGCCAATGCATTCAACGCTCCAACAGCAACTCGCGCGATGCTTGGCAGCGGAGTTTTTGTTGAAGGCTGGGCAGTGTATGCAGAACAGGTTATGGCAGAATATGGTTATGGAGGACCAAAAGTTCAGCTGCAGCAGTTGAAGATGAGACTGCGAGTTGCAATAAACTCAATCATCGACCAGGAAATTCATTGCAGAGGTATGAGTAAAGAAGAAGCTATCAAATTGATGATGGAACAAGGGTATCAGGAAGAGGGCGAAGCGCTGGGCAAGTGGTATCGGGCAAATCAGAGCTCAACTCAGTTGAGTACATATTTTGTTGGTGTAACGGAAATGAATTTGCTCAGAGACTCAGCAGAAAAGAAAGATAATTTTGATTTGAAGAAGTTCCACGACGAACTGATTTCATATGGCAGTCCAGCACCAAAATATGTCAGGGAGTTAATGGGGCTATAAAAGCCTGGATATTCCAGTTCGATAAAATTGACTCTTGTTCAGTAAGGATATTGTGCATTGAAATTAAGTAAAGCCGGCCTGGCGCATCTGATGGTTGTGTATCTGGGCTGGGGTAGTACATATCTTGCAATCAGAATAGCAGTACGCGAGGGAGCTGGTTTTCCACCATTTACCCTCGCGTTTGTGCGTGTAGCAATTGCTGGTCTATTACTCCTGGGGTGGAATCTCCTTTCTCGTAACAGGGTGAAAATAACTCGCAATGAAGCTGCTGTGCTTGCAGCGCTTGGCCTCTTGATGTGGACTGGCGGTAATGGACTTGTTACCTGGGCAGAGACAAAAGTACACAGTAGTATGGCAGCTCTTGTTGTCGCAATACTTCCAGTTTGGATTTCGCTGATTGACATGGTGATTGACCGCAGGTTGCCTCATTGGAAACTTGCCGCTTCTATTGTCATTGGAATTAGCGGAGTAGCAGTTTTGTCGTGGCCGGATATCAGCTCTTCAGGCCACCAGCTTGGACCGATGATAGGCTTGTTGCTGGCCCCATTGACTTGGGCAGCTGGCACGGTCTGGTATATACGCAGAACACCACAGTTAAATGTCACAGTAATTTCAGGATGGCAACATCTGTTTGGTGCTGTCGGATTTCTAGCATTGATGCTTATTCGCAAAGAGCCGATGCCTGATCCAACACCAGAGGCATGGGGTGCGCTTTTTTACCTGACTTTTGTTGGCTCGATTCTCGCTTTCACATCTTATATGCGAATCCTGAAGTTGCTGCCAACTCAAATCACCCTTACCTATGCTTATGTCAACCCGGCTGTAGCAGTAATACTTGGGTACATCGTTTTAAGTGAACCAATTACTGCCTGGACAATTGGTGGTGCGGTGTTGGTTCTGTTGGGTGTTGCCGGAGTATTCAATAATCGATGATAAATTATTTCTGACACACAAGGCAAAAGTGAGTAGATCTGCCACCGACCTTGATTTTCTCAAGTGTTGATTTACAATCTCTGCACGGCTCACCATCACGTTGAAAAACCCGAAGTTTTCTTCTGAAATTCCCCGGCTTGCCACTGAAATCACGGAAGTCCATAAATGTTGTGCCGCCATGTTTTATTGCCAGTCGCAGAACCTGTTTTATCCGCTTGAAAAGTTCACGCAACTGTTTGTCTGTCAGCTCACACGGTTTTGCCAGCGGATGTATTTTTGCTAAAAACAGCGCCTCATCAGCATAAATATTTCCAATACCAGCAGCAATCTTCTGATCAAGCAAGGCAGCTTTGGCTGGTATTCTGCGCCGACTCATTTTCTCACTCCAGTCAGCAAAACCGGCTTTCAACATATCGGGACCGATGTGTTTTATTGCACTGGGATTTTCAGGATGGTCAACCAGGGTGAGCCTGCCAAATCTGCGGATGTCTCGGTACCGAACCTCGTTACCATTAAAATCAAACAGTGCGTGAGTATGTTTGTCTGGAGTTTCGCTGGAGTTGAGAATCAGCTGTCCGGTCATGCGTAGATGAATCATCAGGTTTGCATCATCAAAACCAAGAATCATGTATTTGCCGTGTCTGTGAATTGAATTGAGTTTTTTCCCGAGAATTGCTTTGCGAACAGCACCGCTTGAAGGCTCAAAAATATCGGCACGACGAATGTTGAGCTGAAACAAATTTTTGCCGATCAGTTTTTCGCGCATCGCTAAAACAATATGTTCAACTTCTGGTAACTCAGGCATTATTCTCCAAAAAAAGAGCCCCGATGTAATCAGGGCTCTGGATTGACATTCAGAATTATCTGACCAGCGACATCGATTTCACAAGATCAATGTTATGGCCATGCAACCTGGCAAAGTAAGTTCCACTGGAAACAGCTTGGCCAAGTTGGTCGTTACCATTCCAGGTGAATGACTGTTGCCCACTTGCAAGGTTGCCGTTGTAGAGCACGTTAACCATGCGACCAGTTGCATCGTAAATAGTCAGCTCAACATTACTGTTGTCTGAAAGCTGGAAGCGAATATCAGTACGCGGGTTGAATGGATTTGGGATATTGCGCAGATTGCTGGCAATTATCATTGGAGTATCAACCGCAGAAGTATTGTCAAAGTCTTCACTTGCAACCTGGTAGTTGAACCCGGTATCAAACCAGCTTTGGCAATCGAGGCCAGGCAGGTCAGTACCTAACGCCAGATACATGCTTGCTGAAGTGGCGTGTGTGCCAGTATTCGGGTTGTTCATCCGAATTCCGATATCGCCATAAGATGCACCATCGCCAGTGTCGCTAGTTCCATCAGCTGTTCCGCCGCTGGAGTCGTCGTGATGATAGAGCACATTGCTATTTGACATACCATACTGATTGCCAACTGAAACCAGAGAGCTGCCATTGAGGTTTATTTTGATCCAGAAGTGAGCCATCTCTGAAGCAGGGATATTTGTATTTGCGCCATCAGGAACACCATCGGCTAAAAGAGAAGCATTGTTAAGGTTGGACTCAACAGATCCAACAGCAGCTGGAGTAAGGTCATAGGAAAGACGCACCATGTTTATTCCGGCAAGAGGATCAATAGTAGCAACATCTTCCGGTGTTGCCATAAATGAATCATAGTAATGTTTGGTCATGATAGATTCAGATATGACACCAAATACTTCGATAGTAAATCTTGTTTCTCGAATTACTCGGACCGGTCCAGCAACATAGCGTTTTTGGATTGGTGATAAATCCTGTTCATCACGGGTCCAGTTAGTCCAGAGGATTGTACCTTTGATACGAGTTTTTTCGCGATCCAACAAATCATCGCTGTAGGCATCACCATCAAAAAGTCTGAGCTCATCCCAGAACCAGTTGCTGTTATCAAAACCAGCCAGATATGTGTCGGTCATAATTTCATCCGCACCGGCATCATAGGAAATATAGGTGTCTGGATTGTCAGGAAGTGTTGATGAGCGGAAAAGATATCCGATAGCCGAGCTGCCTAAAACCGGGTCAGCTACAGATAACTTCAGGCGCGGGTAGTTTTGTGAATCCAGGTCGTCAATCCAAGCCGATGTTGGAGCCAGAGCGCCAAAGTCCTGAGGTTGAAATATAACCTCATCGTTACTGTCAAGCAGACCGTCATCGGGGTCAAAAAACGAGCCGTTACTGGCACGCTCATCAATTTGAACCGGTAACTCGTACCAGAATCCGCCCACGAAAGCGAAAAGATGCAAATCGCCAACGGGAGCGCCATCGAAAACAGAAAGCTGGCTGCCGGAAACAACACCAGGCTCAGAAACTCGGACAACTGCAGAAGACACAGATACAATCACGCACAACAACGCCAGAACCAGTACAGAAAATTTCACTTTAACTCCCTTTTGAAAACCAGAATATGCGATAACCCAAGGAGTCTACACTAAATGGGAGTCAGTGTCATCAGAAACCGCGCTCTGCTTTGATTGAAGAGTATGCGCTGTTTGCAGACTGAAGTTTCTCTTTGGCAAAAATCATAAAGTCTTCTGGAAGACCCTTTGACTGAATTTTATCAGGATGGTATTCGCGCGCAATTTTTCTGTATGCAGACTTAATTTCATCTACAGATGCATTATTGCTTATCCCAAGAATTGCGTAGGCCGACGATGTGTTTGGTGTTGAGCTGAACATCGCCTTGCAGCTGTTGTATTCCTGTTCACTGAGCCCAAGCTGTTGAGCCACGTTATGGATAAACTGCTCTTCAGATTCATGGAAATGTCCGTCGGCATGTGCTATTTCCAGAAGCAGACCAACGATATCTCGCAAACGGTCACGATTGTTGCCCATAACCTGTTTTACTTGTCTGGTCAGTTCAGCTGTAGTTACAGAACTTTCGCGGGCATTATTGAAGACTCTGGCAGCCATTTTCCGTTCTGCGACAGACATGCCCAGACGCTGAAGGAATCGGTCAAATGTTTGTACTTCTTCAGTTGTAACTTTTCCATCAACTTTTGCTGTTTTGGCAGCGAGACTGATTACAGCAATCAGGAATGTCGACTGAACGTCCTGAGCTGAGTATCCGCCTGCGCTTCTTTGATTATTTCCAGCTCTGGATCCGATACTACCGCCAATCATCGCACCAAGCGGTCCACCAAGCATATATCCAACAGTTCCGCCCAAAAGCGCACCAATGAGACCCATAATTTCTCCTGTTTTTAAGATGTGAACTTGAACCAAATGAAGTTCATGTCTACATTCACGAAATGTATTATCAGTTACTATAACGGAGGAATGATGGTTAAGTCAAAACAGCGTTCAGAAATTTCTTCAGAACTGACCTGGAATATCGAAAAAATATACAGCGACACTGAAGCGTGGGAGTCTGATTTTGCACAAGTGAAGTCCGAATTACAAAATTTGGAAACACATCGTGGAGCCGCAGACAAGTCAGCGTCTGATTTATTGAAAGCGATTGAAGCGATATTACATACAAGTGAAAAACTTGGTCGTGTTTGTGTTTTTGCCAGCATGCGCAGCGATGAAGATACTCGTATTGGTGAAAACCTTGAGCGTGACGGCAGAGCGGGCAGCCTTGCTGTTTTGTATAGCGAAGCTGTGAGTTGGTTTGATCCGGAATTGCTGGCTATCGACAACGATACTCTGGAAAAATACTTTAAAGATGAACCAGAGCTTTGCAACTACACACATTTTATAGATGACATAAGACGCAGCAGAGATCATACCCTTGACCCGCAACGCGAGCAACTGCTGGCAATGTCTGGTGATATGGCTGGCAGCAGCAATTCTGTTTTCAATGCACTTGACAATGCAGATCTGAAACTGGATGAGATAGTTGACGAAGATGGTAACACGGTACCACTGACCAAAGCTTCCTATAGCAAATATCTACGCAGCCAAAATCGAGAAGTTCGTAAAACAGCTTTTGAAAAATTCATGGATGCATACGGTGGCAACATCAATACGTTTGCGGCCAATCTGGATTCCAAGGTAAAAGCCCACTGTTTTTATTCGCGAGCCAGGAATCATGAAAGTACTTTGGATGCGGCGCTGCACAACACTGCAATTCCTGCCGATGTCTTCCACAGTCTGATTGATACTGTGAACAAGAACCTGCCGATTATCCATCGCTATGCAAATCTGAAAAAGAAAGTTCTCAACCTCG
The DNA here is from genome assembly GCA_964437115.1 of uncultured Fibrobacteraceae bacterium. Taxonomy (GTDB): domain Bacteria; phylum Krumholzibacteriota; class Krumholzibacteriia; order LZORAL124-64-63; family LZORAL124-64-63; genus JABIBH01. The sequence continues at coordinate 10,513 of CAYTFE010000026.1, read as the reverse complement.
ATGATTTTGCAGAACATGACCTGTATGTTCCTCTCTTCCCCAAGGGTGAATTCAAGTTCAGCTACGAGGAAGCATGCGAAGTAATGTGCGAATCTCTTGTGCCTCTTGGTCAGGAATATATTGATGTTGTACGGACTGGTCTTGATGGCAGATGGATTGATGTTCACGAGAATGAAGGCAAGCGCGGGGGCGCATATTCATCCGGAACCTATGGAACAGATCCATATATACTGTTGAACTGGAGTGACATGTTGCGCGACGTGTTCACTCTTGCTCATGAAATGGGTCACTCCATGCATTCATATCTGGCTTCGGAAAATCAGCCATATGTTTACAGCAATTATCCTATTTTTACTGCGGAAGTTGCATCAACTTTTAATGAAGCACTGTTAATGGAGCATTTGCTGAAAACCGATGATCGTCACAAAAAGCTGTATCTGCTTGATGTGTATCTGGATCAAATTAACAGCACTGTTTTCAGGCAGACAATGTTTGCGGAATTTGAATATGAAATTCACCGGCGTGGGGAGCAGGGCTTGACTCTGACTGCTGAATCTCTGGATGAACTTTATATGGAAATTTTGCGAAAATACTGGGGTCCAGATGTTGAGTTTGACAAAGTTCGTAGCCCCAGAACATGGTGCAGAATTCCGCATTTTTACTATAATTACTATGTGTATCAATATTCAACTGCATTTGCGGGAGCCGCTGCATTGGTTGAAAAAGTTCTATCTGGTGGCGAAAAAGAACGCGAAAAGTATCTTGGATTTATGCGCAGTGGAGCTAGCGTGTATCCGGTTGAGACAATGAAAACAGCTGGTGTTGACATGGCATCGGCAGAGCCTGTGGAAGCAGTATTTTCTCTGTTTGAAAAGCTGATGGATCAGGTTGAACAACTTTTGGAGAATGACTCATGAAAAAGATAATTTTGTTAATGATGATTGTTGCGATATGTGGTTGCGGCAGCAATGATGTTGAAAAAGAAGCAACACAAGGGGCAGCACAAGAAGTTACAGAAAAAGTCAAAAAAGAACCGAAAAATTTGGCGGTTCCTGGAGATGGCAAAGCGCTTGCAGAACAGCTGGCAAAGGAAGCCGACGGTGGTTACTTTGTTGAATGGCCAACGTGGTGCGCAGCAAAGAAAATTGGAGTTGTACCTTCAGAATACACCGACAACACCGCCGTTGTTACCACACAATGTAAGCGTTCGGATACAGAAGGCATTATTATTTTCAGCTATTTTGAGCTGGCAAATGGATCAACCAGAATATCTGAAGAACATGTTTTAGCAAATATTACTACTATGATTGAGGGCCAGAATCTGGTTATTCAAAAACAGACTCCAATTGTGCGTAATGGCATGGAGGGAATCCAGCTTCTGTGTACTGGCGAAAATGAAAAAAGAAAATGGATTGAAGGGTTTCTCGCATTTGACAGAATGTTGATTGTTTCTGCATGGAGAAGCGACGACACGCTGTTTTCCGATCCTCAAATTTCCAGACTGTTTAAATCGGTCCAAATGTTAAAATAGGAGAATAGATGTTTTCCAGAATTACTGTTCTGATTTTGTTGTTTGTTGGAAGCCTGTTTGCTCAAGGCGATGTACAGGAAACAGTGACTGGAACAATTGAAATACAAAAACAGACACAAGAAAGCTCTGAAGTCTGGTCAGCTGAAAAATCGGCACTTGATGCCCGCTACAGAAGCGCTAAAAGCGATGTTGAATATCTGACCAAACGCAGAAATCTTGCTTTGCAAAGAAGAGATGCAATGCAAGACAGAGCAGATGAGTTGAATCGCAGGCTGGCTGAATCAAAACGATTACGAGAATCCCTGGTAGATACCTTAGGTGTGCTACTAACAAAGCTTGACTCTGTGGTTGCTGCTGACTTGCCGTTCCTTGAACAGGAGCGTTCTATACGTCTTGAGTCTTTAAGCCAGGAGCTGGCTCGGCCAGACTTTACTTCAGCTGAAAAGCTGCGACGGCTGCTGGAGGCGTTCCAGGTTGAGGCAGGGTATGGCTCAACTGTTGAAGTATATCCAACAAAAATCAAAATCGATGAGCAGGAGATATCAGTTGATGTCCTGCGCATCGGCAGGCTGTCCCTGTTTTGGATGACTCCTGATCAAAGCATGTGCGGAGATTATAATGTTGCTTCCGGTAACTGGGAAGTTTTGGAAAACAAGTTCAACAGATCGATTTCCAGAGCAATGGAAATGGCAACCAGAATGCGACCAGTTGAATTGATTGATCTTCCACTAGGGAAGGTTGGATCATGAAAAAACTTCTTCTGATTTTGCTTATAGTAACCACCACAGCAAACGCACAAGATATTCGCTCAGCCAGAATCAAAGCACAATCCGATAGAGAAAGCGCTGTGGCAACTCAGCAACAGGCTGAACAGAAAATTATTTCCAGTCGTGAAGCACTTACTGCTGAAGTTGAAAAATTTGAGAGCCTGCGCAGCAAACTTGAAGCAGAAATCGAACAACTTGAGAGCAGCCATAAATCTCTATCCAGTCAGGTTGAAGACCTTTCTGACAAATGGTCTGAGCAGGAGATGGAGTTCAAAGAGATCAGTGGTAACGTAAGACTTGCCGCTCGTGATCTGGAAACTATGATGCATCAGTCTCCGCTGACAGTTGGTTTTCCAGAGAGACTCTCAACTATTTCACCTCTCCTGGACAAGGGGTATTTCCCAGATATTGAAGACATCAATGCGATGGTTTCTGTCTATCTGGATGAAATTGCACGCACGGGGTACGTTGCTTTGCGAACCGGATTGATTGTTGGCAGAGATGGTAGGGAAACTGACGCTGAAATACTGAATCTTGGTCCATTTACTTCAATATATCGTACCGATAAAGAAACTGGCTTTCTCAAACATTCACCAAAATCACAAGAGCTGACTGCATTGTCAGAGTTGCCATCGGGCAAAACCTTGCAGAAATATCTTGATGGCAAAAGTGAAAGCGTAACCATCGATCTTTCCGGTGGTAGCGCGTTGAGGCAAGTTACTCAAAAGACAAGCATGCTGGATTCGCTGCGAGACGGTGGGCCAATTGTCTGGCCAATTTTGATTATCGCTTTGCTTGCTTTGGGAATCGTAATTGAACGATTGATATTCCTGCAAAAAGTTCACGGCAATACAGATCGATTAATGAGTGAAGTTAATCAACTTGCCGGAGAAAATAACTGGCCTGCTTGTGACACAATTGTTGAAAAGAATAGCAATAAAGGATGGCCGGTTGTTCATGTTTTGCGTGCCGGGCTTGCTGCAAGAAGTGAAAATCGGGAGACTCTGGAAAGTGTGCTTCAGGAATCGATATTGCGCGAGTTGCCAAGGCTTGAAAGAGGTCTTTCTGCTCTGGCTGTCTTTGGTGCAGTTGCACCGTTGCTTGGTTTGCTGGGAACAGTTACCGGCATGATTGATACTTTCCGCGTCATCACTCTTTACGGAACAGGCGATCCCAAGTTGATGTCAGGTGGAATAAGTGAAGCGCTGGTAACAACAGAGGTTGGACTTGCTGTAGCAATTCCCGTGATGTTATTGCACACACTGTTGTCGCGCAGAGTTGATCATCTGGTTGGCGACATGGAAGAAAAAGCAGTTGCGCTTTCAAACGCAATACTGAAACGACGTGACTAATGTATGCGGCACTTGATTACCTGCAACAAGGTGGCTGGATTATGTGGCCGCTTGGCATATGTTCATTTGTAATGTGGGCATTGATTATAGATCGACTCATTGTTCTGTACAAAATAGAGCACAATGACATTTCTATTGTAGAGGCGTTGTCAGTTGTCAGAGGTGAGTTGAAGCCTTCAGATCTGGTTGGTGTTCACGCTTTGCTCTCAAAAAAAATCGTTAACGCATTGACTGGAAATCCTGAAGTGGACCGCAATCTGGTGCACCACTGCTCTTCTACAATAAAACCATATTTACGCAGATCACTTGCTGTTATTGCAATTCTTGCAGGCATCGCACCGCTGCTGGGCTTGCTTGGAACGGTCATTGGGATGATTGAAACATTTGATGTCATATCACTGTTTGGAACTGGAAATGCCCGTGCTATGGCAGGCGGAATATCGGTTGCAATGGTGACAACTCAAAGCGGTTTACTGGTCGCAATTCCAGGCATGTTGTTCAGCGGATATCTGTTTCGCAGTGCCCGTCGACTTGAAAACCATGTAGATGAAACGGCATCGGTCTTGCAGCGCGCAGTCAGAGGAGGCCAGGTATGATAAACGTCAGACGCACGCTAAGAGGCGGTGGCGATAAAGTTGATATCAACATGGGTCCACTTATCGACATGGTTTTCCTGTTACTGATCTTCTTTGTGGTAACTACAAGTTTTGTAAAAGAATCCGGCATCGATGTTCAGCGTTCAACTGCTCAAACTGCTGAAGTTAAAGAGCGTGGTAATATTATGATCGGTGTTGCTGAAGATGGTGAAGTCTGGTTCGATGGGAAACAGGTAGATGTGCGAAGCGTCAGAGCTCATGTGGAGCGATCGCTTGCTGAAGCACCAGACAGTGGTGTGATAATTGTTGCCGATCAAGGGAGCATAACCGGTGTTGTAGTCAAGGTAATGGATCAGTGTAGAATTGCAGGTGCTGAAGACATCAGTCTTGCTGCCAAGCGGGAGGACTAGCCAGTGCCCCGCCCTGTGATAGCAATTGTTGGTGCACTGATCGTGAATTTGGCACTGTTGTTTGTAGTATCAATGCTTGCCCAGGAAAGAGAAGTTGAAAAAAACGAAAATTTCAGTTCCGCAATCAGACTTGTTTCGCTGACTCCGCCTGAAATTGCAGAATCAGAACCAGAGTCGGAGCCAGAAAAACCGAAAGAGGAAAAACAGACCGAGTTTCAGCCAGATCTCACTCCACCAAGTCTTACGCCACCACAATTTGCAGGGCCTGCGCTGGCAATAAATCTGGACATCGACACCGGCAAGCAGTCTGGAAAATTCATATTCAATAGTGCAGACCTTGATCATCCACCAAGAGTGATTTCCAGGATTCCACCCGTTTATCCATACAAGGCAAAACAGCGAGATATTGAGGGATCGGTTGATGTAAAATTCCTGGTCGATGAAACCGGCACTGTAGGCAAAATCACAATTCTAAAAGCAGAGCCTGAAGGTTTGTTTGATGATGCGGTCCTGAAAATGTTACCACGCTGGAAATTCGATCCCGGCAAAATTGACGGCACGCCGGTTTCGTCCTGGGTTGTTACAACTATTCGGTTTGAGCTGGAATCATGAAAAAACTATCCGCACTTCTGTTTCTGTTGATTGCCGTTGTAGCGGTTGCCGACGACATGTCGTCGGTACAGAGCAAAGCGCGTCGTGCAATTTTTCGTTCACAACAGTTGAGTGAAGTCGATAACTGGGCAGGATCTGCAGAGCTGCTCCAGGAATGTCTAACAGACTATCCAGATCAGGATCACTACCTGCTCAGATTCCACCTTGCCAACAGCCTGGCAAAATGTGACTCACTTCATTCAGCAGTTAGTCACTATAAAAAAGCAGTTGAGTTGAATCCGGAGTTTATAAGTGGCTGGCTGAATCTTGCCGAAACTTCTTATGCAATAGAAAATTATTCAACAGCAGCGAATGCTTTTGAAAAAGGATTCCGACTCCAGGAAATCCCGGCACAACATCTGCTTTATTACGCCGGAGTTTGTAATTCCCTGGCTGGAGAAAATGACGCAGCTCTAAAATTGCTACAGGAACTGATTACAACAGAGTTACCAAAACCGGATTGGTTACAAACAACTGTGGCAACCGCAATGGAAGTCGATGAAATAGAAGTGGCACAAAAAACAGTCACTCGTTTTTGTGAAATCTTTCCCGATAATCCATCGGCCTGGCTACTGGCATATCAGTTTTACTCTTCGCAACAAAACTTCAAGCAGGCAGCAGCAGCGATGACAATTCGCAGCTACCTGCAACCACTTTCAAGAAGTGAACAACTTCAGCTTGGTGATATTCTATTTGCATCGGGAGTACCAGCAGAAGCAGCATTACATTATGAAATTGCACTGTCTGATGCCACTGAACCTGCAACACCTGAGCAGTATGAAATGTTGGCCTCGGCTTTGCTATCGGCACAACAAACTGAAAAAGCAGCAGCAGCTCTTCTCTTTGCTTTGGAAACAAAGCCCACAGCAAGACTTTGGTCTTTGCTGGGTGACGTTGAATACAGCAGAGAAAAATACCAGGAAGCTTTTGATGCATTTACGTCGGCAACAGAACTTGATCCGGAGCAGGGCAGAAACTGGCTGATGGTTGGTTACTGTGCAATGGAAACAGGTAAACTTGCAGATGCGAAAACTGCATTGCAACGCGCAAAACAATTTCCCAATCAAAAACAAAACGCAAACGAACTATTGCAGAGAATACACGTGGCCACTAATTGATAGAGCCTTTGATAAGGCTCCCTCTTTACATTTAGAAATATCTTGTCTATAATAAAATACGTATTGAACAATTATTCATTCAGCATGGAGCATTCAATGTTCAATAAAGCACTTTTGGTACTTTTATTGTCTTTACCTCTATTTGCAGCACAACAACTTCCTGAAATTCTTTACGTTACCCCAACAGATGATTCTCCTGCACCGGCTGTTCTAATTCCGATGTCAGATGGTGAAGTTCTTGAAGGTTTCCGGTGGTTCAACAATGACTCGGCAACTATTTTTCCAGAAGTGAAACTTGCTTCAGTTGATAGCAGTGGGGCTCCTGATTTTGAAAGCTTGCTGATTGTTGCGGATGATGTAACAGGCCACAAGCTTAAATGGAGTGATTGTGTTTTTGAAGAAAGTATTACAAGCAACGCTGGTGACCTGTTTCTGATTATTTCATTTCCTGTTGGACAAAATGAAGTTGTAGAAGGGCATGGCGCAGCTATTGGCTATAGTGAAGATGATGCAAATTTTGCAAGCTTCATTTCACCGGACTGTGTAGAATGGTCACCAGTTCATTACCAGACTCAGGTGATGATTGAACCTGTTTACGGCAACAGCCAGGCAAGTGGTAACTCAATAGCATTCAATGCACCTGTTATACCTGTATTTATTACAGAACTGCTACCAACAGCACCCAACCCATTCAATCCTTTGACAACAATTTCATTTACACTTTCAAGCAACCAGCATGCAGAGGTTGCTTTATACGACATAAAAGGAAGACTTGTGAAGCAGCTTTGCAGAGAACAACTGGATGCTGGCAGACACGAGTTTGTTTGGGATGGAGTAAATAGCAGTGGCAGCAAAGTTGCCAGTGGAGTTTATCTTGTGAGGATGCAAACCGCAGATTATACAAAATCACATAGTATCATGTTGGTTAAATAAAGGAATTTATTCAATGAAACGTATTATTTTAGCAATCATTTTAATTATGGCCAGCTCTGTTATGGCCAGCGAATTTCCCTCAGAAGCTCTTGGTGTTGGTGCAGGTGGACAAGTTCATGCGGTATGTATTGACCCTGATGATCCTAATACTTTCTACATAGGCACGGATGTTTCCGGCGTTTTGCGGAGTGAAGACTCTGGTGGTAGTTGGGAGTATTGGAGTGAAGGTTTAGCTAACTCCAATGAATGTAAATCTTATTATGTAGATGATATAATAGTTGTAGATGACAAAGTTTATGCAGCAACCCTTGGCGGCATTTATAGCCGTTATCGAGGAACTGGAGATTGGGCTCTTGAAACTCCACCAGATCATTTTTCCTATAGCGTAGCAGAAACCTGGGATGCTAGATATTATGGAACAGCAATCCCGTTTTCAACATTAGCTCAATATGGTGATAGCCTTTATGCGGGAGCAGGTATTTCACGTTCTAAAACAAGTTGGGCAATTTACCCAGATACAGTAAGTGTGGAACAGGGTGGTTCTAACGGTTATGAATTTGTACCTTATTCAGGCGGTCCAGGAGGCTTGTATTCCCTTTGGGAGAAGAATCCGGATAGTGGAGGTGATTGGGAACCAGATTTAGATTCAACAAACATGGGCATGGTAAGAGCTCTTGATGCCGTGGACGGCAAAGTCTTATTGACTGGGACAAACGGGATTCATCTTCGAGATGAACTTGGTGAATGGGCTAGGTTAGATACGCTTTACAAACTTGATGGTGGCTCTCCAACAGAATGGGGCAGCTGGTGCTGGAGTGCCAGGTTTGCTGACGCAAATACAGTATACGCTCTCGCAGACGCCAAATCAGATACTTCATTTATACATGGTGTTTACAGGGTAGACTTGATTCCTGGTTCAGAATGGGAACAAGTAGGAAGTTTAGGTGAAATCACAAAGGAACCCGTAACACGTCCAGCACATGAGTATAATTGGAGGAAAGTTCTTCGAGATGGTTATGTTAATAGAATGACTCTCAATGCTTTGGATGATGGAAAAGTTGAGCTTTATATAGGAGAGCGCCAAAGATATCATGAAGGAGGTTTGTATTACCTGGCAGTTCCAGCTGATGAAGATAGTTTATCTAGTCTTCAGTGGACTCACATAATTTGTCAGCGTGGCAATTGGAATAACCCTTATGGAGAAAATGGGACATTCTATTGCATTTCTGATAGTACCTTTGCCCCAATGACCCAAGCTGAAATAGGTTGGCAAGTTAATGATATTATCGTTATGAACTGTGAAGTTGCAGTAAGTGAAATTGGCGATGAGACTAGGATATTGACATGGCAATATTCCAACGGCTGGCTCTATGAACGAGATGCAAACGGTGTGGGATCTGTTACTAACATTTATTGTAATGGTTCGGAAAATAACTGGCAGACTAAAGATGACAATATGCTAGTATGCCATGACATAAGCAGCCTTGAAAACGGAGATTTACTTATAGCAGATGATGATTATGGTGTGTATCGTAGAAAAAACGGTCAGGATGGTTTTGAGTGGTTGAATGAAAGACTTCCTCAATATGGTATTGGTGTTAAAAGAGATGCATTCAAAATTGAATCTGTCAAAAATGAATCTGGTAATGAAGAGCTTTTTGGAATTCACCATACTGCGCGTGTTGAACAACCTCCAGATGATGGATCAATAAGGCCTAATACTGGTCAGTTTCGAGTGTTAAGTCATTATGATGAGGAGTTAAATATTTGGGATGAAGTGTGTGATGCTAGTGAGTTGGATTCACTTAATGTAGTTGATTTTGTGGTATCAGCTCCGGGAGAAATACTGCTTGCTACCAGAGAAGAAATTACTGGCTGGCCTCCACGGTCCTACTTAGTTCGTATTAGAAAGGATATTACTAATGAGTACGTTTTTGTAGACAGTATCGGTATTAACTCAAAATTATATGAATTGGAAGCTATCCCAGGTACCAGTCTGGTTGTCTTGGCACTAAGTGGGTATATCGATAGAGGTGTTGCGGTTGTTGATTTAAATGAACCTGATTTAACTTTACGTCATTGGTTAAGAGGAGGTGGAGGCGAATTCTTAAACCAATGCGCAATGGAAGTACATACACTTGAGGTAGATGTATCTGGATCAGTACTATACGTAGGGACAAAAGGGCAGAGCCACTCGAACGCTGGATCAACAGCAACTGTTGGAACAGTTCTTCGTTTGTTAGCGCCTTTTTCTACTGAAGAGCCTAGTCCTGACCAGTGGGAAATATTAGCTAACGATAATGGGAGTGACCCTTTTGAATTGGGTTTAGTACCTAACTATTATCATGATGATTGGTCTTCACTTGATCAAGTTCATCGCATGACCAAGATAACTGCTTTGGCAATAGATCCCAATGACCCAACTATTGTTTATGCTGGAATGAGCAGTTCCCGGTTCCACACACGCAATGGAGTTTGGCGATATGAACTTGGGGATTGGGAGCAAATTCTAGGTCAAGGTGAATCCTTTCACGAAAATGTGGAGGACCTTGAGTTTGATGCTTCTGATCCGTCAATACTCTATGCAGGGAGCAATGGTGGAGATCTTCGGGAGATTAATGTTCCTGTATCACTACCAATCCTTGCAAGATTCGTTGATCGTTCAGAAGAGGTTTATCAACCTCTTAATGAGGATGTAGGTGTCACTTATACTGGTCATCCCTACAGTGAAGTTCTGTTTGATTTTGACTTGGATAATGACATGGACTTGCTTGTAACTCAAACTGACGGGCAAGTGGTTTTGTATGAACACGATGGATATCTAGATGATAATGATCCTAATTATGTAAAAGAGACTTCACTCATCTGGAGCACGATAACTGGTGCTCGTGGCATAGCTATTGCAGATTTTACTAACGATATTGATGTTGACAAGGAGGGCCAAGGTTATCCCGATATCTTTATTGCTCATGAAACAGACGCAAAGATACTTAAAAACATCGATGGTGATTACTTTGTTGATGTGACAGACTCACTTGGAGTTAAGAACTTAATTCAGAACTCCTGGTGTGGTAGTTGGGGTGATTATGATGGTGATGGTCAAGTTGATCTGTTTGTAGGCAAGGGAACCGGTCCAACCATTGATCCATTTAGAA
>CAYTFE010000025.1:0-28633 GCA_964437115.1 uncultured Fibrobacteraceae bacterium | reverse complement strand
TACTGCAACATTTAGTGATCCTTACTGAAAACCGACAAGATTGCAACACGTTTCTACATAGCAAAAAAAGAACACCCGCCAGGCGCTCTTTTAATAGTTAATATTTCCTGTCTTTCCAGCAACTAAACTTCAATACCTTATGAACGAATCTGAGCGTAGCGAAGAGCAGGTCGCCTTATAAAAGGCGACCTGCGTTGAGTGAAGAAGGTATTGAGGTTTAGAACCCTGCAATAGCTTGATCAGCAATAGCCTTAAACTCAGACCAGTATAGACCAAGAATCACTGTTGGCACAGCCAGAAGTGCCATCGTTACATAATGCAAAGGAGCAATTTTGATAGCTGGAGCATCTTCTGGAGTTTTTTCGAAGAACATTGCTCTGGCAATCTGCATATAGTAGTACAGACTGACAACACTGTTCAGCACACCAACAACAGCAAGCCAGTACCAACCTTCACGCAGAACTTCGGTGAAGAGATATAGCTTTCCAACAAAACCTGCTGTTGGTGGCAGACCGACCAGTGAAACCAGGAAGATAAACATCATAACAGCTGCCCATGGAGCCCGGAATCCAAGTCCTGCATAGTCAGACAACTCTTCGCTTTTGATTGAGTTGTTGATTGCACTGACAAACATGAATGCACCAAGATTCATCACTGCATAAACCAGCAAGTAAAACAGGATTGCCTGCAGGCCACCAGGTGTGAGAAGTAAAAAGCCCATCAACAGGTAACCGACATGAGCAATACTAGAGTATGCCAAAAGTCTTTTCACGTTGGTCTGTTTAACTGCAACAACATTTCCATAGGTCATTGTAACTGCAGATAAAATCGCAATCATCAATGGCCAGTCAATAGTTTCAACAATCGGTTGGAAAACGGTAAAGAAGAACCGGATCATCAATGCAAAACCGGCTGCTTTAGGACCAACAGAAAAGAAAGCTGAAACTGGAGTTGGTGCGCCTTCGTAGACATCGGGGCACCAGAAGTGGAATGGAACCATCGCAATTTTGTAACCAAAACCAGCCATGATCATTATCAGAACAACAAGCATTGAAAGGTCATTAACAGGATTTGCTACCAGGGCATCGCGAATACCTGCAAAAGTCATTTGACCAGTCATACCGAACAACAACGACATACCAAACAGCATGATGCCACTTGAAACTGCGCCAAAGATTACATACTTCAGAGAAGCTTCAGTGCTTCGTAAGCTGTTACGCATGTAACCAGCCATTACATAGCTGGTAAGACCAACAAGCTCCATCGACAAGAACAGCATTACCAGGTCACGGGCCTCAGCCATAACCATCATGCCGCCAGTCATCAGAGCGATCAGTGCGTAGTATTCACCCTTATGTTCTCTGCCGCGGCCCATAATCTCTTCACTCGACCATGAAAAGAGTATTGTAACCACAGCTATAAAACTGAAGACGATGCGGAAAAATCCGGCAAAGCCATCAATCATTACCAGGTTGCCAAGTATACCCACGTCACCAACTGGTGGTGAGCTGAATGAGTAATACAGAGCAGCCAAGGCACCCAAAAGAGTAATTAGAAACGGAACAACCGGTTTGCGTCCACGCACTATCACATCGCCCATCAGAGCGAGCAGGAATGCACCGAACATGATTGCTTCTGGCACAAAGTGCGCGAAGTCTGACCAGTTGGGGATCGTTATGTTAACAAACAACTTTCACTCCCTGTTATCCAGCAATATTGATTACTGCAATCAAGCTGTTCAATGAAACCTTCATCAGGTTCAGAACTGGCATCGGGTAAATACCCAGGAACAGAACTACCAGACCAATTGGAACCAGAGTAAACATTTCTCTGGAATTGATGTCTGCAATATCGTCGTACTTTTCATTGCGTGTGCCGAGGAACACTCTTTGCAACATCCACAAGACATAAGCAGCACCGATAATAATACCGACGGCACTAATAATTGTGATTGTCTGGTGAACCGGGAACGCACCCATAAAGACCATCGCCTCACTGACAAAACCACTCAGACCTGGCAGGCCAATAGCAGCAAACAGTGCGAACGAGGTAACTGTTGTATAAAGCGGCATCTGCAGACCAAGTCCACCAAAGCCATTAATTTCACGGTGATGTGCACGGTCGTAAATAACGCCTACGCAGAGGAACATCATTGCTGTAATTGTACCGTGGTTGAACATCTGGAAAACTGCACCGTTGATTCCGGCTTCAGTCATCGCACTCATACCAAGAAGAACGTAACCCATATGGCTGACCGAGCTGTAGGCAACGAGTTTCTTCATATCAGTTTGTGCTAGAGCACAGAATGCACCGTACAGAATATTTATAGCACCCAAAATAGCCATCGGAACCATAAATGCTTTAGCCTGATCAGGAAGCATTGGATAGCTGATCCTCAGAATTCCGTAAGTGCCCATCTTCAACAGAACACCGGCAAGAATTACCGATACAGCAGTTGGCGCTTCAACGTGTGCATCAGGAAGCCATGTGTGGAACGGGAAGATTGGAACCTTGATTGCAAAGCCGATAAACAAGCCCATCCAGAGTGCAAACCTGACGTTATCCAAAGTCAGTATGCCTGTATGGTTGCCCTGATCAAACATGTGCAACATGTTGAAGGTACCGGTCTGTCCTGTGGCTGGATCGGTTGTAAAGAGATACAAGGCGATCATAGCCAGCAACATTAGTACTGATCCTGCAAGTGTATACAGGAAGAATTTGATTGCTGCGTACTCTTTTCTTGGACCACCCCAGATACCGATCAGGAAATACATCGGCAAGAGCATTACTTCCCAGAACACATAGAACAGGAAGAAGTCCAGAGCACAGAATACACCCATCATTCCAGCTTCAAGCAGCAGGAACAGAGCAAAGTAACCTTTAGTTGCTTTCTCAATTTTCCACGATGCAATAATACAGAGGAATGAAAGGAATGCTGTAAGCAATACCATCGGTACACTCAGGCCATCAACGCCCATGTGGTACTCGATGTTAAATGTTTTAATCCATTCGAAATGCTCAACAAACTGAAAGCCGTCCAGAGTGCGGTCAAAGTCGATAAACAAACGAACAGCAAGAATCAGTGGCACAGCAGCTGCAGCGGCAGCAACTGTCTTGACGATTTCTTTGTTGCCCTTGGGAATAAACGCGATTACAGCCGCGCCGATTACCGGGAAAAAAGTCATCCAGGATAGAATGTGGTCAGCCATCAAGGCTCTCCTTGTGTTAAGTCCCTTACAGGGCTCTAAAAACGAAAACCAGAATTACAATGCTGGTACAAACATACAGCAAGTAGGTTTGAACCCTACCTGTCTGTATTCGACGCATGCCCTGGCCAGCTCCCTGAATCAGGTTGCCAACTCCATTGACCATTCCATCGACGACGTAACGGTCAAACATGCTGCCGGTTATCCAGCCACCTATTTTAGTAACAGTCGCAGAACCGTCTACTATGCCGTCAATCACAATGCGATCGAAAGCAGCATTCAGCCATGCGAATCCGAGGACGAACTTGTAAACCGTAGCGGCATATAATTCGTCGAAATAATATTTCTTCTGCAGTACGTTGTGGACAGGTTTCAGCCTGTTGAGAATATCCTCTGTGCTGAATGCTTTTTTTATGTAAGCGAGCCAGGAGAGGAAAATACCGAGTCCTGCAATTGCGATAGACATGATCATTGCCATGCTGTGAGCTTTGTGATGAATGTCATCATGAGCGTCACCATGAGCACCACCGTGGCTGTCGCCATGACCGTGGCCGTGAGCTGCTTCTGCATGAGAATCTGCATGTTCATCGACATGAGCAACAGCGTGATCATCTACAACTACATGATGGTCAGATTCAACAATGTGGTGTTCCTGGTGACCATACTCAGCAGCAATTGCCGGCAGGTCATAGGAAGTTACAAACTTTGCAAACCAGCTGTCGGCGGGGCCTTTCCAGCCAGCAGATACAATTGCCAGAACTGCAAGAATCATTAGTGGAACAGACATTGTCCATGGTGATTCGTGAGCATGGCTGTATCGTTCTTCATCTCGAGGTTTGCCCATAAAAGTCATGAACAACATGCGGAACATGTAGAATGCGGTAATACCGGCAGCAGCAATTGCAAGAATGAAAGGAATCATTGTTTTGCCCTGCATGCCAAATGCCAGAGCACCTGCCAGAATTGCATCTTTACTGTAGAAGCCGGAGAAGAATGGAACACCGCTGATTGCCAGAGTTGCGATAAAGAATGTCACAAATGTGATTGGCATTTTTTTACGCAGACCACCCATAAGTGGCATTTCCTGAGTATGAACAGCGTGAATAACAGAACCGGAACCAAGGAACAACAGAGCTTTAAAGAAAGCGTGAGTTGTAAGGTGGAACATACCAGCAGCAGATGCACCAACACCCATTGCCATAACCATGTAGCCAAGCTGACTGATGGTTGAATATGCCAACGATTTCTTGATGTCGGTTTTAACCAGCGCAATCGTCGCACCAATTATAGCAGTAATTGCACCGATGTAGGCAATCACAAGCAGCGCGTTTGGATCAAATAGTGGCAGCAACCTTGCTACCATATAAACACCAGCTGCAACCATTGTTGCCGCGTGGATAAGTGCACTAACAGGAGTTGGACCTTCCATCGCATCTGGAAGCCAGATGTGCAATGGAGCCTGAGCAGATTTACCAATACAACCCATGAACAATCCAACGCCAGCCCATGTTAACAGAGCACCGGTCAATGGAGCCATCTGCATATGGGCAAACAGTTCCATATAGTTGAATGTGCCATAAGCTGTGAAGAAAATCATGATGCCGATAAAGAAGCCGAAGTCACCAACACGGTTGGTAAGAAACGCTTTTTTGTTTGCATCGGCTGCACTTGGCTTGTGGAAAAAGAACCCGATCAACAGGTAACTTGCAAGTCCAACCAATTCCCAGAACACATACAAGAAGAGCAGACTGTTTGCCAGTACAATGCCCATCATCGAGAATGTGAAAAATCCCAGGAAAGCAAAGAACCGCTCGTATCGCCTGTCTCCATGCATATAGCCAACAGAAAACAGGTGAACCAGGAAACTTACAAGCGCTACAACTACCAACATTATGGAAGTCATGCCGTCGACAAGTATTCCTGCATCAGCAGTGAATTGCCCAAGGTCAAGCCAGCGGAACCCACCTTCATATCGAAGTTGAGAATCGCCCATTTGCCAGAAATGCACGAAAATGCGGACTGCCTGAACAAGAGTTGCTCCAAGTAGAGTCACTCCAACCCAATCGCCTTTGCGCGGTAACATTTTTCCAAAGAAGAAAATGATTACGTACGAAAGCATTGGTAAAAGCAGTATGCTAAGTGCTGTCCACAGGATGGCGTGTTCGCTCATCGTGTTTCGTCTCCTCTATTGCTTCAAACTGTCAACACTGTCAACATGCACAGTGCCAAAGTTTCGGAACATAGCCAGAACAATTGCCAACGCTACAGCTGCTTCAGCAGCAGCAAGAACGATAACAAACGCAGCCATGATATGACCATCAATCGACGTTTCAACAAATCGTGAAAACGCCACAAAATTTACATTCGCCCCGTTCAAAATCAGTTCAACACCCATTAACAGGGCAACTGCATTACGACGGGTCATTACAGCAAAAATGCCAAGTGAGAACAAAATTGCGCCAACAGTGAGATAGTGAGCCAAGCCTACTTCCATCATGACTGCACCTCCTCTTCGTCCTCAATCTTGCGTTCGCGAATCAGAATAGCAGCGCCAATCATTGCCAGTAGCAAAACGATTGATGCATACTCAAACGGGAAAATAAATTCAGTCAGAAGCTTCTGACCAATCATGCTGATTGTTGCCTCTGGTGAGTCAACAGGTAGAACATTCCACTCTGTGCCACCTATCACCTTGAAGACAATAGCAAAAATCAGAACTGAGAAAACTCCGGCTGGAATCTTGCGGTCAAAGCTGTGTTTTGGAAGATTTTGTCTGGGAATGCGTGTCATCATCACCACAAATAGAACCAGAACCAGAACGCCACCGATGTAAACCATTGTCTGAGTAATCGCCAGAAAATCAGCTCCTAGCATGGCAAACAATCCTGCCACACCAAACAGTGTGAACATCAGGCTGAAACCTGCATGTACAATGTTCTTACTGAACACGACAAAGAAGCCGGACAGTACGGTTGTCGCTGCAAACAGATAAAATACAATGTCGCCCATTTGCTACTCCTCTGTTGTTTCAGGTTTATCTTTTTCTTCAGCGGCTTTTTTGGCAGCAGCTTCTTTTTTGGCTGCCAGTTTTGCCCGCTCTTCATCCGCATTGGGAACGTAATATCCCATCTCCAGCCTGTTTTCCTTGTGACAGGGAACCGGACTCTTTGGATCTGCAAATTCGTAGACCAATCGAGTGCGATCATAGCAGGAGTGGTCATAGTCAAGGCTGTGCTGACATGCGTCGGTTGGGCATGCCTCAACACAGTGTCCACACCAGATACACTTGTTGTAATCAACAGCGTATCGATACATGAACCTGTCCTTGCCTTTACCAGTTGTTTCGATGTAAATACAGTCAACCGGACATGCTTTCACGCAGCGGTTACATGCATCACAACGATTTATGTCGTTATAAATAAACCCTTTGAATCGCTCGGGCATTACCCATCGTTCATCAGGATACTGCAAAGTAACAGGCTTTTTGACCACATGTTTTACAGTGATCCTCATCCCTTTCAATGCAGAAACGACAGCGTCGTAAAAATCTCTAAAGTACTGTGTCATTGACAACTCCCGGGGTTAATTGGCCCCGTTAAGCGGCGATTTCGCCACTGACCATCAAAAGAATTCCAGAGCCGAGCAAGCAAAGCAGCGACAATGGAATCAGAACTTTCCAACAAACATGCATCAACTGGTCAACACGCAATCTTGGCAATGTCCAGCGAATCCAGATTTGAATCAGAACCAACAGAACTGCCTTGGACAGGAAAACCAGACCAGGCAAAACTACTGCGTTTCCAACAGGTAGATTCCATCCACCAAGGAATACGGCAGTTGCAATACAGGAAACCAGGAACAGGTTTGCGTACTCTGACAAGAAGAACAGAGCGAAACGCATTCCAGTATATTCAGTGTGATAGCCAGCAACCAATTCAGACTCTGTTTCAGGCATATCAAATGGCCCACGGTTTACTTCAGCAATACTTGAGACGAAGTAAATCATGAAGGCGACAAACAGGAACGGATCATGGAAAGCATTCCATTGGAATATTCCACCTTGCTGGCCAATCACTATGTCATTCATGTTCAAAGAGCCGGTTCTCATCACAACAGGGATTGTAGCGAGTGCCAGTGGAATTTCGTAACTGACCATCTGGGCAGCACCACGAGCAGCGCCATAAAGTGCCCACTTGTTGTTCGATGCCCAACCAGACATCAAAATACCGACAATTGCACCACTACTCACTGCAAAAATGTAGAACAGACCAAGGTCCATGTCCGATGCAATGAAGCCAGGCGCAAATGGAACAGCAGCCCATGGCAACAAAGAGGCGATAAAAATGATGATTGGAGCCAGGACGAAAAGAGGCTTGTCGGCATCATCAGGGATAATGTCCTCCTTGCCCAATATCTTGACCATGTCAGCAACAGGCTGCAATGCACCGTGGTATTTACCAACACGCATCGGGCCATACCTGCTCTGAATAAACCCGGCTACTTTTCGCTCGGCCCAGGTCCAGACAATTGCACAGGTTGCCATGACCAGAGCCATGATGAGTGCCATTATCAAACCACCGGCAATAAGTTGTCCCGTCTGGTCCAGCTGCAAACCAAAAGTTTCAGTCAGGAGCTTTGTAATAATTTCCATTACCTGTCAATCTCCCCAAGAACAATGTCCAGAGAACCTACAGTGGCAACAAGGTCAGACAGCATCTGCCCCCGGCCAACTTTTTCAATTACATGCAGGTTAGAGAACGATGGTGAACGCACTTTATTGCGGAACGGTTTAGAACCGCCATCGCTTATAATTTGGTAGCCCATCTCGCCTTTGCTACTCTCTGTCCGTGTATAAAGTGAGCCAGCTGGAACTTTGACATTACGCTTTAAATCGTCTGTCATAACAGGGCCTTCTGGCATCGACTCAATTGCCTGCCTAACTATGCGGCAAGACTCAAACATTTCCCTGATACGAACCATGTAACGATCCCAGCAGTCGCCTACTGTTCCCATTTCACCTTCGCCGTAAGGAATTTCGAAATCGAATTTGTCATAGATTGAATATGGATCATCTTTTCGACAATCCCACGGCTTGCCTGCACCACGCAGAATTGGACCGGTGCAACCGTAGTCTGCACAATCTTCGGCAGTGATAATGCCAACATCGGCAGTTCTCTCTACAAAGATTTTATTGTATGACAACAGAGTGTTGTATTCATCGAGTTTGACTTCAAACATATTGATGAAATCGATGACTTCTTCTTTGAATCCTTCAGGAGTATCAAAACGAACTCCACCAATATCAAAGTAGTTGTAAAGCATCCGTCCACCGCTGAGCTTCTCGAAAATATTGAGAATAACTTCACGTTCACGGAATGCATACAGCAGTGGAGTCCAGGCTCCAATGTCCAGACCAAAGGTTCCGAATGCAATCAAGTGGCTACAGATTCTCTGTAACTCTGCACAGATAACACGAATATATTCTGCGCGTTCTGGAACTTCGACTTCCAGCATATTTTCAACTGCTACAGCCCAACTGAAATTCATGTTCATCGGTGCCAGGTAGTCAAACCTGTCTGTGTAGACCATAAATTGACGATAGTCATTGCCTTCAGCAATTTTCTCGGCACAGCGATGCAGATAGCCAATGTGTGCTGTAACTGAATCAACAATTTCACCGTCGGTTTTGACTAGCAGTCGCAACACGCCGTGAGTTGCAGGGTGCTGTGGACCCATATTGATTTCAAGTAACTCAGACTTGATATCATGAACTTTATCCTGATCGGCCCAGCCGGTTACGTTACTCATGACTCACCTCCGGGCAGTTTCACGTCGTCCTCGGAGAATGGATTTGCAGCAAGAGGCTGACCATTCATTGGGACTTCCTGCCATGTGCCTGGCATTACGTAATCTTTGCGCAAGGGGTGACCTTCCCACTCGTCGTCCAACAAAATTCGACGTAAATCCGGGTGGCCGGCAAAATTGATTCCAACAAGATCATATGCTTCGCGTTCATGCCAGTTTGCAGTTGTCCATACAGAGCTGACGGTTGGCACCGATGCCCCCGCACGAGCAACACGCACAGTCAAAGTAAACTTGTGACCATGTTTGTATGAATACAGTGAGTACAAAACGCCAAAATCGCCTTCAGCAACTCTGTCACTCTGTTCCGGTTCGCCATTTTCATCGTAACCAAGAATGGCAACCGATTTGCCTTTGCCGTTTTCGTCGTAGCCATCCCAGTCAACACCGGTCAGGCACATCAACAAATCAAACGACAGCGTTTCATCGTTGCGCATGAATTCAGCGACTTCTGCAATACTGCCCGCTTCAATTGTTGAGCCTTTTTCCAGCCCATCATTGAATTCTCCAACAGCATCAGCAAAGCGCTCTTTCAGCAGTTCATGGATTTTTAAAGCTTCCATTTCGACCGTCCGTTAGCGTTTGACATAAGGAATTTTACCGGCGTAATCGCGCACCCAGACAGGTGGCTTTGATTTACCTTTTCGACCACGAATTTTATCCTGCAGACGCATCAGGCCGTCGAGCAAAACTTCTGGACGAGGAGGGCAACCGGGAATGAACACATCGACAGGAACCAGGTAGTCAACACCTTTGACCACATGGTATCCGTATTTGAAATAAGGACCGCCACCAATGGCACAACTGCCCATTGCGACAACCCATTTAGGCTCTGGCATCTGGTCGTAAATTCGACGCAAACGCGTAGCCATTTTTGCAGTAACTGTACCTGAAACAATCATCAGGTCAGCCTGACGAGGTGTAGCGCGGAATGCTCCGGCACCAAACCTGTCTATATCATATCGTGTAGCCGATGCTGCCATCATCTCGATAGCGCAACAGGCCAGACCAAAAGTCACAGGCCAGACGCTTGACAAGCGAGCCCAGTTGAACAACTGATCTACAGTAGTCAGAATGAAATTTTTATCATCGGAGGCAATAACTTTTGCCAGATCCTCTTCCACATGGAAGTCAAGCATTTGCTCTTTAAGCGGATCGTAACCCTCCGGCGGAGTAGTTGATTCTTTATAGTTGTCTGTCATGCTCCGCTCACCTCCTTATTGCCATCACGTTTGGATAGAGTCTTGACCCAATCCAGGTCGCCTTTGGCCCAGATGTAAACCAGCCCCAAAACCAGGATCGCAATAAATACCATCATCTCAATAAACATCAGTGAGCCAAGTGCTGGATACAACGACTTGAAAACTGCTGCCCACGGATAGATGAAGATTACTTCCACATCGAAGATGATAAAGAAAAGTGCAATCAGGTAGAAGCGGATGTTGAAGCGAACCCATGCCGACCCGACAGGCAATTCACCACACTCAAAAGAGACACCCTTGTCCCCAACCTTCTTTGACTTGGGACGGAAAATCTTTGCTGCACCCAGTGCAAGGTTTGCAAAGAAAATACCGAAAAGAATAAAAAGCAGAACTACAGCATAATGCTCGTGGAGCATGTCCAGCCTCTTTCAAACTTATGCGAGAAACTTACTCGCAGTTAACCGGGATACAGAAATAAAACACCCTGCTATCCCAAGGGATTTTCCGTTACCAAATAGAAAACTTGATAGCTATTTAGTCAAGTATTCTATTTAGTTAATAACAACTGTGAAATGGAGTGTCATGATTCGGGTTCTTGCAATCGGGAAAATGAAAGAAAAGCGGCTTTCCGCTCTGACCGACGATTTTGTTACTCGAGCAAACAAATGGTGCCGTGTAGAGGTTATCGAACTTAAAGACAGCAATAAAGATAAAGAGGGTGAGGCAATATTACGCAAGCTCGACAGCTTTTCCCCTGGTCTGATTATAGCAATGGATGAGCACGGCAAAAATCCAACCTCCAGAGGCGTAGCTGAAATTCTTTCTCAGCACCGGTCACTGACTTTTGTCATCGGCGGCCCCGATGGGCTCTCAGATCCGGTGCGCAACCGCGCCGACAGGGAACTTTCCCTCTCAAAAATGACTTTCACTCATGAAACTGCTCGTTTTTTGCTTGCTGAGCAGATTTATCGCGGACTTTCAATAAATAACGGTCATAGCTATCATCGGGATTGACCAAAACTTCTGACTATATATAATGTGTCGGACAAGTCACATTAAACAAAGGTTTGCAAATGCTCAGATATACAATTTTGATTCTCTGCCTGCTTTCTGTAGCGGCAAGCGCATCAACGGTCACATTGACTGGCCCGATCGGTACAGAAATCAGTATCAACGGAACTCATGTAGGTACTTTACCCCTTGAGCCACTTGATGTTCCAGCCGGCAACCACACTTTGACCGCAACCCAGTCAGGCTGTAAAACTTTTGTCAGAAATTTCTCCACTGGTGACCAATCCGATGTTGTAACAATAGATATTCTGCTGGAAAAACTGAGCCGGAAAGATGCCGTTCTCTATTCACTTGCTTTTGCTGGACTTGGACAGCGATACCAGAATAAACCAATTTTAGGCTGGACTCTTACAGCGGTTGAGGCTGGCGGATTATTAATGGGTCTGCTAAGTGAAATGGAAATGAAAAACCACAACAACGATTACCTGGTGGCCAAATCAAACTACGACTCTTCTGTTGATGAAGACGATATTATCTATTGGCGAGCTAAAACAAACACAGCTTATCAACTGATGTCAGATTCCGAGTCACTGCGCAATGCATCGCTTGCTGTAGCTGCTGGAGCAGTAGCTGTCAGTTTGCTGGATGCTGCTTTCAGGGTCCCGTCTTTTGAAACAAAAATTACAAACAATTCAGAACTTGCTGTTCAGGCCGGTCTGACTTTCAATTTCTAGAGGTAACAATGAATCGTCGAATTTCATTTCTGTTTTCACTGCTGCTGGTAATTGCCCTGTTTGGTTGCTCTGAAAAACCGCTTTCGCCTGAATTTACAAATCCACTTGATAGTGAAAACGGGATTGATCCCTTTGATGTTCAGGCCGGGCTTGGCAGCAATCAGATTCTGATAGGTTGGACCGCACCAGCAATTGAAGCGATAGTAAGCTATGACATCTTACATAGTTTGGTTGAAGAGGGCCCATTTTCGATTGCCGGATCAGTTGATGCTCCTGGAACATCGTTCTTTCATGAAGAATACTCACCAAACACGACCAACTGGTATAAAGTCAGAGGAGTTGACGCTGAGGGCGGAACATCTTCTATCAGTTTGCCTGTAGCTGCTGGAATTTTAACTCCACCAATGGTTGTTTTTAATTCATCGCCTGCTTCCAAAACCCTTTCCCTTGACGTTTCCGTGGCAATTGGTGACGAAGTTGAAATTGCTGACAATGAAAATTTTGAGAATTCAGACCTCCACGTAATAAACGGTGACTCTATTTATTTCTGGGATCTGGGAGAAGCATCTGAAAATGGCGAAATCAAATATCTTTTTGTAAGAGCTTTCACTACTGGAAGCCCAGGCGAGACATTTGTCGATTCTGTTGCTGTCGATTTTTCTCCCGAGGTTTCTCTGGAAAACAATACAGCACTTCTGACAACCGCACAGACTCTGCAAATCAGTGACTCTTCAATTCTGGAAATGCGCTTTGCTGAATCCCGTGAATTGCTTGAAGATGCACTCTATGTTGCTGCTACAGATACTTTCGATTACGAGTTCTCCACTGCCCTGCTCGACACTCAAGTAGTTTTTGGCGAATTCACTTGTGATTTTGGATTCTCGTATATCGATTCAATAATAGCAATTCCAGACAGCCTCAATGCAATCGATTTCGTTGTTGAAAACGGAGATGAGGCAACCAGCCAGACAACGCTGGACATAGTACTTGATCTTGGAGCAACTCATATGCGATTTGCTGAAGATCTGGCAAGTTTTGGGGATTGGGAAATTTATCAGGAAACCACTACTCTTGACCTCACCAGCCCAGCTAATAACGATACACTGGAAATCTGGGGCCAATTCAAGAGCGACTGGGTTGTCACAAATCCTGTTGCCAAGACAATAATCTGGATTGAGCCGTAAAACATCCCACATAGACGGAACTATTAGAGTTTCACCAAGTGTTCTGCATTATCCATCAGGTTCAGCGCCTCAACCATTGTGCCCCTTCGCCCAACAGCAAAACTATCTTGCATATTGAACCAATCCAGGCATGTTCCACAACTGATGATATCGCAGCCGGCTTCTGCCAGTTCTTGTAAATCCTTCAGCACCGGGCTACCTGTAGCGACCAGTCTTACGCCACTATTCATAAAAATTATATGCGATGGGATCAATTCAGCTTCTGGCATGTTTTTGATTGCTGCCAACATCAGTGCGCAACCAAGATCGTCATCTCCAGAACCAAGACAGTCTGAACCTATAAAAACTAATGTTTTTAGCATTTTTTCTCCTTTTGCTTGAAGCAAAAATAATATCTGAGGACTAAAAGTCTATCATTTATAATGCCGCATTTGTGAAATTTGAAAACCGACTTCATTGCTATGCAAACATCACCTAAACTGTCTTGTTTTAGCGGGTTACCCCTCATAAAAATAACACCTGCTAATTCATTAACAATTCTTGCTATTATTAATATCTATTATTATTGATTACTTGACTCATCCCCTACGCACGGGGTGGGCTTTCACGGGTGACCGCAACCACCTTAACATAAAACTGCCGGAATTATGCCTGCAGGGAGGTCTCGATGAAGAAATTGTTTCTATTGCTAACTGTGTTGCTTCTACTTTTTTCTGTTGCTGCTGATGCTGGCGACAAACTTCCATCTGGGAAAAAACTGTACAAAGCCAATTGCAAAATCTGTCACGGTGAAGATTCTGACCATGGTGAGTACACTCCTATGTACCTGATTATAGAACAATGGGAAGAGTTCTATGACAAGATTTACCTCGAAACTCACGGCAACGTTGTTTACAGCAAAGACGACACGCTGACAGTTCCTGAAGTAATAACAGATGAAATGCTCAAAAAAATTCGTAAGTTTTCTATCGACGGTGCTGCCGATAGCGAACATCCAATGACATGTGGCTAACCCTTACAAGGAGATTTTAAGCCATGAAAAAAATGTTTGTAATCTTACTGGCTCTGGTGGTTTTAACAGCTGTTGCCGCACAGGCTGGCACTGATGCCGAAGCCAAAATCAAAGAACTTCAAAAACGAATTCAAAAGCTGGAAGTAAAATCAGCTACTGACCGCGTCAAGTTCACCGGTGAGTATCGCTTTGAAGCTCATAACATTTCTTCAACTATGCCGGATCACTACGATGGCATGGCGCTGCAAAATGTTATGGTTAACACCATGTTCTACCATCAGACAACTGGCTCACTGCCAATGAATGAGATGGGCGAATTCCTGTACGGCGACGTTCAAAACCACATCATGGGCAATGCTGGAAACTACATGGCATGGACTCAAGGTCTCAGCTATGACAGCATTGGCGGCATGATGAACGACATGATGATGGACATGGGATACGCAATGTTCATGATGGGTGGCGGAACACAGGAAATGTGGGACGGCATGTTAACTGACCCTGTGGCTTTTGGTGCATTTATGGCCGATGTCCAGAACGGTGCCATGGGCATGATGATGGCTCAAGATGGCGTTTACACAGAAGGCTATGACTGGGACAACAAAGTTATGTACACCAGTCGCCTGCGCCTGAACATGAGCGCAAAAGTTAATGACGATGTTAGCTTCAGCGGTCGCCTGGGAATGTACAAACCTTGGGGCGACAGCTCTGGCATCCAGGTTTTCAATGGCCAGGCAAACACAATGAACATTGATGGTAACACAACTTCTGTTCCTAACAGTGACATCCTTCGTGTTGATCGTGCTTACTTCAACTGGAAGAACTTCCTCAACACTCCAGCTTACCTGAGCATTGGTCGTCGACCTAGTGCTGGTGGTCCTCCAGTGCACTTGCGTCAAGACGAGATGCGCGCTGGAACTCCACTTGGTACTATCATCGATTTCCAATTCGATGGAATTACATTGGGTTACAATGAGTTCTTGTGGGAAGAGTCAACTCTTCGCGCTTGTTACGGTGTTGGATATGAAAGTGGATTCGGTAGTGCTGAACAATTGAAAAGCGCTGCAGACAGAATGAAAGATTGTTCTTTCTTCGGATTCAATTGGGATCTCTACAGCAACGAAGAATCTTTTGTTCAAGCAACAGTTGCTCGTGCATTTGATGTGACCGATGGCTTTAATGGTGTTGTTGTAATGCCTAATGATCCTTTGAGCGGAAACGCAATGCCTGGACCGATGGCTATTCGTTACACCCCTTCAGCAAACCTTGGCGACATTGACCTGGCTAGTTTCCTTGTCATGCGTAAAACTGAAAAACTTGACCTTTTTGCAAGCTACAGCATTATGAAATCAAATCCTGAAGCTGGCGTTGGCACACCATTTGGTGGACTGTTCTGCAACCCTTACGAAGTTGCTGAAGAACAAGAAGGAAACATGTTTTATGTTGGCGCAAGAATGCACCTGCCAAACGATAAAACAAAAATTGGCGTTGAGTACAATAAAGGTTCTCAATACTGGTTCAACTTTGCATCAGCTGCTGATGACATCATCGCACCAAAAACAAGCACACGCGGTTCAGTTGTTGAAGCTTATGTAACTCATCGTATCGGCAAAGGGTTCATCGGTAAATTGGACTTCATAAAATACAACTATGACTATTCAGGCAGTGGCTGGCACCTGGGTGCTCCACAAGATATGGACGGAACTCCAGTTCTTGGATTCCCATCATACGACGAAGCTTCAAAGCTTTCAGTCAGCCTGATGGCTAGATTCTAGGAGAACAATATGCGCAGCATGACCGCAATTATGCTGTTGCTACTAATCCTCGCCACCGGCTCAGCAGTCGGTGGCGAGTGTGAATTCAGCAACAGTGGAAAAGAGATACACTACGAAGGCACTTCAACCTGCCTTGAATGTCACAAATCAGATGCAGAAAACTTCTTTCACTCTCAACATTATCAATGGCAGGGTGAGTCTCCAGACATTGTCAATTCCAACGGACAACGCCTTGGTAAAATGAACACTTTGAATGATTTTTGTACAAATCCTGCAGCAAACTGGATTGGTACTGTAAAAAATTCCGATGGTAATAAACTGGCAAATGGCTGCTCTGCCTGTCACGCCGGCCTTGGCAAAATGCCACAGGCTGAAATGACTGATGAACAGTTGGAAAATATTGACTGCCTGATTTGTCACGCCTCTGGATATCGTCGTTCCCTTTCTCAAAACAAAGAAACTCAAGAGTGGGAATGGAAGCCAATTTTGTTGGGCAGAAATCAAAGAGGTATGGACTCTATCGCTAAACGAATTTCATTACCTACTCGCAAAATGTGTCTCCGATGCCATAGCGCAGCAGGTGGAGGACCAAATTTCAAGCGCGGCGACATTGAGTATGAAATGGTTGAATGCGACGATAATTTTGATGTCCATATGTCTGTTGAAGGCAATGACATGGACTGCATAGAATGCCATGCCGGTACGGATCACAGGGTTCGTGGACGAGGTAGCGATCTTGCGGGTACAGATATCCCTGGTGATCGATTAACCTGTCTCGAATGCCACGACGAAGCACCACATGCGGTCAAGGTGCTGGACCACCACGTTAATCGGGTAGACTGTACAGTCTGTCACATCCCCGTATTTGCTAAAAGTGATCCGACCGACATGGTTCGCGATTGGTCAACCCCAAAACGCCATGAAGAGGCTAACAAATACTCGGCTACCATTACTTTTGAAAGCAATGTTGTTCCTGACTATCAATGGTGGAACGGAAAAACATGGCACCAAAAGATGGGCGAAAAAGCGAAGCCTAGAAAAGACGGCACCTATGGAATTATGGTTCCAGAGGGAAGTCGCAAAGATAAATCGGCAAAGATTCACGCTTTCAAACTTCATAAAGGCAAACTGCCTAGATTAAAAAAAGAAGGCTACCTGGTTCCAATGGCTGTTGAAGAATTCTTCCGCGATGGCGACATCGATGTTGCTGTTGAAGAAGGCGCGCACGCTGCTTACGGAATTGAACATCCAGATTATGAATGGGTTGATACTGTTCGATGGATGGGAATCTTCCACGAAGTTCAGCCAGCATCAAATGCATTAACCTGTTTGGACTGCCACTCACCTAACGGCAGAATGAACTGGGAAGCTCTGGGTTACAAAGAAGACCCGCTGGAGAAACTGATAGACTAACGAATCTGTTTCCACACGCTCACCCCCATCGCAGAAATGTGGTGGGGGTTATTTTTATAAAATCTACAGTTTGCTAATTATATCTTTTGCCACAATCATTGTACTATGAACCAATCAAAAGACAGTGCCCGCATCACAGTTGCCCTGCTTTCTGTCCAGCTACTTTTTGGCATCCACTACCTGGCTGCGAAACTGATTGTTGCAGAAATGTCTTCCCCCGCGTGGGCAGCTCTGCGTGTCTTGTCCAGTGCTGTTGTATTGCTGGCTGTTGCACTAATAGCAAAACGAAAATTCCCAAACAAGCGTGACACCTTGCTTCTAGCCGGCTGCTCTATTTTTGGTGTTGGGCTGAATCAGGCTTTTTTTCTTGAAGGAATAAGCAGAACAACAGGCGGTCACGCAGCACTTTTAAACAGCCAGATTCCGGTTTTTACTTTGATTATTGCTTTGCTGGTTGGCCAGGAAAAATTGACACTCAATAAATTCCTCAGCTTTACTCTTGGTGCTGCCGGTGTCCTGATTTTACTTGAGATCGACAACTTTAATCCTGATAGAACAATGTTCATTGGTGATCTCTTCAATCTTGCCAATGCACTGAGCTTTGCGATTTTTGTTGTCATCAGCCGCAGAGTGATATCGCGCAACGACCCACTTGCATCAACTGCAGTTCTGTTTCTGGTTGGATCGATCTGGATGATTGCATACGGTGGCAAAGAAATGCTGGCATGTGATTATTCAACTCTCAGCAGTACAGCTATCTGGTCGATAGTTTTCACTGTCCTCGGGGCAACTGTTGGAACATATCTTTTGAATTACTGGGCGCTTGCCAGAACCAGAGCAACTCATGTAGCGCTTTACATATTTTTGCAGCCGGTAATTGCTACAATTCTTGATGTGGTTGTGATGAAAGAAACTTTGGGGTGGAGATTTCCGATAGCAACTGTACTGGTATTGGGTGCTCTTCTATTCAGAAACAGAAACAAGGAAGCCCGGCCAGTTGAAACCCCCGTAACAACTGACCGAGCCAAAGTTGGCTAATCGACTGAAGTTTGACTTCAGGTTTCCAGGTCACGTCATCTGCTAGCGTAACCTGCTCACTCCGAAATAAGATCGATAGCCGATTGTGAATAGTTGCCCTGTCGTCCTCGCCCTGACTTAGGCCCACAACCCACGTACATATTATCAGTTAAAAGTGAATTTGGGACAATAAGGTCAATCCTGTATTGTTTGTAGGGGATTCTCTTACATAAATATGCATAATGTCATTATCTATGATATTTATTATACGGTTATCACGATTTCGTAACTATTATATATCTTTGGAAAAAATTCCTGTTAAACAAAAAGCAGCGGGACTGTTGCCAGCCCCGCCATTTTCTTATTCTTTGCTTATGGCACTCATGCCATTGCTAGAAACAAACTAGTTGAAAGCCAATGCTGGGGGAGTTACCTCCAAATCAAAGTCCATAACTTGAGCTGCGCTCCATTTATGACCAGTAAGGCTTGAGTGGAACAAGTTGTTTGATCCATACTTCAAACTCTTGGCTTCATAACCAAGCATGTTCAAGTAAGCTGTGATTTGACTTGAGTGTTGGCCTGTCCAGCAGTAAACAACAATTGTTTGGTCTGTTGGTAAGAAGCCCAGCAATTGGTCAACGTCCAGGCTTGCATAAGGAGTATACTGGAATGCCCCAGGGATGTGACCAGGGACACCAGATGATCCGGTTCCTTCATAATCTGCCAGACCAAAGTAGTTAAGTACAAAATAATCTTCCAGGTTGTCCATAATTGCAGAATATGCAATACCCTGGAATCCAGCTGCCAAAACAGCATCAACACGTTCTTCAAGAGTACCTGTTGTGACAGGGAATCCTTCCCAAACCAAATCACCATTATTATTTATTGTCTCTGGGTTAGCCAATGCATCGTCAACCATTGCGGTTGTTGCCCAGTTTGTACCAGTCACATTTGGGCTCCATGCGCTCATACCCCATTTAAGGCTTTGAACATCTTCGTAACCCAACATTTCCATTGCCAGTTTTACGTGGCCGGCAGATTGACCTGTGTAGCAAGTTATTACATAAGGTTTGTCAGATGGAATTGTATTCACAAGATCATCAAGAATGGTTCCATAAGTTGAATGGTAAGCACCAGGAATATGACCAGCATCGTAATCAGCCAGGCTACGAATGTCGATAACTGTGTAATCATCAAGGTTATCAAATACTGTTTGCGCGCCAACAACGCCAGGGCAGTCGCCGCTGTCATTTACATATTCAACACCAGCAGCAGCTAGAACAGCAAAATCACCTGTTGCAGGTACTCCTGCTTCCAGAGTGAAGTCCATAACTTGAGCTGCGCTCCATTTATGACCAGTAAGGCTTGAGTGGAACAAGTTGTTTGATCCATACTTCAAACTCTTGGCTTCATAACCAAGCATGTTCAAGTAAGCTGTGATTTGACTTGAGTGTTGGCCTGTCCAGCAGTAAACAACAATTGTTTTGTCTGTTGGCAGGTTTTCCAGCATCTGATCCATGCCTAAACTTGCATATGGAGTAAACTGGAATGCTCCAGGAATGTGACCAGGAACACCACTAGTACCGGTTCCTTCATAATCTGCCAAACCAAAGTAGTTAACTACAAAGTAATCTTCCAGGTTGTCCATAATTGCAGAATATGCAATGCCCTGGAAGCCGGCAGCCAGCATAGCTGCAACTCTGTCTGCAACAACTGTAGTTGCATTTTCTGTAAGAACAGGGAAGTCATTTACAACAAGGTCACCATTGTTATTAGTTGTTTCAGGAACTGCCAAGGCATCGTCAACCATTGAGGTTGTTGCCCAGTTTGTACCAGTTACATTTGGGCTCCATGCGCTCATACCCCATTTAAGGCTTTGAACATATTCGTAGCCCATCATCTCCATAGCAATTTTAATATGACCAGCAGATTGACCTGTGTAGCAAGCAACTACATAAGGTTTGTCTGATGGGATTGTATTTGCAAGATCATCAAGGATAGTTCCATAGCTTGAGTGATAAGCACCAGGAATGTGACCATTCAGATAATCGCCTTCACTACGGATATCGATAACCGTATAGTCATCAAGGTTATCAAATACTGTTTGCGCGCCAACAACGCCAGGACAATCAGCATTGTCGTTTACATAAGCCATACCGGCTTCTACCATTGCATCAAAAGCAGTATCAACAACAGGTGTTGTACCGTCGTCTGAACAACCCCAGAATCCCATCATCGCTACCAGCATTATTGCCAGCCATGATAATCTTTTTAACATCTCTGTCTCCTTTTTTGGCTTTTCAGCCTTTGTTTATTGCCGACTTTTAAGTCAGCGCTCTAACTACGTCTCTCGCTCTCTAGCGAGGTAAACTTCCTTCTATTACTATGCCTATGTTGGCATCGTAGTCTGGTAGTTGGTTCATCTCATCATCATACAAATCAGTCTCTCTTAATAAGAACTCTGTTGATTGATGACATGAAAATGAACAGCTTTGACCTTCTTCAACTGTCGTTTGAGCTGTATTTAGAAGCACATTATGCGGTGAGGCATATTTCCAGGTTGGCTCATCCAGATAATTTGGAAGCTCCAGCCCCCAGTCTGAATATGTCCCTGGATCAACAGGAATATGTCTTACAACCACGATGTCATATTCTTCACGATGTGGAGACGGGTTGTGAGCAATTTTGAACTGAATCTCACTTGGCTCGATATCAAACTTGCTGTTGCCATCAGGGTCCAGGTTATGGCAGTTTGTGCAGTTTTTATATGGTTGCGAGTGGCAAACATTACACTGCAGGTTTGAGCCGGCTCCATCAACGTGGGCAACATGGTGCTCATTTGATCCAGCTACGCTATGGCAGTTTTCACATCGAGGCATATTTGTAACTTCATACCTGTGCTCATAATGATTGTCGGCTGTATGCGTTGGGTCGCCATGGATTTCTTCTCTTGAGTGACAATCTTCACATTTTTGGCCAGCACTACGATGAAGGTCTGGTTCATTGCCTTCAAGCTCGCCTTTGTAGTCAACACCAATGCGGCTACCGTGACAGGCGGTACACTGCTCATTCATGTCCGGTGAAGCGCGGAAACGGTGTGAGTAGTAGGCGCCGATTTTTGGGAACCCTCCACCGACACTATTTGGTCTTGAGATGTGACACTGGCCACAGGTTGTGTGACAGCCGCCACATTTTCCAGCAAACTTGTCTTCATATCCAGAGCCTTCAAATGTGCAATCGCCTCTGGTTTCGATGAGTCTCTTTTCGCCCCACAACTGTGTATGAAGACTAAACCTGTTTGCATCTACATCGCTCTGGTGACAGCCCTGACATGCAGGAATTTCGCCGTCAGCATTGAAAGCACTTGGGTCTCTAACCATATCGGTGTGAGCATCTTCCATGCTGGTAAAGGTATAGTTCTCTTTTCCGCCGTGGCAGCTCTGGCAACTGACTTGTCCGTGAACTGAATTCAGAAAACGATCGCCGTTACTGCCAGTGATGATAACCTTTTCCCACGCTTCCAGCGGGGGTACGTCGCCGCCTCAGCCATCGCCCTTGAATGAAACAACAACCTTACTGCCCTCTTCGCCAAGAGCCTCCTGGAGCATTTCTTGACTGGAGTGACAGTCAAGGCAGGTCTGGTCGCCGACAATATCTATCGGACCATTTGAGGTGTCGTTGTCACAGCCGACAAACAATATCAAAGTCGATATTATCAGAACCGGCAGAAACAGTATTTTTTTCATACTAACCCTCTCTATTTAGTGGCCATTTCTAAGGCCACGAGCAAAAATTGGAATGTTGTTGCAAATTACATTTTCTGCGGTTGCCTCTTTTTCAAGGCCTCCCCAGATACTGAAATTGAAAGCACAATCCAGAATCATTCCCACAAAACAACGGCCGGTGATCCATGGATCAACCGATTTCAGTTCTCCGGTTTCAATTCTTTTTTCTATCTGTTTACTCAGGAACAAAATTAATGGAAGTCTGACTTCGTTGTAGAGATGCATTCGGGATTCAGCATCTTCAAGACTTGCGTAGGAGATTAATCGTAAAAGTTCAGGATCCTTTTTTGCAAGCCCAAGCAGATATGTAGCAAGACCAGCCAGTACGACTTCAATCTCGCCACTCCAGTCGCTGGTTTTTAAAAATTCTCTGATGTTGTGTTGGGAGGCCTTTGAAGCGATGGAAGCATTATATAAGTCACGCTTGCTTGAATAATGTCTGTAAATTGCTGCTTCAGTAATCCCGCATTTGCCTGCAATATGCCTGATTGTTGTTCCTTCAAATCCACAACGCGCAAACTGGGACACAGCATGTTGTAGAATTTCTTCTTTTTTGTTTGCCGGTCTGGACAAAACAACTTCCAATGAAGAAGAACAAGGTTAGCAAACGTTTACAAAGGAACCATAAGGGATGTTTAATATTTGTCAACTTATGTTTTTATATGACGGCAGTTGTTAATTTTTTGCTTAATTCCCACCAAACAGGTAGGCTTTGTCTGTTATTTGCCATTTTTCCACAAAAATGGGGCGGCACTTTGTTCAGTGCCGCCCCTAACTAATTGAAATGATATAAGTTAGTACATCATGCGTAATGACAAGCTATACTGGTCAACAATAAAATCATCCCACCTGTTCTCATCAAACTCATACCGCTTATAGCTGGCAATGATGTTCAGGTTGTCGGCCCACTGCCTTGTGGCAGAGCAGAACCATCTGGTGTAGTCATTTTCAACCGAATCACGATTTTGAATAAATTCCACCTGACCATTGAGAGTTGCCCAGTCAGTTATCATTGTTGCCCCAGGAGCAAACCTCAATGTTGTTGTATCATAACTGATTGCGTTCATTGAATCTGACAGCTCAATAACATCGCCAATATCATACTGCTCCTGACCATATGAAACATGAGCATTCAGAGCCAACCAGCTACCATGCATTTTGTTCAAGGTCATGAATACTCTGTTGGCGTCAAAGGTTGTATCGGTTTCACCAAGGTCAATAGACTGACTGATAATCTCGCCACCAGCTTTTGTACTGACTCCAAACAATTTTGCCTTGCCACAGAAGCGAACATTCAGAGCATCGCGTTTGCGCTCTGGCTGATAATGAAACATATCGCCTTCATCAATACGGTCGGCCTGCTCTGTACTATAGTTAACTGAAGCTTTTGCGCGAACATCGCCAAATTTTCTGGAAGCTTTAAATGCAACCTTGCTGATGGTTTTTTCCTGGTCGGTCACATTGGACTCAAGAATATTTCCACCAAGCTCATCAAGCAGTTCAATTGTCTGATCGATGTCTTTTTTAACCAAGCTTGCCTTGGCAGAAAGTCTGGTCTTTGCAATGCCGGTATAGCGAACTGTACCATTAAGTTTTGTTGTTGTTTTGGTTCTGTCCAAATCTGTCACATTTACCTGAGTCAGCGAGTAACCACTGCTTTCAATAATTGTGACACCGGCAGAAACTGTGGAGGTCAATGCCTCTTTCTGGTATGCAACCCCAACTGTTCCTGATTTAGTTTTACTTTCAATATCAGAAGCTCTGGTTGCAGCAGCCTGTGAGTTGTTGTTGGCAATTATTCCACTGCCAAACAGCGACAGCACATCGCTCATCAGATACCTTGCACCAAGAGCGCCACTCCAGGTTGTTCTGTCGATGGTCCTGTCATTGCTTATCAGCCAGCCATCGTCATTGCGGACAACAAACTTACCGTTGAGATCAAGACTGCCTCTGGATAGTTCATACGCAGTCCAGAATGTACCTGAATCGCGGCGGCCATCAAGAATGCTAAAAGCCATACTGTGATATCCGGCTTTGCTTCCCTTGCGTCGGTCATTGATATAACCAAATTCCAGATTGCCACCAAACAGAGATCCACCATGAGCTGACAGTGACCACCTGTTCCAGCGCAAGGTTGGTGTCAGGTCCAAAGGAGTTGGCTCCAATGGCATTGGATAATTGGTCTCGATAGTCCTGTCATACAGAAAATCATAGGCCCTTGCATCGAACTTGAACTTCAGACCTTGAGGCTGAAAAGCTCTGGCTGAAAATCTACCGTCTACTTGACCACCATTTGAAACTGCATCGCCTTTAATTAAAAACGATGTGCCGTCAGCGCTTTTATCAAGATAGAAAAACTCATCGCTGAAAGTTACGTCATCTGTTATCTGCAATTGTTCTGCTGTTACATCGGCTGAACCGTATAAGTCATTTACTGTAACTGTGGCCTGATAGTAGGAATCTTCTGCTGCAATTGAAGAAACTGCAATCAGGAGAGCTATTGTAATTATTGTTTTGTTAAACATTTCATCCCTCCTTAATTGGTTTGCAGTGATGGATCACTGTTTGAGCCGTGAACTGCATTGTGACATTCGTAGCAGCGTTTCTCTTGCACATAATGAATCTCTGTATCGTAGTGACACTGAATACAGAGTGAGTTGCTGTCCTGAGTCAACAGTTTGTCATTGATTGATCCATGCGGGTTGTGACACTCGGCACACTCGCCGTCTGTCACATCTTCGTGCTCAAAAATGAATGGCCCCGATTTCTCAGTGTGGCAGTTGAAGCAAACATTCTCTGTCATATCAACAGTGTTCAACTCCTCGCCGTGCAAGCCGTGACAGTCCTGACAGTCGAGCTCACCTTCAAGAACCCTGTGTCGATATGGCATGTTGAATTCGACAAGTTGCTCAACGTGACACTCGGTGCAGAATTGTCCTGCAACCCGAAAGTTTGCAGGTGAAGCTTTTCCGCCATAGTGAGCCTGGTCACTGTGGCAATTGTTACAGGCAACAGATTCTGCATGTGGATCATTTTGGTGACCAGCTATGCGGTCTGTATGACACTGCATACAGAGAGCAGCTTGTCCCGCAACATCCAGAGAAGCCATATAGTCAACTCCATAGATGTTTTCTTCCTCTTCTTCCGCATGAACAGATCCTGGCCCGTGGCACGCTTCACAGATACCAATATCTGTGCCAGGCACCTTGAAATCATTGGTTACCGAGTGGGGAGTATTGTCGTAGATCATGGTGACATCGTCGTGACAATCGACGCATATGTCGCTCCCGACATATATTGCATCATCGGGAATTTGTGCCACAGCAGCTACTGCTATAAGCAGCAGTGCAGTGATCAACACAGAAGTTTTTTTCATGCGAGCCCACCTTGCAGGTTGATTAATTGTTCAAGCGGTCAATTAATTAAGTAACCGTTTGATAAATTTTTGTCAACCTGTGTGTTTTCGCTAGGAAGTTCTTCCGAGGAAATATCGCCATTCAGCAAGGGCGCTGTCGCTGATATTCCAGCGTGGCAATTCATTTTCAGTAGAACGTACAATTTGATTGGCAATATGTTCTGAATTTATTTCTTTTTTGTGTCTGGCTAGTCCGGGCAGAAGCGCACCAACTGTCATAAACAATCGCAGAGCATCCGTAGTCCAGGTTATTTTATATTCGTTTTTGCCAGCTTCTATTCTGGCGCCATACCTCAATAATTCTGAAACAGTCACTGCTGAAAGTGTGTTTACAGTCCATGGTGATGCAGAAACGGCGTGTAGCCTGACAAATCCATTCTTACGATAGGATGACAGTACTGGTGAATGGTTCACTGTCCATAACTCACCAAGCAGGCTTACAGATTTTAAATCTTTAATTGAAGATTCTGGCAGGGCGGACAAAATGCGCTGAACATCGCTTTTGGATAGTGGATGAAAATAAGGCGCCTGAACAGGTGTCGTAATTACCCTGACAGGCATTATAACACTTGCATGCTGTGTGGCTCCACCTGCAGCAGCTTCCATCTGCTTTTTTACTGAGGATTTTTCCATTATCATCCTCAATCTCCTATTCATTTGCCACAGAGGCCTAACCGTCACTTGAATTAACTGTTCGCCACGCAGCTGTAGATCCATAAACTACGTGGCTATATAAATCAGTATACTAACGAAACTTGAAGTTGCAACTTTCTAGAAACCGAACAGTAATCCGGCACTATAATTTGTGCGTTCTCCAAAACTTACTTCAGCATTAAGCTTTAAGAGAAAACTCAGCGTAGCACCAAAAGTGGTTCGACTGGTTTGAACGCCATCAGCTGCAAAGTTTACCTGAGTTTCGCTCTTGTCTTCGGGATCGATCATTGTATAACTGATATCAACTGATGATGATTCGTAAGCATAGCCGGCATAGCCTGTTAAAGGCCCAAACTCGCGACTGGCTGCAACATGGTAAGATGTAGCTTCTGCATCTGCTGAATCACCAATTGTCAGATTCTGTTTGAAAAACCCAACCATAATGTCGACTGGTAAAATCGAGGCGAAAAGATTGTTTACTCCATACTGAACACCAAAACCGCTGTAGCCAATTTTGCCGATATCTCCGCCATCGATTTCTGGAAGAAAACGGAAAACTCCACGTAAACCAGCTACCCCACCGATAGTAAACTCAGGTATCACCATCGGAATGTTTTTTGTTTCAATAACACCGGCAACTGTTTGTTCGCTGGCAACTGGAGCTGAGCCATAAATTGCTACAAGCTCACCCGGTTCCGCTGTATCCCCAAAAACAGTTGGACCATGCATCCAGATTACCCCTGACTCGCCATATCCGTCATCGCCTTCATTAACTCCATATGATTCATCAAGAGTTACATTTTGGTAGACATCAAACTCCTGGTCACTGTCTTTGAGTTGAGTGTTCATCATTTTCAAGCCAAACGAGAACTGAATTTTCGATGCTGGAACACTCGCTGTTGTGAATAGCGCACTATTCTGGTTGATACCAAACGCATCAATCAGTGGACGAGTGTATTCTTTGGCATAGGCCATACCTATCTGCTCAATTGCTTCGTCGAAATCCTGAGCAAACGCGCCAACGGCACAGAGTGCGACAATCGCTAAAATTAGAACTTTCATGTTTGTTCCTCCTGAACAATATGTTTGATAGTAAGCTGAACTCTTACAAATGGTATCACAGGACTTGATAACAGCAACTACTTCTGGCCTATTCTCTGCAGTAGTTCATTTGCGTTTTGTTTTTGATTCAGATTGAATTATGTCTTGTTTTTTTTTGCCATGGATCCCTCCTTATTGGAGACATAATATACCACAGCTATTTGCTCAGTTATAAATACATATTCTTTATTATCTGAACAACTGCTTCATGCCACCAAAACTCTTTTTCTTGTTGGCGCTGGGGCCTAATAATATTGGCTCGTATAGAACCGTAGTATTGATATCATTATTGTCTGTATGGTCATAAATCATATCAGCTACAGAATCTGGATCTGCTGTTCCCCACCAATTGTTTTCAAAATGAAGCAGCCCATCTGGAGTCCCCTGATGATATGTCAGGTCAACGGCATATGGAGCTCCATTTCTGAATATATGACTATTATGGAAATCAGCTGTGCTCCTTACAAACATTACAATTCCCCAATCTCCTTCATTTGTAAAAACACTATTTTCTGCTTCAACTCTTCCACCATTAATTAAAACATCAGTCTCAGAACTTTCTTCAACTCTGATGTTATTGCAAAAAATACCAGTTGATTCAGGTTCACCATAGGCATATATGTTGCTCCGTGTTCGCCTCATAATACAATTGTTAGCATGAATCACTCCGCCATCTCTTATTATGCCTTCAATACTATCTTCAATAACACAATCATCTATTACTGCATTAGGATGAGATGTATAAAATCCTCCTCCATCATAACTATTTACCCTTTGAATCGTTGCTGATGATGTTGAGTTTGAATTGTGTATTGCAAGAACAGCTCTTGACCCACGGCTGTCAAGAAACTCACAATTTTCAACTAAGAATGGGCATTCAGGACAGGCACCCATTGATGCTTCAGAAAAAACAGCATCATCAGCTATAGATCTAAAAAGACAGTTACGAACTTCTCCTCCTGGATGACACCTGACTCCCTTTTTCATATTTTCAAAAGTTATATTCTCCACTACCATCCAAGGTGCTGGAGACCTGGTGGTTATACCATGAGAATCCTGATTGCCAGGATAAACAGGATACTCATAATCAGTACCAATTATAACTTCATCCCTGTCGATCCCTATAAAGGTTAAGCTATCTGTCAGAACTCCGACAACTGCCCACCATTGCAATTCAGGCGCAAACTCCCAGTATTGATCATACCTGCCAGGGCCTATCAGTATGGTATCTCCTACTGCTGCAACATCTACAGCGTGCTGTA
>CAYTFE010000024.1:0-30155 GCA_964437115.1 uncultured Fibrobacteraceae bacterium | reverse complement strand
AAACTGCCACCACTACTCGCACTGACCGGCCTCCTGCTGATTGCCATCGGCTTTGTGTCTGCATTTATTGGCTACAACCAATCCATCGATATTAATTATTCTCCGCTGAATCACTTTGTCTCGGAGCTTGGGTGGGAGAAAGTAAACAATTCTGCCTGGGCGTTGCGGAACCTGGGCACTTTAACTCGATCGGAAATCTGGCCCCTTGCTATCCTGGAGTGGATGGCCGTGCTGCTGATGGGCGTGTGGGTGATGAGTATGGCAGTTTATCTGATGAAAGTTAATGTCAACCGGTATTGAGTTTCCCCTCTGATTTTGAAAACCACTGGTGACAGAACTGGTCGCTTGAAAGTTTTAAATAGACTACTAATAGATTGCGCAGGCAATGCCTGCGCAATCTATTTCTATCTGTAACTGGTTGGAATAATATTCAAAAGCAGTAACTGTTGAATCTGGAAAAGCATCAATCTGTGACCTTAAACTATGCAATGATTTTTTAAGGTCGCAAATTGCGACCTTAAATAAAGCGGTTTAGGCCCTCAGTTACCAATTTAAGGGCATTTAGATTATTTTATCAATCTTATCCAGATCGGTTAAACTCAATTCAGCACCCGGTGGGTGCTGAATTCAAATCAGGCTTCAATCCCAGATTATCATGGTCTCATTAACATTTTCCAAACGTTTGGAAAAAGTCCACCTAAAGCTTAGTCTGTCAACCATCTATGAATATTCCCGCTGTTCATGTAAACCACTGGCGACAGAACTGGATTTGCTATCTATCTGCATTTCTCTGTTTAGAGCTTAACTGATTGTGCTTCTTGCAGTTGGCAGGCGTGATTTGTGTAGGCTTAGTTATTGCTAACTTGAACTGGAGGGTATTTGGATTTAGCAGGTAAAGAGATTATGAAATCGGGAAAGAATGACTACGGACAAATTGAATCAAATTTTTCCAGTTGATGGAATTCAAAGCCTGATTTTTACTATTCGTGGGGTGCAGGTGATGCTGGATAGTGATCTTGCTGAGATTTATCAGGTTGATACAAAAGCTTTAAATCGGGCTGTGAAACGTAATATTGAACGATTTCCTGAGACTTTCAGGTTTCAACTTACTACAGATGAGCTTGAAAACTTGAGGTTCCAATTTGGCACCTCAAGTTATAACAATGAATCTTTAAGGTACCAAATTGTCACCTTAAAAAAAAGCGGTAGAGGTAAGCACAGGAAGTATCTTCCATATGTTTTCACCGAACAAGGCATCTCAATGCTATCGGCAGTTTTACGGAGTGAAACAGCTATTTTGGTTAGCATCGAAATCATAAATGCCTTCGTTGAAATGCGTCGATTGATTCAAAGCAATGCACAAGTATTTACCAGATTAGACTCAGTTGAACATAGGCAGATTATTTTTGAGTCAGAAGCGGGCAGGAATTTTGAGAAACTGTTTTTGGCCTTGGAGCAAAAAAACAGATTGCCAACACAGGGAATTTTTTATGATGGGCAGGTTTATGATTCCTATGTATTTACATGTGATTTGATTCGTAGTGCAAAGAAATCTCTGATTCTGATTGATAACTATGTAGATGATTCTGTGCTGACTTTGCTTTCCAAGCGTTCTGAAGCGGTGAGTGCCACGATATATACAAAAAAAGTCTCAAAACAGCTTTCCCTGGATTTGAAAAAGCACAATGATCAGTACACGGATATTACAATTGAACTGTTCAAAGATGCACACGACAGATTTTTAATAATCGATGAAACAGAGATATATCATATAGGTGCATCGCTGAAAGATTTGGGTAAGAAGTGGTTTGCTTTTTCGAGATTTGAAACAGGAGCAGTTGAAATGTTGAAAAAGCTGAAGTTGGGTATTTAACCGGGGTCGGTATTATGGGGAGAAGCAATCCTCCACCCAGTGGGTGGAGAATTCAAAACTGGCTTTAATCTACAGTTCCATTGACACAACTCACTAACATTTTCCAAACGTTTGGAAAAAGTCCCCACGCCCCGACAAATCCTTGCCCAACCGCCCTCCACATATGACATTTATCCCAACACTTTACCGGAGGAATCCCATGCCAAAGATGTCTGCACAGTTTGAATCGCGTCAGCCTTCTGTAATTAGAATGGCTCAGATTATGTTTGACGATCGTCAGGACAATACAGAAGCAATCAACCTGGCTATCGGTAACATCAACTTGCCAATGCACCCGGCAATGCAGAAGCGGATGAACAATCTCAACGCATCGGGTTCTCCATTTGAAAATGGGGTAGTGAAGTACAGCGCTACAAGTGGGACAAAGGAATGTGTCGATGCATTTATGCATGTCATTGCTTCAAGTGGATTCCCAACCGACAACTTGCACGCACACATCACTGAAGGTGGCAGCCTGGCTATGGAGCTCCTGATTACCGGAGTCTGTGGGCCAGCTGGTAGCAGTGAAGATCCTCTGCTGTTGATTGACGCAGCTTACACCAATTACAAAACACTTTGCCAACGCCTGGGCCGCGCAACTTGCTCAATACAACGCAAGCTCAGTGACGATGGAAAATTTGCTTTGCCAAGCATCTCTGAAATTGAAGCAGTCATTGAAGAACATCATCCCAAAGCTGTTGTGCTGATTCCTTACGATAATCCAACAGGTCAATATTATGACCAGGATGCTATCGACGAGCTGGCTAAACTTTGTGTAAAACACGATCTCTGGCTGGTCAGCGATGAAGCGTATCGGGAGTTCTATTACACTGACGGTGAAGTCTCCAGCGTGTGGGGCACAACTGAAGAAGCTGTCCCTGGAATCACTGGTAGAAGAATTGGCATTGAGACATCAAGCAAGGTCTGGAATGCATGTGGTCTGCGGATTGGCGCACTTGTTTCCGACAACGAACTGTTCCATCGCAAGGCAATTGCAGAACATACTGTAAGTCTCTGTTCAAGTGTTATCGGTCAGTACATTTTTGCTGGTCTGCTTGAAGAATCTCACGACGACCTGCAAAAGTGGTATGCAAACCAGCGCGATTACTACAGAGACATGCTTTTCGCATTCAAAGGTGGCATGCAAGAAGTCCTGCCGGATGCAATAGTCTCAAGTCCTGATGCAGCGCTTTATT
Source organism: uncultured Fibrobacteraceae bacterium (assembly GCA_964437115.1). Classification (GTDB taxonomy): domain Bacteria; phylum Krumholzibacteriota; class Krumholzibacteriia; order LZORAL124-64-63; family LZORAL124-64-63; genus JABIBH01. Next base: position 27,047 of record CAYTFE010000024.1, on the reverse strand, counting down.
CGGTAATCGATTTGCGTAACACTGTGGACGAAAATTTCTCAGCTCTTGAGTTTGTAAAATGGTGTGCAAGTGAGGGAGAGGTTACTGTTGATGGCAAGTCTCTTACTTTGCTGACAGCTCCGATGGCTGGCTTCTATTCCGTTCCGGATGGAGCGCCAAATCCTGGTCGCACACAGATGCGAGTAGCTTTTGTGGAAACACCTGAGGCTATGCAGGCAGTGCCTGCACTGTTTGCTGGATTACTTAAAAAGTACCTGGGCTAATAAGCTCCGGTCAACTTGGTGTCCTTCATAAACGACTTTACAAAGCGGTCCATGATTTCCTGTAAATCCCTGGTCAGCAGTGGAGTGACTTTTTCCATAATCTCCTGCGGCACAGAACCGTAGAATGCCTCAGCAATACTACCTGCAATGGCTGCCTGAGTGTCACTATCGCCGCCAAGAGAAACTGCCAGCCTGACTGTATGTTCCCAGCTTGTGCCTTCTAAAAAAGCGATAATTGCTTCAGGAACAGAGCCCTGGCATGTGACATCGAACCTGTAATCAGGCCTTATGTCATCCAGCTTTCTGTCCAAATCATAACCAAAATGCGCAGTCACATAGTTTTTGATAGCTTCTTTGCTGATCCCGTGTCTAGCCATGAAAATAGCTGTGGCGGTGGCCTGTGCGCCTTTGATTCCCTCAGGATGACTGTGGGTTACCATGGCACTTTTCTTGGTTTCAGCCAGTACTTGTTCTATCGATTCAAAAGCCCAGGCTATTGGTGCAACTCGCATTGCTGAACCGTTGCCGTAGCTGTTGTAAGGCTCCTGATCGTTGCTGGTAACCCAGCGTTCAAACATGCTGCCGTATCCTGCGCCTGGATTGGTGAGCGCAAAATATCGATACGCCTGGGCATATCCCATATCAGAGGTCAGAGCTGCTGCTGTTGCTACGGTGAGAACTGTGTCGTCTGTGAAGTAACTTTTGTCGGTAAATAGCTGGAAGTCAGTGGTCTTTACGGGGTTCCATTCATATGCGGATCCAATGACATCGCCGGCAATGGCGCCAAACATCTTCATTGCCTCCTATGTTAAACTATAGTTTCAATATCTCTCACAACATACCATAAAAACCAGAATTTGTGTCAAAATTCCTTGAATATTCCGAACCCTGCAGTGAGCTTGCTATAGCCATCATCGTGAGGTTTCAAATCCAGATAACCTGTATGCAATTTCAGACCCCAGGTTGGGCCAAACCAGCGTGAGAAGCTGGCAGACATTTCAATTACATCGTGATGAACATCTTCCCATGGATCAACATAGGTTGCTGTGTACGCTTCGTCACCGAATTTAAAAGTGAGGAAAACCCAGGAATTTCCTTCAGAACCGTAACCGGCTGTGAACAGGTTGGAGCTTGATTCATGTCCACCTGGAGAGCTGTAATTAATTGAGTGCATGTATTCCAGAACCAGTGGTCCCTGCCAGTATCGAGGGCCAAATGAAATTATGTAATCCTCATGTCCACGATAACTTTTCATATATCCTGCACCGGCAATAATTGTCAGCGGTCCATCAATGAAGTTAAAGAAATGATCGATGCGATAATCGGGCACAAAATCACTCTCTGACCCTTTGGTGAACGCTGTATAGGTTGAAATTCCATCAGTGAGAACTGCGTATGCACCGATGCCCAAAAAGCTGTCGTCACCGGAAACACCACGACCTGAAAGACCGGTAGTTATAAATGGAACAAACTTTTCCGATTGTCTTGCATAAAGAGTTGCAGTTGCGCCACTCCAGTTTCCGTATTGTGGTTCAGGGTCAAGCTGATCGAATCGAAAATCAACGTCTAGTCTGTAATTAAGAGACTCAATTATCATTGCCCGCTCTTCAGCAGTATTGCCGGCAAACAGGGGAGTCACCAGTAGCAGTATTAGAAATGGAATCAGTTTACGCAATTTATTACTCCTGGTTTTCTAGGCAGATCAGCTCAAGGCTTTTTATATCTGAAGTAACAGTTATGAAATGTTGTCCCAGGCTGGTTGTTGCAGAAACATCGGCAGAAACTGGTGCGAACCACTTGTCAGCAGAGACTGAAAAAGTAATATCTTTCAACCCGGCATCGTTTTGCAGTTCAACCTTCAGCCCTTTATCATCGATATTAAAACTGTATTCAGTTTCCAACATGTGTAACAGGAATTCAGCGAAATAGGTCATCGGTTTGACTTGAAGTTTGCCTTTGTCCTGCATGATCTCCATCATGTCGAGCCAGTTCAAAAACGGCTTAATGTATTGTTCAGTGTTTTCATACTCGAACAGGTCATAAGGGTGAGAGTAAATCATTCGCACTGTACGATGGTATGCACAATAGCGGGCAGTATCTTTCAACCACTTTTCAACTTGCTCTGCACTGTAACCTGCAGCGTCCATTTCACCCATCGATGCCACTTCAGCATACGGCATTACAGGAAATCCAATCATCTTGTCGCTTAGCATTTCACCGTTCTGGAAAAATCTGTTTGGTGCACTTCCACTGTCTCCAGTGTTGTAATATGCCACAACGTCTTGTGATTCCAGAATCTCAGTCATCATCGGTTGCGGATGAGTTCCGTTTGGAGCTGAGTATTCAGTAACTGGCCGGCCAGTGATTGAACTCAGACATTTACTGTTACGGGTTATGTGATAATCGATACCAGATGCATCCAGAGACCCATCCTCAATGCTCCAGGCAAACCAGTTGTGATACAAACCACCGTGAGAGCCAATCTGCCCGTAATTCATAAGCATTTCCACATACGGTTTTCCTGGCCCACAAGCATCAAAGCCCAACATGTCACCTTTAGTATCGCGGCTGTCACCAGCAGTGATATGCATGGAATATTCCAGGTCATCGCGCAGTATACCAGTTTCCTTCATCTGCTCCATGAATCGCCAGTCTTCATTGGAATCGTGATGCCAGTTCACAACGACTCCACCAATTCCACCTGGAGTACTCATCAAGTGCGGCACTTCCGCGTAGTCAAATATCAGAGTTCTGCATATGCCGCGTAAAAGAAGGTCGTCACCGTGGCTTTTCAAGTGACCGAGAGGGAGGTTGACGTACATCAACTTACCTTTGCCCATTTCACGAACTGTGATTGCTGGAAATTTTTCGCCATCGTCAGTAACTATGCTGGCAAAGACTTTGGTGTTGCTGTCAGGAATTATTTTACTGCGAGCCGCAGGGTATTTCAGATCACCATAGCCATAGCCGTTGAGAATGTTGTCCTCGTCAAGCTTGCCCATTGGTACCTGACATCTTGATGCCGATGTCTTGTTCGCAAACTGCAGAACACCTGACGCATAAGATTTTTCACTCGATGCGTAATAGTGAATATGTTGCACACCAGCCAGGTTGCTGAAAAAGCTGTTAGGCAGATATGCGCCTTTAAGATTCTGAACTCCGGAATCGAAAGTAAGCAGCAGGTTACCACCAGCTTCGATATATTGTCTGAACCATGGCTCAAAAGAGGAGTTCATGATTTTACAGGCACCATCGGGCAGAATAATTACCGGCACTGTGTTAACCAGTTTGGATGGATTTGCATTCAGTAATGAATATTGATCCAGCCGCTCATGGGAGACACCTTCTTCATCAAGCACACTTTCAAAGCCAGCCATTGAACTTTCACTTGTGTCAGCATGTCTTGGATTGAAGGCCAGTACAACGCGGATTGTATCGTCACTTGAGAAACTGAAGTCATCGCGCATCTGGAAAAGGCCAACCAGCAGGAAGACCAGGCATAAAATCATAACTATTATTTTAAAGCCGTTTGCTAACATTGTACAACTCCTTGGCCTTCAGTTAACAGGTAACCAAAGATGTTGATGTTTTCTTTTAGCACAATCGCCTGTTTACCAATTACCGATACATATTCGTCGGGAACCCCAACTTGTGAACCTTCAGAAATTGTTACTCCACACTGACTGAAAACCGAGCCTCTGATTTTACAGTTCTTGCCGATAGTCAGACACCCTTCAGCAAACAGGTTGCCACTGACTGTGCAGTTATCGCCAATTTCCAGATCACCATGACACTTGATTGATCCACCAAATGTGCAGTTGTCACCAGTTGTTACATCGTGGTCAGCAATAATGCTTTTAGATGTAGTGTGGCCGCTCTCAATTTCAGTGTCGGATGGTTTGTAAGTTGCGATGTCAGCAATATTATCAATCTCATCAGGATAAACTACAGGCACCGAAGACTGTATTGAGCCTGTTTTACTTTTCCCTGTAGAAACAGGTGCACCAAATAATCTGCGAAAGTGAACATCGTTGGTCAGATTAATTGAACCAGCTGCAGAAGTGCTGTGACCCAGATCACATCCGGGCTCAACGGAAATGTCTTTTTCGGAATCGATCCAGCGGACAACTGTACTCCCTTTGCCAAGAGTAATGTTGCCATCTCCGGCGATAGTTCGCACCAGGTTGTTCTCGCCAATTACGACTTCACCCAGAGAGTAGATATCGTTCTCAAAATGGACACCAGGTTCCGATTCCAACTCTTCATTTATATACAAAACATTTGTAACTACTGTGTCGTCGGCAACTTTGCGTTTGTTGCTGATTTCCACAACTTCATCGGTACTGAATGTAATTGTATGGGTACCAGGCTGGTCGGATTTTCCTTTGAGCCCTCGTTTGAAGATTTTGCGTGCAGATTTTCCCAGGTATCTTGGATCACGGCTGTAATCCATATCGATAGGCAATGGGTATCTGTCCTTAGGCTTCCAGACTTCTGTCAGGCCAGGAATAAATGGCAGCACAATCATCAGAGTGAACGTAGATAATATGACAAACGGCATCCAGGGTTGAAATGGAGGCGTATCTGTCGGCGTGTTGATGTTATCAACATACAGGTTGGAGTCGTTTACAACATTGTTTGTTGCACTGGTAACTCCAACACCAATTATTGCTGATACTGCGAGGCAAACTACAATCAGGGGGAAAAGTCTTTTCATTATTCATTCCTCCTGAATCGAGCTGTTTTATCCCAGGTTATTTTCCTGTTCGACACTCGATCCCCAATTGCCTGGAAAAATCCGGCAGTAATAGTCCAGATATTCATCAGGAAGTAGAACATCAGGAAAGGCAGCAGCTTCACACGATGACTTGTGCCATCAAGTAGTGATGCAGTTCCAATCTGATAAAACGGAGCAAAGTTTCCAAAGGAGTTATATGCGGCAACTGTAAAGAAGACCAATAAGCTTTCCCAAATCTGCATTTCTCCCAGATAGAAAAGAGCGATGGAATCTACAATGCCGATAAACAAGATTACAGGCAGGATATAAATTGTAAGCAACAGGACAGCATCAAATTTTTCAGATTTTGTCAGCCACTTTGATTTCAATAACGGTCTGAAGTTTCTGAACATGACCATATTGTGGCCACGACTCCAACGCTTGATCTGTTTAGCGCGAACTTGCCAGGTCTCAGGAGCTTCCTCATAACATTCAACTCTGTTTGCGTAGACAATTTTCCAGCCACGCAGAACCAGTCGGAAAGTAAGGTCAGTATCTTCAGCCAGAACTCGATGATCAAAACCGCCAAGAGCCAGAACCAGTTCTCGCCTGAATCCACCAACAGTACCACCGTATTGAGGCATCAAGTGCATATTGTGTCTGGCTTGCTGGTCAACCTGATAGCCGCCACTGCGTTCAAGATCCAGTAGTCTGGTCAGCAGGTTCTTACGGGTGTTGATTGGAACAACTCTACCCATAACTGCCCCAACTTCAGGGTCCTTGAATGAGATTGCAAGATCCCTGATAGCACCTTTGTTTGGCAGGTAATCAGCATCGAAAACGATAATGATTTCACCAGTAGCAATCACCATTGCTTCATTCAGGCCAGCTGGTTTACCACGATCTTCGCCATCTCTGTGCAACGGATTTATATGTTTGTTTTCAGCAGCAAACTTGTCGAGAATTTCACGAGTTGCGTCACTGGAGTGATCATTGATTGGAATGATTTCCAGTTTGTCGGAAGGGTAATCGCAATTTAAAAGTGCTTCCATAGATTGTGTAGCAACTTTTTCCTCGTTGTGCATTGGGACCAGGACAGTAACTGCAGGCAGATTGCTGTCTACAAGATCCTGATAATAGAGCCGTTGTACACCACGTAGTCTGTTTATTGTAAATATGTAGTGGCGTGAGGCATAGATAGCCATTATCGCAACAACAAACAGGATGATGATTTTTAGTATTAGAACAACCATCGCCACGTCTCCGGTTTTTGGTCGAGCCTGACTGCGATTTTATTTACATAGAGTGAGTAGATAGCAACTATGTAAATAAAGTCCACAAGAGGTCCGAGTGAGAAATAAAGGGCTGCCATATGCAATACTGAAAGTTTGTTGAGGATTAGCATCAGCGCGGCGTATCGAATTGCTCCAAAGACAATTGAATAGGCCAGTGTCGCCAGGATGATTCCGAATTTTTCAAGAGATGGGGCAGGTAGCGGTGTTAAAACAAACCCCATTACAATTGGCATCAGCAACCATGTTCCAAGTTGTGAACCTATGTAGAGAATTGAAAAATCGACTATATCATATGGGAAAAGGTGTGGCACAAAGGTAAAGAACAGCGATGAAATAGCTGTCAATATTGAAAGGAAGACCAGGTAGATTACAAAGGATCTCGGCATTATTTTGGCACCGGGAACCAGAGTGATAATCAGCACCGATGCCGCAAAGTTGATCAATGACACGAATTGAGTGGGGAACACGCAAACCGAATCAATCACCGGCAGTGATTTAATTACCTGAGGGAGAAAAGCCCAATCAAGAATTACAGCACCAACTCCACAGCGCAGTAAAATATTCTGCACAAATGAACTGAATTTAAATAGTAAATCGTGATGATAGGCGAGAATTGCTCCGTCTAGAGCGAGGACCAGTACAAATAGCAAGAAGGTGTGCAGGAAACCTGCCTTGCCGGCAGTTCTGTACGATCTGTGGAAATAGGTTGTCGTTTTCATGCTCCTTCTTTCGTCAAACAGAAGAACGACTTTAGTATTGTTATAAACCTCTAATCAATTTTGCTGGAACGCTAACTTCCATTTCCAGAAGAGCTTGGGATAAAGTTTTACCCTGTGGATCCAGCATCAATGACACTGTACCACCACCACCCAGGGTTTCTTCAAGTAAAAAATTCAATGCATGGAGATTTGGCATCTCGTGCCGGGTGACCTTACCAAGCACAATGCCGTCAAAAAAACGTTTAATCTTTGCTACAGTAAGATAACCAACAAGCCACTGATGGATTTCCGGGGTCCTGGCCAGTACACCTACATTGCAAGTATCACCTTTGTCTCCGCTGCGGGCATATGCCAAAGTGCGGAGAGGTACTTTTTTGGTTTTACCAGCAATCTTAACTTTTCGTGTCAATGGTGCAGGCTTTGGTGCTTTGTTCTCCAGGTTTACGACCGGAGGCTTGACTGTGAAGTTTTTCTGACGACCACTTGTTGGCAGAATAGTAACTTTTGGCAGTACAAGATCTCTGTCTATCAGTGCTGGCCAGTAGGCAACAACTTGAGAAGGTTTTGGTCGACCACCAGTTACAGCCATGCCGCTTGGGCCACTTAGAATCAGGGCAGGCAGGAGCATCCCGAACTCGTTAACCTTCTTTTTATCCTGATCACGCACACCAAACCTTATAAGCGCCTCATTTGGCTTGGTCCTGCCAGTTGATTTGGGCCAGATACTACCGGTGCCAACCAGGCTTGTGTGAGTAGCATCAAATTTTGTATTCAATCGATGCCAGAATGCATCGCTGATTGCAGCAGCTTTCTTCTCAACATCAGGTCCACAGACAAGTATTGAACCGGAAGCTTTGAAACCGTCGTTGTATGCCATCGATATTTTTAAAGTCTCAGGTCTTGGCTCACCTTTAATACCACTTATACGAACTCTGTTATTACCCAGGTCTGCAAGCTGAATTGTATCGAATCTTGCAACACCGTCAGGAGCAAGGTACCTGTTTGGATCACCCATTTCATAAAGCAGCTGTTCCTTGACCGATTTCTCATTAACCAGCCCACCGGTCTTTTTGTGCTTTGTAACAACAAAAGTACCGTCTTTGCTCATCTCGATAATTGGGTAGCCCATGTTATGGAAGGAGGGGACATCTTCCCAGTCAGTTATGTTGCCACCAGCGCCCTGGGTTCCACACTCAATAATATGGCCAGCGATGATACCTGCTGAAATCTTGTCCCAGTCATCAAAAGCCCAACCGAATTCATGAATCATCGGAGCCAGAGTGATACCGGTGTCAGTTACTCGGCCAGTAACAATAATCTGACATCCTTCATCGAGTGCCTTCACAACAGGATCAGCACCAAAATATATGTTCGCAGTGGTTACTTTGTCGCGAGCAACATCAAAGTTCTCGCCGGTTTCCATGTTGGTGAACTTTTCGCCAGCTTCTTCAAGCTCTGGCAGAGCATCAACAATGTCGTCGCCGTAAACAACGCCAACTTTCATGTCGTAGCCCATTTTTTTGGCAAGAGCGCGAATCTTTTTACCAAGACCAATAGGGTTGATGCCACCTGCGTTGGTAATTACGCGGACATTCTTTTCAACAATCAGGGGAAGACATTCTTCAAGTTGTCCCAGGAAATCGCCAGCATAGCCCAGTTCAGGGTTACGATTTTGTTGTTGCTGCAGGATTGACATAGTGATTTCGGCCAGAAAATCGATGGTTATATAGTCCAGCTTGCCACCGGTGAGTTGTCTTTTGAGAGCTGATAAGTCGTCGCCCCAATAGCCACCTGCATTACCGATTCTAATCATTCTGCGCATGAAATCCCCATTCTGTCTGTTTCCTTGTTGCGAATATGCAAAAGAATGTAACACTCTCTTGCAATTCAGGAAACATACTTTATTGTAACTACAGACAATAATCACCCTTCAGGAGGATAAAATGCAGAAAATGATTTTAGTTTTGATGGTTCTGGCTCTGGTTGCAGGTTGTAATAGCAAGCCAGAAGGTGAGCCACCAGTTGCAATGCAAAAACAGGAAACTGCTAAACCGGCAGGTTTGGTTGGAACTGTTATTGAATCAATGGATTCAGGTGGATACACATATGCATTGATGCAAATTCAAGAGAGCGAAGTTTGGGCTGCTGGTCCAGTTTCCGAGCTGGAAATCGGCACTGAATATGAACTGACAAATCCAATGCTGATGAACGATTTTAATAGCAAAACCTTGGATAAAGCGTTTGATGAAATCTATTTCATCAGCGGTTACATAACTCCTGGTAGTGAAATGGAAACTGCTGTTGCACAGGAAGTGGAAAAAGCACACGCTAATCTCTCTAAAACAAATACTGAATTCAGCTTCGATGGCATCTCAGTCCCTGACGGTGGCTTCACTGTTTCTCACATTATTGAGAACAGAACTGAACTGGCTGGAAAAACAGTTACACTGCGAGCAAAAGTAGTTAAAGCCAGTGCAAATATTATGGATCGCAACTGGTTGCATCTTCGTGATGGTACTGGTGAAGAAGGCAGCAACGATCTGACTGTCACTTCAGCTGATATGGCCAAAGCTGGCGATACTGCTCTGGTAACAGGAACACTTACTATTGATAAAGATTTTGGTGCAGGTTACTTCTACAAAGTGATTCTTGAAGAAGCCTCAATCACTGTGGAGTAGTATATGAAAGATCGATCCATAATCCATCTGGATATGGACGCGTTCTTTGCATCGGTTGAGCAGTTGGACAATCCTGAATACAGAGGGAAGCCGGTCATAGTTGGCGGTACTCCCGAAGGCAGAGGAGTTGTCTCAGCAGCGAGTTATGAAGCTAGAAAATTTGGTGTTCACAGCGCCATGAGTGCCGCCCGGGCAAGACAACTTTGTCCCGGCGGCATTTTTTTGCGTGGCAACATGGACAGGTATGTAGAAGTTTCCCACCAGATTGGCTCCATTTTTGACAGTTTCACTCCTTTGGTTGAGCCACTGAGTCTGGATGAAGCTTTTCTGGATGTTACTGGCTGTTTTAAACTTTTTGGCGATGCGGAAACAATCGCACGCAAAATAAAGGATCAGATTCTACAAGAGACCGGGCTGGTCGCATCGGTTGGAATTTCACATAACAAGTTTCTGGCAAAGCTTGCCAGTGATATGGATAAACCGGATGGATTTGTTGTAATTCCAAAAGGCCGGGAGAAAGAGATTCTTGCCGGATTGCCAGTTGGCAGACTGTGGGGCGTTGGCAAAAAGTGCGATGCAGTGCTGGCAGGTGTTGGTGTGAAAACTGTTGCCAATCTGTTGGCTTACTCACCAGCTGCGCTGGAAATTTTAATCGGAGCAGAACGCGCTACTCACTTGCGAGCTCTTGCTGTTGGAGTGGATGACCGACCGGTAATTCCGGACAGCGGCGCAAAATCTATCGGCAATGAAGTTACTTTTGCCGAAGATATTTCAGATGCAGAGGAGTTGAAGCATGTAATTGCCAGCCTGGCAGACAAAGTTGCATGGCGGCTGCGTCGATCCGATTTGCAATGCAAAACAATCACACTAAAAGCCCGTTTTGCAGATTTTACAACCAACACTCGCGCCAGATCTTTACCTGTTCCAACAGATTCCACCATAGAAATCCGCGATGTTGCATGGGACCTTTTTGACACAAAACTCAAACGCGGGGGCAGGTCAATAAGGCTGGTTGGAGTAACTGTCAGCGGTTTTTCCGATCAGGCTATTCAGGGCAATCTGTTTCAGGACAAAGATAAAGAAGAAGATAAAAAGATCGATAGGGTAATGGACAAACTTGCTGAAAAATATGGTCGGGGGACATTAAAAAGGGGGCGCTGAGAAGCCGAAAATAATCCAGTTAGTTGACAAGTGTCTTTCATTTGTGAGAGAATATATCTTAATTAATTATCAAGGAGAGAAAAATGAAAATCTTTGTCTTTAGTATCTTGTTTTTGACTTTAAGTATCTCTGCAATTGGCCAAACCGCGCCAGATCCTAATTCTTTAGGGATTTACTTTGATGAGGGGGCAATTGAAAATGTTCAATATGCCACGGCTCCCACTACGGTCCATGCATACCTCATAGCAACACGAATTAGCTCAACTTATGGTATTGAAGCATGGGATTGCATCTATAAATTCAGAAGGACCTGTAACGAACGAAGAGAAGAGTTGGGGAGAAATTAAAACCCTTTTCAGGTAAATATATATAGTCACATATTCCACAGCTCAAAATTCCCCACGTGGGGAAAATACTTCATCAACTCAATTTGAGATAATAGTGCTGGAAACTTGATTACATTATGCAGTGCGTGTCATAGTATGGTACATTCACGTGGACGTTTCGTTAATCAACACAAAGGAAAAATAAATGCGCAAAACGGTAATCGGGATAATGGGTGGCTGTCAGGCCGATGAAAATACAGTTCAACTCGCTTATAATGCTGGCAGATTGATTGCAGAGAACGGCTGGACGTTGCTTAATGGTGGCCGGCCTGCTGGAGTTATGGACGCATCGTCAAAAGGTGCAAAAGAAGCAGGCGGCACCACAATTGGCGTGTTGTTTGAAGATGACAGGCAGTTTGCATCTGAATACCTGGATTATGTGCTTCCAACAGGGCTTGGTTCCGGTCGAAATATTGTGAATGTCCTTTCAAGTGATGTGGTAATTGCGTGCGCGGGTTCAGGTGGGACAATGAGCGAGATTGCAATGGGACTTCGTTTTGAGCGACCTGTAGTTTTGCTTGGTTTTGATCCTGGTTCTGATTTTCTGGATCGATGCGGTGCTGGAAAGTGGAAATTAGCCGGCACTCCTGAAGAAGCCATTGAATATGTAAAAGAGTTTTTGGCTGAACTTGGACGATGATGAAATATTACTTCGACAACAACGCCAGCTGCACTATCGACCCTGAAGTGCGTGATGCAATGTTGCCACTGCTTGAACAGGCGTATGGAAATCCATCTAATAACCATTGGGCTGGAGCACCGGCAAGAAAATCCGTTGCAGAGGCTCGTGAAAAAGTAGCTGAGTTTTTGGGCGCAAAACCTGAGGAAATTGTTTTTACAAGCGGTGGGTCAGAGTCCAATAATCTGGCTCTTAAAGGCGCATGGTATTTTCAGAACAGAACCCGCAAGAAGCTGGTGATATCGGCAATTGAGCACCCATCAATAATTCAGCCGGCCAGATTTCTGGAACGACAGGGAGCAGAGCTCTCCGTTGTCGGTGTAGATGGAACTGGAACTGTTGAATTCAATTGTGAAGACGGTTTGTTGCTGGCGTCTATTATGCACGCTAACAATGAAATCGGAACAATTCAGCCAATTACAGAAATTGCCGAACAGGTAAAATCGTGTGGCGGATTGATGCATGTGGATGCCTGTCAAAGTGCTGGTAAAATTACAGTTAACAATCTTCCTGCCGATATGATTACAATAGCTGGTCATAAATTACATGCACCTAAAGGTATAGGTGCGCTATTTGTGAAATCGATGACTCCAATTGAGCCGATAATTCATGGCGTAGGCCATGAGCATGGTTTACGAGCTGGCACTGAGTCTGCGTTGCTTGCTGTTGCACTGGGTACAGCGTGTGAAGTTGCTCAGCGGAAGCTGTCTGAAATTGGAAAAGTTGAAGCAATGCGAGATCTGTTGTGGCAGAAACTTTCTGCTCAACTGGGTCACAGCGTGCAATTGGTTGGTCATCCGGAAAACAGGTTGCCCAACACTCTGAGTGTCTCGTTTGTTGGCAAAATAGGTGGCGATATACTGGCCAGATGTTCTGATCTTGCTGCATCAACTGGAGCAGCTTGTCACAGTGGCACTGCAACAATGTCGGCAACGCAAAAAGCTATTGGATTGAGTGAAAAAGTAGCACACGGAGTTGTCCGCCTGTCTCTTGGACACAGCAATACAGAGGAAGAAGTCAGTGCGGTAGCAGATATGTTAATCAAAGCGATGGAGCAATAGAATGTGCGGAATTTGTGGTGCAATATCATTTAATGGTCAGCTCGATTTTGATGCTGCCACAATGATTGGTGCGCTACAACATCGTGGTAACGAAGAGTTCGGTGCCTGGCAGAATGAAAAAGTATTTATGGGCCACGCCAGGTTATCAATTATCGATATCGCCACCGGCCAGCAACCGATGTCCTCTGACAACAGCTGGATAACATTCAACGGTGAAATTTTCAATTACATAGAGTTGCGCAGCGAGCTGGAATCTCTTGGCAGGTCCTTCAAAACCAGTAGCGATACTGAAGTAATTATTCAGTCATATCTACAGTGGGGCAGACAGTGTGTTGAGAAATTCAATGGCCAGTTTGCTTTTGTAATTTATGACATCAATCAGAACAAAATGTTCTTCGCACGCGACAGATTCGGTATCCGGCCACTTTATTATACCATGTTCAACGGACACCTTATTTTTGCATCGGAAGTAAAATCGATATGTGGATTCCCCGGTTTCAAACCAGAACTTGATCCATCGGCAATGGCTGAAGTGATGCATTACTGGGCCAATCTGCCACCGAGAACTCAGTTTTCAAATGTTGAGCAGTTGCCGCCTGCGCATACCGCTGTTGTTGACATCGGCACTGGAAAAATGGAGAGCGAGCGCTACTGGTCTCCTGATTTTTGCGATGCCGCTGAAGACAGTTTATTTGTAAGCGATAAAGATCGCAATGATTATGCAGAAAAAGCCCGTGAGCTTCTTAGCGATGCCACAACAATTCGTCTGCGGGCAGATGTACCGGTTGGTGCTTATCTGAGTGGTGGGCTGGATTCTTCTGCAACCTCGGCATTGGTACTGGATTCAGGTGTTACTTCTTTAAGAACATTTTCTGTCGGTTTTGAGAATCAGGAATACGATGAATCAAAGTGGCAGCAACAAATGGCAGATCATCTAGGGACTGAACATACATCGGTTTCTGTTGGTGATGCAGATATTGCAGATCGATTTGAAGATATTGTCTGGCACACGGAATCTGTGCTGACACGCACTGCGCCAACTCCACTTTATCAACTTTCAAAACTTGTGCGAGATAACGATTACAAAGTAGTACTGACCGGTGAAGGCGCCGATGAAGTTTTTGCCGGCTACAACATATTCAGAGAGGCAAAAGTTCGTGCTTTCTGGGCAAGGGACATAAGTTCTACCTCAAGGCCTGCACTTTTGACTCGATTGTATCCATATCTGAAGAAATCGCCGCCAGCATTTCTGAACAAGTTTTATGGTAACGGTCTGGATGATCTTGATGATCCATTCTTTTCTCATAGACCGCGGTGGGCGAATAGTCAGTCGCTGACTGCGCTCTTCGCTGAACCAGTGACTGAAACTCTTGAGCAGCGGTTGATTGAACAACTGCCAGAACGATTCTCAAGCTGGGGGACTGTTTCAAAAGCCCAATACCTTGAGATGGCACTGTTTTTGCCTGGTTACCTGCTCAGTTCACAGGGCGACAGGATGCTGATGGGTAATACTGTTGAGGGTAGATTCCCGTTCCTGGATCATCGGCTGAGTGACTGGCTTGCTACGGTTCCGGCATCGGTAAAAATGGACTCTTTGATTGAAAAACAGCTGCTCAGAAAATCTGTTGCCGACCTGTTGCCTTCAGATATTGTGAATCGTGAGAAGCAACCGTATCGAGCTCCGGATTCCAGCAGTTTCAGAGACCTGGAATTTCCTGAAGACGATATTTTTGACAGCAGCAAAACCGGAATGCTTTTAAAAAAGTGGCAGGCAGGAAAATTGACAAGCACACGCGATAATATGGCGTTTATAGCTGTGTTGTCGGGGAAAATCTTGGCCAGACAATTTGGTCATGAGTTGACGGACAGACTTGCAGCAACTAAAATACCTGCAACTCAAATAACATGGAGAAGTTAATGGAGACAAGAACCCAAGTCAGAGAATTTATTGTCGAGAATTTTTTATTTGGAGACACTAAACCTCTTGAAAATGATTCGATGTCCCTTCTGGATAACGGAATCATGGATTCAGTTGGTGTGATGGAACTTGTTGCCTTTCTTGAAGGTGATTTGTCACTGAGTATCAACGATGACGAACTGGTTCCGGAAAATCTGGACTCTGTAGATAACCTCACAAAATTTGTCGACACTAAACGGGGGTAAGCAAAGTGAATCTGCACAACTTGTTGGCAGATAAATCACCCACTGCTTTTGCTGTCACTCATAACAACAATCTGACTTTTGCCAAACTTGAAATCGCAGCCAATTCTGTGGCTGTGAAGTTGCAAACCTGTGGTTTGAAAAAGAATGATAGAGTTGCATTGCTTGCAGAGAATTCTGTGTATTGGGTTGCAGCGTTTTTCGGAATTCAAAAAGCAGGTCTTTGTGCCGTTTTGTTAAATAATGCAAACAAACAGGACAGCCACCTTGCTCAGCTCTCTGATTGCGATGCCAAAGTAATCATCGGGGACAAAAGACTGCTCGCCAGACTGGATTCCGGGTTGCCTCAATTTGAAATTGATCAGTTCGAGCCTGCTGACTCAGTGCCCACTGTTGATGGCGACATCGCTGTAATTATTTATACCAGTGGATCTACTGGTAAGCCTCGTGGAGTGACTCTGACACCTGCGAATCTCCTTGCAAATACTCATCAGATTTTGAGCTACCTGAATCTTGGAAAAACTGACAGTGTGCTTTCTGTTTTACCTTTCCATTACTCCTTTGGGTTGTCACTTTTGCTGACTCATATCTCATGTGGTGGACGAGTTGTTATAGACAATAGATTCGCATTCCCAGCCAAAGTTCTGGAGACTATGCAGCAGGAAAAAGTGACCGGTTTTTCAGGAGTTCCAAGTCACTATTCCATCCTGGTAAACAGAACTGAATTTTTACAACAGGAATGGCCTCACTTGCGTTACCTGACTCAAGCTGGCGGAGCAATGGCTCCTTCACTTACTCAACAGATTCGTGAGACAATACCAGCAGAAATTAATCTTTATGTGATGTATGGCCAGACAGAAGCATCAGCGCGATTAAGTTACCTGCCGCCTGAAAAACTGACTCAAAAATATGGTTCAATTGGCATTCCAATTCCTGGAGTTGAGCTGGTTGCTCGCAGAAGCGATGGCTCAGTCTGTGACACAGGTGAATCGGGTGAAATTACGGCATCGGGCGACAATATTATGCAAGGTTACTGGAATGATCCTGATGAAACCGCCAAGGTTTTGCGCGATGGCATTCTCTATACTGGTGATATTGGTTTCAAGGATGAAGATGGTTATTTCTTTGTTGTCGATCGAGTCAAAAACTTTATCAAAGCTGGAGCAAACAGAGTCAGTGCCAAAGAAATAGAAGAATGCATAATGGAAATCGATGGAGTTTCAGAGTGCAGCGTAATTGGTGTTCAGGATGAGATGCTGGGTGAAGCAATCGTGGCTCATGTTGTTGCAGACAGCTTGGAAAAGAACGATATCCTCAGGCATTGCAAAGCCAAACTTGCGTTGTTCAAGATACCTCAGGCAGTTCAATTTCACAGTGAACTGCCCAAGCATGAATCTGGTAAGATTGACAAGTCCCAGCTCTAAGGCTGCCAGGCATAAGCCGCTTTCATAAAGAAAGTCCTGTCAGTGCGGAACATATCCCACTCATTATCCCCATAAATGTAATCGCTGTAGCCAAGGAACAAAACTGTCTGTGGGTTGACCTTGTATGAGAACAGCAGTTGGGTAAATAGCGATTCTTCAACATTAGGGTTATAGTCTGAGTGAGTGTATTGGACTGTTGCTCTGATAAATGTCTGTTTGTTGAAGTGATATACAAGTCTGTTATCCAGCAGATTTACCGTGTAATAATCTTCGCCATCTACATCCAGTTGTTCATGAGTCAGATCAGTATAGAACTTGATACTATCAGTTATCTTCCAGTCTATTCGTGGACCACCTCCCAGTCTGAAACCGAGTCTGCCGTTGTCATAGTCAATAGCATCACCACGTCTGATTCCCAGACCGATAAAGAGATCGCCAGTAGGGTGGAAGCCTGCATGGAGCCTGAAGAAATTCATTTTGTAGCTGCTGCCATCGTATCGTTCTTCATTGGCACGGAGCATTGTCCAGATGCCGGTCTGCATTGGTCCATTGTATGAAGACTCCAGAGCAATCATTTTGTCACAAATTTGTCCACTTGTATCTTCAGTGTATTCACCTTCAATTCCAATGCCAATGCGTGTGAACCAGCTGTCACTGCTGCCAAGCCAGTTACGCCAGATTCCGCCATCAATCCCTTTTGTGTCAACGCGGTTGATAAACCCGTTGTCAGCTCGCAATCCTTTGTCTTTGCGTATTATAGATGACCAGAAAGTCCAGTTTCTGGCTTCATGGCCAGCAGTAATAACCATTGCATCGCCAGTTAGTGTTTTTTGTTGACCAAAATCAGCCGCAAACTCATCAGGGTATTCTGTATTGGAGGTCAGGAATTGCCATTTAACCCAGTCGGTATCGTTAATTCTGTAAAGTCCATCAATTCCACCAATATAATTCGAGTAACCATCTGTAACTCTGGCTGTACCAAGAAAACCGACTGATGATCCATTGCCGATATCATGCAGGGCTCTAAATACTCCTGAGTTATTGTTCCTGTCCAATAATTCGACAGAAGAGTGCTCATTACTCGGAAGCAGAATATTTGTTTGTTGATCTCTAACAGTGAATAATGAGAATGAGGTTGCTCCCTGTTTTCCACTAAGTTTTGCGCCCCAGGATGGGTCAGCAATTGACCTTGTGTAAACAGCTCGGAAAGGAGTATTGAGAATACTGGCACCTTCCATAAAGAAAGGCCGTTTTTCCCTGTAAAATAGTGCGTATTTTGTGTTGATTTGTAGCTGTAACTCATCTGCTTCAACTTGTGAAAAATCAGGATTGATTGTGCCGTTGAAGCTAATATTTGGTGTGACTCCCCAACGTGCAGAGATGCCAGTGTCACCCATGATTGGGCCTTTATCCCATGAGCTGTCAGGTGAACTCTTTGCGTCATTGCGTTGAGCTGTAAAAGTTGGTTGAATCTCCAGATTTCTACCTGCAGAAATATTTTCAAAACCGGTAACTTTCATAGCCTGTTTCAGAAGGCCGTTGATATCCCTGTTGTAAGGCATTGCCCAAATTTGATGCCTGACATTTCTTGGATAAGAACGAAGTGGAGCAAATCCAAAAGTTTTTTTCCCATTACCATTTGGAAAACGTATTGCACTCCACGGGATGCGCATTTCAACCTGATAACCTGAGTCTGTTGTAATTGCAGCACTTTGCCAGATTGCATCCCAGGTTGAGTCCTCATTCTGTCGTAAATTTTCATTGCGGGATAGGTCCATCTGAATTCCAGCAGCAGAAACCATAAACGCAAAGCCACGAATTTCATCGTTGAAAGTGTCTATTATTATTCCGCAATTATCATCTCTGAAAGGGGTGTCACGATCAGCTATCGATGCCCTGATCTCCGATGGATTCGGATCTTTCGCATCAAATGCTACCAGCAACGCGTCTTCATTGTAGGTAATGAAGCAAGTTGTCTTCACAGGAGCTGGTACGTTTTCGCCAGGGTCTGCTTCATAGTCCATCGATATTTCCAGTGCATCATCCCACGCAGAATCATCAAGTGAGCCGTCAACAGAGATATCAAACTCAGTTGCACCCACATCAAAAAACCTGTTTTCAGGTGTTGGGTGAACAGCGGCAGCAAAAGAGGCGGTTGCAAGCAGCAGAAAAAGAATGAAATGGCGCAATTGAATCTCCTTGAACAGTTTGAGTGACTGTTCTATAACGAAATAAGTAGTAGTTTGTTTCACAAAAAATGCCCCCACAAAAAAATGCAGGGGCAAGAACAAAAAACTATCCAGCAAGCAATCCACCGCGTTGGTAAATTTCCATCTGAACAGGAGAGAATGGATCACCCTCTAGCGAGCCGCCATCCCATGTAATCAATCCAGTTTCCAGATTGACAGAGATTTCTGTGCCACTGGTGATGCCTGAGCCAATAAGCTCAGAGACTACAATTGGCATACCGGCATTAATTGCATTACGCTCATAAATTGAACCGTAACTTTGAGCCACAAGTGCTACTACTCCCAGAGAAGAGAAGCAGTCTACTGCCTGTTGTCTTGAGCTTCCACAACCAAAGTTACCTCCAGTTACAACTATGTCGCCAGGTTTTGCCTTGGTCGCAAAATCTTCCCAACCCTCAAGATTATCAAAAGTGTATTGACCCATTTCATCAAGATCGGTGATGGCAAGATATCTGTTGTGGAAGATCATATCGGTATCAATATTGTCTTCACCAACCATCCAGACTCGTCCTTTAAGAACTGTTGGCTTTTCAGTAGTATTTACAACTTCTTTAGCTTCAGAAGCTACAGCTTCCTTGCGTCTGTCATCAAAATTAGCGGTCTCATCAGGCATTGTACCAGCACTGCAAATTACACCGGTAACCGCACATGCAGCGGCAGTTGCAGGGCTTGAAAGATAGACTTCACCTTTACCCTGTTTGCCTGCAAAGTTTCTGTTACCAGTTGAAACGGTTACTTCGCCTGGTCCATTTTGACCAATCTGTCCAGCTGCACATCCACCACAACCAGGATTTCCAACCAGACAACCAGCTTTCATCAGTTGATCAATCAAGCCTTCATCCAGAGCTTGTTGCCACATTCTTCTGGTCGATGGAACAATTTTGCAAACAACACCAGGAGCAACTTTCCTGTCTTTCAGAATCTCGGTTGCAATTCGCAAGTCTTCAATTCTGCCGTTTGTACATGAGCCAATAAATATTGAATCAACTTTTCTGCCGGCAACTTCACTGATTGCAATAGTGTCTTCAGGATGTCCTGGACGGGCAACCATCGGACCAACTCCTTCAACATCAACTTCAACAATCATGTCGTAATGAGCATCGGCATCTGCTGATACAATTTCACCTTTGCGGCCTGAGATTGTTTCCCACTCTTTCATAACACTTTCTGACGGAGTGAGCAGAGCAATAATTGCTCCCATCTCAGTTGCCATCGATGAAAAAGTGATGCGACCAGCCAGATTCATATTGTCGATTGCCTCACCATAAAACTCGGCAGCATATCCAAGTAATCCGCCTGCACCAAAGTGTTGCAGACATTTCAGAACCAGATCTTTTGGATGGGCGTCAGCAGCAGGAGTTCCTTTCAGAACAACTTTTGCAGACTTTGGAACTTTGAACCAGACTTTGCCGCTAGCCCATGCATAGGCAATATCCTGATCGCCCATACCTTGGCCAAATGCGCCAATACTTCCCATGATGTTTGCGTGGGAATCGGTAGAAACAAAGGTCATGCCCGGTCCGATGTATCCATCTTCCAGAGCAATATGAGTTCCAATACCATCAGTAATATCGCGCAGTCCAACACCAGTTTCTCGAGCATATTCGCGACAAGTCTGCTGGTTTGCAGCATACCCCTGATCAGATCCGCCAGGGTTGCAGTCAAAAGTAAAAACTGTTGTCTCAGGGTCAGCAACATTCAGCCCGTTTGCTTTGAGGTTTTTCACAACATTTGCGCCACCAAAGTCGCGTGCTGCTTTGATATCGATACGCATGTCTGCGGTATCACCAGGTTTTACTACTTGGTCACAGTGATTACTGATGATTTTTTCAATGAGAGTCAGACCCATTTTTCGTGCCTCCAGTTATTCGTCGATTTGGTTGTCGGTGAAATTGAAATTAACAATTTCGCCAGTTATTGTTGCCTTCATACTTGCCGATGTCTCTTCGCCATCCCAGCATTGTTGCTGAGCTTCCATTTCCAGAGAAAGCATGGTAGTTATATCAAATTGTCCTGATTGTTGTACAGCCATTTTAGTCAGTTGTGCTGCAGGTTGGGGGAGAGTTGTAAGATGATCCAGGAATTCATCAACGGATTCGCCATCGATAATTCTGTCAACTAATCCAATAGTATACGCCTCTTCAGCCGGGACTGTTCTGCCAGAGAGCAGAAGTTCAAGAGCTTTTCCATTGCCAACAAGTTTAGGTAGAGTGCTGGTCAATCCCCAATCACTCATGATACCAGTGCGAATATCAGCAGCTGTGAATGTTGCACTTTTTGAAGCAATCCTCATGTCACATGCAGCAATCAGCCCAAGACCGCCGCCATTCACTTCAGCGTTGATAACTGCTACAACAGGTTTGGGGGATTCCTGCATCAAAGTTATTATTTGACGAATCTCTTCAAGGTCAGCAAAGAACTCACCTGTGGCTTCATCATCTGCGCGTTGCTCGGCAATTGTTACAGCATCGAAATTAAAATTGAAACTTCCTTCTTTGTCATTGAATACAATAACCCGGACAGCACGGTCTTCCTGCAGGCGTAGAAGCAGGTCAAGCAGCTCATCGGTCAGTCCACTGACAGGTGTATCGCTGTCCATGAAAGTAATGGTTGCAATTGAATCGAATACGTCACATTCGATGAACTGATAATTCATAATTCTCCGTTCAAGTGTTTTGCGCAAAATTCTCGACACCAACATAATACTCAATTACAATGCCTGCAAAAGGAGTAATGATGCGAATTTTTATAACAGGTGCAACAGGTTTGATTGGCAGAGCTGTAACTGAAGCTCTCGTCCAGCGGAATAACCAAATAGTTACAGTTACTCGCGATAAAATTAATGCCCAGAGTGTGCTTAATGGGATCACCGAAATCCATGAGGCAGATCCAACTGTGCCTGGCGATTGGCAGAATCTTGTCAAAGAATGCGATGCTGTTATAAACCTTGCCGGCGAACCGATTGCCGATGGACTATGGACAGGAAAGAAGAAACGCAAAATTCGCGAAAGCAGACTCTCTGTAACACGCAATCTTGCCAATGCAATCAAAGAATCCAAAACAGTTAAAACTTTTATCTCTGCATCTTCAGTTGCGTATTATGGCAAAGGTGACAGGTCACCACTTTATGAAGAACATCAATCTGGTAACGGTTACTTGAGCAAAGTTGCCTATGAGTGGGAGAGTTGCGCAACAGCTGTTGATAATGCCAGAGTTGTCACATTGCGAATCGGAATGGTCCTTGCAAAAAACAGCAAAGCACTGTCAAGATTCATGTTGCCTTACAAATTTCTCATGGGAGGTCCAATTGGTAATGGCAAGCAATATGTCCCTTGGATTCATATCGATGACATGGTAGCAATCGTTCTTGAAGTTCTCTACAATGAAATCTACGAAGGCCCGGTAAATGCGACAGCACCCGATCCTCCAACAATGAATGAATTTGCAGTTGCGATGGGCAGGGCAATGGGAAAACCAGCAGAGTTCAAAACTCCGGCCTGGATTATAAAAATGTTTATGGGTGAGAAGTCTGAAATTGTGTTGGATAGTTATAGAGCGGTCCCCAAAAAACTGCGTGCAAACAGTTTTCATTTCATTTTTGGCCCAATTGGAGCTGGACTGGATGATATTGTAGAGTAGTTGCGGTTAACCGACCACAAACCCATCGGCAATATTCACACCTTTTGCGAATCTGTCCAATGAGAGTGAATTGATCAGCTCATCAGGTTTGCCTGTTGTAATGCTGTCAGCCATCCGATGAGCAGTAACCGGTGCCAGCATGAATCCATGACCTGAAAATCCGCAGATATGCTGGTAACCTTCAAGGCCATCCACGCCACCCAGGATTGGTCGATGGTCTGGAGTGACATCGTACATGCCAGCCCATTGTCGCATCATTCGCACACTTGAAGTTGAGGGGTAGTATTTAGTAAGTGCTTTTGCAAATCGGATTGCAAATCTGAGCTGACTGCTTGTGTCAAACTGGTCTGCTGATTCCCACTCAGGCTCAGTTGGATCGCCAATTCCACCTACAATTTCACCACGCATACTTTGACTGAAATAGATGCCACTGCTGAGCGATATAACCATCGGATCAAGGAATGGCTTCAGCGGTTCACTGACCATTATCTCATGACGTTCCTGCTTGTTTGGCAGCGCAACGCCAACCATCTCTGCACAGGTTCTGGCCCAGGGTCCGGCACAGTTTACAACCAGAGGAGTGGCAATTTTGCCTCGGCATGTAGTAACTCCAGTGACCTTGCCATCGACAGTTTCTATTGACGACAATTCAGTACGCAGGAATATTTGTGCACCCTGTTTTTTAGCCGCTTTTGCGTATCCCCATACAACTGCAAACGGGTAGGCAGTTCCGTCTGTTCCACAAAATGTAGCGCCCTTTATATTTTCGATATTCAGTCCTGGCGCAACTTTCAAACAATCCTCTGGAGACATGAATTCAGTAGCAACATCGCAACTGTTTTGCAGTTTTACAGCATCCTTCATTCCAGGCAGATGCTTTTCATCCTCAGTTACCATCAGGTAGCCACCCTGGCGGAAGAAAGTCTGGTAGCCGAGATGAGTTGCCATTTCCTGATAAAGCTGAACCGACTCCTGAGCCAATCTGACATTTTCTTTAGTGGTCCATTGCTGTCTTATACCGCCACCACATCTGCCAGTTGAGCCACTGCCGATATAGTTTTTCTCAACGACAACAATGTTTTTTACGCCACGCAAGCTCAGCTCATAAGCCAGCGCAAGGCCGTTGATTCCGGCACCAATTATGACAACATCAGCAGTTTCAGGGACATTTCCAGTTGGCAGAGGGATCATTATTTTTCCTCCGCAGGTTCTGGGACTTCCAATGCAGCCAATTGTCCGAAGGTGAGTGGTTCGGTTGGTGGTCGCACATTCATCGGCGGAATTTCTTCCGGTTTTACGCCACGCAATTCGGCTAGCAATTCAGCAGTTTCACTCAAGCAACCTTTACCCTGACAAGGGCCAGTGGCACAACCTGTGTAACGTTTCAACGACTCGAGTTCTGTAAATCCATCATTGAATGCTGCATTGACATCATCAACAGTTACATCTTCACAGTTACAGAGAATGGTTTTGTTCATGATTGATTCTCCCATTTTCTGTCGATAATAAAGCCGCCGCGTGCTGGATCAAGTGTGAGCTTTGCCCCAAGCTGGTAGGGGATATCGTAAGCCGGTTTTGCGTTGCCGGTGATAATGCAGAGCTCACATTTATGAGTTGCATTTTCAAGTTCGATAGCAGACAAAGTGCCGCCATTTGAGTTGGCACGAACTGGCATAGTACCTCTTGTTACAGTGATGCCTGCTGTTGTTGCAGTTTCAATCATATCTGTATCATCCACGTCCAGAACTGCGGTAACATTCGCGCCTTTTGCATTCAATAAAAATGCACTTAACCAAAAATCCCTACCGTGTCCACAGACAACAACTTCACGGTTGTTTACATCCAGCTGCTGATTTGCGACAAGTCTGTAAAGCCCTCGTGGGCCCATCAAACCAGGAAGATCATTATTCTCGAACAACCCAATTTTATCCAGTTTCCCGGCACACCATTTAACTGTTTTACCCTGGACTGTTGAAAGACCATCGCCTGATTTAAGAAGCAGCATACCAGGTTTGTAGCCGGCAACAACTCGGGTGTCGCCTGCAAAAGTAATGTTTTGTGAGTTGGTGATTTGTTCACTCAAATATTCAGGAGCATCAAGTTGTTCAACTTGTTGCAGAGCCGAGAATCGTTGTCCACCAGGAGTTGGTTGGTCATCTATCAGTAGGACAGATCCATTTGCAGCAAGCGCAGTTTCCATTCCGGAAACTCCGGCACCAATAACAACTGTATCAAAAATGCCCGGACTTGTGCCTGCAGATTCAGAGGTATTGCTGCCAAGTTTGCCAATGCCAGTCATCGGTCTGATGCCGTGAATAAAAGCTTTGGAAACAAGTGCTGGCTTGGTGAACCATTTGTAATAAAAACCGTTGGGAATAACAGAGCTGAAAGCTTCCAGAGATTGTTGCATGATATGACCAAATGGGACGCCGGTGTCCTGAATTTCAACAACCATTCCAGCTGTTACTTCAGTGTGGCAGGTACGAACATTTGGTTGGCCATCGACACGCATCATGCAGTTGCCACAATGACCACGAGCACACTTGACTCCACGGGGCCTACCATATTTTGGGCTGTGGGAGAGAATTCGAATTCCATTTTCCCAGAGAGCAGCAGCAACAGAAATGCCAGTTCTGCAAACAACGGGTTTGCCTTGAAAACGAATTGTTACATGAGAATTTTCCAACTGGATTCCTTGTCTTGAAATGCCACCGAGAAATCTGCTCGCAGGAGAAACATAGTTACTCATACTTAACTTTGGCAACTCGGAATTAACTACTATATTTCAGCAACCGGAATTCATCCCTGCAAGGGTTTTACAAAGAGGAAAATATGAGTATTAGAACATTCGAACAAGTTCACGCAATGGCTTCTGAAAACAAAGTGGAGTTCATTGATCTTAAGGTTCTTGACCTTACGGGCAGATTACATCACATCAGTTTTCCGTTTGATCGATTCACATTGGCCAGCATGAAAGAGGGCATTGGGTTCGATGGCTCAAGCTACGGTTTCCTGAAAGTTGAGTCCAGCGACATGGTCATTATCCCTGACCTGGATACTGCCTATATTGACCCATTTCGTGCTAAACCAACTCTTTCAATGTTTACACACATTCAGCATGCCGATGACAGCAGAAAGCCTTTTGCACAAGATGGCAGAAGCATTGTCAGAGCTGCGGAGCAGGCATTACGCGACAACGATGTTGCGCACACCAGCTACTGGATTCCAGAATATGAGTTCAATATTTTTGAAGAGGCTGACTACGAGTCTGGAGTAACTTCAGCAGGCTATCACATCGAGAGCCAGGAAAGATTTTTCCAGAACGCATATCACGCCTGCAACCCTCATGACAAGTATGACTGGTTCCGCGATGAGGCATGTGCCTTGATGAAAAAGTTTGATATTCCTGTCCGTTACCATCATCACGAAGTTGGCGAGAAAGCTCAGCAGGAGATTGAAGGATGGATTTCAGATTTACCATCGATGGCTGATCAGGCAACTCTCACAAAATATATCTTGTTCAATCTGGCTGAACAACACGGTCTGAAGTTGACCTTTATGCCAAAGCCTATTTATGAAGAGGCCGGTAATGGCTGGCACTTGCATCAGTTCCTGGTCAACGAAGAAGGCAAGAACATTTTCGATGATTCAGAAGGCTATGCAAGCCTTTCACAAACAGCTCTTTATTATATCGGTGGAATCCTGAAACACAGTGCAGCGCTTTGTGCATTTACCAACCCAAGTACCAACTCTTACAAACGGTTAGTTCCTGGTTACGAAGCACCAACTGTTGTTACATTTGGCCGATCCAATCGTGGAGCTGCTATTCGCATCCCAAGTTATGTATTAGATCCTCAGGAGCGACGCGTTGAATATCGTCCACCAGATTTCACATGTAACCCATACTTTGCTGCATCGGCAGTTCTGATGGCTGGACTTGATGGCATTATTAACAAAATTGATCCAATGTCTCAAGGCTATGCGCCTGAAGACGCTCCAAGTGCAGTTGCAAGGGAAGAGGCAAAATTTCTGCCTCGATCACTCGCAGATGCCTTGGATGCCCTTGAAGAAGATAATAACTTCCTGACCAGAAACGGAGTTTTCCCAGAGGCATTAATCAGAAGATGGTTAGAAATCAAGAGAGCCGAAATCAGCGCAATAATCAAGCGACCTCATCCTTATGAGTTCAGCATGTACTTTGATCTGTAATGATTAAGTTCAATGTACAGACCCGCAGTAGAGATGACTTCGTTGATATAACCAATGAAGTCATCAACGCTGCATCCTCACTTGGTGTTACCACCGGCACCGTAATGGTTTTTGTTCCTCATACAACTGCAGCAGTTACCATTAATGAAGGCGCAGACCCTGATGTTGTGCGCGATATGATTAAAATTTTCGATAAATTGGTTCCATGGCGGGATGGCTATCATCACGCTGAAGGTAATTCAGCAGCACATTTGAAAACATCGATGGTTGGAAGTTCAGCACTAGTAGCATTTGTCGACGGCCAGCCACAACTTGGCACCTGGCAGACAATCTGGTTCTGTGACTTTGATGGTCCTCGTAATAGAACTGTTCAAGTTACTAAACTGTAAACTCTCCGGGGTCTTCCA
>CAYTFE010000023.1:0-31334 GCA_964437115.1 uncultured Fibrobacteraceae bacterium | reverse complement strand
GACCAGTAATAACATTAGGAACACTCATTACATAGTGAGCTGCATCGGCAACTGTTACGCTACCGCTACTGTCACCAGTCCATGATTGAATATGCAGAACATCGGCGCCAAATCCAGCACCGTTATGTACATAGGCAATCTCTCCACCCTCAACAATGTAGTGTCCACCGGCAGCAGCAAATGAAGTTAGTGCAGACTGGAAAGCAGAATCACTTATTGGATCGGTAGATGCACCACCAGCAACAATCAACATGTCATAAAGAACCCACTCAGCTGGGTCTGAAGTCATATCTGCAAGAGTTGCGCTGTAACCAGCAAACTCAAGATCAGCAATCATATCTGTAGTTGATCTATTTTCAGGAACCTGATAACCACTTGCAATCAGATTACCTTTTTCATCAAACTTATCCGCTGCAAATTCACGTCCTGCACCAGCATCGATAACAAGAATGTCACCATTTGTTGGATCAAGCATGAAGTTCTGAGTAAGAGTAGGTCCATTAATTGTAATAGTCATTGAAACTGGAACGTGGTGATATGCACGAACCAGGATGTCGTAGTCAAAGAACGGTAGATTTTCGATACTGTAGTTACCGCTGGCATCAGCAGTTGTCTCAGCATAAAGATCACCAGTATCACTTCTGTATAGTTTCACCGATGCCTCAAGAGGCAGGCTTGTATCAGAATCGATTATGTTACCACTAAGGTCACCACTTGGAGCAGCAGCCAGGTCAGCAGAGAAACTGTTTGCACCGTAGTTTACAAAGAAAGCTTCTTCGTGGTGCAGGTATCCAAACAGATCAACCATAATGGTGTAATCTGCTACAAGCAGATCTGAAGCTACAGTGAAGTTACCACTGGCATCGGTCTGTTCAACAAACGCAAGGTTACCCAAGCCATCAAGACCCATTACCTGAGCACCAACTGCATTAGTACCAGCAGCTGTAATATGACCAGAAAGAGTTCCATAAGCTTCTATAACTTCAAATGTCTCTGTGTAAACATCGTAACCACTTTTAGCGATAACAGCAGTGACGTTTCCTGTTTCAGCAGGAGTCAATGTCAATTCAGTGCCAACTACGCTTGTTGTGGTGCCAGCAGGATCAGTAGCATAAAGCGTAACTCCGGTTGGTGATGCTGAAGCTGTAACTGTACCTGGAAGGTTGAGAGCAAACATATCGCTCATACCTATGTCAGTACTTACAGTCAAGTCTGCAAAAGAGAATTGAGCAGCAGTAACTGCAATCTCTTCAGTAAACAGACGGAATGTATCTGCAGGATTTTGACCAACAATATCCAGTGTTGGACCAAATTGAGCAGTAACATTCAAGACTGCTTGGCCAGAAGCATCGGTAGCAACTGGAGCTGTTGAATAGTCAAGACCTTCAGCCCAAACATCGATCCCTGGTAAAGGTGTAACTCCATCTGCGTCCATTACTATAACAGTAACATCAGTAGCAGTTAGTACATCGATAGTTGTTGGGGAAATAGTCACAACAGCTGGAGTAATAGCCATCAGGTCGATCTGATAAGGTACCATGTTGTAGCCAGTAACAGTCAAAGTTACATCACCTGGCTCAACAACTGGAACATCAAACATAACAGTCGCATTACCTGAAACATCTGTTACAGCTGTTCCGTGAATTACACCATCACGATAAAGAGAAACAGTCAAGCCCTCTACACCGGTAGCAACATCAAAGCTAGGGCTGTTCAGATGAACAACTGGTATATGTGTTGCAACAATGTCTGTAGGAACTGCAGAACGAACAACCATAGAACAGTCACCAAAGATATTGTACTGCTCAATAATCTGTAAGCCCTCAGTACCAGCGTAATAATCCAGTGTATGCATTCCACCGTAGAAATACAGAGCACCAATTGTATTTTCCTGATCAGCTACGAACAGATCTATGGTCTCTGCCTGCATAACGCATGGAGGAACCCATGCTGCATTTGTAGAAGCTGCGTAAGAAGCGATTCCACCTTTTGGAGCTGCTGGAGAACCAGCGCGCAACCATGTCTCAGCAAAACATGCGCTCACATTAAAGTCACCATTCTGACATGCAACGTCAATAATCCAGGGTTGTGCCCAACCGTTGTCCAAAGCATTTACATCCGAGTTAGTAAAAGTTACAGAAGACCAGCTGGTTCCTGAACCGTGACCAATATAGTTAACCAGGCTACGGCCCTCGTTCATAGCTGCAGTGATACCTGCAGTTGATCCACCGGCACCCTGGTAAATCTGGTCGACTTCAGTAAAATTGTATGCCAATAACTCATCACGAAGTAAGTCACAACGTTCAGCATCAGTTGGAGAGCCTTCATTACTGGCAATACCTGTTGCTTTTGCATACCAATCACCAGCTGCGCCAGTATCAGGGTCACGCTCATAGCGGATGAACTTTTCAACCTGAGTCTGCGCTTCAGTTGTATTTGTTGCTGAAATACGAGAGATAAAAAGATCAGGGTAGCTGTCGCCACCTTCAACCATTGCATACATAGGGTCAGAGAGAGCACCCTCATAAGTTCCGTTGTTTGTTGGAATCTGAGCAAGGTCACCGACCAGGATTACATAAGTAAGGCCTTCTTCGGAGTTGTATCGGTCAGTAATTGCACCCTGAATACCAAGAACCGATCCACCAACAGATGATGAAGGCAGCAGTTCAGTTGCAATACCTTTCTGCTGTTTCCACTCAACAAGTGGGTAAAGTGCACTTAGCAAAGCATCGTTACAAACAATCAGAAGATTGCCTGGCTCAGAAATTGTAGCATAACGATTTGCTTCAAAGTTGCTGAAGTAACCACTGTACATTTTTTCAAATTGAGGATTGATAGCACTGTTTGTGCTAACTTTGCTATTAACACCACCACTGCCACTTGTGATAACGGCAACAGTCATGCTTGTCATATAACGTAAAACGCCACGAGTGGCATCGTACTGGAATGGGTAAGTACGAACAGTAACACCACGTACATCACGCATGATAAATGGCTCACCAAGTTCAGCTTGAACTGAAGGCCATACCCCACCCTTGCTGTACAGTGGGGCAAATTCATATGCCACTGAAGCAGGATCGATATTACGTGTAAGGTTACCTTTTGAAGGCTCAACTGGAGCAACTTCAATTTCACTCCACTGAGAATCGACGATTCGCAGGTGAGGTGTTCCACTATTTGGAATTGCAACACTGGTACTCAATGCAGGAAGCTGAGGAAGTCCTCTTTCCAAAACATGAGCAGAACCAGGAAGAACAACCTGGCTGTATTCTTTACCGTCAATCTCAACGGTATCGATTTCAAAACCAGGAATTTCAATATCGATAAGAATTTCCTGACTACCCTGAGCTGTTATAGCAGGTTTAACAGGTAATGAATTGTCTTGTGAAATCCAGGCTGCCGAGGCAACTCCAGATAAACAAATCAGTAGTGACAGCAACAATGCTGCAAGAGACTTCTGGCGCATTCGCAACTCCTTCTTAGAGGATAATGGGTATCATAGAACCTTACTAATGGCGGGAGATGTAATTATACCATAATTAAGAATACTATTCAATAGTTGAAAGATAAATAACGACCCTGCCGAAACAGGGTCGTTAATTATGTAAATCGTTTGTTTACAATCTATTCAATGGATCCTGCTGCATTATCATCACAAAATACAGCCCATCGACCGGCAAAAAACCCGCCTGGTCGGTTTGGCGCATGCGCGTATCGGCCACCAAGAACTCCTTCTGGCTGTCTGTTTTCGTCAAAGAAGCGTCCCAGGAAACGACCGCGGTTTCCGTTCTCGCCTGGCTCCCACTCTCCGTGAACAAAACCACGGAATTGACCTGCACGGGAAATATATTTGCCATGGAAAACTCTTTCACCTTCATCGTTGATTCCATAGCGACCTCTGACCAGACCCTGAAGCCTGCCAAAGAGTCCATGCCATCTACCCATAAATATTCCACCATCTGCGTCTTCAGATGCTCTCCATAATCCGGACAGGAATCCTTTTGGACACAATTCAAGATCACCAAGCCGGAAGCCCATGAAGTTAATTGAGCCAACTTCATTCTCCAATACAAATGTTTCATTCATTCCGGCAATATCTTCGAGATTCAGCTCGGTACTGTAGGACGCTGTTTCAAAATGAAGTACATTGGGTTCAAGTGGCCCAAGAGTCGGATCTATTGGTGGTTCAATAATTTCTACAAGCAATCCATCAAAGTGTGGCCCAGTGTGTGAAACCCACTCAATGGTTTGACGATCAGGCCTTGGCAATACAAGGTGATCACCAGGTCGTTCAAAACGAATCAGACTGCGGACAACAACAATACCTCTGTCAACTGACAGCATACCTGACCAGTCAAGAGGAGTATAATTCCCGATATCTCCATCTTCCATTCTTTCAAGTTGTCCAAATGTAACTCTCAAGAAAGTGAATCGAGGGCGCGTTGGGTCATCCGGATCACCAGGATCTTCTCCGGCCTGAGCCTCATAATATAGAACATCCGGATCTTCCTGAAGCGGGTCACCGGTATCTTCTTCATCCTCTTCAAGTTCGATTGTCTCAAAGTAGGCAACACCAAAATCCGCATCTTCATCTGATGCAGTCAGTCCACCAAATTCCAGGTTCATGTTCATGTTTTCGTAATCATCTGTGCCGGTAGTGTTCAGAGCCGTTGAGTTATCGCTGTCGCAACCTGCGAACATCATTGCTATTGCGAGTATCGCAATACTGAGTGTAAGTTTTTTCATTTCAATCCTCCTGTTTAAAACCACTGTTACACATTCACGACATTGATATGCATATTGAATACCAAAACAGCACAACAGGCATAACCTATAGTCACTCAGTGTATTACATCAATTGTCGTTGTGTTATCTTAAGTTAATTATGTACCTGGAGGGACAGTTTGTGATAATTATTGTTTTTTTACCCGCAGTTTCAGAGCAATCAGATCTTTGTGCCCAAGCCCCAGCAAATTAGCCAGATTATGCATCAATGCATCTTCATGAGCTTCAAGATACCCATCGCTGTAAACTACCTGCCACAATGCTTCAACAATTTTCAGTTTACCAACACGGTCAAAATTCTCAGCAATCAAATTTGTAAACTGGAACATATCTGTTTTGGTAGCGCGTTCATGCTCTGCAATTTCCAGAAGAGTTTCAGCGTCTTTTTGGTTCAATTCAAATTGATTGCCAACCGATGTGATTATTGTCTTTCTCTCTGAATCAGAAAACTCATCATCAGCATAAGCGATTTCCAGGAGCAAAGCACATACTGCAATCGCAACAGACTGATTGTTTTCAGCTGGTGCATCAGTAATCGTATTATTAAAAAAATCTTTTAGTCCACTAAGCATTTAAACCTCAACTCGGGGCAATGTTGCCGACGGTAATGTTAAAACTTCGTAAGGAATTGTGTTCAACCAGTCCGCCATTTTCTCTGCGGTGATTTCATCGCCAAGCAGAACAGCATTATCCCCTGCTTTTGCTTCC
This sequence comes from uncultured Fibrobacteraceae bacterium, assembly GCA_964437115.1. Classification (GTDB taxonomy): domain Bacteria; phylum Krumholzibacteriota; class Krumholzibacteriia; order LZORAL124-64-63; family LZORAL124-64-63; genus JABIBH01. Next base: position 25,841 of record CAYTFE010000023.1, on the reverse strand, counting down.
GGGATGTTTGTTACATCAACCATAATCAGGTTCATACAAACCCTGCCTCGAACCGGAGCTTGCTGGCCATTTATCAAGACATGAGATCTTCCAGATAAACTGCGAGGATATCCATCGGCATAGCCAACAGGCAGAACAGCAATCCTGCTGTCAACTGGTGTAGCCCAGCTTCTTCCGTAACCAACAGTTTCACCAGCAGGGACATTGCGAATCTGAGAGATTTTGCAAGTCCATCGCATTGCAGGCTTGAGTTCCAACTTGCCTTTGGCAGTTACCAGAGTTTCGCGCGATGGCCAGATGCCATATGCAGACACTCCAACTCTTACAATCTGTCTTTCAGCTTCAGGCCACAAAATTGCAGCAGCAGAACATGACATATGTGTTTCCAGGTCAGTAGCACCAAGCTCTGTTAATAACTCTACTGCCTTTTCAAACCTGGCTGTCTGTTGTTTGGCAAAACTATGATCGGTGGTATCTTCAATGTTTGCATAGTGACTTGAAATTCCAACAATTCTGTCTACACCGATTATCTGAACAACCTGCTCAAGCTCATTTTCAACAAGCCCCTGCCTGTTAACTCCAGTTTCAATTTTCAGATGAACTCTTGCAGACTCACCAGCCTGTTCTGCTGCATAAACAGAGGCAACAGTAATTTCAAAATTAAGAGATTTGGCTTGAACAGCTTCTTCTGAACTGACTGGTCCTAAAATTATTATCGGTGTAGTAATTCCGGCAGTTCGCAGCCTTGCTGCTTCAATAAAAGAATGAACTCCAAGCAAATCTGCGCCACCGTCGATAAATGCTTTTGCAGCTAATTCAAGACCGTGGCCATACCCTTCAGATTTAACGACAACCAGCAATCGTTTCTCACCTATTAAAGTTCTGAAGCAACCAATGTTGTGGCGCAGTGCTGAAGTATCGACTTCAACTTGCGACCAATTAGCTAATTCCGATTGCAAAGATTTCACCTGCCACTTCTTTCTCCAAAGCAATTTCAGTAGCTCCAAGCCTTATAACAAATGTTGGCTTCTTTTGATGCAAACTGATTTCAGCTCCAGGCAATACTCCAAATGAGTTCAGCCTGTCTAGTCGATTATGAAAGCTGGGCGATATGAAAACAATTCGCGCCTTTGCACCAGGTGCAAAATCAGTCAAAGGTTTGACCAGTGAATGAAGATCTTTTTCACTCCTCTGGCAACAGCTACCTCTTGGAATCCGTTTTCCATGTGGGCATGTGGGTGGATGGCCAAGCAATGTGCAGACTGAATCGGTAACTTCATCATTGAGGATATGTTCAAAGCGACAGGCAAACTTTGCGCTACTATCGTCATCCACACCTTGCAATAAATCAGAGTAGAGTCTTTCTGCCAACCGTAATCGACGGACAATATTGGATGCTTTTTCCTCTCCCTTTGGGGTCAGTTTTTCAACATCGCCATTGCGAGAGACCAGATTATTACTTTCCAGATCTGCCATCAATTCTTCATCTGAAAAGTTTCCTGAAGCCGGCGACTCACCACAACTGAATGAATTGCCAGATTCTTTCTCAACCCAGATTCTACGCAGTAAATCTTCAATAGCATCTCTACGACTTCTATCCATCATAACACCACACTTAAGGAAGTAAGCACAAAGTTCATTAGCCCACCTACTGATACTGCCATTATCACAATGAAAATCGACATTACAATGGAAACCATTAAACCACGCTCTTTAATCATTACGAAGAAATTTGCGATACATGGCACGAACAATGTAATAATAATCAGGCTGACAACAACCTGAGTGCCATCCAGTAATCCATTTTGCTGTAAATCAAGCAAACCAGCAGCACCGTAGTCACGTCGCAGGAAGCCAATCAAAAATGCATCAGTCGCCTGTTCCGGCAGACCAAGAAAAACCTGAACAACCGGCGCAGCAAAATCACGAATCACAACCAACACACCAGATCTGTCCAGAGCAAAGAGAATAACTGTTCCCAAAATGAAAAGTGGAACAGCTTCTTTGAGATACCACTCAACCCTGCTTCCGGTTTTTACGATTATGTTCATAATCCCGGGCTTGCGAATTGGTGGAAGTTCCAAAATGAAATCACTGTTCTCGCCTGGAAGTATCCTGGAAGCAATTGAACCGGCTATAAACATTACCAGAGAAACAACACCAATCCAGATAACAAGACCAAGTGCAGATATCGAGCCAAGCATTCCAAAAATAACCGCAAGTTGAGCTGAACAAGGAACACCCAGAGCAAGTAACAGCGTAACCAGAATACGTTCTTTTTTTGTATCCATAATTCTGGCAGTAAGAGTTGCCATTGTGTCGCAACCAAGACCAAGAATCATTGGCAAGACAGCTTTACCATGCAATCCCATTTTCCGGAACAGCTTATTTGCCATTACAGCCAGTCTTGGCATGTAACCGGAGTCTTCCAAAACACCGAAAGCAATAAAGAAGGTTCCAACAACGGGTAAAATAATTGCCAGGCTGTAAGTCAGCGCCATGGTCACAATACCATAATCGCCAACCAGAAAATCTCTTACTGCTGGCAACGGAATAAGGCCTGCTGCTTTTGTTGCCAACGGATTCAGAAATCCTTCAAACAGCTTACTCTCCATAAAATCTACAAGCATACCTGCGCCAAAAACTCCGACAAACTGATACACCAACCAGAGAACTACCATAGCTATAAAGCCACCATATACAGGATGCATTGAGAGTCGACCAAGAGTAACAGCAAAATCGCCGGTCTTATTTCCAGCACTGTAATCAATTCGGTCCAACAGTTTGATCACACGTTTTTGTCGACATTTAGACATAGTTGAAGAAATTGAGACTGAATACTGCCGGCGTATGTCCTCGGCAACAATTGCAATCTCAGAAAGATTCCTGGTCTTCAAAGACTCAGGTAAACTCCCCGGCTCAACCATATATCCGATAGCCAAAAACCGTGTGATATGTTTGCTAAAACCCGTATCGCCCAGCAGGGCAACAATCTCTGCAGCTGAAGTTTCAATATCTACAGGGCACTCACCTTGACACATACCAACTGCAGAATTTGTAATCGCACTGTGCAGTTCTCTGATTCCTCTGCCAATTGTTGCAACAGTTGCCACAACAGGCACACCTAATTCAGCAGATAGGGCGTCAACATCGATATGATACTTCTGAGCAACTGCCTCATCCATCATATTCATAGCGATACAGTACGGCACTTTCATCTCACTCAACTGATGAGCCAGCACAAGCCCTCGCTGCAGGTTTCTGGCATCCAGAACCAACACAACTTTCACATCGGGATGCTCAAGAATAAGGTCCCGTGTAACAATTTCATCTTCACTTTGAGGCAACAATGAGTAGATACCAGGTGAGTCAATAACATCGTATTCAATATCACCGTTTTTGTATTTACCGTTGCTTATGTCAACAGTAGTGCCTGGGTAGTTTGAAACTGTGACATACTTGCCTGTCAACTTCCCAAATAATGCGCTTTTGCCAACATTTGGATTACCGACAAGTAATAATGTATCGTTTTGCATCTATTTTACTTCAGTTTTGGGTTCTTCTTACGACGTTTGGCACATGCAATCTTGTCCATACAACTGCCAAAAAGTTCATGCCGATGGTAGTGAATGTTAAACTCCAACTCGCCAGCAAGTTTAATCTGCAGGGCCTCCAGTTCCTCATTGAAAAACTCAAGAATCTGCCCACACTCCTCACAAATCATATGACCATGTCTCTCAACTTCAGAGTGGCCCTCATAGCGAGACATGCCATCACCAAATCTGCGTTCTTCAATCTGTCCACTGTCAACCAACAGATGTAGTGTTCGATAAACAGTTGCATAACCGATTCTTGGATTAACAGTTTTCACTACATCATATAATTCCTCAACAGAGATATGCCCCTTCATACGAAAGAACACATCAAGAATTGTCCCTCGCTGTTTGGTGGTTTTCAAACCTTGCTGTCTTGTATAATCGTGGAATTTGCGGATTTTTCCTTCTGATATTTCGGAAAGTTTACCCAATTTATTGGCCATCGTATGTTCCCCTTATTGAGTGCATGGTGAGTTTTAAATTTGGCAAAAAAAGCGCGACACAGCATTGCCGCAATCTCGCTAAATAATAATCATTATCATTATCAATGTCAATCAAACAGCACTTGTACCGCTATACTGTCACCAGGTGCCCACATCCAGAGATTCTCTCCGTCATGAGACAGGCCAATCTCTTCTCCCCTGTGCCAGAATGATTCTTTGGTAACGGTACCATTCCATTTTCCACCATGAGAAAGCCTGTACATCCTGCCTGTACTCACATCTGTTACCCAGAAATATTTCTCCCCGCCTGAAATACCATAGGGAGAAAATCCTGGAGTCAGAACTGTTCGAACAATTTTTTCAGTCATGGGATCCGGGCTGAACCTGTCGGCTCTGCCTCTGTCTCTATCTGTCAGCCAGATATAGTCACCATCCCAGACAATGCCAGCCGGATAATGTCCCAAAAGTTTGAATGAATCTTCAACATTAAGTGTATCGGCATCGATTTTATAAAGAGAAGATTTTCCAGGAGCAGTATTTCCAAAACTCCAGTAAAACTCTCCATCGTAAATCAATCCACGATTTAATATTCCTGTATAATCCTTAACTGATATCGTGTCAGCTGCACTATCAGTCATAACCAGCTCAACATTAAGTGGAGGTAATTCGGGCAATGAGTCAGGTGTTACATATAGTACTGCAACTCGATTACTGTCCAGCCAGGCCAACCCCTGCAACCCAGGTCGATGTAGTTGCAATGTATCGCCAGTAGTAATATTGATACCATCAAACACCGCTGCAATTGTTGAGGTTGCGCAAATCAGCAGCAAAATAACAAGTAGTTTAGTCCTCATCTAACTCTTCCTCTTTGTCTTTTTGTTCTGACGCAAATAATGCAAGTGCCAGTTTGATGCGAGTCCCAAATAAACGTACTGACTCATCAGAGAGCTCTCTCTCAACAGAGAGATTAACTGAACCTATATCGCCAACTGGGATATTATAGCCTAATTGAGCAATCGATGACTGAGTCCCATCGGCAAATACACCACGCCAACCAAAGCCAACTCCCAAGCTAGGTAAAGTCACATTAAGTGATGCGCTGTTAGTTGATGGATAGGCGTCTTCAAACAGTTCATCGCCAACAGCGTCAAAAACCATCTCGTGACCTGCAGCTGCCACAACTTCCATTGCAGAAATTACCGACCAGTTTTTATATAGATAAAAACCTGTAGAAATACTGCGTGAAGAAAATGGATAAAGTCTGGCAGAAGAAAATGGAGTACCCATTTTTACACAAAGTTTTGACTTGCCAAGTAATGGTAAATTATTATCGGAGATTAGGCCAAAATATGGTCTGCTCCACCCTGTAGTTCTTGACTCACCTGGAAAATTTGAATCGTCACCAATCAGATCTGGCCAACGATTCAGAACGCTGTTTCCACCATCGGAAAAAGAGATATGATGCAGACCAAAAAACAGCCTCGAAGTCTCTGACGTTTTCCTTAATCCGGTCACGCCGAAACGGACTGTCTGCCATTCTGAATGTGTGTCGTCAGAGCTATCAATTGACAGCTGATACCCTTGCCCAATTTCACTAAATTGCCAAGGCACTGGTTCTGATAATAAATGTTGTGCTGAGACTAAAGTTGGAAGCAGTAGAATTAGAATAAAAGCTATTTTTTTCACAACTAGTTGCCACTGTCTTCAATAAGTCTGACTATTCCTGCTATTTCAAAAATAACTTTGATGATATGCCTGTTGCCAGGTAGAACTTCTTTTTCCAAAACGACCCCACAATCATCCCAGGCCAGGTGCTGGATAACATCGTTTACCTGATAAGTATTACTTGGTCGATATGGAACAGCTGATTCTTTATCCATCAAAGATAATTTAGCGCTTGCTGTTGATTCATCTTCGCCAACCAGTTCATCGTCATCCGGATCTTCAACTGATTTTTCAGGTTCTGCTTTTTTGGTAGTTTCAACTGGTGGATCTTCAGATTCTGGCGCAGGTGCAGATTCAAAATCTTTGCTGTCACTCAGTTTTGGCAGGAATCCTTTACAGCTTGGACATTGAAGCCAAATTACCCCTTCCTCTTCTTCTGAGGTTGGGACTAATTCCATTTCAAGTTCAGCTCTGCAGACAGAGCAGTATTGCAGGATCATCATAGTGAAAGGCGGCTCCAATTCGAGGAGAATTTATTCTTAAATAGTGAAGTTACAGTAAGACTCTGCAACAACACTCAGCATCTTTTTTAACAGTATATTTCATACCGCAGGTCAGACACTTGAAGTTACCATCGAGCCGACCATTTTCTTCAGCTCTGGCAAGAAGCCTTTCGTATTTCACGTAGTTTTTATCCCGAACGAGAACTTCCTGTTCTTCCTTTGCTCGCTGCATTGCATCCTCCATGTGAACCAGCCAGGCTCATTAGCAACAAGTAATAATTTAGTGCTACACGAGGCATACTATACCTAATGGAAGGCATAGTCAACCGGGTCAGCCGTTTTTTTTAAGATTAATTATCCGGTAGCGTCAGAGGAGTCGGATTTCTTATCAGCCACACTAATAAGGTCAGGCAAACGAAGCAGATCGAGAACTGTTTTTGCGCCAACTTCAGTAGCATCATCAAGGGCATATGCAAGAACTCCAGCAGTTGCAATTGCATCTTCACCGGCTCTATGTGGATGATTATGCGACAGACCAAATCCGTTGGCAAGGTCAACAAGTCGCCAACTGTCAATATCAGGCCATAGTTGTTTAGAAATCTGAACTGTACAAAGCCCAGGTATGGATGGCATCTCCAAACCCTGGCGCTGCATCTCCCACCTTAAAAAATACATGTCGAAACGAACATCATGAGCTACAAAAATATCTGCGCCAACCAGCATCTCTTTAACGATCAACATTGTTTCTGCCAAGCTTCTCGCATCAACCAGATCGTCAGGCTTGATACCTGTAAGTTTCCTTACTCGATGAGATATTATTCTATCGCTTTGAACCAGGCTGCTGAACTGTTTTACAATCTGACCATTTTCAAAAACTGCAATACCCACTTCAATAATTCGATCCACACCAATCAGGCTACCAGTGGCCTCAAGATCAACGACAACATATCTGGCTTTATCAATCGGCATCTGCAGCAACGGTATGTTTACAGCAGCCCATCTGTTGTCATGAGTTTTAATAAAGCGAGAATCCTGGTCCAGAATGGCACGCACAAGTAATTGCGCAACAGGCTCTTCATGCCTGTTCTCACCAAAAAGGTGCCTGGCAATTGTCTTGCTTTGACAAGGAGCGTTTTCTGCAACCAAGAAGCTGTGAGCTTCAATTCTGAGTTTGTTTAAGTCTGTTGAAACCATAACTTATTATACCACATCAGGTAACATTCAGTCAAACAGTGAAACTGCATCAAGCCCATAATCAACCAGTTCCATTGTTTCAATATTGATCTCTGTTGGTGGTGATTTTCTACTTCCTTTTCCAGAAATAAATTTAGATTTTATTTCAAGTTTTTCAACTGCGTAGGCAATACCCAGCAGTGGAATATCTTTGTGTACTGACACCGTAACTACTCTATTGCTGGACTGCTCCATTGTACCATTGGGCAACTCAATTGAATTTATTGTGTCTGCAGTTAGTACCAGCTGGTCACACATCAGGGTTACTTCAGAAATTATCCTGGAAGACTGTTGATGTTTTTCAACAGAGCCAGGAACAAATCCATCAACAAATGCTGATTTTATCAGCGGATTTGATTTCCACTCCTTGTCACTGACCGAAGTTTTACTAGTTCCATCAAGTTTTATAACAGAAGAGACCAGACTCGACAGTTCTTTTTCACGCTTTAAAAAATCATCGTCCAGCACAAACTGCCAGGCCTGAACCAGCTCGGGAACTACAAGAGATTTGTTTTCTGAAGCCATAGGGATGATCTCAATCACCCAACCTTCAGAGGTATGTCTTACACATTGAATTCTGACAGCACCATGACTTCTCCTGCCGGATTCCACTTTCATTGTTCTGAAATCCAGACGTGCCCCTACCTGCATATCCAATGGGATTTCAGGTTGCTGCCAAAGGGTAAACAGATCCAGTCCATATGCTGGCGACAACAGCAAAAACAACAAGGCCAGAGTTATTACACTCTGACCTGGTGCTGATTGTTTAGTAATTTCACGCAGCATAATTAGTGTTTAATCTTCTCCCAATAAACATCGTAATCAAAATCCGGGCTGCAATCCTCATTATTGTGACAAACCTCACAAGATTTGCGTGCTCTTTCAAGCATTGACCCATCTCGTGAATGCATCGTGCCATAACCGTGACAAGCTTCACACTGGACATGGGCCAACCTGTTGGCAGGTGGCTTTTCATCATAACCACCCTTGTACAGATAGCCAGTTGTATGACATGATAAACACTCAGGTTCATCAGCCTGCCCCTTACGAGACAAAGTTGTATATGCTGAGTTGTGGTCAGATTGCATCAAAGTATCCCAGGTTGATCTGTGGCATTTTCTACACTCACGGCTGGTTAGGAATTGCTCTTTATCAGAACCCTTGGTTGGCTTATAAATACCACGAGCATTCAGTCGAACTTCTTCCAGATGAACTTTGAAATCTTCAATCCGGGACAACATGGCTGGCTCTTCAATATATTTTTCATCAAGCTTTGTGACCTCGACTTCAAATGCTTTCAGCTTACCTGTAGCCTTCTCAAAGTCTCCTTTGAGCTGTCCCATGTATCGACCTTCAAACGATCCACTTATCAAACAAGTTTTACCAACAACTCGCTCACTACTGTATGGCCTTCGTGAGTTACCGACCAGGCAAATATCAATTCCGGCAACCTGATGCAAAAGAGTTTCGGTTTTTTTGTCTCCCATATGACAAAAGAGAATTATTGTTTCAACGCCATCATCACGCATCCGGGGCATTAACTCACGCAATGTTGCTACAGGGTCTCTAACCTCAACAGGTGCTTCAGTCTTGCTCATTGTTGTGATTGGCAAATCAGGATCAAGCACTGAACAAATACCAAACGTTATACCAGATCTGGTAATCTTCAGATATTCCGGTAATAACAATTCACCAGTTGCAGCTTCATAAACATTCGCACTTGTAAATGGCAATGAATAATCAGCAATTACTTCTCTTAGAAAATCGATGCCATAGTTCAAGTCATCATCACCCAAACCAATTGCATCATAACCAAACTCAGAAGTCACTTCACATAAGAATCGTGACTGTTCTCTCTCCACATGAGTGCGCTTACCAAATAAGCCACCAGCATCGAGTAACAGAAAAGGTTCATTTGAATCCCATGCTTCATCAAACCAGGTAGCCCTCCGGGCTACGCCGCCTTTGCGGCTGCTTTTTCAGCCACACGGCTCAATTTTTCCACCCACATCAGAGTTATAAAGAAGGTGAACCTGAGTCCACTCGTTATCTTGAGTGAAAGCTGATACCGGCAATAAAATAGCTATTGCCAAAATCAACTTTATAAGTTTTCCGGTCATGAACAGTTATCCTTACTGATGAAATACCTAAAAAGTTTCCAGAGTATTAAAGACTAAAGCAGGAAATCAGTTCCCTGCTGGGTAATGATTATACATTGATGAACCAAATCGGGCAAGTGAACAAAAAAACGGGACAGCATAGCTGCCCCGTTTTTGAATCTTAAAAATCAGCTTAGCGCTTGGCTACACGATCTTTCAAAGATTTTCCAGCTGAGAATGCAGGATATTTGCATGCTGGAATAACTAGTTCTTGACCAGTCTGAGGGTTACGACCCTTCCTGCGTTTGCGACTACGACGCTCAAAAGTACCAAAGCCAGTAAGTTGAACTTTTTTGCCTTTTGTTACTTCAGTAGCAATAATGCCTTCGCGAGGGACTGTTGAGAAAATAGCGTCGATTGCTCCCTTTGAATCCTTCAGGGACAAGCCTGTCTTCTTTGAGACAGCTGCGGTCAATTCAGTTTTATTCATCCGAATACCTCCAACGGATGTTAAGTTAACCGAGAGGGCGAAATCCTTTTCCGACCTCAATCTTTCTCGACAATAGCTATTTTGTATTTCTTGTCAACTGCAATATCGAGTTTTTCCTATGAAATAAGGGTTTTTCACGCTTTTTTATCCAAAAGGGTGCCACAGGACTGGATTTTTTCGGTTCAGCTACTAATAAAGCCCGCTACCACGGGAACCACCGCCACTGACAAGATCCTCTTTTCCTCTTGTCCACTTCACTGCAGGAATTGCTTTCAACGAAATAATAAACCCAAACTGTTGATCAACACTGCTTATTCTTCTTGAGAATTCCATCCGCCAACAATGCAAATCGCGTTGCAGTTTCCATGACTGACTGGTCATGCTTCCATCTGTAAAATTATAGCTTCCCCGCCAGGAGAGATTCCAGTTTCGACTCAAAGTTAATTTGGCATTAAAACTGGCACGAGCTGTGATTGAATCATTGTCGTGGTTTCTGCTATAAGACAAGTTGCTCCCCATTGTCCACGGCAGATACCGACCACCTTCGGTGCTATCGCGACCATCATCTTCACCATCACTGAACATACCAAAACCAGCAAACATTTCATTATCATCTTGATCACCAATTTGAGCATCCAAAGCTTGTTCAAAAAGCTCATCCTCATCAATGATTACTTCAGTACTGTCTTGATCAGCTCCGACCATAGCCATAGCTTCATTGAGTTGTTCATCTTCTTCCAGGCTACCTGCACCTGTGTCAACTCTTCCTGCGAGATTCAGTCCATATGTCAGACGCGTGGATTTTACTGAGAAACTTTCGGGATCAAAAACATTATTCATCGTAACTTTCAGGTTTCTGTTACGACCAGGTTTTATTGTAATGTTACTATTGATATTCGACCACATGGAACCAGTTGTTACCATCGGGTTGTAGCCACTGTTCATAGACCAGTCAAGAACACCATCCATCTTGGCAGTCTGTTCAGTTGAATCAGTTCCACTTGTTGCATACTTGACATCAAATCGATTACCAAGTGATACAGAGAACCGTTCACTCCTGTTCTGCTGATCAATAATTGCAGGGGTCAGCGAGTGGCTCACACCGAGCCTGAATGTGTGCCTGATACCACGTAATTTGCCTATTTTCACAGGAAAAAGCCCATAGAGAGTTGTATTCAGGCCACTGTTCATGGACAGGTTAGTTCTGGTGTCTTCGCTACGGAGATAAACTTCTTCATAAACACCAAAAGAATCGGGGTCTTCGTGAGCAAAATACTCAGTTCCCTCCTCAGTACTCTGTTCCCAACTGTGGCTTGTACTTACACCTGTGTTAACATTGAAAATCCACAATCGTGGCGGTTTAACACTCAACGAAGCATTTCCAGATGCAGAGTGATCAACTTCAGAAGTCAGTTCACTTGTTGTCTTTTTGCTATTAAATCGATATGAATGATTCAGGTAAGTATTGCGCAATATATCACCAAACATATTGCCTTTGCGGCCACCAGTTAATGCAGGCAATAAAGTCTTGTTTCTAAAGCTCAATGCCACCTGAGGAAAGTTCTGAGTAGATAGTCTGTTATTGCTTCCAGGATCAGAGTCATCACTGGCATTCACATATTCATCACGCTTGAAATTAAGTGACGCATTAACTGCTTTCCAGTTCCTGCTGATATACATTGTAGAAGTTTGCTGGCCACTTATGACTTCCTGCCCAACATCATGAATCAGATCGCTTCTTGAAAGCGATTTACTACTCATACGCACGTTGGTTTTGAATCGATAGTAGTCAAGCAGAGTGTCCTGAGTATGATTCCAGTTAAGCTGCCACTCTTTTGTCTGTGGTCCATCACCAAGAGTAGTCCTGCGGGAGTAATCTATATTGCCATCAAAGGCATAACGCTTTTTATATCGATTGGACACTCTCCATGTAAATTCACGCCGCTCATTATAATCACCACGAATTGTAACATCTGTATAATCATTGGTTGCCCAGTAATAACCCCAATCCCTTATGTAGCGACCAGTTCTTTCAGACCAGCCAAAATTGAACGATGGGAAAAGAATACCTGATTTTCTGCCCGACTCCATATTCTTGAAATAGAATGGCAATGCAAACAACGGCACCTTGCCTACTTTTATTACAACAGGCTGAGCAAAAACCTTATCCTTCATTTTGATCTTCATTTTGTCAGACCAGAAATGATAGTGAGGTTCAGCATGATCGCATGATGTCATTTTTCCGGAATTGATTTTCAAGTTACCATTATCGAATCGTTTTATTTTTTCACCAACATAGTAGTAGTCTTCCATCATTGTAACAGCATCTAGAACTGCAGAGCTTTTGTGCCCAAAATTATAGGCCATATTTTCGCCGGCAATTTTCTGATTACCATCAATCAACAACGGGGATTCCGATGCATAAAGTTCACGTGAATCGGTATCAAGACGTATGTGTCCGGCTGCAAGGTTCATGCTTCCATAATCCAGCGCAGCATTACCGTCGAACAGAATTGTCCTCTGCCCAAGTTTGAACTCAGCCTGGTGACCGTTGTAAACAACATCTTCTTTTGCTGAATTGAAATTGACGGTTTGCAGTGAGTCAGGATCCTGTTCATCGAGTCTGACAAACGAATACACGCCCGACATATTGCCAAGCACATCAACTGTTTCAATTTTTTTGTTCTTGAAATAGATAGTAATAGTATCACCAAGGACATCGTTGCATGCAATTTCATCCGGGTTATCTGTTGGAACATAAATGCTTTGCGCATTGCCCAATACAACTGAACGTTCCGGGCTGCCGTTTTTCATAAAAACCGTAATGGTATCGCCAGACAACTTGTTTGCCGATGGTAGGCCATTATAAACGGCTGCAAGACTGTCCGGAGCAACATCAAAAACAGATGCATCACCCCTGAGGATAATTCTTTCAATCTCACTATTGAGATAAACAAATTCAATCTCGGTTCCACGCATGGTGCTTCCGCTACCGTCATCAAGCAGCGGATTGCCCCTGAGAATCATCTGTTCTCGACTGTTTATCCAGGCAGTATCTGCAACAGCAATTGACTTGCCCTGCCTGATTTTCACAGAGTCTAACATCACTACACGCTGGTCATCTTTAAAAAAGCGCATCAATTTTGAGGTGGCATTTAACTCACTAGTACCCTGTTCTCTGCTAACCAGGAATGGTGACTGATCAACTTCAGCAAACCCTGAATCACGAGAAAAAAGTGCATGCTTACCGGTAACAACAGAACTTGCTTCCGGATCTACAATTTTAACATTTCCAAATGCCTCACCTTTATCATCACCATCAATCGTACTTATTGTATCAGCCCAAACTACATATTCTGGAGAAACCAAACGGGCATTTCCAATCAGATACAGCAGATCGTTTTCACCATGAAGTTCACCTCGATTAGCTGTAGCAATCATATCTTCATCAACAGTTTTTACTGACCCTGTAAACCAGGCATTACCTGACTCCACTTCATACAGAGCTTCATCGCAATCGAGACTCGAATCAAATCTGGTCATATGAACATTGCTGACAAACTCATACTCATCCCTGTCCCGCCAGAAATATGCTGTGTCGCTTTTAACAGTCAGTGTATCCCTGTCGATAAATACATTTCCATATAAGTGAAGTACATTTTCACCACCAACTAAGGAATCTCGCAGATAGTCAGCAGCAGTCCGCGTTGCAGGCCGATCATCATCAGCCATACAAGGTAGAACCAAAAGTGCAATCAAAAGTGCTATGTAACTACTTGACTTCAAGCATTCCCCCGAGCCATTACAGCTACACCTATCGCAGCTGCATTTACACCAAGATGTGCAGGTACAACTACATCTTCCGGCTTAATTGAAGCCAAAACATACTTAGCAACATCCTGTATGCATGGTTTCATTATAAAATCACCAGCGCGAGCAACTCCGCCACCAATTATCACCAGATCAGGGTCGATAGTATTTATTAAATTGCCAACTCCAATTGCCAGGTACTCTCCAGTTTCTCTAAAAAGATCGATAGCTTCCTGGTTGCCAGATTCAGCCTTTTTAAACAGATCGGAAACAGTCAGTTCAGTGTTTGATCTTTGTACAATTCCTCGCGACCCTGTATAAGCTTCAAGGCAACCTTTGTTGCCACAAGCACATTCAAGGCCATCACGTTCAATTATCATATGACCAAATTCTCCAGCACTGTTATGTGATCCGGTAACCAGTTGACCATCTATAATAAGCGCACCACCAACTCCTGTACCAAGAGCAAGCATTGCCAGATTTTTGTAGCCACGACCTGCCCCAAACATCCACTCACCTACAAGTGCTGCGTTGACATCGTTGGTTATAGTAACTGCTGCTCCAGGAAAAACATTCTCAGCAAATTGTTTAAGATTTTTTCCCTGCCAGCCTGGAAGATTTGGAGAACCGCAGAGCAGAGAAGTAGAAGAATCAATAACTCCTGCACAAGCAAGTCCAAACAAATCGATAGTGCAATCAGTTTCAGCGCGCACCGAATCAGCTAACAATTGAAAAGTTGTTTCAATATCATTTGGATTAGTTGGGATTTCACCTGAAAATTCAGGGGTAGCAGGATCAGTGCCAGCTATCCACTTGACAGCTGTGCCTCCTACATCTGCACCCACAACAAACTTGTTACTCAAAATTACTCCTTATTAAACAGTTCCTGCGCTGGGCTGATTGTACGCACCTCTTCCAAATCACGCCAGCCCATACTGTACAAAGCTTCACCTGCCATAAAACAGGAACCTGTAACTAATACCTTATCATCTGATCGAATAGAAGTTGCAATTACCTCGATAGCATCTTTGACTGAATCTGAAATCACTGCGTTTTTAAGTTGCCACTGTTGTATCAACTCCAGCAACTGCTCATTGTTCCTGCTTCTTGGCAAACTGATTGGAGCAAAGATTACTCTATCAAACTTGCTCAACAACTCACCGGTTTCAGCACCTGGATCTTTATCATGCATCCCACCAAACAGAACTGTTTTTTTGCCATCGAGTTTATCAAAAGCAGTAAGGGCAACTCCCAGTGCCTGTGGATTGTGTGCTGTATCAACAAACCAGTCCGGTGTTGATAAAATCTGTTGAAACCTGCCTGGTAAATACAGTGACTCCAAAGAGCCTGCTACATCAACTGGCAATTGCCACAGAGAGTCTGACATATCTTCCAAAGCCATGATTGCCAAAGCAGCATTCCGATTCATCGCCTCAGTGCCTAAATCAGGTAACCCGAGGTATTGCTTGCTACGAGTTACAAGAGTCCACTTACGATCAGATTCAGGTTCTATGCGAGTGACTTCATCCAGAAAACCACAAGCAGAGCCAGTTCCGATTGCAGCTCTGAAAACCTGGTTTTTCAGATCATCGGCAACTGCTGTATAAAGCGGCAATCCGGGCTTAAGCAAACCGAGTTTTTCTTCTGCAATTTCCTCGATTGTGTCGCCTAGAATATGTTGGTGATCCAGCGCTACTGTAGTCAGTAGTAGCGCACTTGGACAAAGTGCATTAGTTGCATCAAGCCTGCCACCGAGTCCTGTTTCACAGCAAAGCAAATCAACACCAGATTCAACACTTATTATAACTGCTGCTGCAGTCAGAGTTTCAAACCAGCTTGCTTCATGCTTTTCAACAATTGGTTTCAGTTTTGTAATTGTTTTGGCAAACAGTTCGGAATCGACAGGTTTATCATTGATAGAAATACGTTCATATACTCTCATCAAATGAGGACTGGTAAACGTAGCTACTTTTTTACCCGAATCTTTCAGCAACTGAGCTAAGATTCTGGTAGTACTACCTTTACCGTTTGTGCCACAAGTAATAATTGTTGGTAAATTGTGATGAGGGTTACCGCAGTCAGCAAGAACAGACTGGATTCTTTGTAACCCGGGGCGTATTCCCTGCCTGTTCAAAGAGAACAGCCATGCAGTTATTTCGTCTTCTGCAATAAATGGTGGGTTGCCGTGTATCAAAATACCAGGCTCACCTGTGAACTTGCGCTCTGCAGCCATTATCAAGCTCGCAGCGGCTGCTGCACCGATATGTCCCTGCCATCGACCATCCACTTGATTGTATCTGCAAGTTTATCGCGCAGATGTTTTCTGCCGATAATCATGTCAACCATGCCGTGGTCCATCAAAAACTCTGCCGATTGAAAACCTTCAGGTAATTCAGCATTGATAGTCTGCTCAATAACTCGCGGACCTGCAAAACCTACAAAGGCACCTGGCTCGGCAATGATTACATCGCCCAAAGTTGAGTAACTTGCAGTAACGCCGCCATAAGTCGGGTTTGTCAAAATTGAAATATATGGGATTCCTTCTTCACGCAATCTATTGAGCATAGCACTGGTCTTTGCCATCTGCATCAGAGACAATAATGACTCCTGCATTCTGGCACCGCCACTGCGTGAAATAATAATAGCAACTTCTCTATTCTTCACAGCGTCCTGCAACAACCGGGCAATCTTCTCACCCACAACAGAACCCATACTGCCACCCATGAAATCGAAATCCATAATCCCGAGACACACAGGTAATTTATTTATCTCACACCTGCCCGTAACAATTGCATCATTACGGCCAGTCTTTTTTTCGCTGGCAGCTATTCTATCAGAGTATTTTTTGGAGTCCTTGAACCCTAGTGGATCCTTTGATCTGATTCCTTTATGAGTTTCATGCCAACTGTTCTCGTCGGCTAACAATTTGATATAATAATCAGTGCTGATTCGCAGGTGATGATTGCATCCAGTGCAAACCCACAAATTCCGCTCCAGCTCTTTATGGTATAGAACTTCCCCACAACCTGGACATTTACTCCACAGTTTTTCGGGGACGTCTTTTTTTTGTTCTGTTAAAGACTTGATGCCTTTTTTAGCCTGATTTAGCCAGGACATAACTTTCCTCCAGTTTCAGTAACTTCAGCAAGCTGAACTGTAGCCCTTGAGCTGTTATTCGTCAACACTCCGGGTCATAATCAGCGCATCTTCATTACTGTCCTGATAATACTTTGGGCGCACTCCAACTTCCTTGAAATGGTGCCTTTCGTAGAATCTACGAGCCCCACTGTTGCCTTCACGAACCTCTAACGTCATTGATTTAATGCCACTTAGTCGTGCTTCATCCACCAAAGCACCTAAAAATGCCGAGGCAACACCATTTCTCCTGAAGTCCGGGGCAACTGCAATATTGATGATGTGAAACTCGTCAATAACTCGCCAGGTCATAAGATAACCTGCTATTTTGCCATCGATTTCAGCAATCAGAGAATAATTGATTTTACCATCATTCAACTCAGGAAGCAGACAACTTGCAGGCCAGGGGTGTTCAAAACTGCTTTTTTCGATATCCATAACTGCAAGTAAGTCTTCCGGCCTTGCTTTGCGAAGAACTATTTCGATCATGACTTCTCCGGTGCTCGGGGAGTCAAATCCAGCCCTTTTTTTACTTCTGCATCCGATGCTCTGAGGTATTGAGGCACAAGTGCGAATGGATGAACCGGTTCAAAGGGTGGCTTTCTCATCGATACTGCAATTGCTAAAGCTCTGGCAGTTGCGGGTTGAGCAGAGTTCCAGTTATGAAGTTCAGGTTTGCCAGTCAAAAGTTCAGGCCTAAGATTTTCACCTTCACCTGTTAACAACAACGCGCCATTTCCAGAAATTACAGGATCAAGCGGATTGTCGACAGTTTCCAGAAACAGTTTCCACCAATTATCATAGTCCGATGCTTTTTGTTCACAAACTTCAGTCACCCAATTGCCATTGCGCTTGAAAACTCCAGCAAATATTTCTTTCCTTCTGGCATCAAGAACCGGCATAGCCCAATCTCTGTCCTGATGAGTTGCAAGCATATCGGCAGCCATTGCCTCAAGTGACGAAACAGCATAAAGTTCAGCACCTATTGCCCAAGCCATGGCTTTTGCAGTTGATACTCCAATACGAACCCCGGTGAAACTTCCGGGTCCAACCGTTATGGCAATCCTTTTGAGTTCGCTTTTTTCTCTACCTGATTCAGCAAGCATTCCATCTACAACTTTCAGCAATGCGTCTGCATAACTGCCACCAACATTGAACGGTTGGTAGACCAGGATTTCACCGTTCTCTGCAAGTGCAAATCGACCTTGTAAAGTTGAAGTGTCAAACGCAAGTGTCAGCATTACTTCTCCTGAAACAATTCTTGCCAGACAAAGGGCAGTTCTGATGTTCCACGTAGATAGATGGTTCGTTCATCTGGCTCTGTACCAGGCTGAATCATTATTTCAATCCTATCGTCCAGCCACTTCATCGCAGGGCCCGGCCACTCAACCAACATGATTGCATTGCCGGCTTCAACGTCTTCGAGCATTGCTTCAAAACCAACGTCTACGAGTTCATCGGTTGACTCCAATCGATAAAAATCGAGATGATAAATGGTCTTTTCTCCAGGATAGACATTGGCAATAGTAAAAGTTGGAGACACAATTTCGTCAGTTATTCCCAACCCTTTGCAAATATGTTGAGTAAGCAATGTCTTGCCAGCACCAAGAGGCCCCCAGAGCAAAATAATCTCGCCACCAGTCAGCAGATTAGTACATTTTTCAGCAAAAGCAGCAGTCTCATCAACTGATTTGACAGTCACGCTCAGCGGAAATTCCTTTGTATCTGGAAGCTGATGAATCATTTCTGTCACCGTGGTTTGAGGACTATAAATGGAGTAATCAATTCTTCCATACTGATGCCACCGTGCTGGTAACTGTCGCGGAATCTTCTTTCATATTCATGAAACTTGGTTGGATAAACCAGGAATTGATCACCTGATGTGATTACATAATTTTCGATTGGTGATTGCTTTGGCAATCCGTATTCATCCGGGTCTTTAATGAGCAGAACTTCCTTCTCATTAACTCCCAGGTTGTCTCCATACTTGTACCTGACATTGTTACTTGCCTCACGATTTGCTTTCACCCGTACAGATTTTTTGCAAAGCGCTGAACCGTGATCAGTAGAAATTATTACAGTTGCGTCACGACGGGAAATTGCTTTTAAAGCTTCAAACAAAGTTGAGTGCTCAAACCAGGAGCGCATCAATGAACGAAATGCAGCTACATCTGGTGCAAGTTCTTTAAGAATTGATGAACTGGATCTGCCATGTGACATAATATCCAGGAAATTATAGACAGCAGCAACCAGCTCCACATTTTCCAACGAACCAAGCTGTTTTTTCAAGTCATCAGTGTCCTGAGCATCAAAAACCTTGAAGTATCGATAGCTACTGGCAGCTGAAAGTTCCAGCCTTTTCAGCTGTTCAAAAAGCAACTCTTTTTCATGAGCATTTTTTGAGTGCTCCTGTTGCGAAGACCCCTTCCAGTATTCAGGATACTGTTTTGCGATTTCTTTAGGAGTTAATCCTGAGAACATTGCATTTCTGGCAAACGGTGTTGCTGAAGGTAACATGGACCAGGAAAGTTGCCGATCGATGTGATAATATGGTGTCAGCAAATCTTCTACAAAACGCCACTGATCAAGGCGCATACAGTCAATTACTATCCAGAAAACCTGTTTTCCGCGACCAAAATGAGGAACAACTTTTTCTTCAAACATTTTATGAGGTAATGTTGGCTTGTCGCCAGAATCGTTAATCCAGTCCTTGTAGTTATTGCGAATATATCTTGTGAAAGCCCGATTGCATTCTGCTTTTTGTTCTGCATGAGTTGCCAGCAAACCGTGATCGCTGTATGAATAAAGATCCAGCTCCCAGGTAATCAAATCTTCGTGCAGTGACTCCCAATCCGAAGTAGATTTTGCCTCAAAAACTCGATCAGGAATTGATGCAAAGTGTGACAAATAATCTTTCGTCACATGTTCCCCACGCAGCTTTCTGCCTTCAAGCAACCTCTTCAGTGCCGATGTAATCTGAATTGGAGAAACAGGCTTTACCAGATAATCATCAATTCGTTGACCGATTGCCCTGTCAACCAGATCCTCTTCCTCACTTTTTGTAATCATAATTACAGGTACATTTTCACGTACTTTTTTAATCCCTGCCAAAGTATCCAGACCACTTATACCGGGCATCATTTCATCCAGCAAAATTGCATCGTAATTAGTTGTGCGTAACATTTCCAAAGCATCGCTACCGTTTGATGCTCCATCAACTGCAAAACCTTTTTCTGTCAGATAAACAACATGTGAACGCAGGTCTGCAATCTGATCATCGACCCACAAAATCTTGAACGCCATTATTTGACCTCTCCAGGCAATGTAATCTCAAAAGTTGTTCCGTGTGAACCGCTGTCTGCAAGCCTGATTTTGCCTTTGTGATAACCGACAACAATCCGCTTCACAAGAGCCAGCCCCATGCCCCAACCGCGGGATTTGGTTGTAAACCCGGCATCAAAGATCAAGTTCCGATGAGTTGCAGGAACACCCGACCCATTATCTATAACTTTAATAGATACGGCACCGTCTGCTCCATCAAAAAGCACAAGTTCGATAGTGCCCTCTTTGCCTTTCATAGCGTCGAGAGAATTTTTAATCAGGTTCTCCAAAACCCATTCAGTCAAATCGCGATTGAATCGACATTTATTGCTCAGTGAACTGGAAAATGAAATTTCAACTTTACCACCAAGATGAGGCATCCGATGTTTGAAGTATGTAACCACACCTTCAACCACACCTTCAATATCCGAGTCCTGAAGCTGAGGTTGTGACCCAATCTGGCTGAACCTTTCTGATACTTTTCTAAGTTTGGACACATCTCTGTCAATTTCTTCAACTACGACATCTCTTTGTGGCAACTTGTCACGCAACAACTCAAGCCAACCTAAAATTGATGTCAGCGGAGTTCCCAGCTGATGCGCAGTTTCTTTGGCCATTCCGGCAAACAGCTTTTGCTCATTTGCCTCACGCTTCATCCCCCGCGCCCAGACAATCAAACTGAAAAATGCACCGAGCAGAATCATCTCTCCGTATGGAAGCCATCGAATCAGCCTGATAAGTCGCGAAGACCCGTAATGCAGAGTACCAATTCTGACCCCAGAGGAAGGGCTGATAATTGCAAACGGTTCATGTTCACGGTCAAAGTCGCGAATCATTAATAATATTCTATCGATATCCTGACTGTTCCCACCAGCAGGATTTACACTCTGCAAAGAGAGCATCTGAGCTGGCATATCGATGCCTATTATTGGTTCGTTCCAGAGCATCGGCCTTCCGGCTGTATCAGTTACAATAAATGGAACTTCGATTTCATGGATTTTCTTAACAAGTTCTTCGAGTTGATCGGAATCGCCATGTCCAATATTTTGACTTGTAAAACTGGATAACAACCAGGTGGTAAGCTGTGCCTGTTCTTCCATCCGCTCAGCGATACGGAAACTGACTACAGCAATCGACAGGAAAATTACAAGGCTACCAACCAACAGGTAGGCTGAAAACAGATGTCGTTTTTTGACTCCAAGGATCCCACCCATTTCAACCTCCGATTACAAGAATTCAGCCCCATCCATATAAGGTATCAAAATTTCAGGTACTCTAACTTTACCAGTAGCAGTCTGATAGTTTTCCATTATCGCTACAATCACTCTCGGCAGAGCAAGCCCTGAACCATTCAGAGTATGAGGGTGCTTGCCACCTTTCAACCTGATACTTGAGCGTCGGGTCTGAAAATCTTCAAAATTACTGCAACTTGAAACTTCCAGCCACTGCTCTACTCCAGGAGACCACACTTCCAGGTCATAGCATTTGGCCGCAGCAAAACTGAGATCACCGGTTGCCAAAGTCAGAACACGATATGGCAGATTCAGCTGTTGCAAAATCTCTTCTGCATGGCCGGTCAAAAGTTCAAGTGCATCATAGGAATCATCAGGCTCAACAAATTGAACCATCTCAACTTTATTGAACTGATGAACTCGTAATAACCCACGAGTATCTTTACCAGCAGCTCCAGCTTCCCGACGGAAACAAGGTGACTGGGCTACATATCTCAGCGGCAATTGTTCAGGAGTCAGCGCTACTTCTCTGTGAATATTTGTTACCGATACTTCAGCAGTAGGAATCAGAAAAAGGTCATCAACCGGACAGTGATACATATCATCGGCTAATTTTGGGAGCTGACCAGTGCCTGTCATTGCATCTCTGCCAACAAGGTATGGAACATTTACCTCTCTATAGCCTTGAGCAATATGAATATCGATGAAATAGTTAATCAGTGCTCTCTCAAGTCTTGCCAGAGAACCACTGATAACTGTAAACCCGGAACCACTCATTCGAGACGCAGCCTCAAGGTGCATCACACCAAGATCGTCACCCAAATCCCAGTGTGGTTTGGCCTCGAAATCAGGATCAAGAGGTGTCCCCCATTCCCGGACGAGCTCGTTGTTTTCTTCAGAACCGTGTGGAACAGAATCATGCGGAATATTTGGGATTTTCATGTAAAGCTCATCGACTGCTTCTTCAGCAGCAGAGGCTTCTGCTTTCAACTCTTTAATCTGATCAGCGATAGCTCTCATATTGCTGATAGCTTCCTTGGCATCGCCACCAGATTTTTTGACCTCTGCAATCGCCTTATTGGCTTTATTTGCATCGGCTTGCATGGTTTCAACTTTGAGCAGGGCTGCCCTTCTGACAGCATCTTTCTCGTAGTATTGTTCTATATCAACCGACTCATTTTTCAGTTCAACGGCCTGAGTAACAAGTGTTTGATTATCTCTTAAAAATCTTCTGTCCAGCACTTCTGAATCCTCTCGTTAGCAAAAAACCTGAGATAGCATTTGCTTTCTTGTAAAATCATTGCTAGATGGTATAAACTCAAGGCTTGAACGGCAAGCGTTATCCGTAAAAACTCAAAAATCGACAGGATTGCAATGCAGAAAAAACAACTTCTAGAGCAGTTCAGGAAAGTCCCCAAAAGCAACAGAATCATTACCGCACTGGATTTACCAACATCTGAACAAGCTGTCGAGCTAGCTGCCGGGCTTGGTGACAGCGGACAATTCGTGAAAGTTGGAATGCAACTTTTCACTGCTGCTGGCCCTAAAGTCATTAACGATTTGCATGATGCAGGCAGAAATATATTTCTGGACCTCAAATATATGGACATCCCTAATACAGTTGCTGGTGGAGTTAGAAGTGCCTGTGGACTGGGTGTTTCAATGCTTACTATCCATGCCAGTGGTGGCAAAAGAATGATGGAAACGGCTGCTCAGGCGGCATCGGAATATGAAAATCGGGCTGCAATTTTAGCAGTAACTGTTTTGACCAGCTTCACCCTTGAAGAGCTGGATCAGGTTGCTCCAGGTGGTGGAGATATGAATGACCGCATCAAGCGGCTGGCAACCGTCTCACTGGAAGCTGGTTGTGATGGATTGATATGTAGCCCAGCAGATTTGCCCGCAGTCCGCTCAGCAGTCGGCGATGAAATGTTACTGATAACTCCAGGAGTTCGCCCCTCTGGAAGTGCCGGCGATGACCAGCGCAGAGTTGCAACGCCAAAAAGTGCAATGAACGACGGCGCAGACTATCTTGTTGTAGGCAGACCAATCACAAAGAGCGACAATCCAGGTGTCGCCATTAAAACCATAGCACAGGAGCTTGAATAATCATGGACCAACAGGAATTTCTTGATTTAATGACTGAACTTGGAGCGCGCAAAGAGGGGCACTTCAAACTTAGCAGCGGACTTCACAGTGACACTTATTTCCAGTGTGCGCAGGTTCTGCAATACCCTGACCTTGCTCTTGAGCTTGGAAAACAGATTGCCTCAAAGTTCGATGCCAACCAATTCGATCTTGTTGTAGCCCCGGCAATGGGTGCACTGTTGCTTGGTAACGAAGTTGCTCGCGCACTTGGTCGTCGATATATCTTCACTGAAAGAGTTGACGGTGAAATGACTTTGCGTAGAGGTTTTGAAATAGGCAAAGGCGAGAAAGTTTTAATGGTAGAAGATGTTGTCACCAGAGGCACCAGCACTCTTGAAGTTATTAAAGTCATTGAAGAAGCTGGTGGAGTTGTAAAGGGCCTAGCTTGCCTAGTTAATAGAACCGGTGGCAATGTAGAGCTACCACTTCCACTTCATTCACTTGCTGCGGTTGATGTAATAACCTGGGACCCTGACAGCTGTCCACTTTGTGCAGATGGTTCAGAAGCAATCAAGCCTGGTAGTAGAGGAAACGTATAAATGAAAAGGCTGGCAGCATTTGTTGTTGCATTCCTTTTTGTATTAATATGGTCTAAAGAACACCCTGCAATTGAACAAACTGCAGGGGCTGATATTTTTGAAAATCTTTCCGTCGCCAGTCATCTTCTATCGGGCGACGGTTTTGTTAATAGTATTACCTACCCTATCTCTTACTCTTTTGAATTTGCTCAAAAACTACCTCAACCAATGCTACATAGGACTCCCGGCTTCCCCTTACTTCTCACAGTACCAGTTGCACTTTCAGATAATCCTACTTCAGCAGTTAGGATCATGCAGTTACTGACTCTGGGAATGATTGTTTGCTGTGGGAGCTGGTTTTTAATCAGAAAACATAAGGCTGCTCTTGTCCCATGGCTGATATTACTCTTTTTCAGCCCTCTAATTGATATTGCTGTGAGCTATGGACAGTCGGAAATTGTTTGTGCATTTATTCTGTTTGTGATCTGGATATTTCGTGACAAGTCAGTTCTACTGCTGGCCATATTAACAGGATTACTTGGGCTAATCAGGCTTGAGCTCTCACTACTCCCTCTGCTATGGATTGTTATACAAAAAAACAGACCTGCAACAAAATTGCTTCTGGCAGCCTTTGGTATATGGATTGCAATCCAGCTTCCATGGTGGATTAGAAATTTTATGGTCACAGGCGACCCATGGTTTGCGTTGCAATCGTATGCTGAACATCTGAAAATGACTTCACTTTACCCTGATTACTCCATCTACACCAAACTTGAACCGCAAACACTCTGGCAATCGATGCAATCACATCCGGAGATATTATGGGAGAAGTTTACTTCTGGAATTATCTTTCAGCTTCGCAGGCTCGACACCTGGATTCCATTTCCTTTATGGATTGCATTTTTTGCGATTGGGAAACGAAAAGCTGTTCAGCTTGGGGCAAGCTTATTATTGATGATAGTTGGCTATGCAGTATTCTCACACACTGTCAGATACATGCTGGTTCTACTACCAATTATTTCAATAGAACTCTGGATAGGTCTTTCAAAACGGATTCCTTATAAAAATACCTCTGTGGTTGGGCTTATTCTATTGGCAATTGTGCTTCAACTTGCAACTCCTGCTTTTTTACCAGACTGGGATAGAAATCATAGCAGTAACCCAGAACCTACGGTTACCATAACTGACGGCATAGTGTTTAGTGATAGCGCAAAATATTTATGGGAAACAAATCAGAGTGGTGTATGGAGTCCTGCTGACAAAAAAGTAGAACAACATATTTTAGAAGTTTTGAATAGATAATTTTCTTTATTCGATCAATTGACCCTGACAACTATGGCGGTCACGAGTCATCACTTCTTGCCTG
Organism: uncultured Fibrobacteraceae bacterium; assembly: GCA_964437115.1. GTDB lineage: Bacteria > Krumholzibacteriota > Krumholzibacteriia > LZORAL124-64-63 > LZORAL124-64-63 > JABIBH01. The sequence continues at coordinate 282 of CAYTFE010000023.1, read as the reverse complement.
ACTGACGGTTTAATTGTCGCTTTATTTTTGCCGTTTTCATTCACAACTGCATCACAATATGCTTTTTCTAAATCACTTTCACTAATTTCAACTGCTCCTGTTTCTGCTTTGTTACATTCTGGACAATGGGTTATAACAATTTGGGTTGATGGTCTATTTTCGCCACGTGGCGAATTTTGAGATGTAGAGTCTGTCAGAGCTTTTATCAATAAATCTTCACGAGATCCGGTTTCACCCTGCTTGCGCATTTTTTCAATCAGTACATTGAATCGTTCCATCTGT
>CAYTFE010000022.1:0-32428 GCA_964437115.1 uncultured Fibrobacteraceae bacterium | reverse complement strand
CTTGGGTGGATTTAATTGCGGGATTCGCGCCAGCGGAGCCCGCAAAAAAAACTTCAAAATAGCCGGTCCGCCAATAAATCTCATCAAAAGTTGATTTATTTGTTGGAGCAAATCCAAAAATGTGAACATTCAGCTCTGCTTCTGTTTTCAGAGATTATGCATCAGAAATTGAACAGATGGAACGATTCAATGTACTGATTGAAAAAATGCGCAAGCAGGGTGAAACTGGAACTCGTGAAGAACTATTGATAAAAGCTCTGTCAGATTATTCTTCCAAAAACTCGCCACGTGGCGAAAATGTTCCGTCAACCAAAATTGTGATAACACATTTCCCGTCCTGCAATAAAGCAGAAACAGGAGCAGGTGAAATTAGTAAAAGTGATTTGGAAAAAGCATATTGTGATGCAGTTGTGAATGAAAATGGCATTCCTGTGACAATGAAGGATTGGTCTACCAGGTTAAATGCTTTTTTGCAGTTCAATCACAAAGACTTGTTGGAAGATTTTGGTAATGTTACTGCAAAGTTTGCAAAACCTTTGCTGAGAGTGATTTTGGCAGAGAGGTTAAAACACTAATCTCAGACAAGGACAAACTGTCTTAAGCACTAATGTTGGCTAAATTCCATAGAAAAAACCATAAACTAACAGTCCTTTTATTGACACAATAGAGAGTTGTGCTATCTTTTCCGAGCATGAATACCATGCATGAAAAACAACCTCCTGTAATCATCGGGATAGCTGGTGGAACTGGAAGTGGCAAGACTACAGTTGCCCTTAAAGTTCGCGATGTTTCCCCTGCTCGTTCTGTTGAAATTATTCACCATGATTCATATTATCATCATCGTCCTAAGCTCTGCTTTGATGAGCGAGCCAAGATAAATTATGATCACCCTAACGCTTTTGATACCGCTTTGCTGGTTCAGCATATTGAACAGCTAAAGTCTGATAACAGCGTGGAAGTGCCTGTATATGACTATGCTACTCATAGTAGAGTAGAAGAAACTCGCCTGGTTGAGCCTGCCGATGTGATTTTTATTGAAGGTATTCTAGTTCTGGAATCTCAGGCGCTTCGTAATTTAATGGATATAAGATTGTATGTCGGGGTTGACCCTGATGAAAGATTTATCCGCAGAATGCAGCGCGATGTTAAAGAGCGTGGCAGGACTTTAGACTCAGTAGTTACACAATATTTGTCTGTTGTGCGTCCAATGCATCAGCAGTTTGTTAACCCTACAAAAAAGTTTGCACACCTGATTATTCCTGAAGGCGGGCATAATTCAGTAGCAATAGATTTGATAGCGACAAAAATTGAACACATTTTAAGCGACCGTCAACAAAACTAAAAAAAGGAGACCACCTTGCAATACGATGACAACAGTATCATGCAAAAAGATCCTCTGATTGATAAAATTCTTATTTCTTCACATGAAATCAGCAATCGAGTTGCCCAGCTTGGAACTGAAATCAGTAATGACTATGGTACTTCTGTGCCAATTATTGTGAATATTCTTAAAGGTGCGTATGTGTTTACAGCGGACCTTTCAAGGGCAATTACGGTGCACCATGAAATCGATTTTATGGCAATCTCCAGCTATCACGGTGGGACCGAAAGCACTGGTGTAGTGAAAATTGAAAAAGACTTAAAGTCCAACATTACTGGCCGAGATGTCTTGATTGTTGAAGATATTGTTGATACAGGCAGAACTTTGGATCACCTGCTTGAATTGTTTAAAACACGTAACCCTCGTAGCATTAAAATTTGTACATTACTTGATAAAACATGCAGGCGTGTTGTTGAAGTGCCTGTTGATTATCGTGGTTTTGAAATTCCAGACGAGTTTGTGATTGGTTATGGTCTGGATTACGATGAGAGATACCGCAACTTGCCGTTTATCGGTGTTCTGAAACCTTAACAGTTATAAGGATTGCCATGACTGCTAAAGACTTTTCGCTTGAGAAGCGAATTGTTGAAGGTCTTACCTTCGACGATTTGCTGCTGGTCCCGGGACACTCCAGTATCATCCCACGCGATATTGATACTTCAACTCAACTGACTAAAAAAATCAGACTCAATGTGCCGCTGCTTTCTTCTGCAATGGACACTGTAACTGAATCTCTGACTGCTGTGTCTATGGCCCGCAATGGTGGCATCGGTGTAATTCATAAAAATATGTCGCCGGCTGATCAGGCAGCTCAAGTTGAGAATGTTAAGCGAAATGAATCGGGAATGATTGCCGATCCAATTACAATTGGCCCGGATAAATTACTGAGTGAAGCGATGACAATGATGGATCGTTATCGTATTTCCGGAGTGCCTGTAACTGAAGGTGGCAAGCTGGTCGGGATTTTGACCAACAGGGATTTGCGATTTGTTAAGGACACATCACGGCAAGTCAGAGAAGTAATGACAGCCGAAAATCTGGTGACAGTTCCTGAAGGGACTACACTTGATGATGCTGCTGAGATTCTGCACAAGCATAGAATTGAAAAGTTGCTGGTTGTCAACGAAAACGGTGCTTTGCGTGGCCTGATTACTGTCAAGGATATCCAGAAACGTATTGATTACCCAATGAGTAGTAAAGATGACAAGGGCAGGTTGCTTTGTGGTGCTGCAATTGGTGTTGGCGCAAGCAGTATGGAACGCGCAGAGATGCTGCTGAATGCTGATGTGGATTTACTGGTAATTGATACTGCTCACGGCCACTCTAAAAATGTGATTGATATGGTTGCTGAGGTTCGCGCTTCATGGCCAGATGCTCAAATTATGGCAGGTAATATTGCAACTGCAGATGCAGCAGATGCTTTGATTAAAGCTGGTGCCAATGCTCTTAAAGTTGGTATCGGTCCTGGTTCAATTTGCACTACTCGTATTGTTGCCGGAGTTGGAGTCCCTCAGATTTCAGCACTTGCTGATGTTTATACTGTTGCTGGTCCTGCCGGTATTCCAATCGTTTCCGATGGTGGGATCAAGTACTCCGGTGATGTTGTCAAGGCAATCGCTGTTGGTGCCAGTACCTGTATGATTGGCTCAATGTTTGCTGGAACTGAAGAGTCGCCAGGCGAAAAGATTCTGTACGAAGGCAGGGTTTACAAAAGCTATAGAGGCATGGGCTCAATCGCTGCCATGGAAGCTGGAAGTAAAGACAGGTATTTCCAGGATGCTGTTAGCGACCCTGAGAAACTTGTTCCAGAAGGTATTGAAGGCAGAGTTCCATACAAGGGAATGCTCAAGGATATTTTGTTTCAGATTGTTGGCGGATTACGTAGTGGCATGGGTTACTGTGGTTGTCAGACAATTTCTGAACTGCAAACTAAGTCAAAGCTTGTCAGAATTACCGGTGCCGGTTTGCGTGAAAGTCATCCTCATGATGTTCACATCACAAAAGAAGCACCTAATTATGGAAAGCAGGGTTAACCTGTGAGATTACCTGGAAAACTCGGACTCATCAGTCGTGATTTCCGTTTGTTGCTGACAGCTACTCTGTTTTTTGGTGCTGCTGGTGGAATTTTTCAGGCAACCCTCAATAATTATTTGTCCGATGTTCACAGCCTGACAGCCGTCGCCCGTGGCTGGCTTGAATTTCCCCGAGAGCTTCCCGGTTTTTTAATCATATTTGTATCGGCTCTTTTGCTCAGCTTTTTGCGCGAGTCCAGAATTGCAGCTTTGGCAATGATCCTGACTTGTCTTGGTGCACTTGGGCTTGGATTTGTTGCTGACGATACCACAATGCTCATTATGTTCATCGTTATCTGGAGTCTTGGTGATCATATAATATTTGCTGTTGAAGGCCCGCTCGGTTTGCATATCGCAAAACGCGGGGGTGAAGGCAGGAGACTTGGACAACTTGGTGGTGCACGTAATATTGGCGTTATAGCTGGTGTTGGTGCTGTCTGGCTGTTGGCAAAAGTTACCGGCCCAAGATATGATCTATTTTACTTGATTGCTGGAGTGTCAGCATTGCTGGCAGGACTCAGCTATTTCAGTTTGAAGATTGGTCATGCCGATAAGCCATCTCGCAGGTTTGTGTTCAAAAAGAAGTACGGAATATTTTACATAATCAGCGCATTGTTTGGAGTTAGAAAACAGATTTTCCTGGCTTTTGGTGCCTGGGTGCTGGTCAAGTTGTATGGTGTACCAGTTGCAAACATCGCGATGCTTTATTTTATTGCAGCAGCACTAGGTGTAATCTTTAGACCATTGCTCGGCGATATTATCGACAAGCTTGGTGAACGAACAGTTCTGGCAGCAGATGAACTGTTACTCCTTTTAATCTGTCTGACCTACGCTTTTGCCGGCGATCTGTTTCCAGGACCGTGGGCTTTGCGCGTTCTCTATTTTGCTTACATTTTCGATTCAGTTCTTTTCGCTCTGCGTATAGCCAGAACTACTTACCTGAAAAAAATTATAGATGATCCTTCTGAGCTCACTCCAACTATTTCTCTTGGCATAACTATTGATCATATCTTTGCAATGACCTTACCAATACTATCAGGGTGGCTCTGGAATACGCACGGGTTTAAGTCAGTTTTTCTTCTAACTGGCGCAATAGCGTTTATCGGTTTCTTTGTTTGTCTGCAAATTAAAGTGCCGGAGGTAACAAATGATTAATAATGTTTTTGCAATTGCAATTGCCGGTGCAGTTGGTGCAGTCTCTAGATACGGCTTGACCAATTTAGTACAAAGATATTTCCCTTCTGGTTTTCCGGGTGGAACTCTGGTTGTAAACATCATTGGTTGTTTTTTGTTAGGATTAATTGCAACTGTTGGACTTGAAAAGTTTGCCAGTCCTACTTTGCGAGTTGCAATAATTGTTGGACTACTAGGTTCTTTTACTACCTTCTCAACATTCGGTTTTGATACAGTTTCTCTTATTAGAGATGGCCAAGAGCTCAAAGCATTACTTAATATTTTACTATCTGTTGGGCTAGGACTTGGTGCAGCTTGGTTAGGGATGTTGATAGCGAAATCATAACCCCCCCCCGCATTTTCATGCGAGGGTGCGAATCATTATCAGGATGAAGAGTTCCTGAACAGACTATTATTCAACCACTAACAATTTTCCGCTAGCTTGTGTTTTGCCAACAGAATAAGTATTGCCAGGAATTGAGTATTCAAGTGTTACACCTGATTCTATCAATTCTGGATCACTGTTAGCATCGCCACGCTGAATAACTTGAGCATAGAGAGTGTTGTAGGGTGGGAGAATTGTCATGATGTTGTGATCTTTGTTCATGCAGTGCATGCCAAGATCATTCCAACTCAACAGTACATAGTTGCCATCAACTACAGCTTGCAGCGGAATTGCTGCAAATAGCAGAAGAAGCAAAGGTACCAGACAGCTTTTGGGTGGTTTTTTTTTGCATAGAAACTCCTTGAGGCATAGAATTTCAAAATATGACGGGGACAATCTGCATATCCTACTATAACGGTATAGTATTAGTCAATAGAAATATTGACAGATTGACAATGTTTTTAGCTTACAGTTTTTACGATTAATTTACACCCCTGATTATGTATCTTTGATGTGCTTCTCCTAAGTAAGTAAACGGAAAACAGGTTATAAGTGTAATGCAGTTATTGTCTGTTGGTTCAAGCATGCGCACATCTTCTGGGTCGATGATTTTTCTATCTGTCACAATGTAATCTGTTATTGCGTTTCTTGTATTAACAGTAATTGTGTCTTCGGTTTCAACCATGGCCAAATTTCTGAACGATGTGTCTCTGTGTCCTGCTAAAATAAGGTTCCCGGTTTCACCCGGAAAAACTGACCCTGTTACTAGAACAGGGCCAATCTCAAGCGCGGCACTTGTATCATCACCTAGTATAATTGTATCGATACCTACTTCAGAAATCAGTAGTTTGCCTACAAGTTCATGACCGTTAAAACTAAACAACCCTGACTCCCAACATTTTGTTGCTGAAGTTAATGCTAGTTTGTTATCGACAATCCTGATCGAAGTTATTGCTAGGATTAATAATCCGGATAATAAGAAAGACAAACCAATCATTTTGCTTCGTTTCATACTGAAACCTGCTGTTTTTTCATGATAATAAAACCACTTAATGCTAGCAAAAGTCCAGCAAGCATAAGGTTGCCAATTGGCGAAGCAGTTTTTGGCATCACTGGTTTAGAAAGATCTGGGGGATTTACTCCTGATGACTTCAATAGATTTTTACCAAAAATAGATTCATAGTTCATGTCTTTTGGAAGCTCATTAGGAACTACGGATTTAACAGGGCTCCCATCCGAATTAACAATGATATCTTCAACTGCCACAAAAGCAGTTAGCTTGGTCAATATGCTGTATTTGATTGAAGTATCGATAATCTGTTGGCGTAAATCTTTAATACCAAGATCAAAATCGTTTGTCATTATTTTTAGTTTTTCATGAGCCCACAACTTTGTGATTCCTTCACTAGTTGAGCCAGATTTCGGATCGATGACAATATTTTGCTTGAAATAATCATCTCCAATTTTTCCGCTCAAAGTTGCGGTTTGCATATTTTTGTTGGTTAGTTTTCCAAATATTACAACAGGTTGAGTCCCAAATAAATCGGGAATTGGATCGGGCATCAGCTCTTGAGTGCCAATACAAGAAAACTTTAAATCAGTTAGAGCAGGGTTTTCTAGATACGAAAAGAGTTTATCCATTTTAGAGGAGACTTCATTTTCTGAGTCGATATAAACAAAAGAGCCACGCCCTTGGGTGCAAATTTTTTCAAGTAGCGCACTGTTTGGCGCACTGCCTATTGAGATGGTAAATAGCCTTGCTTTACCAAGATGATTGTGGATTAATTTGTAGAGCGATGTCTCATTGCCAACATATCCGTCTGTTATAAGAGTTACAATTTTCATGCTTTTACCAGCTTCTGGCAATGCAAATGCTTTCCGTAATGCAGGCTGCATCTCGGTTCCACCGCGAGCGGAAATGAAATTCACCCAGACTCTTGCGCTCGCAATATTTTCTCTTGTAGCTAGAACTGACCGATTGTTATACATGCTACTGGTGTCATCAAATTCAATAATGTTAAAATAATCGTCATGATGTAGTCTGTTGATTGCATTTAAAACACCCTGCTTAGCTTGCTCCATTCTAGGACCATCCATCGATCCTGATCTATCAATAACTAAAACTAATTCCTTACTTTGGCGTTTGGTAGACACCTGAATTGTAGGTGGTACAGCCATTAACATGAAGCTGTTGTCTTTGCCGTCTGGAGACATAAAAAGTGCTGCCTGAGGTTTTGAGCTTTGGCTGACACAGTACTCAAATATAAAGTCGCAGTTTGGTATTGTTGGGCCATTCTTTAAGCTAACTGAATATTTGCCTTTGCCTTTTTTTACTTTTTTAATTTTATGTGAAGAGCTAAATATTTTATCCAATTCCAGTCCTGCATCAAGTTCAACATTGATACTGATGTTATTTCCTGATCTCTGGCCAGGCCTTACGATTGGCGGGGTTATCCGCGATGCATCGGGTACTTGATCTGTGTCAAAGCTATACCCAGTTCCTGAATATCCTGTAATTGTTTTACCTGGAATGTACCGTGGGCCGACTGTTGTGGGGAATCTCAAACTGAAAACACCATCGTCATAATCAACTTTTTCAACATACTTCAACCGGACAACTATCTTATCGCCAGGCATGATGTTCGCAACTGAATTTGTAAAAATATTTGGTCGTTCTTGTTCTGTTAAGCTTGCTCTTTTCCCTTCTGCTTTAGCTTTTGCATAAACCATTTTTGCTTCTTGTCGTTCTTTAAGAACTCCTTCAATAATTCTATTGCCGATAACCATTTTCATCTCATAAACAGCTGCTTCATTAGGCAAGGGAAAGACATAAACAGCTTCAATTGGTTTATCAGAGTTGTTTGTAAACATCTGATTTACTGTTACAGATGCGACCATACCATCGATTTTGATATCTACTTTTGTGTCAAGATTTGGTAGAGGTCGATACTTACCAGAAGCATCATTAACTCTGACGCACATCGTGCCGGTCTCAATTTCATCCATAGTAAATGTCGCAAAATCCTGGCAGAAAGTAGCAGCTGGAAAAATAAACAGAGCTAATAAAAACAAAACAAATCTTTTCATGATACTTCTCACTTGGAACTGGAGGGCTCCGAAAATATAAACTTGAATTAATCACAATTGTTCCCGAAATAATTATAATGTGTTATTTTATAGAAAAGAAAGGACTCATGCTGTGTGGAAAAACAATAAAATATGCGAATTGCTGGAAATTGAATACCCAATAATCCAAGGTGGTATGGTTTATAATTCTGGGTCAGATCTTGTTTCAGCAGTTTCAAATGCTGGGGGACTTGGTTTACTTGGTAGTGGAAGTATGAGGCCTGAAGAGTTACGCACTGCAATTCGCAAAGTCAGATCAACTACTGATAAACCATTTGGTATCAATCTGCCCCTGTTATTCAAACAAGCTGGTGAAAGTCTGGAAGTTGCCCTTGAAGAGGATGTGAAAATCTTTTTTACTAGCGCAGGCTCACCAAAACGGGTTGCAAATAAATTGAAGGAGGCAGGTTGCACCTTGGTGCATGTTGTAGCTTCGCCGGTATTAGCTAAAAAATGCGAAGACGCAGGATGCGATGCTGTAGTCTGTGAAGGCTTTGAAGCTGGCGGACATAATGGTAGAGAAGAGTTGACATCGTTGGTTCTAACTCAACTTTGTGTCGATGCAGTTTCCATTCCTGTAATTTCAGCAGGCGGTATTGCTACAGGCTCACAGATGGCAGCGATGATCGCTCTTGGTGCTTCCGGTGTACAGATTGGTTCCCGATTCGCAGTGACAGAAGAATCATCGGGGCATTTGAATTACAAACAGGCAGTTGTTGATGGCACCAGCACTCAACTGGTTCTTAAAAAACATATTCCAGTCAGACTTTTACAAAATAAATTCAGAGATATGATTACTGAAGCTGAGCTCGATGGTGCAGATCGGCAAGAATTGGAACAAATTCTTGGGACAGGAAGAGCAAGAAGTGGTATGTTCGATGGTGACATAGTTGAAGGCGAATTGGAAATCGGACAGGTTGCAGCACAAATAAATGATATTCCTAAAGTGGCTGAAGTATTTAATAGATTGATTGATGATTATAGTGAAGCGGTAAAAAGACTGGGAGCCTAGCTTGCAAATTTCTGCTAAACAATTGCAGAAAATTATTACTCCACTCTGCCAGGAGCAGCAGATTGATTTGGCCGGAGTAGTTGCATTGCCACATCTGTTGCCACATGGCTCGAAGTGGTTGCAGTGGATTGACGATGGCATGAATGGCGATCTTGAATACCTTTCCCGAGATCCAATAAACAGAATTGACCCAACCAGGAAATGGGAATGGGCTAAAACCCTGATTGTTTTTGCCCAACGATATACCAACGGTTGGCCCGAGAATGGAAACAGTACATGGCTAAAGCATGTTTCCAGATACGCCTGGGGCAATGACTATCACTACACACTTCTCAATGGCATCAAGCAGATAACTTCAGCTGTTTTAACTGAGCTTGATTCAGAATCAAGATCCCACTGTGTCACCGACACCGGGCCATTTCTGGAAAGAGAATATGCCTGGCTTGCCGGCCTGGGATTTACCGGTAAAAACACAATGCTTATTCATCCCAAGCTTGGTTCTGGGCTTTTTCTTGGGGTTGCTCTGCTGGAAATTGAAGTTACAGATCTTGCTGAAATTCCAAAGCCACTAGTTGGCTCATCGTTTCCAACACAGCATGAACCCGGTCCTGAAAGTATGTGTGGAACATGTACTGCTTGTATGGATGCGTGTCCAACCGACGCTCTTGACGGTTCATATACAATGGATGCTGCTAAATGTATTTCTACCTGGACTATCGAGTGGCATGGCAGAGCCCCTGAATCAAATCGATATCAACAGGGAGAGCAACTTTTTGGTTGCGACATATGCCAACAGGTTTGTCCCTGGAATAAAAAAGCAGCTCGTACTTTAATGACTCAGCCACATACTGATTATTTGCCAAATCACCAATTCGATGAGCTTACGCTCGAGCAGTTGATGACAATCGACAAGGATGATTTCAAAACCAAATTCCGACGGTCACCACTATGGCGGGCACATCCTGAAGGGATGCGCAGGAATGCTCTTGTTGTTGCTGCCAATAATAATCGAACTGATCTGGTGGAGCTGATTGCAGAAATATCGAATAATGATTCCGATGAAGAAGTTCGCGAAGTTGCCCAATGGGCATTAGATCAACTCGGTCAGGCGTTGGCATGAAAGCGATGTTCTGGTCAACAGCTGCCGAAGGAAAAGTGCAGTGTGAGCTGTGCCCAATAAACTGTGTTTTATCGGAAAACCAGACTGGTCCATGTAGTACCAGAGCAAATCACAATGGACAGATGGAAGCGCTGCAATATGGCAAAATTGTGGCTTGTGCTATCGACCCGATAGAAAAAAAGTCGTTTCGTAAATTCCACTCTGGTGAAATGATTTTTTCCATTGCCGGCCAGGGCTGTAATTTGCATTGCGCTTTCTGTCAGAATTGGCAAATAAGTCAGCAGTGCGATAGCATAACAACTGAAATGTCACCGCAACAAGTTGTGCAGTTGGCTGTTGAATCTGGCTCATTTGGTATTGCCTACACATATAGCGAACCTCTGGTCTGGTATGAGTTTGTGCACGACACCGCCAAGCTTGCTCACAATGCAGGGCTGGAAAATGTCCTGGTCACAAATGGTTTTATCAACGAAGAGCCGCTACAGCAAATATTGCCACTGATTGATGCAACCAACATCGATCTGAAATCAATTGAAGACAGTTTCTACAAGCAAATTTGTAAAGCTGGAGTTGAGCCGGTAAAAAATACAATTAGTACGATGTACAATCATGGAATTCATATTGAAGTGACAAACCTTATAATTCCTGGCCATAACGATTCAAAAGAGCAGGTGTCAGGTGTAATAGATTTCCTTGCCGATATTGATCCTGAGATTCCACTGCATTTGTCAGCATACTACCCAGCATATAATTTCGATGCACCTCGCACATCGCCAGATAATATAAAAAGCCTGGTTGAGCTTGCCTCAACCAGACTTAAAAATGTCTATCCGGGAAATATCTAGTCTTCTTTGATATGCTCCACAGTTACATAAGTTGTAATGCCACCTCGAACAAACCATTTTGACTCGATCTGCAACCATCGAGGGTTAATCTTTTCAGCAATGTCATCAAGAATTCTGTTGGTAACATCTTCATGAAATGCACCTTCTTCTCGATAGCTCCATAGGTACAATTTCAATGATTTCAGCTCAACACATAGCTCATCGGGAATGTAGCTTATCACAAAGTGTGCAAAATCGGGTTGTTTAGTAAGAGGGCAGAGGCAAGTAAACTCAGGGCAATCAAACTCGATGGTATAATCGCGCCCAGGATGAGTGTTCTCAAAAGTCTCAATTTTTTTACTTGGTTTTGTAGTCATCATATTCTCCATAAAAAATCCCGGCTCAACAAAATGTTGAACCGGGAAATAACTTACACCGAAGTGACTATTTTATCAATGCCATTCGACCAGTGTGAGAATATTCACCACTGATTACAGAGTAGAAATATACACCAGAGGCAACCTGTTTGTTGTCATCGTCACGACCTGGCCAGGTTACTTCATGAACAGCAGATTCAAGTTCCTGGTTAATCAGAGTGCGAACTAATCTACCGGCGGTGTCATAGACACGGACAGAAGTTTGCGCAGTCGCTGGCAATGAGAAACTGATTGTTGTCATTGGATTGAATGGATTTGGATAGTTTGGCTTCACACTGAACACCAGAGGAACTTCTTCCGGGTCAACAGCAGATGGACCACCGGTACATTCTTCGCCAAGAGCACCAATCTGTCCACAGCCACCATCAATACATGGCGAACCTTCAGTCAAACCGTAGTCTCCAGCAGCAGCGTCACAGAAAAGCGGGTCTTCGCTGATGTTGCCATTGCTTCCAGTTGGGTCCGTGGTTCCTGAATAGTCTGCTCCTTCATTTCCATATGCGTCATTGCAACCAAATGTAGCTGCCGTGCTATTTACAGAGAATCCGTTTGCAAAAGAAACACCACCAGTATTGAATGCAGCCAGGTTATTATCAAATGCAGGGGCACATCCCGTATTATGGAAACCAGCACCACCTGAGCCAGCATAGTTACCAGCAACAGTATTGCCGACGACAATTGCAGAGCCACAGTTAGCTAATGAAACTCCACCAAAGTAGGCTGCGCTATTATCAACAAACAGGTTGTCAAGCAGCTCAACTACCGGGTTTCCAGAGAACATTGCACCAGAGCCGGCATGGGAGGAGTTCCCAGAGATCAGTGTTCCATCGATAAATGAATTCCCGGAACTGTAAATACCGCCACCATTTGAAAACACGGCAGTAGGATCATTGAAGTTACCGCTGATTTCTCCACCTGTGAATGTCAGCTCAGTTCCTGCACCACTCCAGATACCACAACCAGCAGTAATAGCACTGTTATTTGATACAGTACAATCTGTCATTGTCAGAATAGTTGTTCCGAGATAGTTCTCTGCATAAATACCGCCACCATTATCAAGTTCAATATGGCCAGTTACGGTACAATTGGTCATAGTAACATTGGCATCACGAACCGCAATACCACCACCAAGGAATGTGCTGGTCAAGTTGTCAGTGTTGATAGTGTTGTCGTAGATATCACAATCTGTCAATGTAGGTGAGCCTTGATAAATATAGATACCAGCAGCTTCATTAGCTGAATTGCCGTAAACATCTACATTTTCCAGAATTGCATTTGAGTTTTTAAGAACTGCGCCACCACCTGAACCGTGTGTTGTAACTTCGCCTACAGCACAACCGGTAATTTGGATATTACGCAAAGTTGGTGAAGTCTGGTTCAGAACCAATCCGCCACCATAGTAGCCATCAACAGGTATTCCTGAGAAATATTGACCGCCACCACCAATAAGTTTAAAACCATCAACAACTGTGCCGTTTCCAACTCCACCTTCAAAAAGCATGGCAGCGTTTGCAGCAGAGGCTTGAATTATGGTTGGATTGTTGATTGGATCACGTGATGTAAACGACGCATCCCAACCACCAAGAATAGGCATTTCTGTATTAAGGAAAGTTATTGGGCCATCCAGAATTGTACCTCCTGCAACAGCTACTGTATCACCATCTGCTGCAGAGTTAACGGCATCGAACATAGTTGGCAGTTCGTCTGGAATTATATGGAAATTGTCACCCAGAGCTTTAAGCAAGTTGATTCTACCTGCACCAAGTTGACCTGCATAAGTTGGATTTACAGAATCGATTTCATCACAGTTATTGAGCAACAAGTTTGTAATCTGAGATCTGTTGTATCCAGGGTATGCAGACCAGAGTAGTCCCAGTGCTCCACAAGTAATTGGAGAGGAGAAAGAAGTTCCCTGGACCGATGCATAAGTATGAGTCCCAGCAGCCTGGTTCCAGGCAGTTGTATAAATAGCAACACCAGGAGCAGAAACTTCAACCCAGCTACCGTAGTTGGAGAATGAAGCTTTGGTATCATCCTGATTTGTTGCAGCAACACTGATAACGTTTGCGTGTGTACCCAAATATTCAGATGTACTGTGGTTGTCATTACCTGCAGCATTTACAACAATTGCACCTTGAGTCAAAGTACAATATTGAACTGCATATGACAGATAGCTGCTTGAGCCCCAACTACAGTTGATAATTTTTGCACCATTTTGAGCAGCATATACCATACCGGCAGATGCGAAGTCCATTCGGACAACACCTTGAGTTTCACCATTTGGAAGCCAACCAACTCTGACGCCCATTACCTTACAACCCCACGCAACACCAGCAATGCCGGTGCCGTTGTCAGTTGAAGCAGCTGAACAGCCAGCACAGTTAGTTCCGTGTCCACCGTAGTCCATAGGGTCATTGTCTGGAGTACTGACATCTTCATCAGGATAACCAGTTACACCTGTAACAAAATCCCATCCGCGGAAGTCATCAATTTTTCCGTTACCATCATCATCGTGACCAGGTGTGCCATGAAACTCATCCCAGTTGATTTTAATGCAACCGTTAGTGTAGTTCGGGCCATCGCCTCCAAGGTCAGGGTGTTGCCAATCGATACCGGAGTCAACAATTGCAATAATAACATTTGTGTCACCCATCGCATGGCCCCAGCCACCAACCGCACGGACATCTTTGCCGCCAGCGTCCATGTTGCGTAAATACCACTGATTGGATTGCACATCATTTGGGAGTCCGCGTTGTTTGTATACTCCTACAGGAAATACCTTGTCAACTTCAGGCAGAGCTTCGTATGCAGCAATTACACTGTCCAGTGAATTGCGTTGGTTGAAAACAATGTTCCAGTGAAGTCTGAAGTCTGGTGCACTACGCTCGGGTTCACCTTCGAACCAGTCGTAAGTTCTGGACATTTCAGAAACATCGTAGCGACTTATCATTGCATCAAGAGATGGTACGTCGACGCTTATGCCTCTGCTATCCTGAGAAACTTCAGGAAACACGTTGTCTTTCAAGACAATAATCAGGCGATCAGGTTCATTGCGGACGAAGTCATCGGCATAAACAGAAGTGAATGCTAGCACTGTAAGTAGCGCAGCCATAAAAATGCGACTCATTTGTTATCCTCTCGTGAGTACACGGGTACCAGACCATAGTTGTATATAGTTGGCGGGGTATATATATATTATACTAAAGATACACCTTTAATTCAATGCCATTTGGGAGGTACAACCTGAATATTCAGTTTATAGAACCGTATGATGGTGGTTCACATCGTTCATTTCGTGAAGGCCTGGAGCAGTATTCTGCTCACAGAATTACTTCTCTGACTCTTCCAGCACGATTCTGGAAGTGGCGCATGCGTGGCAGTGCTATGCTGTTTGCCGATCAGATAAATGAGCAGAAACAAGATGTAGATCTATTTATTGCAACCGATTATCTGAATGTTGCCGACATGAAAGGTATGCTCAATACGCCATACCACAGGGTGCCGGTACTTTTATACATGCACGAGAACCAGCTTACGTATCCATTGTCTCCTGAAGAAGAGTTCGATTTTCATTTCGGATTTACAAATATCTTGAGTTGCATTGCAGCTGACAAGGTTGTCTTCAACTCCGAGTTTCACAGAAATCTGTTCATTGAATCGATACCAAAATATGTAGGGAAGATGCCGGAAAGCATCCCCAAAAACCTTCAGCCAAGAATTGCAGAAAAGTCACTTTCATTACCGGTAGGAATTGGTCGTAATCCGTGCCATACTCCTTTGCGAGAGGTTCCGCCTGAGCCAACAATTCTATGGAATCACCGATGGGAATTTGATAAACGGCCTGAAATGTTCACAGCGGCAATCCTCAGGTTGCTTGACTCTGGTATAAATTTGAAGGTTATGCTCCTGGGAGAGGAGCGCCAAAATGAAAAGAACTTTGCCCGTCTGGCTGAGCGATTGGGACCAAATTTACTGTATAACGGATTTTTACCGGAGCGCGAAGACTACAATAACTGCCTTGAGCAAGCTGACATAGTTGTCAGTTGTGCAGCTCAGGAGTATTTCGGGATTTCTGTTGCAGAAGCAATTCATGCCGGGTGCTATCCAGTGTTGCCAAGAGAGCAGGTTTATCCGTCATTGTATGGTAACTGTACCGGTGCACATCTGTACGATGGTGAAGATGGCCTTGTAGAATTACTCCAGGAGTTGATTGCAGGAGAGCATCGGCACGATTGCCCTTTGCCTCTGCAAAGTGATAGTTATTGTTGGCAGAATTTGACCCCCAGGTACGATAAGTTATTTGATGAGATTGTCAGAGAGAGAACATAACTGGCGTAAATGCATCTGAAAGTGTATTTATTTCAGACAACAACATTGCGTTTTGATTTGAGGAGACCCTGTGAGCGAGAACCAGGAAAGCATACGAGACAACAAACGCCTGGAGCAGTTAGCAATAACATCCTGGGAGATGGAAAAACACCAGGAAAAACTGTCTTCAATGGACGGTTCCGGTGTTATGAGTCTGCGTTCCCATCGTGGCCTTCAAAACGAAGTAGAGCGTGTCCGTGGAGTTGCTAAAGCCAGTCGCAGTAGAATCAAGATTGACGAAAATTCCGATGAAGCGATTCTGTTGATCCACGGTTCAACCGGTAGCCCTTCTGATCTTACCCAGCTTACAAATTATCTATCCGATAAAGGTTTTACCGTCTATTCCATGTTGCTCCCTGATCATGGTGTTGAAAATATTACCCTTCCTACAACTCGCTGGAAATCGTGTCTGCATGAGGTCCAAACCCGATATAAAATTCTCAGTCATGCTGTTCCCAGAGTTCATGTTGTTGGTTTCAGCTTTGGTGCTTCCCTTGCCATTCATCTTGCAGATAAAACCAAACCTGCAAGTTTGACATTATTGGCTCCGGCTCTGCATCCAAAAGTTTCAGCTTTCACTCGTTTGATGTTGACTCTGGGGGTTCATCACCTGCCAATGATGCGTCGCTGGTTTGGCTGGAACCTTGAAGTTCTTGAAGCGATGGAAAAAGCTCGGCGCAAAGTTGGAAAATTACGCATGCCTATTTATGGTGCTCACTGTGCTGATGACCAACGTATTGATGCTTCAAGTCTGCGTCATTTGCAACGCAAAGCCAGACATCGTGCAAACAGATTCCGTCTTTTCCCAGATGGCGGCCATATGATTTTGCAATCTCATGGTCGCAAAGGCCTCAACCGAGAGATTCTGGAATTCATCAACGGCGGAAAAAAAGGTCGCAACTAGCCACATTTTTATTTACTCAGTTGCGCCTTGCAATATCCAACTATTACCTGTTGTTCCTCAAACTGTCCGGCATGAGCCTTTTTGGCAAACTATAACTACCTGTAATATAAGCAGATACAGATTGAATTATGCGTAATATCATAAATTATGATAAAAGGCACACTGTTTGCTATGCCTTGTGCAACAATGAGTTGTCATAAGGAGGAGAGCCATGGCAAATTACTCAGAATTTTACCAAACAGGCGAAGTAATGACTTCTGTCGAGGCGGCAAATTACTTGAAGATGCATGTAAAAACTGTTTGCAGGCTAGCAAAAGAGGGAAAAATACCAGCACGCAAGGTTGGCAGTGAGTGGAGATTTATGCGTTCCGTATTGGATAAATGGCTGACTCGCGAACCTGAATTTGTCTAAACTATGTCTATCAATATTGAAATAATAAACGCTGGCCCAGAGCCAATGCGCTCTGCCAGTATCACTGGAGTTGCAGATCGGCAGGCAGCACATGAGTTGCGTGAATTTGTTGGTCGTTGTAACCAGGGCAATGTTCGGCATATCGTGTTGGATTTGTCTGGACTGGTTTCTATCGATCAACAGTTTGTTTCTATCTTGAGGAAACTGCAGTTAAAACTTCGGGATAAAGCTGGTGGACTTCATCTGGTTAATAAACCTGGAGCAATTGTCAGCTGGATGCTGGAAAGCAATTTTGGCAAAGTGCCTTTGCATAT
Source organism: uncultured Fibrobacteraceae bacterium (assembly GCA_964437115.1). GTDB lineage: Bacteria > Krumholzibacteriota > Krumholzibacteriia > LZORAL124-64-63 > LZORAL124-64-63 > JABIBH01. The sequence continues at coordinate 14,900 of CAYTFE010000022.1, read as the reverse complement.
TCACCAATCCCGTGAAAGTGCCGCTGAAGTGATCCTTAATCATTCAAGTGATGTTGCTGCCCCAGTTGAGGCTGGGGATATGCAGACAGTTGCTCAGTGGTTGGAAATACTCAAAAAGACCGGACTTTGCACTGGCGGCAGGGTCTGTGTGGTTGAGGGTGAGACCTTTGTCGACATGAATGATAAAGATCTGGCAATAAACCTCTCAACAACTCTTGCCAAAGAATTACAATCTATGAGAACTGTTATGAAGTCACCGGTTGAGCGCGAAGGTCTTACAATTTATGAGATTGCATTTTTAAGAAAATGCAATGCAGATCTGGTTGTACCTTTGCTGAATAAAAACAAAGTTGTGGGAGTGCTGATGCTACAAAGTGGTAGAGCTGGCAGTCTGGCTGAATATCGCAGTGGCGAACTATTGGCACTTGATCTAGTCGGTATGAAAATAGCTGAATTGTTATCGATTAAAACTTCAAAGCAACCCGAACCTTCACTGTATCTGGTGCCTCAACTGTAATTCTGAGGTGACAGTCTTGCAACATAGTGTCTTCTAACAAGTTATTATATTTTTTTCTCAACACTGATTGAATTGTATACAAAACGAAACAATAGTTGTTATTTACCATGCCGGATAACTGTAAGGTAACACATAAGTTAACAAAATCTAAATGTTGGTATAATAGATGCAGAATACAAGTGGCAGCAGGTGGGTAACGGGAGATCTCATTTGCTGTCTAGATGATTCCGGCGAGGTGTGGGCCCTTAACATTTCGCCGGAGTTTAAAATATCTCAAAAGAGATTACTTCTTCGCAGAAGAAGAAATTATATTAGTCAGTTCAATTGTGAGATCAGAAATCGATAGTCCACGCTTGATTTTGCCATCAAAAGCAAGTGATATAGCGCGAGATTCTTCACTGACAACAATTACAATTGCATCGGATACTTCACTCAATCCAATTGCGGCACGATGTCGTGTTCCTAGGACATAACCAAGTTCGGTTTGCTCGGTATTAGGCAGAATACAAGCTGCAGCACTGATTTTATCACCTGTGATTATGACTGCACCGTCGTGCAATGGTCCTGGTGGTGTGAAAATAGACTCAAGCAGGGAAGCAGAGATTTCAGAATTGACTTTGGTCCCTGTTTTGGCCCATCGACCTAATCCAATATCTCTTTCCAGAACAATCAAAGCACCAAGGCCACGTTTACTCAATTTCTCAACAGTTTTGAGTACTTCCTGTTCTGCCTGAATTTCTTCTTCAGTGGTAAACAGAGTCATACCTCGACGGCGACCAAGATGTGTCAGTGCAGTTCGCAATTCCGGCTGGAAAATTATGAGGAAGGCGACAACCCAAACTGTTTGCAGAGATGAAATGATTTTTTGGAGGACAATCATTCCCAATCGGTCTGCAATCCAGGAAAGTAAAATAAGGGAGAGCAAGCCAAAGAACATTTGTACAGCGCGAGTGCCACGCACAAGAAGAAACAGTCGATACATAAGGAAAGACACAATTAGAATATCGAGCAGATCAATAAGTGGTGATTCTAGAATAAAGCTGATCATTTTTGCTTCCGCTGTTTAATGTAATTGCCTTGACTGAACATAGCACCGGGTAAGCATATGCTCAACCCTTGATACTACTTAAAACATTTAAAAACTGAACTGTTTCCTGGACGTCGTGGACTCGTACAATTGCAGCTCCTGAATGATAAGCTGTGGCAACTGCTGCCAGGCTACCACCAAGTCGACTGTCAGTTTCGCTGTTATCAATCATCCCGATGAAGCTTTTTCTTGATGCCCCAAGCAAGATTGGTCGTTCGGAAATAGTATTCAGGTTTTTCATCAATTCAAGATTATGTTCAAGAGTTTTGCCAAAACCGATACCGGGGTCGACAACAATTTGTTCAGCAGCTACGCCTGTACTCTCTGCTTCTGATGATTGGTGAGCAAGGTACGCTGATACTTCATCGGTTACAGAAGAATAGCTGGGAGCAATCTGCATATCTGCTGGCGAGTTTTGCATATGCATCAGAATCAAGCCACATTTTTTATCGGCACAAAGAGGGAACATTTCAGGGTCACTGCCTGCAGAGATATCGTTGATACCGTCAGCTCCCAGATCAAGTGCCAACCTGGCGGTGGCTGCATGCCTGGTGTCTACAGTTATTGGCAAATCAATTTCAGAACGAATTGCTTCAAGTACAGGAAGCAGTCTTTTTTGTTCTTCTTCAACTGAAACAGGCTCACTGCCGGGGCGTGTTGATTCAGCTCCAATGTCAATTATATCAGCGCCATCAGTACACATTAGTAAAGCACCCGATAGTGCCGTAGCAATATCGGGTGTTCTTGATTCTGTATAAAAACTATCAGAAGTAAGGTTGAGAATTCCCATTACAAGAGGTTGCCTTTGATAACTCAGTTTGTGGCTACCCAATGCAATAGATTTCAAATTACTCCTGTTCCTTGTCTTCAGGTTCTTTGGTTTCTTCTTCATCGCCAAAGCCTGGCATGACAGGTTTTATAGGCTCATCACTGTCAGTTACATCCAACTCTTCTATTACAGGGTCAGGCAATTTTTCGCCCTTCATAATGAGTTGAACTTCTTCACGATCGATGGTTTCTCTTTCCATCAATGCAGCAGTCATTGCTTCAACTTTGTCTTTGTTCTCTTCAAGCAGTTTCCTGGCTCTTTCTAATTGCTCATGTACAATACTCGAAACTTCAGCATCAATGACCTGCAAAGTGTTTTCACTTACACTGCTTTTGCTACTGTAATCACGACCCAGGAAAACCTGCTCGTTACCACTCTCAAAAGCAATGGGTCCCAGCTTGTCACTCATGCCAAGTCGAGTAACCATTGTGCGAGCAATGTTGGTGACTTTCTGGATATCGGAAATTGCACCGCTACCCATATGACCCAGGAAAATCTGTTCAGCTACACGGCCACCAAGTGCCATGCATATGTTGTCGAGGTATTTTTCACGAGTGTAAGTGTATTCGTCTTCATCAGGACGCATATAAGTAACACCAAGAGTCTGGCCTCGCGGGATAATTGTAACTTTATGAACTGGATCTGCTTCTTCGCATAATTCAGCAACAACTGCATGGCCTGACTCATGATATGCAGTCTCTTTTTTCTGATCCTCAGTAAACACTCTGCTTCGACGCTCTGGTCCAAGAATTACTTTTTCCTTGGCATTTTCGAAGTCATCCATGGTAACTTCCTGGTGATCTTTTCTGGCAGCAAGCAAAGCGGCTTCATTGACCAGGTTTGCCAGGTCAGCTCCAGACATCCCAGGTGTGCCTCCAGCAATAGTTTTGGCATTAACATTATCGCTGCATTTTATCTTTTTCATGTGAACTTTTAGAATTGCTGCTCTGCCTTTAAGGTCAGGCAGGTCAACTGTAATTCTGCGGTCAAATCTACCTGGACGTAACAGGGCAGGATCAAGAACATCAGGTCTGTTTGTTGCAGCGAGCAGAATGACACCTTCGTTGCTTTCAAAACCATCCATCTCAACCAGCAGCTGATTCAAAGTTTGCTCACGTTCATCATGGCCGCCACCAAGCCCGGCTCCACGTTGTCTACCTACTGCATCGATCTCATCGATAAACAGAATACAGGGTGCATTTTTCTTTCCCTGTTCAAACATATCGCGAACTCGTGATGCGCCAACCCCAACAAACATTTCAACAAAATCAGATCCACTCATTGAGAAGAATGGAACATCAGCTTCACCGGCAACTGCTCTACCAAGTAAAGTTTTACCGGTTCCAGGTGAGCCAACAAGTAGTGCACCTTTGGGAATCCTGCCGCCAAGACGCTGGAATTTTTTAGGGGAGCGGAGGAATTCAATTATTTCCTGTAATTCAACTTTTGCTTCTTCACAACCAGCAACATCTTCAAAAGTAACTTTGATTCTATCGATGTTCATTAGCTTGGCTTTACTTTTGCCAAAGCTGAACGCTTTATTGTTGCCACCTTGCATCTGTCGAATAAAGAAAAGCCAGATAACAAGAATCAGCAGGAACGGTAGATAATAGGTTACAATAACTGTCAGCCAGCTGGTTTTTGCAGTTTCGCCCTTCAGACGGGCTCCCTGGTTGTGTTCTTTAATCCATTTTGGCAGGTCTGGATCTTCAGTCAGCAATACCAACTGGAATCTGTCTACCGATTGTATAAGACCACTATCAAGAGTAACTTCAGCTGGAGTAACAAGCTTTCCCTGAATTTCCAGATTTGTTTTGGTGATTGAATCAATATTGCCAGCCAGAACCTGTTCTTCAAAAGCAGTGTAGCTTATCTCATATACCTGTGCTTTGCGTGAGCTCATCATGTTGAACGCAAGCATTCCCAAAACCAGAAGCAGTAGCCAGAATCCGATTGTTTTACCCGGCATTGGGGGCATAGGCACGGAGCCTTTTGGTGGCTTTGGTCCGTTCTTCTTTTCGTTAGACATCTAACTCCTAAAATTCTATTTGCAGTGTAACCGATGTTCCTGAATCTACTTCGGTTGTCCGTTGCGCTTGTGCAAGCCCGACAACCCATAGTAGACCCAGATCATCTTCAACAATATAAACATTTTCTCTGTCACTGATGCCAACACGTTTTTCACGCAATAAATCACTTATTTTCTTTGTCCCATTCAGTCCAGGTAACCTGATTTTATCTCCAGGTTGCCATTTGCGTAAAATCGGTTTTCCACAAATACAGTTAGTGGGCAAAGTTAAATAGTGCGAAGCATCCGGTGCAGGTTCCTCAACAATACATAAAACAGGGCGGTTAGTCACCTTTTGTTCTGAAACAAACCGCAAAATATCAAACTCACGGACTGCTCTCCAGTTCCCAACTAAATCCAGCGCCGATCCACTTTTGGAATTAGGCAGCCAATCAAGCAAGGCATCGATATGATGCATAGACAAATCACGTTGCAATCCGTGTTCAGTTAAAAGAATATGTCTGATAACTCTTGCTGCAAGTGGTCTACTCAACCTGGATAATCCGTCCACTGTTAGTGGATCAAGTTTTTGGACAGCATCAACTGTCAAAGAATCCAGAAGCTCGCTGTCGCGTTCCAGGAGTTCGGCAGTACGGGCAGGGCTGTCAGTAGAATCAAAGATATCGGCCATTAGCGGAATTAACTCATTACGAACTCTATTGCGAGTAAACTCATTGCTACTGTTGGATTTATCTGTGCGATAGGTTTGTTTTCGCTGATCCAGAAACTCAATAATATCAGCTCTGGAAACATTAAGCATCGGGTGAATTGTCCGACCAGAAATTGGTCTGATTCCCCTTAAGCCGTCAAGACCTGCACCACGCATTAGTCGCATGATTACAGTTTCAACCTGGTCGTCTCGATGGTGGCCTGTAACAATTGCGGTGAAATCTTCATCCAGAACCGAGTCAAAGAAGGCTCGTCGTTCAATTCTGCATCGTTCTTCCAGATTGGAAGGGTCTTTTTCATAATCATTGAGCGTGTGTTCAACACGAATCGGGATATCCAGCTCAAAACAGAGATTTCTGCAGAAAATTTCATCAAGATTTGAGTCGTCGCCACGTAAGTGGTGATTGAAATGTGCCGCTTCAACCCGGTTCCCTGTTTCCTCTTTCCATTGGGTAGCTGCGAGCAATAGCGCAACAGAATCAGGGCCACCACTGATGGCGCAAAGAAGGGAAGGCGAACTTGATGAAAGCCTGTTTAGCAGGTTGTCGAAATTGGGGAGGACTTTATCTGTAAAATTTGTCATCAGAATTACCGGGCAAAAAATATGGTAGCGGCTCAGGGATTTGAACCCCGGACACCTGGATTATGATTCCAGTGCTCTAACCAACTGAGCTAAGCCGCCACCATCAATAGCGGACACCAATTTATATACGTAACCGTAACTTGTCAAGACTGCCTAACATGCTTATTGTCGGTTTTATACACAGGAGGATCACAAGTGAAAACTGTTTTTGAATATGATCAAGTTTCAATAAGCAAGCTTGATGGCAGGACTGTTGCAATAATTGGCTACGGCAATCAAGGTCGAGCTCAAGCATTGAATCTGCGTGACAGCGGAGTTGATGTTGTTGTTGGTACAAGAGATGGTTCAAAAGCGATTGCTGACAAGTTTGAACCTCTCTCAATTCCAGAAGCTGTTGCTGCAGGCGATATTGTGATGGTTCTACTTCCAGATGAGGTACAGAAAGTTGTATGGGAACAGCAAATTGAACCAGCCATGAAAAGTGATGCAATTACCGGTTTTGCACACGGTTTTGCGATCGCATTCAACCAGATTGATACCGAAGACAGAGAAACTATTCTGGTCGCGCCAAAAGGTCAGGGCGATATGCTTCGTGAAGCATACAATAACGGTGGTGGATTACCCGGATTGCTGTCGGCCACAACTGATTCAGGGCTGGAGATAGCTGCCGCATATGCAAAAGCTGTCGGTTGTCTGCATGGTGGCGGTTTTGTCACAACTTTTCGCGATGAATGTATTGCCGACCAGTTCGGTGAACAGGTTGTGCTGTGTGGTGGTTTGATAGAGTTGATCAGAGCATCGTTTGAAACTCTTGTTGAACGCGGTTACGATGAGAAAAATGCTTATTTTGAGTGTGTTCATGAAGTTAAATTGATTGCAGACTTGTTGCATCGCGAGGGTGTTGACGGGATGCGGAAAAAGATATCCCCGACGGCAGCTTATGGCGGCTTGACACGTGGTCGTCGACTAATAAATGATGACACCAGAAAAGAGATGCATATAATTCTGGATGAGATTGAATCTGGCGATTTTGCCAAAGAATTTTTGGATAATAATAATCTGGAACAGTTGTCTGAACTGGAGGCTGATTCCAAACTTGTATCAACCGGCAGAACAATGCGAAGTCGGTTGGAAGCTTGTGGATTTTCAGAAAAAAAAGAGGACAAGTAATGAAACTTGCGAATATGCTTTGGAGCCTTGTTAACCATCCTATGTTGGCCATGGAGTCAGTTGCTGCCAAGCCACAATTACTAATTGCATCGTTACTGGTTGCAGTAATGAGTGGTCTATTTCTGGGAATAGTCATGGACGTAATGATTCCCGAAATATTGAATATGCAACTTGAAACATTATCTGCAGCTGATGCTCGTAAAGCTGCTCAAGAGATGGAGACTATTTACGATTTCGTTGAAAACCCGGCAATGTGGTTGAGAATTGTAATGGGCGTATTTGGTGGTATAGCTTCTGTTGTAACGGTTTTAATCAGCGGTTTGATATTTTTCTTTGTCGCTAAAATTGTTGGCGGAATGGGAAGCCTGGCTCAGATACAGGGTGTTGTGATGTGGGCAAATGTAATCGGTACCGGGTTTTCTTCACTATTCAAGATGCCGGTTGTTCTTGCCAAAGGGTCAGTTATGGACGTGAATTTCAGCCCAGCAATTATATTAGCAAATATGGATCCCCAAAATACATTGTATCAGTTTTTGTCGATCTTTGACTTCTTCTCAATCTGGATGTTGGTAATAGTTGTTATCGGTTTGCAGAAAGTTCACAGTTTTCCACGCAACAAAGCTGTTTTGGTTACCGTATTTACATGGTTCGCCATGAGTTCTTTTTCGATTTTACTGGCAGGTTTGCAATAAAGGAAGTGTCTCTTGAAAAAATGGATAATAATAGTAGCTGTATTGCTATTGGTTGCTCTGGTTGTGGGCAATATTGTAAGGCAGAAGCAGACTAAATCAACAAAAGTTGATTTTGAGACAATCGGCACCGAAAATCTTGTCGAAATTGTAAGTGCCAGTGGAAAGTTAACTCCCAAGCGCAAGGTAGATGTCTCTGCCGAGGTAATTGGAAAAGTTATAGTTCTGAACGTTGAAGATGGTGACTCGGTTGTTAAGGGTGAAGTTTTGTTGGAGATCGATGCCACAGAAGCTAACTCAGCTGTTCGTGGTCTTGAAGCTGCAGTGACAACTGTTCGAGCTGATGTTCAGTTGGCTGAAGCAAGTGCAGACAAAGCTGAAATAGATCTTGGGCGAGTTAGAAAACTTATTGCCAATGGTCTGGCCTCACAGGAACAGCTTGACGCTGCCGAGACAAACATAAAAATTGAAACTGCCAGAGTTGCAGCAACAAAAGCCAGGTTAGTTCAGGCAAAAGCTAATCTTGAATCCGCTCGTCACAACCTTGGAAAAGTTACAATCAAAGCTCCTATGACTGGTGTTGTTACCAGACTGAATGTTGAAGAGGGCGAAAATGCGATTATGGGTACGCTCAATAATCCGGGAACAGTTTTGCTGACAATTTCGGATCTTTCAACTATGGAGTCGGAAGTAAAAGTTGATGAAACAGAAGTTGTGGGCATCAAACTTGGTCAGATAGCTGAAGTTGAGATTGATGCATTTCCAGATTCCACTTTTACAGCAGTTGTAACTGAAATCAGTAATAGCCCTGTGACTTCTGGTGACCAGGCTGTCGATTTTAAAGTAACTGTTACATTGCAGAAACAGATTGATGGAGTTAGACCGGGACTTTCATCGAAAGCAAAAATTACAATTGCTTCAGCTGATAGTGTTGTGTCAGTGCCAATTGGTGCAGTAACTGTTCGAGAATGGCCACCGCGCGAGAATAAAGAAAATGGCCGACATAAATATCTTGATAAAGCTGATGATGGTATTGAACGCGAAGAACTTGAAGGCGTGTTTGTGGTGGTTGACGATAAAGCCGAGTTTACGCCAATCACTCTTGGTATAACAGGCGATGAACATTTTGAAGTTCTGACTGGGCTTGAAGATGGACAGGAAATTATTTCAGGGCCGTTCTCTGCTTTGCGTAACCTTGAACATGGTGACAAGGTTGAAAAGAAAAAGAAGAAATAATGAATTTGCTTGAAGGAGTTCGCATCGCTTTGCAGAGTTTACGCTCTCATAAGCTGCGAACTTTTCTCACTTTGCTGGGTAATATTGTTGGCACCATGAGTGTGATTGCTGTGGTGTCATTGATTAATGGTGTTGATATTTATGCCCGACAGGAAGTGTTGGACGAAGGCTCAAATGTTTTCACAGTTTCCCGCATAAACTTTTTTGAAATTCTTACCGATATGGATGCCTTTCTTGAATCGTTGAACAATCCTGATATTGAATTAAGCGACCGAGAGTTTTTGCGCCAGAGAATGACAACGGCCAAACATGTTGGAGCCGCTGTTGATAGCAGGGGAACTGTCCGTGCCGGAAACAAAAAATATCAGTCAGTGTCAATCAGGGGCAGAACTGAAGATTACTCTGCAATGGAAGATTTGCCTCTTTATGTTGGCAGGCATCTGACCAGGCATGATGAAATGACCAGCGCACAAGTTGCTGTTCTCGGCTGGGATGTTGCACGGAATCTTTTCCCTGCAGCAGCAGACCCGACAGGCAGAACTGTTAAAATAAAAAACAGACACTTCAAGGTTGTTGGTGTGGTTCAGGACAAGGGAACCATGATGGGAAACAATCGCAATGAATTTTCGGTTGTGCCAATAACAACCTGGTTGAAACTGTATGGTTCGCATCGGACCATTGAAATTAAAGTCGCAGCTGAAGATGTTTCTCTGGTAAATGAAAGTAAGAACGAAGCTGCCTTTTTAATGCGATTACGGCACAAACTCCGTCCTAAAGAAGATGACGACTTCGGTATTGTAACGCGTGATGAACTGCTAAGTATCTGGGGCGGTGTTTCCAAATCAATATATGCCGCGTTAGTACCGTTAGTAGGAATCAGTCTGGTTGTTGGTGGCATTGTACTGATGAATATTATGCTGGTCTCTGTCACGGAACGAACTCGCGAAATTGGAATTCGTAAAGCTGTAGGGGCAAAGCGTATATCAATCATGTGGCAGTTCCTGGTTGAATCAATCACACTCTCAATTGTTGGTGGTATCCTGGGTGTTACTATCGGGCTTGGTCTGGCTGGATTGATAGCAGCACTGAGTCCATTGCCTTTTGCTTTTGCCTGGTGGGCTCCTGTTGTTGGACTTGTTGTAACGTTTTTTATCGGTATGGTGTTTGGAACCTACCCAGCATGGAAAGCTGCCGGACTTGATCCAGTGGAGGCGTTGCGCTTTGAATAAGATGCATTTCACTGAAGGAATAAAACAAGCCCTGCATACAGTGCGTGGCAATACTATGCGCAGTTTGCTGCTTATACTCGGTGTTGCAATCGGTGTTGCTACTCTGCTTGCTATCTTTACAATTGTGCAGGGACTAAGCGATAAAATTCGTGACGATATTGTCTCCTCAAGTGCGCCATATCTTTATGTTGCCCGATACACCGGCCTTGGTGGTGAAGACATTGAGAAAAAATTACGTCGACCACAGCTTATGCCTGAGTGTGCAGAAGCTGCCGGCACAGTTGATGGTGTAAACCTGGTTGATTATATGTTTGAGAACAACGATGGCACAATTCTTCACTACGAAAACGAACGTACCAACATTGTTCAGATATTTGGTTCAAGTGAAACTCTGCCATACATGTATTCATTTCAAATGGCAAACGGTCGATATTTTACTGCTGATGAAAGAGCTGCCAGAGCAAGAGTTTGTGTGCTTGGTGATGGCCCAGCGGTAACTCTTTTTCCCAATCGAGATCCAATAGGCAAGACGCTGAGGCTTTATGGAGTTGCTTACGAGATTGTTGGTACAATAGAAAGTCGTCGTCACGTATTTGGTCAGATGGGTGATAACTTTGTAGCAATTCCCTGGACATCTTTTGAGAGAGATTTCAGCAGAGGTGATCGGTTTGACAATCGCACGATGGCGGTCACCGTTGAAGATGGTTATGAAACTGAGCAGGTTAGGGAAGAGCTGCGTGGAGCAATTAGAATTGTGCGTAAACTTAAGCCTGGCGAGCCGGATGATTTTGATATCGTTGCTTCTGAAACTTATGGAGAAATGGTAGACAGTCTAACTGGTGGTATTGCCATTGTGCTGGTTGTTTTGTCATCGATTGGATTGATGGTTGGTGGAATTGGTGTGATGAATATCATGTTGATTTCAGTTACCGAGAGAACAAAAGAGATTGGTCTGCGGATGGCTGTTGGCTCCAGGCGTAAGGATATCCTCAGACAGATTCTGGTTGAAGCTGCAACCTTGACAGGAATTGGTGGAGTAATTGGAGTTATTATCGGTTATGGGTTTGCTCTGCTTGGCACCAAGCTTCTGCATTTCCCATTTGTATTTGATCCTTTGGTAGCAATTATAGCGGTAGTATTTTCTGCCAGTATCGGTATATTCTTTGGATTATATCCTGCAAACCGGGCAGCAAAAATGGATCCTGTTGAAGCATTGAGAATGGAGTAAATATGCCGTGGAAGATTGTCGTAATCCTGGGTTTTATCTTATTGGCTTTGGTAATATTTCTGTTCAAGAAAAAGTATATCAAGGATGATAGGCCAAATTATAGAGTTCTATTCATTGTAGGTATAACCTGGTTGCCTCTAGGAATCGTTTTAAAGAATCCCGGCTTTTTGGTTGGTGGATTAATATTGACAATTATTGGTCTTATTAAAAGGGATCAATGGCGCGACGAAAAGAAGTGGTCAGAGCTTTCACCTGCAGAGAAAAAGTTCAAGTTGGCATTAATTGTATTATTGGCGTTGATGGTTGTTGCTGGTGTAGTGGCATTCCGTATATATAACAATTGATTTAAAGAACTAAGGGGCTCCATTTGGAGCCCCTTGTTTTATGCTTCTATGCACAATCTTCTTTTTTTGGTACAAAGTACCGGCCTTCATAAGACCATGCTCCGCACTTGCAGTGCCAGGCCCACGCCATAGGCGAGGTGCCATCGTCTTTTACGTCATCTGGTCTTCTGTTCAGGGTGTAACCGGTCCATACCATAGGTTTCTTGCAATGCTTGCACTTCTTCATAATCAACCTCCCAACAAGGGTTAACTCGCTTACCAGGACGGAGTTGTCCTGAAAGCTGCCAACAGTCGGGAAGAGGTTTGATTTTGGGCACACCAATCCACCGACCATTGTGCCCTGTTTTTTGTGGGAATTAACTTGTCATAGGTTTGTGCAATTCAGAAGCAGGTTTTCCATTACGTTAACTGACTGTAAACCATATCTACGACAATTTCAAGAAAAGGTTCCAGACAGTATTCGGTTGTGTTACTTTTTATAAAAGTGAACTGAATCTGGAGGCTGGCGATGTTGAAAAATACAAATAAACGAGGCAAATTTCTGCTGGCAGCATTTGTTCTGTTTTTCATTTACCTTCTATTAAATCAGTTCTCTGAAATGAATAATCTGCAAAGTGAAACTACAGATTTTGGCACCATATTTAACGCAGCAATTGCATTAAATGATGGTATCGATCCATATCAAGCAACTGGCAATGCATATTTTTATCCACCTCTACTGGCAATGTTATTTGGCGCATTAACTTTTCTGCCGATAGCTGGCGCGAGTTTCCTGTTTTTCTGTATAAAGATACTGCTTGTGGTGATTGCTCTAAAAACCTGTTTCCAATTATTGGGCGGCAACAGGTTTACCAATAACAGAAGAACACTATTCATATTTGGACTTGTTTTTGTTGCCGCAAGATTCTGGGAATCAGATCTGCAATACGGCAACACTAATTCTCTGATTATGGCTTTGGTAATAATGGCTATCGCCTGGGACAGTAAAGGTCGATGGTTATTTTCCGGAATTGCCCTGGCGCTGGCAACTTCAATTAAAATTTTACCCATATTGCTGGTCATACATTTTGTATTCAACCGCAGGTGGAAAACAGTTGCAGCATTTTCCATCGTGCTGTTCACACTAAATTTATTGCCCTTTATCTGGTCTTATGATTCCTGGCTGAATGCATGGCAATCATATATCGATGCTGGAGTTGTCACTAAACTGAATGCCAGATTGTCTCAGCCAGACAACCAGTCGTTGTGGGGTCTAATTAACAGAAGTTTTCCAGCTGCAGCTTTATCAAGTTTGCGATTTATCTGGCTGTCCTGCTCAGCACTATTACTTGGATTAGCAGGATGGTTGTCATACAAAACCAGCAACAGTAGCTCATCGATCAAGATTGCTGTGGCTTCCTTGTACCCGCTGCTGGGACTTCTGATTTCGCCAGGCAGCTGGGTTGTGCACTATACTGCGGTCCTGTTACCGATGGCAGCTTTGTGGTCAATTCTGTTGAGAAAAGATTGGCAGGGGTGGGTTCCGTGGACTCTGTATGGTGTCATAAACATTATTTTCACAGCTTCCGGTTGGTCCCGATTTACAGTAAATGCAGCCATCAATTATTCTTTGTTTGTAATTGCTGTAATTATACTGTTTAGTTGTATTTTCTGGTGGGCGAATCCATTGAAAAGTAAAAGGTCCTGATTATGTTGAAATATGCTTCACTTCTGATTCTTGTTTTACTTATCGGTTGTGGCCAGGAAATCACCTGTACCGGTATGTGTGCTGGTGATGAGCTTGTCTGTACTGCTTTGGAAAAAGCTGGGAATAATCGTGGTGAGCTTGAGAAAGTTCTGCGTCACTGCAAAACGGATTCATTGAAGCATGAAGCAGCGAAATTTCTGATTGCGAATATGGAGGGACACAGTTTCTATCGATTTGCTTTATTGGATAGTCTGGACAACGAGCTTGAGATAGACGTTCTGGCTTATCCCAATTACGAGATGTTATGCGCCGCGTTTGACTCGGTTGAAGTTGAAGTTGGGAAGCTGCATTGGGACACAACAGACTACCAGCCTGACCTGGAATATATTACTGCCGATTACCTGATTGAAAACATCGACCTTGCTTTTAATGCCTGGGAAACCAGACCATGGGCTGCGAAAATGACATTTGAGCAGATGTGTGAATATGTCTTGCCATACAGAGGAAGCAATGAGCCCCTTGAGAGTTGGCGACAGTATTTTCTGGATCGATACAAAGATTTGCCATCGCAAATGGAAGACCCGACAAACCCCAAAGAAGCAGTTGTATTGATTAACCGGGATATCAAAACCTGGTTTACTTTTGACCCCAGATTTTACAGGCACCCAACTGATCAGGGCCTTTCTGAAATGATTGCCTGTGGACTTGGCCGATGCGAAGACATGACCAACCTCGCAATTTATGCAATGCGTGCCAACGGACTTGGTGTAACCAGCGACTACACTCCAGCGTGGGCCGATACCGGCAACAACCATGCCTGGAATTCGATTCTGATTCCCGGATTCAATACTGTGCCGTTTATGGGTGGTGAAAGTGAGCCTGGCGAATACAAACTGAACAGGCGGATGGCAAAGGCATATCAGAAAAATTATTCCAAGAACTATGACAACCCAATTTACCTGCGTAAAAACGATGACGAAAAAATTCCGGGCTGGTTGCGAGGCAGAAGTTATCGGGATGTCACAACTAATTACACTCCAGTTGCTGATGCATCGATGTTACTAACAGATTATACCGATGTGCAATTTGCCTACCTCTGCGTTTTCAATAGTGGTGAGTGGACAGCAATACATTGGAGTGAGATTGACAACGGCAATGTGAACTTTATCGACATGGGAACTGACATCTGTTATCTGCCTATGTATCTTGAAGATGACATTCTTGTTGCAGCGTACAGTTCAATAATCCTGGAGAAAGACGGCTCAATAAGAACACTGACACCAGGCGATAAAACTGAGACTGTGATTGTGTATTCGACAACTCGCAGAAAACTGGATGCATCGACTGACAATATTGAACAGACATTCCTGAACCAGGGCGCAACTTATGAACTGTCATATTGGGACGGCGAATGGGTGTCACTTGGAGAACAGATCGCTGGTGACAAGGCGCTCAAATTTGAGAATGCTCCTCAAGGTGCATTGTTCTGGATGGTTGAAGAAGGCTCCAGAAAAGAAGAACGAATTTTCACCTGGGAAAATGGTGGGCAAGTTTGGTGGTAGGG
>CAYTFE010000021.1:0-32811 GCA_964437115.1 uncultured Fibrobacteraceae bacterium | reverse complement strand
ATCGGATATAATGATCAAATACTCTGAGTCTGGAATAGGATCAGTTACCAGAGGAATTTCTCCTACTCCTTGTGCAATATCATCCCAATAAGAATTTTCGATATGTTCATTGTTAGATTGGAGCATTGAAACATCATCCCGTTCAGGTTGATGATTCGAGTGATAATGCCAGAACGTTTCATCAACTACACCATCATCCATACAAATAATTGATAAATATTTTTGATCCAAGTCAACTAGAGTAGAAAAAGTTGCAACATTATCAACCAACAACTCAAAACCTATTTCTTCAAAATTATCATATCCATTAGGAGACATTTCCAACAAGATAGAATCACTATCTGACCATTCCTCCAGCCTAATCTGAACTATATTCACTCCAGTAGAATCAGAAACATCAACTGAAGCTAAGCCAGATGCACCGCCATCCTGATTTTCACAATCAGTCACAACCTCTTGTGAATAAACACAATGATATGACTCTTCAGCAAAACCAAGATACATAGCTAGGCCGTCCATACCTCCATACATGATTTGCCATTCAATATATTGATCATCCAAGCCCAATCCATGTCCAATTTCATGAGCAACTAGTTCCGTACACACATCACCACCAGGATTCAAAAAAGAGCTCATTTTAACCCAGCACACGGCACACTCACCCTCAACATTACTAAATCCACCATTTTGTTCATTAACTGTAGCAAGATAAGTCACACCATGTGCATCAATCGAGTCGAGATCTGCAGGCCAAAGAGCATCTGGTATGAAAAGCAGATCGATCCTGCCACTGAAAACAGGAGGCTTACTATCTCCTGCAAACCTGATGTGAAACACATTATCAACATCAAATAAACGATATATGTCATCCCTGACATCTTGATTGAATTCAGATGGTGCATTAGTAGAAGCAAAAATATTTACTCCCCATTGATCACATAAACCCAGTTCTGGGTGCCAATAGCAAATATTTCCATCAGAAGTGAATTGGGCCTAGGCGTCCATAGTGCACCCAAGATCAACTATGCCATAAACACTTGAACCTGTTAAACTCACTAACAATATTAAATATAAGTACTTCATTATTTATCTCTCCCTCAAAGATTCAATTTCAGAAATATAAATACCCATATAAGATAATATAGAATCACCTGTCATCTGAAAGGCACTATGCTTACCATATAAAAAAGTAAACTCCCCGTCGTTTGTTTGGACAAGGAAATAAAGATATTGGCTGGATTCATCTGCTAGTGGCCATTTATCTCCTAGAGCCTCTGTATTGTAGTCAATAACTATCTCTTCATTACAGCTACCTTTTAAAATTTCTACTACGTCGTGTACTCTATGTCCACCATGGCAATCTCCCTCACAAATGTGATCCAGTTCAGAAACAACAACGAGATCAGATTCATTTAATTGGTTATTAATGTCATACTTACGAGCATACTGATCTGCCATTTGTTCAATTTGACTTCTGCTAGAATATTTTCTATTGAATCCTGATGCGTTGATCAAAACGCCACCTGGAAGAACAAATAAGTCCCTATCAGCTGATGGGCGAGCTGTAATAAACAATTCATCGCCAACTTCAGGGCAATTGGCAGTAACAATATCGGTAACAACTCCTGGTACTTGTCCAAAGTCCATAAGTTCTATAGCAATAGTTTCTACTTCAGAGCCCCAATATACTTCAACATTTTCCAAAATTGCTCTTGTGCTAATCCTATTAATATATGCTGGCCCTAAATTCCATAGAACAAATCTTGGAGCATCTAAAGAAGCTACCCTCCCAGATAAACAAACTTCAGCATATTTAAATCTAAAATCTAAGCTAGCTGGTGTTCTGCTCGGCTCTGGATTGTAGCTAGAATACATCCTCCATTGAGAGTCAGGTGAGTCTATTTCAATAATTGCTTCCTTAACAAACTGAGGAGGTTCAATACACCCATCTATACCAATAGTTATTACTGGGTCAAGATGGCTACCAGATTCATAGTTAAATTCAGTTAGTACTCCTGCATTATCTCCATGAGCAAACAGTGCACCTTGTGCACCATTTATAGATGGGTCATCAATGGCAGAAAAATAAACTCCTCCAGGAGCAGAAGCTATCATTACAAGTGTTGCGAGTAAAATTGCATCCCCATTAACTGGCTCAGATTGTTCACCTATCCCTACTTGATAACTTGGGTATTGCGCTAAATTAAACCCTCCCGAAATTGATTCTGGTATAAGCTGAATTCCCTCATCCCATGACAACTTACCTTCCCAACCAGAGATCCCATATTCACAAGTAACATTCTTAGCTATTAGATAAACAGTCTGGGGGTAATGATACATATCAGGTGCGCAGCTATTTGTACCTTCAATATCATAGTAGATACCGATACTATTTTCTACTTGCGCAAAAGCACTACTGCACATCAATGCCAATGCGATAATCGAGAATAAAAAAACATGGGTTTTTCTTAACATCATACACTCCTTAGAACCATAGTTGTTGAAATATACTCACATGTAATACTAATCCCTCGATAATACAGTGAGCAATCCTACGTCGTCACTTTTTCATCTTAGCAATTTAACTTAGCGTTGTTTTAGTTTTGGGGATTCAGCACTCCTTGTAAAAATTATGATTGCTGTAATAAGCTCACTTGTAATTCCAATTCTTCGATAATACTGCGAGCAACTATTTAATCATTACTTTTTCATCGTGCCAATATTGACGACATGTTGTCAATATCTATTTGGATATATGAATGAAATAAATTAAGCTATCACCTTCTCGGGATAATTCTCCGCTCCATTTATCCCAAACACTCTATATCCCTTAAATATCAAATTCACTTTTCACTATTTATTGAACACCAGCCTAACATGAGTAGTTGTACCTCAAAAGGGGTACAAAATATTTAAACCTCATTAGTCTAGATTTCGCATGGCAAAAAGAAATACAACCACAATGGAATTGAAACTTCTCAGTGAGTCAATTTGGAATATTGAAGACAAGGTTAATGTAATCTTAGAAAGTATAACAGATCATGAGATTGAGTTGCTAAGGCTAAAACGCTTAACAAACCTCTGCCTTCAAAGACGGCTTCGACAAGATGAGAAAGACAAAATAAACCGAAAGGGGAAAAAGAAGTGACAAAGAGAATTACAGCGAATCGGTCAGAAGTCGTAGATTTCAAGGACCTGCAAACCAAGTTTCTAAGTCTTAAAGTCGGCGAAACAATTGAATGCTTTGATGTACATGAAATCCAGAAGGTTACCAATAGCCAAGCAAAAGACAAAACCTCTCAAGCTCAAAGAGGAGTTCTCTATACATTATTCTTTCTTTGACTCTTGTTCGTATTGGTGCTACGCTCCATATATTGAGCAGTTTGAAAAATCCTTACTCCTAAACGAAAAGCAATCTATGTCGCGAATGAAAATCAGAAAAGGACTCCAACCAAAAGAGCAAGCTGTTGATAGAATTACCTCCGATTCCTGTAGTCAAATTAGAATAGAAGACATATTTCCAGACGGGGCTGGGAATATTAGAGCATCAACCCCCTCTCCTAAGACAAGGCGAAAAGCTGCCATATTAAGGCGCCAAAAAATAATACGACAAAATGCACCTTTTTTTTAATTTTAGATTTTTTTTAAAATAAAGTAGGAATCAATGAATATTGCTTGGTCGACAATAGTAATAATAGTCCTTTTTTTGCCCCCCGGACTTATCGCCATTAGAAGATATTTTCACTCAATAAACCAAATACCTACAGAAACAAGAATTATTGGAGCAATGACAATCACAACAATTCTTGCTGCCATTTCCCATTTCATCACTTTGTCGCTAGTGTTATTAATTAAAAAAATTATTTATTCCCAAATCCCTTTGCCAAATCTTAATTTCTTTTACTGTCTTTTCATTGCCGACGGCACATTGATCAATCAATTTCCATATTCAATTATGTCGTCCTTGCAACACTGGTGGAAGTGGTTTGTCGGATATTATATTATTTCAACGTTTATTGGGTATTCTCTTGGGCATCTTTATGCTTCAATAGTTTCTATATTATCCGTCAAACCAGAAGAAGAATTATTTTTCACAGGGGAATACGGAGATTGGACATTTGTTGATGTTCTCACTAGGAACGGTGTTCTGTACAAAGGTATATTTCACTCAGAATTTGCTGGAAGTGTTTCCAATGAAGCCTACTTATGTATTACTCTTGCATCAAAAAAGGTAATAGATCAATCGGTGCCTTCAGAGTTTTCCCCAGTAAAGTACAATGTCAGAAAAGAAACATTATATGAAAAATTTGAAGACTATCTAGACTCAGAAAGTGGGCCAAATGTACTTGAATATATCACAAAAAATGATGAAAATGAATGGGCAGATGCCTTCATGAATTTTTTGGTTTGGGAGTCTTCACCGCAAATTGTCATCCCGCGAAACGAAATAGTTAATTTGAATCTTAGGCATTTTAACTTCCAATCATAACTCATCGTCTCCAAAACGTCTCCATGACCGGGGAGGATTCGAGGGGACACCAAGGTAATGCCGGGGACAAAAAACATGCTTTAACTCGTTGTATTCTAACTCTTTGCGTTGCTAAGGCGCGCACTGTCAAAGGGTTAGGGTTTTCGTCTCAATCGGGTTCGATTCCCGCCGCCTCAACCATCTAGTACGGCAATATCACTTCCGTGGTATCTTTCTTAACATTCCCCAGCAACCTGGCTGATTCACTCTGCCCTACTCTTTCACGCCAATGTTCCGGATAACCTAATTCCTGAGACTCATGATCGATTCGCTCATAGCCATCGTTGTATTTTGTCAGCAGATGGATTGCCAGTTCAGTCCAGCGTGTCATTACCAGATCGCCGCATTCCACTGAAAAATCTGTCAACAGTCCCGATGGATCATCAGTTGCAAATGCCTTTTGATCTACTTCCTGCAACTCATTTATAAAACCGGTTTCAAGTTCACTTTGAACAGCCTGGATATCGACGATCATTTTGCTGTATTTCAAATCCGCATAGTTGGCAACAAGGTTGAAAATCCACCACGCTGAGTCCCATGAAAACTCATTGAGTGATCCTCTGGCAAACGACTTTGGAATATCCTTTGCACCTGCGTAAATCGGGAACCAGCAGGTTGTGTAAGTATTGTCCACACCATACCAAAGTACTCCACCAATTTCAGCTGGCAGCCAATCTCGCATTTGAGCAACAATTGAGAACCCGGTCTGTTGAGTTGAAATTGGACGTTCCCAGCCACAAATTCCAGACGAGCTTTCAAAGGGAATTGGTCGGTACCTTTCAGGCATTCCAAACGGTCCTGCGGTTACCCCTTTGGTCATATCGTATGGTGTGCCCTCGTAGTGATCCCGCATCAGGTTGAACACGTCCTGAGTTGTAAGTTTATGCTCAGGCTTTACAAAGAGTGGGAATGGTTCTGCATCGGGATTGCCTCTGTGATAAGTTTCATCCAGTTCAACTCCAGGTGCCGCTCGACGGAAAATACTCCAGGTTCTGGTAGCACAATATCTGAGTTTCTCAGTGCTGGCTGGATCATAAACCTGCTGAAAATTGAAGGGACCATCTTCCGGTTTCCACCACCCATTTTCTTCAGCGAGTGAAAATATGTTTGCTGAATATTTCCAGTTTTCCGGATCATCGGTTGGGAACTCCCCTATACGCGACATGTTGGTATGTGCCGATATCATGCCATCAGGAATCCTGGCAGCAACCCATACTACCTTGCCACTTCCAGGGCCAGCGCCCAGGATTTCCAGCAACCAAACCTCGTTTGCATCGGCGATTGAGATAGATTCACCAGTACTTCTGTAACCATGTGTGTCGGCTAGATCAATCATCACTTCAAGAGCCTCGGCAGCAGTCTTTGAACGCTGTAAAGCCATCTGCATCAAGTCCCAGTATCGCATGATTCCATCAGGGTCATGCAGTTCCATGCGACCATCAAAAGTACTCTCACCAAGAGCAACCTGATGCTCATTTATCAACAAATTAACTGCATAAGTATGAGGCACTTGTGGGATTTCACCAATATGTTCACCACCCCATGTTGTGATTTCTACAACTTCCCCATCGGCATGATCAGCAGCAGGAGTTCTGCGCAATATTGGATGAAAAACACCGTCACAAGTGTATGTGATATATGAGGAACCATCGGCAGATGCACCTGGTGTTACAATCAAATCACTGCATGCCAGAAGTGGTGTAGCGAGTAGTAAAAACAGTATGATTTTTTTCAATTTAAACCCCTTGGAATCCGAAAATATGAGTAAGGCAATAGTAGATGCCAACCAAAATGAAAATGTAACCGGTAGCAAGGCGAGCCCACTTCTCAAACGATGTTAACTTGTTGAAGGTTTCACCAACTCGTTTTGCTCCAACAGAAATCAGAATCGCAAATAGAAGCACTGGCAGACCTGTTGCAATGCCGTAAGCCATAGGCAGTGCAATGCCAGATTCAAATTGAATTGCAACTGGAATCAAGCTTCCAAAAAACAGCGCTGCTGACACAGGACAGAAAGAAAGAGCAAACACAACCCCCATCAACAAAGCGCCAAACATGCCCATCGTTTCTAATCTGTTTTGAACTTTCTGATTCACTCCTGAGTTCAAATTGAACTGGAGTAATTCTGCTAAAACCATTCCTGTCAAAATCAGAATCGGTCCAAGAATCAGGTTCATCTGCTTTTGCAAAAAGTGTGAAATGTAAGGAGCTGACAAAAGGCTTGAAACCAGCAAAACGCCAAGCACAACGTAACTCAAAGTTCTACCAAAAGTATAAAGGAGCCCAGCAATGAAAACCTTTTTAGGCTCTGCTACCTTGCGCCCTACATAGGAAATTGCAGTGACATTGGTGGCCATCGGACAGGGACTGATTGAGGTTAGTATTCCAAGCCAAAATGCCGATGCCATGCCGAGCAATATTTCAGTCATTTATAAACTCAGCAATCTCATTTTGGACATAGAGTTGGAAGTTTTCTTTATCGCCCCTTACTAGTTCCCAGACTGATACCAACTCTCTGTAATTGTTGCCATCAGAGAGAACAACAGTACTGGAAGAAATTTGAAAGTCCTGAATAAAATGCTCATTAACTGGCTCATCAATGTTAACTGTCCGCCATTCCAATTCCTGATTTTCTAGCACTACTTCTTTAGTCCATGACTCAATTGTGTTGCAAGTTTTGCATCGGACATTGCCATGAAAATAATAGGCTGTCATCTGATCTGAGACTGGATTGGCTTCTAGAGCAATGCTGTCTCTGTCTTTTGTAACTAAAAACAGAATGCTCACTGCTACAAATAGCAGAAGAATTGTTGTGATTATAGTTTTTGGCTTCATTTCAATAACTCTTTTATTTCTTCTGAAGACAAAACATTGCCAACTGATTTCACATCGTCATCAATTGCCAGGGCTGGAGTCAGCATTACACCAAATTGCATTATTTCATTGATTTCTGTGACCTTTTGAATCTCGAAATCGACACCCATCTCTGTTGCTGCACTTTCAGCATTTCCAGCTAGCAATTCGCACTTCTTGCACCCGGTGCCCAGTATTTGAATCTTCATTATCAACCTCCATTTTCAGCAGATGATACTACTCTTGACCTCTCTGGAAAAGAGATATATCTTCCTGCCGACAACCTTGGATTAACTTCCGGACTATGCCGCCCTCAATCCTCATGGAGCGACATGATCAATAAGATTGCACAAGACAATCAAACCGAATTTCGCGGTGCAGCCCTGCTCAGGGTAATGGCACTTATTTCCCTACTCTATTTTTTCCTGCTGGCAATTGCGATGATGGGTGGCGCATTCAAAACTTTTGGTAAAGACTTTGCCGAACTTTTGATTGCCTCAACTACCAACCCGGTCGTCGGCCTGATGATTGGTTTGCTGGCAACTTCACTTATTCAGAGCTCAAGTGGTACGACCAGTATTGTGGTCGGTCTTGTAGCTGCTGGTGCTCTGGATGTTACAAATGCTGTCCCTATTATTATGGGTGCAAACATGGGCACAACAGTTACTAACACTGTGGTTGCCCTTGGGTCGATGAATCGTAAATCAGAATTTCGACGCGCATTTTCTGGCGCTACTGTTCATGACTTTTTCAACTTGATGACAATCGGAATTTTGTTTCCACTGGAAATGGCAACTGGGTATTTGCAGAAAACTGCTACCTGGCTTTCATCTGTTTTCATCGGCTCAGAAGGACTTGAGTTCCATAGCCCTGTAAAAGCAATTGTTAAACCACCAGTTAAAATGTTCAAACATTGGCTTACCGATGGCGTCGAACTCAATACAACAATCAGTGGTGCAATTATGCTTGTAGTTGCACTGGTTCTGCTGTTTGGAGCTCTTGCGTTATTAACAAAACTGATGCGCAGAGTTGTTGTAAACCGTGCTGAGGGTGCTTTTTCACGGAACCTTAAAAACAACAGTCTGATGGGAATGCTACTTGGCCTGATTGTAACTGTCCTTGTTCAGAGCAGTTCTATTACTACCAGCTTGATGGTACCACTTGTGGGCTCTGGTATACTAACGCTTGAAGCAGTTTTTCCTGTTACATTAGGTGCAAATATCGGCACTACTGTAACCGCTCTACTTGCCGCTTTGACTGGAAATGTAGCTGCTGTAACTGTTGCCTTTGTACATCTACTGTTCAATATAAGTGGCATCCTGTTGATTTATCCATTTAAACCGATTCGTCGGATTCCAATCCGCCTTGCCAGATTACTGGCTCTACGAACCAGTGAGGATAAACGCTGGGCTGCCTATTACTTACTTGGTATTTTCTTTATAATGCCTCTAACCTTTGTAATGATTTCCAAGATGTTTAGCATCTGAGAGGAGCAAGATAAATGTCGATGTTCAAATCAATCAGAGACTTATTCAGCGGTAATGACTGGAGCCAGGAAATGGTTGACCAGGTTTGTCATATGCTGCTGACAGGGTCCAAAATGTTCAACTACACATGTGGTGTAGTTATCGATGGAAAAGATGCCAAAGATTTCCAGACTTTGCTTTATGACAGAGACAGGCGCATCAATATTTCTGAGCGTGAAGTACGCAGAAGCATTGTTAAACACCTGAGTATGGGAAGCAATCAGGGTGATGTGCCTTCTGCCCTTGTATTTATGAATGTAATCAAAGATGCAGAGCGCATTGGTGACTACGTGAAAAATTTGTACGACATTTCCAATAACCTTGTAGACAAAAACTGTGAGAGTTGTGCGTTTGGAGATTTTGTTGGAGATTATACCACAACAATCAAAGGACTCTTTCCTGATACTATTACTGCGTTTGGCGAAAGCGACGAAGATAAAGCGAAGCAGATTATTCTCACTGTTCGTGAACTTAACAAAGAACTTGAGAACAAGATTATTGAACTTACCAGCAGTAATCTGGCAACAAGGAACATTGTCTGTCTGGTTCTGATTTGCCGATTCTACAAGAGAATAGCAGCTCATCTTTCCAACATTGCTACATCAGTTGTAATGCCTGTTGATTTGATGGACTTCTTTGATGAAAAAAAGAATATTTAAGTAAATTTAAAGCGGAGCAACTTCAGGTTGCTCCGCTTTAATTTATGCCTATTTGTTTAATTTATCTCGATTGATATAGTCATTAAGCAACAGAGCTATACCGATAAATAGTACTATTGCTCCAACACCAAGCAATGGTCCCACTGCTTCCTGTTCACCGATAAACCAACCAAGAGCGGCAACGCCCAGGCCAGCTGCACTGCAAACCATCCCTGCTCGATATGGCATATGAGGTTCTTTTTCTTCATTGAGGTCCAACCCCTCAAGTGAAGCACCTTGTTCAATAGCCTTCTCAACTACACGCAGTTTGTCTTTTTTGCGAAAATAATCAGTAATTATTGCCACAATTGGAATCATCAAAGATAGTCCGACAGCTAAAATAGGAATCAACAGTTCCATTATCTACTCCTTGTTACTAAGAAATTCTTCACTCTCACTTACTATGACCCAGCCACTGTTAAAAAGGTTACAATTATTTTTTTGTTACTTTTTTCCTGTTCGATGGGTCATACTACCAGACATGAAGGATCACTTGCAATATTTGCCGTTGGATAATCAGAATACCTCGCAGTTCCTTGATGACTGGGAGGAGTTTGTGCTGTCAATTATCCGACGCATGAATGTAAGCGATGAAGCTGAAGCAATATCCAGAGTATTCACCCGTGCACTCAGGGGCCTTCCCGATTTTCAGGGTGACAGCAAGTTATCCACCTGGGTTTACAAAATTGCCTGGCGTGAGGGGCTACGACAACTAAAAAAAGATAGTAAACATCAGAGTAATCATCAGTCGATTGAAGATGTTGAAATTGTTGACCAACTGCCCGACCAACAAGCATTACTGGAGCAAAAAGAAAGTGCTGTAACAGTCAGGAAGGCACTAAACAAGCTACCAGTACGAGACAAAGAAATCCTGGCTCTGCGATTTCTGGAAGAACTGAAATTTTCAGAGGTGGCAGAAAGACTGAACATATCTGAAGTGGCAGCAAGAGTGCGATGCGGCAGAGCACTGGCAAAGATGAAATTAAAACTGGAGCGAGAGTATGTTGGATAAAAAAACAATCGCAGAACTGCTGTCAGACCCAGCATCATATGCAGATGACAAACCTGTTCCTCAGTGGAGAGATTTAGTCCTGGAACAACATGTCATGCCTGCTGAGATTACTGTTTCAAAGACTCGTTGGATAAAACCACTGGGTATTGTGGTACCACTAGTATCCTGCTTGTTGACAGCTATGTTTTTCTATTTAAAGCCAGATTTAAGTTTTGACATGAAATACGCCACAGCTTTCTCTGTTGTCCTGGCTATTGTTGTTTCTATTTTGACGATGTCAATTTTGTGCCGTTCAAAAAAATGCCCTTATTCTCTGAGCAACATTTGAGGTCGCATTACCATCTACAATACCCAACCGCTCAATAGCTAGACTGTTTTGCCCCGGCACTCGTATCTCAAGCAATTCTGTTACATTATCAACCAGATTTTCGTGGCTGACAAATGGTACCAGGCTTCTGGTTTTGGCCATCGAAGGATGTAAATCATCTGGCCAATCGTGATTATCTCCAGCCAGTATTACCGGCGTATCAAATAGCATCGATTCCCAGAAAACTCCGCTCAAATCACAGATAACACAGTTAGCTTTTGGTACTTCTGCAAAAGATCTGCCTGCTGTTTCCAATAAAGTAGCACCTGTTCTTTTCAGAAATCTGTTAACAACCTTTGAACTGGACAATGGATGTGGCGCCAAAATCAATTCACAAGTTTTTGCCAACTCAGCCAATGAGTCTGCCCACAAAGAATCTTGGAGTAGTCCTGATCCTTGCACACCAACTTTCCATGTTGATAATACAAGTACTTTAGGGCGATTGGAATCAGGAACCGGATTAATAAATGAACCGCCACTATTCAAAAAATTGTCTAAATGTGTATAGCTTGTATTGTCATAAGACCAATCATGTATTGTAAGTGATTTGTCGACAACAGGTTTGCCGCCAGCAGCCAGTTTCGTGTATGCTTCAGCACTAGTGCCTTTCTTGCCACTTCTTCCATGAGAAAGGATTACAAGATTTATAGGGGTGTCCAAACTGTTTAAAACCGGGCGCATTTTTTCGTAATCAAATGTGACAGTAATCAGAACTTTCAGTTTATAGCCATTCAACGCTGAAGAAGCTTCAGCTGTTGTGAGCCACTCTTCAACAAGAACACAGGGTGCATCAGGAAAATGCTCCCGAACAAGATCCCGCCCTGTTCTGGAAACAAACCAGACACCACCTGTTTCCTGGTACAGATCTTTCATGTGATCAAAAATATGCTTGCGATTCCAGGTCGGGTTTGAGCTGTGCAACCACCAGCCAACTGGAGGAGTTTTTTCTCGCATAGCTGTACTGGTTACTCCTGGAGTATGAGGAAGTAACTCTATATCCAGATCCAGCTCATTTATCAGCTCTTCCCCCCACTTCTGGCGATACTTTTGTGGATCCCAATCGTCACCATGGAACACTACATCAACATTGTACTTTTTACAGATCTCCTTGCGATCGGTAAAAATGACGACTTTATCGGCGATACCTAGCTGTTCAACAGCAAGTCTTCTCTCTATTTGGGAATTTGCTGGGCAGACATTTTTGTAAGCAATAACATTTTCATCGGTGTGAACACCCACAACCAACAAGTCACATGCCGATGCTGCTCTGCGAATAACATTTATGTGGCCCTGATGACAGAAATCAAACACACCAAGTGCCAGACCAATCCGTCTGCCTGGTTGTCGAAAACGAAGCCAGTCCAAGCCTATAGTGATTGTTGCTGTAAGCTCTTTTTTCATTGCTCCCTGCAGAGATTAACGGCTTATTTCAGACAGCGTTTACAGTAGTTGTACATATGGTTTTTGCCAACCTCCAAATGACAAACCAACTATTGCGGTAAAACATTGTTATGTTATCGCTGGGTAGTAGTTAATTAAATCACAATCTAAGGGAGAGAACAATGAAGCCATGGAAAGTTTGCCTTGCCGTACTTATCACCATCTCATTCTCATTGACCGGATGTAGTGATAGTACTACTAACCCACCACCTGCAGGACCTTATATTGTATCTTCAGTTCCTGCTAGCGGGTCTACAGTAAGCCCCCAAACTGACACTATAACATTAACTTTTTCAGAGCCTGTTGATGAAGATTTCACACCGTTGCGAATTTCTGGACACCTGATAGCCAACATGACTGGCGACCCTCAGCTTGATACATCGGGAACGGTTATGACTATCACTCTTGAGCCACCGTTAACTGCAGGAGTTCGATTTTTTGCTGTTTTCGATTCCATACCTGACATTGAAGGAGGCTGGAATACAGAGCTTGATTCAGTTTCATTTATGATTCAAGGTACGCCAGAGTTGATACCTATCAATGAAGGTGAAGTCTCGGTGTTTTTCACTCAGGAAAGTGGAGAAGTGCCTTTCTTAGAATCAGTTGATTTCAAGATCGACTTTGCCATCAACAACTAGACCAACCGGCTTTGCGCCTAGCCATAACTCAGGATTTCCACGCGGATCTTTATCCAATATGGTTGCATCAAATTTGTAACCTTTTGCAATTTTTCCAAGAGTGGTTTCACGCCCAACCGCATAGGCAGCACCTGAACTGAACGCTGCAATTGCTTCTGCATTGGTTAGACACTGTTCAGAATACCAGCCATCTTCAGGCCATCCCGATTTATCTTTTCTGGTAACAGCTGCATAGATTCCGGGTAATGGATCGTAATCTTCAATCGGAGAGTCAGAACCGAATGCCAGTGGAATATTGTTGTTCAACATTGTTCGCCATGCATATGCGCCCTTGATTCGCTCTGCACCAACCCGTTCTTCTGCCCAGTACATATCACTGGTACAGTGAGTTGGCTGCATTGAGGCAATAATTTCATTTTCAACATACAGGTCAAAATCATCGGGATGGACAACTTGCGAATGTTCAATACGGCAGCGACGATACCCCTTCACACAGCTCAAAGTATTACGTACCCCTCTATCGCCAATTGCGTGAACAGCAACTTGCAGCCCCATTTTTTCAGCCATCCGGAAACGCTTCTCCATCAGCACAGGGTCAGTCAAAACCAATCCATTCTGATGTACATCATCGCTGTAATTTTCAAGTAGTGCTGCGCCTCTGCTACCAAGTGCACCATCTGCATAAAGCTTGAAGCCTTGAATAGTTAACAGCCCTGTAGAGTCAAAATCATTGGCAACTTCCCAACACTCATCTTCGCTACCTTCGAAATAGACAAACAGCCTGATTGGCAGCTCATCATTTCTTGCCATCTCGGTTGCAACTCGCACACTGGCAAGAGACATCCCCATATTGTGAACTGCAACCAGCCCGGCATCGGCACAGGCCTGCAGCCCAGTTTTAATGTGTCTTCTTCTTTCTGCGTCGGTTCGTTCAGGTAAAATATCTGAAACCAGATCCAGGGCGTTATCAATCAATACACCTGATGGATTGCCATTTTCATCTCTCAGAATTCTGCCACCTTCTGGATCAACTGTCTCTGACGTTATGCCTACAAGTTCCAGCATTGCATTGTTAAGCCAGGCTGCATGACCATCCACTCGTCGCAAGTAGATTGGTTTGTCGATGCAATCCATTAATTCTGCAGTTGGAAATTGCTGTACATCCCAATCATTCTGATCCCAGCCACGACCTGTAATTATTGAAACTTTCGGGTGTAGCTTCGCAAACGCTATCGCTTTTTCCACAACTTCATCTGCAGTTTTTTCACCATGCAGAGAAAGCTGCTCAGCAAGCATACCTATACCCTCAACATGTAAGTGGGCATCATGAAGCCCGGGCAAAGCAATTTCACCAGGCAATTCTATGATTTTAATATCTGTTTCCGGTATATCGGAATATGTCTCAACCACAACCCCGTCATGATCAACTGCAATTGCAGCAGCCTCTGGCATCTCAGGGTTATTGGTAATAAAAACCGGGCCTGTGTAAATAATCAGTGCAGCAACAACAGACAACATTATTCTCCCTTTGCAGGAATAAGGGGTGTTGGATCATTGAGAATCAGATCTGGTTGAGAATATGGTAACAGCCGTTCAACAAAATCGATTAGACCCATTACCAGAGAACCTCTGAAAAACTTGGCCATCGGCCTGTCCATCCAAATCCTGTCAGAATAGATAAACTTGGGATATGGAGTATCTCCGTATCCATCTCCATCAAGATCAAAGCCTGTGTAATCCGACCAATAATTACCGCTCCAATCATTATTTAAAGCACTGGTTGAACCTGTGACAGCAATATCGGTGAAATTATTGGCGAACCTATTACCACTTAACTGATGACCGCCCTTTTCGCCGTAGAAGTACATTGCAACATCGTTGTAGGCAAAAATGTTATTGTTAATATACAACACATTTTCAGGAAACAACGGACTGTTGGCAGTCATACCGATTGCACAATCCAGAATTTCATTGGACTCAATAACAGTTTGTGAACTGCTTTTAACTGCAATCCCTGAGCCAACCAGATGATTCTGATGTTCAATCCGATTGTGATGAATATGTAATGAATCAGAATATATCCCGATAATCCCATGTTCATTATTCGACATATAATTGCCTGCAACTTCCACTCCATGAGAAAATATCAGCTCCAGCCCCATCCTGCTATTTTGAATATTATTGTCGCTTATAAAATTATTCGGTGAATTTGTCAGAATCATATCTCGTACACAGAGTAACTTATTATTTTCAACTCTGTTGCCCATGCTGTACCAAAGCCTGATGCCATCGCCCCTCAATGTTGGCTGCACTGGTCGCGAAGAAATTGTGTTATTACGAACTATGTTGTCATTGCCCTGGAAGATATGTACTCCAAATAAGACATCGTCGATTATACAGTTTTCAAAAATTACATTATTTCCATTTATCAGAACACCAGCATCAACTTTATCATGGGAGTTACCTGAATTTGTAATGTGCAAGTTACGGACAACAACACCATCAGCATTGATTGACAGAACAGTCCCCTTGCCTGCGCCATCAATAGTCACATCGTTAAGTCCATCAACAATAATTGGTTTGTTTATCTGCAGGTTACCTTCAAATGTGCCCGGAATAAGATTCAGAGTTTGGCCGGGACTTGTGAGGTCTACAAACAGTTGTAATGGAGAGCCAGCAAAAACTGGAACCGCTAGAAGCAGAAAACTGACAAGCTTAATCGTCAAACCTTTTGGTATAGACATGGCAGTACGGGTTAGTCCCTTTTTTTTGGTAATAATCCTGATGATAATCCTCAGCAGGCCAGAACTTATCAACAACAATCAATTCCGTTGCTATATCCAAACCTTTTTCCCGCAATATTTCAATCAGTTTTTCGGAAACCAGCTTTTCACTATCATCTGTATAGAATATGGCCGACAGGTACTGCTGCCCGATATCAGGTCCCTGCCCATTTGCCTGAGTTGGGTCGTGAATCTCAAAATGAAGTCTGGCAAGCGCCTCAAATGTTATCTGCGATGGATCATAAATCACTTCAACTACTTCAAGATGACCACTTTGGCCAGTGCAGACCTGCTCATATGTAGGATTTTCAACGGCACCGCCCATGTAACCGGAAACTACAGACTCAACACCAACCTGCTTTTGGAACAGATGTTCTACACCCCAGAAACAGCCTCCTGCAAAATATGCTTTTTTTGTAGTTGTGAAAATAAGCGAAATCGAATTGACACAGTGCCTGATATTTTTATCAGTGAGTTGTTCACCTGTAAATACATGACCAAGATGAGCGTCACATTTAGCACACAATATCTCGGTACGCCTGCCATCGGCATCTGGTAATTGTTTTACAGCACCCGGAATTTCATCGTCAAAGCTTGGCCAGCCACAACCCGATTTGAATTTGTCCTCTGAATTATACAGTGCACTGTCACACTGCTTGCATCTATAGGTCCCGGATTCATAAAAGTTATCATACTTACCACTAAATGGTTTTTCTGTCCCTTTATGAATAATAATTAGCTTTTCTTCTGTGGTCAGTTTCTTGAACATCACATTCTCCGATTGAGCACTAACAATAGTGCTCAACATCACAATTAAAAATGATATGGTTCTGGAATTAAACATAGTGGACAAATTACGATTAAAAAATTTTATCGCAATCAAATTAGTTCTTTGCCGCAAGGAGATTTCTGAATAAACTGCTCATGCCAAACGATCATCGTGTAAATTTGAATCAAAGTATCAAAATGCCAGTCTTTCCCTCTCTTCAATTCTTTCAATGACCGTGTGACCTCTTTTTGATTAAACCAGTCACATCCTGTCGAGTTAACATTGCCAAGTACACTTGTAAATTCTTCACTGAATATACTATTTCTTCTAGCCCAGGCAGCACGATCATAATATTCAGTTTTAAGTCGCGGATTGACATAGCCCAAACTTGCCTTACGAACAAATTCACTAAACTCCCTGTACCTTAAACGCTTTTTCTGATCAGACTTTATTTCATTCTTCCCTGCATATAAGTCATGACCGGTCCTACTCCATGGCACTTCAGCTAACTTTTTGAGATGTTTTTTATACATTTCTATATAGACCTGATTGCCAAACTTTTTTTGCATCGGAATTCTGAGCCACAAATCAAAGAGATCCTCATCAGCAAAAGGAGTCAACATGTGACAATATAGTCTGTGTATATAGAGTGTAGTCTGCATTTTTCGGCCAGGATCAAAATGCATATGCAACATTTTCTGATCTGCAAAGGTTGGTAAATCAAGCCAAGGAATAAATGTATCCCAAATCTGTTGTTTGGCTCCATCTGTTAATTCTGTCACCAATTCAGGGTTTATATATTGTTTTAACTCAGCTGTTTTGGAAGCTACACCTGTTGACTTCAAAATCTTGTTTCTAAGTAATTCGGTGTCTGTAATATATTCTAAATCTGAATTTGTGCAGTATTTTCCAGTTCCAATTGACAAATATGGTCCAATTATTCCACTCAGAAGAGGAATTGTTCCTTCTGGTAATTGTTGAGATACTCCAATTAAAGTTGCATTTCTACAATTCGCCTGGCCATCATTAAGCCAGACTGCCTTTCTGGCATACTCTCCTGCCCAATCAGGATTGACTTCAATAAGACGATGCTTACTTTCAAGTTTCATTACAGAACATAGTTGTCTGCCAATTACAGTTTCAATGCAATCTTCTTGCCCATAAGTCACAAGATCCAGCTTCTGTCTATCTTTAACTTGATGTAAGAGCAATCTTGAATCCAGTCCACCTGTAACTGGAACAATCACCGAATCTGAATATGAATCTGGTAACCGCTTTGAAACTGAATTCCTAAACAAATCAAATGCTTCATCAGCGAAATCAGATACAGACTTATTCAGTTCTGGCTTGACTTCATGTTTCCAACGGGAGCTGATTGATAAATCATTACCATCCCAAACTAATCGATGTGCCGGAGCTAACATTTTAATGTTTTTGAAAAGAGTTTCTGTTCCATGAGGAGATTCGCGAGTCAAAAAAGTGCCCACCGAAGCGATATCAACAGTTTTATCTAGCTTAGCCCAGCTCAAAAATGCTTTTAGCTCAGGACCGAATAAAAAAACTTCATCATCCAAATACCAATACATATTGGAAAAACCAAGTTTATCATTTAGTATCTGCAACCTATTTCTATTCTTATCAAATATAAGTAAGTTAAAATGGGCTTCCCCCAGTTTCATAGACGCTCAAGGTCACTATTTAAAGCACGTTCAAATGCTTCAGGACTAATGCCTCCAAGATTTATGATGATATCCTGGATGATAAAACATCTCTATGTAATCAAACAAGTCATTTCCCGCTTAAGGCTTATCATTAATAAATATTACTACTCATAAAATAACTTTTTGTACACACTGTCAGCTTTTGTGAAAACAGTTTTCCAGGTGAAAGAATCGATTACAACTTGGAGCTCTATAGATTTAATCTCAGAACATTTTTCTGCACTTTCAATCTGCCTGGAAATTGCAGCTTGCAGATTATTTTCAAAAAGTGCCTCGTCCTCACTGTATGGCTCATCCAGATTACGAAGTCTGGGCATTTCAACCTGGCTGATAAAGTCAGAATCGATATCACCAAGTATCTCTTTCACTCCCGGCAACTCAGTTACAACGACTCTGCAGCCAGAGGCGAGTGCTTCCAGAATCACCAGAGGCAATCCTTCAAAGAATGATGGCAAGATCATCAGGTGAGACAACTTCATAATCTCTGCGAGCCTCTTTTGAGGGACTGCACCATAAATTTCCACTTTATCACCCAACTTTGATGCCAGCTGCAGACAGCTCTCTTTCTCTTCTCCAGCACCCCCGCCAAGTAAATGCAGTTTCCAGTTTGGTGAATCAATTCTGGCAAGAGCCCGCAACATCCAGGGAACGCCTTTTGCGTTACTCAATTTGCCGGCATAAACAATTTGCACTGGGTCTGGATCAGGCTTGGCAGATTTAGTAAACAGCTCATCATTAAAACCTGCTCCGATAACTGTAATCTTCTCTGAATTTATTCCATAAAGTTCGCTGATTTCAGTTTTCTGGATTTCACTCAAGGCAAATACTGTGTCGATTACCCTGCATCCTTCAAGAACCCTGCTTTGTAAATGTTTGCAATTGCCGAACTGTCGCAAGTCCGATCCCATACAGGTAGTTACCATTTTGATCTCAGGGAACAGTTGTCTAGTCAGGGAACTGACCAACCAGAGATGATTTGAGTGAATGACATCCGGTTTGAACTCAGCAACAGCTTTGGTGATAACTTTGGAAAATACTGCTTCGTATTCATCGATATCTTCTGGCGACAAATCACAGAATCTTGAACTGTCGTATGGCATTACATCGCTCATACCAGGGATGGTAAATGACACATCTTCTTCGAACCTGACAAATGAAGTGAACTCGTCAGCAATCCAATCCCTTTGAGATGAGCAAGTTGGAGTCAACCCGGCAACAAGATAGTTTTCATGACCGCAGGCAGTTGACTGACGAATCATTGCTTCTATAAAAACACCACTCCCAGTTGAGTCCGGTCGCTGGCTTAAAATGTTTAATATCCTCATGAATCCCTCTGTAAATTATTCGTGCATCCTGAACAACTCTGCTGTACCTTAAGCTAGTGATTGAAAGGAGTCACGCAAATATGTACGGACAACAATCAAGAGGCAGGATGGTCTTCCCCACGCTAACTCCAACTGTCAAACAGTTGGTTATTGCCAATGTCATCGGCTTTCTACTTCTAAGTTCTTTCGACCAAATTCTGGGACTGGTTCCAGCAATTGTAATTTCCAAACTCCACATCTGGCAATTTGTTACTTACATGTTCATGCACGGAAATTTCGAACACCTGTTTTTTAATATGCTGATGCTATGGATGTTCGGATCACAAGTTGAACAGCTATGGGGCAGAAATACATTCCTGCAATACTATTTTTTTACCGGTATTGGTGCAGGACTTGTTCATACTCTGACAAGCTTTGGCAGCGATGTGCCCATGATTGGTGCATCGGGTGCGGTTTTCGGAATTGTCCTGGCATTTTCAACACTGTTCCCAAATCGCACCTTGCTTTTAGCGTTTATAATACCTCTCAAAGCAAAATTCCTTGTTCCTCTACTCATTCTGGTTGAAATCCTTTCGTCATTCAAATACGACGGTATTGCCCACTTTGCGCACCTTGGTGGACTTCTGTTTGGTTGGCTGTTCATGCGTGGCGGGAAAAAATATATCGATGCCATACATCTCAGCTGGAAAAAGCGCAAACTTAAAGACAATCCGTTCAAAGTAGTCAAGGACAAGCCGGAATCAGATACTGGCGAACAAAGAGTAAATGAGATACTCGATAAAATATCTCGCGAAGGGCTGGATAGTCTGACTGAAAAAGAGAGAGAAATTTTACGCAAGGCCAGCAACTGATGGATCTGTCAATTGTTATTGTAAACTGGAACACCCGCGAAGATTTACGTCAATGCCTGGTTTCAATTCCTGCTGGTTGTGCAGGCTATGAATATGAAATTTTTGTAGTGGATAATGCTTCTGCGGATGCTTCTGCAGAGATGGTGACAACAGATTTTCCTGACGTGAATCTTATTAACAGCTATGGCAATCTCGGATTTACAAAAGGTAATAATCTTGCCTTTCCAACATGCCGCGGCCGATATGTTTTAATGTTGAATCCTGATACAATTTGCAAGCCGAAATCGTTATCGAAGATGATTGACCACCTTGATGAATCCAGTATTGCTGCTTGTGGGCCTATGCTTCTGGACATTGCCAATGAACCAACCCTTAGCTACGGGACTGAACCCCGCTTAATCTATCACCTGTTTGATCCTGCTCGAAAATGGCATACCATGGCCAGAGTTCCTGAAAAAGGTAAAGCAAAAGAAGTTGAATATATTGTTGGTGCATGTCTGATGATTCGCAGGACTGTTCTGGAGAAAATCGGTTATCTTGATGAACAGTTCTTTATGTACTTTGAAGAATCGGACTGGTGTAAACGTGCAAGAGATGCCGGGCATAAAATTCATCTGCTAACTGATTCGGAAGTAGTCCACCTTGAAGGCGGCTCAGCAAAAAGAGCCTCCCGATTTGCACTTACACAGTTCTATAAAAGCTATCATCTATTTATAAAAAAACATCGCAACCCGATTGCAATAATTGCTTATCGAGCTGCGATATTCTTTGAGTACCTTTTCAAAGGCACTATCCGATTCCTAATCTCTTTAGTCAAGCCTGACCAGAGGCAACTTGCAACCGATTATTTGTACATTGCAGTTCTTCAACTACAAAATATATCAGTTACTCCTCCTGCCTGATTGTTGCCGCCCTCTGCCACGTCTTTGTGGCCTGAGTTTTGGCTTCTTGGATTTTTTATCAACGGCAGCAAGCAAATCCTTGCCATTTTTCAAAGAGATAATATTGAAATCTTCTCTGTGGCGAGCAGGGTCATCAATCACTTCAAGTGTAATATCATGCTCATCACAAATATCATCCATCAGCTCCTTACGCTCTGTCTGAAGATATAGAGCCAGCAGCGGATTACATTGAACTTCAATCTTTCTCTCATGTGATTGGTGAACAACGCGATGCACTTCCCTCTCTACTCTGTTAGCCAGTGTATCAAGACTCAGCACCTTTCCTCCACCCTTGCAATAAGGACAATCGTCACTCAAGAATGATACCAACGATGGTCTTACTCTTTGCCTGCTCATCTCAACAAGCCCAAGATTACTGATCGGGAAAATCTTGGTCCGAGCACGATCCCGTTTAAAGGCATTTCGCACTTCGTTGTATACTCGCTTCCGGTTGCTGTCACGTTCCATGTCAATGAAATCGATGATAATAATACCACCAATGTCACGCAGCCTCAGCTGTCGAGCAACTTCACGAGCTGCAATCATGTTCGTTTCAAACAGAGTATCTTCCTGGTTGCGCTTACCGGTAAATCGACCAGTATTTACATCAATAGAAACCAGCGCTTCAGTCTGCTCAATAATTATGCATCCACCACGCTTCATCCAGACTCTGTTTTCAGTACTTTTGCGAATTTCAGACTCAAGCTCATAATGTTCAAAAATACCTTTGGCATCCTTGTATAAACTGACTCTGTCTTTCATCTCTGGCGCAAAAATCTTCACATACTTCTGCAACCGCTTGAAATCACCTTTATCATCGATGACAAGTTCATCAATATCATCTTTGAAAATATCACGAATCAAGCCAACAACCATTCCTACATCTTCATGTACAAGGCATGGTGCTGCACCTGCTTTTTCATCTTTTTTAGAAATATCCCTCCACAAGTTCGACAGATATTTCACATCATTCTTGACAGCTTTCTCCGGTTGCCCGTCAGCTGCTGTTCTGACAATGAAAGCACCAGAGTCAGGTCTGGTCTTCTTCAAAATGTCTTTCAACCTTGCCCGCTCATTGCGGTCAGGGATCTTGCGAGACACACCAATGTGCCTTCCAGTTGGCATGTGAACCAGGAATCGGCCAGGCAAACTTATATCTCCAGTAAGCCTTGGTCCTTTAGTGCTGATTGGCTCTTTAGTAACTTGAACCAGAATCTCATCGCCAACTTTCAACATTCTGCCGATATCAGGGACTTTTGTATTCCGACGGCCTCGCCTTGGCAGACTTGGACCATCAACAGCATCGGCAGACTCAGGGTCTTCATGAACCAGATCACCGGCGTGCAAAAACCCTGCCCTTTCCATTCCTATGTCGATAAATGCTGCCTGCAAACCAGGCTTCACTGACGACACAATTCCACGGTAGATATTTCCGACAATTCTTTTAGCGTCTGCACGCTCAATCATCAGTTCTACCAACTCACCATCTTCGAGAATCCCGATACGGATCTCGTGAGGGTTTGAGTTAATAATAATTTCCTTACGCATTGTATTTCCTATCTCACGGATTAATGGCAAATTTTTCTCTTAGCCAATTCCGCTGGTTAATTTCTCTGACTCGTAGTAATGGAGATTCATATTCTCCATCGGGCAATTCTTTCAACAGAGCAGTTCGCCTGATAACAGCTTGGCGAGGCTCTGAAACCAAATCACCCATTAAAGCAGAGATAAAATCATGCGGCGGCATACCTGCAGAGGTATTGCTGCGCCGCTGTGAGTAAGTGAACGTGACACCTTTTGCGATGTCCTGTTCAGTATCCAAATTGATCTCTGTGATTAGAGATCTTATGTCAATTTCTACATCACCCTTTGGCCTGCATCTGATATACTTGAACTCACTTGAAGCGAGAAACTGTTCTATCTTTTGCGCAGTGTCTTTTAGTGACGGCCCCTCTTCTGACTCAGGGGGCAGAGTTACTGTGTAATCAAATCGATGTACAGATTGTTCAATCGATTCCGGAAGGGATGGCCCAACCAGTTCGCTATCAATAATTGTTATACCATCTGGAAGCTGCCTATTTAGTTGTTTTTCCCAACCAGGTGTTTGCTTCTCAAATGCGATATCCATCAATTCATATTCGCCTTCAATACCAAGTGAAAGCGGAGGTCCAAACTTCAATAGTGGATGAGGATTAAATCCCTGGCTGTATGCAGCAGGCAATTCAGCTCTGCGCAATGCAAACTGAAGCTGTCTCTGGAAATCCAGATGCCCCAGAAATGCCATGTCACCAGTTTTTTTGTAAGCAATCCGATACCATGATTTCCCTGGCGACCTGTCTCGCCAATTTATCCAATGTTTCAACTCCTGCTCAGGATTATCTGGATCACAATTGCGGGCATCAAACTTTGGTTTTGGTTTTTCAGAAATCAACTCAATCGGTTCACCAGTATTGGCCCAGACATGGTCATAGGTTTCATCACAGGCATCACAGTTTTCACAACCGCCTTCAAGCCTGCAATCTTCAACCAAATCTGCGGTTTGAGATTTCTCCCAATCCTCTTCCAGGAAACTTCTTGAGACTCGAGCAAAAATATTATCCCATGGCAATGGGTCTTCAACATCACGCTCTTGCAGATAATCGTCAGGATTAATATCAAATTGCTGGAATGCATCTTCCCAAAGATAGATATCCAACATATCTCCCCAACCATCAAATCGAGCGCCATTCTTCCACGCTTCAAGCACAACTGCAGACAATTTTTCATCGCCCAGTCCAATAGTTGCTTCAAGCATCGATACTTTGGGGGCCCGCAAACTGACTTTAACTTTTGTCTTTCTGAGAGCATCTTTCAAATAACCGTTACGTCGATTGATCTCATCTCTTGAAATTTGCCCAGCCCACTGGAACGGTGTATGTGCTTTAGGAGCAAACGGTGAGAACGATGCAGTAATCTGCGAGCCACCACCAGGAGAGAGTTGAACAAGCTTCCTGATCAACTTGATTGCACCGTCAAGATCTTCATCGGTCTCTGTTGGCAGACCAATCATAAAGTAGAGTTTTATTCGCTTTGCCCCTGCCTTGAAAGCATTAGCAGTTGCATTGAGAATGTCTTTCTCTTCAACATTCTTGTTCACAACATCGCGCAATCTTTGCGTACCTGCTTCAGGTGCAAATGTGAACGATGTTGGAGCGCGGTTCATAACCTGGTCATAAAGCTCGTCTTCAAGTGCATCCACACGCAAACTTGGCAGCTCCATACTAACTCTTGAGTCTTTCAATGCATTACTGATCTGTGCCGATGCATTGGCAAGCCCGCTCCAGTCGCAAGTTGAAAGCGACAACAGTGAAACTTCTTTTACACCAAGTGTTTTGGAACCGGAAATTGCAGTCTCAACAACTGAACTGACATCCCGCTCACGAACTGGCCTGGTAATCATACCAGCCTGACAGAACCGGCAGGCGCGTGTACAGCCACGCATCACTTCCATGCTCAATCTGTCATGAGTTGCTTCAATATTTGGAACAATATTCTGTGGTATCGGGTGATTATTCAAATCTTGAACAATCCTGGAGTAAGTCATTTCGGTTTTGCCATGATACCAGGTGCCTGGGATATCTCTAACCCTCTTGACCAGTTCATCGCGACTGACTTTCTCTTTTTTGCAAGTTTTTACAACTGTTGCAATATCAGCGATAATCTCTTCACCATCGCCAATACAGAAAATGTCGATAAACGGCCCCATCACAACTGGATTTGTTGCACAATGCCCACCTGCTATAATCAGCGGATCTTCATCGGTACGATCTTCTGCAAGAACTGGAATTCCTGCCAGATCAAGCATAGTCAGAACATTGGTATAACAGAGTTCATATCCAAGTGAGAATCCGAGAACATCAAACTGTTTTGCAGCCATGGAACTTTGCAAACCAAACAAAGGCAACTTCTCTGCACGCATTTGCTGTTCTGCATCAGTCCATGGAGTAAACACAAAATCACACCATGCATCGGGATGAGAATTAACTGCCTGGTACAAAATACGCAGACCGTTGTTGGATACACCCAACTCATATACATCTGGATAAGTTAGCAGGAAATTAACTCTGTCATCTGACCATGGAGATTGATCAGTCAGCATTTCGCCACCAGTATAGCGACCGGGGCGCGTAACAAGAGACAACACACGACGACGCAACACATCACCAAGATGCGCTGAATCATTGAATGCCTTGTCCGGGCAGTAGGCTCTGCCGGGGTCAAGTCTTGTCACAAATCCTCTATCCGATTGTTGGTGCAGTTCTACGGTCCGTCTGGGGAGCCCACTCCCAGTATCTCATTACTGCGTGCAACAATCTCCTTGCTGATGTCCAGCTCAAATGGAACAGGATAGTTGCCATCAAAGCAGGCAGCGCAATAATTCTCGCGCTCACCCGTGGCTTCCATTAATCCATCGAGGGACAAATATTGTAAAGAATCGGCTCGCAAGTAGGTGCAGATTTCCTCAACAGTATGACTGGAGGCAATCAATTCATTTCTAACTGGCGTATCGATTCCATAATAGCAGGGATGCGTAACTGGCGGTGAAGCAATGCGCAGATGCACTTCTTTTGCGCCTGCTGCTTTAATAACTTTCACCAATTTCCTCATTGTTGTTCCTCGAACAACGGAGTCGTCAATTAGTACTACGCGTTTCCCCTGCATGATATTTTGGACGGGATTAAACTTTATACGCACGGACATGTCGCGAACCTTCTGGGCCGGTGAGATGAATGTTCTTCCAACATAGTGATTCCTGATTAACGCAAGTTCAAACGGCAGACCTGTTGCTTGGGCATATCCAAGGGCTGCAGTATTGCTAGAATCCGGAACTGCACAGACAAAATCAGCATCGACATGGCTCTCGCGACCTAAAATCGCACCACATTTACGCCTGATCTCATCTACGCTCTGTCCAAAGACCGTGCTGTCTGGTCTTGAAAAGTAAATGTGCTCAAAAACACATTGACTTGGTTTTGCGGGCTGCATTACCTGTCTACTGGTAAGACCGTCCCCGTCCAGGACGACCATTTCACCAGGTGCGATATCACGCAAGTAGGTAGCTCCGATAATATCGAAGGCGCAGCTCTCTGATGCGACGATGTAACTATCCTGAAATCTTCCGATACACATTGGGCGGAACCCGTTGGGATCTCTGACTGCGATCAACTTATCGCGGGTCAAAGCAGCCAAACTGTAGGCGCCCTCAACTCTTTGAACTGCCTCTGCAATTGCATCTTCAAATGATTCTGCTTTGCTTCGGGCAACGAGATGAACAAAAACTTCTGTATCGCTCGAGGTGGTGAATATGGAACCGTCGCTTTCCATTTCACGCTTCAAAGTATGCGCGTTAACAAGGTTACCGTTATGTGCCAGAGCAATGGCCCCACGGTGACAGGTAACTTGCAGTGGCTGGGCGTTCTCAACCAACGACGATCCCGTTGTTGAGTAGCGCACATGGCCCAGACTGAAGTTGCCTCCGAGAGACTTTACTACTGGTTCGGTAAAGATATCGGCCACCAATCCCATTTCTCGATGGGTATGTACCGTATGACCGTCAGAAACCGAGACTCCTGCGCTCTCTTGCCCGCGATGTTGCAGAGCATGCAGAGCAAGTGCAGCCAACTCACCAGCACCATTTATGCCGGCCAGTCCAACTACACCACATTCTTCAGACCAATGTTGTTGGTCAAGTCCCACAGTTCCTTCTCCTAAACTTCCCGCAACGCAGGATGAGATGTGAGCCAACCCTCCATGTGAGGATTGACAAGTAACCCAGACCCGGCATCGCGAGTTTCAATCAGACCAGTTGCAATCCTGACAGCTTCTGCTTCATTGTCAGCATCAATCAACAGTCTCCATAATACACCTGATAAAACAGGCCCACTTTCGCCTAGTGGAAATGCACAAACATCTACGGCAATTCCACCAGGAGTGCCAAATAGTTTGTCCAAAGTGCCATTACCAGCGCTCAGGTCTGTATCAATAACAGCCCCGGGCCAGTTTTCTGGCAGACAAAGTCCACGCTGTGATTCAGCTTCAAACCACGGCGTGTTTTCATTTTTCAATTCACAGTGCAAGTACCTGTGCTTGTTGGGATTAAAAAATCTGCCAACAGTTAACATGCGCTCCACACTGTCAGGTGCTTCTGCACCTTCTTCATGCCAAAAAGTGTGTAATTCAGCACGATGTAGAGCTAATAGCTGCTCTCCACCTGGTAAATTGTTCCTGATAACCCGCTCAGCAGTATCTGCGTGCAGGTCCACACCTTTGTGGCAAGTCAGTAATGTAGTCTGTATTATCATCTTATTTCCTCTGTAAGGCAATGATTTTAACAAAGTTCCACGAGTTTGGAGACAATTGCCATACCCGGGCCTGCACTACTGAGCAGCTTGAAATCACCAGCAGATTCTCTTCGGAGTTCTGCCCATGGGTGATTAAGATCTTCAGGTACCTGGAACAGCCATGATGCCCTTTCAGGGTGTGGCATCATAGCCAGAACATTACCTGAGCTGTTTGTCATAGCTGCTGTAGCAAGCATCGAGCCATTTGGATTGCCATTTCCGATGCCATTCTTATCACAACCTGCATATTTCAGCGCGATGAACC
Source organism: uncultured Fibrobacteraceae bacterium (assembly GCA_964437115.1). Lineage (GTDB taxonomy): Bacteria > Krumholzibacteriota > Krumholzibacteriia > LZORAL124-64-63 > LZORAL124-64-63 > JABIBH01. The sequence continues at coordinate 4,714 of CAYTFE010000021.1, read as the reverse complement.
CTTGTTCAGCCAATTTAGCGAATTCCGATGCGTTTTCATGAGTAAAACGCCCTTCTGCGTGGGCTATCGGCATAGGAATCGAAATTGGGAGATTCTCCAAAAATTGGCAGTGACTGCGTGAATCTGGCTCCAGAACCACCCAGCGTGTGTAATATCCACGTCTGCCTGCGTATCGATTTGGTGCAAGTGCGACTTCAACTTTACCATTTCCGCATTTCCCTGGCACAAGTCCAGCTTCAACCAGTACCTGACAGCCATTACAGATGCCAAGAACAGGTTTTCCACCCTCAGCTTGAGTTTTCAAGGCTGAAATCAGCGGATCTTTTGCTGCAACTGCACCTGCTCTGACTCTGTCCTGATAGGAAAATCCACCTGGAACCAAAAAACCGTTAAAATTGGCAAGTTCCTCTGCGGGACGAGTCCATCTGAAGATTTCTGCCTGGCCACCAGCAGAAATAATTGCTCTGGCAGACTCATCTTCACAGTTCATTCCTGGCATTTGCAGAACCGCAATTTTGGCACTGCTACCAAGGTTAATGTTGGGAATTTCTATTTCCGGCTCATCATCATAGTCAAACATTGGCAATTGTCTGTCTTCATATTCAGGCAAATCACGGGTTGCAAAGAAGTCTGTCAAGCCATCGCGCCAGCAGAACTCAAGATGGTCCAGATCAATTTCAACAACCTTTAATCCATCTGAGTTGTGAAGAGTTATTGCATCATAATCAGAAACTGAACCAAACAGATAGTGCTCTGTTCCAGTTATAATCTCCTCTACCGATTCCAAATCTTCTTCTCGAACTTCAACAATGAATCCCCCGCGTTCACTGAACAGGAATTCTCGTTCAGTCAGATGCGAAAGCTCTTCAGGAACTGCAATGTTAGCTCCCAAGTGTTCATGAGTTGTCTGACCGATACACATTTCAGTAATTGCAACTGCAATTCCACCATCGCTGATATCATGTGCCGATTGAACAAGCCCTGCTTCAACCAGACTGCATACTGCATTTATTTCAGCTCTAAATGCTGGTAAATCAGGCTGAGAAACTTCTGCAGTACCTGCCAGGCCACCATTGCTTTGATACAAGCTTGCACCCAAATCAGCAGTTGGCGCACCTATTAGAAAGAGCCTATTGCCTGGGTCCTTCAAATGCATGGATCTACAATTTGAGATGTCCTTTATATTCGCAACACAAGCACAGATTGGTGATGGAGCAACGCTTTTGCCACTTTTGCTCTGGTTGTAAAGAGACACATTACCACTGACTACCGGCAATGGAACTTCGCTGTCTGCATGAAGGGTCAAACCTTTACACGCTTCTCCAACACCTCTGACTGATTCACGGAACTGCCACATAACTTCTGGTACTTCAGGATTTCCAAAGTTCAGACAATCAGTAATTGCAGCAGGTCTTCCTCCAACACAAGCAACATTTCTGGCAGCTTCAACAACTGCCATCACTCCGCCAATGTATGGGTCGGCAAGACCGAGAAGCGGATTACCATCTGCAGCCATCGCTACACCAATTTCAGAACCTGCAACTGGAGCAACAACACCTGCGTCAGCTTCACCTGGTCGCAAGACTGTACTTCCCCTTACCTCAGGATCATAATGCCGATAAAGATGTTCACGAGAAGCAATGTTCGGGTGCGCAAGCAGAGATGACCACTCATCAAATAACAATTCAAGGGACTCTTCGGTAGGTTTTTCATTTGTGATTTCAGGTTTTTCAGGTGCCTTATATGGTCGTTCATAATTGACACCACAGGTAATTGTCTCAATTGGTGCTTCACATAATATTTTGTCACCGTAACGCAACCTGTACATCTTCTCAGTAGTAACTTTTCCAATGTGTCTTGCACAAGCACCATCATAAAGCGATGGCATTGCAAACTCTTCATTATAGATTTTCAAAACTGTGTCAACAAAGTGAGTTGGGACTGCTAAGCCGTATCGTTCTTGAGTTTCAGAACAAGCAACAACACGAGCAGGGACATCGTCACCAGAAACATGAACTTTTGCTATGTCTACATCACAACCAAAACCACCTGCATCACATAACTCACTAGTCACACAACTAACACCGCCAGCTCCAAGGTCCTTGAAACCGATCGGGATATTCATTTCACGGGCAGTTTCCAGAACTTTTTTATTGGCAACTGTCAGGACACGCTTTAGAAATGGATCGGGAACCTGGACTGAACCTTTGTTTTCCTTGGCAGCATCTGCATCCAGAGTTGCCGAGGCAAAAGCAGCCCCTCCCATTCCAGACCAATCGGTAGGTTTACCAACCAGAATCAATTCGTACTGCTCATCTTTAGCCTGCTCTGGAACTCTGGAGTGAGTGATGCCATCAACCGGAACAAGTCCAACTGCGACTACGTTGACCAGACAGTTTTCATCATAAGAATTATGAAAGTAAACATCTCCACCAACATTGGGAACACCAAGTGCATTGCCATATTCCCAAATACCGTTGACAACTTCACGAGCAATATCAATTCTTTGTGCAGAACCATCGCCAGCGGGCCAGCCAAAACGGAGTGGATCAAGTGTAGCAATTACCTCGCCACCCATACAATAGACATCGCGTACAATCCCACCTATGCCAGTAGCAGCACCTTCAACAGGCATTACCTGACTTGGGTGATTATGGCTTTCGTGGGCAAAAATGATTCCGTACTTTACGCCATCAACTTCACCAAATTCAACAATTCCTGCATCTTCAACTGGTCCGACAATCACATTAGGACCATCGGTTGGCAGGAACTCTTTCAAAATTGGCTTACTGCTTTTATAAGAGCAATGCTCTGACCACATTGTGTCAAACAGGGTAAGCTCAGTTATTGTTGGCGCACGACCAATCAGCTCCTCTACTTTTCTAGCCTCTTGGGGAGTCATTGTTAGCGCATATTCAGCCAGTTTGTCTTTAATCTGCTGGTCTGAAAGTTCATCAGTTGCAATAGAGATAAAACTATTATCTTGCATCAATCATTCTCCAATGTTCGATTGAAAATAAAATCGATATTCCTTTGATGATACTTAAAATCAAAGCACTCATCTAACTTCTCTTGCCCAAGATTTTCCATCACTTCTGAGTCTGCTTGAAGCGATTCTTTGAAACTGACATCCTCATCCCAAACTCTCATGGCACATCTCTGGACAACTGAATAGGAATCTTCTCTGCTCATTCCAGTTTTCACTAGTGCGAGCAAGACAGTCTGTGAAAAGACCATCCCTTTTACTTTGTCCATGTTTTTTAACATCTGTTCAGGGAACAGCACCAATCCCTCAATGAGCCAGCTCATTTTGCCCATCATGTAATGCAACAAGTGACATGAGTCCGGGAAAATTATCCGTTCAGCACCTGAGTGACTTATATCTCTCTCATGCCAGAGAGCTACATTTTCCATCGCAGTATGTGCATAGCCACGCAGCACTCTGGCCATTCCAGTTATTCGTTCACTTATAATTGGATTTTTTTTGTGAGGCATTGCAGAGCTTCCTTTTTGTCCCGATGCAAAAGGTTCCTCTACTTCATGGACATCGGTCCGTTGCAAGTTGCGGATTTCAACCGCCATCTGCTCAAGTGTGGCACCAATCAGAGCAATAGAACTCAAAAAAGATGCGTGCCTGTCTCGCTGTAATACTTGAGTAGCAACCGGTGCAACCGAAAGCCCTAACCGCTTCATAGTTTCTGATTCAATTTCCGGATCAAGGTGAACCATTGTGCCTACAGCTCCGGTAATCTGTCCTACTTTTACCTCTTCAATGGCATGGTCAAGTCTTGTGAGTCCACGCTTTAATGCAGCGTAGTAAACCAACATTTTCAGACCGAAAGTTGTTGGCTCTGCATGAATACCGTGACTTCTGCCAACCATTGGAGTTTTTTGATGTTCAATAGCTTTGGCTTTAACAATTTCAAGCAGTTCAACCAGACGAACCCGCAGAATTGAACCAGCTTCTGACATCTGCATTGCAAATGCGGTATCGCCAAGGTCACTACTGGTCATTCCCTCATGCACGAATCTGCTTTCAGGCCCAATATTCTCAGCAAGATTGGTTAAAAAAGCGATAACATCATGATGGACGGTTTCCTCAATTTCAAGGACCCGTTCCTCATTGAAAGCGGCTTTCTGACGAATGATTTTGGCAGCTTCAACAGGCATTTCGCCTCGTTCAGCACGGACTTCGCAGACCAAGATTTCAATCTCTTGCCAAATCTCAAGTTTACGCTGATTGGACCAAACGGCCCGCATTTCTGGAGTTTCATATCTGGAAATCACAAAAACACCTCGGTTTTCCGCAGGTTAAACAAACTAAATTTTACACTCATGCAGCCCATGCCTACCCGGACAGGGCGGCGGACGAACCGATCGCCGGCAGATTGCCGGGTCAGGCTCTTGTTTGTCAGCTGAAATATAGTCTATTGGGCGGAGATTGTGAAGAGGGGAATTCCACCATGAACAAAAGTTCGGGACTTTTTATTCTATTTTTTGCCATGTGGCGAAAATTGAGTTCTACTTCTTTCTTAATCTGTTCTTTAGTTTCAATCCCTTTTCAGTCAGTAAGTATCTCTGATTTGGGTGAGTCAGATTATCTGGGTATTTAATTTCAATAAGGCCCAATTTCATTGTAGGTTTTAAAAAATAATCGACTGGAATTCCCCTGGTTTTGTAGACACTTCTCAGGTTAAATTAAACCAAAAGGAGA
>CAYTFE010000020.1:0-33956 GCA_964437115.1 uncultured Fibrobacteraceae bacterium | reverse complement strand
TTGAACGTGCTTTAAAAAGCGACCTTTGAGTGTCTATGAAACTGGGGGAAGTTCAGTTTCAAAATGTAACTACATAAAAACCCACCCCGAATCCTCGCCCAAGCACCCGGGGTGAATCTTCGCATTTTAGGACTCCCTCACCCTAAAAGCTTTATAATTTTTTGCAGTAATTTCTTGCTGTGCATTTGACTGCACAATCTGTTACAATTCCCTCTAACAGATACCTAGTCGCAGAAAGTTGGATTTTGTTCATGTTTTTTTTAAAAAAAATTAAATTAATTTCATACCTTCTATTAGTAGTCCTGATTTTGGCAGGAAGTATCTCTATCTGCTCCGCTCAAAACTCTATTAGAAACAAACATAACTTGGGTCTTTTCAACGAGATAGCCTCAGATACAATTTCTGATGGTATAGGCAGAATCTATGAATCAACTGAACATTTGAGATTCAATTTAATGTCGAATGTAACTGAAGAACCTGTATTTGGAGATACTAGAAGCTCTGTGGCAGCTGATTTTGACAACGATGGCGACATAGACATACTCCTCTGCTCAACCACCATACTCCCAGTTCCGTCTACTTTATTGATAAACGACGGCACAGGTCACTTTACAATCTCATGTAACTCAGGCTTGCCAAAATATATCAGTAATATCATCTGCGGAGATTTAAATAACGACGGCTACAGCGATTTAATCCTTGCGGGTGCAGATAATCACAACAGTGAATTAGAAAACAAAAGTCAGATAAAAGATCGCCCCCGCAAAAGTGATAAAACAATATTCCCCTGGACAATGCAGCTACTCTGTTTCTATAACAATGGCAATGGAACTTTCAGTAACCAAAAAACCGATTTCACTGAGTTTTATAACTACACTCCTCCTGCGCAAATGGTTTTATCGGATATTAACTGTGATGGGTTTCTGGATTTTATTTCAAGTGTTCATAACCAACCAGGCAACACTTTACTAACTTGGGTCAACAGCAGCAATGGCTTTATTCAGAGCAACAATTTAGAGCTACCATTTCATAGACAGGAACTTGACGCAAAAGGGTTAATCTCTCTTTTCGATATCAACGAAGATAATTATCCAGATATTCTGTTTCATAACAATCCATCATACTTTGGAGTAACAACTAAAATTTATCAATTAATAAACACTATGGGGAAATTCTTTGAAGCTGAACTTACAGATTACCCTCTTGCCCCAATAAACAGCCCTCTTTACCAACTCGATATAGACAATGACCTGGACTTTGATGCTATCAGTTCAACAAACGATGCCCAAGGTTCTCGTACTCCTTTGTATCTAAATGAAAATGGAAGTTTTAAAAACATTGGCAAAGAAGCGGGCCTCTGGTTGGGGTACAATATTTCCAATAATTTCTGTACTGGCGATCTAGATAACGATGGATTTATTGACCTGATTCCAAACCTTCATGGGTCCTACAATATATCAGCTAAAACACAACTATTCAGAAATTTAGGAGACAACAGATTTGCTACTTCTTTTGAAGCTTTTTCGCCTCAAGTTTTTGCAAAATCATTTTCAACAACTTTTGCAGACCTTGATGGTGATTTGGATTTGGATATAATCATTCCCAACAGTTATGGATATGTAGACTTAACAACTATTGAATCTAGTGCTCTTTTGCTATACAAAAACGAAAGTAAAACAGGCAACAGTATCATGTTTGATTTACGCGGCACTAATTCAAATAGAGATGCTATTGGCGCCAGGATAATTGTAAGTACTGGAGATCTATCCATGATTAGATTGATAGAAAAACCACCATTTGATGTTCATTTTGGAATTGGTGACCATACAGAAATTGAAAAAGTCCGAGTGGAGTGGCCATCCGGACTTAATGAGCTTTGGTACAATATGCCTGCAGGTAAAACTTGGGTCCTTATTGAAGGGTCAGCAGAAACTGACCATTAAATAACACAGCGCCTGAGTCATCACTAATTTTAACTGTCCGGACGCCATGTCCAACAACGCCGGCTGCAATTACAACTGAGCTGACCTTGTTATTGTCATCCCACAGTGCGGTTGCAGTTGTTTGCATTTCAAGAACTGTTTTAGTGTCATCTATAATTGAGACCAATAGATTGAAATCTGTTTCATCTTCTCTATCCGTCCATGGATCCCATTGCATTACCATTGGCAGTTGTTCTACGCTTTTAGTTACTACAACTTCAGGCATCTCAACTGAACGCATCACTCCACGCACATGAATAACGGGAGCTGAGCCTGACCAATGTTCACCCTGAGGGACAAAAATCACTAACATTGCGACAGATAACAAGGCCGCCGCAAGAAACCAAACCACTTTCTTCTTTTTTGGCTTCAAGTTAACCAGCTCTGTGTAAACTAATCTGACTTTTTGCACTTCCTCAAAACAGATCAGACAATCTGAAACATGGTTAGCAACATTGCCAGAGTCTGTGCCATCAATGGCGTACTCTACAATATCATCGGCATCTGGGTGACCAGATGCAAACAACTCTGAATGTTGTGCAAGGTCACGATCAAGATCTTTTAAAAATAAAACAGTTTCCCGACATTCAGGATTTGTTTCAACATGCTTTTCAACAGCAACTCTCTGTTCATCAGAAAGTGACCCTTTTACATAATCTGTTAGCAAAATAACTGCTTCTCTCTGTTTCACAACTTTACCTCCTTATGAGTATAGTCGCAGCAATAACAACTTTGTTCAATATATTTTAAATATATTCTCCTTTATCTTTAACCTATTTTGTTTGTATAATAACATTTCAGCTTATCTGGAGGAATAACTCTATATGTCAGGCCATGTTAAACATAAATCAGATATTGAGCTTCTTTGTCGCTTTGCCAGAGGTGAAAAAGATGCTTGTGATGAAATAACCCTATGGATAAGAAAAACTGTTTATTATAAGATTCCAGACCTACAACCTGATGACGCTCACGATATTATTCAACAGACCCTGACTAATCTATGGCAATACACTACAAGGCAAAATTTTGAGCTTAAGCAGACAGCTCACGCATTAACAGTTAGAATTGCTCTCGCCCGGTGTGTAGATTTTTTCAGACAAAAACGATACTTCCAACAACTATCAGATTCTATCCCATGTTCTGCTGATACTCCCGAAGAAAAAGCGACATGCATTTTTCAAATAAAAAAACTTTACATAGCCATTAACAGTTTAAAACCGTTGTGTCGAAAATTAATTATCCTCCGATTCATTGAAGAAAAAACCTATGCTGAACTTTCTGTATCCGAAAACACAAAACAGGGAACTCTCAGAGTCCAACTGCATAATTGCTTAAAAGCCTTGCGCTCACGCCTCTTTATGTGCGATAATATAAACTCGTGCAATGAGTAACAAACTTTTGGAGTAATAGTGAAACGCCCCGCCCTTCTCTTTTCACTAGCATTACTAATGGCTTCTATGCCATGTCTTTCAGATGCTCCTGCTGATTTTCACGATGGCTCTTACCTCTCTGCAATTAAAGGCTTTGAGTCTGAGCTTCACAATGCTACTGCTCACTCAAAAGAATCAGGTGAGTTACTATTTAACATAGCTAGTTCTGCTTATGCACTTGGTAACCTTGCCAAAGCCGAAAACTATTTTCGGCAATCAGTGTTCAGCATGCAAAAAGCTTGTGGAGATAGTTCTTTAGAAGTTTCAATTGCGCAGGAAGGATTGGTAGCTACTCTTCTTGAACAGGGCAACCTTATTGACGCTGATAATCTTTTACAGACTTTGTACGCAACTAGATCCAAATTACTTACAGATAACCACCCTCAACTTGTCCGGCTAAAAACTTTACTCGCATCAATATCTTGGGAAATGGGCGACAAAGAAAAAGCTGCAACTGAATTCTATGAAGCTCTATTTGGCATACGCAAAATCTATGGAAACATTCACCCTCATAATGCCTCTACAGCTCAATGCATCGGCAATATGTTTCTGGAAACTGAGAATGACTGGATTGCAGAGATTATGCATAGGCAAGCTAAACTAATCCTGTCTACATTGCATAGTGAAGATCATCCGATTCTGCTTTCTTCTCTAAATAACATTGGTGCAATTAACATTGATATCAACCAATTACCTGACTCACGAACTTCATTTGAGCTGGCACTCTCTATAATTGAACAGCATAAAGAATCTGGTTCCATCTCTCCAATTGAAGAGATGAGAACACTAACGGGACTTGGCCGTATCAACTTTGCTGAAGGAAATATCCCTCAAGCGATTTCACTTTTAGAAAAAGCCATTGATTGTTACTTCATGGCCTGGATTACTACAGGTAGTGAAAGTGTAAAAGCAACATTTTTGACTCCTCCACACTCAACACTTGCGGCAGTTCTTCTGGCTGACAACAGGCCACTAGAAGCATGGCAGGTAATTGAGCAAATGCGCGGGCAAGTCATACAACTCAGCAAATTTGAAGCTGAACTGTCGGCTCCTGTTCAAGAATCTATTTCAATGTTGCGCCATAAACTTATCAACCTTGAAAACAAGATGTCCAGTAATGATTCCAATGATACTGTGTTTGCCAAATGGACTGAGTACAATTCTGCACTTACCAACCTTTTGAATCATACAACTGCTAAAATGCTGATGAACTGCAATATCGATCTCTCTGCTGTCCAAAAAAACTTAAAACACAACGATGCTTTGATTGGGTGGCTTGATGCACCACTTTCCGGCAATAAACATACCCGCTTTGTTTATGTCATTAAATCTACCGGAACTATTGAATGGAGAGAACTTCCTGACCAGCAAAATAACAGAGCGCTAGTTAATCAATTCATTCAAAGTATCCACTCCCCTCTTCCTTTTTCTGATTCTTGGACAACACTCTCTGATCAAATCTGGGAAAAACGATTTGCTCCAGCAGCTGATCTGCTAACAGACGTAACTAGACTTTATGCGGTCTGCTCAAACACGATGGCAGGCATTCCTCTTGACGCAGTTAGATCAAGCAATGGTAAATTTCTGGTTGATCAAATGTGTATTATTACAACCCCATCGGCATCATTGATTTCTGGCAAGAAAACAGATAAATCAGAACCACTACGTAGTGACATCTTGTTGATTGCAGACCCTGCTTTTAATGAAAATTATAAAGCTGACTTTGAAGTTACTGCTAATAATGTTATGCCTAATGAGTCTGTTATTAGAAGCGCGTTAGCTAGAAATGCGGCTTCACTGGCGCAATTGCCAAGACTCTATAATTCCAGAACTGAAGCTACTCAAATTGCAGAGCTTTTTGAGAATAGTAAGTTGATGCTTGGAGCTGATGCATCGGAAAATAGCCTCACTAATCTTACTCTTGACCGCTGGCGAGTTATACACTTGGCAACTCATGCTCTTGTCGATAGCCACTCACCAGATAGATCAGCGCTTGTACTATCGCAACTTGATTTGCAGAAAAATAGCGCTAAAAACAACTACTCTAATTATGATGGATTGATGTCTGCAAGAGAAATAAGAATGAGCTGGTCCCTTGATTCTGACCTTGTAGTTTTAAGTGCCTGTGAAACAGGACTTGGCAAGCAGACTGAAAGCGATGGTTTTCTTGGACTCACTAATGCATTTTTATCTGTTGGTGCAAAAAATCTAGTCACAAGTTTATGGAAAGTAAATGACAAAGCAACTCAAAAATTGATGGTTTCATTTTATGAAAAAATGGCTGAATCAAACAGTTTTAACCCTGCTCAATGCCTGATGCTATCAAAACAAGACCTGCGTAACTTCCGCACTGAGAATGGTCGCAGACCTTATGATTGTCCAAGTATCTGGGCTAGTTTTGTACTAGTTGGCGGAGCACAGTAATTTACCTTTGTGCTTCTTCTAAAATTATTGTTCCGGTCTTGACTTTTTTGTCCCTGATGATTTCATAACTCAGTTCTCTTCCAACTTTTGCTTCATAAACTAATCTATCAATTGTATCTTTGTTAGTTATAGGAATACCGTCTATTGAAGTGATCACATCATAAGCATTTAGACCTGCTTTTTCAGCTGGCGAATGTGGCTCTATTTGCAAAATCAAAAAGCCTGCTGCATCTTCGCAATTCATTTCCGGCATTTGCAGAACTGCAATTTTGGCACTGCTACCAAGATTAACGTTGGTAATTTCAATTTCCGGTTCGTCATCGTAGTCAAACATTGGTAATTGCCTGTCTTCAAATTCAGGCAAATCACGGGTTGCAAAGAAGTCTGTCAAGCCATCGCGCCAGCAGAACAGGAACTCACGTGCAGTCAGGTGCGAAAGTTCTTCAGGAACTGCGATATTAGCTCCAAGATGTTCATGAGTTGTCTGACCGATACACATTTCAATTATTGCAAATGCGATTCCACCATCACTGACATAATGTGCCGATTGAACAAGTCCTGCTTCAACCAGACTGCAGACCGCATTTATTTCAGTTCGGAATGCTGGCAAGTCAGGTTGAGAAACTTCTGCAGTACCTGCAAGACCACTATTGCTCTGATTGTAGAGAGAGACATTACCACTAACAACTGGTAATGGGACTTCGCTGTTTGCGTGAAGAGTCAAACCTTTACACGCCTCTCCAACTCCACGAACTGCTTCACGGAACTGCCACATAGCTTATGGTACTTCAGGATTTTCAAAGTTCAGACAATCGGTAATTGCAGCAGGTCGACCACCTACGCAGGCAACATTTCTGGCAGCTTCAACAGGCATTTCACCCCGCTCTGCTCTTACTTCGCAGACCAGGATTTCAATTTCCTGCCAAATCTCAAGTTTGCGTTGATTGGACCAAACGGCCCGCATTTCTGGAGTTTCATATCTGGTAATCACAAAAATACCTCGGTTTTCCGGGGTTAAACCATTGAATTGTATTTGCGTTCATGCAGCCCTTGCCTACCCGGACAGGGCGGCGGACGAACCGATCGCCGGTAAAAACCGGGTCAGGCTCCTCTTGGTCAGCAGGAATATAATCCTTTTTTTAAGATGGGTGGGAAGAGCTGAATCGGGCTCGGAATGATTATTTTCCAACTTTTTGAAAAATTTAAAAAAAAATCAAGATTGTAGTAAAATATGTGATATAATACTGTAACTATAAGGGTCAGTTATTAATGATTGGTAGGTAACGACTCCTAAATACTACTTTAAAGCCCTTTGGGGAACTTTTGCTATGGCACACTAGTTGCTTTGTAGTTTGGAATGTGCTAGCTTGTCTCAATTAATCTAGGAGAGGTTTCGTCCAACATGAAAATTACACTGCTTTTTTGCATTATAACGGCTGCTTTGATCAGTCCACAGCTCGTTGATGCAGGGGATAATATCTTTTTTCTGCATAACTCCGTAGGTCGCTATGTTATTTATTATGGCTCAGTTAGAGATCATATCGACAATTCCAATGCAGTTAATGGTACAGAGCTGGAACTATGGGATCACGATTATAATTATATCGGATTGACAAATCCTGCTGGAGAAATTGTCGGTGGTTATAATATACCCAATGATGATACAGATCCAGGCGGTTTACATTATCTCTGGACCAGTTCAAACTCGGCGAAAAATTTAATTCTGGCTAATCATGATGTTATTGTTTTTAAATCCTGCTATTCAGCATCTCAAATCACCAGTAATAGTGAATTGCAACAATTCAAAGAGTATTACTATGACATTGTAGAGGTTTTGGCAACTCACTCAGATAAAACGTTTTTATTGATGTCACCACCACCCAGGCATAGGCTTGGAACTTCAAGTGATGATGCTGCCAGAGCTCGCGAATTTTCATCCTGGATGGGAAGCGCAGATCTTTTGGGTGGGACAACTAATATCCACTATTTTGATATGTTTGATTACCTGGCACATCCTGATGATGAATCACCAGCAAGCAATATGTTGAGATATGAATATGAGAAGTTTCATAACTCATATGACTCACACCCAAACCTGATTGCAAATCAGACCATGGGCGCTTTACTTGCTGATGCACTTATTGCTATTTCAAATAGTGCAGTTCAGGAAAATCGGAACAAAAGCTGGGGAGCAACAAAAGTTCTGTTCAGGTAGTTATCTGGGAGATTCTTCCAGAACTATTTTTCCAGTTATTACTTTATCTTTTCTAACCGCCTGATAGTGTAGCTCTCTGCCTACTTTTGCCTCATAAACTAATCTGTCAACGGTGTCTTTATCGGACAAAGGGACACCGTCAATTGCAGTAATAACATCATAAACTTTAAGACCTGCTTTTTCAGCTGGCGAGCCCTCTTCAATTTCACGTACAATAAACCCGGCAATATCTTCATCAAGCTCCAAAGCAGTAATCAATTTTGGTGACAGAAGCTGCATCATAACTCCTGTCCATGCTTGTCGATATCTACCAAACTCACGAACTTCATCAACAATCCACTGTGCCCGGGCAGCCGGAACCGCAAAACCAAGTCCAATGCTGCCACCACTTTCGGTGAAAATAAAAGTATTGATACCGATTATTTCACCGTTACTATTGATCAATGGCCCACCACTGTTACCTGGGTTGATTGATGCATCGGTCTGAATCATACCCAGAAATGTCTGACCATTTTGTTGTTGTTTAATATCGCGGTTAAGAGCACTGATTACTCCAACAGTGACCGTTGGTTGAGTATCGGCAAGTAGATATCCAAATGGTGAGCCGATAGCAATAGCCCACTGCCCTATCTGAAGTTCACTCTCGCTGCTGGCAATTTCAGCAACTGGAAGATTATCGGCCTCTATTTTCAGTAAAGCCAGATCCCAACCTCTGACTTGCTCCAATAGAGTTGCTTCAAGCTGCCGGCCATCATTCAAAGTGACCATTATTTCATCAGCATTTTCAATGACATGAACGTTGGTGATTACATAACCGTCGGCAGATACTATTACTCCTGAGCCCATGCTCTGAACATCTTGCTGAAACTCTCTGCGTGGAAACATGCCAGGAAAGAATCTCTCCCAGTATTCCATCCCACGAGGAGCACCCGATCGGACAAATGTTCTGTGATCAATGACATTAATACTCACAACTGCTGGTGCTACAGATTTTGTTGCTGTAACAATTGCACTCTGCCGATCTTCTTCTACAGAAGTGACAACCTGCTCAACAACAACCGTTTTGTCATTATACAGTACACCAATCACAAAAGAAGCCACCAGTAGAATACCCGAAAGTATCCCTATCACTGCTATTTGCCATCTCGGTCCCTGGTTCATTTTATTATCCTTGTAGTTTATTCCAGTCTGCCATAAATGCGTCGAGCCCTTTATCAGTCAACGGGTGATTTACCAGTTGTTTAATCACATTGTGAGGAATAGTTCCAACATGTGCACCAAGCAATGCCGATTGGTGAACATGTTCAGTGCTTCTGATACTCGCAACAATCACTTCAGTTTTGAAACCATAGTTTTCATACATAAGACAAATATCGGCAATTAGTTCCATACCATCTTGACCGATGTCATCCAGCCTCCCCACAAAAGGTGAGATATAAGCAGCTCCAGCTTTCGCAGCAAGCAGTGCCTGGTTAGCAGAAAAACAGAGAGTCATATTGACAGCAATACCTTCATCGCTCAGAGCGCGCGTAGCTTTCAAGCCTGCTAGAGTTGTCGGTATTTTCACGACTATATGCTCACTCAATGCAGCAAGTGTTTTACCTTCGGCAATCATTCCTTCAGTATCCAGAGCAGTAACCTCACCACTTACAGGACCTTCAACAATATCACAGATTTCCTTTAGCAAAGCATCAGTATCTTTTCTGCCTTCGCGAGCCATCAAGCTTGGGTTGGTTGTTACACCATCAAGAACACCCATCGCTTTTGCATCGCGAATTTCGTCAAGGTTTGCTGTGTCGATAAAAAACTTCATCATTCCTCCGTTGCTGGTTTCAGCAGTTCTTCGGGATATCCCACATCGGCCATATAAAGTCCCGATGCAGATGCCATTGTGCCTGCCAACGATCTATCCTTGGATTCAAGGATTTCAGCAATCGACAACAGACTTCTTTCAATTCCTATTTCATAAAGTGCACCAACCAGATTTCTGACCATATGATGCAAAAATCGATTGGATTTGATGTGCATTATACCGCCAAATTCTGTCCAGTCAAAGTAACATTCCTGCACATCGCATCTATTGTCTTCTTTAAGCGAACTACCCTTACAAAAACTTGTAAAGTCATGAACCCCAAGAATAGATTTTATTTCCTGATCAATTCTATCTGTATCAGGCTTATGTCTGACATTCCACTGATACTGATGTCTAAAAATATCATTCTTGAAGCTGATTCTGTACTCATATTTCCGCCAGATTGCAGAGAACCTGGCATTGAACTCAGGAGCAACTTCTGTAATTGAATGTATCTTTATATCTGCAGGCATCTTGCCAGGCAAAACCATTTTTACCCGATCAACTTCATCTTTTGAAAGCTGATCCAGACTACAGACTTGTCCAAGAGCATGCACACCGGTGTCAGTTCTTCCTGCTCCAGTTGGTTTTGCTTCTCTGTCCAGCAGTGTTGAACAATGATGTTTCAAAACACCCTGTACAGATCGCAAGCTCGTCTGGATTTGAAATCCGTGAAACTGTGTCCCGTTGTAGGAAAGGTCGATGCGAATTGTGTGGCTCAACTTCCACTCTCCGCAATCTGACCCGCAATCTGCACTGCGTTTAGTGCAGCTCCTTTTAGCAGGTTATCAGCAACTACCCACATCAATAACACATTTTTGTTTGTTGGATCCAATCGCAACCTGCCAACAGCAACCTCACCTTTACCGGTAATTTCTGTGGCAGTCTTAAACTCATGTTCACTTTTTGCGACTCCAACACCTGGGAACATTGCCAATACCTGAATAGCTTTTTCTCTATCAACTTCGTTTGCAAAAACAGCACGAATTGCTGCTGAGTGACCGTTCCAGACAGGCACTCTTGTAGCAAAGCAAGTCACACCCAGCTCTGGAAGAGACATGATTTTCCGCAACTCATTTACAACTTTTCCCTCTTCAGTAAACGATCCATCGGACAGAGGGTCCCCTATTCTGGGTATTATATCGAATTCAGTTACAGATTTGTTTTCCAGCTCCTGTTGTGCAGCCAGACCAGCACCTGAAACAGATTGCATAGTTGTGATGTGAGTTTCAAGCAAACCAAACTCTTTATGTAACGGCACAAGCGCCATTGCTATCTGAATTGTTGAACAGTTCGGATTGGCAATAATGCCTTTTGATGTTGTGGGATTGATTTCTGGTATTACCAGAGGGACAGTTGAGTCCATTCTGAATGCAGAAGAATTATCGATTACAACCGCTCCAGCACTCACAGCAATCGGAGCATATTTTTTACTTACATCCCCACCCGCACTGAACAGGGCAATATCTATATCGTTAAAACTGTTTTCATCCACAGCACGGCAGATTAACTCCTGATTATTGAAGTTAATTTTGGTGCCGGCAGATCTGTTGCTGGTTAAAAGCAAAGGCAATTCATCAACCCAGCAACACTGCTCCAGTTGAGAAAGCATTGCCCTGCCTACAAGTCCACTTGCGCCAAGTACTGCGATTTTCATAAAACTCCCGTGTTGTAATTTACTGCATAGTAGCAAGTTCATCTCTCTTGCGCAACAATCACAATCAATGTAAAGTTCAGCATAACCTGGAGGAAATCATGCGTCGATTCATAGTATTGCTTTTACTGGTACTTGCTGGCTGTTCAACACCAGAGAGTAGAGACACAGCTGTTGAAGCTCTCATGCGCTGGGAAGACCAGAGAATTGCCCCTGCAGACTCACTTGTAACATTCCTGCAAGATGACGATGCACATATTCGCAGAGCTGCGGCAAAGTGTGCTGGCCGTATTGGTCGTAACGAAGTTACT
This sequence comes from uncultured Fibrobacteraceae bacterium, assembly GCA_964437115.1. Lineage (GTDB taxonomy): Bacteria > Krumholzibacteriota > Krumholzibacteriia > LZORAL124-64-63 > LZORAL124-64-63 > JABIBH01. The sequence continues at coordinate 22,088 of CAYTFE010000020.1, read as the reverse complement.
GCACAACTGATTCAACTTCTTGAAGACCCTAGTGATTCAGTTCAAGAACAAGCTGCTATAGCTTTAGGGTTTATCGACAACTTCCAATCTGCAAATAAACTGTCTGCCAGGTTGGAAAGTTCCCATACTTCTGTCCGGGAAGCAATTCTGTTTTCACTTGGTAATATCAAAGGCGGTGGACAGGAATTATTACCCCATCTGGGACATCTTAAAGGCAACGAAGCGGTCGTCGCGTGGAACAGTATGCGCAAAAGAGCTGAAGATGTTAATCAGGATGAACTTGATGAAGCAATTGTTGTTGGATTAATAAATCACACTTCCAGACCCAATATATTGTGGCGAGTTCTGCGCTGCGCAGAAAAACTGGACAATATATCCTTTGAAGATGAAGTAATTGAGTTATTGCAAAACAGAGATACCACTGTACGCGCCCATGCTTGCCGCCTACTTGGGAAGAGTGATTCACCAGCTGCTCTTGTTGAATTTGCAGAAAACAATTTAAGCAACAATCCCGACCATGATCTTATTGAGGCTCTGCGCTCGATTGGAAAAATTGGCGTTATCGATGAACAGGTTGAGCAACTGCTGGGCAATGCAATTCGAAATAGTGAACCTCACATTGCACGCACCGCTCTAAGCGCAGTAATAGCAATAAGTTCAAACTTGCCTCCGTTATCTGGAGCTGAAGAGCGAATAAGCCTGTTGCCTGCATGGAGAATTAAATTACTCAACTGTGCCAGTGACCAGTTACTACCACTTCCAGATCATAATAACAAGCCTAGGCATCCTGTAGTCAGAGCTGCGGCAGTTGAAGCTTGTTGTGCTCTGCGAGGTCCAGGAATTATGAATGAAGAAACCTGGAACAGGATTGTACTTGATCGTGATCCATTGGTGAAACAATCAATCTGGCGTGGTGCTCTTTCATATTGTGTAAACAGTGATGAATTGGGAAACTTCACATCGTTTATTGGGTATGGCCTTCCTGATGCAGAGCTACTTGCTGCAGTTGAGAGTTTGCGGAATACATCGGATAGACTTGAAAACTCCGAGCAAGTTATAACTGCTACACTGCTGCGAGTTTTGCAGGACTCAGGGTTTGCCGTAATCTCTGCAGCTGCAGAACAACTAGGCAACTTCCCCACTGAAGCAAATATAAATGCATTATGCCAGGTATGGGATACCGCTCAAAACAATGGTTCCGAAGATATCCGATGGTCAGTTTTAACTGCTGTTCAGGAAATGTCAGAAAAGGGTGCATCGCTGTCTGATTCAACTATTGCAAGAGTAACTGCAATGATTGAGTCAGGTTTTGATTCTGCAAGTCCAAGGATTCGCAAAAAAGCACGATCGGTTGCAGTCAGTAGTGAGCTGATTTCCGACCAGCAAATTCCAGCACTTGAATCATTGATGCTTACTTTACCTGCCTACAAAAGATCGCCAAAACAACCTCCGCTTACTAGCCCATTTGATGCTCCTGAAATTGTTTGTGAAACTGAATATGGAAACTTCAAAATTGAATTGAACAGTAATATTGCACCAAATACATGCGCGGCAATCTTATCGCAGCTTGACAAAGAACTTACTTTCCACCGTGTTGTTCCAGGTTTTGTTATTCAAGGTGGAGACCCTGATGGCACTGGCTGGGGTGGCCCTGGATATAACATCAGAAGTGAATGGAGCAATCTGCCTTATCTGCGTGGAACTGTGGGAATAGCACACAGCGGAAAAGATACTGGAGGAAGTCAGTTCTTTGTTGCACTAACTGAGCAACCACATCTTGAGGGTCGGTATACAGTGTTTGGGAAAGTAACTTCCGGGCTGAAAGTAATTGACAAAATTCAACCCGGAGATTCATACAAACTGGTTAATCCGACTGACGTAAAACCTTAACCAGCGTCTTCCAACTTGGTGCTGCTCCATGCATCAAAATACCAACACGGAACAGTTTACCAGCTGTTTTCAACGCCAACCAAATTGACGCCAACATCAAAATCCAGGAAGCACCTATCTGCCATAGTGGCGGAGTCTCCATGCAAATTCTGATAAACATCAGTATTGGTGAAAATAACGGTATGAGGCTTAAAATTACGGCAATCGATGAGTTTGGCTCCATAATCACCAGGCTCAAAAGCATCATTGGGATAACATTGCAAAGCATCAACGGCACTGCAAATTGCTGTGCTTCCTGAGGTGTATTACACATTGCTCCAACTCCGGCATACAGAGTTGCAAACAACAGGAACCCAAGTACAAAAAATACCAGGAATGAAACCAGGATTGTTGGAGTCAGGAAAGAACCATCAAGTGTAAACCCTGATATCTCTATACCTCTTTTAGATCCCCACACCAGAACCAGTGACCAGATTGAAAACTGAGTCAGTCCAGCCAGGCCAATTCCTGCGATCTTACCTATCATCAATTGCGTAGACGAAACTGAAGAAAGAACTACCTCAACAATGCGACTGCTTTTTTCTTCAATCACACCCATCATTGTGTGCTGGCCATACATTAGAATCATCATGTACAAAATCATTATCAGTGTAATTGCAATGCCAAATGTAGACTCCTCATTGGCAGATGAAGTCTCACCCGTTTCATTTACACTTACATGTTCCCACGAAGGTCTGGCCAACAGATATGTTTGCAGACTATCTGAAACACCAGCGTTGGTTTGTCTCTGGACACTCAGAATCCTGCTCATCACAGGACCCAGTGTTTCCATATTTACCATCGATGAGACAGTGCCGCTGTAAAACTTAAGTTTTCTGCTTTCTATGTAATCAGGAGAAATAGAAACAGCTACGTCAAAAGTTCCATCAGTGATCCCTTCTGTAAGACCCTCATCTGCACCAGTTTCAACGAGCAAATAATTGTCTTTGCCACGTAGCTCCAGTACATCACGCATCTGATTTACAAATTCACCCGAAGGATCAAAAACTCCCACGGTTCTGACATCGTTTCCACCCATATCGTCAACCAACATCGGTATGATGAACATCAGTGACATCAGCATCGGAATCAGCAGTGTACTAAGCACAAACCCCTTGGTTCGAACTTTTTCTATATATTCGCGACGAATAATTGCCCAGACTTTCATGCTGTGAACTCCTGTCGCAGCTGATGAACTTCATTCAGGAATATTTCCTCAAGTGATGGCCTGTTGGCAGAGAAAAGATCTACCTTGCCTGCTTTGCGAAGTTTATCCAACAGCAGGTCTGTGTCAGTATCGCTGTCAATTGCAAGCTTCCAGACACCATCTTTCAATTCCATACTTTCCACTCCCGGCAACTCCTCAGGCGGTTTTTCTTCATTGTGATAAATCACTTTTACAGTTTTCAGTGGATATTCCCTGCGAATCTTCTCGAGATTGCCATCCAATACTTTTTTACCAGCTTCAATCAGGCAAATCGAGTCACATATTTTTTCTGCTTCAGCCAGAATGTGTGTTGAGAAAATTACAGTGCAACCTTTATTGCGCTCTTCCAAAATGATGTTTCGCAACAGTTCAATATTGATTGGATCAAGACCACTGAATGGTTCATCCAGAATCACAAGCTCTGGTTCAGGAAGAAATGTTGCTGCCAGTTGAATCTTTTGCTGCATCCCTTTGGAAAGAGCATCAACCTTTTTTTCTGCCCAGTCTGAAAGTTCAAGTCTTTCAAGCCACTCTTCGGCTCTCTTTCTGGCTACTTTGCGTGGCACAGATTTTAGCTCTGCCAGAAAAACAAGCTGGTCGATACATTTCATTTTTCGGTAAAGACCACGCTCTTCAGGCAGGTATCCAACACGATCAAGTTGATCTCTGGTCAACGGTTGCCCATCGATCATAATTTTCCCGGAATCATACATGAGAATCCCCATAATGCTGCGAATGGTAGTAGTTTTTCCAGCACCATTGGGACCCAGGAATCCGTAAATAGAGGCTTTGGGAATATCTAGTGAGATATCACTTACGGCTTTAATCGTGCCATAACTTTTGGACACAGATTGTACACTCAGAATTGGTAGACTGTTCATGTTACCCTCTTGGTTATTTGATTAACTAGAAAAGTATATATGCATCACACTTACAAGCAACAAAAAACCCGGGTCGGACTTTGCGTTCCGGCCCCGGGTAGAATCATCTCTCTGATGAGTCACCCGGAATTGAGTAACGTCGTTTAGGACACAGAAGAGAGGAATCACTGATCATAATAGGATATAAAGTTCACGCAATTATCACGGAACAGGAAATATATCACGCCGTTAAACAAAAAAAGACCCGGAATACCCCCCGCCAGGGATACCGGGTCTTGAGATACTAAACCGAATTAACGATCCAGCTTCTACATTCTTTTCTGAAGATACTACCTATATCTCACGTAAGTATCACAAGTCAGAAAAAACTTTAAAATTTATTATGAACCTGGATTTGCCCCGCCGACAATTCCAGGTTCATATGGGGCCTGGATCAGGTGAACCTGCTCCCGACTCACAAACTGGCCCACTTTATTAACCCGTATTCACCGTCGCCATGAGTTCCGGTGCGACTATATTAGAGTGTCGCTGGTTCTCGTCTTCAGCTAACAAATGACAAAGATTTGTGGGCACAAATTCAATGTCGATATGTGAATAATACGAAACCGGAATCACAGAAGTATCACAAAGTTGTAAAATCTTTGTGAAATATGAAAAACTACTTTGATGACATTAAATACCGACTTGTGATAGGTTTGTGATAATTAAGTACGATAATATACAGGTCTTGCAAGACGAGGTGAAATGTGACAGAAATCGGTAAAAGAGTCCTCCTTATTGAGGATGATCACGATCTTACAGAACTGATAACAACCCATCTGCATCAGGAGGGTTTTAACGCGGTTGCCACACACAATGGTGAAGCCGGGTTGCAAACTTTTGCCCGAGGTAGTTGGGATATCGTTATTCTGGATTGGATGATGCCGGGAATGTCTGGACTGGATGTATTACGAGAAATCCGTATTTCAGACAGCCACACTCCAGTTCTGATGCTGACTGCTCGCGGTGAAGAAGCTGACAAGGTTCTTGGCCTTGAACTTGGTTGCGATGATTACATGACCAAGCCGTTCAGCCTTCGTGAGCTGGTTGCACGAATCAAGGTACTTTGCCGTCGCGTAGAACTTGCACGGGAACTTGCTTCCGGTGACAAGACCAATCACGTGCTGAAGTTTGGTTCAATGGTTATAGACACAGACAAGCGTCGTGTCACAGTTGATGGAAATCAGTTACAACTCACCATGAAGGAATTCGATCTGCTATACACGATGGCTAAACATCCTGGCAGAACCTATTCCCGCTCACAACTTCTGACAATTGTCTGGGATCAGGACTCGGATGTTTATGAGCACACAGTTAATTCACATGTCAACCGTTTGCGTAGCAAGGTTGAAAAAAATCCAAACAGTCCGGAATATATTTTGACGGTTTGGGGACTTGGTTATCGATTCACCGACGAGGTTTAGATTGCGAGTGACCATTCATAAAACTCTACACTTCCGCGTATCAGTGCTGTTTTTAGCGCTGCTTGCTGTGGTTGCTGTCGGGTATTTTATGTGGATTAACTGGTCATCTCAACAACCTACCTGGAACGAAGGTGAACAACAATGGCTCTTCAATAGCAGAGAAGCAGAAGTTGACAGCCTTGGCTCTCTGATCACAATTGATAACTCCCAAAGCATTCTTGCAAGTTACGCCACTACCGTTTCTGATTACGATTTTCAACTCTCCTACTTTGATATAAATGGAACAGTCGTTGCAACCACTCACCTCTTTGGCTCGGCCCAGGATCAGATGACGCTTTCAACTGATCTGCTCAACTCAATGGCAGCAGAAGATTGGGACTTCAACACATATCCTGTACCAACTTTCCTTGGCGCCTTCGAAAACCGGATTCTTGATGTACTCGTTTTGCAAGACGGTAGCTATCTCGTTTCCTGTGTTCTGCCAATGAGCACTCCTGACATTGATGTGCTTGAAGAGGAAAACTTTGATTTCTTCATGTGGAGTATCCCACTGATACTTCTTTATGCAGCAATTGTCGGTATAGTAATTATGACCTGGATCAGTAGACGAATTGGTAAGGTCAAAATCGATATGGCTGCATTTGCTGACGGCGACTTGACTCATCGATCTGCAGATGAAAGCAGCGACGACATTGGTGCTTTAAGCAGAGGGTTCAACAAGATGGCAGGAGCCCTTGAGGAATCGATAGACAAGCTGAAGCAGAGTGAAGAGTACAGATCGATGTTGACTGCAAATATTTCACACGACCTGCGAACACCAATGGCAAGTTTGCGTGGCTGGATTGAAACATTTGCTATCCGTGGTGCAACGATGGATGAAGATGAACGCCAAAAACATCTGGATACCATTACATCGAACATGGATCACCTGGAAGGTCTGATTGACAGGCTGTTTGAACTCACTCAGCTGGAATCTGGTCAGATCAAATTCCAGATGGAAGAGTTCCCTCTTGAGGAACTTGCCCGTGGAGTACTTGGCAGATTTGATGATGCCGCAAAACGGAAATCAGTTGCTCTGGAGTTTGCCAGTGATGACAACCTGCCGTATATCAAAGCTGACCCGATGCGTATTGCTCAGGTGCTGCAAAACCTCACTGAAAACGCACTGAAGTTTACTGAAAATGGCAGTATTAAAATTTCATTGAAAGCTGCTGATAGTGGTATTCTGGTGGAAGTAACAGATACTGGAACCGGCATTCCAAGCGAAGACCTGCCACATATATTTGAACGATTCTTTACTGCTGACAGAAGCAGAACTCACAAAGGTACTGGCCTTGGGTTGGCTATTGCACATCGGATTATTGATGAACATGGTTCCGAGCTGACAGTTGCAAGTACTGAAGGCAAAGGCACTACGTTCGGATTCGTGCTAACTACGCCTTAATTCCCTGACTACTCCAACCATACCAACTGTTGCCATTAAAGTCAGCCAGCTACCGCTGATCGAGTTACCCAGCACAAACTGTCCTATTCCAAAAGTCATTCCGTAAACCAGCATCACTCCGGAAATCCAGGCTATCACTGTGTTTTTATTCAGGCCATCCTGTTTAACGTCTGGCAGAATCTTTGAAACAGGTTTCCACATACCACCTGGTCTGACTTTTTGGTAAAACTCTTTAAGCTTTTGCATCTCAACCGGCCTGGTAACAAATGTCACTACTAGCCAGCAGACTATTGTTACAGGAACCAGAATCAAAGCTTTGTGATGAGTCTGCAATACCAGTTCACCAATGTGCATTGGAGTGCTGAACAGTTCATAATTGTCACCCGCTTGTATTGCTGCAACAATTTCAAAACCGGATGCAATTAACAACGACGACCCAAGCGCTGCAATTTCACTCCAGGCACTGATTCTCCACCAGAACCATCGCAAAATCAGAACCGGCCCCACGCCAGCTCCCATTGCCCAGACAAAGAGCCATGCTTTACCTATCGATGTCATTTTCAGGGCAACAATTACAGCTAGCAACATCATGCCAGCTACACAGATCTTTGAAACCAGTACCGATTGTTTTGCAGGTGAATCGGGTTTGATAAAACGGAGCCAGATATCGTTTACCAGATAGCTTGCGCCCCAGTTCAAGTGGGTATCGATTGTAGACATAAATGCGGCAAAAAATGAAACCATCAGAAGACCCAGCAAGCCTGGCCCAAGAAGTTCGAGCATCATTGCTGGATAAGCTGCTTCCTGGTTGCCATCGGGAACCTGTTGAATCAGAATCATTGAGCATAGAGCAACAATTATCCATGGCCAGTAGCGCAATGCGTTAACAGAAATAGTGAACCAGAGCGTAGCTGCACGAGCATGCTTTTCATTTTTAGCTGCGGCCATCCGCTGAATCAGGTAGCCACCGCCATCGGCGTTGTGGCTGGCCCACCACATTATGGTGATGAAAACCAGGAACTTGAAAAAGTCGGATTCCAGGGACATTCCACCACCAGGAATCAGAGCAATTGTGTTCTCGGAAAACTGTGGAGAGCTCACAAGCTTCTCGCGCATTGAAGCAAGCCCGCCAACTTTATCGACAGCTAAAAACGCTAGTGTTATTGAGCCTGCCATCGCCAACACAAACTGAATCAGATCTGTAATTACCACGCCCCAGAAACCGGCAAGCAGAGCATAAAACAGGGCTATAGCAGCGCCTGCAATTATTGCGACTTCTCTGGGAATCCCCAAAACCGCTTCAGCAACGGTGCCAATTCCATGCAACACCCAGCCCATGACAATGAAATTGTAGACAATCGCAAAGTATCCTGCTTTGAACAGTCGCAGTCCGGCAGCCGGTTTGCCGCTGTAACGCATCTCGATTAGTTCGTTGTCAGTCATTACTCCGCTTCTGCGCCAGAACCTTGAAAACAGAAATACAGCAAGGACTTGCGACAAAACATAGTGCCATCCAAACCAGTTGAACCAGATGCCGTTGTTGCGAATAAAGCCGGTAACAGCAAGTGGAGTATCGGCGGCAAATGTTGTGGCAACCATGCTTGTGCCTAGCACCCACCAAGGTAACGACCTGCCCGATAAAAAGTACTGATCACTATCCTGGGAAGCCTTGCGCCTGAATGCCAGTCCAAGACCAACAGTCATCGCCAGATAAACTGCAAATATCAGATAGTCCTGCCACTGCAAAATCGATAGCATCAAGTTTCCTTCTCACAAATATGGGCTATGTGTTTGTTGCCACTGCGATGCAACAGTACTGTCAACTCAGCGGTTCCTGCCAGCGATAATCGTTTTCTGATTTCTTCCGGTTCTTCTGGATAACCACGTTTACGAATTATCACTGAGCCTGCATCCAGATTATTGAGTGCAGTTTGCAATTTTGGAAGTGACATTTCTATTGAATCAAGTCTTTTGAATCTAGTTAGAAATGGACTATCCACTTTTACTTCTGAAGTTAAATAAGCAATATCTTCTGCTACAATATTCATCCCATTTTCCGATGCGAAACTGTTCAGCAGATTTGTGCGCAAAAGTGTTCCATCGGGATCATACAGATATTCGGCAGGTTGAGTTATTATTGGAGCAGCAGTTTCATCGTCGATAAATTTGTGAACTATATAATCATCGATTGGCCCTGTAATCACTACAGCTGTCAGGCTGCTTTGTCTGGCTTCTCCACCAATAAACAGAGCCTCGCGAACCTGCCCATTCCAGGAAACTACCTGAAGCTCGTATTCGTCTCTGGACATCCCTTCAAGCAAGGCACCTTCTGCGCTCAGTGTCTGATGATCCAGGTCAAGGCCTGGTCCCCACTTTATAGCCCACGCTTTACAGTTTAGAAGTGGTCGTAAATCCTTAGGGTGGGGTGAAAACTCGGCGGGATCCCATCGACGTTTAGATCCTGATGGTCCCCTGCCCTTTTCACGACGTTGAGGGTCAGCAAAAAGGACATCGAAGTCAGGTAATTCACATGGAAACTCTGTATTAATCACTTCGCCACTCAGATCAAGTTGTGCAAGATTGTGCTGGGCAAGAGCTGCAGGAAGTTCATCGCGCTCAATACCTATTACTTTTGAACCAGCCAGGGCAAACCGGGTCAGATCGCCACCAGCAGCACAACCAAGATCCAGAATTGTGCCAAAACCTGAAAGTAGCTCGGCTCTGTGCATAGCAACCGGATGCGCCGATGCCTGCTCAAGAAGTTCAGGAGTAAAGTAGAGTTTGTCAAAATCTGGAAATTTGCGGTTTGCTCGTAATCGTGATTCTGCTATTTGCAAAGCCAGCGACACAAACTCAGCAGAATGCTTTTTGCGTAATCGTTGGATTGCTTTAATGCTGTAGTTGTTTGGGTCGTAAGCTGTTAGCTCATTAAAAATTGAACTGGAAGCTATACTGTCAACTAGCTGTTTGTAATTATTCATTGCCTGATTCTATACTACATTGTAGGATGGTCAACATGTTGATTTGTATGTCCTGGTTCCAAGATAAATGTTGACAAATGTCTCGATTCTGTTAATACTATTATGGTACCTGTTAATATATTAGCATTTAAACTATCACCAGGCAAAGGAGATTGCCATGGGAAAGGACCCAACAGAACACAAAAACCCACTTTATTTCGTTTCAAAAACAGATCGCCGAGACTTTCTAAAAATATGCCTCACAGCAGCTGCCAGCGTAGGGCTGTCAGCCAGTGCAGGTGTTAGAATAGCAGAAGCCGCCGCTGCAGGCGTACTGCGACCATCGGTAATCTGGCTCCACTTCCAGGAGTGCACAGGTTGTACAGAAACACTGTTGCGAAGCTCCCACCCTGACGTCGGCAAACTTATTCTGGAAATGATTTCCCTGGACTACCATGAAACTCTGCTCGCTGCTTCTGGCTATCAGGCTGAAGCTGCCCTGCATGAAGCTATGGAAGCACGCAAGGGTGAGTATATCCTGATAGTTGAAGGCTCAATCCCAACAAAAGATGGTGGCGTTTACTGTAAAATTGCAGGAAAAACCGCAATGGAATCACTGGCTGAAGTATCCCAAAATGCAGCTGCAGTAATTGCGATTGGGTCTTGTGCTTCTTTTGGTGGTCTTGCTGCTGCAGAGCCTAACCCTACTGGTGCAGTTGGAGTATCAGATCTGGTCAAGGACAAACCGATTGTCAATATCCCAGGCTGTCCACCAAATCCATATAACTTCCTTGGTACCGTGCTGCAATATGTTGTGCTTGGCACTCTGCCTCAACTCGACTCTGAATTAAGGCCAAAGTTCGCCTACGGCAGAACAATTCACGAGCATTGTCCCCGTCGAGCTCATTTTGATGCAGGCAGATTTGCTGAAAAATACGGTGATGAAAATCACAAGCAAGGATACTGCCTCTACAAAATTGGTTGCAAGGGTCCAGCAACCGGAGCTAACTGTTCCACCAGGAATTTTGGTGACACAGACAGTTGGCCAATAGGAGTTGGACATCCGTGCATTGGCTGTACAGAGAAGAATTTACTCTGGCGAACTGCATTGCATGACACTGTAGACATAGAACATCCAACAGGACCTGCTACATATCCACCAATTGTTCCTGAACGTGAAGGAATCAGCCCAGTGGCAACCGGAGTTGCAGGGTTGGTTGGTGGTGCCTTGATTGGCGCTGGCGTGGTAGCCGCCAAAAAACTTGAAAGCAAGGACGACGATAACCAGAAGGAGGTCTGAGATGACTCTCGATAGACGCTCCTTCCTGAAGACAATTGGCACCACAGCAGCATTGACTGCCGTTGGTACAACTGCTTCGGCAAGGGAGCAAGTAAAAGCTCCAGCTGACGCAGTTGGAATGCTCTATGACAGCACACTTTGTGTTGGTTGCAGAGCATGTATGTCAGCTTGTCGGACAGCAAATGGTCTGGAGCCACTTAAAGAAGAAGGTGGCATATACGATGCCCCCATCGACACTAACTCTCACACAAAAACCATCATCAAACTTTTAGATGACAACGGCTCAAATGCATGGATCAAAAATCAGTGTATGCACTGTGTAGATCCTGCTTGTGTGTCTGTTTGTATGATTGGTGCTCTGAAAAAAGATACTCACGGAATAGTGACCTATGACAAGGACAGATGCGTCGGATGTAGATATTGCCAGGTCGCATGCCCATTCAATGTACCAAAATTCGAGTGGGACTCAGCTACTCCGCTGATTGTGAAATGCGAGATGTGCAACCATCTGGTAGCCGATGGCAAACAACCAGCATGTTGTGATATCTGCCCTCGCAAAGCGGTAATATTTGGCGATTACAATGAATTATTGGCAGAAGCAAATCGTCGAATTGAATCTGAACCTGACAGATACAATCCTGAACTGTTTGGAGACGCAGAAGGTGGCGGCACGCAGGTGCTTTACCTGGCTCCAAAAAACATATCGCATCAGGATCTTGGTCTGCCAGATCTGGATGATCGATCAATACCTGAACTATCGGAAACAATTCAGCACGGCATCTACAAAGGTTTTGTAGCTCCGGTTGCGCTTTATGCTGCACTTGGGGCCGTGATGATTCGTAATCGCAGGCAAGGAGGTGAACGATGAATGAAATAGCACAAGCAGTTGGGGGCAAAATTCTTGGTTCAAAAACAAGTAAATTGCTCTGGCTTGCACTCATCGGTTTCACATTCATGGCATGGCGATTTGTTTTCGGGATCGGACCGGTTACAGGACTGAATGACGGCTATCCGTGGGGCATCTGGATTGCCTGGGATGTTGTTGTTGGTACAGCTCTGGCTTGCGGTGGTTATGCGGTGGCAATCCTCTGCTACATCATGAACAAGGGGAAATATCATCCTCTTGTACGTTCAGCAATCGTCACAAGTGCCTTGGGTTATTCCATGGCAGGTTTATCAATTGTTGTAGATGTGGGAAGATACTGGAACCTGTGGAAAGTTGTAGTATTTCCAGGCAAATGGAACTTCAACTCCGCACTCCTGGAGGTTGCACTCTGTGTAATGGCCTATGTCATTGTGTTGTGGATTGAGCTCTCTCCCGCTTTCCTTGAGAAATGGAAAGTAGGCTCACCATCTGCGTTGCAGAAATTCGCAGCCAAAGCATCTCCAGTTATGGACAAGCTACTGCTGCCAATTATTGTACTGGGGCTGGTCTTACCAACAATGCACCAGTCATCTCTTGGTTCTGTTATGATTGTAGCGATGCAAAAGCTGAGTCCAATCTGGCACTCACCTCTGCTGCCATTACTGTTCCTGATTTCATGCATCGGCATGGGATTTGCGATTGTTGTTTTTGAATCGACATTAAGTTGCACGCTTCTTAAACGACCTCAGGAGACACATCTGCTCGCAGGGCTTGGTAAAGCTGCGATTGCAATTATGACTATCTGGCTGGCACTCCGGTTTGCAGATCTGATCTGGCGAGATCAACTGGCAACCGCATTTAACAGTGGCTGGCTGACTTTCTTCTGGTTGCTGGAAATAGTGACAATAATTCTTGGTATATTGCTGCTACTTAAAGATAGGACTAATCCAGCTACTCTGTTGCGTGCTGCAATGCTGCTGCTGTTTGGTGGAGCTTTGTATCGATTCAACACCTACCTCATTGGATTCAATCCTGGAGAAGGATGGCACTACTTCCCATCTGTTCCTGAATTCTTCATCACCGTGGGTATCGTTTCCCTGGAGATTTTACTTTACATAATAATTATTCGGCGGCTGCCGATTCTTGTGGGTGTCCACAAACATAGGAGGCTGTAATGGGCAAAAGAATAACCATCGACCCGATTACAAGAATTGAAGGTCACCTTCGTATTGATGTTGAAGTTGACAAAGGAGAAGTGACCAAGGCGTGGTCATCGGGACAGATGTTTCGTGGTGTTGAGACAATACTCCAAGGTAGAGATCCACGTGATGCATGGCTGTTTACTCAACGGTTCTGTGGTGTCTGTACAACAGTGCATGCAATAGCATCAGTTCGAGCAGTTGAAAATGCACTTGGCATGGAAGTTCCAGTCAATGCTCAGCTGATAAGAAACCTGATGGTTGGTTGCCATGCGATGCATGATCACATCGTTCACTTCTATGCATTGAGTGCGTTGGACTGGGTTGATGTTGTATCTGCATTGAAAGCTGATCCTGCTGCCACTGCAAAGCTGGCAGAAAGTTTGTCTAGCTGGGGTGGCAACAGTAAACGGCATTTCGAAGCTGTTAAAAAACAGTTACAGACATTTGTCAATTCAGGGCAGCTCGGTATTTTCAACAAAGGCTATTGGGGACACTCTGCAATGAAGCTGCCACCTGAGGTAAACCTGCTTGCAGTAAGTCACTACCTGGAGGCCCTGGAACAACAGCAGAAACCTAACAAGGTTGTTGCTATTCTTGGTGGTAAAACACCGAATATTCAGAACCTGGCAGTTGGTGGTGTAACCAACTCCATCAATCTGGATAATCAGGCAACGTTGAACATGGACAAACTGTATGAAATCAGAGATCTGTTGGAAGAGATTACTGACTTTGTTCAAAATGTCTACCTGGTGGATGTGTGCGCTGTTGGTGCATTATACAAAGACTGGCTCCCTTTTGGAGCTGGTGTGACAAATTATCTGGCTGTACCAGATATGCCACTTGACTCTGCAGGAACAAAGTTTGCAATGCCGGGTGGTACAATTTTCGATGGCGATTTGTCCAGCTTTGAAGCAATCAAGAGCTTTGGAGATAAACGATTCCATGACAATGTAACTGAAAATATCTCCCGGGCTTGGTACAAAGGCGACTGGTCGAAACATCCTTACGATGAAGACACTATCCCTAATCCTGGTGAATTTGATCACGATGGAATGTACTCATGGATCAAGGCACCACGCTGGGATGGCAAGCCGATGCAGGTTGGTCCACTGTCTCAGGTTCTGACTTCTTATGTGAGTGGTGACCCATTGACAGTCAAATGGGCAAACAAGGCTCTGGAGATTGCAGGATCTGTTGCAGGTGTCAAACTGGGACCTGAAGTTCTGCACTCAACTCTGGGCAGACATCTTGCCCGTGTTATCAGATGCTGTGTCATAAGTGAGTTGGCACTGCAGCAGTGGGATGCCCTTGTTGGAAACATCGCCTCAGGTGATACCGAGATCTTCAATAAACCGGTATTCCCAAAAGGTGAGCAACAAGGATTCGGTTTCCATGAAGCACCTCGAGGTACTTTGAGTCACTGGATAGTTATTCAGGATGGCAAAATTGCCAATTATCAGGCTGTGGTACCTTCCACCTGGAATCTTGGTCCAAGAGATGACAAGGGTCAGGCAAGCCCGGTAGAAGCATCACTGGTTGGAAATCCGGTCGCAGACACTGAACTGCCGCTGGAAGTTCTCAGAACTGTCCACTCCTTTGATCCATGCATTGCCTGCGCTGTTCACACACTTGACCCTGATGGGAACGAGATTTCCACGGTCAGGGCAATATAAACTCAATCGGGGCAGCCAGAAAATGGCTGCCCCAGGCTGAAAGTTTCCATATGCAAAAAATCAGAATAATCGGGCTGGGAAATGTTTTGATGAGTGATGATGCACTTGGGCCAACAGTAGTTTTGAGCCTGGAAGCCAAATACAATTTCCCGGAAAATGTGGAGCTGCTTGAACTCGGAACTCCCGGTTTTGACCTGGCCCCTTTTGTTGCGGAATGTGACAAACTCATTGTTGTTGATACTGTCCGCAGCGATGGAGTGCCAGGAACTGTCAAGACGTGGGCGCGAAATGAGCTGTCGACCGTCCCAAAAGACAGAGTCAGCCCACATGAACCAACTCTTTTTGATGCCCTGGACAGATGTGACTTCACTGGAGACGGGCCAGACGATTTCATGCTTGTTGGTGTAGTACCAGACAGTTGCAACTCTGGAACTGAAATGAACCGGGCAGTTACAGAATCGATTCCTGCTGTTATTGATCTGATTTTAAAAGAGCTTGGGAATACAGGTTGTGTTATCGAGGAAAAGGAAAATCAGCAACCCGTTAATCTTTGGTGGTCGGACAGCTAGTCAATTTTTCGTTTTTCAACCTCTTCAATTCTGTCGAATGAGTCCTCTACCTCATCCACTGCCAACTGAATAGTCAAACCAACTGCATCATTTATCAGCGATTCAAGGTCTTGTAATTCCTGCTGTTCCAGTAGTGCTGCAATTACAATCTCGCCTATTCTGGTCAATGCATTTGCAACTTCAGTAGCATTGAATCCTTCCCTGCTCCTGATATTTGCCAGAAAACGAGAGTAATTCACAAGCGACATCCGGTCACCTGTTCGCACTGATGTCATCAATTGATTGTAATAGATTCCAAGATACCAGCGGAGTGTTTCATCACTTTTCAAGTTGTAGTTTTGCAGATCATTTTGCCCTTTATCTGAGCGAACTCTCTTGAGAAGTCGTTCAATTATTTCATCCTGCCTGCGCATGAGCGCTTCAGCAATTCTCAGGTTTGGACGCTCAATTTTCTCTCTTTTAAGCGATGCCTGATTCCTGGTGTGCCATTCAAGTGGGAAACTTTTGGCGTGCTCAACAAGATAAAGGAGTCGTCGTTCTATCCGATGTCTCTGCAGAGGAGCCCAGTCAAGAGCTTTGCGAGTATATTCTGAATCTACACGCAACTGTGAGCTCAAATACCGAACCATCCACGGCCTTTCAAATGGTCTATGGCCAATGAGTCTGCCTAAAATATCAAATACTACCACTCCGAACCAGACAATCGGCAGTGGTAGCAACCATGGTTTGATTTTCTGGCCACTGTAGAGTGAAGTAGTCAGTTCAAAAAGTTCCTTGTGAGTTGTAACTCCATCGGGACTGGCTATGTAGATATCGTAGTCAGGGAGATCTTCTGTTTTATCCATCAGGATACGCAGCAAACGAACCAGGCAGCCAACATGCATGTAAGGAATACCAAATGACCCATCGCCACCAAGAACTTTTGATTTTGGGCCTTTGGAAAACCAGTTTTCCATCAAGACATATAACGGGCCGTATTCACACCAGTCGCTGAACATTGCTGCAAACCTGACAACACTGCATGGAAACTTGCTGGAGAACTCACGGGTTAAATCTTCACCCTTTTTCTTACTCACAGCGTAAGTGTGATCAGCATCTGGCGGTGAAGATTCTGTTAGTACGTTACCATCGGAAGGAAACTCGCATGCTGCAATGCTGCTGGCAAATATGAATCGTTTCACATTCAGTTGTTCTGCATATTTGAGAACCAGTGCTGTTCCACCAACATTAGTGCGCTCATATTCTGGATTGTCGTCATAACTGAAATCGTAATAACCTGCAAAATGGAAAATGAAATCAACAGTCGATTCGCTTTGGATATAACTTATTACCCTGCCCAACTGATCATCGTTGGCAACATCAACCAGGAGCCATTTAATATTTTTATTAGATGGGACACCTGCCTCATATTGAGATCGACGGGCAAGAGCATAAATTGTGCAATCATTGCAAACTGATGCAAGAAAATGTCGACCGACAAAACCTGATGCACCAGTAACAATCAATACCGGTTTTTGATGTGTCATCTTGCATCGCTCCAAATTGATTTATCATATCTGTAACCGAAAAACAGAGCGCCGGCCAGAACCGCGTCCCCAAAAGCAGATGCAATTATTATCCAGGCGTGATCAAACGAAAGCCAGTAAGTAACCAGGAAAACAACTGCGATACTTTTTATAATACCGGAAAATAAAACAAGTAATCTGGCAGACTTCAATCTTGTAGCCCCCAGAAAATATGCAACTGCAACAGCAATATGGAATACTCCACCCTGAACTCTGAAAAAGGCACCTGCGTAGAGTTCAGGATCCAGTCCAAAGAAGCATAACTGACTGGATTTAATAGTGATAAGTGCAATGCCCACTGCTACTGAGTGCACGAAACATATCCACAGAAAATATGGCGAAATAGGTTTTGGAAAGGTCATAGACACCCCCTATGACTTAATTGTAGCGCATATTTTGCCATTGTAAACAATAATTGTTAATTATTTGTCAGGATCGGTTTGCTATATGGGAAAAAGAGACTATCATTCCTGCAAATTCCTTAAATCCTTTATTTCTTGGAGGTGATTCATGTCATCAACAGCCTTTCTGATTTTCTCTCTTTCGTCCCTTTTTGCGGTTATCGACCCACTCGGTTGCATCCCGTTTTTTAGTGGTCAAACCTCTGGCATGGATCGCATAGCCAAGCGCAAGGTACTGATTAAATCATTGATTGTTTCCTTTGCAATCTTGTTGACGTTTACTTTTACCGGTGCATATGTGATGAAACTGTTTTGTATTACAGTTGATGCATTTCGTGTAGCTGGTGGATTTATTTTCTTCGGCATTGGTCTGGACATGTTGCAAAGCAAGCCAAGACGATGGCGAACCGGAATCAACAAAGCATTCAAGGAAGATCAGGAAATCGACGACGAAGAAAACGACCCATCTGTCACCCCACTTGCAATTCCGATGATTGCCGGCCCAGGCTCCATTACAACCGTAATGGTTCTGCAAGCTCAGACTACAAATTTTACAGGTAGTATGTATCTGGTACTTGCTGTTTTCACTATTCTTGTGCTGACAGGAATTATTTTGTGGGCTGCAGATTCAGTGCTTTCCAAAATTGGTAAAACCGGTTTGAAGATTGTTGAAAAACTGATGGGATTACTGATTGCGGTTATTGCCGTCCAATTGATTATGGACGGCTTGAGACCTTATCTGGCATCGGTTATTAACTAGAGGCAACAACCTCGGCAGCTAATTCAAGCGCCTTCTTGACAGCATCACTGTCAGGGAGGCCAGCTTGAGCAGCATTTGGCCTTCCGCCACCCCTGCCCCCAACCTTTTCAGCAATTGCCTTAACCAGGTTACCGGCGTGGTAGCGTTTTGCTTTAACCAGGTCATCGGATACTGCAACAAGAATCTTGTGTTTACCATCCCACTCTGCAACTAAAACAGCGATACTACTTCCAAGCTGTTCAACAGCTCTGTCGCCAAGCTGCAAGAAAGAATCTCTGTCATCAGCATCAACTTCCGCAGTCAGGAATTTGAAATCGTTAAGCTCTGTTGCATTGCCAAGCAAATCTTCCAGTCCACCAGCAGCTGATGCCTGTTTTGCCTGCTTCAATTCTTTTACAAGAGCATCTTTTTCGATGCGAAGGTTGTTGATTAGTTCAGCAGGATTGCCTCTCTGATTCAAAGCTGATATTACTGCTTTGAGAGTATCGCGCTCGTCTTCAATTATCATCAGTGCAATTTCGCCTGCCACAGCTTCAATCCTGCGGATTCCTGCAGCACAACTGCTCTCTCCGATAATTCTGAACGGGCCGATATCACCAGATCTGCTGACATGTGTTCCGCCACAAAGCTCCAGTGAAAAAACTGTTTCGTTCAAGCCGGCAATCTCAATTATTCTCACCGAGTCGCCATATTTTTCCCCAAACAGAGCTGTAGCACCACGCTCTTTTGCTTCTGCAATCGGGACATCGCTGTGAACCATAACTTCACGGTTAGCCAAAATCTCTCTGTTGACTATCCGTTCTACATGCGCAAGTTCTGCTGCTGTTACAGCCTGGTCATGATGGAAATCGAAACGCAATTTGTCTGCTGTAACTTCAGAACCGGCTTGAGTGACATGGTCGCCAAGAACTTCACGCAGCGCAGAGTGCAGCAAGTGAGTTGCAGTGTGATGGCGCATTATAATTGGTCGTTTGCCTGAAACTTCCAATTGCACTTTGGCATCGGATTTACATTTGGATAACAGCTCATCTGCGTCCGCTGTAACTATTGAAGCATTACCTGCTTCGTCAGTGATTGTGGTCAGAACTTCAAGAACCGTTCCATCGGCAAAAGTTACTCTGCCGGTGTCACCAGTCTGGCCACCACTTTCAGCATAGAATGGAGTTTCACTGAAAATAATTTGTGCAGAGCCATTGCCTGTTTCCCTGACTGCCAGCACGGTTGAGTCAGTAGCAAGTTTGTCATGACCTACAAAAGTTGATTTCGACATCTCGGCAACAGGCTCCCATGCCCCAACGCCAGCCATAAACTTGCGTTCCTTGCCACTGCTTGCACGCTGTTTTTCCATGCAGACTTTAAAACCGTCGGAGTCAACTGTTAGCCCATCTTCTTCAGCTACAACCGCTGTAAGATCGACAGGGAAACCAAATGTGTCATGCAGCATGAATGCTTCTTCACCACTAATTTCCGTCCTGTCTTCTGACTTCATTGTTTTGTGGATGTCTGCATACCTCTGCAAACCACGATCAAGGGTAAGATTGAAACGCTCTTCCTCTTTGCGAATAGTTTTCAGAACAGTTTCCTTGCGCTCTACAATTTCAGGATATGCGTCACCCATTTCATCGATGACAAGCTCTGCAACTTTCCACAGGAATGGATCTTTGAGCTCAAGGTTGCGACCATGTTTAGCAGCTCTACGCAAAATTCGTCGTACTACATAACCTCTGCCATCGTTCCCTGGGGCAGCACCATCTGTTACTGCAAAACAAACTGCACGAGCGTGGTCGGCAATTACCTGCATTGAAACTTTGTCTTCGCCTTCAGGCTTTTTGCCTGAAAGTTCAGCAACAAATCTGGTAAGTGGTGTGAACAGATCACTGTCATAATTGCTTCTCACGCCTTGAACAACTGCGACCAGTCTTTCAAGTCCCATGCCTGTATCAACACTTTTCATAGGCAATGAATGGAGAACGCCTTCTTCATCGCGGTTGAATTCCATGAAAACATGATTCCAGATTTCGAGCCAGCGATCACAATCGCAGACACCCAGCGCACAACCTTCAGGATGGTCACAAGACATATCTTCACCCTGGTCAACATGGATTTCAGCACATGGTCCACAAGGACCTACATCACCCATTGACCAGAAGTTTTCATCATCGCCATTTTCCAAATCGCCAAGCCTGACAATACGTTCTTCAGGATGATTGATATCATCGCGGAAAATATTGTAAGCCTCATCATCATCTTTATAAACCGACACCCACATATTATCCGGAGTCAAGCCCATCTCTTTTATCAGAAATTCCCAACCCCACTCAAGTGATTCTTTTTTGTAATAATCGCCAAAAGACCAGTTGCCCAGCATCTCGAAAAAGGTGTGGTGACGAGCATCTCTGCCAACTTCTTCAAGGTCATTATGTTTACCACTTACACGCATACATTTCTGGCAGGAAGCTGCACGTACATAATCGCGTTTTTCGATACCCAGAAACACAGCTTTAAACTGATTCATTCCAGCGTTGATGAAAATCAGAGTTGGATCATCCTGAGGAACGAGTGAGCTTGAGCTAACAACCTGATGGTTGCGTTCTTCAAAAAACTTTAGAAACCGGGCGCGTATTTCGGTGGCTTTCACTATTTCAAACCTTTCGGGGTTGTTAACTTGTGTTGGGAAATAGTAACGGTGATATGCAATTGCGTCAACTTACCGGTTGTATTCATAGCTTCTGTAGCATAATATCCCTTTTAACACGGAGGTTGATATGTATAAGGTTGCAGTTATAGCAGGAACTCGCCCTGAAGCCATAAAGATGGCACCAATTGTTAAAGAACTTGAGCAAACCGATGGCTTTGAATGCCACCTTGTTGCCACTGCGCAGCATCGGGATATGCTGGATCAGGTATTGGAGCTTTTTGACATAGAACCATTTTTTGACCTCGATATCATGCGCGCCAATCAGGATCTTACTCACGTCACAACTGGTGTTCTTCATGGAATGCAAAAATATATTTCCTTTGGTAAACCTGACATGATTCTTGTTCAGGGTGACACAACTACAACCTACTCCGCTGCTCTTGCTGCTTTTTATGCCAAGATTCCAGTTGGTTATGTTGAAGCTGGCTTGCGTACCTGGGACAGGTTCAGCCCCTGGCCTGAAGAAGCAAACAGGCAGATGACTACTTCGCTTTGCGACATTCACTTCCCTCCAACTCAACTGAGTTGTGATAACTTGCTGGATGAAAAAATCAGTCGTGAAGATATTTGTATAACCGGTAACACTGCCATCGATGCGCTGAATATTACAATCAAAAATGTTGCTGATGCCCCTTCTCATTTTGACGATGGCAAAACGGGTATCCTGGTTACAGCACATCGCAGGGAAAATCATGGTCAGCCAATCCGCGATATCTGTGAAGCATTGCTGGACATTGCAGACGCATTGCCTGATGTACAGATAGTTTATCCAGTACACTTTAATCCAAATATTCAGGGACCCGTTCGAAACTTGCTTGGCCATCGGGATGACATCAAGCTGATTGACCCGGTTGATTATACTGAATTTGTAAAACTGATGAATGACTGCACGTTGATTCTCAGCGATTCCGGTGGTGTGCAGGAAGAAGCACCCAGCTTGAATAAACCGGTTCTGGTAATGCGGGAATCCACAGAAAGACCAGAAGGCGTTGATTCAGGAGCTGTAAAACTTGTTGGCACTGACAAGAAACTGATTACTGAAACTGCGCTCGAGCTGTTAAAAGATGAATCGGCTTACAATGCAATGGCTGCTGCTTCAAACCCATATGGAGACGGGCTTGCATCAAAGCGGATTGTTTATCGGATTGGTAAATTCTTTGAAATGGATCTG
>CAYTFE010000019.1:0-37480 GCA_964437115.1 uncultured Fibrobacteraceae bacterium | reverse complement strand
ACAACCTTAAACTCAGGCGCACCACCAACATTATCAGCTAACCATTTTTTCTCTGCTTCCAATTCATCCGGACTGATAAATGTATGCCAAACTTTTCTTGCTGGCTCCCATCTGTATTTTCTCTCTTTTAAAATATCTTTAGTTGCAAACGGTGAGTCCCAGGCAATCACGTGAACCGTTCCAGCTGCAGCTGAATCACGCAGATATTTCAGCGGCAATGTGCCATCGCCAAAAGGAACTGCCAGAAGATGTAACAGTGCGAGACAATCTTCATCGGCACGATGCGCTCCAAAAAACAGTCCGCCTTTATTCTTCAACAGGCACCCAAGTTTCTTGCAATCAAATCCCATATCACTCCATGGCACTTCTTTCCAGGAGCAACCCCATGCTTTGCCATCGATTTCAGGTATTGTCTTCTCAACAAACGGCCTGTCAAATCCAGCATTGTGGGCAATAATCAGACCTGCTTTTTCAAACTCGCTGATAATCAATTCTTTATCCAGGGTCTTGCCTGCAACCATCTCATCTGTGATACCGGTCAGGTTGGTAATTTCTGCGGGAATTGGTTTAGAGGGTTGCTGGAACATATCGATCGGTTCAAAAACATCGGCAACTTCACCTGTGTCAGGGTTGAACATAAAAGACACCATTGCCAGTTCAATTACTTCACATTCATCAATATCAAAGCCGGTAGTTTCTACATCCAGAACCATTGCTCGCTTCAGCTCTACACCTGGCTGGTCGGAATATTTGTCCCGATGCTCAAGTTTCCGCAAAACCTTGTACTCACCTGATTCTTCAAGCGCTTTTATCATCTGTTCCGGAGTCATGATTGCCTCTTTATTAATTGAAGTTATTGCCTGTTACTAACAGTATACCGATGGGTCTGCCTGTGGCAAACACAAAATTACCATGCAATATATACTTGACATAATGCAATATATATCTTACATTGCACAAATGGAAAAAATACAATTTGAAAACAATCTTAAACTCGCAAGAGTTGCTATCGATCTTTCTCAGGCAGAACTTGCCGATGCCGTTGGTGTGACTCGCCAGACCATCGGACTGATTGAAGCTGGTAAATACAATCCGACCATCAAGCTGTGCCTCGCACTGGCCCAGGCTACCAACAAAACTCTGAATGAACTGTTCTGGATCAAAGGGGAACGCTGATGTTATTTGAAAAACTGCAACGGGATGAACGCACTATATCGGAGGCTGGTAAACTTGGCAGCGTCTGGCTTGGCATTACTCAGATTATGTTGGCTGGAGTTGTTTTTTATCGACTATATGTTTTGGATCAACCAGACGAACAGCTAACCGATTTCCGAACAGTACTGGCTATCTCAATCTTCGGTCATATTTTCATGCAGCTGATGTTTGGTGGCCTGCTGCCAATGCCAACTAAAAAGGGTATGGCGGTTCTCTACCTGATTCTTGCAGGCACAATTTCTGGAGTCTGCCTGGCTATCTACGGAATGCCTGCTGCATCGGAGTGGCAGAACACATGGTTACCTGCACTGCTTGGTCCAGCTCTGCTGGTTGGCGCATACAGTTTTGTAGCGTGGCTTGGTAAGCGGAGAATAGAAAAGATGATTGAGGGTTAATTCCCCTGAACTCTCTGCCTTGCTCTCTGGTCATCGGGCTTCAGTTTCAGAAGTTGTTTCCAGGCAGTCAGCGCTTCATCGGCCCTGCCTTGCTGATCAAGCACCGATGCAAGATTGCCCCACGCCTGCCAATAATC
The DNA here is from genome assembly GCA_964437115.1 of uncultured Fibrobacteraceae bacterium. GTDB lineage: Bacteria > Krumholzibacteriota > Krumholzibacteriia > LZORAL124-64-63 > LZORAL124-64-63 > JABIBH01. Next base: position 35,733 of record CAYTFE010000019.1, on the reverse strand, counting down.
CGGTTGCTGCTGAACAACATTCCTGAATGCTATAATTGCATTCTCGGGATCTTCAAGCTGCATAAAACACATACCGGATCCAAAGACAACCTGTGGGCTATCGCCAGCAATTCTAAACTGTTTCAAAGCCGATTGCGCATCACCATTTCCCAACAAAGCCCAGCCCAGAAGCGATCTGCCGTGTGTATCATCGGGCAAACGCTCAACCCATTTTTGATACAAATTCACCACACCGTTAATATCCCGATGCCTTGTATAAATCTCGCCACGCATTTTAAAAACTTGTGCCAACGTCTGGTCATGAGACCTGTGTGGCCATTCTGCATCGGCGGTAATTGCCTTGTCATAAGCAGCAGCAGCTTCACTATACATTTTACTTTGAATATAACTGTTACCCAGGGTGCTATAGCTGTTAAACATCGATGGATCATCTGGTGCTACTGCAGAAAATCCACTAACCAGAAATGCAAGCAGTGCAACAAAAATCACTTTTGCAGGCAATGGTTTTTTAGCTTTTACAGATCGATAGATAAGTTCTGCTCCACCTGCAGCAGGTGCCACAAGCCACATCATCAACGGTAGCCTGAATCTGGCATTTATAAAAAATGGGAACATGGAAAATGCCAACAATATGGCACCATACCAGATCAATCTTCGTTGCTCAGAACGCGAAACTCCGACAACAGCCAAAGTCAGAACAAATGCCCAACTGCACCATAAAAGCCAGGTGACAACTGGCGCACGATTACGCCAGAAATCTAGGTTCTTATTATTGGAGTATTCCTTGCCGGCAAGGACCAGTCGTAATTTGTTAACATATAATTTGAACGCACTACCCGGGTTTTCTGCCACCCATTTCAGCCCGGAATTTCCAAACCATTTGTCAGCCTGTGACAGGTTCATTTGCTTGCCGCTCTGTCTTGAAGCAAGCGCAATTACATCGGCGGACTCCCCCTGCCAGTCAGCCGGCAGTCCAGGCAAAAAGGCAACTCTGCCATCGCTGTATTGATTGTTACCGATGTAAAAATTAGTCCCGCCAGAAACTGCAATCGGCGACAAGGCAGCTCCAGTAGTTGCGTTATGAATTGTTACCGGAATAATTGGCAACAGAAGTGCAATAATAATCAGAACTCTGTTTTGTTTACGGAAAAACAGGAGAGGCAGAAGTATCAAGGCAATTGGTCTGAATACAGTTGCAACACCAAGCATCAGCCCCAGAGCGATTGATCGTTTTTTTGATTCTGGTCCAGTTAAAAGCCAAAGCACAGCAGACAACATCGATGCAAAGACAGCAGCATCCAGAAGCTCTCCTGCAAACCAGACACCAGTCCAAAGTAGCGCAGTTATTATGCCGCTAATCCAACCTGCAACTGTTCCCCACAACCTGTTCGCAGTCAGAGCATTGAACCCGGCAGCAAGAGATGCAAATAGAGCCAGAACCAGTTGAACCGGCAATCGAGCGTTGTCAAACAGGCCGTACAGTCCACCCAGCAGATATGTAAAACCAGGTGCTCTGAAAAACGGTTCGCTACCTGGCCAGTTGCCGGACAGAAGTTCAAGCGCCCACTTGTGGTTAACAGCTCCATCAGTAATCGGGTTTATAAAAGTCGGGTTACGAACAGGGTCGCTCATCATCCAGATATGTAGCGCACGCACAACAAAAGCAATTGTCACAGAACCAATAAATAACAGCTGTTTTTTCTTCATTTATTTTGCCAGAACCAGTTTAGTTGTTTGGGTCATTGTACCTGCAGAAACTCTAGCATAGTACACTCCGCTTGCCAGGACCATTCCGTTATCATTTCTTCCGTCCCATGTAACACTGTTTTGACCAGCGTTCATTTCTTGTCTGCCAATCTCCCTGACCACTCCACCACTGCTGTCATAAACTATTACTTCAACAAAGCTATCTTCTGCAATCGAGAAACAGATCTCTGTCGATGGGTTAAATGGATTCGGTACTGCACCTTTTACTTGCAAAACTCCTGGCAAATCATTTACTCCGGTCGGATCATATTCAATTTCACTCAAAAAGGCCGTTGCCGATTGCACAATTTCCCAGCTGTCAGCATCCTGCAAATAAACCGCAACGCGTAGATTGTTGTAGTCCCAACCATCAAGTGGGCAGTCAATCATGAATAAATAACTCCCGGTTACAAAACTCAACGGCATGCCACTTGTCGAGGGATACATTTTACGGAATGCCTGATTGTGAATTGTCTCACCGTTGGCTCCAGCGTAATAAACATTGTCCTCAGTCAATGCAACTTTCAAGCGCCAGTTTGTTCCAGCAGGAACTGGACATGCTACAGTCATACCCACTCGCAACCTCTGGTTCCCCTGCTCCCAACCAAGATCAAATGTCAATGGAGACTTCAAGGATCTTCGTGCATCGATACCGGAAACATAACTCGATGTATTTGACCCCAGATCAACAATACCATCAACCCACATGTGAGGTACATAGTCATCACCATACGCACCAATCAATGCCTGATTCTGAGATAAATTTGCATCATAAATCGCATCTGTTCCAGGCCACCATGTGTGAACGCGGAGCAATGAAACATCGTTTACCTGCTGCATGTAGGCATCGAGTGCCTGGTTGGCAGCTACACACGGACTACACCCGGCATTGGTTTGAAAATGAGCAAGTGGAACATGAGGCTCAGTATATGTATTGATCAACGCAGTATAATTATTGTTTGAAGTATTGTAGTCATCATCAACTTCAACCGATGCGGAAAGCTGATAATAATGCCCATTACTTAACATCTGATTATCAAAAGTTACATCGATTTCAGACCCCGGAGCTAAAACCTCGATTGACTCAGTCAGTGTTGAAATAATTGCCCCGGACTCAACAATATCCAAACTCAACTCGGCACTGATTTCATCCAGTCCAATATTTGCAACCGTGACAACAGGTGTAATATAATCGCCACCTTCGTACTGCAGACCATCGGGTGATACATTGGTAACTGCACCATCAACTGTGTACGGTTCATAAATTCTGATGTCGTCTACAAACCAGTCGTCGGCCCAGGACCCAGTGTATCTGAACGCAATATAAATTTCAGATGAACCGGCATAGTTACTGAGATCCAATGTCACAGGGTCACCATAGAAACCATTTATTGTGTGATTTGCTGGAGTCATATCTGACAGAATTGAAAAATCGGCAGGGTTTGTCTGACTACCAGTGCTGACCATTATGTAGTGATGGTCACCGTAACCGGACCAGAAAGATTCATCCTCATACCATTCAAGATACACTTGAGTTACAGCAGACAAATCCAGCGCTGGCGAAACAAGCCACTCGTTCTGTGATGTTCCCTGCGCTCCATATTGTACCCACGCGCTACTATTTCCAGTATGTGCATTTTCAGAAGTCAACGCCCACTGATATGTATTACCCTGACTGAACGATGCCCATCCGGCAGGCAAAAATCCGTCTTCAAAACTTTCATTTATTAGATCCGTTCGATTTGTAATCGGCTCAATATATGTAGCATGTGATTCATGATTATACTCACGAGGCGAGTGAGCAAAAACTGTGGTTGCAACCAATAGTAATAACAAAACTCTATTCAAGGCATTCTCCAATTTCAAGTTCCTCAGAGTATACCATAAATCAGATTACAAGTCCGTGTCCATTTTCTTTCAGCCATTTTGAATGAATTTCATGCTCGGGATAAACTTGATCCAATAGTTTATAAAATCGTTTGGAATGATTGAGATGCTGCAAGTGACAAAGCTCATGAGCTACTACATAGTCTATCACTTCTGGTGGCGCCATTATCAATCGATAACAAAATGACAATGTCCCCCGCGAGCTGCAACTTCCCCACCTGCTGGTTCGCTGGCCAACAATTATTTTTTTCGGCAATAACCCTGCAGCTCCGCCCAACTCCTGTACTTTTTCAACAAACAATTCTTTTGCAATTTTCCGATACCATTTTTCAACTAACGGCCTTGGGTTCAACTCGGCATCTGGCCCCAGCTCAACAACCAGGTTCTCGGCTTCCAGAAAAACCCTGCTTCGCTTTCTGTCTTCTGGAAGAGACCTCACTAAAACTGTCATCTCATTGCCATACAATAACAGCTTTGCTCCACTTACAAGCTCCGGCACATGCCTTGGGCCGTCCCACACATCAAAATGGTCCAGCTTTTTAATTGCCCACTTGCAGTGTTTTATCAACGCCTGTTCTGCATCACGGATTGCATATCGATGTGGAATAACAACAACCAGTCCGTCATCGGCACTGACTTTCAGACTGATACTGCGCACACGTTTGCTTCTGCGAATTGTGTAGGTTGCAGGTTTGCTATTTAACAGTATTTTTGCTGGATACTCTTTCAAGCTCGCTCCATTATTGTGTGAATCTTACACACCGGAGATAACAGTGAACGACAATATCGGCAAGGCAATATTTTGGATGACCGTTTCCGCGCTCGGCTTTGCGCTGATGGGTGCTGCTGTCCACGATCTTGGCAATATCCCGCTGGCTGAAACCGTTTTCTCCAGGAATTTGATTATTCTGGCGCTGACAGGAGCTGTTGTTATACGGCATCGTGAAAATCCTTTTACGGTTGCACTCCAGAATCGATTAATAATTCTACGCTCCATCAGTGGACTCTGTGGAGTTTTTCTTTTCTTCTATGCTCTGCAAAATCTCCCGCTTGCTGAAGCATCGTTGCTGAACAAATTATCACCGTTTATTGTTGTCCTGCTCGCTAGAATGTTCCTTGGCGAACCAACCAGCAGGAGATCGATTCTAGCAATGATCATAGCATTTTGCGGAACGATACTTGTAATAAACCCCGGTAGCGGCTACTCGCTACTACCTGCACTCGCCGGAATTGGCTCGGCATTTTTCGCCGGTGCTGCCTACACAATAATCCGATCGCTAAAAGGCAGGATAAAGCCTCACCTGATCGTATTTATCTTCTCGCTTTTCTCTACTCTGGTCACCTTGCCGATTGTTCTGCTCACAGGCATTATTCCTAACCCTCACCAGCTTCTACTACTTCTGGCAACCGGTGCCTTCGCCGGACTCGGCCAGTATGCGCTGACAAAAGCATTTCACTACTCACCTGCTGGCAGAGTATCTCTGTTCAGCTACCTGAGTGTTTTGTTTGCTCTGGTTGTTGGCGTAATTCTTTGGAATGAAATTCCAGGAACGATGCAGATTGCCGGTGGTGGGCTGATTCTTATCGGCGCTGTTGTCAATAGTTTGGAAAAGTGATTTTCCCCACGTGGGGAATTATTCCACCCGGGTGGAATCCATAAATTCATTGACTGAATAATCTATCATTGTAGAATACTTAGAGTTATTGGTTATTTTTATGGAGGTTTCTATGTTAATTCGCTGGATTTTTCTCATCGTTACATTCGCATTTATTTCAGGATGTACTACATACTATCCACCCTTAATATGCACTACTGATGACCTTCATGGTGGTGAGCTTTATTACATCGATGGGATACCTTACATCAGCTTTGGCTCAGATAATACATATACAACAATCACAATGTCACCCCACTACATTTCAGAAACTCCAGTTATGAAAACCAGTCTGACTATTTGGAATAATTCATCTGTTCCTTTTGACTTCAATCCTGGTGAACACATTAAATTCAGGGTCATAACAAATGGCGCAGAATCAGACTACTCTAAACCAATTCCCCCACATGCAATACAAACAATAGTAGTCAGATCTGCAGAAGCTTCTGCTTTTGCAACACTCTTTGCAGGAGCAATAGTTGGCGCCTCGCAGGATAACAATAATCAACCTATTGACGCTGCCATAACCAGAAATAATGCCAATTATGACGCTGCAGCAATTACACAACTAGGGCAAATTCGTATGCAGCAAATGACAAATACTATGCTACGAAGAAATACAATATTCCCTGATCAGGCAATTACTGGTTTCATGTTTTTTGAAAACCTTCCAGAAAAATGGACCGACACTCAATTTGAAGTAACTATTACTCTTCCAGATGGCGAAAAATCAATAGCTTTCGAGATAGAAGTTGGTGACTGGGAATCTTCGTGGGATTCTTCAAAAATACAGAACTTAAAAAGAATTAATCGTGGCTTACGGTAATTATTCTCTGATATAATATAGATAAAAAAGAGCCCGCAATCTGCGGGCTCTTTCAACTAACAATATAATTTTACTGCAAACTGCCAATTTCAGCTTCAACAGCCTCAAGAACTTCACACGATTTAACAAGCGCCATCATGTTGGTATGATCTTCGTGCAACGGCCTGTCAATATCCAGGAACTCGACATGCTTGCGCACAACTTCATGTGCCTTTTGCACGCCAACACCAGGTTTGTGATTCCGAAAATCGATTGCCTGAGCAGCAGCCATCAACTCAATTCCCAGCACGCCATAAGCATTCTCCAGAATCTGAGCATTTTTGATAGCTGTGTTCATTCCCATCGATACAAAATCTTCCTGGTCAGCAGCAGCTGGAATAGATGCAACCGATGCCGGTGTCGATAAAATCCTTTGTTCAACAATCAGGGAATCAGCAGTGTATTGGCTAAGCATCAAACCAGAAAACATACCTGCACCTTTGGTCAGGAATGCTGGCAAGCCGACGCTCAGCGCCGGGTTAAGCAGTCGATTCAATCGTCTTTCGCTTAACACCGATACCATTGTAATTGCCTGGCCAGCCATTTCCATTGGCAGAGAAACCGGTGTGCCCTGGAAGTTTGCACCGGAAACGGCTTCATCGGTTTCAGGGAAAAATACAGGGTTGTCACCAACGCCATTCAGTTCAATTTCAACCTGACTGCGGGCGTATGCCAACGCATCGTGTGCCGCACCAATTACCTGAGGTGTTGAACGCATTGAGTAAGCATCCTGAACTTTGACTTTGAGTTTGCCAGTTTTCAGGTCGCCACCTTCAGTGACTTTCCCAATCGATTTTGCAGAGCGAACTGCACCAGTGAAACCGCGTGCTTCATGCAGTTTTGGAGTATATGGCTTGAGGTTTGCGAGGAGACCTTCAAGAGACATCGCACAAGTAATCTCAGCCTGCTTTAAAAATCTGTTCATATCAAACAGTTGAATTGCACTCATTGCAGTCAGCACATTTGATCCGTTGATTGTTGCCAGGCCATCACGGGCTTTAAGACCTGGAACCGGTATGCCAGCTTTTTCAAAAGCAACACTACCAGGTATCAGTTCACCTTTATAAAATGCGCGACCCTCACCCATCATCAGCTGAGCGATCTGGCTCATCGGTGCAAGATCACCGCAAGCTCCAACCGAACCTTTTTGGCAAACAAATGGTGTAACACCCTCGTTCAGCATTGCAACCAGAGTCAATGTGATTTCTTCCCGACAGGCAGAGCGTCCATTGGAATGGACATTCGCGCGGCCAAGCATTGCACCTCTGATATATTCAATTGGTGCGGGATCGCCGATGCCGGCAGAGTGGTTGTAAATCAGATATTTCTGAAATTCTTTTACCTGGTCATCGTCCAGAACAATTTCTGAAAACTCACCGATGCCGGTATTAACACCATACATAATTTCGCCGGCTTCAATCTTTTTCTCCAGCACTGCGCGGCAAGTACGAATTCGTTCCAGCGCATCAGGATGGATTTCAACTTTTTCATTATTGCGTGCAACAGCTATTACCTGCTCAATTGTCAGGTCATTTCCAGTCAGCACAACAGTCATCTGAGTATCTCCTTACAGAGGTGAATCAATTAGAACCAGTCCAAGTTAACCTGAATAATTATTCAGGGCAAGAACAGCAAATAATTGCAATTATTTCTTTATTAATCTACAATGAGGGTGATTGATTATGCTGAAGCTCAGAGGCGGGGAAAGTGCCCCATTCCACAGCTGAAAACAAACTCGATACAATCATAGTTACCGGAGCCTCCGGTTTCATTGGTAGCTACTTGTTGAATACTCTGAAAAACAATTATTCTGTTATTGCTATTGCCAGACGCTCCCAGAACGCAGCCAGAATTGCCTACCATCCCAACATCCACTGGATGCGTGTTGATATCGGTAATGAAGAAGAGGTCAAACAGGCGCTCGAATCAATCGGTCCCAATGGTGCGGATTTTCTTTTTCATCTTGCTGGATTCTTTGATTTCGAGGGTGTTGACCATCCCGAGTATGAACATACAAATGTCAATGGTACTGAATATATTTTAAAGCACTGCAAGCATCTCAACCTCAAACGTTTCATTTTTGCAAGCTCCCTGACAGTCAGCAAGTTCACCAAACCGGGATCAGTTATCGACGAAAACAGTCCCGCTGACGCAACAGTTCCATATGCTGTCAGTAAAATTAAAGGCGAGAAAATGGTGGAGGAGTTTTCCAGCTACTTCCCTACTGTTACAGTCCGACTCGCAGCAATTTTCAGCGACTGGTGTCAATACAGCCCACTGCATGCTTTTCTGACCAAATGGCTGAGTAACGATTGGGATCACAAGTTTATTGTTGGTAAGGGTGAAACCGCTATACCGTACTTTCATATCAGTAATTTAATGCGATTTTTTATGTCATTAATTTCAAAAATAAAACGACTCCCACAATACAGCCTGTTGATTGCAAGCTCTGTTGGCTGTACTTCACATAACGAGTTATTTTCTGTTGCTATGCGTTACAATCGGTTCAAAAAAATCGAACCTACATATTGTCCTAAGTGGGTAGCCAGGATTGGAGTTATACAAAGGAATTTGTGGGGTGGAATAAAGCACGCGAAGCCTTTTGAACGTTATTGGATGTTACGATATATAGACACTCGTATGGTTATCAACCCTGAAAAAACAAGAACACTTATGGGATGTTCATCTAATCCACGTTATCACATTCTGCGAAGACTCCCGTTTCTGATAGCCAACCTGAAGCGAGTCCCTCATGAGTGGCATCATTTGAATCAACACTTCCCATATGATCAGGTACAAGAAAAAGAAAACCTGAAAATCTATAGAACAATGCTCAAAATGAAAGACAGTATAGTTGACGAGATTTCAGATGTTCTTCAATTAGACGAGAATACAGAAAAATTCAAAACTTACCAATCTCTGACTCCTGGTACATTACGCGTTCGAGTTGACCTGCTTTACTCCTTTCTGGAAAAAGATATTCTGATGGGAAATCGATCCAATGTTCTTGATTATGCTCACACTCTTGCTTTGGACAGATTAAAGGAGGGTTTCGGCCTCAGGGAAGTTTGCACTGCCGTACAGACAACCGCAAATATAGTAATGAAGATGTTACTGACCCAACCTGAGCTCAAATTTACTGAGCAAAGAATCCAAAGCGAAGTACTGATGACACTGCAGATGGCAATTGATGAAATAACCGATACATATGAGAACTATTCTGATCAGGATAATTTATGTTTTGAAGAGCTGGACGACACATATACCGTCTGCGATGAGCCGTGGCGTACAAACTCAGAAGACAGTAATTAAACCCTAATAATAACCTGCACAATACCTGTATAAAAATTATCGATGTTCTAACCGGTGTTACAGTTAAAAAGAGAGATCCAATTTTCAAACAATTCCCTGAACTGAAAACACTGCGCAAGATTGGTAATTTACATAAACCTGATAATATGATTTTTCTGTATGTCCCGGCTGAAATCTGCATCAGTCGTATCGAGTCCAGAGGTGAAGATAAACAGGTTCATGAAACAACAGGAATGATTCTCTCACTCTGCGAGCAGTTCTTCCGTCGATCATTGGAATGGACAATTGAAGTTGATGGAACCCAGGTTGTTAAAGCGAAATACCACGCACTGATTCTCACTCCAAATCGCAAAGATTTCCAGGTCACTGTTGATGGTTCAACCATGCCAGCTGAAAAATCGATTGAATTTTCTCGAGTTGGGGCAGTACCTTTATTATGCAGATAGGAAACAAATAATCCGGCTCATGCGTAGTGTATTGGTGCGCATAGTAGTGCAGATTATTACAAACCCCGAACTGGAGTTCCAATGGAAAAACTTAAAATGGAAAATGCCTTCAAAAACGGTTGGCAAATATTCAAAGATAATTTCCTTACACTTACAATTGCCTTTTTTGTTGTTTGTCTGTTTTCAGTAACATTAATACTGGCACCAGCTATGATGGCAGGATTCACTTATATGCTGCTCAGAGCTTCCAAAGGCGAAGCAATAGAGATTGGCGATGTCTTTCATGGATTCTCAGACTTTGGTCGCTACTTTGTAGGCGGACTCCTCTACGTGGGTGTACTTATACTTGGCAGCCTCTGCTTTGGTGTTGGGCTATTTGCCGCACTTGGCGTGCTCCTGTTTTTCTTTCCTGTTATGGTCGACAAAAAACTCTCAGCTGGTGATGCCTTAAGTGAATGCTGGGCATATTTCAAAAGTGATTGGCCGATGGCGATACTGATGGCAGTTATTCTGGAAGTCATTTTTGGCGCAGGTGAATCAGCATACCACGTAGTTGTCTTTATAACTGGAGCATTTGCCTTTACTGTATCAATTGCTGCTTACAATCAAGTCTTTGGAAGTATCACCCCAGAACCAGAGATAGAAATAGAACCAGAGGAGGTAATTTAATGAAAATAATTCTAGCTCTTTTCCTGCTTGTAACTCCACTGATTGCCAGTGATGAAGTTCTTCGCATCGAAAATCCAGCACAGCCTGTAAATGGTATTGAAGTTCTTGAGTTTCAGGAAAAATGGCGCGATGGCGGCGAAGATGGTGAGACGCTTTTCGGCCTTGTCACTAAAGTTCTGATGGATGACTCAGGTAATACCTACTTACTGGACACCCAACTTTCAGAAGTTCAGGTCTTTGATCCCAACGGTGAATTCATTCACACTCTGAGCCGCGAAGGCGAAGGTCCGGGTGAAGTCAGAACGCCTGTAGACATGTTATTTATGCCCGACAATGGGCTTGGCCTGGTACAGAGTTTCCCGGGAAAAATTATCCAGGTTGATCTTGAAGGTAGCCCGTTGAGAAGCTTCACTCCAGGTGGCAATGACCCAACCGCAGGCGGGTTCATAGCTCTGACCGATGCTCACTTCAACGGTGACAACCTGGTTCTTGGTGGAACCAAAATTACGAACGGCGAAGGTTCACAGACCAGAACTTTCTTTGTTGCTTCTTATGCCCTTGACGGCGAAGAGCTTTGTTTCTATGAAGAAGTTCCAAATGTATACGAGTTTACAAAAGTAGAAATCATTGAAGCTGATCAGTACTCATCAATCTTCAGGCACTTTGCTGTCGGTCCTGATGGAAAAGTTTATACTGCTCCAAAACGTAATGAATACGAGATTCATGTGTTCAATGTTGATGGAACTCTGGACCACATAATTACACGTGAATATGAATCGTGGATGAGGACTGCTGATGAGACTGAACTTGTGAACAAAATGATGGAACTACAGACTCAACGTATTCCGATGGAAGTCAAAACGGAGATTTGTTTAACTGAACCGGATATCACAAGCTTGTTCATCGACGAAGATGGGCTGCTCTGGGTGTTGGCTTCCCGTGCAACACGTGAAACAACAGAAGGCATCATGCAGACCTATGACATATTCAATTCTGATGGCAAGTTTATCAAACAGGTTGCTATAAAATGCCCTGGTGACGGTCTGAAAGATGGTTTGATTCGCGGAAATGCCAACAACTGGATTCTGGTTCGTGGTTTCACCGATGCACTGCTATCACTGCAGGGTCAAGGTGCTTTGGCTGATGAAGATGAAGAGCCTGAGCCTATGGAAATAATCGGCTATGATATTGTCAGATAACTATATGCGGGGGACTCAGTTCCCCCACGACAGTCAACAGCCAGGTTAATAATCCAGATACAGCAAAGTAGTTGTTTACAAATTAACAAAGACAATGTATTCTTTATATAAATAGATGATACCTCCACCCCACAATCAGGGAGGCTACCATGGCTGCAAAGATTTATAACATCACTTATTACTACACGTTAACTGATGATTTACCTGGAGAATCATGTAAATTCCTGACCTGGCTTGCCAGTAAAGAGGTTAACCTCCTGGCTTTCAATGCGATACCTATCGGTGCGCGACAAACTCAGCTCGTAATTTACCCACTGAACCCAACCTGGCTTGCCGATGCTGCCCGTAAAAGCAATGTCAAACTAAACGGCCCACACCATGCGTTTATGATACATGGCGACGATGAACTCGGCGCTCTGGTGGATATACATGAAAAACTGGCTCATGAGGGAATCAATATCGCAAATTCAGTGGGAATCAGTGATCATTGCGGATCATATCGATATTTAATGCATATTGGTACAGATGACTTTGAACAGGCAAGGGACGTATTAGGCGCTACAGAGCCACCAAGCGATTTCAAGCTCGATCTACCACGTCGCTTCAATAAAACAATCTAGCAGAATGGGGTGAGCTCAAGCTCACCCCTTGTTTTTCTGCATCCTGGCCCATGAATCTTTCAGCGAAACAGTTCGGTTAAATACCAGACTCTCTTCAACTGAATCGACACAGAAATATCCGTGCCGCATGAACTGAATTGGCTCGCCAGGTTTTGCATCTGCAAGGGATGGTTCCAGTTTACAGTTCTTCAAAACTGTTAATGACTCTGGATTCAGATTGTCCATAAATGAACCACCATCTTCAGGATTCTCACTGTTGAACAGGTTGTCATATAATCTGATCTCGGCATCAACACCGTGCTCTACTGACACCCACTGCAAAGTTCCTTTAACACGGCGGCCATCTGGTGACTGTCCCCCACGCGATTCAGGATCATAACTGCAAAGCAGTTCAATAATGTTACCATCGTCATCTTTTATTGCTTCATCGCAGGTTATGTAATAAGCGTGTTTCAGCCTTACTTCACGGCCAGGTCCAAGTCTGAAAAACTTGCGTGGTGGATCTTCAAGAAAGTCTGTGCGTTCAATGTAAATTTCTCTGCTGAACGGAACCATTCTTGTGCCATCGGCTTCATTTTCAGGATTGTTCACACACTCAACTTCTTCAGTTTGACCTTCAGGATAGTTGGTGATTGTAACCTTCAGAGGGTCAAGAACTGCCATCACTCTTTTTGCCGATTTGTTCAGCTCATCGCGCAGACAGTGCTGCAAAAGAGCCAGATCAACAATGCTGTCCCGCTTTGCTACACCAATTTTGTCGCAGAAAGTTCTGATGGATGAAGGAGTGTAACCCAACCTGCGCATTCCACTCAAGGTCGGCATTCGGGGGTCATCCCAACCGGACACTTTGCCCTCTTCAACAAGCTGTAACAGTTTACGCTTGCTCATTATTGTGTAAGTCAGATTCAGACGAGCAAATTCAATCTGCTGAGGGTGAAAAACATTCAACTGCTCAAGAAACCAATCGTAAACCGGCCTGTGAACTTCAAACTCCAGAGTACAAATAGAGTGAGTGATTCCCTCAAGTGAATCTTCCAGACCGTGAGCCCAATCGTACATTGGGTAGATGCACCAATCGTTACCGGTCCTGTGATGTTCCGCATGACGAATTCTGTAAATCAGAGGGTCACGCATCAGCATATTATCATGGGACATATCAATTTTTGCGCGAAGAACTTTTTCGCCATCGGCAAATTCACCTGCACGCATTTTAGCAAGCTGATCCAGATTTTCTTCAACTGAGCGATCACGAAACGGACTGTTAACTCCTGGAGTTGTTACAGTGCCTCTATTTTCACGAATCTGTTCACCAGACTGGTCGTCAACGTAAGCTTTGCCGTCATTGATAAGCTGAACAGCAAAGTCATACATCTGCTCAAAATAATCCGATGCAAAGTATAGTCTGTCTTCCCAGTCAAAGCCCAACCAGCGGACGTCTTCCTGAATGGAATCAACATACTCCTGGTCTTCCTTGGTAGGATTTGTATCGTCAAAACGCAGATTGTACAGAGCATTTTCGCGCTCTTCAGCAATACCGAAATTCAGGCATATGCTTTTAGCGTGGCCAATGTGCAGATAGCCATTTGGCTCCGGCGGAAACCGGGTATGAACACGGCCGTCGTGCTTGCCTGTTTTTTCATCCTCGGCAATAATATCGCGGATAAAATCTGTCGATTTCAATTCTTCGCTCATTGAAAATCCTTTAGTAATCGATGCCTGCAGCTTTCACATGCGATGCATCAAAAGCGTGACATGGAGTCACACCAAAAACCATATTACACTCCGGGCATTTGCCCTCAAAGTGAGTCATTTTAAATTCAGCTTCACAGTTACTGCAAACCATGTCCAGCGGTGCCGGCATCATCTGCTTGTTGAAACCCATCATTCTAATTTTATCGACTACTGCGATGCCATCACCAACAGCGCCGTTACATCCATCGTGCATTATTTTCTCCTACTTCACAACAACAACTGTTGGATTGTTTAGAACCATTTCAACTCTGCCCTGCCACATTTTATGGAAGTCATTTTCTTCCTCTTTTGTAGCGGTACCACTGAAAGTTTTTTGCATCATCTCCTGCATCAGGGGATTTCCGGGAATTGATGTTGGATCATAAGAAATAGTCACCGATTTCCCGGTATCAATGCGACTCAGTTTCACTTCACCGTCAATGTAGTTGGCAAAAGAAAGCAAATTGCATCGAGCAGAAAATCCGCCAACACCTTTGAATCCGCTGGCATCCGATGCACCGGTAATAAAAGACATCACGTTTGCAGTAACACCACAAACTCCCTCTTCCTGACTTTGTCGCATTTCTACTTTGATGTTGCCGCGAACAGGCAATTCATCGCCATATAAAGCTTCCAGACCACTTAAAGTCATCATGTAAGCACCTGCAACTGTTGGGCAGGAATGCCCTGCAAGTTTCACAACATCGGGATATGTGATTGTAATGATACCATCTGCTGCAGCACCAAGTTTGTCAGCAAGCGGATCGTAAACTGTGACTGTTTGAACATCATCAAAAAATTCAGGATAATTCACTAAAGCTCCTCAATTTCTACTTTATTCATTACATCGCCACCGGTAATTGTGTCAACAACATCGCCGCCGCTAATAACCTTGCCAAAAACAGTGTGCATGCCGTTGAGATGAGGTTGTGGCGCGTGAGTGATAAAGAACTGCGAACCGTTGGTGTTTGGCCCCGCATTTGCCATCGATATTACATGAGTTTCATGACGCATGGAATCTGCATTCAGTTCATCGTCGAATTTGTAGCCAGCATCGCCACGGCCAGTTCCAGTTGGGTCTCCACCCTGGATCATGAAATTTGGAATTACACGATGAAAAATAACGCCATCGTAAAAGTTTTCACGTGCCAGAAACACAAAGTTGTTAACTGTTACTGGAGCAGCTTTTGGTGCAAGTTCCAGCTCAATAACACCTTTATCTGTTGTAATCTTGGCTTTATAGGTCTTCTCTGTATCGATTGCCATTTCTGGCGCACTGTTCCATCTTTTGTCGCTCATTGTTTCTCCTGTCGATTGAAAGACTAATTTGCTCCAGAATAGATAACATTATTCGGTGACAGGCGCAACAAAGCCGGCCCAGATAACTGGACCGGCTGTGGGAAATTTAGTTTAGTGTAGTGGGCCTGGCTCTGGTGCTGGGACAATATCGCCAGGACCTTGATATAAACCTGTTACTCGGAATCCGAATGGGCTATGAACTGGGCCGTAGCCGTGACCACATGGCTGGTCCCAGTCAGTGGTTGAACCATCTGATGTATTCCATTCAACTGCTTTTGGGTTAAAATTAGATTTGAATGCAATTTGGAACGTGTCTCCCATTGCTGGGCCATAAAATCTTATGATTTTTGAATTGTTTTCAGTTGGTTGACTAATAAAACCGTGTCGTAATCTCATTGAGCTGGCCGCAGTGTCTTCCTCTACATACACATAGTCCCAACCTTGAGGCATAACAACCATACTGATATTATATTTGTGGCTGAAGTTAGCATTAACGCCAAACTCAACTACAGAAATGTCACCGCTGCCAGGGGTTATGATGTAGGAGTAATCTCTATTCACATAACCAGGCAAAATTGTTTCTCCCGGCATTGTGCAACGCTGACCTTGGCAATTAATAGTTGTACCAGCTCTGGAGTCTTTTCCAAAATTCAGGTCGCCGCCAGCTTCAGGGCTTTCATAAATAGTTGTTGAACTGTCCTCTGGGCTCATCAAAGACACACTGCTTTCGTCACTACAGCCAGCAAGCAATAGCCCGACAATTAAAGTTGTTGCCATTAATAAGATGCCTAATTTGTTGCTCATTGTTCTCTCCCTCTTTGTGGTGTTTTGTCCGTTCCTTGAAGAGTGAACAGTTGAATTATAATTATTAAAGAAAATAAATGAGATTATTTTAAGTGAGTTAAATACGACATCATTTCATCAAGACAGACCTGCCTTCTGCTATAAACGCCCTGCACAGTCTTTAAGCCGATGTCCAGCCTGATTTCTTCTATTGGCGTATTATTCAGGTAAAATCCTTTTATAACTTTTTTACATAGCTTTCCAAGTTTACTCAACGCCTCCTGTACGGCAACTCTAGCTTCATGGCCCATCATGGCATCAAGCTGTCCGTCTCCGGTATCGGTAAGCCAGTCTGCCATTTCATCAACCAGAGTTTCCGGCCTTCGACTTCTAGTGTTGGCAACATTTCGACACCTGTTGCGAGCAATAGTAATTGCAAAGCGGGTTAAATCGCCATCGAAACCGTTGTTCTTTGTGATGTAATCCAAAACCGCCAAAATTGTATCTTGAATTAAATCGTCTGAATCTATATCGCCTACAGAGAAATATTGAGCTACTGATTTTTTTATATGAGGTACTAATTCCTCATACAACAACTCGCCAGCGCGCTGGTCGCCGACCACATATTTTGCTATTGCATCATTTATTTTATTGCTTGAGTTTTGCATTTGGATGATTCTAGATTCGAGTCGTAATTCTGTCCATAACCAAAGGGTAAAAATGTTACGTCTGTTATTATTGTTTTGCCTGTTAATTGTTGGTTGTAGCAATACAGTTGACGATGGCTTCTGGTACAACCTGCACAATATCCCGGTAAGTAACGAATTAAAACCATACCTTTCTATTAACAAGCAGATCGAAAATAAACAGTTTGATCAATACCTGGAAATTTTGTTCTCTATAGAACGGTATGAAACTAGAGTTGAAGCTTCTGAAAAACTCTTTTCTTTATGGGAGGCAGACCCAACAAACTTTCTGTGGATCGATTTATTAATAGCTTACGAATTCTGGTTTACTGAAAACATACAAAAAGTATTACTGTCTCGCCCTGAGCTTGCAAAAGATAACGCTGTTGGTAACTTTGCAAAAGCTAGATGGAATTATGGTTATGGTTCTCGAGGAGAACATTATGAAAAGGCATGGACGCAGAAAGAACAACTCTCACAACTTCAGAAGCTTTGGTTAACCCTTAAATATTCAAATGTTCTTTATGACAAGGGTGAAAGCCAAAAGGCAATCGACTTGCTTTTAAAAAACGCTAGCACAGCATCAACTATAGGTGGTGATCTGCTTGAGTCTCTGTATTGGGCTTATATTTCTGAATTTATGTTGCGAAGTGACTATCTTGATGACGCCCTTCATGCATGTCATAAAAGCTGGGTGCTAGCCAAAACGAATCGTGCATTACAGATTGATCGATCAATTACATTGTCGGCCATTCTTGAAGCAAGAGAAGAATACACACCTGCACTTGATGTTCTTGACAGATGTGTAGCTGAAGCAAAAGAATTCAACTACCCATGGCAAACAGCAAAAGCATTAAATAATGCAGCAAGCCTTTGCGATAATATTTCACAACCAGACCGTGCTTTACACTATGACAAACAAAATCTTAAAATCAATCTGGAGGCAAATAACACTATAAACATCCCGCGCAGTTTGATGAATATTGCATACGATATGCGTCTCTCTGGGCAGCTTGATTCCTGTCTTGTGTACATGGAAAAAGCAAAAATCTGGGTTGATAAATACGATGAGCCGTCAAACAGATTTGGGCTACCAATGCATATGGCTGAATACTATTGCCAAATTGGCGACTATGCTACTGCTGACTCTCTACTAAATGCAGCACTAATACAACTCAACAAAACAGGGCTGGCACAAGATGAAGCTGAACTGCATCTAAAAATGATACAGCAAGGCCTCGAAATGAATCAGCCAGATATTGCGTATCGATCTATTTCAAGGCTCAAAGAACTGCAATATGCTTTGCAGGACGAACTGTCTGATCAAAATTTGATTGCTGAATATGAAATTGCGTCGGCTGATTTTCTTGCCCAGCAAGGCGAGTTCAAGCTCTCAAGTGAAGCGCATAAAAGAGCTCTTCAGGCAATAAAAATAAAGGCTGGTGAAAACTGGAAATGGGAACTTTTAAGAAGTAAGGGTGAATTGGCATTATTAAGAAATGACCAGACGACAGCTATCAGTCTTTTCAATGACTGCCTGACCTTGGCTCATAAAAGACAAAATCCCGATCAGATTGCCAGCTCAAAACTGTCGCTTGGAAAATTATTTGTTGCTGTTAATCAGTTTAATAATGCAATTACTCTGTTTTCAGAATCTGAAGAAAGCCTGTTTGGTGGAAGATTTAAAACCAGGCTCGCAACTTTGCTTGCAAAAAGCAAAGCTTATGCAGGGTTAGGTGAAACAGAAAAAGCACTCAAAACAATTGATTACGCTTTAGAACTTTGTAATAAATATTCTCCTGCCGATATTGTCGCAAAATTGCTTTTAGAAAAAGCCAAAATCAATCCCGCCTCTGCTGAAAAAGATTTAAAAAAAGCAAACAGGCTAATCAATAATTCTATCTATAAAGAAATGCCTGGATTCAACAGGGCGATTGTTCATGA
Source organism: uncultured Fibrobacteraceae bacterium (assembly GCA_964437115.1). Taxonomy (GTDB): domain Bacteria; phylum Krumholzibacteriota; class Krumholzibacteriia; order LZORAL124-64-63; family LZORAL124-64-63; genus JABIBH01. The sequence continues at coordinate 16,891 of CAYTFE010000019.1, read as the reverse complement.
CATCGCTCACATGTCTGCACACCTGGAATATAAGAAAGATAATGCAAAAGAATCTCTCTTAGCTGCACTTGGCGTTCTTCATGGCATCAAAACGGTTAGCGCTAAAGACTATGACATCATCTATTTTTTAACTGGTGAAAGCGTGTCATTCCGATGGTTAATCCGTGACAATACAGTATCTATCGCCAGACTCCCTGGCCTAAGCGAGCTTACCAAACTAACAGAGTCAATTTTATCTAACCCTTCTCAAAAGAACGCCCTCTTGCCAGACAGCCTTTCTGGAAAGCTTTGCATTATCCCTGACGGCCCTTTGAGCGCATTGCCGTGGTATGCGATGCCAGTAAATGATACTGAACTATTAATTGATAAGATTGTTTTGGCTGAAGTTCCAAACTGGACGCAGTTGCCTGGTGAATCGGAAATATTGAGCGGACTTAATTTATTATCCATTGGAGTAAATAAGTCTGAAGGCCAAAACTTGCTAAAAGAAGCAGAAGCAGAAGCAATTTCTGTTGGCGCTTTGTGGGAGAATAACCTCACAACGATTTTGACTGGAGACAGAGCTAATTTAGGCGACAACCCAGAATCAATTTTGTCTAAATATAAAATTATTCATATTGCAAGCCATGCTAAAGTTCACCAAGGTGTTCCATCTAGATCAACTTTGAGGCTTGCGGGTGTACCGCTAACAATCCCCGCGATTGCATCGATGAACCTGGATGCAGAACTTGTATATCTCTCTTCATGTGAAACAGCCAGAGATATCTCAACAACAGGAGCCATTTCACATTTTGCTAACGCTTTTCTGGATGCTGGAGTTAGTGGCGTAATTGCCTCATCAGTGCCAGTTGATGATAAAGCTGGAAAATTGTTGGCTGAAAAGTTTTATTCTAACTTGAAATCAGGAACTACTAAATCAGAATCTCTCCGACTATCTCTTATTGAACTAAAAAACAGTCCCCGCTGGCAAGACCCTCGCTACTGGGGGTTCGTAAAACTTTATGGCAGTTTCTAAGGAACGCCGCGCCCTCTTTTTAACTTCCATCTAGAAAAGTGGTAAGTTAGAAAGCTGATACCTAAGTGAGGGTCACCGTTTCCGTACCGTGGCTGAGCTGATATCGGCTGAAGTATCCCAAGATCTGTAATAAAATAGACAGGCGGACTATCATTTGATTTATGTATACAATATTTCGTGTATTCTTGATCTGGGTCAACTTGCTCCCATGGAGGATAACAAACTGTAACTTTTACAGGCTGGTTAAATACTAAATCTGGTTTTAATTTAAAAACAGGAGCCAGCAATTGTGTGGTCGCCTTGGGTACCATAATCTGAACATTCACAATCAGTGGCCCTAATTCTCTGCCTCTTGGTGTAGGAGATGGGCCGTGTTCTTGAATAGCAACAGTTCCTTCAGGGATTTCAACTGAAAATTCAAATCCATTAGGCCATGATTCTGGCGTTCCGATAATCATGCCGCCATTTGCAAGGTTAATCATTCCTTCAATTATATCCCACTCATTATGATTTGCAGAATTCCAGACATCAGCCAATTGTTGTTGTTCTTGAGGGTCTTCTGGATTCCATATGTCATACCCCAGTCTAAAGGAGATCATAATATCACTATCGGGATTTGCTATAGAAACAGAGTCTGTTTTTTCCTGGCAACCAGACATTACAAGCATCAGTGCTATTATTAAAGTTGATGTAATTTGCTTCATGCCTATCCCCTAATAAACTGGACAATGTTTAAGTTTCTGCTGTATGAACTGCCGTAACCATAATTTGAAAATACTTGGTTGCTAGTTGTTCTCTGACCGAAGTTTCTGCACAAACAGAGAGCTTAAAGATAGCATTATACCACAAATACCTAGTAGCCGCACAAGAGTCGATGAGTTTTCTGCTCTAAACAGCATGAACTCAAACAAATTTCCGCGCTTAAATGAAATATTCCAGCCTCCAATTGGTGCTAGATCTGCAGGAATAGTAGTTAGATATGCTGTAATTATATCTGAGTTAATTTCTGGAACTGAAATAGAGGTTTCAGAGGTCTCACCATGCCACTGCCAAGAATTATCCTCTGATTCGAGCCTGATTTTATAGGCTGTAGCCCCATCAATCTCAGCCCAGGCTAGTTTTGTGCCACCAAAAACTACCTCTGAAGAGATTGGGGCAACAAAGCCTAGATATCCCGGTCCACGAGACAAACTATCTCTTGTCGGCTGAGCTGGAAGCAAAAGCATTATTACAAGACAAGCTGCCATTGCAATAGCACCAGCTGCCGCAAATCCAAATGTTGGCACTTTGAACTGCAAAATTTTGCGTGAACTATCGATTACAAAGGCTCCATTAGCAACACCTTCTGCAACAACGTGTTGCAGGGCTCTGGATTGATTACATTTATGGCACAGAGTGAGATGCATATCTAGCTTACTGATCATTGAGGGATCAGTAGCTGGATCATCGTATCGCCACAACTCTCCCCCGAGCTTTGAATCGATGCATTCATAATTAAAGTCTGTTTCGCTTTTCATTATTAACCTCACTCTGCACCTTCCCTGTTCCCCCGCGATTTGTCAATCGTTTCTCACCGAGGGAACAGACTACTCCAAATTTTTAAAGAAAATATTCGTAGTTGATAATAATCGCAGATAGAAGTACTCTGCGGAAACATGGATAAGTCAGAAAATCAGAAAAAGGAGATTGATATGAAAAGATTGAGCGCACTGGTGTTACTTGTGGTTCTTGCTTTACCACTTGTAGCTGGAGCTGTTGTTGAACCAAAAACCGGTTTTGAGTACCCGGATCAAATTACAGTTGACGAAACAGCAACGCTAAACGCTACTGGTGTTGGCCTTAGAGAAAAAACTTTCCTTAAAGTAGATGTTTATACAATTGTTTCTTATGTAATGGACGGCACTGACCTGGGTGACAACCCCGGCGAAGCTCTGATTAACCTTGATAGTGGGAAAAAATTACAGATGGATCTTTGCAGGGGATTTAGTAAAGCTAAATTGATTGGTGCATTTTCTGAAGTAATTGATGCTAACTACGATGACCAGTCAGCATTTGCCGATGACATGGCAACCTTCTTTGCATACTTCACTCGCGATGCTGAAAAGAATGACAAAATTGAGTTCATGTACTGCCCAGAAAACAAACTGGTTACAACTGTAAATGGTGAAGAGATGGGAACTATCGATAACTTTGAATTTGTCAAAGCTCTTTGGTCTGTCTGGTTTGCAGAAAAACCTGCAAGCGATAGTTTGAAAGATGCTCTTTTAGGAAAATAGTTTTTGGTAAAATGAAACCACCGGTCAGTTTTGACCGGTGGTTTTTTTATATAGCTAGCAGACTTACTCCAAACAAGGCAACTGATATTGCAACAAGAATTGCTGTGATAATACCATGTAAAATTGCAATGCCAACTCCACGCCAAAAGGTTGTGCCAAGAATCCAAGTAAAACCAACGCCTGAAAGTAATAGCGCAACTATTGTTCCTGCAACTGGAGCAGAAAGCCCAACGCCGTGCAAAAAATTTGCAACAACAAGGGCAAATAGACAGGAAAACATTCCGGTTCTTTTTGCACCCATTGCAGAGGCTGCAATTTTAACCGGCAATGCGGTTATATAAAGTACCACCAATATTCCGATTATTGTCAGAACCAGATTCAATGTCTCCTCCTAAATCCCGTACTTATCTATGATACCCTTCTTGTCCAATCCAATTATACCATATTTTTCGCCAACTTTGGCAAAAGCAGCAACTGCTTTGTCGATATGCTCTTTTGTGTGTGCCGCAGAAAGCTGAACACGAATCCTCGCAGCTCCAGCAGAAACAACAGGAAAAAAGAAACCGACAACGTAGATGCCTTCGGCATACATATCGCGTGCCATGTCATTTGCAAGCTTTGCATTGAATAACATAACCGGAACAACAGGAGTGTTGCCTTCGCGGATACAGAGTCCCGCTTTAAGAATTTCCTCGCGGAAATATTTGGCATTCCATTCCAGGGTATCGCGTCGTTCTGTATTTTCAGTAAGCAAGTCAATGACCTTAATTGATCCTGCAACAATGCTTGGTGCCATTGAATTTGAAAACAGATAAGGTCTCGCCTTTTGTCTGCATAGTTCAATCAGTTCCTTACGACCGCTTACACAGCCACCGCTCGCACCGCCTAGACCTTTTCCAAATGTGGTGGTAATCAAGTCGATCTTGTCCATCACATTGAAATGCTCATGAGTACCACGACCGGTTTTGCCTATGAACCCTGAAGCGTGTGAGTCATCCAGTAGAACCATTGCGTCATACTCATCGGCAAGAGCACACAGTTCATCCAGCTGAATCAAATCGCCGTCCATGGAAAATACGCCGTCGGTTACAATCAGCCTGGTGCGTTTATCCTGGTGCAGTTCAAGTTTTTTGCGCAGGTGCTTCATGTTCATGTGTTTGAAAGTATCGTACTCAGCGGAGCAAAGTCTGATACCATCAACCAACGATGCGTGAATCAGTCTGTCGGCAATGATTACATCTTCAGATCCAAGAACAGCTTCAAAAACACCAGCGTTTGCATCCATGCAGGAAGGGAAAAGCAGGGTACTTTCCATGCCCAGAAATTCGGACATCTTATCCTGAAGTTCACGATGGATATCTTGAGTTCCACAGATAAATCTGACTGAACTCATGCCATAACCACGAGCATCAAGCCCTGCGTGAGCAGCAGCAACTACATCGGGATGACTGCTCAACCCAAGGTAGTTGTTGGAACAAAAATTCAGGACTTGTTCCTGAGGTGCGCCCTCAGGAAACTCAACTGTGATTTCTGCATCTTGGGGAGAACAGATAAAGCGTTTCTCTTTATAAAGGCCTTTGCTTTTTATCTCTTCAATTTCGCCAGCGAACATGTCGCGATTTTTTACTGAGTAAGTCATTTACTTTTCCTTAGCCCTGGAATTTTGTAACCAGCGCACAGATTGAGTTGACCGTATCAAATGCTTCAGGAGTGGCTTCAGAATCAGGCAAGCTGATGCTGTATTTTTTCTCCAGAAATACTTTCAGAGAGACCATTGAGAAGCTGTCAACAATGCCACTTGAGATAAGCGCAGTGTCAAACTCGACTTCAATATCGTCGTCTTCATCAACGTATTCGTCGATAACATATTCCAAGACTTCTTCGTGCATTTCACTCATTTTGAGTCCTTTCTAATCGTCGTTTTCCAATGTTGACAAATCGCCTACATCCTCGCCCCATTCCAACGCACGCAGGTAGCGACGCAGGATTTTTCCGGATCGAGTTTTAGGTAACTTGTCCATGTATTCAATTTCTTGAGGCATTGCCAATGGTGACAAGCTTTTGCGAATGAAGTTCATGATGTTGAGCTCCAGCATATCATCTGGCTCTATGCCTTTGTTCAAAGTAACAAAAGCTTTTACAACTTCCATATTTACTTCATCAGGTTTTCCAACAACTGCTGCTTCGGCAATTGCTTCGTGTTCAATCAGTGCCGATTCAATTTCAAACGGGCCAACAAGATGTCCGCCTGTATTGATAACATCGTCGTCACGACCAACAAACCAGTAGTAACCTTCACTGTCAATGCTTGCGCGATCACCGGAAGTGTACCACAAATCCTGGTTTAATCGACACTCATCAGGAGTAGCATCATCGGATGCGCCGATGAATTTGCTGCGATAGACATCGTGCTGGTTACGATACTCACGGAACATTGCAGGCCAGCCAGGGCGGAATGCAAGCAGTCCAACCTGTCCAGGCTCAGTAAGAGGCTCCATTGTTTTCAAATCCAGAACTGCAGCAATAATGCCCGGGAACGGCTTACCCATCGATCCAGGTTTAACTTTCATGCCTGGATAATTGGTAACCATCATTGAGCCTGTTTCTGTTTGCCAGAAAGTGTCCAGGAATGGTTTGCCAAAAGCTTCTTCACTCCAGACAACAGCTTCAGCATTCAGAGGTTCACCAACAGAGCATAGGTGACGCAATGAAGACAGATCATATTGCTCAATGAGTTCATTGCCATCGCGCATCAGTGATCGGATAGCTGTTGGAGCGGAGTACCAGACAGTAACTTTATTGTCCTGCATAAATTTGTACCAGCGTAGCGATGTGAATCCGGAATCCAGAACACACTGAGTAATTCCCAATGCCCACGGTCCTATGATTCCATAGCTTGTACCTGTAACCCAACCAGGATCGGCGGTGCACCAGTAAATGTCATTTGGCTGCAAGTCAAGAACCCAGCTTGAAGTCAATGCCTGCCCAAAGACAGTGTTGTGTGCGTGTTGAGCACCTTTTGGCTGACCAGTAGTTCCCGATGTATAATGCAAAACACTTGGAGAGTCCGCGTTTGATTTATAACAATCAAACTGTTCAACTTTATCAGAAGCTTCTACATCAAAAAATGTTTCACCATCGCGCATTTTTTCAGGGTTGCCTTCAACAACAATGACATGCTTCAGCTCTGGCAATTTATCGATAATTTTGCGAACTTTTTTAACATGCTTTTGAGTAGTCAAAATTGCTTTTGTTCCTGCGCTTGCAAGCCTGACCTCTAGTGAGTCATCGCCAAAAGCTGAGAACAGAGGTTGAGCAACTCCGCCCATTTTCAAAATGCCTAGAAACGAAATATATAGTGATGGATTCTTATCCATGAAAATACAGATTCTATCGCCTGGTTTAAGGCCCATATCCTGGAATTTTTTAGCAAAGCCGTTAGACAGAACACGCAGATCATTAAAAGTGTACTTGGCTTTTTTATCGCCAAAACCCTCCCAAATTAGTGCAGTTTTTTCGCCGTCGCCACGTTCACAGATTCTATCACTACACATATGTCCGATGTTAAGTAATTCGTCGTCTTTCCAGTTCAGGACATCTTTAGCGATATCCCAATTGAAGTCTGTTACTCTTTGTTCATATGATCCTATGTTACTCACAACAACGCCCTCCCTGTGACGATTGAAACTTCTTGAATTGCCAAACAAATAACATACAAACAGCAAGAGATTTCAAGGGTAGTGAAATTATTTTATGAAAAATCAGGATAAATTGCCACTCGCCGAAAAAGATGTTATAATCACACAGTTGTTCAAACAGTCTTACAATTTGGAGATAAAATGTCAGCCTCCCGACTCATTCTGCTGCTTCTGTTGCTTCCTGCTATGGTTTTTGCAACTAGTGCGACTCAAATTTCATCGTCCTCACAACTTTTAAATGGCTATCAGGCTACTGGTCAAATTGGCGACTATCTGATTGAAAACCAGCACATTGCAGTGATTATTAGCAATATTGGTCACACTGTTGGATACGGTGAAACTGGCGGCAATCTCATCGATGCAGGATATACTGACTCCAGGAACGATGGAATTGAGGAACTCTACCTGTACCTTGATGACGATTGGCCTCGGCAGGCTCATTACAGCTCTATCACAGTTGACAACAACGTAGATCATTCAATTGTTACTGCCTCTGGAGTTGACTCGAACAATCCCAGCCTTTCTATTGTTACTGATTATATCCTTTTTGATGGCGATGAATTTCTCACTATCACTACTACAATTTCAAATAATGGCAGCCAGGTCATCAATTATGAACTTGGCGATGCATTTGCGTGGGGTAACTGCTGGCAATATGCGCCTGTACATGGAACCAATTTTGCCAGTAACACAACTCAACCCTGGATTGCTGGTTTTGCAACAAATGTTTCCTATGGCTACATCTCACCTCTTGGTGAAATATGGGGCCCCAATGGTGGTAACTGGGTTGACCTTAATGTTGACACTGTGACAATTAGCAATGGCAATTCCGCATCTTACACACGATATCTTGCTATCGGCAATGGCGATGTTGGAACAGTTGCTGAAATTATGCATTATGTAACTGGAACTCCAACCGGCTCGCTGGAATGTCTCTTGAAAATGGACGACGACAGCCCAATATCCGGTGGAACTGTTAATGCATATCTTGATAATGAAATCTATCTGCAAATGACTTCAATTGGCGATGGAACTGCGCAAACTTCTTTGCCTGCTGGACAATGGAGACTGGAAGCATCTGTAACCGGCTTTGATTCGCAAACTGAAAACTTTACTGTCACAGCAGGAAATAATTATAGCTACGATTTTGTTTTTGAAGGTAGCGCCAACCCGACTAATGCAATTGGTGACACACTGACCACAATCCAGAAACCTCTACAAAATATTCCATCGTTTGTAGTGTCAGGTGAAACACTTTTGATCAACTGTGAAGCATCCCCTGCTACTACTGACTGGACTGCAGAGCTGATTCATGGGCAGCATTCAGTTCCTTTGACAATCACTAACGCAAACTATAACTCCAGCACAACCTGGTGGGATATTGAAGCCGAGCTGCCTCAAGTCTCAGTTACTGAACTTTATGATCTGCATGTAACTGGTAGCGGCGGTGTTGACGATGTGACAAAAAGCTCTGTTAAAGTTCTGAGTGATTTTAAAGACAATTATTACTTCATTCAGATTACCGATACTCATCTACCAGATCACCAATTTTCAGACAGTGGCGCAACCCCCGCGGACTCAACTGAAATCAATGACCTGCGTGCTGTGATTGCTGATTTGAATATTATCAATCCAGAGTTTGTTCTGGTAACAGGTGACCTTGTCAATGAAGGTGAACTTGAGGATTATCTGAATTGGCGTAGCTACACCAGAGCCCAAAGATTATTACTGGAACTCGATGTTCCAATGTTCCTGGTTTCAGGTAATCACGATATTGGTGGCTGGAGCTCTACTCCACCGCCAGATGGAACTGCCCGTCGTCAATGGTGGCGATTCTTTGGCTGGCCCAGACTTTACAATCCACCAGCGGGCGCACCTGAGTATACTCAGAATTACAGCTTTGATTACGGCCCTGTGCATTACATCGGCATGGAAAGCTACGACAACTATGACATGTGGTGGTCGGGGATTTATGGGGCGGAAAGTTTCACATCGGGGCAGTTGAGTTGGCTTAACCAGGATCTTGCTGCATCCAGTAGCGCAGCTCAAGTAATGTTCTTTCACTACGATTTTCAGGATCAGCTGAACCTCAATTCGCTTGGCGTAGAGATGGCTCTGTATGGACACATCCACCGTGACAGTGGTTCCATTCATTCACAGCCTTACAATCTTTCAACTGACAATACCTGTGATGGCGCTCGATCATACAGACTGATCAGAGTTTCTGGCAGTACGCTCACTCCTATTGCCTCGCTATCTGCTGGATCAGGCGGACAGAACCTTACTGCCTCTTATTCTCCATCAAACAATGGAACCAGCAACAGCGTAACTGCAACTCTGGATAACAATCAGAATCAACGTTTTGAACATGCGCTTGTGAAATTTGAAATGCCATCAGGCTCTCTTTTTGATATTACTGGCGGACAGCTCATACAAATTGATAACACTGGCCTCAATTCAATTGTTCATGTTGGTGTGGATCTGCAGGCAAACTCTTTGCAAACTGTAACCTGTAGTCTGAACGTAACTGGTGTCGAAATGCCGAATGCGGTTGTGTTGAATCAGAATCATCCGAACCCGTTCAACCCATCGACAACTATCAGTTATTATCTGCCTGACAGTTGCCAAACTATGCTGACAATTCATGATATGCGTGGGCATCAGGTTGCTCTGCTTTGTGATGAAATTCAGGCCGATGGTGAGCGTGAAGTTCAGTGGGATGGCAAAGATAGTAACGGTGCTGCTGTTGCATCGGGAAGTTATATTGCCAAGCTGGTTGCTGGCAATCAGACCAGACAGGTCAGGATGGTACTGGTAAGGTAGCAATTATACTTTTGTGTTCACATATATTTGTTTAGCATATAGATTAATGTCTATTAAAAGGGGACTAAGTTGGCAACGAATTTCGATGCCACAAAAACTTTCAACTGGATTGTCCAGGTTTTGGTTTTTGCGTTTGGCGCTTCACTCTTGAGAATTTATGAAAGCCACAATTACATTGCTGCTGCAATGTTGATTGTTGCTGTTGTTGCAGTGTTTTCACGCCAACTGTCATGGAACAAGGCTGCTTCACTGTTTTCATTGCTGATTGTTGTTTACTGTTTGCCAATTCTGTTTCTCTATCTGAATGACATGGCCAGTATAAAACATCTTGAAAAGCCGCTTGGCGCTATATTGGTGATTCCTCCTCTGGCTTTGTTATTAAAGCACCCACCTAAGAAAAAATACTTCGAGCTTGGAATAGCCGTTGGCTTGATTTTGGTGTTTTTTGCGACCCTGCCACAGATTGTCAGCGGAAATTACAGAGTGTATTTAGGTAGCAATCCTATACCATTTGCAATGACGCTGACCGGGATGGTAATGCTCTGCCTGCCAATGCTGAATAAGAGGAACATTCCAAAAACTATTTTTGGTGGAATTGCCGTTTTGCTTGGCTTGTTTTTGATAGTAGTTAGTGGCACTCGAGCCGCATATGTTGCAGCACCAATTGGACTGTTTGTTTATATAGCGCTTTTGCCTGGGAAGAAAAAACGATATCTGTTTTCTGGTGCCGCATTGACCGTCGTTGCTCTGATTATTGCTGTTAATGTTAACCCCACCTTGCAACAAAGAGCCGATTATACTATTACAGCAATCTCTGAAATTAGAAATGGCTGCATGGACTCCAGCATCGGGACAAGACTGAAGCTCTGGGATGATGGCATCAAAAATGGGCTTACAAAACCATGGACGGGAACAGGTTATTACGACAGACAGGACCTGGATGTCATAAAGTCTGATGGTGAATTAAAACCATATGATAATGCCCACAATGAATACGTCGATGCGTTTTCAGCCAGAGGAATTTTTGGACTCACCTCAACACTGCTTTTACTTATAGGTCCTATAGTCCTGATCTGGAAAAAGCGATCCAGGGACCACAATCTTGCATATGCTGCTCTTGCTTTCTATGTCTCAATCTATGTAAATGCCTGCTTCAATTTATATTTGTGGCGCTCCGCTCCATGGAAACTATTCCTTATAGCAAGTATTGTGCTTCTGGCAATATTCTATTCACGCGCTGACACTCAAATGGATGAAAACTCTGAAACAGGAACTTCGGCATGAAAGTTACACATGTAAATTTTGCAGGTGCATTTTCTGGTGGAGAAAGACAGACACTGAATCTGATTGAATCTCTGGGCGAATCAGGAATTGAGCAGGAACTTGTTTGTCGACCTGGAAAACCTCTTGCTGAAGAGGCTCGTAACAAAGGAATCTCTGTCATCGAAATCAGACATCCCGCTCTGGGTATCTTGAATACAAGATGGAAAAAGACAGATCTGATAAATGTACATGAAGGTCGCGGGATTCATTGGGGCGCAAATGTAAAACGACTCTGGGGGCCTAAGCTTCTGGTAACTCGCAGGGTGATTTTTGTTCCTTCGCAAAGCTGGTTTACAAAAAACGATTACAATGCCGCTGATCATTTCGTTGCAGTGAGTAGTGCAGTTAAAACTACCTTAGAGGAATATAGACCTGGAGCAGAAGTTACAGTAATACCGAGCAGCTTTTCAGGATTTCCATCAACAGGTGGAGATGCAAGTCTGATCAGAAACTATTTTTCAGGCAAATTCCTGATAGGGCATGTTGCTGTTTTGAGCTCAATCAAAGGACATCGGACAACTCTGGATGCAGCAAGAACTCTGCTTCCCGATTACCCTGAAATGCACTTCATAATTTGTGGCGATGGCCCACAGCTGGAGCCTTTGAAACAAAAAGCTGACGATCTTCCAAATGTTACTTTTGTCGGCCATCAAAAAGATATCGGCAAATACTTTGAAGCCTTTGACCTTCTGGTTCATCCATCACAAAGTGAAGGCTTGGGATCAGTTCTGCTTGAAGCTCAGCAACACAAGACACCTGTGATTGCTTCCAATGTGGGCGGGATTCCGGACATCGTTAAAGATGGTGTAACAGGATTATTGATTCCACCAGATGATTCACTATCCCTGGAAAAATCAATTATCGAACTTTATGAAGATACAGAATTGCGTAACAAGATTATTGAAAATGCAACTGCAAAGCTCAGGAATTTCAGTCCTGAAAGTGTTACTGAGCGATATCTGAAATTATATCAACAAATCCTGCCGAAGTAATTACTTCACCAATGAAATCAATTCACTGACCGCCTGGCCGCCAGACTTAAGAACGACCATGTAATTGCCGCTACTCAGCTGCTGAGGTTGCCAGCTTTTGCTATGCTCCCCTTCTTCATAATAACCGTCTGTTACAGTTGCAACCAACGCGCCTTGCAAATCAAAAACCTGCACCAGTGCGCGACCTGATTTAGATATTTCAAAACTTATTGTAGTTGATGGATTGAACGGATTTGGGAATGCACTAAGTGAAATTCCTGGCAGAAGCGGAGCAACATCCACAATATCCCAGCCGGAGCTTCTATAAACACCGCCACCTTGCAGTGCAACATAAACACCGCCCCAGCCTGCTTCTACATCGATAGGATCTGCAGGCAACCCCTCGGTTACATCCTGCCAATTCTCAAAGTCCATATCCTTGCAGAACATCACGCGGTCATCCCAGGTCACAACGTAGGTTTCAGTCCAATAAATAAACGTATCAAGCTGGATGAATCGTTGAGCAATAGATTTACAGCTGAATGGAAGAATCAACTCCCATTGCTCTCCGTTTGAGTCAAATTTGTAAAGCCCTGTATCATTGGAAACCATCAGGCTTACATAGTTTACATACGGCAGACCTGCAATTGGTCCCTGTACATTCAGGCAGTAAATGCCCTGGTAGTCAGGCAAATTATGCTTCATATTTTCCCAGGTCTGGCCACCGTCTGTAGTGTGAGTTATGTAGTTATCGCCTGTGAGAAATACTTCATCATGACCGAGTACCGCCAAACTGGTCATAGCATGATGGCCGTGACCTGTAATCAATGACCATGATTGACCATCGTCATTTGAGCGTAGCAATTCCCCGTCTATAATGTCACTCCAGGTACATGCATAAATGGCGGGGTCATCCCAGAGCGAATATGCCATGTCGGTTACACGGCCACCTTCAGACTCATGGACCAAAGTTTCAGTGTCACCCATGTCATCACTGTAAAAAAGAGTGCCTTTGAACCAGGCGTTCACACCACCAGTGACAAGCCTGTCATCGTAAATTTGGCCTTCAACAACGGAATATTTTGCCTTCCCGATCCAGCCAGGATGTGTGTGGTCATCCCATAGCCCGGTCTGACTGTTGTAGCTGTAGAAACCTTCTTCAGTTGTTGCGTAAAGGCTGTTGCCAGACATACAGATGCCGTTGAGTAAATCATCTTCAGCACCAATCAGCTCCCAGGGGTGGAGAGGAAATTCATCGGCAATAATTGGAGAAGCGAGTAGTAAAAGCAGTATTAAGAACATTTTGCAGCTCCCTGAATTGTACGATACCATCGTATTGGTTCCGTTATAATTATACATTATCATTTCGTGTCCTGTCCACTGAACCGCCTTAATTCTGGCAAAATCCCCAAAATAAGCTATTCTTACGCCCTGTCCTGTTCTCAATTCATTATCAGAAAGCGGTATGAGAATGCAGATTCGAAATGTGGCAATTATTGCGCATGTTGATCACGGTAAAACAACTTTGGTCGATGAAATATTAAAGCAGTGTAATGTATTCCGTTCCAACCAGGAAGTTCAGGAACGTGTTCTTGACTCCAATGATCTTGAGCGCGAGCGCGGCATCACAATTACCTCAAAAAACTTTGCGGTTACATATAAGGATACACGAATCAATCTTATCGATACACCTGGTCACGCTGACTTTGGTGGTGAAGTTGAACGCGTCCTGAAAATGGCTGATGGCGTTTTACTGCTTGTCGATGCATTTGAAGGTCCTATGCCACAGACTCGTTTTGTAATGCAAAAAGCTATGCAACTGAACCTCAAACCTGTTGTAGTTATAAATAAAGTTGATCGACCTGGCTCCCGCCCCGATGAAGTTCTTGACGAAATCTTCACTCTGTTTATGGAACTTGAAGCAAGTGATGATCAGCTCGATTTCAGAGGTGTTTATGCTGCTGGTCGCGATGGCTGGGCTGTAGGCGAACTTGAAGACAAACGCGAAAACCTGTTCCCTCTGCTGGATATGATTATCGATCATGTACCAGCCCCGAAAATTGAAGAAGGTCCAACTCAAATGCTGATCGCGGCAATGGATCACTCTGATTATGTAGGCAGAATTGGTGTAGGCAGAATTGTACGCGGCTCTCTGGAGGCAAAGCAGAAAGTTGTATTGATCAAGCGAGACGGTTCTGAACAACAATCACAAGTCACACGATTATATGTGTTCGATAATCTGGGCAAAAAAGAAGTTGAGAAAGTTCAATGTGGCGACTTATGTGCTGTTGTCGGTCTTGAGAGTGTAGATATTGGCGACACTTTAGCTGATGCTGAACACCCAGAGCCACTGGATATCATTGCAGTTGATGACCCAACTCTGTCTATGAGTTTCATGCCAAACAACAGTCCCGGTTTTGGCAAAGATGGAAAGTATGTCACAAGCCGCCAGGTTCGTGAGCGACTATTCAAGGCTGCTGAACGCGATGTTGCATTGCGGGTTGAAGACACGATCAGTGCCGATGCATTCAAAGTTTCAGGCCGAGGCATTTTGCACCTGTCGATTCTGATGGAAAACATGAGGCGTGAAGGTTTTGAGTTTATGGTTGGCCAACCTCAAGTTATCTACAAGGAAATCGGCGGCAGAAAAGCTGAGCCTGTTGAAGTTCTGAATATCGATGTACCAAATGATCTGGCTGGAACAATTATTGAATATGCGGCAACTCGTAAAGGCGAAATGGTGTCGATGGAACAACGGGAAAACAGAACTTATCTGGTTTTCCATATTCCAAGTCGTGGCCTGATTGGATTCCGAAGCAAAATGTTGCGTGCAACTGCAGGCGAAATTGTGATGCACCACCGTTTCCACCAATACGAATATTTCAAAGGTTCAATTCCAGAGCGAACCAATGGAAGTATCATCAGTATGCGTGGAGGAAAATGTGTTGCCTATTCTCTAGATGCCCTGCAAGACCGCGGCATATTCTTTGTTGAACCGGGTGATGAACTTTATACTGGCCAAATTATTGGTGAATACACTCGCGACGAAGACCTGGTTGTAAACGCTCAAAAAGCGAAACAACTTAGCAACATGAGATCGTCCGGTGCAGACAGAAAAATGAAGGTTGCCCCGCCGCTGATTATGAGTCTTGAGGAAAGCCTTGAGTACTTGAATCACGATGAACTTGTGGAAGTTACTCCAAATAATCTACGGTTGCGCAAAACCATGCTTGATGAAAATGACAGAAAACAAGCTGCCAAAAAGCTTAAACTTTCTGAAGGCATTATTGACTAGTTGTTATCACACCGCTGGGCCTCATGTTTGGCGGTGTGTTCTTCATCGAAAATATTTTCCAGATTAGTCTTCATACAATCACTGACATTCCGATTCGCAATCCGCTGCACATTTATCAAATGCCGCGCCGAAATATTATCTGCAGTAATATTCTTTCCACCTGAACCACAACCCAAAGTCAACGATGGCTGCAGCTTGTTATAAGTTCCGCCAAGTGCACCTTGTGATGCAGGAACATTCACCAGAATCCTGCCTGCATCCAGAACCTCGGTGAACTTTTTGATCATTCTGTCTTTCTTTGAAAAAATACTTACTGTATGACCTAGTCCACCAAGCTTGTTTATTTTTCTGCAAATATCAACTGCATGATCAAAACTCTCAGCAGTATAAGAAGCTAGAATTGGAGCCAGTATTTCATGTGAAAGCGGGTGATCTTTTCCAACATCATCAAGTTCTGCAATCAGCACTTTTGTTCCCTCAGGAACTTCGATACCTGCCATTTCAGCAATCGTTTCTGCCGATTGTCCTATTACAGTTGCCTGCATGACTCTGGCAGCTGAGTTGTATGCAGTTTCTGATAGCTGATCAGCTTCATCGCCAGTCACAAAATATGCGCCCTGCTTCTCAAACTCGGCATGAACTTCTGCGGCATGACTTGAACGCACAACCATTGCCTGTTCGCTGGCACATATTGTTCCATTGTCAAAAGTTTTACTCTTGATAATTTCACCAACAGCAAACGGAATATCTGCACTCATCCCTAAGTAAACAGGTACATTACCTGCACCTACTCCAATAGTCGGATTACCCGATTTCTGAGCTGCGCGAACCAGATCCACAGATCCCGTTGCAAGATTGACTGCCACTTTTTTGTGGGCCATCATCTGCTGAGTTTCCTCGGGAGTTGAGCGTTTTACCCATTGAATACAATTAACCGGCGCACCAGCAGAAAGCGCTGCTTCGTAACAAATCTTCGCCGCCTTGACTGTACATTTTTTGGCTGCACCGTGCGGTCTTACAATAATTGGGTTACGAGATTTCAGACAAATCAGAATTTTAAATAAAGCTGTTGAAGTTGGATTAGTAATTGGAGTAACTGCCATAATCGGACCCAAAGGCTGAGCGATTTCCATAATATCGCTGTCATAGTCACCTGAAATAATTCCTGAAGTTGTGAGATCTTTTATATCGTCATAGACCCATTTTGTAGCGATAACATTTTTTATAACCTTGTCCTGCCACACACCGAGTCGAGTTTCCTTGCAGGCAAGTTTTGCAAGTTCGATGCGCGCGTTAAAGGCAGCCTCATAGACTGCCTTTACTATTTTATCAGTTGCTTCCTGGTCGAATTCTCTAAATTCGCGGGCAGCTTGAGTGGCATTATCCATCAAGAGATCTATATCGAGTGCCATTGTAAACCTTTGGTTGAAGTTATCTGCAAGGTATAGCAGATAAATAGCAACTTATCAAGGAGTACAAACTACCATGCA
>CAYTFE010000018.1:0-38244 GCA_964437115.1 uncultured Fibrobacteraceae bacterium | reverse complement strand
ATTAAAATCACTAACAACTGCACCATCTACCCTGCCAACAGTATTCAGGCCCACTGATGAAGTGACATCTGCGACCTGTATATTACTGCCTTCAGTATTATTTTTTAACAGTCTGGGGGTATCTGTATTTTCTGCAGGTAGAAAAAGTAAATCCTGCTTCCCGTCAAGATCGCTATCTAAAGCACGGACACCAGTTGATGACATGCTTAATCCAGTAAAAGATTCAGTAAACTGACCAGAGTTATTGACAAACAGCCTCTGATCTGATGGATTTCCTGCTTGAATAGAAAAAGCTACATCAAAATCAGTGTCGTTATCAAGATCCTGCCAATGGATACCACTAACACAACTCAAGTCAACACTATTGAATTTACTGGAAAACTCCTCAGTAAAAGTGCCATCATCCTGATTTATATAAATTTTCGCAGTTCCCGAATGACTATTGTCCATAATGCTGGGAACAAGAAGATCAATATCATTATCACAATCAACATCACACCATGAAGCAGAGATTGTGCCATATGTTGAAGTACTCATACCTTCTGCATCAGCAGACACGTTGGTAAAACCGCCACCCGAATTAACATCATTTCGCAAAAGGTAATCAACTTGTGGAAGTATATTTTCTGGGGTTGGTGTTTCTGAATTATCACTTGTTTGTGCCCTTACAATATACAAGTCAACATCATTATCACGATCATAGTCACCCCAGACACCTGCCCAGGAATTGGATGCATAAGCTGAGATGTTTTCTTCTGCTGCTACATTTGTAAATTCATATTTATTAAATTCATAATTATATTCATTCCTGTAAAGGCAAGCATCTGTGCGTGAGGCAGCAAATATGTCCATATCACCATCATTGTCATAGTCGGCAACACTGACTCCACGGAGACCAGGATAAACCCCAACTACTCCAAATGCGTCATTCGTAACATCACTCATCTCAGGAACACCATCAAAAGAAAATGCAACATTCTCAAATAATTTCGCTGGAAAATCCTGAAATGTAATAAAGAGATCCTGATCACCATCATTGTCATAATCAAAAGCAACACTACTGTAGGGTGTTCCTGGATACGACATTTGGGTTTCGTCTGAGAAATCACGATAAAGAACACCCGCTTCATTCACCTTCCCAATAACTCCATATTGCACAACTACTTCAGAGGCACTTGCCGGGCCTACTTGACCAACGTATTCTTCACTAATTACATCGAAAAGTTTATATGAATATGTCTCCAATTGCACCGTTTCTGTATTTATCGACCCATCGACTACATAGCACATGTTTGTATTAAATATATATCTTGTCATAGGTACTCCCGCACCAATCCGTTGGAACTGCATATCAGCAATTCCAGTTGTCTCAGCGCTCCTACCCCATACAAAAATGCTATCAGAATCTGAATAGAACACATTATCATTTATTTGAGCTAGTACTTGATAGGTCGTTTTCTCAAACAAATATGAGCCGTCATCAATATTATCAAATCCCACAAATGTTCCCTCAATACGCCCCGCAGTCACCTCATTTTCGACTGAACTTGCTGTTCCAGTGGAAACTAAATAATCATCAGAACATACCTTACGCATAGCATCACCGATATTAAGCCTTCCATGTCCAGTCACAGAATCAGGGCCAGCCAAAGCGATATCAACACAGCTCGACTTTAGAATACCCTTGTAATCCTCCGGGGCATAATCAGGCAATACACTCATAAGCATGGACACTGCTCCAGCCACAATAGGAGCAGAAAATGATGTACCATTTGTAACTGTATAAAATTCATCTACACCTGTGAGATGATCAAATGTAAGTACCTTCATATCCCTGCCTGGTGCTGCAATATCGAGACTTCTACCATCATTGTATAAGCCGTACTTTTCCCCTTCTTGGTCAGTAGCAGTAACTGAAAACGCTTCCTCTCTGAACCTAGCTGGATAGAGCAAATATGTCATATCATAATTACCCCCGGCAGCAACATAAGTAACGCCCAGTTCAAAAGCTGTTTTTAATACATTCCAAACCACAATATTAAAATTGTAAGAAGGGAAGCCTTGGCTTGTAGTTACCAAATCGTTATTAGATATGGCATCCAAATTTTCTGATTTCCAGTTAACTAAATTACCACAATCTAATGCATATGATCTAAATACTGCATTATTAGTAATTCCAACAAGCCCTGTTGTATTACTTAACAGAGAACCGAGTACACTAAAGACCTTAGTACCATGAACATCATACCAATATTGGCCACCAACACGACAGTATCTGGGGGGATCCCCTGTGATAGTAAAATCATCATGATCCACCAATATACCACCATCAACTATGCCGACATCAGGTGTAAAAAACGAATATTCATTTTCATAATTCTTTGCTTGACAATATCCTATCCCTCCAATGCTTTCAGATTGTAAATACCATTGATTTTCAAATTCAGTATTATCTTCATGTTGTGTGTCACATTGCCCAATTTGATAGCTTATAAAATTTGATAAACAATACTCAGTATCTGGAAAAACACTCAATGTTACGATTATATCATCTATATCAGTCTCCGGTGGATACTCTAATAAGTAAAAATTGCTCCAATCCACACCTTGAATTACTCCCACAATGGATTCAGTTTCATAAAATACATGTTCAACTGAAACAGGCGGGTTTGACTCCAAAATAATAAGAAAATCGGCATCCAGTACAATTGATGGATAATAAATACAAGAGCTATCTCTATTAGTAATTTCAAACATCGGCTTGTTAAACTTAACAACTACTGATCGTTCGGCAAAATCTGAGCTATTGTCTTGAGAAACTCCTGCACACGGTACACAAAGAAAAACCAAGCATAATCCCAATGCAAATGACTTCATAACATCCTCCTGAATATCAACGAAATCATTCTAGTTTGTTTCAGTTATTTGGTCAACAACATCTATGCGCAAGCTTGTAACCGCTCAACTCTTTCTGTGCAATCTGGCTTCTTCAACTGCGCACCAGATTACCGGGACGGTCAGGATGGTCAGAATTGCCATTCCCATGCCACCAAACGATGGAATAGCCATCGGCACCATGATGTCACTGCCCCTGCCTGTGGAGGTCATGATTGGCAATAGTGCAATCATTGTGGTTGCTGTTGTCATCAACGCTGGTCTTACCCTGTGCGATGCCCCTTCAATTACTGCGGCTCTGATTTCAGCTTTCGATCCCGGTTTTTTATCTGCAAAAACTTGTCTGAGATAAGTTGCCATCAATACACCATCGTCAGTTGCAATACCAAACAGAGCAATGAACCCGACCCAGACCGCGACGCTCATATTCACAGAATGCACCTGGAACAGAGCTTGCAAATTGAACCACGCCAGGAACCACGATTGTCCGTAGAGCCACAACAGAATGAATCCACCTGACCACGCCACAAAGATGCCGGCGAAAATCATTGCACTGGTTGTTACTGATTTAAACTGCAGATGCAGAATCATAAAAATGACCATCAGCACAATTGGCAGAACAAGTTTGAGAGTTTTTTCTGCTCTGAGTCTATTTTCAAAACTGCCCGTAAATGTGTAGCTTGTTCCTGTTGGCAGATTAAGATTGCTACTGCTTAAATATTCTTGTGCTGTTGCTACAACTTCAGATTCACTCAGCCCTTTTTCCCCACCAAAAACAACATACGCAGTTGGCAAAGTATCCTCACTGCGAATCATCTGTGGCCCTTTTCTGTACTCAACATGTGCAACCTGTTGCAATGGAATAAAGCCGCCGGAAAATGGAACAGGTACTCTTAGAAGTTCATCAATGGAATCGCGTCGTTCTCTTTGCAGACGAACTGAAATATTGTATCGCTCTCTGCCCTCAACTGTGGTACTGACTTTTTTGCCACCAACAGCAATTGCCAGAGTTTCATGAATATCATGGACGGTCAGTCCGTATCTGGCTGCTTCATCCCTGTCGATTTCAACTTCCAGATAAGGCTTTCCAACAATTCTGTCTGCCGCAACTGTTGACGGATTGATTACATCTACTTTGCGTAACGCTGCCTCAATTGCAAGAGCTGCAGTTTCCGCATCTTCAATTGTAGTCGATTGAACTCTGACTCCCATTGGAGCACGCATGCCACTTTGCAACATCACAATCCTGGTTGCGATTGGCTGCAACTTTGGTGCGCTGGTTGTGCCAGGCAGCTGAGCGGCTTTTACAATTTCATCCCAGATGTCATCGGGAGTATGAATGTGATCTCGCCATAGTCTGACACTGTTTCCGTTTTCATCAACACCGTATTCAGGATGATAAGTTACAACAGTTTCAATCATCGAAAGTGGTGCAGGATCCAGAGCAGATTCCACTCGACCAATTTTACCGACCACTTCATCCACTTCAGGGACAGTCGCAATTGCCATATCGATTTTACTGAGAACATCGGACGATTCTTCAACACCGGCATGAGGCATTGTTGTCGGCATATACAAGAACGAGCCTTCATCAAGTGGTGGCATGAACTCTCTGCCCAATCCATTCCAGATAACTCCACCTGAAATAACAGCAATCAGTGGTAGAATCAAAAACAGGGTTTTGTGATCAAGGCACCATCTGAGAACTGGCACATACAGTTTCTGAATCAATTTGAAAAACAAAAGTAGCCCACCAACCAGAACAACTGTGAACAGAAGATTGAGCGGAAATATTACAAGTTTGCCAAGGGGTTGCCACCACATTGCCAGAACAATTACTACCAAAACGACCAGAACCGGAACTACCAGCTTTTTCAACTGTGCAGGGAACTTCATTCCAACCGGATCCCATTTTCTGCTCCAGAATATATTTGCAACAACTGGTATGAGCGCCAGTGAAACCAGCAGCGCACCACCAAGTGCGAAAGTCTTGGTCCATGCCAATGGCCTGAACAGTTTGCCTTCACTTGCAACCAGTGTAAACACGGGCAGAAAACTGACGATGGTTGTTGCAACTGCAGTTACAACTGCGCCTGCTACTTCGCGAGCTGCATTTGCTATTGTATCGCGCCTGCATGAGTCAGGGTCGGTTTCATCAAGTCGTCGAGTAATATTTTCAGTCAGAACAATTGCCATATCGACTATTGTTCCAATTGCAATTGCGATACCACTGAGCGCAACAATATTTGCATCGACGCCAAATATTTTCATTGCTACAAAACAGAACAGCACGGCAAGCGGCAACATTCCTGCAATCAGAATTGAGCCACGCAACCTGCCGACCATTACCAGCACAACCAGCAGTGTAACCAGAATTTCACCAGAAAGAGCGTGATGCAAAGTGTCCAGTGTTTCCTGAATCAGACCTGATCGATCATAAAACGGAACTACTGTTACCTTGCTGACAGTGCCATCTTCAAGAGTGATCTTCGGCAGTGAAAGCGCGATGGATTCAATTTTTTCTTTTACACTTTCAATGACCTGCATCGGATTTGCGCCGTAACGAACTACAACTACACCACCAACTGCTTCACTCCCGCCTTTATCAAGCAAACCTCTGCGTTGAGCAGGGCCGGTAATCACATTTGCTACATCGGAAACAGTAATTGGAATGTTGTCGATAACTTTTATTACGCTCGATGCGATGTCACCAGTTCCTTCAACAAAACCGATGCCGCGCACCAGATATTCCACTCGATTTATTTCCATTGTCCGCGCACCGGTTTCAACATTGGCTTCGCGAACTGCGTTTACAACCTGTTGCAGAGTGATGTTGTGAAACCGTAATGCATCGGGGTCAACTTCAACCTGATACTCACGAACATATCCACCAACAGAAGCTACTTCGCTGACTCCAGGCACAGATTGCAAAGCATATTTCAGATGCCAGTCCTGAATCGATCGCAAATCATCAAGACTCCATCCAGCAGCAGGGTTGCCATCACTGTCTCTGCCTTCAAGTGTGTACCAGAAAACCTGGCCAAGAGCAGTTGCATCCGGTCCAAGGGTTGGGCGCACATCATCTGGCAACATTCCTGTAGGCAGACTGGCCAGTTTTTCCAGAAGTCGCGAACGGGAATCGTAAAAATCAGCATTGTCATTGAAGATTACATAGACAGATGAAAAGCCGAGCATTGAAAAACTGCGCACAGTTTTCACATCGGCAAGACCGGTCAGTGCGGTTGTCAGCGGGTAGGTAATTTGGTCTTCAATGTCGCGCGGTGAACGCCCGGGCCACTCGGTAAAAACGATCTGTTGATTTTCTCCGATGTCAGGTATTGCATCAACAGGCACAGGATTACGTGGCAAGTCCAGACCGTATTCAAAAGGTGCAAAAATCAATCCGCCAAGAATCAGCAGAACTGTCAGCATAATTACAATTGGCCGATGCTCCATTATGAATCGGAAAAACGGGTGGCTCATTTTCCACTCGCTTCTGCTAATGGCTTGATTACTGCCTGTTCACTTCCACATCGCAACATGCTTGCGCCATAATACGGGTTGCTGGTTACAGTTGATTCCTGCATCCATCTGCCACCACTGTTATTGAATGCCATGGTGCAGTTGAACAGACGAACTGTTTTTTCAGGTTCATAACCAAAACTGGTCAATGTCTCCCAAAGTGTTCCTGACAACGGTTTGAAAGCAACTCTGCGAACAGCTATATCATCCGACTTCAGAATCTCAGCCATTGATGAATTCATGACTTCAAACTGGTCCGCAAAAACAACTCCACCAAGACCATCCAAATGACCTTTACCACATTCAACATCCTGCAACGCCTTGTCCATTTTTTGGGCAGCGGCAGTGGCTGCTTTATTATTGTCACCTGAAAGTGCAACCTGAAGCTCAAAGTAGACATCCAGAATATCGCCCAATCGCTCAACAAAACAGTTTGGAGCATCAAGAACAACAGCCTCGTCTTCACTCATGGACATCATGCTCGGTTTAGCAACAATCTGCATAGCGCTATCGATCTTGAATGCGCCATTTGTAACAACTTCTTCGCCTTCTTGCAGACCAGATAGAACTTCGTAGTAATCTCCGGCATGCACACCAATTTCAATTTCACGACTTTCAAAAACAGGTTCTTCACCAGGTACTTTTGCATAAACTATCGCTCGCTTGCCTGTCAGAAGCGGAGCTGTGTCAGGAATTACCAAGGGTGGATTATCATCAGTGCCAACAACCGATTCAACCACTGCGCGCACCAGACTACCAGGACGCAACAGATCATCGCTGTTATCTACAACAACACGCACACCGATTGTTCTCGATTTTTGATCCAGCACAGGGTCGATGAAATCAATGCTGCCTGTGAATTGTCTTCCCGGAATTGCATCAACTGTAAAACCGACAGTTTGCCCAACAGAAAGTAGCGGCAAATCAGATTCGTAAGCTCGCAGATCCAGCCAGAGAGCTGAAAAGTCAGCGATAGTATAAAGATGGTTTCCAGTTTTCACATACTTGCCCTGCAGAACTTCCTTGTGCAGAACTACACCAGACAACGGTGACGGGATATCGATTTTTTCAACTGGTGTTTTCGATTTTGCAATTGCATCAATCTGTTTGCCATCAAGTCCCCACAACTTCAGTCGCTTTCGAGCTGAAGGACTGTTCTGCTTCAACTCAGCTTGTGCAGAATAAAGTTCAGGACTGTACAGTGACAAAAGAGGATCGCCCTTTGTAACACTCATTCCTGTTGCATCGACAAAAAGCTCTTCAATACGACCAGGAACCCAGGCGGTAACTTCACGAGTTGCAGTTTCATCGATCTCAATTTTACCAAGCAGTGGTACAGCAACCGCAACCATTTTCAGTTCGACTGTTGAGGTCATAATTTCTGCCAGAGCCATTGCATCTTCAGAGAGTTTCAAGGCATTTGGACTGACTCCAGCCGACGCAGATTCATCAAGTGGAATCAGATCCATAAAGCAGGTTGGGCATTGTCCAGACTCTGGAAGTTTATACTGCGGGTGCATTGAACAGGTCCAGGTTTCAGCAAATGCACCGCCTGCAACCAACACAATCAACAAGGTTATTATCAGTTTTTTCATTATATTCCCTCCGGCAACTTACCTAAAATCATGTTTATTTTCGTAATCGCTGTTCTGCCATCCAGGCACGCTTTGGAAAACTCGAGTTCATAATCAAGAACCCGTTTTTGAGCATCGATCAAATCAGCAAAACTTGAGTGACCAGATTCATAAGCTGCACTGATTACCGACACGGCTTCTTCTGCCTGCGGCAACAAGTTTTCATTGTAAAGTTTATATCTGCGTACAGCCGATTCACATTTTGAGACCATTGATTCGAGTTCAGCTGCGAGCATTAGTCTTGTGTTGTTTTCAATGGATTGCATGAACGCATAATCAGCAGCAGCTGACTGTTCAACAGCCTTGTTCTGACCGCTCCAGATTGGCAAATTAAAACCTACTCTGGCAATCACTGCATCTGATCCATTGTCATACATCTCGATATCACGTTCATCAATTGCAATCCAATCAATTCCGGTAGTCAAGTCAGGTAGTTTTCTTTTTCCTGCCAACTCAACCGATGACTCGGCAACCTTGCTGTTACCAACTGCAACCAACAGATCAGGAGCTTCATTCAACTTACTCAGTAATCCATCAAGCTCAGGTGCAATCGGAGTCCACTGCTGCCATACCGGTTCAGCACTGCCGCTCAAAGTTGTCATTGCATTCAGTTTTGAAATCAAAGGAGTTCGTTTTGATTTGAGCTCAGCAACTGAATCGGCAACAATGTCATTGGAAAGTTTTACATCGATGATATCAGAATAATCTCCACCACTGCTGTACTCCGCTTCAGCAACTTCAAGCTGTGCAGCTACAAGTTTTTGGTAATCGAGAGTTTTTTCAACTGCATAATCAAGCGTTGCCAATTTCCACCACAGAATTTCAATATTGCCAAGTACTGAAGCTTTAACTCCAGAGAGTTGTGCTTTGTCGATTTCTGAAACCAGGCACTGCCGTTCGGTTTGCAGGCCTCTTTTGCCCCACATTGGAAATTTTTGAGAAACTGAAAGAGAATGCGATTGAGCTCCCAATCGAGTTTCAATTGGCTGCAACGAGACACCAAGACGAAGCTGAGGATCTGGCAATCCACCAACAAAATCAATCTTTGCTCTGGCAGAATCAGAACGATGCTCAGCAGCAATAATATTTTGGTTATTCTGAATTGCGGACTTGAGATAACTTTGCAGAGATGCACCATTGGCAGTTACTGAAAGCAACAACGCAACAAATAACAACAGCTTATGAAGCAACGAAAACCTCCAGCAGGGGATGTCGCCCATATCCTACTAGTATACAAGACAATTGAGCTAATGTAAATGCGTAAAGTTCCGGAATTTATTTATCAGGCCAAAAAATGCCCCAACCATATTGGCCGGGGCTTCTCTGTACAAATGAATGAACTAATTTTTATCTATAGAGGGTCTTCATAGCACCCCAGGATATATCCTCATTGGAAATATCACTTTCCTCACAGCCACAATAATTCGTAAATGTGATATCTCCACCTGAAGCATCCATTGGTTCATGCAAGGCTATAGGATCTGAACAGGATGTATGGTAATTAACCAGCCTGTATGTACCGCTGCCCTCGAACTCAACTTCGAAAGACGTGGAGCCTTTGAAGCGTGCTGGATAACGGTCACAACCAAAAGCCTCAAAGGAAATATCGAGCTCACTACCATCCATATGGGCACACATCAAACGGGCGACATCATCTTCCACAATTTCTGTAAGGTGGATACCATTTGTCATAAGGACATACAACGGGGTCTGTGCCGTCATCCAGACAATCGCCTTCACCACTGAGAATCGTAATAATAGCACCTGCGTCACCAATGTACGGAAAACACAGCATAACTGGTTCCTAGCATGAGGTAGTCAGGCTCAAACTATCACTGCTACCATTCACGTCGATTAAAAAGCAAGTCTTACTCTTGAACTTTGCCGGGGTTGTATGATTGTCGTACCCCAGAACTGAAAAAGTAATGACCATGGTAGACCCTGAAGTAGTAATGTTGTCTATGTATACAACATCGTCACTGACGTTATTGCTTATGCTGATGCCATCAAAGTCGACTGATGCTGTCCCTTTGAAATGATTACAACGGGCCCCCTCCAGAACATCAACAACTACTTCAGCGGGATATGAAGGAATCGGCCTCTCATAGAGCACGTCTATTCGATAGAGATCTCCAGCTACAACCTGTGTGGCCATAGGTATTACAGCTATGGCCAGGATCAGGTGTGTGGAATTGGACTTATTCATATCAAATCACTTTCATCGATTGTGCGTGGCAGCAATATCATGCACCATGGTGTACAAAATATTCTATGTATCATTAAGCAGAAGTGATGCTATCTTGTTTTATTGCTCTGTATTATGTCGTAACATACATGGGCACAACTAGTTGTGATTCTATACTGAGCCTGGAGATGATATTTATAAATATATTAACATTGCATTTTGCGAAACATCAGGGAATTATAAGGAACTGAAGGGAGCTATTTCTTCTTTTTCCTTGGCTTACCAGAACGCTTCTTCTTGGTTGCTGTCTTAGGTTTGGACTTTTTAGGTTTCGATTTAACGGGCGCCTTGGCCTTAGACTTTGCTGGTTTATCAGTTTTTACAGATTCTGCTTTTTTTGTAGCCTTGGCTGGCTGTTTTCCTCTTGGTGCCACGTCTTTTCCAGCGCTTTTTGGTTTTCGGTATGGCCTTTGATTGCGCCTTGCCCCTCTTGCCTGCTCACCTTCAGCCAATTTCAATTTCAACGGTTTTCTGGCAACCATTGTTGTCTGCAGGTGATCATAAATATCTTTTGGTAAGTCTTGAGGCAACTCAACAGTTGAGTACTTGGGATGGATTCTAATCTGTCCAACCTGATCCCTGTTCATGCCAGTTTCATTGGCAATCGCACCCAGAATATTGCGAACTTCAACACCATCGTCGGAACCAACTTTGACTTTATAAACGGCAAAGCTTCTGGACATTTTATGTGACCCGATATTTTTAACTCGACGGCCACCTTTACGCCCTGGCGAGTCAAACTGAGCACCCTCAATCCCTTTTGTGTCTTCAACTTGTAATGGTCTGTCTTTTTGTGCCATACAGATTGCACCTGCTGCAAGCTGCAGGATGTCGATGTTCATATCCTCCAACAACTCCAAAGTCAGGTCCTGGAAAAAACCCATCCCCTGAGTTGACATGGTGTCAACCAGACTGTCTCTGAACTTTTCAACACGTTTCAGAGTAACTGTATCATGGCTTGGCATTTCCATCTGGTACAGTGGTTGTCTGGTAACTCGCTCAATTGATTGAAGAATTCGTTTTTCGCGAGGACTTGCAAACAGAATCGCTTTTCCGTATTTGCCAACACGGCCAGTTCTACCAATTCGATGAATATATGCTTCGCTGTCGCCAGGAATATCGAAATTGATTACCAACGAAATACGATCAACATGCAAACCACGGGCAGCAACATCGGTGGCAATGACAATATCGATTTTACCGTTTTTGAGTTTATCAACTGTGCGTTCTCTGGCAACCTGTGTCATTTCACCGTTCAGAGCTGCAACATCAAAGCCACGAGCCGACAATCTTTCTGCCAGTTCGGTTGTTGCTACTCTTGTTCTCACAAAAATCAGAATTGCATCGTAGGATTCAGTTTCAAGCAATCTGGCAAGAGCTTCAAATTTGGCTCTGTTTGGAACAACCATATAAACTTGTTCAATATTTTCAGCAGTAGATGTTTTTGCTTCAATTTTGATCTCAACAGGTTTTTTCATAAACCGTTTTGAGATTCGTTTTATCTGATGAGGCATTGTTGCAGAGAAAAGCGCAACTTGTCGCTCATCAGGAGTCTCTGCCATTATCTCTTCAACTTCTTCAAGGAATCCCATACGCAGCATTTCATCAGCTTCATCCAGGACCATGGTTTGAATACCACTCAGATCCAGAGTCTTACGCTTGATATGATCCCTGATACGACCCGGTGTTCCGACAATCACATGAGGTCCACGCCGAAGTTGATTGAACTGAAATGAATAGCGCTGGCCGCCATATATAGGCAAAACATGAAAACCACGCATGTATCGAGCACATGCCTGGAATGATTCTGCAACCTGCAAAGCAAGCTCACGGGTTGGGCAAAGTACCAGAACCTGAGGTGAATTATTGCTCATATCGATTCTTGAAAGCAAAGGTAGTACAAAAGCTGCAGTTTTCCCTGTACCAGTCTGGGCAAGTCCCATTACATCCTGGCCATCAAGAATTGGTGGAATACATTCTGCCTGAATCGGTAGAGGTGTTTCAAAACCGAGTTCAGTTACAGCTTTAATTAAGGGGGCTGTCAGGTTCAGTTCATCGAACCGTTGGGCAGAATTTGACATCGGGAAACTCCAGATCGGGAAAACAGACTTATTACTCCCTTAATCAAACACAATTATGTGAATAAAGCTACAAAACATATTACTTATCGTTAACAAGTACCCAAGCGTATTGAAGAAAACGCATCTCACGGAAAATACCCAAGGTCAACAGATTAAAAAGCTTAAATTTAATCGACCCAATGGGGTGCAGACCAACAACCGATTCTACTCGATACCCACAGTCTGCGAAAAGTTCAAACATTGTACTCTTGGTGAAAAAGCGGAGATGCGTTCGGTCAAGAATTCCTTCATCACTATAATCCCACCGGCCACAAAAAAACAAATCCCAAACAGTCCAGAAATGTCGCACATTTGGCACGGAAGTTACTAACCTACCGCCGGGAGCAAGTTTGGTCTTTAGAATATTAAGTAGTTTTTCCGGATTAACCAGGTGCTCTAGTATATCATTGCAAAAGATGCAGTCAAAGTAAGCATCAGGAAGCTCATCTGCCAGAAGTACGGCATCACCTGTCAGCACATGGTCTAACCTTGTAGCAGCAACAGAAGCCGATTCCTCATCGATCTCCATACCCCAGGTTTCCAATTTCTGCTTTTCTGTTAGCCCGACAGAGAACGTGCCTTCTCCGCAGCCAACATCCAAAATTCTTACTGCGTCCTCCGGCAAGTAACAAACAAGCTCAGGACGGGGGTGATTGAAGTAACCTGAGCTGGACAATTCGGAACCTTTCTTGGTGATTTTACATATACTGGAAGTGTAGCATGGCGATATTTTGGGTGTCAATTGAATTCACGTTTTCAGCCATTATTACACTCCCCCTTGCACAAAACTGCAGTTATGTTACCTTTATTCTAATCCCACAGTCTTTAAATGGAGCAAGAATGAACCACCCTTTGACGCACCCAGTACACAAGTTCTACATCCCTGTGATGGGAACCGGATTTACAATCGATACACCTCTGAAAGTTGCCCGATATGGCATCAGCTCAGTGGTATCGCTTGTGGACGATGTTCTGATTGAACAGATGCGCCAGAGAATCAGCCAGGAAAGTAACACTCCGTTTGAAGCTATCGATAAAAAAGAAGAAGACAGCCGAGCCAGACGCATCACCTCTTACCTCAATCTGATGAATGAATTGATTGATAAACAGGTAAGTGAGTTGCGCAATTCAATCTTTGAAAAAGGAAATGACCTTTCAAAGTATTTTGAAATGCTCCCCGATTCTCCATTGCGCACAATGTATGAAAAAATGCAGACAACTCTGGATCCCATTGAAAAAACCAGGCTACAAAACCTGCTGAAAGATAAAGTTCAGGTCGGTGGTATTGATGTAAATATCATGACCAAGCTGGATCGAGCCCGTAAAGTCCAGGGTGAGATTTCAGAACAATTTTCCGATGCAATGAGCGCCTTGCGTGGCTATGCACAAAGCAAAGTTTGCAGCTCTTTGGTTTTGTCTGCTGGTATGAACAGGAAGCTTTACTCCTACATTGCAGAATTTGGTGACTTCTTTCCCGATGAATCTGGAGAAATCTGTAAACGGATTGTCCTGAAGGTCAGTGACTATCGCTCAGCTTTAGTTCAGGGAAAACTTCTGGCCAGACAAGGCTTGTGGATCAGCGAGTTTAGAATTGAATCCGGTTTGAACTGTGGCGGTCACGCTTTTGGTGGCAACGGCACATTGCTTGGGCCGGTACTTGAGCAGTTCCATGCAGAAAAAGAAAAACTGGCAGAACAACTTCAAGCCATCTGGGCTAGTGCTTTGGAAAAAATGGGCCACAATGTTCCAGAAGAACCAATGTCTATTCGCGTGACTGTGCAGGGTGGTATCGGCACAGCTGAAGAAAATGAACTGCTGGAAAAGAAATATGATGTCGATGGCATGGGTTGGGGCTCTCCTTTCTTGTTAGTCCCTGAGGCAATAAATATCGATCAATCTCACCTGGACAGACTTCAAGTAGCAACTGAAAACGATGTTCACCTCAGTGGCGCATCCCCTCTTGGAGTTCCTTTCTGGAGTTTAAAAACATCAGAGAGTGAAGTAAACAGGCTGGACTTGATCGATTCAGGAAAACCTGGCTCGGGCTGCCCAAAAGGTTTTCTGGTTAACAATACAGAGTTTTCAAAAAATCCTATCTGTACAGCTAGTCGTGTGTATCAGCGCAAAAAACTTGTGGAACTTGATGATGCAGAATTAACCGATTCACAACGCAAATTTGAAGAACAGATTATTAAAGACAAAGCATGTATCTGCCATGACCTTGCTGGTTCTGTCACTGTTCCAAAAGGCATTGACCCAACCGCGAGCACAGCAGTTTGCTGCGGTCCAAACACTGTTTACTTTTCACGAATCGCCAAGTTACGTGAAATGGTAGACCATATTTACGGTCGAATCCAGTTGCCAATCAACAATGACAGACCTCACATGTTCATCAAAGAACTGTCACTGCATTTAGACCGCCTCCGTACTGAAGTTGAAAGACACAAGCAAGGCCTGATTGAAGTAACTCCAAAATCTACACAAACTATTCTCACTAACCTTGCAAGTGGCATCAGCCACTACCGTGAGAATATCAGTAATGCTGTTTCACACCAAAAAGATGAATTTATGTCCAGACTCGACAAACTGAAAAGCGAGCTGGAAAAAATCGGTAAATGATATGCGCTACAGTACTGACATCGTAATCATCGACCTTGAAGCCACCTGCCCAAAAGCAGATGAAGGCGACAACCGCATTGAGCGCAGTAATATCATCGAAATTGGTGCCATCAGGCTTGACCGTAAAAGCCTTGAAGAGGTCGACAGTTTCAGTGAGTTGGTCAAACCGCACGAATATCCAATCACTCCTTTTATAACCGGCCTGACCTCAATTACTCCAGAAGACGTTGAAGATAAAGATGCTTTTGATGTTGTAATGAACCGATTTTTCGATTGGTATGGCCCTCGCAATAAGGCAATCATCGCCGCATTTGGTGCTTACTATGACATACCGTTACTGAGACGTGAATGTGATGCGTTTAACCTCGATTTTCGCAAGCACATTGTTGGTGGCGCTTACGATTTGCGAGGTGTAGCTGTAGCGTTGATGGCTCAGGAACACCATCGAACTTCAGGCATGAATCTGCAATCGATTTTAGAAAAACTGGAAATTGGGCAAGAACTGCAGATGCACCGGGCAGTGGACGATGCCAGAGCCGCAGGTGCAATTCTACAGAAATTTCATTTAGGACGATCTCTCTACAAATAGTTTTTTCTGAAAACCACTGTACCAATAATTCCGCTCAGCAGACCAATACCGATCAGAATTCCACATGGCACCATCATTTCCGTAAATGAGAAACCACGCCATGAGCCACCCTCGACAGCAAGCACTGTCCATTTTATAAAACTGATATTTCCGAAAGTCTGCATCCAGGACGGCATAAACATCAGCGGAACCATACCACCACCAGTCATTGCCATAAACAACATCACAGCTGTGCTAATTCCACCTGCCGATGCTTCTGTTTTTCCCATTACAGAAATCAGGACAACTACTCCGGAAGTACAGATCGCAGCAGAAACAAATGCCAGGCCAACAAACGGCCAGGAATTAATTGTCACGTTAAAGACGTTTACAAAAATAAGAGTCAAGACCGCTGTACCTGAAATAGTGGTTATAAATGAAGCCAGAGATTTTCCTAAAATAATTGAACCTGGCTTTATTGGTGCAGCCTGCAACCTGAATAGAGTGCCGCGCGTCTTTTCAGTTACAAGAGAAACTCCAAAAGCAGTTGCAGCTCCTATTAACAGCCAGACAATCGACTGCGGAAAGGTTACATCAAAAGAATTATGAGGGCCTGTTCTGTTAACTGAAATGTCCTGCACGCTGATTGCTACCGGAGTCATGCTTTTACCTGAGCCACCACCAAACATACCTTGTAGTCCAGCAAAACCAGCTTTCTGCAGCATGCCAATCAACATCCCGGCCTCAGCTTTTCGAGATGGATCAATGCCGACCACAATCTCAGGTGGATTACCGCTGAACATTCCCATTTTATTGGCTTCAAAGCCTTCAGGAATTATAAGATAAGCAGTTGCCTTGCCTCGCCTGACCGCGCTTATTGCCTCTTCTTCTGAAAAATCAAAAACATTTATTGCCCCTGTTTTTGTTAGTTGGGTAACAAATTCAATTGAAGTAGCTGTAGAATCGGCATCGGCAACCACAACTTTCATCGGATTGACTTCACCATCGCCGCCACCTGCAAAAATGAAACCGAAGAAAACAGCCATCAGCAATGGAAAACCAAATACAAAGAAAGAACCAGATTTGTCATGGAATAAAAGTTTGAGGTCCTTAAGTGCAATTGCAATTATTACTCGCATCAGTCCCTCAACTTTCTACCAGTCAGGTTCAAAAACACCTGCTCAAGATTAGCACGCTCGGTTCTAAAATGCTCCAGAAGTCCATCGGACTGAAGTTGCGATAACTCGGCAATGTGATTTTCACCAGTTAATTCCTGCTCATCACCGCCGACAGTTGCAAATACTCTGTCTTTAACACCATACTCTTTGACAAACTCTTTAATTGTACCCTGGGCAAGCAACTTTCCTTTATCGATTATTCCAATCCTGTCACACAACCGCTCTGCTTCTTCCATGTAATGAGTTGTGTAGATGATTGTTTTTCCCTGTCGCTTGAGCTCTTCAATGTTTTCAAAAAGCGAATTCCTGGATTGCGGATCAACTCCAGCTGTTGGCTCATCCAGAAGCAGGAAATCGGGGTCATGCATCAGAGCAGCAGCAAGATTAAGTCGTCTTTTCATTCCCCCGGAAAAACTTGCAGCAGTATCTTTGCAGCGATCACTCAAAGAGACAAACTCAAGTGCCCACTCCACCCTTTCAGAAAGCTCTTTTCCAAATAGACCATACATTTTGCCAAAAAATTGCAAATTGCCTAAAGCTGTCAGCTCTTCATATATCGACATGGACTGTGGAGCTACTCCAACTCGTTGTCTGACTTCAGGTTTCGCAGGTGATTGACCGTTAATTTCCACCGATCCCATGTCAGGGGCAAGCAGGCCGATTGCCAGCATCACTGTTGTAGATTTTCCAGCACCATTAGGCCCCAATAGACCGTATATCTCCCCAGGATTGACCTGAAGGCTCAGTTGATCAACTGCCAGATTACTGCCGTAGCTGAAACTTATGTTTGTTAAATTGAGCACAATTCCCCCTTGGTAATCCGGCAGTATACCCCAGTAATATGATACTGCAAATGAATCTTCTTGATTCAACTCCGGATATCTGCGAAGTTCCTCAAGTTCCAATTCATTTCCAAAAATTTTCCATAGGAGCGAACAGATGTTCTCCGCGCAAAAAGACAATTTCAAACATTGGGAACTGATTAAAGATGTCGTCGATCAGCAGATCGATTTGATGCTTAACTACAGGCAAAGTGGCCACCCCGGTGGTAGCCGTTCAAAAGCTCATATGTTCTTGAGTCTTCTGCTTGGTGGAGAGATGCGTTGGGATATTCGCAACCCAGGTAAACGATTCGGTGACAGGTTTGTCCTGGTAGCTGGTCATACAGCTCCCCTGGTCTACGCAACCTTGGCAGTTTTCAATGAGGCATTGCGTTTGATGTACGAAAAAACAGGCGACACAAAATATCTTGTTCCTGGAGCACCGGAACGTCAATTGACCTGGGAAGATCTCATCGATTTCAGAAACCTCCACGGTTTACCTGGTCATGTTGAAATGGCTGGTAATAATCTGTTTGTAAAATTCAACACCGGCCCAAGTGGACATGGTGGCCCTGTGATGTGTGGTGAGGCGCTTGCTTTGAAACGCGCTGGTGCCGATGGCGTAAAAGTCTTTGGTATTGAAGGTGACGGCGGACTTACAGCAGGTTGCTGGCATGAAATGAAGAACACTGGCTACGGTCTTGGTCTTGATAATATGTATCTGTTGGTTGATTGGAATGACTACGGCATCGATGACCAGAAAATCAGTTCCGTTGTTGCTGGCTCACCCGAAGAATGGTTTGCCCCTTACGGCTGGCATACTCACTCAGCAGCAGATGGCAGTGACTGGGAAGATGTCACAAATGCAATCGGCGAAATGATGTCAAGCAAGTCAGATGGCCCGGGAATGATGTTTGGTAAAACACGCAAAGGCCGAGGTTATCATAAATATGACAATGCTAGTCACGGATCACCTCATGCAATGAACAACGATCTGTTCTGGAAAGGTCGAGATGACTTTTCTGAGAAATATGGCACTGAGTGGGTTGGCAGAGGCCAGGATGCTCCTGCTGACCAGGAATTGCGTGAGCAGTTTGCTGCAAACATCAATGCAGCCATGGATGTTCTGCGCAACAACGAAGAAACCTGTGCCTACCTTGCTGACAGATTGGTTGAACTTGGTGACAGTGTGCCAGAGGAAATTTCCACACTGAATATTCCTGTCAATAAAAACCCACTTAATGACGACACTCTTTTTGATGTAGAAAAATATCCGGAAGACCTGTGGGCAAAACCTGGCGATAAAAAACCTAATCGAGCTGGTTTTGCGCGTTGGGGAAGCTGGATTAACAGTTACTGCAAAGACAAGTTTGGCAGGCCTCTGTTCCTTGTCTGTTCTGCGGACCTTGCTGGATCTACTAATATTCAGGGCTTTGGAGACGACTATTCAAATGACCTGACAAACTACGGCTGGTTTGAACGCGACACCAAAAAAGATGGTGTTGTTATGCCTCAGGAAATCACCGAGTTCCAGAATGCATGCCTCAGTGTTGGGGCTGCAAGTGTGAATATGAGTGACAAACCTGAAGAAGAATTCAATGGTTTCTGGACTGCAAGCAGTACTTATGCTGCTTTTTCATATCTGAAGTACGGCGCGATGCGTTTGTACAGCCAGATGGCTCAGGACTGCGAACTGAAACTTGGTAAAACAATCTGGGTTGCAGGCCACAGTGGACCTGAAACCGGAGAAGATTCCCGAACTCACTTTGGCATCTACTCACCAGGTGTGACTCAGATGTTCCCTGAAGGACATGTTATCAACATCCACCCTTGGGAATATAATGAAGTGCCCGTACTATTGGCCGCCGCTTTGAAAACCGATCGGCCTATAGTCGCTATCCACCTCACCCGCCCTGGTGTTGAAATTCCTGACCGCAAAGCTCTGGGAATGGCCTCACATATGGAAGCTGCCAAAGGTGCTTACATCTTGCGCGATTACAAATCAGACACACCTCAACAGGGTTGCTTGTTTGTTCAAGGTACAATGAGTACCTACAATTTGATTCGTGCAATCGATGAAATTGATGCTGCCGGGGTTAATGTAAAAATTGTTGCAGTGCCAAGTCCGCAACTGTTTGCGATGCAGAATAAATCCTACCAGGACAAAGTCGTCACTGCAGCAGACAGAATGAACAGCACAGTAGTTACAAACCGTTCTCGCAGACTTATGAGTGACTGGAATTTCAACCCACTCTGCAGCGAATATGCAATGTGCAGTGACCGTGATGATCAATGGCGCAGTGGCGGTTCAATTGCTGGTGTATATGAAGATGCACAACTCGATCCAAAATCGATTGCCAGAGACGTAATCAAATTTGCTACTGACTATGAATTGCGAATGAGCAAGATTTCAGAAATGTTGAGTGCTGCGAAAGCATAACTGATAAAAAAAAGCCCTCCATTTTTGCGGAGGGCTTTTTTTGCAGTAGTTAGTTGTTTTACCTTTTCTCAACAATGTAGACAAAATCAATTTTCTTTGTAATACCATATAACTGAAACAGGGTAGTTTTGGCTACATTGGGTAATATCGAGATTACCTCACCTTCCAAATCATTCAGAAATTGTTCAAGCTTGTGCTGGTCTTTGTACATATCAATTTCCAGCTTATGAACTTTATACTTCATTTTCATTCTCGCTCGTTAAAAGTAACGACAACCACTTTCAATAACTACGACTTCCATTATCTATTGTTTCGCTACTGATACAAGTTGAAATTTATCTCCTGTGCTTAGGGCCTCTATGACCAGTTTTGTGGCCAAACGGCATACATCGCAGAATTTCTTCTCTTTCTTCAGGGTTGGCAGATTTCAGGATTTCATACAACGATGTCGCTGCAAGAGAATCAAGTTGCCCTTGAGCAGTAGCAACCTGGCTGACTTTTTCCAGCAATTGTTCTTCAGTAAGTTCAGGATTCCTGATTGCTTCCCGGAGATCCATCCTTGCCTGCATGATATTTTTACGCCCCTCACGCATTTTAGGCATCATATCGCTACACATCGAACCCATATTTTCTTTACAAAATTTTTCAGGATCTGGAGTGTCACAGGACACTGCTATCTCCTGCGGCTGATCCGATTTCATAACAAACCCGATATTAAACCCAACTGACAACATCAGTAGAAGCAAGAGTGCTAATTTCATATTAATTCACCTCTCCATCAAACAATGAAACAACTGCAGTATCAAGTGACCAGGGAGCATCACTTGAGAACGATGACCCTGTGATCAAGTCTTCAATGCCAGGTTCAGCAGCACTGTTGAAACCAAATGAACCAACCATTATGCCAATTGAGATTGAAGCCGCAACAGCAAAGCCATAACCAATCTTGAACAGATTGCCATGAGACGGTAGGTCAACAACCAGAGGCTGCCCAAGCTCTGGAGCATTAATGTCTCCAAGCAGGTCCCACGTCTCGCTGAATTCTTCATTGAGATAATCTGGTGTTTTGTTTTTCATTATGAACGTCCAATCTGTTTGCGAAGCTGTTTCAAAGCCCTTACTAACAACGATTCAACTGCACTCTCGGAAACCTGCATCACTTCAGCAACTTCTTTTTGGCTCAACTGTTGGTATCGTTTCAAAACCAGAGCCTGTTTTTGTCTAGGAGGCAACTTGTCTACTGCTGCCTGTAAAATTTGAATCTGCTGGTCTCTGTTAACTTCTGCATCTGGTAAGCCACTATTTTCAGGTCTGTCATGTTTTGCAAAATCAAAGCTGACCCAACCAATTATTTTCCGTCGACGCAGAAAACTTCTAGCTGAATTTCCTGCTATCCTGAACAACCAACTTTTGAACTTGCCCTCTGGTTTATACTCTGAGGACTTGGAATAAACAGTTACAAAAGTGTCCTGACACAAATCTCGAGCATCATCTTCAGAACCAGTCATTCGCCACAAAAACCCAAACAGTGGAGACTCCCAACGCTGAACCAGGAGACGGAAAGCCGCCTCCTGGCCAGAACTGATTTGTTCCATCAATTTGTCGTCGGTGACGGTCAATTGCTACTCCACGTATTAGCGGCATCTCTTCTTTGCACCATGATGGCCTTTGCCTTTTTTGTCACAGCCCATATTACCACCATGACCCTTCTTGTCGCAACCCATCATAGGACCACACATTTTCATTCGCTGATCTTCAGTCAGAATTGAGCGGACTGCCATTCTCATTTTCATTTTATTAACATGTTTCTCAGTTTTCAATTTTCCGATTTCTCTAATCAGTTTTTCCGCTTTATTTACATCAGGATTGTCTTGAAGCATTACACCTTCAAGCTTGTTCTTCAGAATGGCCATCTCCTTTTTTGCTTTGCCACAATCCATTTTCATGCCGGATTTGATCTCTGTAATTTTTGCTACCTGATCTTCAGAAAGATCCATCTTTTCCTGCATTATGGTTATGCATTGTTCCATGTCGCCACCTGGGCCACAGTTCATTGGACCACCACCCATCGGACCACCACAATGACCTTTGCCAGGCATAGCAAACAAAGTAGTAGAAACCAGAAGTATGGAAACCATTGTGATTAAGACTGTCTTTTTCATTTTTTCACTCCAGTAAATTTGGGTAAGAATAAGGAGTTGCTCCTGCATTATCTCTGGCAAGCATCCCCTCTTGTTAATCCAGAAGAGCAGAAGCAATCTCCGTGCTGTCTGAATAACCAAACGTGTGGCACCTGTTTTTCCTGCGGTTTATTTTGGAAAATAAATCAGAGAGCCTTTTTTAATTGTAACTGTATCTACATGACCAGTTCTTGGCTGTTTTTCATCTGTTACGACATGCATGTGAGTTTTTGAACCATGGTGAGTGATTACTCCTGCTGCATCGGATGCAAATATGCCGACAAGCTGGCCATCGATATTTTCAACAGAATCACGCAATGGTTCGCCTCCGTTAATTGGACATGAACCAGCGATTACATGAAAATCCAGATTGCTGAAGCTGCCTTCTACTCTGAATGGAAATATGTCTGAAATGTTTTTGTTACTGAGATAACTGTCAATTTCATCTGCAGGAATATCTTTATCGATTACAGAGCTTTCCCATTCCTGAACATTAAAGAAGTAAAACATAGTTGCAGAGTCTTCGGAGGTTGCCTCGCGAAGTTCCATGCTGCCAGATGAGACCAGTACATTACCATCGACAACTGTGATTTCACCTTCGAGGCCTGCCATCGCCCCTACTCCCCAACTGTTTTCATTGCAAACTTCAGTTGGGATAACGCGAGCTTCAGTTTTACCGTCGCGCAGAACTTCACGCATCTTGCCGTACTGTTGTAATTCAAGATCAGCACCAAAAGCTGTAATACTAATTAGAAGAGCTGCTAATAATATCGATTTCATGTTTGCAATCCCTGCTTCAAGATAAATTCCAGTTTACCTGCGGTTATTGCATTTAACATAGTGTTTCAGTGTGATTTGTTGCAATATTTATTGTTGCGTGCTGATTAAATATGCGTAGTTTATTAGTATGAACTGCTTACGCACAACAAACTCTATGTACGCCTCGAGGGCAATGTTCCTGATGACCATTCTTGTAGTTGTCGGCATGTCTGTGCGTGAGTATGCCCACTTCATTGATCATGTTCATACAGGTACTACCCAATCAGGTCATGACCACGACCTTAAATTCCACTTTGCAACTGAAGCTGAAACTGTTTTTAAAGCTTCTTCTGGCCATCAGAGAATAATTGAAGTCATTCAAATTCTCTCTGAGAACAATTCATCTATTCAGCCTCACCTTCTACCGGAAACTCGCGCTCCTCCTGTTCGCTTCTGTTAATATTTTTTATCAAACTGGTAGAATTCTGAATTCTTCCACGTGTTAAAACGAACCAGGAGACAATAATGTACAAAATAATACAAGTGCTATCACTTGTTGTGATAACAATGCTCGTTCTGTCTGCCAGTTCAGAGGCAGCCCAAACATCCAGTACCGCTACTGGAGTGTCGCGTCTGATGAACCCGGCGATAAGTATGAATGGACTATTTCTTGGAACAACATCCAGGGATAACACAGCACCAGAAGCCAACGGCATCTTCCTGCAGGAGGCTGAAATCCAATTCTCGTCTGTAGTAGATCCATTCTGGACTGCCGAACTGATTGTGGCCTGGGAACAACCTGACAACCACAGTCCTTATGACACACATATTGAAGTTGCTTCTCTGCGAAGCACCAGTATGCCAGCAGGAATGGGACTTACTCTTGGTAAGTTTTTCCTGCCTTTTGGTAAACACGCGATATTGCATCCACATCAGTGGGCATTTGTCGATGCCCCTCTTGCTGTTGATGAATTCCTTGGGGACTACGGCTTACACGACGTTGGATTATCAGTAGACATGTTGCTGCCTACTCCCTGGTATAGCGAGTTGATTGCATATGTCACCGATGGTCAACTAGGTGTTTTTGACAAAAACAACCGGGATTTATCTTACGGCTCAAGACTGACCAATACCTGGGACCTCTCCATGGATGGGACTCTGGAACTTGGTGGATCATTTATTACTGGCCCGGGTCATGAGACCGCAAAAAACGGGCAGAAAAAAATATTTGGCGCTGACCTGACATACAAATGGTCATCCGGATCTATATCACAAGGTCCTGCAGTTAACTGGACCAATGAGATTATACTTCCTGAAGCAGACAACAATGCAACCGGTAATCCCTATGGCATTTATTCTCACTTCCAATATCGATTTGACCGCGACTGGTGGCTGGGTATTGCTGGCGGAATCACTCGCGAGAAAAGCATTTATGATGCTTTTGGATATGAAAGCCTGTGCAGCTGGAATGAAAGTAAAGTCAATGTGACTTTCGTGCCCAGTGAATTCAGCGCAATCAGAGCAGAAATTGCTCTTCAGGAACGAGAAAATCTTTCAGAAAAAGACCTCAAGTTTTCAATACAATGGAATTTCACAATCGGCTCTCACCCAGCCCACTTATACTAGGAGTTAAACATGCAGTTTATAAAAACAAGTCTTCTCGTTATAGCTTTACTGGCAGTTACTGCCAGCTGCTCTTTTGCAGAACTTAAAGTTGTAACAACCATCTCCGATTTGGCTTGTATTGCAGAAGCAGTTGGTGGCAGCGATGTAGAAGTCTCACTTCTATGCCCAGGTCATAGAGATCCCCATTTTCTGCCTGCAAAACCTTCGCTGGCCCACAAAATGTCCAAAGCTGATCTGCTATGTTACAACGGCCTGGAACTGGAAATCGGATGGCTGCCACTGTTACTGAACAAAGCCAGAAACCCCCGCATAAAACCTGGTTCTAAAGGTGACATGGATTGTTCCACAGTCCTTGAACATGTCCTAGATGTCCCAGGCGGAAATATTGATAGAGCCATGGGTGACATTCATGCCATGGGAAACCCTCACTACACATTGAATCCTGAAAATGCAGTATTGATTGCACAAGAGATGGCATTTCGGATGGGTCAACTGGACACAGAGAACAGAGATGCCTACCAGTTGAGAGCCAATGCCTTTGCAGAAGAAATTGCAGCTCGACTACCAGGCTGGCTGAAGCAACTGGAAAAAGCCCAAACCAAATCTATCATTATCTACCATTCACACTGGAACTATTTCACTCACTGGCAAAATCTGAATGTCGTTGGTGAAATTGAGAATCGACCAGGAATTACACCTTCCCCTCGACATGTCCATGACATTATTGAGAAGGGCCGTAATATTGAAGAAGTTGTGATTATTGCTGCTCAATGGGACCATCAGGAAATAGCTGAAAAAGTGGCCGATCGTATTGGTGCACAATTAGCTGTCTTACCTGGCCAAAGTGGAGCTCAGGAAGGCACTGACAACTATTTTGATTTCATCGACCGCTTGTGTTCAAAAGTAGCTGAAGCTGTTGATGCAGCTGGCAGGGAGTAAGACATGGGTGGTTTTTGGGAAATGATGGTTTTGCCAGTGATAATGGCAGTTGTGCTGGTAGCAATGCACTCTCATCTCGGATTTCATGTAGTAAAACGAGGTGTGATTTTTGTCGATATTGCTCTAGCCCAAGTTGCAGCCTTTGGTGTTGCAATCTCGTTGCTGCTAGGCGGTGAACCAGGCTCCGGCTCTACTTATGCAATTGCCCTTGGCAGTACATTTGTTGGTTCTCTGCTTATTTCAGGTACAAGAACCAGAGGTCAGCAAGTACCCCAGGAAGCATACATCGGCGTAATCTATGTAGTCTTCAGTGCTGCCATGATTCTGGTTCTTACTCAGGTACCTCACGGCGGTGAGCTGATAAATCACCTGTTGGTAGGAGCTTTGTTGTGGGTTTCAGCGATAACAGTAATCAAAACAACTTTGCTCTATGCTGTTCTTGGACTTCTACTCTGGTTGTGGCGTGGTCCCCTGCATTTGATTTCTACTGACCCAAACAAGGCTCGTCAAAACGGGCTGAATGTTAAACTTTGGGATATTGTTTTCTACATGATTCTGGGAACAGTGGTAACTTCAAGTGTACAAATTGCTGGAGTACTGATGGTGTTCACACTTTTGGTTGTTCCAACTGTGATGGGAATGCGATTGTATTCCGGTCTTGGACGGCAGATGCTTTACACTTTAGGTGTTGGAATTCTGGCAGTATTTATCGGTTCATTTACAAGCTACGTCATGGATTTACCAACCGGAGCTGCAATTGTCTGTGCTTTCGGTTTATTACTTGGAATACAGGTAATAATTCAAGCAATTATTGGTCGGGAGTCTCTATAGAATTTGCCCCTCTGCTGAATTGTTTTTGGCAGAGGGGCTTTTATGTCTGTTTGAAAAAAGTTACCATCGCAGCACCAGTGATACAAAGGACTATGCCTATCAACTGCATTGGAGATAATTTTTCACTCAGCACAAAGTAGCCCAGCAAAGTTGTAACAACTGGAGCCAGACAAAACGCAATTGTCATTACTGTTGATAAGTTACCTGTTTTCAGACCAGTGTAGAGAGACACAATTCCGAGACCGCCTGCTAAAAGGCCACCACCAACTGCGATTAGTGAGATAGACTTAACTCCCGCAGTTTTGATCTCTGACCAGTATTGGAATGAAACAATCAGCAAAAACAAGAGTGAAAATACTGTTCTTATTAATGTACCAACAACAGGTGTCAAATCTCCCATTTTAACACCTCTTTTTTCAAGGAGTGAGCCTACTCCCCAACACAAAGCTGTTAAAACTGCCCATATTTCACCACGCATATTTTTTCCTTTTTAAAAATTACAGGTGACTTTTTAGCCGTCGATACTTAATAATATAGTAGTTCTGTCGAATTCGAAACTCTGAAAAGGTGTTAATGAAATGGTTTTAGGAAATAATAATCCGACTCAGGTCTTTAAAAGACTGTTAGCTGTATCGGCAGGTTTCTGCCTAGCCGATATGACTCTACTTCTTTGGGGTGCACCCGGACTGCTGAAACCATCTAACCTGTCTGGGACTTTCAGCCTTCTTATAACCGATATTTTATTGTATGCGTTTTACTTTTTGTTGCTGACCGGGCTTTATCTTTTCCTCTGGTTTGGAAGCTTTGCACTTCGATTAAAACTATCGAAAAACAAGTTGGCTCTGATTGCTATAATTGGCCTGCCAGTTTACCTGCACCTGCTGGACAAACTAATTCTTAAAATGCTCGGTATTTATATCAATCCTGCAGACCCTTTCTTTTATGTACCAGTATTAATCTC
The DNA here is from genome assembly GCA_964437115.1 of uncultured Fibrobacteraceae bacterium. Lineage (GTDB taxonomy): Bacteria > Krumholzibacteriota > Krumholzibacteriia > LZORAL124-64-63 > LZORAL124-64-63 > JABIBH01. The sequence continues at coordinate 10,906 of CAYTFE010000018.1, read as the reverse complement.
GATGGCTGGGCTATGGGTTTTTCTGGTTCTGGTCAAATTCATATCATCAAAAACTCAACTCAAAGTCAGAGTTTTAAGAAGTGCTTTCCGATGGCCTGGTCTAACTGGTACTGCATTTATTTCTTTTATAATCTGGGCCCTTGTGTGGGGACCAAATATCAATGTATTAAGTGTCTATGATTCCGATCAACAACGCGCTCCTGAAAAGGAACTTACGGTTAAACAAGTTAAACCCGACAATTCCGCGCCCAACTTTATAGTTGTAAAAATTGAAGCGTTCCGACGAGATGATTTCACTCAGCAAAATGTGCCTTTCCTCTGGGAGCTGGCACAGGAGAACATCCAGTTCTCCAATTACATAACTGTGGCGTCTGCGACCAGACCTTCAGTGACTTCATTTTTTACATCGTTGTACCCTGCTCAGCATGGCTGCTACAACCTGGCTATCGGTGCTGGAAAAGATAAGGCAACGGTCAAGGTTTCTGATTCCATAAACTGCCTCCCGAAAATACTGCAGGCTGGCGGTTATCAAACCGACATGTTTACCTCAAATACACTTGCAACAGACCCGGTTTTTGGATTTGAAAATGTATATCGACGGTTCAGTTCAGTTGAGCCATACCATTTTCAGATTCCTGCCCCTGAATCTTTTGTCGGTTACAGTTTTTTGCGTAAACGATTAAATATGTTTCGTATTTTCAATATCGTTTCATTCAGCCCTGAACATTCTCCGAGTTACTTTGACGCATCGCGACTGAATATTTCTGTTTTTGAATCGCTGCGGCAGGATATAAGCAAGCCAAGGATGATGTATATCCACTATATGGAACCACATATGCCGTACTACCATCACCCATATAAATCGGTGCAGGTTAATCGTTACTCTTCAGCACTGAAGAACGAGATCAGGAAAGCCTATCGCGAGGAATTGACAGCAATTGATTCTGGCATTGCAGATCTCTTTGCAGAGCTGAAAACAAATGGGCTTCTCGATAATAGCTGGGTTCTGATTACTTCAGATCATGGTGAAGAATTTTTAGATCACAATAAATGGGGTCACGGAAAATCAGTTTTCCCTGAGGTCATAGGCGTACCTGCAATCCTGGTTGCACCGGCTTCCAGATATGAACCGATGGTTATTGATTCAGTTGTTGAAAACATTGATATCATGCCAACCTTTGCTGAAATTGCTGGTGTAGAGATTGATGAATACTGGGAAGGCGAATCGTTGCTGCCTCTAATTGACAAAACCGGACAAGGAACCGACCTGGCACTTGCTCAGTTTGATGACACCAAAAGACTTTGGTCAACGGCAATTCTGGGACAATGGCAGGTAATATTCCGTGAACCATCGGGCGCTGAAACAATGGATCCGGCAGAAAGAGAACTGCAGAGAAAAGTACTGTTGTTCAACCTTGAGGTTGATCCTCTTGCGCAGAACAATTTGTTTGAATCGGAGCCGGACAAAGCCACAGAGATGATTTATCTGCTTGAAGATGAATTGGAAAGGCTTGAAGGCAGTGCTCCAATGTTCAGAGGCGATGAACAAAGCATCGACCCTGAACAGATGGAACAGTTACGCGCACTTGGATATGTGAACTAGAACTTCAGTTTTATATCGGCTTGAAGGCGGTTGTATGTTGCACCGTCTTCAATTTTTTCGTTCATGAAGTATGTAAGACCAAACTTGGCGCTTTCACCAAACATGTAGCCAAAATTCACTTTATGCCCTTGATAGCCTGTTTGACCACCGGCAAAATCGCCGTCATCAAAATCACCATAAACTGAGTTGGCTTCAACTTTACGATAACTCCATTTAGCATCCCAGCTGCCCACATTTTTGGCTTTGCCAAGTTTAACGCCATACAAAAAACCTGTATCGTCTGTGTCAGCTTTACTGTTTGTTGAGTAATCGACAAATAGTGAAGCAGGTTTGCCACCTACCTGTGAATTCAATACACCAAAAAACTCATTCAAATTGTAATCCTGTGAATCAAACAATTTGGAATAGTTATACCAGCTGCCTCCAATTTTCAGTTCCATTGAATTGATGTCAAAGCTCATGCCGACCTGTGCGGCATACAAAGCTGCGTTTATATCATCTGACCGTTCAGCGATGCTGAATGCGCCACTGCTTGCAAAAACTGCGCCGGAGTTGTAATTGAAAGCAACACCTTCAGGTCTCAAATCGCCGTCCCAGATCAGTTGGGTTTTTGCAGGCGTGTAAAATGGGTTTTTCATTTTACCACCAGTAAAACTGATGTCTTGTGCAACTGTATAATCGAAAGACGCGACATCAATCATAAGGTCCTTGCTGGTAAATCCTTCATCAAGAGTCTGATTGGTTGATGTTGGATGACCGCCACCAGAAGCAATCCCAAAATTCACTTTTATGTCTTCATTGACTTGTGCGGTCATTCCCAGACGCATCCGGAGCCGCTGTCGATTACGAATTTCTGAGCCTTCCTTGTCAATCATCTCATGACGCAGTCGGAAATCACCTTTGACTTTAATATTTTCAGTCAACTGACCAGCTGTTGCAGTAACCGCAACCAGTAAAATGAGTACTACATTTAACAACTTCATTGAAATCCCCCTGCAGGTTTGACTTTTCTTGAGAACGGGTACAAAATACACTGCATCTACATTATGTCAACAGTTCCCTGGACGGAGAATATTTTGCTACTTTTGATCCTGCTGATTCTGGTTTCACCTGTTCTGGCCGGCACAATCGAACTTGTTGAGTCTGTGCCGATGGAAACTGTTTACAACTCTCATCTGCGCAACACTCCGGAAGTATGGCTGGAGATGTTAAACTCTGCCGATGAGACAATCTGTATTGAATCGTTCTATTTTTCCGACAACCCTGACTCACTGGACTCTCTGGACAGCTGCATATCTGCAATTGAAAAAGCTTCTGCTCGTGGAGTCATCGTCTCAACTGTTTGTGACAGCAAGTTTTATAAAACATATCCGGAGATTCCCGATCTTATTGGCAAGCTACCCAACGCAACTTCAACAGTTTTTAATGCAAGTGAACTTTGGGGCGGTGTTCAACATTCCAAATTCATGATCATTGACCGACAGCAGTTTTTTGTCGGCAGTCAGAACTGGGATTGGCGTGCCCTGGATCATATCAGAGAGCTGGGTGTGGTTGTTGATCACCCGGAACTCGCAAACTCTGTTGCAGCAATCTTTGACTTCGATTCTTCAAACGGAAACATCAGCACGGTATGTCAATCGGGACCTTTTGAATTGCAGCACAACAACGCAACCGTTGAAGTCTCTGTAGCAGCAAGTCCACCGGCTGGTCTGCCTGACGGCATTCCACATGACCTGCCCATTCTAATTGAAATGATGGACAACGCAAAAAGCTCCATCAGAATTCAGCTTCTGTCATACAACCCGAGTAACTACGACAAAACGCTATGGACTGACCTGGACTCTGCACTTCGTAATGCAGCAGGCCGTGGTGTTGAAGTTGAAATGATTCTTTCCAACTGGTCCAAGGTTCATTACAAGCTCAAGCACATCAAAAGCCTCTCTGCAGTTGATGGGATTGCAATCAAATTCAGTAATATTCCTGAATGGAGCGGTGGCTTTATTTCCTATGCCAGAGTTGAACATCCAAAATATATGACTGTCGATGGCAATAAGAGCTGGGTTGGAACTTCCAACTGGTCAGAAGGCTATTTTACCGACTCACGCAATGTCTCGATTTTTGTCTCTGGTACTTCTTTTACATCGGAACTTGAAACATTTTTTGCATCTGGATGGAATGGACCTTATGCTGAATTAGTGGAACAAAATACTGATTATCAACCACCGAGGAAAAAATAATGGATCTTTCAAAATACAGCCGGGAAGAACTGGAACAGTGGCTCAATGATGCAGCCAAACTCTGGCTGGCACATGATGGACTGTGGTTTCAATCGATAGAAAAAAAGCGTGATATGGAAGAAGCTATTGAGCATGACACCAATGCCTGGGCACGCTTCTCTCCTATAGAAGCCAAAAGAATAATGAAGCGATTGTACATTCAGCCGGGCGGTGGGATACCAGCCCTGAAGCAATGTCTCTTTGCAAGACTTTATACATTGCTGAATGACCAGGAACTTGTTGAAGAAAGTGATACTCACCTGGTTTTTCAGATGTCAACATGCAGAGTACAGGATGCTCGCAAGCGTTATGGTCTTAATGACTTCCCATGTAAACCGGTTGGCCTGGTTGAATATCAGACATTTGCAGAAACAATTGACCCCAGAATTAAAGTAAACTGCATTGCATGTCCACCTGACCAACATCCTGATAACTGGTACTGCAAATGGGAATTCAAGTTGGAGGAAGCCAGTGAATAATATTCCTATCTCATTTGAAAAACAAAACACAGTCCTGATTGTTGTTGATATTCAGGAGCTTTTCAGAACTCTGATTTATGACATGAACAACGTTATAGCCAACAGCTCGCGGCTGGTACGATTTTGTGATCAACTTGAAATCCCGGTGATTTTCAGTGAGCATTACAGCAAGGCTTTTGGTGCAACAGTAAAAGAAATATCAGAAACTGCTCATCAATACAAACCAGTTGAGAAAATATCATTTTCATGTGCGGGAGACCCTGGATTTATCTCCAAACTGGAAAGTACTAAAAGAAAACAGATAATCCTGTGTGGTCTGGAAACCCATGTCTGTGTTTATCAAACTGCAAGAGATCTATTGCAGAAAGGGTATCAAGTCAGCATTGCCGCAGATGCAATCAGCTCAAGAAATGTCGGTAATAGAAATCTGGGTCTGGCCTATATGCGCGACCTTGGAGTTCAGGTAATGACAGCCGAAATGATAATGTTTGAAATACTGAAAATTGCTAAAACTGCCGACTTTGAACTTGTCAGCGATATTCTCAAGAAGAACCCTCAGCCGGGCCGTTGATAATTGTTAGTTCAATACGCCTGTTAAGTGCTTTGCCTTTTTCAGTATCGTTAGTAGCAATTGGCCTGTCCGGCCCAACTCCAATAGCCACTGCTTCCCTGCCAACAGTTGCTTTTCTTTGAGCAAGGGCTTTGAGGACTGCATCGGCACGACGTTGTGAAACGAGCATGTTTCCCTGTCTGGAGCCGGTATTATCTGTGTGGCCCTCTACTTTTATCATCGATGCAGGATAAAGAGCTGTTGCTTTTGCAAGTCTATCAAGCAAATCACTGTATCGTGAAGCAATCCAGGCACTCCCGGACTCAAATGTGAGCCCAGTCAATCTGACTTTGATATCTCCGCTTGATAAAAACATTACCTCTGCTTCGTCAGCAGAAAACAGTGCCGCAACAGAGTCACGAGCTGCTGCAATTGCTTCTTTTTTCTGCAAATCATCTTCTACGCCAGCTCTAATTATTTCCGATTTTGACAAATCAGCTTCAGCAGATCCAGCACGAAGCTCCATGCCCCAAAGCATTTGTCGAAGCTCTGAAAGTTCATCCTGCAACTTTGTGATAGTTAGATCTTTATTAGCACTGCCAACACCTGCGGAAAGTCGTAACTGACTATTTTCGTATTCAAGTTTTGCCAGTTTAACTTTTTGGTCTTTGTACCTTGCGCTCAACATATCGATGAGACTTCTACCGGCAGCAGACCCACTCAATGATGGATCCAAAGTGACACCAGATAATAAACCAATATTGGTAATCAACTGATCATAACTGTTTACTGCCTCTTCCCAGCCGTGTTTATATTGCCTTAAATCTCTGATATATTCTGCACCGTGATAATATCGAGATGCTGACACTTCTGCCTTGTTGATTTTCTCTGCATATGAACCTGCACGTGCTGCCACGGGATTACTGTTAATCGCGATAACTGCCTGATTAAAAAGCTCCATCGCCTGATTGCGAGTTGCCGGGGCACGCTTTTTGCCACCAATATCGTCAGCAGCATCAATAGCGATTTGTGCATGAACAAGCAAAGTGTCAGCCAAAGTGAAAACCGGATCTTTTGCAGAAACCGTAGTCACCAAAATCAACATCAGGAACAGTATCTTTTTCATTACTCGATATCTCCAAGAGTCACAATTACATCATCCGCCCAAAATTTGCCATAATTCATATTGTACAGAAAAAAACTGATTTTTTCCGGGTTTTCCCCTTCTTCAAACTGATGGAATAAAGTCAGTGGCTTCCAGTCAGTTGTTCTACGCAGAAGTGGGTCATGAGTTCGAATAACTTGCGCCTTGCCATCGGGCATAACAATAATCATTTCAAAAACCAGAAAACTGCTCAGCATCTCAGTTTTAAGATGAACGGTACAACTAAGATGCTGCCCAGCAACATCCGGGTTGTCAATATTGAAAAGCAAAGACCGAGCTTCTTCTTTGAAATCTCCAAAAAGAGCTCCATTGCCGTCAAAAGTAATATCTGTGACAAACTCCAGATTTTCATCATGGCAGTCATCAGCTGAAGTTATTGGCATTTCGAGAAGCACTTTCGGGCCAGAATTAAAACACCCTACAAAAACAACCAGCAGTGAAATAAGAAACAACTTGTACAAGAGAACAATCTCCTTATCATTTAAGAACGACATTTTATTCAGGTTAACACATGATTTCAGTTGTGCCACCTGATTTTAACTGACTGGAAAAATAAATGAACCAGAAGCCGGTAATTAAACAAAATAAATTAACCAGAATGCTGTGCGTTTGTACAACCGTTGACTGTACTGAGTGCAAAACAGCGCTACTGCTTATGGTTAATATTTTTGTTCTGCTGACCAGCTACTACATCCTCAAAACTGTTCGTGAACCACTTATACTTGCTGGTGGCGGTGCTGAACTAAAAAGTTATACTGCTGCAGGGCAAGCTATGTTCCTGTTTATTGCCGTTCCTGTCTATTCCTGGCTTGTGAACAGAATGGATCGATTAGTACTAATCAACAGACTAACCCTGTTCTTTATTTCCAATCTCGTACTGTTCTACATACTTGCTCAACTAAATGTTCCGTATCTTGGTATACCTTTTTATGTCTGGGTAGGCGTTTTCAGTTTAATGGTAGTGGCTCAGTTCTGGTCTTTGGCCAACGACATGTTCACACCTGAACAAGGTAAAAGGCTTTTCCCTCTCGTTGCTTTTGGCAGCAGCATTGGTGCAATTTTTGGCTCATGGATTGCAGGAGTTCTTATTCGTAACGGCGTAGGCGCCTATGAAATGATGCTTGTTTCGGGCGGTCTGTTGCTTGTCTGTATCTGGATTACATCGATTATCACAAGTAGTGAAGCACCATGTCCTGCAGGTGCTCGCTGTCACAAAAGTAACGGCGATGTTGAAGGACCTCCTGTGGATGATATCAGTGGGTTCACTCTGGTACTGAAAGACAAGTACCTGTTGCTGATTGCTTTTCTGATGCTATTGACCAATCTGGTTAATACTAACGGTGAATTCATTCTTGGGAAAATAGTGGTTGAAGCTGCCAGAAGTGCCTTGCCAAATGGCACCGCAGTTGAAATTGGGCAATACATTGGCAGTTTTTACAGCAATTTCTTTACTATCGTCAATATTGTCAGCGCATCCTTGCAACTGTTCGCAGTTTCTCGAATCCTGAAATATGCAGGCATTAGAATTGCGCTACTTGTATTACCAGTTATTGCTCTTGGCAGTTACGCAGTAATGGCATTGAGTGCAACTGTCCTGATTGTGAAAATTGCTAAAATTGCAGAAAACTCTTTTGACTACTCTCTGCAGAATACAACTCGACACGCCCTGTTCCTTCCTACTTCGGTTACTGCCAAGTATAAAGGCAAACAGGCAATCGATACTTTCTTTGTACGGATGGGAGATGTCTCTTCGGCTCTTGTAGTGTTTACTGGCACGGCACTCGGATTTTCATTAGCCGGTTTTGCTATAATCAACATTGTACTGGTTATGATTTGGATTGCACTTGCAGTTGCGATAGGAAAGCTGAACAAAAAACTTACCGCGGAGGTTGAGAGTTGAGACTGTTACTGTTGCTTCTGCTAATAGCTGGAACAGCAGTTGCCGAGACCGCTCCAACTGACTCAACCACAACAGAGCCGTGGCAGACCAGAGGCACAGAGCAACCGCTTGAAAACCATGACCCGTTCCATGTAAAAGCTGCGAAGTATGCTGGCTATATCCCCTATGCAATCCTTGAGATTGGATTCAGACCTATAGTCTGGGCAGCAGAAATAGATGAGACATGGCATGTCTCCAGAAGTTTCGCCAGACTGCTTTCCTGGAATATTGACCGCATCGACACAAAAATTTCATCCCGATTTGGTTACGAAAGTGGATACGGGATGACCCTCGCCGGCATCCATGCCGACAGCCAGAATTTTCTGGGCTCTGAATTTAATTACAGTGCAACTGCCGGATTTCTTTCACCTAGAAATAACATTCTCTCTTTTGAGTTTGCCAATCCTGTTGAGCCTGTCGGTTTTAATTTTCTGATCAGACATGAAATGAAAAATGATGTCCCCTTCTATGGACTCGGTATGAACAGCTCACCTGAACGCACTGATGCTCACCGCAGATATCTGTTGATAGATGCTTCTTGTGGCCTTGCAATCAGTGAAAATTGCGTGGTCAAAGGATCAATCTGGCGCAGAATAACTGACTTGGGCAATCCTGACGATGGCGCAACTGTATCTGACAATTTCCCTGCACTTTTCGCAACTGCAGAACACAGCAGATATTGGGGCCTGGAACTTTCAGCTTGCAGGGATACAAGAAATTCGGAAGATTTCTCAACCGACGGCTCCCTCGTCCGCCTCATTGGCGGCATAGTTCAGGATGATTCCACTGGTGACGAAAACTATTCCAATTTCAGTGGTGAGTACCAATACTTCCACCAGTTATGGCGCGAGGGAAGGTCACTGGCATTCCGATTCTTTATTGAGGGAATGGAGTGTTCTGATCGTGATCAAATCCCCTACACTGAAATGATCAACATGGGTGGCAGATACACCCTGCGTGGCTATGATTATTATCGATTCACAGATACACACATGACTCTCTCAACAGTTGAATATCGATATCCCGTTACAGCCAACATTCAAGGCAGGCTGTTTTCTGAATGGGGCTCAGTAGCTTCAGAATGGGATTACTTGAGCACAGAAGACTTTGCACATTCCTGGGGTGCTGGCCTGGCAATGAACGTCCAGGGCACACCGATAACATTACAGTGGGCGCACAGTAATGAAGGTAACCATATCTATGTTGGAACCAGTACAGTTTTCAGCCTCCGTTCAAGGAGGCTCCGATGAAAAAGTGGTTACTCCTATTGCTTATTGTCGCAGGTTGTTCTTCATCGGACAGAATCAGGTTTACAGATAATCCTGTAATTGAAGTTACTCATGACACAACACCAATTGCTGAACCACTTGAAACTGATTACAAACGATTAAGCCATCTTGTAGACAACCTGATTCTAAGGCAAACCAGACTTGGGATTGACCCATCGAGCCCAGCCCCCGCGCTTGATGTTAACTCAATGGGTGAAGTACCAAACTCAAGTTGGTACACTAACAGAGTCTCACTTACTGCTAATGATTTGCTTATTTCAGACCCCGGTCCTGAGTCTTTCAAACCGTGGATTGTGACCGGCATGAAAATTGGTGGTCGAAATCCAGGATTTATTTTCTCTGATAGTCGTGGTGTGCGCTGGATTTGCAAGTTCGACAAGCCAGGCGAACCAGTTGTTTCAACTGCTGCCGATGTTGTTGCAAACAAGCTGTTTTACGCTCTGGGCTACAACACTCCTGACGACAGAGTAGTCGCTTTTCTTCCTGCCGATTTGCTGATTGGTGAAAAAGCAAAAACAAAAGACTCACTAGGCGTTAAACGAAAAATGCTCAGAGAAGATCTGGAAAATGTTCTATCTTCTCCTCACTGTCAGTGCTCCGGTGGAATGACAAGAGCTCTTGTCAGCAGATTTTTGCCAGGCAAACCTCTTGGAGGTTACAGCTATCAAGGCACAAGACTTGATGACCCCAATGACAAAATTCCTCACCAGAACAGACGCTCGTTAAGAGCTCTGCGAGTTTTTGGTGCATGGCTCAATCACATAGATCAAAAAGTTGATAATACGCTGGATATATTTATCGGCAAAAATGAAACAGGCTATGTGAGACATTATCTGGTCGATTTTGACGGTTGTCTTGGCGGTTTTTGGGCATCGAGACACGAATCACGCATCGGTTATGAACATGACCTTGATTTGGGTAAAATGTTAACAGGAATACCTGCACTTGGCCTGGCAGTTCAGCCGTATGAATTGCTCGGTGCTGTCCCTCATCCTGAAATTGGATTATTGGAAGCCGATGTTTTTGACCCTGCAATCTGGAAACCAAATTATGCCAATGACTACTTCTCGAACTGTAGCCCTGCCGATGCTTTCTGGGCAGGCACAAAACTTATGCAAATTACTGATGAAATGATTCATGCTGCAGTTTCCGGTGGCAAATACAGCTCTGAAAATATTGAAGATATTATGACTGGCATTCTGATTCAGCGCAGAGATAAAACTGTTGATTGGGCATTGAGAAAAGTTAGTCCGGTTGGAAATATCGATGACCCTCTGCGAGTTGCTGGCAGACTTGGACTGCTGCGCTTCCAGGCGTTGAATATCCTTGGCAAATATTCAGGACTTACCTGGCAGGCTGAACTTTTTGATATCGATGGCAAACTAATCTGCTCATCTCCAAAGCAAATGGCAAACCCGGCAGTTACTTTTGACCTGCATGGTATTGATGAAGACTATCTAGTACTGCAATGGATAGCTACCAACTCAAACGGTGAACAACTTCCACCAACTACCGCTCATTATGGGATCTCAAACAAACAGTGGAAACTGTTGGGAATTTTACGTGACGGGCAATAAAAAGCCCCCACTCTAAAGAACAGGGGCT
>CAYTFE010000017.1:0-39566 GCA_964437115.1 uncultured Fibrobacteraceae bacterium | reverse complement strand
AATTAAACCACATGCTCCACCGCTTGTGCGGGCCCCCGTCAATTTCTTTGAGTTTCAACCTTGCGATCGTACTCCCCAGGTGGGGCACTTAATGCGTTAGCTGCGGCACTGAAGGGGTAGAATCCTCCAACACCTAGTGCCCATCGTTTACGGCTAGGACTACCGGGGTATCTAATCCCGTTTGATACCCTAGCTTTCGTTCCTCAGCGTCAGTTCCGTCCCAGATGGCCGCCTTCGCCACTGGTGTTCCTCCTGATATTTACGCATTTCACCGCTACACCAGGAATTCCACCACCCTCTAACGGACTCAAGACTAACAGTATCGGAGGCAATTCAACGGTTGAGCCGCTGGCTTTCACCTCAGACTAATTAGTCCGCCTACGAACCCTTTATACCCAGTCAATCCGAACAACGTTCGCACCCTACGTATTACCGCGGCTGCTGGCACGTAGTTAGCCGGTGCTTCCTCTGAAGGTACCTTCAACTCCTGCAGGTATTAGCTACAAGCATTTATTCCCTTCTGACAGAGCTTTACGACCACTAGGGCCTTCATCACTCACGCGGCGTCGCTCGGTCAGGGTTTCCCCCATTGCCGAAGCTTCTCGACTGCTGCCTCCCGTAGGAGTCTGGGCCGTATCTCAGTCCCAGTGAGGCCGGACACCCTCTCAGGCCGGCTACTCATCGTTGCCTTGGTGAGCTATTACCTCACCAACTAGCTAATGAGACGCGGGATCATCCTTTTGCGATAGCTTATAAATAGAGGCCACCTTTCATCTCAAAGCCATGCAGCTTTGAGGTCGTATGCGGTATTAGCATCTCGTTAGAGATGTTGTCCCCCACAAAAGGGTAGATTTCCCACGCGTTACTCTCCCGTTCGCCACTGTACTCACTTCCCGAAGGAAGCTTTCTCGTTCGACTTGCATGCCTAATCCACGCCGCCAACGTTCGTTCTGAGCCAGAATCAAACTCTCCGTTGTTAAAATATATAACAACAGAAGCAATGCTTCTGTCTTTTGTTTTTTAGTTACTCAAGGACTTCACAGCAGATAAATCTGAGTGAAGCACTCTAGAAATCGTCGGGTCAATCATACGCTATTTCGTTGTCAAAGATCAGGCCCCAAAGGCTATTGCCACCGGAACAATCCGTTTTACGGGTCGACGGCAGAAGTTACTACAGGCTAAAAAAGAAGTCAAGCAAATTCTAAAAAAAACTTAACTTACCTGTAGAGCCTCAAACCGTTACCAGTTTTCAGATCTGTCAGTTGAAGCAACAAGTCACTCAACCAACGGAGCGGTAAACTAGCCCCCATCTGCACACTTGTCAAAAAGAAAAAGCACTTTTTTTTAAAATAATGAAACTCCTTTTTTCAACCCGTGTTTATACAGTTGCTCTTAAGTAAAAACTAGTTTAATTTACGCGGTATCATGAAGAACTTACTAAACGCAACTCTACCTAAATATACTGGAAGAATCTCGATTCTGCTAGTAACTGGACTGACCCTTTTTCTTGCTGGGACTGGGGTCTGGCAACTTCAGAAACTATCCAAAGACCTCCCGTCGCTTTCAGTAATCAGATCAATCGAGCCTCCTCGTAAGACTGTTGTATACTCTGCAACCGGTGATACGATAAAAGAATTCTATCGAGAAAAGCGAACAATAGTACCTCTATCAAAAATCCCCACCAGGCTTCAACAAGCTTTTCTAGCCATAGAAGACAAACGCTTTTACAGTCATTATGGTGTTGATCCGATAAGAATTATTAAAACAGTCTGGGTAAATCTGACAACAAACACCCGCCCCGGAGCCAGTACTCTCACCCAGCAACTTGCGAAAAATGTATTTCTTGATAATGAAAAAACATATACTCGTAAAATTAAAGAAGTCATTCTTGCAATTCAGATTGAACAGACATACAGCAAGGATGAGATTCTGGAAATGTATCTCAACGAAGTACTCTTTGGAAACGGTGTATATGGGGTTCAAGAAGCAGCCAACTATTTTTTCAATAAAGATGTCTGGGATCTCAACGATGCCGAAATGACATTGATAGCGGGAGTACCAAACCGTCCTACTACCTTCTCTCCTTTCCGACACCTTGACAGAGCCTATGAAAGAAGACGCATTGTTTTAATATCGATGGTTGCTAATGGTTCACTGACAAGCGCTGAAGCTTCAATCATAAATGAAACACCTGTTAAAACTGTTGACTCAAGTGGGAATCGTGAAGCAAGAGACAAACAGGGCAGCTATTTCATAGAAGAGATACGCAGACAGATTGAAGCCAGATACGGCTACGATGGCCTCTACACCGATGGCCTTAAAGTAACAACAACAATGATACCGCAATACCAGAAATGGATGGACGAAGCTGCAGAATCTCATTTATTAAAAATGGAAGCAGAAAACGATTTTGAAATGACCCGCGCCAGGTTTGACAGTCTGTCTGCAGAAGGGCAAAGACCTGCAACGATTGATTACTTGCAAAGCTCATCGGTTCTGATCGATACCAGAACTGGTGCAGTTCTGGCTCTCTATGGCGGAAGATCATATGACGATTATAAATTCAATCTTGCAATTCAGGCAAACAGGCAGCCTGGCTCAATATTCAAACCAATTGTTTACCTGACTGCTCTGGAACATGGCTATATGCCCTGTTCTCTTTTACTTGATTCACCTGTTGTTATAGATACAGGTGTAAGTTTGTGGAGGCCTAAAAATTTCAATAACAAATTTATGGGTCAAATTTCACTACGATACGGTCTGAGCAGAAGTAAAAATGTTGTTACTGCAAAGCTTATAAATGATTTTGGTGTTGGTCCTGTCCTGGCGCAAGCACGAAAGCTTGGCATTAAAACTGAATTACCACCAGTTCATGCACTTGCACTTGGCGCTGGTGAAGTCAATCTCTTTGAGATGGTTTCAGCTTATGCATCTTTTGCCAACCATGGTGTCCGAGTAGAACCTTACTTCATAACCAGAGTTGAAACAGCTGATGGAGAGATCCTGGAAGAAAACCTGATTAAACAAACCGAAGTTCTGGATGCTGCCACTGCATATATGATGTGTGACCTTATGACCTCCACTTTGGAAGAGGGAACAGCACGAGGAGCTCGCTGGCGTGGCTTCACAAAGACTGGAGCTGGCAAGACTGGTACATATAACAATTATACCGATGCCTGGTTTGTAGGCTTTACTCCAAGCTATGCTGCAGGAGTATGGGTTGGTTTCGATAAAAAAGTATCGATGGGTAAGCACGGCACGGGAGCTCACATGGCAATGCCAATCTGGGCAGATTACATGGGCAAAATAACTAGAGGTAAACCAGATGAACCATTCACAAGGCCAAAAGGTATTGTGGATAGATTGGTCTGCCTGCGCTCTGGCATGCTCGCCACTACAAATTGCGACTCAACCAAAGCAGAAGTATTCCTGGAAAACAACTTCCCTCAACGCACATGTGATATGCATGGAGGAACATTGCAAGACTTCGAGGGCCTGAACCGTGACTTCAATACACTCGATAGTGAAGAAGATGAATTCGGCCTCTAGATTTTATCGATAATCAAGTCCCTGCTCTTTGTTGAGCTGGCTGATATTTCAACAGCATTTTGAATCATCGATGCAGCTTGCTTGCCAGCAGCGGCATCATGCCCGTTGATTATTGCAATCTCCTGACCAACAGCAATTTCCTGCCCCACAGCAACCAGGAACTCTACGCCAGTGCTCAAGTCAAGTTTATCATCAACTGAACTTCTGGCGCCATTGAGAGGTCTCAGCGAAAGCCCTATTGCCCTACAGTCTATTTCACTCACAAAACCAGCTTTTTCAGCTTTAACCACAAGTAATTCAGGGGCAACTACTAATCCAAAGTCTGGCCTGGATGGATCTATTTGGCCACCTTGAGCTTCTACCCACTCGACCATTTTGGAAAAGGCCTTACCCTGGGACCATACATCTCTTATAAGTTTCTCAGCATCTTCAGCACTGGCACATTTACCAGAGGTAGTCAGCATTGAAGCAACCAGAGCAATAGTAAGATCGACCAGATCCCGAGGAGAATTTTCCAAACCCTCAGGTCTGAGTGCAGCAAAAGCTTCAATTGTCTCATTAGCGTGACCAACTGCCACTCCAAGTGGTTGAGACATATCTGAAAAAATCACCGACATGTTTCTGCCCCACAACTTGCCAACCCTTACCAAGGAATCCGCCAAAGTCCTGGCATCATCCATACTGGTCATAAATGCTCCGGAACCTACTTTGAGATCTATCACTATTGTCTTTGGACCAGCTGCAAGTTTTTTACTCATTATACTGGCAGTAATTAAAGGAACACAGTCAACTGTTCCTGTAACATCTCTCATTGCATAGATCTTACCATCGGCAGGTGCGATATCTTTATTTTGACCGATAATTGCACAGCCAACTCTGTTGGTAATATCCAGGAATTCTTCATTAGACATATCGATACGATATCCAGGAATAGCTTCAAGTTTATCCAGAGTGCCACCGGTATGGCCAAGGCCACGTCCGGACAACATCGGCACTTTTAGCCCACATGCTGCAGCCAGCGGCCCCAGCAATAGACTAACATTATCTCCCACTCCACCAGTACTGTGTTTGTCTGCAGAAAACTCTCCCAATGGTTTGGTATCCAGTTCCTGTCCAGAAGCAATCATTGAAGCAGTCAATGCTGTAATCTCATCTTCAGTCATGCCGTTAAACCAGGTAGCCATCAAAAATGCAGACATCTGATAATCTGGAACTGAACCTGAAGTAAATCCTTCTATCAGCTCTCTGATCTCACTCTGCGTTAATTCCTGTTTTCTCTTTTTCTGTTCAATTAGTTTTACTAAATCCAAAACTTACTCCAATTCAAGCGATGTAAATGGCATTGGTAATAAATCAGACAAATTCACATCGACAATATCTCCAGATTTTCCAGAAAGGTAGATATCCATATTTGGCCCAAACTCCAGCAATACTTGCCGGCAAGCACCACATGGTGCTGCTGGATTAGCTGTATCAGTAGTTACAGCACATGCAGAAATTGATTTAACACCATTAGCAACAGCCTTCAGCACTGCAGCACGTTCTGCACAGATTGACAGCCCATAGCTGGCGTTTTCAACGTTTGTGCCTGTATATACCTTGCCATCGTTACCAAGTACAGCTGCTCCAACTCTAAAAAGAGAATATGGAGAATGACTGAATTGCATAACATCACGAGCGGCATCGATAAGTTCTTTTTTCATCACTTCCCTCTAATCTGATCTAAAAAACTTATTCCAGGAAATTCTCCGGGAATATTAAAGTAATCGGCTACTGTTTTGCCGAAGTCGGCAAATGAACTTCTAATCCCCAAATCAGTTCCTATGGGGTTACTTTTTATCATTCCGATAACAGGAACATATTCGCGAGAATGGTCGCTACTTCCAGAAGTTGGATCATTGCCATGATCGGCAGTCAATAAAAGCAGGTCATCATTGCGCAAAGTTTGAAGGTATGAACCAAACCACTTGTCAAAAACCTCAAGGTCTTCAGCCATCCCTAGAGGATCATTCCGATGCCCCCAAAGCATATCAAAATCCACAAGGTTAAGAAGTATCAATCTATCTGTAGCAGCTTCCTGAGTGTAAAGTTCTTCCAGCACACTCATCCCTTGAGCGTTTGATTTGGAAACAAGTTTTCTTGATACTCCAAATCCTGCATAAAGATCACTTATTTTACCAATCGCAACTACTTCCACACCAGCATTTTCAAGCTGTTTAAGTATTAGTGATTCCGGAGGAACAACCGAATAATCTTTACGATCAGGAGTTCTGGCAAATTCGCCTTTACTCCCTGCAAACGGCCTGGCAATTACCCGACTCATTTTATGAGGTGGCTGCAAAAACTCCCTGGTAATATCACATACTCTGTATAACTCCTCCAACGGAACTATGTCAGTATGAGCTGCTATCTGAAAAACTGAATCAGCCGATGTATACACTATCAGCTTGCCACTCTGTATATGCTCTTCACCCAGTTCATCTATTATTTCTGTACCGGAAGCTGCCTTGTTACCAATAATTTCATAGCCTGTCAGTTCGGTAAATCTGGAAACGACTTCTTCAGGAAATCCATCAGGGTAAGTAGGAAATGCTACATCGGTGACTACACCCATCAATTCCCAATGACCTGTAGTGCTGTCCTTGCCCTTGGATAACTCATTCATTTTACCATAAGAAGCAATTGGGGAATCAATTGGAGGGACACCGTCAACACTATGCAGATTGCCGAGACCCAACTTTTGCAGATTTGGGAGGTTCAAGCCACCATGTACTTTAGCTGTGTTTCCTAAAGTATCAGAGCCGATATCGCCGTACTCATCAGCATCAGGTAATTCACCTACACCGATGCCATCGAGTATAATTATGATGCAATCTGACATTTTTCTCCTCAATTAGAATAGTTGTAGAACACTAAACAAGGTTGCAGATTAAGTCAATGCTAACTCTTGCAATAACAACTCAAACCGTTAGTATGGGTGTATGAATGACAACGACTTATTTCCAGATAACATCATCACTAACAAGGGTGCACCTCTGCCTGAGCGTATGCGTCCAACTACTCTTGATGAAGTAATAGGACAGCCTGATCTTCTTGCCATCGGCAAACCATTAAGGGCTTTGACAGAGAGTGACACTTTGCCGTCGATGTTGTTTTGGGGTCCCCCTGGTTGTGGTAAAACAACTCTGGCCAGAGTAATTGCCAATAGCAGTTCAGCCAGATTTCTGGAATACAGTGCAGTTCAAGTTGGCAGTAAAGAGCTTAAGCTTGTGATGAGTGAAGCTGGAAAACTGTTAAGAGCAACTGGCCAGAAAACTATTATATTTCTGGATGAAATACATCGATTCAACAAAGCGCAACAGGACGCTCTACTCCCGCCAGTTGAATCGGGAGAAGTTATCCTGATTGGTGCAACAACTGAGAACCCTTCATTTGAAATCAACTCTGCTCTGCTGTCCAGAATGAGACTTTTCGTTCTTGAAGAGCTGACGCGACCCAACTTGAAAGATTTAATGATTCGCGCACTGGCAAATGATGAATTATTGCAGAAGTACAATATTGAATTCGATGAATCTGCAATAGATATGCTTTCCATCCTGGGCGATGGCGATGCCAGAACATCACTTAATCTTCTGGAAATTGCTGTACTCTCTGCTCCAAAAGACACAAAAACGATCAACTCTGAATTGCTGGAGTCAATGATTCAGGAACGCACTTTAAAATATGACCGTGTTGGCGAAGAACATTACAACCTTATTTCAGCACTTCATAAATCTGTCCGCAACAGTGATCCGGATGCTAGCCTTTACTACCTGGCTAGAATGCTTGAAGCTGGCGAAGATCCACTTTATATTGCCCGTAGAATAGTGCGCATGGCCAGTGAAGATATCGGAATGGCAGACCCTAATGCACTGGTCCAGGCAATTGCCGCACGTGACACTGTTCAATTTCTGGGAATGCCGGAATGTGCGCTTGCATTGGGTCAGGCTGTGACCTATGTGTCAATGGCACCTAAAAGCAATGCAGTTTATATGGCATACAGCGATGCATCCAAGGTTGTAAAAAAAGGAATTAGTCACCCGATTCCAAAGCATATCAGAAATGCCCCCACCAAGATGATGAAACAACTTGGATATGGTAAAGGCTACGAATATGCTCATGACACTGAAGAAGGCGTAACTGCTATGTCATGTCTTCCAAATGCAATAAAAAACAAAAGGTTTTACCACCCCACCGAGCGTGGAAATGAAAAACGCTATAAAGAAAGGCTTGAGAGCATTCTGCAGTGGCGCAAAGAGAAAGAGAAATAAATGAAAAGATTAGGAATACTTACTGGTGGTGGCGATGCAGCTGGAATGAATGCCGCAGTAAGGGCAGTTGCCAGAACTGCAATGAATCATGACATTGAAGTTATTGGAATCAATAGAGGTTGGCTTGGGCTTTCTCAGGGTGACTTTTCAATAATGACTCGCCGAAATACCGGTGGTATCCTGCATAAGGGTGGCACAGTCCTGCGTACCTTCAGATACCCCGAATTCGAAAATGAAGATGGCCAGCGAGCTGTTGCAGAACAACTACCAAAGATGAATCTTGATGGGCTAGTTATAATTGGTGGTGATGGTAGCTGTCGCGGCGGAACCGTACTTCAAGAGAAGTTCGGTATTCCAGTTGTCTGTGTTCCTGCAACTATCGATAACGACATCCCGGGTACTGAAATTTCAATTGGCTTCGACACAGCACTGAATATTGCAGTTGATGCTGTTGATAAAATCCGTGACACAGCCAGTAGCCATGGAAGAATATTTATCATTGAAGTAATGGGTAGACGATGTGGACTGCTTGCAGCTCATACTGCCTTGGCTTGCGGTGCAGAGGAAATGATAGTCCCTGAAATAGAATGGGATATAAATCAGATCTGCACTCGCATAAAGAATGGCTATGATCGAGGCAAAGAACACTCCATCATTGTAGTTGCTGAAGGCGCAGCAAAGGCTTCACACATCGAGTCAGATATTCGCAATAAATTAAATCGTGGAGTCAGAATGGTTGTGCTTGGCCACGTACAAAGAGGTGGCGAACCTACTGCCTACGACAGAAATCTGGCAACAAAACTCGGTACTGCAGCAGCAGAAATGATAATTGGCGGAGAGCATGGATTTATGGTTGGCATTCAAGCTAATGAATTCCATAAATCTACTCTTATGAAAAATGAGAGTGCTGTCAGAAGTGATGTTCTTGATATCGATAAATTATTGTACAAACTGATATAAAAAAAGAGGGCCTCCATATGGAAGCCCTCTTTTTAATTACTTAACTGGATTACTCAACAGCATTAACAAATGTGTTGGCATACTTGAACCAGTTTATCTGCATCTCACCCATGATATGACCAAGATCGCCATGAGTCTTTTTGCGATCTCTAATGCCCTCAACAACACTTACAACTGAAAAAGATCCAATCAGAGGAAGATTCTTTTCAACCAGCAAATTAAGCATGTACTCTGCGCCTGGATCAAGATTAACAACCTTGAATGAAGCTTTCGGGAATACGATGTACCAGTCACGATCAGCTGGACCAGCAACTGCTGCAGCTTCTTCAGAGAGATCGAGTCTTGGAACATTTACAAATGAACTAACCATAGACTGTACTTCAATTAGAGCATCGCCTTCATTCTCAGGCATGAACTCTTTAATACGACTAGGCTTTTTCCAGCTTAGTTCAGGCAGTGGAGCGCCAGGAGTCTCAATCTGTGACTTTGAAGCCTGGAAGATTGATGGCAGGACATAAGCCTCAACTGAATCAACAGGAGTTGTCATCTCGCCATTGCGGGAACGCATCATGAACATGTGACTTGTGTTTGCACCGTGAGCAAATCTTTTTTCGATGCCAATTTTCCCACCTGCATAATTTGCAAATGTATTTTCCAGGTCTGGACCGACCAGGAATTCCATCCGGTTTCCGTCTTTGACAATTGCAACATCGCCTACAACATAATCCAGTTCAGGAGTATCAATCTCGAATAGGAAGTTTGTGCTTAAAGTGTCACCATCCATGACACGAGCCATTGTGGTGTAGACAAAAGGATCAATAACTTCATCGTCACCGCAACCGGTAATGGTGATTAGGCCAAAAACGGCTAGTGCAGCCATCAGTAGAACGGTCAGGCGCACCTGATTAAAAGCAGCGAACATCGAGGACCTCCCTTGGAGTATTAAATGCACTGGATCAACCAGTGATAGAAAACTGTTCTTAACAGACAGGAATATTATCCCTTAGAACTAATATGGTCAACCTGCATTATAAGTTGAACCTTAATGAAATTGGCGATTTATTACTAAAAAAGCAAGAACCAGTGTGCTGTTTTCTCAAATCAAATTACAGGTAGCCTGGAACAAGCATTTTTCAAGATATCGATATTGACATCTTCTGCCTCCCACAGCTCCCGAAATGTCTCCCAATGTATAGGCAACAACACTCCTGTTGTGGAGTATATTCGATAGAATCTGCGTCTGCATTCAGCTGCAGAATACCCTGGGAAACCCATCTGCTGTAATCTGCCATCAACTGAAATAGACCAACTATGTTGCAGAGACTCAGGCATATCGTCCTGAATAACAACACTACCATCAAGCAAGTCTCTCAAGACCAATAATTGATGATATATAAATTTTGAAATTTCTGTTGAGTTAATTTCAAGGTTATTTGTATTGTGCTCTAGTTCTGACAATTCCCACTCATACTGCTTTTCAGTCGGTAGTTCTGACAAGTCACCAGCATGGGCCCAGATTACAGGAAATCTTGGATTTTTGAAAGAGAACCAGGGCTTTTGCCCTGGCTCAATATCATCGAATATCATTTCTACGCTATCAATCAAGCCAGACAAGTTGAGGTGCCGAACAGCTTTTGTGGCAACAGCAAAAACCTCATCATTGAGTTTACCTTCAAGACCAGCGATTATTACCAGGCTCTCTGACATCAAACTACTCACTGATTAAGTTGCCACCATTTACCGGTTTCAGCTTTGCTGTAAAGTGCCTCAAGACCGGAGCTTCCTTGATAATTTCAAGACCTTGCAACTTGTCACCCATCGACATCAGCTCAGCGCATACGTCGGCAACAAATGCCAGGTGAGTTTCTGTGTAGACTCTTCTGGGAACGGCAAGACGCACAAGTTCCATAGCCGGGTGTACCATTTCACCACTGTCAGGGTCTTTTGCTGCAAACATCAAACTGCCAATTTCAACACTACGAACTCCGCCCTCAAGAAACAATGCACAAGTCAGTGCCTGAGCTGGGAACTTTGATTGAGGAATATGTGGAAGCATTCGTTTTGCGTCGACGTAGACTGCATGACCACCAATAGGTTTCAGAATTGGCACGCCACGCTCTTCCATCAATTCGCCCATCCGACGAACCTGGCCAATTCTATATTCCAGATAATCTTCATCAAGGACTTCGCGCAAGCCTTGAGCAACTGCAGCAAGGTCGCGTCCAGCAAGGCCTCCATAAGTTCGGAAACCTTCAATCAAAATCAGAAGGTTCGTTATTTTCTCAGCCCATTCATCATTATTCAAACAAAGGAAACCGCCAATGTTTACCAGAGCATCCTTCTTGGCACTCATTGTACAGCCATCGCCGTATGAAAATATTTCAGCAGATATATCGGCAACTGTTCTCTGTTGCTGGCCATCTTCGCGTTTTTTAATAAACCAGGCATTCTCAGCAAAACGACAGGCATCGAAAATCAATGGCAAGTTGTGCTCTTTACACCATCGGCTTACTTCTTTGATGTTTGCCAGTGCGACAGGCTGTCCACCACCGCTATTGTTTGTGATGGTCAGCATCACAAATGGAATTCGTTCATTGCCATATTTAGCAAAAGCTGCATCAAGCTTTGCCAGGTCCATGTTACCTTTAAATGGGTGATCGATTTCCGGGTCAAGCCCTTCATCGATAACACAATCTAACGCTTTAGCTCCTTTGTACTCAACATTTGCACGAGTAGTGTCAAAGTGAATATTATTTGGAACCACAGATTCTTTTGTCAATAAAGTTGAAAAAAGCAGGTTTTCTGCAACACGTCCCTGGTGAGTTGGAATTACATGTTTGTAACCAAAAATGCCTCTGATTGTTTCTTCAAAATCAAAATAGTTTTTACTGCCTGCGTATGATTCGTCGCCCTGCATCAAGGCACCCCATTGCGCATCGCTCATTGCAGAAGTACCACTATCAGTCAGCAGGTCTACATATATAGAATCAGCAGGGATTCCAAAAAGATTGTAACCAGCCTTAACAAGAAGTTCAGCTCGCTCTTCTCTACTTACCTTACGAACTTTTTCTACTACTTTTATGCGGTAAGGTACAAACGGCAGATTCATTTTTTCTCCTTCAGAGTCCAAGCTTAAACTGTTATGATTATTCAGTGTCATGGAAAAGATAACCATCGACCAGCAACTGTACAAGGAAAGACAAATGAAACGACCGGACTGGCCGGGTTGGAAAAATGTACTGCCCGCACTGGCGGGCTCAGATCACTCTACTCACAACCTGTGTCTGGCTATGGCACTGGGAGCATTCATTGCGCCTACTCCAATTGTTGGAGTTCACACATGGATGGCCCTTGGTCTGGCTTTTCTGTTCAGAGTAAATCGACTTGCAGCCTTTGTTGGTTCCAACGTATCTAATCCGCTTTCCTTGATTCCACTAACTATACTCGATATTAAAGTTGGGCTCTGGATGGTTGGAAAAGACTTCCCTCACTGGCTGGCTGAAGAGCAAAGTGCTAAAGAGCTTTTTGAGCTTCTGGGCGAAGTATATCTGGAGGCTTGGTTGGGCTCTATTCCCGTCGGGATTGTTGTCGGAATAATTGTTTACGCAGTTTCCTATATTACAATAAATCGCTGGCGAAAGCATCGGGCTTAATCTTCATGCACATCTCTTGAAAGTGGAGACCTCTCCTGATAATAAACCTTCAAATTTTTCTTTGCCCTGCAGATTACTTTGTAATGAATTGCTGAAGGTTCACTTCCTCTGCATAAATATGCAAGAGTATCTGTTGAAACTGTTGAGGTCTCATCAGTTGTCATAAGTCTGGCAACTTGAGTTCTGTTTTCAACCTGACTTACTCCCGGCAGACAGGAGACTTCCTGCCTCCATGCAGCGAAAAGTGGTCTTGAAACAAATCGATCCAACGGTTCATTGCCAGCATCAACAACAATTCGTTCAATACGTTGCCTGCAGGCAGGGTCATCGAACAAGGATTTGGACCATGAGGATCTACCGGCGGAATTCATCATGTCAGACACAGTCAAAATTGTTGAAACGTCTCCTCCAGAATACCATCGACGGTAACTTTCTTTTGCAGAAGGAGGTAACAACGGTTCAAGAATACTGGGCTCATCTTCAGCAGCAACCAGATCAAATGCAGCAGCAATAAACTCCAGCACACCTGGCAGCAACATGGAATCAAGCTCTTCATTAAATACTGCATGCCATCCCTGTTGAGCAAGCCCCCTGCCGATATATTCAATATCCGCTACAAGAGGCGCAACTATTGTAACACCACCTGAACAGCTGTTCGTTATATCTGCAATAGCCTCGTCCATATTTGATGTCATATGAGAAGCAGAAGAACCATCGTCAAAATGTTTCCAATCACTTTTGGAGCTTTCCATTTTATTGATAGCAAGAAATTCTTCAATACTGTCATTAACTTGTCTTGATATTTTTGCTTTATCCTTGAAATCGATAATTTCATGATCAGATGGAGTAGTCAGGAACATGTGCTCCCACTCTTCTGTTGCAAGCATTGGGTCGTAAACTGAAATCACTCGACCATTCTTAAACCGCTGTGCAACACGGTACCGATCAAGAGTTTCCATATTCTGCGTTTCGAGAATAACCGCAACTTCCTCTTGAGGCTGAATTGCAACAGCACCCTCCGATGGTATCTCGCCAACCCATTCTTCACGCCCACAAACCGAGATTGCAGGAATGGAATATCCGGGCAAGACTTTACGCCACAACATATGAAAATCTGTGGCACTACTTGTGTCTGGAGAATGAACCGAAATTGCGTTCACTGGCAGACCATTGTAGATAGCTTCTCGAAGTCCAATTATCAGGGAATCAACCCTGCAGCTTCCGGATCTGCCACGCAATACAACCTGACCAGTTTCCAATCGACAGAGGAAGCTTGTGAGTTCCCTCGCATTTTGGTTACCAATTCCACAAATCAATTGGCCTTCATCTTGAATTCCCATTCCAGTTAATTCCGGCAACACATCTTCCATGAAACCGGCACGCCATGCGCTAGTTAATCGCTTATGCCACTGGATTTGTTCTCTGGAAAGATCCGCGAGCAAAACGCCTGCTGCCATTGTTTTTTCGTCATCCAGTTGCTGCCACTGCTCAGGTTCAACCAAAGCAACAGTTGATTTACGAGTACTATCGAGCAGCCGCCATACCCCAAGTAAAACACCGGTATCAATCACTTCATCGCCAAGAGCTAATCGCGCTGCATCCATATCGCCACTGACAAATGATTCAGTAAAAGCCAGAAATGATTCAACTTGTAGAAGCAGTGCATCGACTACACCGCCTGGACTGCCCAGATATCCGATGTGCCTTAAAGGAGAAAAAATAATTCCCCCATCTCCACAGAAGAGAAGCTCATCGTTGGAATCCCGGCTTCCAAGAGTCAAAGAAGAAGAAAGCAGAAACCTGTCTAACCACGCAAGATCATCTGGCTCAATTTCCAGAGGCATAGCACATAAATTCAATCTGCCAGAAGTACCACGTCTGACCGTAGCAAACATTGCTGGCAATACTTTCCTGATCGTCTCCTGCAATCTGTCGCAGCGTTGCTTAATCTCACCCATCGACATCCGAAGTTCCAGGTGATCGTTTGTACCTGAAATTTCTTTCAAGTTAAATGCTACTGGCATCATCCAAGATGCCACTTCAAGCGATCGGCTTACAACTTCTGCAGGAAGCCCAGTCAAAATGGATGCAGGTCTGGAAGTTATGCAACTATCCCATATCCACTTGGAAGACAGGCCGGGGGGTGTATGGAGACATGATAACAAATGTCGATATCGATCAGTATGCAGACTTACCCACTCCGGGTCATTTGCTGCTGCTGTCGATTCAAACTCCAACGGATGGAACCAGAGACATACATCGCCAGCTACTTTTATCCTGAAAGTCAGCAATTCCTGCTCATCATCAGGCAATGAAAGCATGGCATGTTGACATTCTGCCGGCGAATCAACGATTTGACCTGTTATGCAGATCAACCACGAATCAGCTGTCGTAGATTCATCAAGAGTTCTATCGGTTTGTATTTTGTAATTAATCTTTAATTCATTTAAAATCAGTTCAACACTATCCCACTGCAAAGAAGTTACCCAAAGACACAACGGTGCATCCTGCCTTTGCGCAAAACGCTCTTTAATCGCTGATATTTTCAGCCGCAATAGTTCATTGAAAAATTCTGTTTTTTGAGCAGGAGAAATCCATCTCCCGATACTTAATCCACAACCAGGACAAGCTTGGCCAAAATTATCAATTCTGGTAGACAACCCACATTCACGGCACTCAACTTCCGGAGTAGTGAACCTACCAACAGCAACAGGATTAAGACCGTGTTCGAGTGCATTCAGTTGAGAACTGTCATCGTACTGGTCAACAAACAATCCATCAGCAGTAAACTCCGTTTTCCAGGAGTCTGCAAAATGTTTACGCCAAGGTTCTGGCAGTGTTGAAGCAACAGCAGTAATTCTGCAATCTGAATATTTCAACAAGTGGTGAAGTGCCTGGCCAGCTCTGGCACCTGCTACCGGCTGAGGTGGCAACCATTGTCGCAAGTCACTCATGTAAATAGAACTGGGCTTCATGGAGAGAAGTTTTTCTCTGTTTTTCGTTGAGACCAGTTGAGTTGGTGTCGCCCAAATGATTGCAGGACAATACCCAGAGTATTCACTTTCGGAAATTATGGATAACCCAGTCGCAGGTAAACAATCCAAAACTGCAGCACCAAATGGAGGTGCAGATTCGCTGACATAAAGCAGCCATTCAGATAAATTCCCGATCTCTCTTTGCTGAGTTACTCCAAGCAATTCTCTATACCAGAAGTTATCCTGTTTACCGATGGTAAATCGAGCCCTTTTCCGATTCCAGTTCTCGGGCAAATCTGCACTGGGAGAAGCGGGCAAACCAGGCAGTGTCCCCATCCCCTGGTTATCAATCCAACCCTGAGATAACAACCATTGTCGTGCTGCGCCAGCAAGAGAATCATCATGCTGAGCTTTTTTCGGCCACAATTTTCTGTGCTTCTTTTGCTCCGTTTTTTTAACGGCAGGCAAATCGTATAGAACTGCTGAAGGTCCAGCACAAACAGCAGCAGCATCAGCTGGCACAGGCAGATAGTAACCATCAGAAGCAAAGAGCTTAAACCGCCGCCACCACCTGGTGTCAGCAATATCAAGGTTGCAATTGCTCCGTGAAAGAAGAGCATTTACTTCCAGAGCACAGGCAACTCGCATTTCATCGAGCAGCAGAAAACGTTTCTGATCTCCAAAATACCACTGCTGCGGAGCTTCAGTAACCTTGTTTTCCGAAATATCAATATCAAGGCTGGTCAATTTGGGAACAATGAACTGGTAGTTATTTACAACATAATTATCTGCCCATAATTCATTTTGAGAGATAAGACTTGTGCTGCTTGACTCTCCATCAAAGCCAGGAAGTACAGCTGAAAGGCATTCTGCCAAAGGCCCTTCTTTGGGACCGACAACCAGATTTGGCCTGGTATTTGAACTCTCATTTCCGATATATGACAAAAAAGAAAACGCGATAGAACCTATGCCAACAGTCGCATCTGGCACAACTCCCATAACAGCCAGCTTTAAAACAGGTGGCGCCTGATCGTTGATTGCCATTGTCAGATTTTCTCCATACGGAGTAATCCAAGCAGAAATTTGTTTTATAAGATCTTGTCGCAAAAAATGCGCCGCAGTGAGCAACGATAAATGAGTGCTATTCCTTGCAGACAGCTGGCTATGGTACTTTGAAGGTAAATTTTTGCTGTTCTCATACATTTGCCAATGAATTACAGAACTATCAAGAAATACCCAGTCAACTGAAGTAGATGCACAACCCCACCTCATGTCATTCAGTTTAACCTCTTGATCCAGTAACCCTGCTACACCAATAACAGAAGTTGAATCCTCCAACCGTTCAATCAGTTCCTTAACCCAAATATTCTCAATATTTGAATCACTTAATGAAATCTGTGTAAGATCTTGAATTCGTTCCAGGTAACCTTCATAAAATGGAATTACACCGCTGGTTCTTGGACGAGCAACAACAAAATCAGCTAAATCACCATTATGAGTTTCAATAATTCTTGACCAGTGGAATATTGGCAACAGATTCAGCTCTTCCGAAGTAGAGGAAATCAAACCCACTAGTAATTGCATCGATTCTTCATAGGAGTACACAGATACATTTTCAGGTAGCCAGGTTATCAGTCCCGGCTTTTCAGCAAGAACAGACGTAGTATCAAGCAACTTTTGGTAGCAATCGATAACAACTCTTAGCCTGCTGCGTGAGTCAGACCAGGCTGCAAGAACATCAAAAGGTTTGCCTGTTGATATAACTGCTGCCTCTTGAGAGGCCAATTCAGCATTTACAAGTTGGGTTACTGATTCCACTTGATATCTTGTAAACTGCTCAGGAAGCTCTCTGTTCACCAAAGCAAGTGTTGGCCATTCCTCAGTTTCTATCAATTCGGGATCGAGAAAATGCTGGAGAAACAGGGAAGCCTGATCTCCGCGCCTGGCCATTTGATGAAGCCCCAACCTGAATGCAGCATTGGTTGAACGGATTCTGTGTATACAACCTAGCCACAAATATCCAGCTTCAACGGCACGATCAGCAAAAGTTTCCTGAGTATCATTGAATGCAGGATGGCTGACTGATTTACTCGAAGTTGACTGAATTTGCAGATGCATTTTTTCGGCTTGAACAGTCAAAAACTCAGGAGTAATACCAGCAGCAGGAATGTCTTTCTCGCAAAGTGCTGTTAGAAATGAGACCAGAGGTTTTGTAGGAACAGGTCCACCGGTTCCATCACGGCAAATAACTCGATCTTCACATTTTGCAAGGTACTCTTTCAACCTTTGATCATCTTCAGGGTGGGCCCATGATATGACATCGACAGGGACAGATCTGCTCCAGACAACAAATACCCACCTGCCCTGCTCCAACGTTACAGATGCCCAGAATATTCCATTCTTGTCACCTGCTCTGTCTCTGATTGTATCCCTGATCTCTTTACGGGTAGTATTATAGTTGATATCCAGCCCTGTAGGCGATGGCACCAATCTGGCAGCAGCGTAATCAGGAATGTGCAGATATTGTTTGTCGATATTTGCAAAAATGACCATTGCACGCAAACTGGCATTTAATGAATCCTGGTTCCAGTTATCAACTGTAGACAAGTATCGACAGTAAAGTTCAGCAGAGTATCTGCTTCCACCTTCCACTAAATCCGAAAGTTTTGCAGAATAAAACAGTCTGTCAGAATCAAAAATTGTGCCTGCAGGAAATAGCGAATCATCCAGAATTGATTGAGCAAATTTGCCAAGAGTCAAAGCTCTGCGTCGACCTGTGACTTCTCCAGCCAATGCAGGCGAATCGGCTAATATTTCTATTGCTATCCTGGCAAGTTCCATCCGGTCAGAGGCAATAATGTCCAGACCATCAGGCAAATTGGAAAGATCAACTAACTTTCCAGTTTGCAGTGTTGTGTTAAATGCAATTTTCAGCAGTTCCGCAACAGTAGTAAAATTCTCTTCAAATAAAGTACTGCCTGAAGCTAGAAAAATAGCTTCTGACATGATTGAAGTTTGTGTGAATTGATTTGAGTCAGCATCAGATATGATTGTATCTACACAAGCACAACCTCTCTGATTGAAAAGTTTAAGAAAGCTTGCCTTTGCTGATTCCCATTTTCCTGGTTCGGCCTTGTCGGCCGATTTTTTGAAAATACCAGAAATTTTACCAAGAACCGACTCTGTTATAAAAACAGTTGTTGGCGATTGCTCTCTGAGGCGCACAGATTCAAGGTATTGCTTCTCTGCCAAAGCAAAATTGCCTTGTTCAAGAGCTTGTGACGCTTCTTTAAAAACGCGCCAATAAGACATCATCACTCCTATAGGACAATATTAACAAGCTTACCAGGAACTACTATGACTTTTCTTATCTCACTATCCCCGACAAGCTCAGGAATCCTACCATATACAAGTGCTTCTTTTTCGACTTCATCCTTCGGTGCATTTTTAGCAGCATCCATCTTCTCACGAATCTTGCCGTTAATCTGAATAACGTAAGTTACAGTATCTGCAACCAGAAATGACTCTTTGTGATTCGGCCAGGAAGAATCAAAGACCGATCCCTGTCCACCTACTCTGTCCCACAACTCGGCTCCGAAATGAGGTGCAAATGGCGACAACATCTGAATCAGATTCAACAAAGCTTCCTTGAGATATGGATCTTCAATAGTAACCGCGTTTGTTCCAGAATACTCACGCAAGGCATTATTCAATTCCATCAACTTGCTGACTGCAGTATTGAACTGGAATCGTCCCAGATCCCTCGTACAGGCAAAAATTGAATTATGCAAAACGACTCGGAGTTTTGGCCAACGCTTTTCACGCTCTGCATCTGACAACACGGGAACATCCTGCCCCATGTCTTGCCCCAGGGGTTGATTTGCTAACGCAGAGTGTGTCAATCTCCAAACCCTTTGTAAAAATTTATGAATTCCCTCAATTCCATTGTCAGTCCAATCGCCACCTTCAGCAAATGCAAAACCCTTCATGAGGTAAGTCCGTAAAGTGTCTGTGCCGAATTGCTCCAGGTAGTCTGCAGGAACAACGGTATTACCTTTACTCTTTGACATCTTCTGCCCATCACGAGTAATCATACCTTGATGTCGTAATGACTTGAACGGCTCATCAAAATCCAGATAGCCTAGATCATGAAATACTTTTGTAATGAATCTTGAAAACAGCAAGTGTCCATATGCATGATCTGCACCACCAACATACATTTCTGTAGGCAGCCACCTCTGAGAATCTTCTTTCAGGAACATTGCATCTTCCAGATTTGGACGCATGTATCGCAAGAAATACCAGGAACTGCAAACGAAAGTATCCATTGTATCGGGATCTCTGCGAGCATTTTTTCCACATTTCGGACAAGCAGTGTTCATGTACTTGTCTGAACTCTCAAGTGGAGACTTGCCCTTCGGCTTATAATCAACATCGTCTGGCATTTGCAAAGGTAATTGATTTTCAGGGACTGGCACAGACCCACAGTCTGGGCAATGAACTATCGGTATGGGAGCACCCCAGAATCGTTGTCTGCTGACAAGCCAATCACGCAGTCTGTATTGTATGGTCTGTTTTCCAATACCCTGAGCGTCCAGTTTAGAAATTATCTTTTCCCCTGCCTGACGATTTGGCTCACCATCATAGCCTTCGGAATCGATCATTACTCCATCGTCAGTCCAGGCCTCCAGCATCTCTGAATCACAGTCTTGCCCTTTACCTAAAATCACACGACGCAGTGGCAGTTTTAATTTATCTGCAACTTCAAAATCGCGTTGGTCGTGAGCAGGAACTGCCATCACAGCACCTGTGCCATAAGAGGCAATCACATAGTCGGCAACCAGAATCGGAATTTCTTCACCATTGACCGGATTTACTGCAAGTGCACCAGTCCTGATACCTGTTTTTTCACGCTCAGTGCCTTGCCTGTCAACTTCACTCAGCTTGGCAGAATCGGTGATATATTTTTCAACTTCAGGCTGCACCGCTTGCTCAGTCAAACAGACAGCAAGTGGATGTTCAGGAGCAACAGCCATATATGTAACGCCAAACAAAGTATCTGGCCGTGTTGTAAAAACACGCAGCACAATATCGCCATCGGCATTCAGTTCAGTATTCTCTGGCAAATCGCCTCGGACATATTTTCGCGAGACTACAAAATCAACATCTGCACCATGACTTCGACCAATCCAGCTCAGCTGTTTCTTTTTGGTTTCTTCAGGCCAATCCAAATCTTCCAAACCATCAATCAAGCGGTCAGCATATTTTGTTATCCTGAATTTCCATTGAGTCAGTTCCTTCTTTTCAACAAATTCTCCACAACGTTCGCAGTTCCCATTTTCAACTTGCTCATTTGCGAGCACAGTTTGACATGAGTTACACCAGTTAACAGGAGAATCATCTCGATATGCCAAGTCGTTTTTATATAACTGCAGAAATAGCCATTGAGTCCATTTGTAATATTCAGGTCGATGTGTAGCCAGCTCGCTGCGCCAATCATACATCGCACCAATGGTTTTCAGTTGATCACGAATTACACGGATATTCTCTTCCGTATGAATGTGTGGATGCACTCCACATTTTATTGCATAATTTTCAGCAGGAAGACCAAAACTGTCAAAGCCCACAGGCTGGAAAACATTGTCACCTCTCATGCGACGGAACCGTGCCCATGTATCTGCGGGTACATAGTTATACCAATGCCCCAGATGCAATTTATCGCCAGATGGATAAGAAAACATGGACAGGCAATAGGTCCGCTTTCTTTTGTCGTCGGCATCCAGATCTGTTTGATCATGGCCACTGTCGGCCCATTGTTTCCGCCAGCTGCTTTCTATAGATTTAAAATCATAGACAGTATCTCGATCGTGTTCACAGTTTGACATAGCTTAATTTCCTCAACAGAATATTACCGAACCGATTATTGTAATCGAAGTTATTACAAGTGTATCGCAACAGTAAAACTTATGTCGTTACTGTTCCAGACCAATTTTCAAGAAATACCAATAAGATGTCGTATTTCACATGAATCATTTTGACAATCAAGTTGAATTGCGACAACATCGAAACGCACATTCCGCCAATTCAGATCTTTATTCTCTGCAAGATATCTCCGCGCAGCTCGCCGCATTCTCATTAACTTGGTTTTGGTAACTGCCTCTTCAGGCAAACCAAATTCCACTCCAGATCTGGTTTTCACTTCAATGAAAATCATGTCTCCGGAATTGCGCATTACTAAATCGATTTCACCTTCACGAATTCTATACCGCTCTGCAATCAACTTATAACCATGCAACTCCAGATAAAGCGCAGCCATACGCTCTCCCCAGGAGCCCAACCGTTGCTTGTTCATTTTGTTTTCACAATCCGGGAGATATTAAAAAAGAGAGCCTTGCAATAAGTCAGCCACAGGTCGATAAGTTTTACGATGAATAGGTGTAACGCCATTTTCATTCAGCGCATCCAGATGAGACTGTGATCCGTATCCCTTGTTTTCGTCGAAACCATACTCTGGATATCGATTGTGCATCTCCAGCATAATACGATCTCTGGTAACTTTTGCGATAATAGAAGCAGCCGCGATGCAGGCACTTTTAGCGTCACCTTTGACTACTGTTTCACAATCGACATTAGTTTCAGGGGCTTTATTACCATCAATCAGAACAAGATCAGGATCCAGATGTAGTCTCCCGATGGAGTCACTCATCGCCAGCATTGTCGCTTGCAGTATATTGATAGAATCTATTTTGACAGGAGATACGGCAAAAGCGCTCCAGGAAAGAGCGCTCTTTATAACTTCATCATAAGCAAGATCACGGCGGTTAGCTGTAAGCTGTTTTGAGTCGTTTATCATTGCAGGTATCGAACTATTGTCCAAAACAACTGCAGCGGCAACAACCGGACCAGCAAGACAGCCCCTGCCAGCTTCATCAACTCCAGCTATCAACAATCGACCAGAATCAGATTTGATTTGGTCAAAAGCTGCCAGTATTGACTGCATTATGAATTTTTAGTTTTAAACTTCTCGCGAATACGTGCCTTACGACCAGTAAGGTTGCGCAAGTAATACAGTTTGGCGCGACGAATGCGACCATGACGTACTACATCAATACCTGTCAAGTTTGGTGACTCGACCGGTATAACACGCTCAACAGCAACACCATTGGATATTTTCCTGACAGTTATTGATGCTTCATTGGCAGTACCCTGGCGAGCAATCAGCACACCTTCATAGTTCTGAACTCGAGTTTTGCCAGCTTCTGAAATTCGCATTTTACAGCAAATTGTGTCGCCGATATTAAACTCTGGTAAATCAGAGCGAAGATTCTCACTTCTGATTGTATCGATGATATTGCTCATCTTGGCCTCCTGAATGCTGTCACACAGCAATCATTGTTGTAAATAGTCACACCTTATTTGGGTTGCGACTTTCCTTCTTCACTATCTAATAAATCAGGCCTTCTTGCCTGCGTTCTCTCTTTTGACTCTTCTTCACGCCATTTATCTATATTGGCATGGTGCCCGGAAATCAATACTTCCGGTACTTCATGTCCCCTGTATTCAGGTGGACGAGTATACCAGGGACATTCCAGTTTGCCCTGAAGTGATTCTGTAAAGCTGTCGCTTTCTGCTGAATCACTGTCACCCAGAACTCCAGGAATCCTGCGGACAATTGCATCTACAATGACCAGTGCCGGTAATTCTCCACCAGTGAGAACAAAATCTCCAATCGAGATTTCTCTTGGCTTCAGAATATCTACTACCCGTTGGTCAATTCCTTTATAGTGACCGCAAATAAGAACTAACTCACCTGCAGCCTCAGAGTGTTGAAGTAATTCCAACACTAGTTCTTCATCAAGTTTCTCACCTTGTGGCGACATTAATAATGTTGGTGCATCAAGGCTTTTTCGCTGATCTTCGACAGCTTCCACAATTGGAGGTGCCATCATAATCATTCCAGCTCCGCCACCGTAAGGATAATCATCAACGGTGCGATGCTTGTTAACCGCATAATCCCTGATATCAGTCACAGAGTAATTAACCAGTCCCTGTTTTGCTGCTCTTCCAGTAATGCTTGTCTCGAGGACTTTTTGCACCATTTCCGGGAACAGCGTCAGAACTTTAATCTCCAGCGACATCCAGCAAGCCTTCCGGCAAATCCACAATCAAAGGACCAGAAAGTTTGTCCTCCAATTTCAAAATAGGCTCAACTGCAGGTATCATCGCAGTTCTTTCTTGCCATGGCAAAAGCAGTGTAAACTGATTGCCATGCAACCTGACTTCTGAAACAGTACCAATCAATTCGCCGTCAACAGTTTCAACTTCTCGCCCAATATACCTGAACGGAAGCCCACCAGCCGGCTTTGGAAAGTCATCATCAAGGTAGTTACTCCGGAGGAAGCCCACCTTCCGACCAACCATCGATTCTGCCTCATCACGATACGAAATCCCATTTACGCTCAATGCATAACAAGGACCATTTATACGCCACTTTCGCAGTTCCAGCTTTTCTCCGTCTTCCCAAACCAGGAATCCAGAATCAAGCAATGGCTCGTACCAGTTAATCAAAGGGTACAGCTTTATTTCACCTTTAAGCCCTACCGCTTTAACTATATCGCCAACGATAATGAAATCTTCGGTATTAACAGTCACCGCAAATTCCTAATCGTCAACAATTTCAAGTGCGAATTGTTTATTACATCCTGCACCTATAGCCTGCAATAGCGACCTGATTGAACGAGCAGTTTGACCACCCTTGCCAATCACTTTGCCAAGATCATCCTGATGAACTGTCAACAGGAAAACATGTTCCCCATCGCGTTCAGCAGATTGAACCGCAACATCGTCTGGATTGTCGACCAGGTTCACTGCAATAAATGCAACTAATTCCTGTGCTTTTTCAACAGACATTTTAGCTATCTTCCGCAGGTTTATCTTCAGTTTCTTCTGCAGGTGCTTCTTCTGCAGGTGCTTCTTCTGCAGGTGCTTCTTCAGCAGCAGCTTCTTCAGCAGCAGCTTCAGCTTTTTCTGCTTCTTCTTTAGCAAGAGCTTCTGCTTCTTCTGCAGCTTTAGCCTCAGCTTCAGCTTTAGCTTTTTCCTCTTCTTCTTTTGCAAGAGCATCAGCTTCTGCTTTGGCTTTGGCAGCTATCTTTGCTTGAGCTTGATCTTTTTTGTCTTTGGCACGACGATCATGCTCACTCTTCCACTCAGCAACTTTAGTAGCTACTTCGTTGGCTTCCATTCCCTGTTTTTCAAGAGACCAACGATAGAGAATACCTTCATGCTGTAAAAGTGCTTTAGCGGTATCGCTAAGAGTTGCACCCTTGTTCAGCCATTCAATAATCTCATTTGAGTGAAACTCAGCTTTATACGGATCACCAAATGGATCGTAATTACCGAGATTAGCGATATAAGCGCCATCACGACGACTACGGCTGTCAAGGACAACCAGTCTGTAAAACGGACGCTGCTTGCGACCCATTCGGGTCAATCGGATTGTTGTCGACACTAGATACCTCCGGGTGTGTCGTATCAAGTTACCCAACTAGTATAATTGGGCTAAATGCGGATTAGTTTCCGCCCATAAAACGGCTAGCAAAATTTTCCATCCCGCCAGCTTCGTTAATCTGTTTCATCATCCTTCGCATATCCCGAAACTGCTTCAGCAATTTATTGACCTGCGAAACATTTGTGCCACTTCCACGAGCAATGCGTTTGCGCCTTGAGCCGTTTATCAGTTCTGGCTTTATGCGCTCCTGCTTTGTCATCGAGTTGATAATGGCATCAGTACGATTCATCTGGCCTTCATCAACTTTGGCTTTATCTAACATGTTCCCTGACATACCGGGGAGCATTTTCATAACACTTTTCATTGGACCAAGTTTTCTTACCTGCCGAATCTGTTTCTGAAAGTCTTCCAGAGTGAACTGGTTGGACATCAACCGGTCAGCTAAATCTTCAGCATCAGACAGGTCCATTTTATCCTCGGCCTGTTCAATCAGGGTGAGCATATCACCCATGCCAAGGATTCTTCCAGCCATCCGATCAGGATGAAAAAGCTCCAGGTCTTCAACTTTTTCACCAGTCGATACAAATTTGACCGGCTTACCTGTAACTTCCAGAACCGACAGAGCAGCGCCACCACGGGCATCTCCGTCCATCTTGGTCAGAACAGCACCATCAAAACCAACCTGCTGTTCAAATTCTGCGGCAATGTTAACCGCTTCCTGACCAATCATGGCATCAATGACGAAAAGTTTTTCGTCCATTTCAACCATTTTATTTATAGAGGACAACTCCTCCATCAACACTTCGTCGATATGCAGGCGACCTGCTGTATCAACAATTAGCGTATCGCATCCTTTATCTTTTGCTCGACGATGCGCAATTTTAACAATCTGTGCAGCATTTTTGCGTTCCCTGTCACTATGGACTGGAACTTCTATTGAACCTGCCAATGTCTCCAACTGATCAATTGCAGCAGGTCTGTAAATATCTGCAGCAACCAGTAGTGGTTTCCTTCCATCTTTAACCAGCTTGTTAG
This sequence comes from uncultured Fibrobacteraceae bacterium, assembly GCA_964437115.1. Classification (GTDB taxonomy): domain Bacteria; phylum Krumholzibacteriota; class Krumholzibacteriia; order LZORAL124-64-63; family LZORAL124-64-63; genus JABIBH01. The sequence continues at coordinate 13,576 of CAYTFE010000017.1, read as the reverse complement.
CAAGCTTGGCACAAAAAGTTGTTTTACCACTTCCCTGTAACCCCATAACCATAATAGTTGCGATTGGGGTGCTGGTCATATTCAATTCTCTGGTGTCACCACCAAGAAGATTTATCAATTCATCGCGAACAATACTAACTACCTGTTGTGCAGGAGTAAGACTTTCCAGCACCTTGATACCGGTAGCTTTTTCCTTCACTGCAGCAATAAACTGCTTTGCGACCTTATAGTTAACATCCGCTTCCAACAGAGCCAGACGGACTTCTCGCAAAGCTTCATTTATGTTTTCTTCGCTAAGTTCCTGCTGACCGGCCAGCTTACGCATTACGCCGTCAAGTCGTTTAGTCAGCTCCTGAAACACCTACAAGCCACCTTAGCAAATAAGACAAAAAACACCATCGGCAGGCGTACTGATACACCGTGCCAATTTAGCCGCAGTCCGACAGAATAGTTAATTATCATCGCTAAATCAAGGTAATCTTACAATTATGACTCTCAAAATCTACTTCAAAGAGGCTAATTTCGCCATACGTTCAGGCATATTATCGCTGTTTATCAACCAGGAACCGGAAATCAGGATATCCGCCCCTGCTTTTACACAGGCATTTCCAGTGTCAGCGTTGATTCCACCATCAACCGATATCACGTAGTTCCAGTCATTTTCACTACGCAATCGGCTTAGTTCAGCAATTTTATCAATAGCAGTTTCATCAAAACTTTGTCCACCAAAACCAGGTTCAACCGACATAACAAGAACAAGATCAACATCTGACAGATAAGGAGTTATTGCTTCGATAGCAGTTCCAGGTCGCAGAGAAATCCCTGTTTGTTTATTGTAGGATCTTATTTGTTTCAATACAGCATTAATTTCAGAATCACACTCTACATGCACTGTAATTGCGTCCACTCCAGAATCAATAAATCTATCGATGTATAAATCCGGCCTGCTAATCATCAGATGTGCATCAAGAAACAAGTCAGTACTCTTACGAATTGCTTTGATAATAAAAGGACCCATTGTGATGTTTGGAACAAAATGCCCATCCATGATATCAAGATGATAGATATCGGCACCTGCAGCTGTAAGTTCATTCAGCCCTTGCTCCAAATTACTGAAATCTGCGGCAAGCAATGATGGTGCAACTACCGTACTACCTTGTTGAGGCAACCAGCTCAATGGTTTCTCCTTTGATCACTCTGCTCCCGGGAGCAGGATTTTGGTCGATTACTGTATTGGGTCGTAAATTTGGTCGTCGTTCATATTTAACGGGTGCAATTACGCACCCTGCCAATTCAACTTTTGCACGGGCAGAATAAATTGTTTGTCCTGTTAAGTCGGGCATGCAGTACGAAGTAAGCTCCACTGGCTCTGCAATAACGATATCAACAGACTCACCTTTTTGAAGCCTTTGGGTTGCAGAAGGATATTGCCAGGCAACAGCTGAAGTAGCTGCTTCCTCAATTTTGAGTTTACTGATCGATCCAACTTTAAATGATTCGCGCTGGATTGTACTTTCTGCTTTGCGTTGGTTGAGACCGGACAGCATCGGGACATTTGTCGCATGAGGGCCGTTACTGCAAACAACCGCCAGTGGTCTGCCTTCCCTGACTAGTGATCCAGCAACCGGAGCTTGCTCCATAACTGAACCAACAGGTAACGATGGATGAGGCTCGCTGCGGATAACTTTAAGCTGAAGCTTTGAAGTAGATGTAATTTCTACTGCATCACTAACTGTCATTTCAAGTACATTGGGAACTCTAACCTGTCTGTTTTTGTGTATAATTCTTGGGATAATAATAGAATGAATAAATAAACCGACAGCAACTGCCAGCATTCCTGCGCCTATAAAAGAAATAAGATATCGCCGCAGTGTCATTTATTTCACCCTGGTTACAATCGCTGCAAAAAAGCCGTCGGCACCATCAGTTTGAGGTAACCAGTATCTTCCTTTTTCTACAACAGACAATTGACTGTTCTCTTCTACCAATCTCTTAATTACAATTTCATTCTCTTCAGGTTCCAGCGAACATGTTGCATAAAGAAGTTTACCACCAGGAGCCAGAATGTCGACAGCATTTTGTGCCAACTGAAAAAGCATCTCGCCACTTTTGAGAATTCTTTGCTCAGTCAGCTGCCAACGGCCTTCAGGGTGATGCCTGATTACGCCAGTTCCAGAACACGGTCCATCTAAAAGTATTGTATCATAAGCATCACCTGTAAAAGGCATACTCATCCCATCGGCAACCAAGAAAGGAGTATCAGGCTCCCCAACTCTTGCCAGATTATCAACAACCTTCTTCAATCGCTTTTTAACTGAATCCATAGCAACCAAAGTTGCATCGGCAGGCATTCGCCAAAGCATATTGACAGTTTTGCCCCCGGGAGCAGCGCACATATCCAAAATGTGGCCACTTATGTGAGAACTGAAATAATCCATAGCAGATTGTACAGATTGATCTTGAACTATTATCTGCGAAAACTCCGACAGCAAATCAGTTATGCCATCCCGAGCTAGCCTGCTTTTTATAATAACAGCAGCTGTAACCAGATCCGATTCAAAATACTCGATATCCTGTTTTTCAAAATACGAGAACAGTTCCGATCTATCCAATTCCGGGCTCAAGTGCAGTGTCAAAGGAGCTGGGCAATTGTTATGAGCACAAAGTTTTTCACAATCGGCAAATGTATATTTTTCCAACCAGCGCTTAACCATCCATTCCGGATGAGAATACCACGACACCAGATATTGCAGTGGCTCTTTATCAGGAGACGGGTACAGACCAATCAGTCCCTGCTGATTGCCTTCAACTGTACGACGAACATTTTGCAAAACAGCATTGACAAATGATGAGACCTTATGAAACCCGACTTTTCGAGCAGCATTGACCGTCTCATTTACTGCAGCATAATCAGGCACAGAATTGCAGTTGAAAAGTTGATACATACCAAGTCGCAACAAAATCCTGATTGAAGGATCAGGACTTCGCTTTGTAAACTTATCTATCAGGTAATCGTACCTGCCTGTGTAACGGGCCGTGCCTTTGACCAGCTCGGCTAAAAAAGATTTATCCTGCCTGGAATCCAGTGCATTCAACTGTGAGGAAAGAGCAGCATCAAGTAGCTCCCCTTCTTCAACCATCGATAGAACATCGTATGCTTTTACTCTGGCATCAGAACTCATGATGTAAGTAATGTCCCTGGTTCAACTTTGTAGCCACGAAGATATTCAGCAGCTGTCATTGGGCGCTTACCTGGATTCTGTAAAACAGTAATGAGTAAAACACCCTCACCACAAGCAACCCTGATTCCATTCTCATCAGCGGCAATAATTGTCCCAGGCTCCACACTTTGTGTGTCAAAAGAATACGGTCTCGACGATATAATTTTTAACTGTTTTCCATTTAGGAAAGTTGTTGCACCAGGCCATGGTTGCAACCCTCTGATCTGATTATGAACATGGACAACTTCTCTGCCCCATCTGATTGGTGAAAGTGACCTGTTTAATTTAGGAGCATAAACTGCACCTACTTGCCCTTGTGCTTCAGCTTCGATTTTTCCATTCTCAAGGTGACGCAGTGTCATTACAAGTTTGTCAGCACCAACACCAGCTAACCTGCCAAGAAGATCTCCCGAAGTTTCTTCAGGATCGATAGCAACTGCGTGCTGTGACAACATCGGGCCAGTATCAACACCAGCGTCCATCTTCATAATTGTTACACCAGTCCAATCATCGCCATGAAGAATACTGTAGTGAACCGGCGACACACCTCTCCAGCGAGGCAGCAGCGATGCGTGTACATTGACACACCCATACTTTGGAGCATCCAATAATTCTTGTCGGAGAATATGTCCAAAAGCAACAACTACAATGGCATCAGGTTTTTCATCCAGCACCTGTTGCACAACTTGTCTTTTGTTATCACGACCCCACTCAATGACGGGAACTTTCACCTGACGTGCATAGGTTTTTACAGGGGTTTCAACTACTTTCTGGCCACGGCCTTTTTGCCGATCCGGCTGAGTTACAACAAGCGACACATTAAAGCGAGCTTCCACCAGAGCCTCAAGAGAGGGAACTGAAAATTCAGGTGAACCCATAAATACTATTTTCATAAAGACTATCCTCGATTGAAAATCAGTTTCATCCGCAACTGTGTTGTAAGCACAAACCTTGCCCACCAACGAAGATGGTCAATAAATAGCTTCCCGTCCAGATGATCAACCTCATGCAAGATAATTCGAGCGAACATCTTTTCAGCAGTCAACTCAAATTTCTGTCCCTTTAAATCATAGTACTGCACAGAAATTTCCGATGGTCTTGCGATATCTTCATATATTCCGGGGAAAGACAGGCACCCTTCTTCATAAACAACCCTGCTCTCACTATTAATGGTGACAACAGGGTTGATCATTACTATCGGTCTTGATTTACCTGGCGGAAGTACAATCATAATCCGGCGGTTACTTCCAACCTGTGGAGCAGCAAGTCCCACCCCATCATTTTCCCGCATTACCTTGAACATTAACTCGGTAAATTCTGTGAGGCCTTGGTCAAAGGACTCAACATCCAGACATTTTGCCCGCAATACAGAGTCACCAAAGTATCGCAGATACATCAAATTAATCCCGAATTACTGAACTAACAGCATTCCTGGCAATCTCAATCTTGATTCCTTCAGAAATTGTACAAACAATTTTATCTTCTTTGACATTGAGTACAGTTACAATCAGGCCTCCATTTGTGACAATCTTGTCACCTTTTTGAACTGCGCCCAACATTGCCTTGTGCTCTTTTTGTCTTTTTGCATTTGGTCTGAGAATCAGGAAATAAAACACACCAAACATCAGAGCTATGTAACCAAAAAAGAACATTGGATTTGATTCCCCACCGGAACCACCTGTTGCCATTGCTAAATAACTAATCATGTTAACCGTAACCTCCTGTTAGGGGTTGTTTATAGACTTGCGACCGCCGGGAGTGGCACTCGCTATTTCTTCCAATCGATGTTTCTCACCATCAATCCATCTCTGCCGAACTGTTGAAGCATAACTGCTAAATTCACCAGCATCTAGTGAATCTCTGATCTCCTGCATCAACTGTTGATAAAAGCAGATATTATGCGTGGATGCAAGCATAGGTCCCAGCATTTCGCCAGCATGGAACAGATGTCGAATATATGCTCGACTGTGCCTTTTGCATACTGGACAATTACATTCTGAGTCAATCGGTCTGGAGTCACCCTGATACCGACTGTTCTTAACCACCAGCCTGCCATCTCTGGTAATCACAGTTCCCTTGCGAGCTAATCTGGTTGGTAACACACAGTCGAACATATCGATGCCACGACTTACACTGTCAACGATATCATTTGGGTAACCAACACCCATAAGATATCGAGGCTTATCAGCAGGCAACAAGCCAGCTGTGAGCTCAGTCATTTCGCGCATAGCAGAAGTCGGTTCACCTACAGACAATCCACCAACAGCATAACCAGGTAAATTCAGATCAACCAGCTGTGCTGCAGATCTTCTGCGCTCATTCTCATAAACGCCACCCTGAACAATACCAAAAAGAACCTGTTGCCAGTCATTTATATTCGTCCTGCCCTCTTCACCAAACGCTTTTACACATCTTTGCAACCAACGATGTGTTCTATCTACGGCATGTGCAGCTTCTGACTCCTCAACCCCATAAGGCAAACAATGATCGAAAGCCATCACAATGTCTGAACCAAGTGCCAATTGAATTTCCATCGACAGTTCAGGAGTAAACAGATGTTTGCTGCCATCAAGGTGAGATCGAAATGCAACACCATCTTCAGTAACTTTATTTAAATTGGACAATGAGAAAACCTGATATCCTGCACTGTCACTTAATATCGCGCCATCCCAGCCCTGATAGTTATGAAGACCACCAAAAGACTTGATCCGCTCATGACCGGGACGCAAATAAAGGTGATAAGTATTCCCCAGAATAATCCTGGCACCACTTTCCCAGACCGATTCAAAAGTCATCGCCTTCACAGAGCCTGAAGTTCCAACCGGCATAAATACCGGAGTCTGGATTTCACCATGCCCTGTTTGGATTACACCACGCCTTGCAGAACTGTTTTTATCAGTTGCCAGCACTTTGTATTTGAATGGTGTTTCAAGCTTGTGCATTTAAATTTCCTCACCCGGAATAATCAACATTGCATCACCGTAACTGTAAAACCGATAATCAGATTTGACAGCATGATTGTAAATATTTTCCCAGCTCCGATCGCCAAGAAAAGATGCAACCAATCTCAGTAAAGACGACTCAGGTAAATGAAAGTTGGTAATCAACCCATCGGCAACAGTAATACGGTCTGGAGGAGTTACAAATAATCTTGTTTCACCTTCAACAGCCCAGCCCCCATTAACCGAAGTAGCACTGCCGGCAAATTCGGGTCTGTCCTCTTGTTCAATAGGGTAACTAAATACACCCGGGGACATGTGTCCAAGGCCGAGCCGATGAACAGTTTCCAAAACACGCAAAGTAGTAGTACCAACTGCAATTACTTTTCCACCGCCAGCACGAGTCTCTGAAATTTTATTCCAGACATCAGATGACATTGAAAACAGTTCCCTGTGCAAACGTCTGATTTTCAGATCCTCATCTGAGGGTTGCTTGAATGTCCCTGGCCCAACGTGCAAAGAAACTTTGGCAACTGCTACTCCAGCCTGTTCAAGCCTGGAAAACAATTTGCCATCAAAATGCAGACCTGCAGTAGGAGCTGCAACAGAACCACTTTGGTTTGCATAAACAGTTTGGTAGCGTCGGCAATCTTCAGAGTTGGTTTCTGCCATACCATCGTTTTCTCTGGCTTTGCGAATATATGGCGGCAAAGGCATAAGGCCCGATTCTTCAGCATAATCCAACAAGTCGGAATCTATACCACGCACCAAAACATATTCGTTCTCTCTACCCATTACTTCTGCAACGGGTTTGCCATCGAGACTGGAAAGCACCACTCCCTGGCGAAGTCTCCTAGCTGGCTTTGCCAATGCATACCAATGCTCGGCTTCGCTTCTGACAAGCAAAAGCTCGACATTTCCGCCATTGGGAGATTGCAAAAGTAGTCGTGCAGGAAAAACTCGCGAGTCATTCATAACAAGCAAGTCACCTCTGGAAAGCAAATCTGGAAGTTCGTTAAAACAGCAATCCGAAATCTCATTCCCGCAAATCGACAACAATTTGGATGCGCTTCTGACTGACACCGGCGTTCTGGCAATTAAATGTTCCGGCAAATCAAATTTATATGTCGACATTCTACGAAGTCTCACCTTGAGAATCAGGAATAACAAAACCCAGATGGTTCAACCCACCGCTGGTTATCTCGCGACCTCTTGAAGTTCGTTTCATCAATCCGGACTGAATTAAAAATGGTTCTATAACATCCTCAAGAGTATCCAGCTCTTCTCCCAGAGAAACTGCCAGATTTTGTATACCAACAGGCCCGCCACCAAAATGTTCAACAATCAAATTAAGGTAGCGACGATCGAGTGGTTCAAGACCAAGCTTATCAACACCCAGTTTATTCAAAGCACGATCCGCAACTGCAGCGTCAACCTTATCAGAGTTTTCCACTTGCGCAAAATCACGAACTCTGCGCAATAATCGATTTGCAGCTCTTGGTGTGCCGCGTGATCTTCTGGAAATCTCCAGCGCGCCATCTTCAGTCAGGTTTACACCCAGAAGCTGAGCTGAACGTTGCACAATCAGCTTAAGTTCTTCGGCAGGATAGAAATCAAGGTGGCAAATAATGCCAAACCTGCTCCGTAAAGCACCAGTGAGCATGCCAGCTCTGGTAGTTGCTCCAATTAGTGTAAATGGCTCAAGATCGAGTTGGAAGTGACGGGCATTAGGGCCACTATCAACTACAATTTCAATTCTGCGATCTTCCATTGCCGGATACAAATACTCTTCGACGATACGATTCAGCCGATGAATCTCATCAATAAAAACAACTCCAGGTCCATCTTGCTGTGTCAGCAGCCCAACAAGTTCTGCACTATTTTGAAACGCAGGACCACTACTATGTCTTACGTCAAGTTCCATCTCATTGGCAATTATTCCTGCAAGCGTTGTCTTGCCCAGACCAGGAGGACCATAAAGCAATACATGATCCAGCACTTCACCTCTGCCCTTTGCAGCATCGATAAACACGCGCAGGTTATTTTTAATTTCTTCCTGGCCAATAAAGTCATAGAGATGCTGTGGCCTTAAAGAAACTTCTGCAGATTCTCCTGGTTTTTGATTTGGATCTGTAAGTCTGGAGTCAGTCACAAATTACCTCGGCTCTTTCATGACAGAAGTTTCAGAGCAGCTTTTACCAATTTGTCGATATCATTCTCAATGCCTTGATCAGCAGCTGCAGCTTTGCTTAAAGCCAACTCAGCCTTCTGGCGCGGAAGCCCCATTGCGTTCAAAACACTGATTGCTGCTTCCACATTATCGCTCATTGTCAAACTCTCAGGCAAAGATTCACTACTACCATCGGGCATAATATCGGCAGGGATTTTACCCTTTAGCTCGACACCCAGTCTGGCAGCAGTTTTTTTGCCAATCCCGGGTAGTCCAACAAGAAAACGTTCGTTACCAGTTTCAATTGCCAGAGCAACCTCACCAGCATTTGATCCTGACAAAATTCCCAAGCCCAGCTTGGGGCCTATCCCGTTTACTGAGATAAGCAATTTAAACAATGCCAGACTACTTGCGTTGAAAAACCCAAAAAGAGTCCAGCCATCTTCTCGAACTGAAAAGTGTGTGTGCAAGCGTACAATTTCACCTTCAGCCGGTAGCATCTCAACTTCATTGGAAGGCAACAAAACCTGCAGACCAAGTCCACCTGTTTTGATTACTGCTTCTGCGCCACGGACAATCAGAACACCTTCTATCGATGCAATCATTTCAACTCCCCTGTCAGCTTTATCATATTACGACGCATCGAGTGACAAATTGCAACTGCTAATGCATCGCTGGCATCATTTGGCCCAGGGTCTTCGCGCAATGAAAGAAGTCGCATAACCATGAATTTGACCTGTTCCTTTGTCGCAGCACCATTTCCGGTAAGAGCCTTTTTGACTTCACGAGGTGCATATTCAGCAACAGATATTTTCGCCATAGCTCCACTCAATAATGCCACTCCGCGAGCATGTCCCAAAATTAGTGAGCTACGAGCATTTTTTGCATTGAACAAATCTTCAACAGCCATTTCATCAGGCTGATACTCAGTAATCAGTTCTGTTAATTTTTCATATATAGTACAGACTCTTTGAGAAAGAGCCTCTTTGCTGTTGGTTGTTACTGTACCACAGTCAATAATCGACAACCGTCCATCGGCATCTTTAATAATCCCGTATCCTGTTGCGTGAGATCCTGGATCGATGCCAAATATTATCATAATTTTGCCAGGGAAAAAGTTGGGGGCCACAACAGCCCCTAATCAATTAGAGATTTTCCTGAATAGCTGCCATCTCTTCATCAGAAATGTCAAAGTTTGCAGAAACACGAGAAACATCGTCAAGGTCATCAATTGCCATAACCATCTTCATGCATGTTTCAGCTTCTTTTCCAGTCAATTCAACAACTGTAGAAGGTACCTGAATGATTTCAGAAGACTCGATTGGCAACTCACTGTTCTGCATTGCTTGAAGAACAGATGGATAATCAGTAAAACCGGTTGTGACGATAATGTTTTCGCCATCATCCTCTACATCCTCGGCACCAGCTTCAATCGCTGCATCCATAGCAGTTTCCATGTCAATACGTTGAGCATCCAGAATTATAGAACCCTTCTGCTCAAACAGATATGACACACAACCGTTAGCACCAAGATTACCACCAAATTTTGAGAAAAGATGGCGAACATCAGATGTTGTTCGGTTTCTGTTATCAGTTTGAGTTTCTACCAAAACCGCTACACCCGCTACACCATATCCTTCATAATTGATTTCTTCAATTATAGCGCCCTCTATCTCACCAGTTCCACGCTTGATGGCTCTGTCGATATTGACGTTTGGCATATTCTGAGCTTTTGCGGCTAATACAGCAGTACGCAGACGAGCATTTGAATCCTCGTCTCCACCACCTTGCTTGGCAGCAACAATTATTTCCCGGGCAAGCCGCGACCAGACTTTGCTTCTGGCCGCGTCTTTAGCACCTTTTTTACGTTTGATTGTACTCCACTTGGAGTGTCCTGACATAACTTACCTCCGAAGACTAGTCGTCTTTGCCTTCAGCTTTGCTCTTCTCGTAATTATCAATCAGTTTTTTGGCAACATCACCAGGAACATTAGCATAGTTGCTGAATTCCATTGCAAAATCACCAGTTCCCTGAGTCATAGCTCTTAGAGAAGTAGCATATTGATACATCTCGTCCTGAGGAATCAAAGCCTTGATAACCTGAATTGGGCCCTCTGCTTCCATACCCTGAGGTTGTCCACGACGAGTTGAGATATCACCCATGACTTCACCCATGTATGTATCTGGCACTTTGATAGTAACAGACATAATTGGCTCAAGCAATCCAGGATTAGCTTCCGGAACACCATTTTGCAATGCTACTCTGGCAGCAGATTTGAAACTGTTTTCACTTGAGTCAACCTGGTGATATGAACCATCATAAAGAGTTACTTTAATATCAACAAGCTCATAACCAGCAACTACTCCCTGTTTCAAGGTCTCAATAGAGCCTTTTTCAACAGCAGGAATAAATTTACCATCAACAGCTCCACCAACGATAGCATTTTCGAACTCAAATCCTTCACCACGAGGCTTAGGCTCAAGCTTCAGCCAAACATCACCAAACTGGCCTTTTCCGCCTGATTGTTTCTTGTATCTACCATGTGTTTCAACTGTCTTGCGAATTGTCTCTTTAAAAGCAACTCTTGGTCTCTTTCTATCCAACTCAACATTGAACTGCTTCTTGAGCTTTTCGAGAATAAATGCAAGATGCATCTCTCCCTGGCCTACTAAAAGAGTCTGAGACAATTCTGGCTCGTGACGAACCTCAAACGAAGAGTCTTCATCGTTAATTTTAGATAGTCCAATACCCATTTTATCTTCATCGCCAGCATTGACACAGAAAATTGCTTCCGAACTTGTAGGAGCCTGGAAGGCAATACTTCCCAGATCAATATCTGAACCCGATGAACATAAGGTCGCACCGACTGAAGTATTTTTCAGTTTAGCTGCAAGTACAATGTCACCACATGAAGCAGAATCTACTTTTTCTCTGTTTTTTCCCTGGGCAAAGCTCAACTGACCAATTCTCTCTGAATTACCATCAGAGTTATTCATATTTCCACCAGATGTCAGAGAACCACTGATTACTTTCAGCCAGGTATTATCTCCACCTTGTGCTTCACGTTGATATTTGAAAGCATATGCTACAGTAGGGCCATCGATTGCTGTTGTTAATGAAGCCTCATCATCACCAATAAGCTCAGTACCTTCTAAAGTCTGACCAACTGATGGCGCAGGCATAAACGAAACGATGCCTTCCATAAGAGTACTCACACCAACTTCAGGCGCAGCAGCTGTTACGAATACCGGGAATACTTCACCTGAAGAAATACCAGCTGCCAGGCCAGCTTTCAAATCTTCATCAGAAAGAGTTCCCTCTTCAAAGAATTTCTCAATTAAATCATCATCGGTTTCAGCAGCAGCGCTCATCAGCTCTTCTCTAGCTTCTTCGACAGCATCAGCCATGTCAGCAGGTATATCTATTGCACTTGCCTTACCATCAGCAAACTCATAAGCCTTCATTTCAACAAGATCAACTACACCTTTGAAAGAAGCTCCTTTGCCGATAGGCAATTGTACAGCAACAGCAGTTCCATCCAAATGTTCTACGAACTCGCCCATAACTTTTTCATAATCAGCGCCATCTTTATCCATTCTTGAAACGATAAGAAACATTGGAAGATTTTGCTTACGAGCTAAACGCCACAAAGCAGTACTGGAAACTTCAAGTCCACCATCTGCTTTAACCATGAACAGGCCACTTTCAACAACACGTAAGCCCGCATAAAGATCGCATCTGAAATCAGCAACACCTGGCACATCTATTACATTAATTTTTGTTTTGTTAACATCCATCCAGGCCAAACTACCCGACATAGTTTGATGGCGATCGATTTCCTCATCCAGGAAATCAAACATGGAGCTACCGTCATCTACATCACCACGCCTGCCAACAGCTCCTGATACATGAAGCATCGCATCAGCTAATGTTGTTTTACCAACTCCGTGTGGGGCGATTAAAAGTACGTTACGAATCTGTTCTGTGGCATAAGTCTTCAACTGTGGTCCTCCTGTCCAGAGGTATAATGATGGTTTGTTAGTAGTCTTTATCGTTAACCGAGAAAGAAATTTAACGGATTTTTGCCGAAATGCTATAATAATGCCCTACAACCTACATGTCAATAAGGCGAGACTTGCATATTGGCCTAAAGGTACATAGAATTAAATGGTACAATGCACTTGCCTGACAGCAATTAGTGCGTTACCGTTTCCCCGTCTTTAGCACTCAAAGACTGGTCACTTTATATTGGCTTGTTTTGAACAAGAGGTTTTCATGACTTTACGCAAACTATTTGCACTTACCGTTGTTATGCTTCTAGCCTCCTCCATTGTGATGGCGGAAGACATTTCAGAGTCTTTTGAAAAGACTTCGAGAATTAAAACAATCTCCTTGAGTTTTGGTGGTGGCTATTATAGTGGCTGCTCTTATTTTGAATTGCCTTTGATTCACCCTAATGCCCAGATTGCTGAAGGCAGTAATAACTTGTGGCTTTTCGATGGTGAATATTTAGATTTAGGTACTGGAGATGCAGACAGGTACTTTGATTCACCTATTAAAGAAATAAATCCGGGTACACTGTTTTCTGGAAATATTGGGTTCTATCTATCTGAAAACTTCCATGTTGACCTCAGTGCCTCAATGGCAAGATCAACTGCTGATATTACTGTAATTGAAGTTAACGATGATATCCCAGGTGAAAGATTCCAGCCTACAGGAGATCATGACTTCCTCCAAAATGACACCAGATTCCAGGGTGATAATCCATTCCACGAAGATGACTTCAAACTCTACGCGGGTGGAATTACGCTTATGTATGATGCTACGAACCTGCGAAAAGGAATCCTGCTCCCATACTTTGGGTGCGGACTGGGTGGAGTTATCAATCGCTTTTCGGCTCTGGAAGATAAAACGGCATTATACTTTCAGTTCGTTTCAGGTGCTTACATCCCTGTCACAGACAGATTTATGATTAGTGCTGACATAAGGGCAACCACGTATTCCCTTGGTACAGAAGAAGTTATTTATGCAAAAGAAATCTTTAACACCACTTTTACGCTTGGTGCAACCTGGATGATTGACGTTAAACCTATTTATTAGTCTAACAACTACTAAAAAGAGGCCACAACACTATGTTGTGGCCTCTTTTTTCTATCTTAAAGCTGTATGACTATTTCTTTTTCTTACAGCCCTTTTTCTTGGCTACTTTTTTCTTAGCAACCTTTTTCTTGGCTACTTTTTTCTT
>CAYTFE010000016.1:0-40987 GCA_964437115.1 uncultured Fibrobacteraceae bacterium | reverse complement strand
CTGAAATAGATGGTAACGTTTACAGGCAAGTTGTTGATGGAGGTAGCGGCCTTGGGACTCAGCGTTCATCACTTTTGACTTTTGGGGTTCTACCAGGACCGCCAGGTGACCTACAATGTACAGTTATTTGGCCAGATGGTTATGAGCAAGGCTTCACAGCATCGAAAAACTCACTGACAACAGTTTATGATGATAGCTTCCCTGAACTAGTAACAGGTAGTTTTTCTGCAACAGCATATGCATTGCCAAATAATGAATCAGATTGGGTTTTCGAATGGGATACTCAATACAGTTCTGTCCCAGTTTTGGATACTGTAGTTATCTCAACAGCTAGTGGGGCAACTCCCAACTGTCAGATTGATACTATAACCATTACTCCAGCAAGCGATAATGTCACTTCAGCTATAAGACGACAATCAGACGGTAGTTACAGACACACCATGACACTGCATAATACAGATTGTACAAGCAGGTGCAGTTACAACGCCCAGGCATTCAGCAGTGTTTATAATCAAGATGGGTCTTTACGAACTACCGCTACAACAATGAGAACGTTTAGAATGGTTGCCTGTCTCGGTTTTTAATGGTATGGGAACTAGGAGAGCACTTTGAATAAATTAAACTTAATTACAATCGCTGCATTGCTTCTGATCGCTTCCAGCTGTCTTGCGTTCACCTGGCACGTAGAGCAGGATGGCAGTGGAGACTATGAAATAATACAGCACGCTGTAAATGTTGCAGCAGTAGGAGATACCATACTGATAGGCCCTGGCAGGTATGATCAATACTGGGAGTTTATGCCTCAAATACAGGTGTGGGCTATAGTTGGCGTAGAAACAGATAGTTTAACCTTCATAGGTACAAATAGGGATGAAGTTATAATTGGTACCGATTATGTTTATCCTATTTGGCCAAATATTAATGACTCACACGGGATAGCTGTTGGTATTGGAATACCATGGATAATTGTTGAAAATATTACTTTTGAAAATATGAATAAGGGGGTCAGGTGTGTTCCAGGCGGGGAAGTTCGCGATTGCCTTTTTAGATCTATTGCTGATTTTGGAGTTTTTTCTGAAAACTCAATATCGGTTTGCCCTGAGTGCCCGTTTCTGGTAGAAGATTGTGAATTTATTGATGACCGTGGATCAATAGCTGTTGCTGCTACAAATAACTCTAACTCAACATCATCAATAATTGCGCAGAGGATTGGTAGTCATGATGGGGGAGGATTTTATATGGACCATCCAAATGTAATAATTGATGACTGTGTTATTGAAGATAGTATTGATGGTATAGTAAGAATGGGTGGAGTAATTCATGCCAGTAACACTATAATAAAACGAACAATGAACAGCATTTGGGTATATGGTGGTCCAGTAACAACAGATTTATTTTGCAATAATATCAGAGTTATTGAAGGCCACATGGGTAGAGATGTCGGGATAAATGGTGGCAGAATTGAAGCTGAAAATTGTGTTTTTACTGGAGGCAGTGATCAATATGATACAATTGGAATGTTTTCTCTTAGTACAGCAAAGTTCCATAATAACCATATTTTCAGTAATGGTTCCAGATATGCTGTAAATGTATTCGCTCATCAAGGCCCATGGGATACTAAAGTCCATTTTGAAAATAATTGGTGGGGAACAGCAGATCCTGATTCTGTTGCAGATATGATTTATGACCATGCTGATACAAATGGAACTCAAACTACGGTTCTGTTTGAGCCAATATTGTTAGGTCCCTGTGCCAATAAGAAAAAGAGCTTTGGTGGTATGAAACAGTTGTTCAGATAAAAAAAGGCTCCCGGTTTTCCGGGAGCCTTTTGTTTTGTCTGTCAGAACTCTAGTTCATTCCCAACGCATTCCACAAGAAAGCCCATTCATCACTGACTTCTTCAATGATTTTGTCAGTAGGCTTGCCACCGCCGTGTCCGGCTTTGGTTTCTATGCGAATCAGAACTGGATCTGGGCCAGCATGTGCTTCCTGCAGGCGAGCTGCATACTTAAAGCTGTGACCAGGAACTACTCTATCGTCATGGTCAGCAGTTGTGACCATAATTGAAGGATAGTCAGTACCATCAACAAGGTTGTGGTATGGGGAGTAGCCATACAGATACTCAAACATCTCCAGGCTGTCAGAGCTGCAACCGTAGTCACTTGTCCATGCCCAACCAATAGTAAAGAGATGGAATCGGAGCATATCCATTACACCCACTGCAGGAATTGCTGCAGCAAACAGGTCTGGCCTCTGATTACAAACTGCACCAACAAGAAGTCCACCATTACTGCCACCCTGGACAGCAAGTTTTGCAGTTGAAGTGTATTTGTTGTCGATGAGCCATTCAGCACCAGCAATAAAGTCATCGAATACATTTTGCTTGTTCAGCAAAGTACCCTGCTGATGCCACTCTTCACCGTACTCGCCACCACCACGCAAGTTGGCAATTGCAAATACGCCGCCCATTTCAACCCAGGCAAATTTTGTAAGTGAGAATCTTGGTGTCAGTGAAATGTTGAATCCACCATAACCGTACAAGAGGGTAGGGTTGCTACCGTCGAGCTTAATATCTTTTTTGTGAACCAGAATCATTGGGATTTTGGTGCCGTCTTTACTTTCGTAGAAGACTTGTTCACTGGTAAAGTCAGTCAGGTCAACATCAATTTCCGATTCGCGGAAAGGAGTGCTCTGACCAGTAGTAAAGTCATACTTGAAGATTGTTGGTGGGTACAGGTATGAAGTGAACGTATAGAAAGTTTCAGTGTCAGTACGGTGTCCACCTGTTCCACCAGCAGAACCGATGCCAGGAAGCTCAAGCTCACCAATCATTGCTCCGTTGATGTCGAATCGATAAACAACTGAATGAGCATCTTTCATATATGAGGCAATAAACTCATTATGATTGATCATGCCGACACCACGCAGAGTAATATCTTTTTCTGGAATCAGAGTTTTCCAGTTTTCAGGTGCAGGGTTGGTGGTGTCAATTGCAATCAGCTTCTTCATTGGGGCATTGTGGTCTGTTGATATGTAGAACAGAGGGCCATCGTGGCCAACAAAGCCGTAACTTGCGTTGAAGTCACTGATTAGCTCAACAACTTCTGAATTTGGGTCACGCAGATCTTTGTAGAAAAGAAGGCTCTTTGGGGAAGTACCTTTCCAGACTGATATAATCAGGTAGTCGCCACTTTCTGTAACCGATCCACCAAAGCCCCATTCTTCCTGGTCAGGTCTGTCGTAAACCAGAACATCCTCGTCTTGTGATGTTCCAATTTTGTGGTAGTACATTTTCTGGAAGTGGTTGGCGCCGTCAAGTTCTTCACCTGGTGCTGGTGCATCGTATCTGCTGTAATAGAAACCTTCGCTGTTTTCATCCCAGCTTGCACCAGAGAATTTAATCCATTCAAGTTTATCGTCCAGGTCTTTGCCGGAGTCAATATCCCGAACATACCATGTGTTCCAGTCACTGCCGCTGACGCTGGTTCCCCAGGCCATATATTTTCCATCTCTACTGATGCTCAAACCACCCAGAGCAACGGTACCGTCTTCACTCAAAGTATTAGGGTCAATCAGTACAGTTGGTTCACTGTCCAGAGTTTCCTGCATATAAATAACCGATTGGTTCTGCAGGCCGTCATTTTTGGAAAAGAAGTATCTGCCACCCTCTTTAAATGGTGCACCATACTTTGGGTAGTCCCAGATTGCGGTCAATCGTTCCTGAATTTCTTCACGCTTTGGCAGGGTGTGCAGGAAGTTGAAAGTCAATTCATTCTGGGCTGTGACCCAGGCAGCAGTTTCATCACTGTCAGCGTCTTCAAGCCAGCGGTAAGGATCTGCAACTGTAACACCAAAGTAGTCATCGACCTGATCAACTTTTTGTGACACAGGATAATTGAATTCAGGGTAGCTGACTGGCTTGTCAGCTTGCCCGCAGCCGGTCAGAACAACCAGAGCCAGAGCAAAAATCAACGTATAGCGCATTGTGAGAAACCTCTCGTTAAATAAGGGTGACCGTTTATCTACGGCTTTTTTGACTATTTGTTTCAGCAAAGATAATCATACAGTCTGTGTATCTACTTCCGCAAGTGCTCGTTGTCTGATATATTACTGGAATGGAAAAATTAAAAATAATACACGAAGACAATCACCTGCTTGCAGTCAATAAGCCATCTGGATTATTAACTCAGGGAGATGATAGTGGAGCCATTGCTCTGACAGATCTGGCCAAGGCCTACATCAAGGAAAAGTACGAGAAACCTGGAAATGTATTTCTGGGTTTGTTACACAGAATTGACAGGCCAGTCAGTGGTATAGTGCTTTTGGCTCGTACAAGTAAAGCTGCGTCGAGAATGTCGAAACTTTTCAGTGATAAGAAAGTTAGAAAGACCTATTACGCTGTTGTTACCGGTATGCCGAGCAAACTTTCTGGTAAATTGATTCACCAGATGGGTAAAAAACAGGATCGACAGGGTAAGACACCAATCAGCGATCAAAAGTTCAAAGACTCACGTGAGGCAGTTTTACGGTACAGGGTTTTGAACTCGGACGGTAAAAGGTCTTTGATTGAAGTCATACCTATTTCAGGTCGCAGGCACCAGATCAGGGCTCAACTTGCAGAATTCGGTTATCCGATTGAGGGCGATCTGAAATACGGTTCTAAAATCAGGGTTAAGGACAGGTCCATTGCATTGCATGCAGCGGAAGTTTCTTTTGAGCATCCTGTCACAAATAGAAAAATTGTAATTAAGGCAAAATACCCGGCTAACTGGCCGTGGAAAGAGGAGTAAGATGACTAGAGTACTGGCGGCACTTGTTTTCATTGTAGTGGCAGTGCCACTGTTTGCAGGTGGAGATATTAACTGGGTAAATTACGAAGATGGTATGAAAGAGGCTGCTGAAAGTGGCAAGCTGGTTGTTATCGATTTCCATGCAGACTGGTGCAAATACTGCGTTAAAATGGATAAAGAAACTTTCACCAATGAGGCTGTAATTAAAGAGATGACAGATAACTTTGTCTGCATTTCAGTTGATACAGATAAGGAGAAAGAGCTGCAGGCAGAGTATGGTGCAAAGAGTTTGCCCACATTCTGGTTTCTTCAAAGTGATGGCCAGCGTATAAATTACCTGCCTGGTTTTGCCGATGCGAGTGTATTCCTTGCAGTTCTGCAATATCTTTCAAGTGACAGTTATAAAACTGTAGCGTTTGAGGACTACATGAAAAAGGCAACCCAATCTGAATGATTTCTGTTGATATAACAGTTGTTGGCGGTGGAATTATTGGCTGCGCAGTGGCCGATAAGTTATCCACCGCTGGTTTTAAACCATTACTTCTGGAACGCGAATCGCAGCTTGCTACAGGTGTTACTTCCCGAAACAGCGAAGTCGTTCACGGTGGAATGTATTACCCCACAGATTCATTGAAAGCAAAATGCTGCGTCGATGGCAGACGGCAACTTGTGCAGTTTTGCATTGAAAATAAAATCGGCTATAAAAAATGTGGCAAACTGATTGTTGCAGTTGATCAGTCTGATCTGTCGGGGCTTGAGAACCTGTTCAATCAAGGTTGTGACAACGACGTTGAAAATCTCGTACTCCTTGATCAAGAATATCTCAACAAACTGGAACCTGAAGTGTCAGCAATTGCTGCGCTCTATTCACCGGAAACAGGAATTATCGATGCAGAGGGTGCAGCAAAAGCACTTGCGCATCGAGCTGCTGAAAATGGCGCAGAGATAATGTGTGATTCCAATGTTGAATCCATTGCTCTTAATGATAATTGGCAGGTAACTGTCTCACGAGGCGCTGAAAAGTGGACGCATCAAAGCAGAATTGTAATTAATTGTGCCGGTCTTGATGCCGACAGCCTGGTTAACAGTGATGTAAAACAAAAGTTTGTAAAAGGTAATTATTTTTCAGTCAGCAATGACCATCTTGGAAAAGTTTCGCGTTTGATTTACCCGGTTCCGCCAACAGAGAAAGATACTTTAGGAATTCATCTCTGCTTTGATCTGGCAGGTGGTATGCGTCTTGGTCCTGACTATGAAAATTTTGATGGTGAACTGGATTACACTGTTGATCCAGATCGAGCTGAAAGTTTTTATGAAGGCGCATCAAAGTTTTTACCATTTCTGAAACGTGAAGATTTGACTCCAGATTTTGCAGGAATAAGACCAAAAATCGATACAGATGAGCCGTTTGCTGATTTTTATATCGAAAACAGCGACGGTTTGATAAACTTGATTGGTATTGATTCGCCAGGTCTGACTGCAGCAATGTCGATTGCTGATATAGTCGCTCAAAAAGTACAGGAGCAGAGCTGATGTCGTGGGTGGTAATTGTACTTATGGTTGTAGCTGCAGTGAGCAGTGGTCTGACTTTGAAAAGAGCAGCTGCAGGAAACTTCAAAAAACCTGTCGGCAGGATGTACAAAAAACAATATTCACGCCGAGGCTTTTTAACTCAGGGTGTAATGGTTACAGGTGCTGCAGTTCTGGTTTACTCAGGCATCGATGAAGCCGTTGACAACTGGCACACCAAATCTGTCAGATCTGACTCAACTGACAATGCTGCAAATTTCTTGAACCATATTGGTGAACGAAAATGGTTCTTTGCCTGGGCTGGGCTTGCTGCAACAGATGCTCTGCTTGCATCAACTCCACTATCAAGGTGGGGAAGAAAAACCTGTGAATCTGTTATAGTTGGTTTGCCGATGTTGTGGAGTACTCAATATCTGCTTGGTGCATCAAGGCCAAAGGAAACAGGCTCACCAAAATATGACCCATTCAATGACGACAACTCTGCATCCGGTCATACATTTATGGCAGCAATCCCGATGCTAACTCTTGCAAAATCCCAAGCACCAGCGCCTGCAAAAATTGCAGGCTACCTTGGTTCTCTGCCTGTAGGTTGGGCAAGAATGAACGACAGGAAACATTACCTGTCGCAGGTATTGCTGGGATACGGAATGGCATGGAATGCAGTTACTTTACAAGAGTCATCAAATCACTTTGAGAACCATCTGCAGAAGTAATTCTGTAAAAATAATTTCCTGAAGTAACATTTATTCCAGAAGAATTTTTACCGTTCCAGTTTATTGAGCAACGCCCCGCAGGGAAATCATTTCGATTTTGCCATACTAATCTTCCAGCCAGATCATATACAGTCAGCTCAACCAGTCCAGCAACTGAAGTTGTAAACCTGATTTCAGTACTTGGATTAAACGGGTTAGGGAAGTTGCCAAGCAGTTGCAGACCTTGAACAATAACCGCACTAGGTTCGCCTTCATCCATTTCGTATATGTCGCCATGCACGTCATAGGTTCCAGTACCATCGGTTGTGATGACGATATGCCCGTTGACAATAGTACGTGCAGTACCAGGCAGAGTGTTTGAAGGGTCACCAGTTTCAGTCTGGTAGATGTAGGACCCGGCTGCATAAAGTCTGTCCAGAACCGATTGGTGAGGATGGCCGTATGAGTTGCCATCGCCAACAGAGATAATTGAAACCTCAGGAGTTGTTGCTGCCAAAAACGCAGCATTGCTGCTGGAGTATGAACCGTGATGGCTTACATGATAAACTTCAAGGTCACCAGCTTCTGGGCCAACGCTGGTTTCGATGTCTCTGTAACTTCCGCCACCACCAGTTAAATCGCCTGCAACAAAGAAATCGAAATCGCCACACTCAACAAGCAAAGCCAGGCAATATTCATTTTCGTAACTGCTGCTGTCATAAGGAGGATTGAGCTCGCCGTTGCCGTTGATTGCAATGCATGTGACCGTTACGCCATCGCCCATATCGATAACCTGGTTGTCGTTGATAGTTACTCGTTTGGAAGCAACTGTATTGGCGTATGAAGTGTATGTTTGAGTTGTGTAGCTCCAGCCTCTGTCGTAAACAGCAACCGATACACCTTTAGCATCAAAAACTTCATCAAGTCCGCCGCAGTGATCGGCGTGATAATGACTGGCAGCCATATAAGTAAGTTCGCCAAGTCCAAGGCTATTCATGTAAGGGACAATAATGTCGTCGCCTTCACCATTCCAGCCACCATCAAACAGCATGGTTTGACCACTTGACGATACGATAAGAGTTGCATCGCCTTGACCGACGTCAATGCAGTGGATGGTAACATCGGCAAGAGCTGATGATGCAAGAACTATACAAAACGCTATGATACAAAGCTGACGCATGTTGCCTCCGGGAGAAAAATTTTACTAATTATAGCACATATTCAATATAAAGAAAACAGGACCGGCAGTAAAACTGCTGGCCCTGAATCTATCTGACAAAGAGAAGCTATTTCTTTTTAGCTTTTGCCTTTGCTTTACGCGCTCTGTCTTTTTTGGCTTTTGCTTTAACCTGTTCAGTCACCCAGCGAGTTGTAACAGATTTTGGACGCTCAATTGAAGCACCCATTGCACGATCGTATACCAACTGTGAACACATACCCATTGCACGAGATACTGAGAAGAGAACTGTGTAGTATGAGAACTCTTTCAATCCGTAGTGGTACAATAGAGCGCCACTACCAGCATCAACATTTGGCCAAGGATTTTTAGCTTTTCCATGCTCGCGTAAAACTTCAGGAACAACTTCAAACACATTGTTTACAGTGCGCATGATTTTGTCTTCAGGGAAGTGGTCCATTCCGAACTTGCGGAATGCAACAAAGCGAGGATCCGATACACGCAGAACTGCGTGACCGTAACCAGGAATAACCTTGCCAGCTTTGAGAGTTTCCCATGCGTTCTTGCGGATGTCTTCTTTGGATGGTCTGCCTTTGAACTTTTTGTTCAGCTCAATAATCCAGTTCAGACATTCCTGATTTGCAAGTCCGTGAAGAGGACCAGCAAGACCATTCAAACCGGCACTGACTGAGTAATAAGGATCACTCAATGCAGAACCTACAAGGTGAGTAGTATGAGCAGACACATTTCCACCCTCGTGGTCACAGTGAAGAACAAGGTAGAGGCGCATGCAGTCTGCAAATTCACCACTTGGATCTTTAATGCCAAGCATGCGAACGAAGTTCTCAGACCATGTCAGACCTTTTTTAGGTGCAATACGTTTACCTTTTTTGAAACGCATTCTGTATACACCAGCTGCGATTGCAGGAAGTTTTGCAAGCAGGTCAAGTGAGTCTTCCAGTGTTGGTTTCCAATACTCAGACTTGTGCATTCCCTTATCGTATTCCTTACGGAATTTCGATTCGCGTTCCATACATAGGATTGCTGTATCAAGCATACACATTGGATGTGAGTCTTTAGGCATTGCCTCAAGAACTTTCCAGACATATGCAGGAACTTTTGCACGTGCTGCATACTCATCCTGTAGTGCTCTCAAATCGCGCTTGTTTGGCAAGTGGCCAGTGCAGAGCAAGTAGAAAACCTCTTCAGGGAGATTATCTGCAAGATCGCCAACAGGGATGCCGCGAACCAGAAGTCCTGTATCAGGTGGAACTTCGGAAGTGTCACAGATCATTCCTTTGACGCCACGCATTCCGCCATAAGCTTGCTGGATGGTCACATCGCTGATTTTCATCGATCCGTTCTTTTTCACAAGCGCACCAATTTCTTTGCGCCACTCGGGAATAAGTTTGGCTAGTTCGTTCTGTAGCTTTGCCATTTTCCAATCCTCCTGAAAGAGACTAAATCCGACTAAAATTGTATGATTAACCTATTCTAAACTCGGCAGTTAACTGTCTATTATATATTAATCAACTTATAAACTTTTACAAGCTATATCACACTTTGAACATTTTCTTTTTGATGTTATTGTCTGATTATGAAAAACAAAACCGAACTATTCAAAAATAAAATCGCTTTGGCACCGATGGCAACTGGTGGCAATTTACCATATCGCAGATTGTGCAGATATTTTGGTGCACAACTTACCTGCAGTGAAATGGTGCTTGCACACAAGGTAGTCAAAGGCTCCAAAAGAGAAGATGTTCTGCTACGCAAGGGCGATGATGAATACCCTTACGGAGTTCAGCTTGCAGGCAAGAAGCCTGATGTCATGGCTGAAGCTGCACGCATTGTTGCTGACTCCGGGTGCGATTACATTGATCTCAATTTTGGTTGCCCGATAGATTTAATTGTGCGCAAAGGTTCCGGGGCAGCTGTTTTGAAATCGGTTTCAAAGCTTGGCAGAATTGTTGCAGCCGTTCGTGAAGCAGTTGACTTACCGATTTTAGTGAAGCTCAGAACCGGTTACCACAGAGACAAAATAAACATCGAAAAAACTGCAGTTGTTGCCGAAGAAAACGGCGCGGACTGCCTTTCGATCCATGGGCGGACACGCGAGCAGCGTTACAGGAAAGATGCAGACTGGTCATTGATTGCCAGAGCAGCAGAATTGGTAAACATCCCAGTGCTTGGTAATGGCGATATTTTTACTGTCTGGGATTATCAGGCGAAACAAACTTGTGGAGTCAGTGGTGTAGTGCTAGCACGAGGTGCGTTGATAAAGCCGTGGGTTTTCCAGGAGCTGGTTACAGGGGAGCCTTGGTACCCATCGGTGGAAGAACGCTGGCAAGTAATGGCAAAGTATGTAGAATTTGCCAAAGAATATTTTGGCGACGATGAAAAAGGGCTCGAAAGAGTAAAACGATTTTTCCTCTGGCACCTCGGTTTCTGGAACAGATATCGACCATACACTGAAGACGATTATAATTCTGCCGAAGGTTCATTATTGCAGATGAGAACTGAAGAAGTAACTGGTGATCCTGAGCTGGAGTTACTAGCCAGTGAAAATCCTGCTGACTTTGAGGTGATTTGGGAGAAGATAATTTTACATAAATAACTTCAAAATAACCCACATATTTCACCTGTTTTACTTGATTTCTGCACCCGATTTATTATATTTATATCATCTCCCAGAAATGCGATAAGATTATGTCAGACAACAATATCCCAAAGAGTCAGCCCGCCCGGAAAGCTCACAAAAAGCTGTTGAAATCCCTTGAAAAATTGAAGAAATATGAGCAGTCTGTTCTGTTGATATTTGCTGAAATAATGCACAAGAAACTGTACATGGATCTGGGCTATTCCAGCATGTTCAACTACGCAATGGATGCTCTGGAATTCTCCCAAAGCAAAGCTTACTACTTCATAAGTGTTGCCAGGGATTTGGAAAAATTGCCTGAAACCAAAAGAGCAATTGAAAGTGGTAGCATTGGCTGGAGTCAGGCCAGTACTTAACCAAAATGGTAGGCGAGGGAGAAGGGCCAGGGGAATCCCAGCGAACAGAAGGAGCAAATTTCGGGTTCACCCAAAACGACAAACTGTTTTTTACCGAATTTATAAACGGGCACCGCTGGGTATCGGTCATGGAGTTGAATGGAGACATTGCTGATGTTCTTTCACCTCAACTGGATGTCATGTTCGGTATCCAAGCTGCCAGTTCGATTTCCTATCCCGCAAACGGAGGTGACACAAGTCTCCCATTTACGCCGACGTTTAAGTGGGCCCCACTTGGCAACAATGAGGTTGTCTGGAGTGATGGAATGAGCCCAAACCTCAAGGTGCTAGATTTCAAGGGGGAACTTGTTCGTGAATTCGAAACGCCCCTGCCTTACACCGAAAAAGTAACTCAAAGCGACCTTCTGCAATGGAAAAGAAAACTGGAAAATCGAATTAAGTCTTGGAATCCAGCTTGGTGGAGCCGGTTCGGTCAGGTTATCGAGAAGTATAAAAAACCACTTTACGATAAACCTATTCTACAATCGATCTCAACAACGCCGTCTGGCAACCTGCTTGTTTATGGCATGGATATAAATTCGGATGGTTTTGTTTACTGGCTACTTGATAGGCAAGGAAAAGAAGTTGCCCGTGTCAATGCTAGAGCTTCGAGCGTCCATTTTTCAGAAAACAATCTATTGTTTATCACATATGATGAAGAGGGAATTCCACAGATTCACGCATTGAAGCATTTTGACGATGAAGCCAAGGCATTGAACCAAATGGTAGTGCTCCTGGGTGCAAATACTTGGTAGTATGGACTAAAAAGTCTACCCGGGTAGACTTCTGTCAGAAGAATAAATTGCAAATCTCACACAACTGGTGCTATACTGTTTGAAGTTCGAAATTCTTAATTTCTCGGGGTCAACCGGAAGCTGGTTAAAATCCAGCGCGGCCCAGCCACTGTAAGCGGTGACGAAGTTTGCACATGCCACTGATGAATAATCGGGAAGGCGCAGACCAAGGAAGAACCGTAAGCCAGGAGACCGACCCAGGGAACAAGGCCATCATACCTTCTAGGGAGAGGTTTCTGGCATGTCCAAACTGGTTTTTCTTTTTCTCTTTTTTTCAATAATTGTAAACGCGGGCGAACCTGTGCCTGTTGTTTTAGATACGGTTGTTGTTTGCTCTTCCAGTGAGCAGGATATTTATACAACGGTATCTGTGATTCCAATCGATCAGTCTTCATCCAGCGACATAGCAGACATTCTTGACAGTTTACCCGGTATACAGATTCGCAGATACGGCACTCATTCTGAATTGACAATCAGAGGTGCATCAGCTGGTCAGTTGCTCATTACTATCGATGGAATACCAGTTGGCAATGCTCAATATGGCACCACTAATCTGGTTGATATCCCTCTGAATCGATTCGAAAGTGTTGAAGTTTACAGAGGCAATTCGCCAGTATTGTTTGGCAGTCGCGGAACCGCGGGGGCAGTTAACTTTGTAAGCAAAGCAGCAGCAAGTAATGGCACATCGTTGCATCTTTCTGCCGGTTCTTTTGGCGCACGGGGCGCAAGCACAACAGCAACATCTGAAAACTGCCTGGTCAGCCTTTACGCAAACAGCGCCGATAATGATTATGAGTATCTTGATCACAATCAGACCTTTGCCAACAGCAGCGATGACACAGTTCGTAGCAGAGTTAACGCGCAGTTTGAAGAGCAGGGTGGGTTTCTGAATATTACCGGAAACGGTTTTCTGATTTCCTCAGGATTAAATACAAAAACAAGCGGCAGACCTGGACCAATTGGTGGGCATCAGAGCCCCCATGCAACTCTGGAAAACCTGTCGGCAGATATAAGGATGCAGGTTGAGTTGTGCGATGAAGTAAATCTGGATCTGATTGCACGCACAGTTAATGAGAAACTGCACGACGATTATTCTGAAGTGGGTTGGGATCCTGCAGGTACAACTGAAAGCAATTCCACTGACCAGATTTGCAGAGTTGTTTTTGATAGTTATGGGATTGAATTCAGAAAACAGACATTTCAGCAGGAACATGCCGGGCTGGTTGATCCCAAGAGGCATCGCAAATCGATGGGAATGTTTGCCGCCAAAGTTTACAATTTTAAAAATATGTCAATAAAGCCAACAGTTCGCTGGCAGAAGCTGCGCGATGAGTTTCCACCAATTCCCCCAATTCCAGGTATACCTCCATTGCCAACTATTCCAAGAGATGAAGCTGACTTTTCTCCAACAATTGCTGTTATGTATAGAATGTTCGAAGGCCATCTGTCGCGTCTGGTAAGGCAGCCAAATTGGGTTGAACTGTTTGGTCACAGAGGTGGCGTTGCCGGGAACCAGTCGCTGGTGCCAGAGAGAATACTGACTGCCGATGCAGGAATAAGGCATGGCAATTACAGAGCAATGTTTTTTGCAACAAAAACCGATGATACAATTGTATTCCTGCAAAACTCACAGTACACATCGATGGCACAAAACATTGGTGGTAGCAGAATATTTGGTATCGAGCTGGAGGGCAGAGGTAAGGTCAGGAAAATCAGATGGAACAGTAATCTGACATGGCAGTCTGCTAGAGATCGTGGTGATAGTCCAGTTTACTTTGGCAAGGAATTGCCAATGCTGCCTTCGTTGCAGGGGGCTGTGAATCTAAGCACACCATTTATGGGCTGGCGTTTTTCAACAACTGCCGAATATGAATCGGCAAGCTATCGCAACAGATACAACACCGACAACGAACTTGCTCCGGACAGACTATTACTTCACACCCAGCTGAAGCGAACCTGGTTCCGTCATTATGACTGGACCATCTCTGTCGAGGCAAAAAATTTAACAAACAATTCTATTTATGATGTTGAAGGTTTTCCGCTTGAGGGCAGATCCTTCGCCATTTCTTTGATTGTCAACTGAGGAGGACAAAGTGACACGACTGGTTATATTGATGATGGTTCTGGCATTGCCGGCGATGGCCGATTTTATGACATTGACCACAGATTTTTCGTCGACAGGTGGAGTGACTTCAATTCAAAACAATACTCCCTGGAATGCTGATATCGATGTGGCTCATGTCTCTGGTGATGCCGTTGCCAGATGGCACGACGGTCTGTACTATGTTGTAAACCGTACTGACAGTAACATCCAGGTTATCGATCCATCGGACTGGTCAACTGTTATGCAGGTCTCTGTTGGTGTTGGAAAAAATCCCCAGGACATTGCCTTTGCACCAAACGGAACTGTCTGGGTTTCCTGCTACGATGCAACCGAATTGCTGCAACTTGAACCTGTGACTCTGGCAACTGTTCAAAGTTATTCAACAGCTGAATTTGCCGATGCTGATGGCTTTCCTGAAACTTCCTGGATTACAAGAGTTAATGATCGTCTTTATATTTTGAACCAACGGCTGGACAGAAACAACTATTGGGGCCCTGCCGATTATTCACAGCTGATTGTCTTTGATACTATCACTGCAAACTGGGTTGATGTTGATGCGGGTACTGTCGGCACTCAAGGTATTTTGCTAAATGGAGCCAACCCGTTCTGTCAGCCTGAACCACGTGAAGACGGTACCATTCTGGTCGGGACAACCGGTTGGTACGGTTCACTTGATGGCGGAATTGAACTTGTTGACACCAATACTCTGACAAGCAATGGATTTATTATTACAGAAGCTGATCTCGGGAATGATCTACTCGATTTTGCCGATGCCGATGGTTACGGCTACGTAGTTATTTCAAATGACATCTGGGGCAATGACATGCTTCGTTACGAAGGCACAGCAGTTGAAACTGTCCTTACTTCCAGTGGTTGGGATTACTCTCATATCGTTATTGATGACAGCCAACTTTTGCTTTGTGATAGAGCTTATTCCGGTCCAGGTGTTCGTGTATTTGAGGCTACATCCGGGGCAGAACTTACGACATCTCCAGTCGCAACAGGCTTACCACCGTTTATGATCACACTTCCGGAAGATGGCGGAGTGACAGATGTGCCAGTTGCTATTACCGAGCTGAAAATGCGCGCCCCATGGCCAAATCCTGCCAACCCATCGACATCATTTTCTGTCTCGGTTCCCAGTGGAGCGGTTGTCAGAATGCAGATTGTTGATATGCGTGGTCGAGTTATAGAGAGTACTGATGTGACAGCTGTGAATGAACTGGCGAGCTGGGACTTTAATGGTGACAGCAGAATTGCTTCAGGTATTTATAGATGCATTGCTACGAGCAATTGGGGGACCGCATCGCGCAGTTTCACCATTGTTCAATAGAAGATCTGGTAGTATGCTGAACTCTGGAGGTAATTATGGCACGGATTTATACAAAAGGTGGCGACACGGGAGAGACCTCACTGAGCAATGGCCAGCGAGTCTCCAAGTCGGCTTCCAGAGTTTGTCTTTATGGTGAGGTTGATGAGCTGAACAGTTGCCTTGGGCTTGCAAATTCAATGATGAAAGAGCCCGTGCAGATGGTTCTTGCTTTGCAATCAAGACTTTTTGATCTGGGCGCGATGCTTGCCAATCCTGATGCAGAGCAAAGTGGCAGTTGCCTTGATATTGATTATCTGGAAGCTGAAATTGACAAGATGACTGCAGATTTACCGGAGCTGGAGGGCTTTATTCTACCAGCAGGATGTTCTGCTGCTTCTGCTTTTCATGTGGCCCGATCAGCTTGCCGTCGAGTTGAACGCTCTGCTGTAAGTGAAGACTGTTCAGATGAAATCATAAAATTTTTAAATAGAATCAGTGACTACCTGTTTACCCTTGCCCGGTTTGTAAACAAGCAAAACGGGGTAGAGGATATTGGATGGAAGAAATAAAGTAATGAATGATAATGATCGATGGGAAGAAAGATACAAATCTGGAAGCGTGCCGTGGGATGCTGGCCAACCGGATTTCAATCTCATCAAAACTGTAAAAAACTTCCCTGTACCCAAATGTAATGCTCTGGAGCTTGGTTGTGGAACCGGAGATAATTCAATTTGGCTGGCACAAAACGGGTTTAAAGTTATCAGTACAGATCTATCTGAGCTTGCAATTGAAAAGGCCAGGGAAAAAGCTGTTTCTGCTGGTGTTGAATGTAATTTTATATATGGCGATTTCATGACCGAGAAAGTTGTTGGTGCCCCGTTTGGTTTTGTTTTTGACAGAGGCTGTTTTCATTCTTACAAAACAGATCATGAACGGAAAAAATTTGCAAGCAATGTTGCGTCGCACCTTGTTGATAATGGACTTTGGCTGACAATGATGGGCAATGCCGATGAAGACAGACCCGGCGAAGGTCCACCACAGGTAACAGCAGAAGAGCTAGTTTCAGCAGTTGAGCCGTGTTTTGAGATTTTGTCTCTGGAATCAAGTCACTTTGGGTCAAATCAGAAAAATCCACCCAGGGCATGGTGTTGTTTAATGCGTAAGAGGATTATCTGAAAACAGTCGAGGATTCTGAACAAATAAAAACCCCCACATTCCTGCAGGGGTTTTTCAAACTATCTAGACAAAAGAATTAGTCTACCATCTCAATGCATTCAGTAGGGCATACTTCAACGCATGCTTCACAGTCTGTGCATTCATCTGCATTAACAAAAGCTACATCGTCTTTCATTTCTATGCATTCAGTTGGACATTCTTCAACACATGCTTCACAGCCGGTGCATTCATCTGGGTTTACTAAAGCTGGCATTTTGGAACTCCTGTTTTTGTGTTCAGTTTATCACTTGCAATGGAACAATTAGTCAGAATTACTCAGTTGTCAAATATTGATTTCATGTTGTCGATAACGATTATCATAATCGATGTCGACTGGAAACCTTACTGAATAACAGGGCTGTTGAGCCAGCTAGCAAAACAAAATCTCTGAATAACAGTTGCAGTCCTATAGCGTGTCCACCTTCAGTACTAAAACATCCGCATGATATATCTATGTCTCTGAAAAGTGCAGACGAAATTGCACCGATAAACATTAGTATCATCAATGTAATCAGCATTGATGCACCCTTTATGTACTTTCCAGCAATTAGTGCTGCACCGGTGAAGAATTCCAGGTAAGGCAGATAGATAGCAAGTGGGTGGAGCAGGGCCCCAGGAACCAGTTTATAGTGAAAAATGCTCAACGCAAATGCGCCAGGGTGGAAGATTTTGTCAATTGAGGCATACACAAATGTGCCACCAAGCATCAATCGTAAAAGCAGTTCAATATAATCAGGAAGTTTAAGATATCTCATTTTCTGACCTCCCCACCAGCTTGTTGCCAGGCAGAGATATCGTCACGCATCAGAACAAGGTTTTTGTAACCTCTTTCAGAGACTCTTTCAGCAATTGCAGAGAGGATCATCAGATCACCGTCGCCAACAAGTAGCAGTTTGTCTTCGGGAAGTATGAATTCAAAGAGGTCGCGAAAGTCGTTGTCAAAGCTTTCCTGTCGAACTGGAAATGACCCTGGAAGTTGTAGTGCAGGCTCACCACTGCGAACATCAACAAGAATGACAATGTTGTCATTCAACATTTGTACAGCATCAACTGCATCAACCAGGTCAAAATTGATTTCCAGCTCGTAGCTACTGATGTCAGCTGTTAGCGGTAGCCGGTCAGGGTTCACAGCCCAGGCCAGCATTGAAACAGCAAGCGATATCAGAAGTAGTATTCCAAGTTCTTTTCTCATATCAGATTTTCAGCAAGTACTTGATTGTAGCTTCCAACTCAGGTCTTACTTCGCTATCGGTTTTGATCAGTAAAGTACCTGACATTCTGCCGTTTGCTTCGATAGCAAGCGGATTACTGGTTTTCAGTGGGTAGCCCTGGATAGTAACCATTGAACCGTTTCCGCCAGGTGTAGGCTCAATTTTAGTGACTTCGAACCCTTCTAAATCAATTTCAGCACTAGTTACCTTTACGCTGAATTCTTTTGAGGATGGTTCAACAATAAATACCTTCTGCATCAATTTGTTTTTCTGGATATAGCGAAAGTTAACTTCTTCTGGTTTGATTGAGATTAGATCAACAATATTTACAAACAACTCAATATCAAAAGTTGGTTGTTCGGGTACGTTGGTTGTAAAACGGGCAATTTTTCTGAAATTGCCTACAGGTGGGTTGTCGGCAATACCAAACAAGAGCTCAATGTCAGCATCACTGTTGCCATAATCTTCATTGATAGTAATCTCAAAAATGTCACGATCATATTCAGATGCAGTTACATCCAGATCAGCAATATCCATACTGTGCAGGTTAACTTTTTGTATTGGCTTTTCGCCAGGAGTTACTGCGCCAAATCCACATGACCGATGACCAGGAGTAATAACTATTGGTACATGAATAATTACATTGAGGGCAATATCCAAAACCGGGTTAACCGGGTCATTGCTGAAAACTTTAATGAACTTTGTCTGCTCACCTTCCCACTTTTTACTGTCGAATGTTATGTTTACCTGAGTTGCCTCTCCAGGAGCGAGTTCGTTCTTATCCTGCTCAGCAACTGTGCAACCGCAGGTAGTTTTAATTTCTTTAATTATCAGAGGAGCATCACCAGCATTGCGCAGAGTGAGAACATCTTTTTTAATCTGGTGCTGTTCCATCGTGCCAAAATCCAGAGCTGAGGGCATCGACACAATCATTGGCCCTTCAGCTGCTGCGGAAAAAGCGATTAACAACATCACAATCACAACAAGAGCATTTACAAACTTCATTTGTTAACCATCCTTAATTGGGTGAATTCTCATTGTACAATATAATCTGAAACAGGTTTCGTAAAATTCATACTTCCTGCATCGTGATTAAAAGTATAAGGTATATAATACTATATGACTATGGCAACAGATTTCAGGAAAGGCGAAAAATGGAACCACAGGCACCCAATAAATTTCGTTATGTAAGAATAGGCCTGATTATGTTGCTATTGACTATTGCAGCAGGAACAACGGGATTGGCTCTGATTGAGCATTATTCAGTTGCTGACGCTTTTTACATGACTGTAATTACAATCAGTACCGTTGGCTTTGGTGAGGTGCATGAACTTTCCACTGCCGGCAGAGGTTTGGTTGTAGGATTGATTATTATTGGGCTGGCTCTGGTTACATACACTGTAGGTGCTGTTGGTAGCATAATTGTAGAGGGGCAGTTTAAACGGCTGCTTGGGAGGAATAAAATGAAAAGGGAACTTGCCGCAATTAAAGGCCATTATGTAATTTGTGGCTTTGGCAGAATGGGTCAGATTGTTTGCGATGCTTTGGAAGAGCAGGGCAGCCCACTTGTAATAATCACTAATGTTGAGGAAGAATACAATCAGATTATAAGTGATGGCCGATTGGCAGTTTTTGGTGATGCCACAGAAGATGAAACTTTACTCAAGGGTGGTCTACTGAGTGCGCGAGGGCTGGTCGCTGTTGTCAGCAGCGATGTCGACAATCTGTACATAACACTTTCAGCGCGCGAGCTTGCCCGCACCGGTAATTCTGACCTCTATATTCTGGCTCGTGCATCAGGACCAAAATCGCAACGACGGATTAAGCATGCCGGAGCTGACCGTGTAATAGCACCTTATCTGATTGGTGGCTCCAGGTTGGTAGATGCTCTTTTGCGACCTCATGTTTATGATTATATGGAAGTTCTCAGTCAGAACAGTGAGCTGGATTTGATGATAGAGGAGTTGGCGGTTGGTGAGACTTCTTCAATCGTTGGCAAGGCGATTATGGAAACAAACCTGCGCAATGAATACGATCTTATTATTATAGGTGTTACTTCAAGCTCTGGTGAAAGGATTTTCAATCCAAAATCAGGTTACACTATTGCTGCTGGCGACACTTTGATTCTGCTGGGTAAAAAACCACAGCTTGATAGAATTGAAAAAGAACTCAGGAGTTAGTTAATGCGTTATTTTCTGTTGGTCTTGCTGCTGCCTGTTTTTGCATTTGCAGATAAACTTGATCACCCTTCAAATTTCTGTCAACCACAGTATAAAACCTATACAAAAGAAAAAACCACTGCTTCTACAAGCTGGCGCTACGATGTTCTTGATTACAAACTGAGCCTTGATGTCGATCCCGATGCAGCTCTTTTCAGCGGCTCAGTTCGTATTTGTTTCAATAATCCGTTTGGCGATAACGCTATTGTACTGGACGTTACAGAGCCGGTTCTGGTTGACAGTGTAACTTCTGCAGGAGATGTCCTGGTCTTTGACCAAACTACTGACTCTCTGGTTGTGATGCTTGGCAGTATTAATAGAGTTGGTGGTGAAGATAGTGTTACTGTCTATTATCATGCAGAGCTCCTGCCTTCAGGTAACGGTTTGACCAGACAGGATTATCACAGATATGACTCTGAGGAAGTGTTGAAGCATGGTACTGTGATTGCCAGTATGAGTGAACCGCAGGATGCCCGTTCATGGTGGCCTTGCAAGGATGTGCCGTCAGATAAAGCTACGGCAACAATTTCAATTACAGCACCTGATTCCATGACCGCTGTATCCAATGGCGTTTTAATGTCCGACACAGATAATGGTGATGGAACTCACACCGCAGTGTGGCGCACAGAAAATCCGATAGCTACCTATCTTGTATCAATTGCAGTTTCCAGATATGTGCATTTTGAAAGTTTGTGCATTGACAACGTTGAGCAACCGATAGAATTACACAACTGGGTTTTTCCTCCAGATTCAACACGAGCAGTGACTGACTTTGCTCCACTCTGTGAAATGATCGGTTACATGGAAACATTTTGTGGTAAATATCCATTTGCCGATGAGAAATATGGTCATGCAGAATTTCTGTCATTAATTTTTGGCGCGATGGAACATCAAACTGTAACCAGCTACGGAATGTTTTTGCTGCAAGGTGATAACCGATTTGACACTATCGTCCTGCATGAGCTGGCTCATCAATGGTTTGGCAATCTTGTTACTCCCCAGGAATGGGCAGATATATGGTTGAACGAAGGTTTTGCAACTTATTGTCAGGCATTGTGGGAAGAACATCTCAACGGGCATGAAGCATATATCAATTTTATGACCGATGACCTTTTTGTCTCCGATTACTGGACCAACCAATGTGCTGTTTATGATCCACACCCAATATTTCCTGGCCGAGTGATTTATGATAAAGGAGCCTGGATCCTGCATATGTTGCGTTGCAGAATTGGTGATGACCTGTTTTTTGAACTGCTTGGGCAGTGGTTAAGTGATAGCAACAGGCCTTACCACAACGCATCAACCGATGACTTTGTTGTTCTTGCTTCACTTGTTGCAGAAGAAAATTTGCTGCCATTTTTCAGGCCATATCTTGAAGAAACTGTTGTTCCACAAATAAGGTGGAGTTACACAGTTGGAGCAGATCAAAGGACATTGACTCTGAATGTTGAAGAGACCGGGACAGTACTGTTTGATAATATTTATCCTATAAGAGTATCAATGCCTACGGGACAGACATTTGTTTATGCTCACCTGACAGGTTTCAGTGGGACTTACGAATACGAACTTCCTGATCAGATTGTTGGTGTTGAATTTGATCCTGAAAAATCTGTTCTCTGGGCTCCAGCCGGATTTGAATCAGTTAATATTGCAATCACCAATGTCTGGCCAAACCCGTCGTTTAATGGTGTGGTCAGTTTTATGTATCGATTGAATACTGACAGCCAGGTTGTCTATAAATTTTATGATGCCCGTGGCCGATTATTACAAGAAGTTGATCTCGGTGAAATCCCTGTTTCAGCAACCGAAATTGAATATTTGTGGGATGGCAGAGATAGCCAGGGCAGGCCTCTGACCTCTGGCATCTACTGGGCCGTTATGGAAGTAGAAGACAAGAGGTCAGTACGCAAGTTTTCAATAGTACGATAACTATTTCCAGTTCCTGGAAGTAAATTCTTCTACTTCCGGGATGCCACCCTGATACAACAGATAGCCGTTGTGTGGTTCTCTTTCAGTAATTTCAGAGCTGATCGGGGAGAGCATGATCTCTTCAACTTCTTTCAAGTCATCTGTCTGTCCCAAAGCCCACCCCAGTTTTACATAGGCAACCTCAGGCAACATGTTTGCAGTTGGAATAACACCTAGCTCCATCAATTCTCGACCCGTCTCATAGACATACATCTGCACATAGCCCCAGAGAGTCTGCACAGTCATATAGACCGCAACACCAGCTTCTTTGGCACGATCAAGCGCATCGTACAGAGGTCTGTTGACATGTCCCAGCCCGGTTCCGGCAATCACAATTCCCTTGTAATCATTCTCAATCAGAGAATCGATAATATCCGGCTTCATTCCAGGGTAGTAGTAAACAAGTGAGACACGATCGTCAAAAACTGGCGTGATTTTTACATTATTATCAGGCCGACGTTCTTTGTATTCCTGCTTCAACGGTTTAACACCATTCTTGTCAATCATTGCCAGCGGTATGTCACTCAGTGTTCTAAATGTCGATCTATAACTTGAGTGCATTTTACGAACTCTGGTGCCTCTGTGCAGAAGTCCATACTGGTCACTTGTTGGCCCAAACATACAGACCATAACCTCAGCAATGTCACTGGTTGCAGCGGTGCGAGTAGCGTTAATCAGATTAATTGCCGCATCGGACGATGGTCTGTCACTGGAACGCTGGCTGCCAACCATTACAATCGGCACTGGTGAATCCTGAACCATAAATGAAAGAGCAGCAGCGGTGTGGTGCATGGTGTCAGTACCATGACCAACAACAATTCCATCTACTCCTTTTTCAATTTCTGCACCGATGGCATTGGCCAAGCCAATCCACTCCTCATGTCCAATGTTTTCACTGAATACACCATAAAGTTTTTCAGTTTCCAGGTTGCAGATGTCAGCAAGTTCCGGAACAGAGCCGTAGAGTTCGCCAGGTGAAAACGCAGGTATAACTGCACCAGTTCTGTAATCCAGACGGCTGGCAATTGTGCCGCCAGTTCCAAAGAGTTTTACGCGTGGCTGACCTTCTGTGTAAGGAAATTCCTTTTCTGGAATTTTGTAGTTAGCCTCGCGTCGACCGTTAATTTTAATATCGGATATTTTTTCACAAGACAGTCCAACATTGTATCCGGTAATCATTTTAATAACGATGTGTTTCTTATCGGCAGTTTCACTTCTTGGCAAAATCAAACCGTCAAAATCACCGGTATCAGTAGTGATTGTTACATCACTCCAGACTTGAGCTTCGTATTTTTCCAAAACATCCAGTGCAGGAGTTCTGTATCCTTGATAGTCACCCATTATTGTACCTCCTGAAGCCAGGAATAGATTTTAGCGCCACTAAATCTGCCGCGTAAATTTTCCATTACAGGTCTCATTGCTGCAGCTGGAGATAAGCTGTCATCGAGTTCAGCAACAGCTTTATTGAATAAATCTTTTGCTTCAGCTTCTCCAAGTTGAGCAAGTGGTTCGTTGTCGCTGAGCCAGATGCCACAAGCCAGTTTTTTCCCTTCGGCTACATCTTTGACTGCATCGCGCCACCATTGTAAAGCTGCCATGCTTTTTGGTCTTGGACAATCCCGATCTAAAAGCAGTGATGCAAGCTGGTTGTGATTGAAGTTTTTACCATCGGGCAAATCACGTAGTTCATTGTAAAGTATGAACAACTGATTTATTGAAAGCCGATTGGCAAGGTCATCATTGACTCCATCGTTTTTCAGAAGTTCCAGTCTTTCCCATGGCGTATGCACAAGGCTGCTCCGAATATTGTCCAGCCTTTCACTTGTCAGAACTTCTGGTGGGAGATCAGTATCTGGATACATTCTGCTGGCACCTGGAAGTATTCTCTCAAACCCGTTAGTTCCATCGGTCAGGGATTGACGAGTTTCTTCAGGAATGCCAATGGTTGCTTCTCTGGCACGAATCAGGATTTCTGCAGTCGCAGTCTCAACATCGCGCTTGTTGCCCCAGACAATCAACACTGGAGTGCCATGGTCAACACCTGTTGCCTTTTCAACTTTACCCCATTCACTGCTACTCAATGTTTCAATACCGTCAGTTGAGGAGAGCAAGTTTGGAAGTCTGTCAATACAGGCTACAACGCGTACTCTGTCGGAGAATTCCTTAAGGAAAGCAGTACGAGGTTGGGTTGGAACTACGAGCAGTCCCTCAAATCCAGGCAAGGCAACAGCTGAAACAACATTGCCTTTATCAATAGCTTTATTCAGGAATTTGTAGTCAGTGCCAGATAGTAATTCAGTTACATCAACGGAGTTGTCTACAATCGATTCTGCTGTAATTCCACGCTCTTTCAACTCATCTCTGATAGCAAGCAAAGCTCTTTGTCGTAATGCTTCATTATGAACAAGTACCGGAATCTGTTTGATGCTTGAAACACCTTTAATCTCGATTCTGGTGCCACCGGTGATACTGACATTCACATCTTGTCTGCCAGCACCGCTTCCAGTGCGAACCAGCCCGGAAGCTCTGTTAAGTTGACGGATTATTTCACATACACGTGCAACTTCATCAGGAGTTTTCATGTCAGGGTCTGTGACAGTTTCAATCAGCGGCATTCCAAGTCTGTCAGCACGAAAAATCATATCGTGTCCATGATCCTGAACTTCTCGACAGGAATCTTCTTCAATCGACAGCTGACGAATTGCAATACTTTTTCCTTCAAAAGGAATTGAACCAGTTACGCCAATAATTGCAGTTCGTTGAAATCCGGTTGGAATACTGCCATCAAGATATTGTTTCCGTGCGATGTGCACTTCATCAACAACTTGCAGGCCCATCATCATTGAAATATAGATAGCTGAGTCCAGCGCCAGTTCATCAATCTCAAATGGAGGTGCATCATCCATTTCATAAGTGCAAACAGTTTCGTTTTTCAGGAGATATGTAATTTCTTTACGAGTTTTGAATTCCATCAATGCAGTACCATCGTAATCTCCCATTTCTGAGAGAGTAGGGCGCATGTGACGCAAAATTTCTGCATCGTGAACTTTGGAATAGATGCCAGCAGGGCATCGGCAGAATAATTTTCTTACTGAAAGCAGCTGCTGATGAACTTCCAGGCCGGAAATTAAACCAACATCTTTATAATCTTCTTCAGTCCAGCTGCCGTAAATTGGCAAAGGGTCAGTCAGTACTGGATTGGTAACAGCGTATTTAGCCATTGTATCACCTGAAATAATAAGTAGTGGTCGAGAACCAAACTGATTCTATAATTCCGTGGAAATATAGCTTTTCAACCTCATTGTTCCAACTCTGAAATTGTAATTATAGTTTAACTGTTTTTGCCATGCGTATGGTGACTGTTGACAAAATATGATAATGTTGTATATTAATTAACAGATTTGGTTTATTTTTGTCAGCATTTGACAGTTTTCTAATCGGGAGGGATTAGTACTTTGAAAATTACTAATAAAAAAGGGAAGCAATTTCGTGTCCCTGACGCAACTATAAGGCGTTTACCGCTTTATCTTGATAAATTGATTCTTTTACAACAAGCAGGAGTAAGAGAAGTTTCTTCAAGGCAATTGGCTATGTCACTGGACATTAAAGCAAGTCAGCTTCGCCACGATTTTCACTATTTCGGTGGTTTCAGCAAGCCTGGCCGTCCTTATGATGTTGATCAACTAGTTCCTGCACTGGAAGAGATTATCGGTGTCGACAATCCTGTTCCATTTATTGTTGTTGGTGCTGGCCATCTTGGACAGGCTCTTTGTAATTATGCAAATTTTGAGCGACAGGGATTTCCATTGAAGGGCATTTTCGATAATGATCCTGATTTAATAGGCACAAAAATTCGTGGCATCAAAATTGAGTCAATTGAGAATATAGCCTCGGTAATAAAGAAGAAAGATATCCGTCTGGCCGCAATTACAGTTCCAAGCCTTGTTGCCCAGGAAATAGCAATGAAACTGGTCGATGCTGGTATCATGGGTATCTGGAATTACACTCCAGTGGATTTACGTTTGCCAGAAGAAATAATAATTCGGAACGAAAGATTGGCTACGGGGTTAATGTGTTTGAGTTTTAAAACCAAACGGCTTGAACATCCTGAGTTGATTTCTGACGATTAGAACTAGTAAGTGAGGAAGGGCTACCTGAAAAGGTAGCCCTTTTTTTTGTATTATCTTTGTTTAACCATTGTTTTGTCCGGGATCGATCCACTGTTTGTTCTTTTCCAAGCCTCAGCGTAATCACGGGACTTGAAATATCCAATCCAGACTCGATGTGTTCCATCATCTCCGGATCTGACAATAGCCCGGAACCCCTTGGCATCCATTTTAGCCTTGAAGTTCTCTGCGCCTTGTCTGGTGCTTGAAGCAAAAACTTGAACTCCCCAGCTACCTTCAGCACCTGGTGCACCGATGCCAGCAGTTAAAGCTGGTTCAGGTGTTGTAGTTACTTTGGCAGGTTCAGGCTCAGGTTCTGGCTTTGGTTCCGGTTTTGTTGTTGTTTCAGAAGATTCAGGGATGATTTCAGTTACCGCTTCATCAATATTGACATCGCTGCTTACAGGAGTATCAACAGCTGGAACAGGTTGATTTTCAAGAGTCATTACAGGGACATTATTGTCTACGTCGCCACCACCACGAGGCCATAGAATAATAACGGCAATAACTACAGCTACAGCCACAATGCCAATAATCAATTTGCTATTTCCCTGATTGCGGGATGCAGTTCCACTGCGTGGTCTGGCTGTCGGTTTGGGGGCAGGTTCTGCTACTGGTTCAGCTACTGGTTCGTCAGGTTCCTGATTTACAAATTCCATTGGATCTTCGTTGACTTTGTCGTCGTTCATTACATGACCTCCCTGTCACTTTTATCTGGAATCGCGATGCTGAAAATCACTACTGATAACATCGATATCATAAACCCCGGAATCAACTCGTAAAGACTATTTTTCAGGATTGGCACATTATACCAGATTAAAACGCTGATTGTTCCAGCAATTAATCCTGCCAGAACTCCAGCTCGACTTGTTTTCTTCCACCACAACGACAGCAGCAGAGGCGGGCCAAACGCAGCGCCAAGTCCTGCCCAGGCATAGAGAACCAGCGAATAGACCATTTGGTCAGCTCGCCAGGCTAGCAGAAATGCAGCAACTCCAATAGCAAGAGTTGCCAGCCTGCTTATCAACAATAATTGTGATTGAGAAGCATCGATTTTAAATAGCTTTCGATAGATATCTTCGCTGATACAGCTTGCGCCGGAGAGTAACTGGCTGTCGGCAGTACTCATCATCGCTGCAATAGCACCACAAATCATGATAACAGCTAACCACTCTGGCATAAATTGTTGAGCGATGTATGGCATCAGTTGTTCCTGATCGGGTACCGGATTGCCTGCTCCTAAGATGTCTGGTCCATAAAAAGCAACACCTGCCAGACCGATTAAAACTGCACCGATAAATGCAATCACAGCCCATATGACTGCAATGATTCTGCCTTTGCGGACATCGTTACCAGAGCTGATGGCCATAAATCGGAGAACAAGATGAGGTTGACCTATATAACCCAGGCCAATACCGAGACTTCCGGCAATACCGGCAATTGCTTTCCAATTGGAATCACCTGGTGCAACTGCAACCATACTTGGTCCGATTGCAGAGAGCCGAGCTGACATTTCTCCAAAACCACCAAGCTCGGAAATAACTGCAAGTGGAAGCACAGCCAGAGTGAACAACATTATTATTCCCTGAACCAGGTCAGTCCATGCAACAGCGTAAAGACCACCCGCTGCAGTATAAAAAAGAATCAACAATGCACCGATGGCCATGCCCATCAATGGCGAGATACCAAGGAACATATTCAGCACTTTACCTGCTGCCAGAAATTGAGCAGCAACATAAAGAGTAAAGAAAAATAGAATAATCAGAGTGGATATTATGCGGAGCAGGTTAGTTGTGTCGTTGTGCCTTGCTTCAAAATAATCTGCAAGTGTAAGTGCACTGAATCTTTCAGTATCGACTCTCAATCTGCGGGCAACAGTGAACCAGGAAAATGCGATCCCGGAAACACAACCAATAGTAATCCAGAATGCACTCATACCAGATATAAAAGCAACACCGGGCAATCCAATCAGCAACCACGCTGATTCACCGCTGGCTCGCTCACTGAAAGCTGCAACCCAGGGACCAAGTTTTCGATCGGCAAGCAGGTACGAATCCAGAGACTTGTTCCGTCTGACTGCAATAGATCCAACAACAATAGTTAGTCCAAAGTAGATGATAAAACCGACTAATAACGGGTTCATTTGCACCTTCCGGAGTTTAAGTTTTTTCTACTCTATCTGGAAATGTGACAGTTGGCAACAATTGAACAATCGATTATGATTGGCTCAAAAGGAGAATGAAATGGGTCGCAATAAATACCATGGGCGTAGAGCAAAAGCATTCATTTTTGATTTCGATGGAACACTGATTGATTCTGCCAGAGATATCGCCAATTCTGCCAATTTTACCCGACTACATTTTAAATTACATGAACTCCCTGAAAAAATTGCAGTGAGTTACATTGGTGACGGTGTTGAAAAATTGATGCAACGAATGTTGGGTCACGAGTACAGACAGACCAGCCAAGAAGAAATTGTAGAAGGTCTTGGCGTTTTCCAGGAACACTACGGCAATCATTGTCTCGATCATACTGTAGCATACCCGGGAGTTCTGGTTACTCTTGCCCATTTTCATCGAATTCCAATGATGCTCGCAACAAACAAACCGCGCAGCTTCACAGATTTAATTTTGAGTTCATTACATCTTGGTCCCGCTTTCAGAACAGTTGTTGCAGGAGACGATGTAGAAAATAAAAAACCTGCACCGGATGCATTGCAGAAATGCCTGCAAGGTCTTGATATCGATCCTGCCGATGTTGCTGTAGTTGGTGACAGCCCCAATGATATCAACGCAGCCAAGGCGATTGGCGCGATGAGTGTAGGTTG
The DNA here is from genome assembly GCA_964437115.1 of uncultured Fibrobacteraceae bacterium. Taxonomy (GTDB): domain Bacteria; phylum Krumholzibacteriota; class Krumholzibacteriia; order LZORAL124-64-63; family LZORAL124-64-63; genus JABIBH01. Next base: position 11,928 of record CAYTFE010000016.1, on the reverse strand, counting down.
TACTTATGGACTTGTAGAACCTGGCATTTTGAAGTCAGCTGGCCCTGATTTGACGATCGACAGTTTTGATGAACTTAAGACACTTTTCCCTTCTCGTGATACACTGGAGTAATCGTTGAAACCTTATTCATTAACACGGCTTTTAAACAGGATCACAACCGAACTTGAGCAGGATAAAAGAATTTTCGACATCCCTGTTTCCAGGTTTTTCAAAGCAGACCCTGAACTCGATTTATCGATTGAAGTAATGGGACATAAAGTCGCAACTCCTGTTGGCCCTGCAGCTGGTCCACATACTCAAATGGCCCAGAATATTATTATGGCATGGCTTTGTGGTTCCAGAACTTTTGAACTGAAAACTGTTCAGATCTTGGATGAACTTGAAATCGGACGACCATGTATCGATATGGAAACAGTTGGCTACAATGTTGAGTGGAGCCAGGAATTCAAGCTGGAACAATCACTTCAGCAGTATGTTATGGCATCGATGGCCATCGAATATCTAAAACAGTATCCACCTCTTCTGGAAATTCTGGGTGACACAGGGAATCATGTTTTTGAACTTTCTGTCGGTTATGATTTGAAGGGAATACAATCTCCACAGGTATCGGATTTCATTAACAACCTATGTGATGCAAGTGCAGAGATTGAAAAACTTCGTGCAGAGATTCCTGCACAGTTCCGCGACCATAAATTCAATAGGGAAATTGTTACAACTGCAACCATTTCAACTTTTCATGGCTGCCCGCCTGACGAAGTGGAAGATATTGTTAAGCACCTGATGGCAAGTCACGGGCTTGATGTGACGGTCAAACTGAATCCAACTCTGCTTGGGCATGAAACGGTTTCCGACATTGTTAATAATCAGCTTGGTTACAAAAAAATCGAGTTGGTACCTTCAGCTTTTGTTGATGATATGCAAATGTCACGTGCGATAGATCTGATTCACGAGCTTCACAGATACGCAACTGACAGTGGCAGACAGTTTGGAATCAAACTGACTAATACACTGGTCGTGAATAATATTCGCAACTTGTTGCCGGGTGACCTGGCATACATGTCTGGGGCTCCACTGCATGTTCTGGCGGCAACACTCCTGGCAACTTTCGATACAAAAATTCCCAATATTCCCATCGCTTTTTCCGCAGGTGTCACAACAGAAAACTTTTCAGCAACCGTTGGCCTTGGACTATCTCCAGTAACAGTTTGCAGCGATTGGCTGAAACCTGGCGGATATGCAAACGGCACAAAAATGTTGAAGCAGTTGCAGATCGATATGAAAAAAGCCGGCTGCAAAACTATTGAGCAATGGGTTCAGCAGAGTAGCAGTGCAGCTGGATATGTTGACGAACTCGACATGCAATTCTACCACTATGACAACAACAGCAAGCTGCCGAAAAAAGGTGATAAAAAACTGGAGCTCTGGGATTGCAGCAGTTGCAATTTGTGTGTGTCAGTTTGTCCGAACAATGCAATGTCCAGAATTGAAACTCCGGAAAATATGCAAGATAAACTGACCAAAAAGTTTCAGTATATATGTGTGACTGACCTATGTAATGAGTGTGGAAACTGTGAGACTTTTTGTATTGATGTTGGAGCACCGTTCAGCATCAAGCCTGCATATGATATCGATGGTAAAATAAAAAACCCCGACCAGTTAAGCTGATCGGGGCAGAAGTAATATCTAGTATTTGAAAGTAGCAGTCAGTTCTACACCTTCAAATGCCGGTTCAATTTTACATACACCACCAGCACAGAGGTATCCTGCCTGGCGTTGCCCAGCCCAAAGTGTAAACAGAGCACCATTGTCAGAAACGTAACTTACCTGAGCGGCGGGGAATGGGCCTTCTTTTTCCTGAACAAAGGCCAACTGTTCTTCATGTAAATCATTCAGCTCAAGAATACCGGAAATCGCCCAGTGAGGAGCCTGGTTAAATTCAACCAGCATAAATTGCTGATTGAACGAACCGAGGTCATAGTTTTCATTGCTGCTCAGTTCAACAAATTGTTGTTCACCCTTAAAAGTCCACGATTGAGTACTGTTCATGTTCCAGATCAGTTCACCAATTCCAGCATACAGATTTTTGCCTTCACTCTCAGCATAGTGATAAGCAGCACGCCAGTGGAATGGTCCCATTTTTTCCTGTTCAAGGTGAGCATAAAATTCTTCAAACTTCAGCTGGCTACCGAAGTCTCCAGTTGGATCTGATAATAAATCGCTGAGCTCCAATTCTCCATGGGACAAAATACGCGATGCATTGACAAGTGCGCTCCATCCATTTGATCCATCCCATGTCAACTCGATTTGAGTACCAAGTTCATCGTCCATGTTCTGGTTCAGCGGGTATCTGTTTGGTAGTGAATAAAGATGTTCACGAGTCAGCGATGGTCCATTGTTCAGCGCAACTTTTCCATCGGCACGATCAAGAATGCGGAAGTTTTCATAATCTTTACCTTCAACCGATAAACCAAAATTTCCGTAGTTCAAGTTGATGCCGGCATAGAAAGCCTTGCCATCGTCATAATCTTCCATGCTGTTGTTGCGCTTGATGCCATACTCAACATAGTAGCTCATGTGAGGGATAACTCCATTGAGTCTGCCACTTCGAGCCCACTCGTCGTCCCAGCTCAATCTGCTGAATCCAGCAGTGAGAGGCTTTCCTAAATTGTATTCAAAATCGATACCTTCAAGGTCAGTTTCCAGAGCAGATGGTGAGCCTGTAAAAGCAGTTGCTTTCAGACCGTAAAGATTACCAGAAGCAATGGCTCCCTTGAGAACAGAGTCAACGCGGATTGCCCTGTTTTCATAGGCAGAAAAGAGTAAGCCTCGACCAAACATACCGTAGAAGTGACCAGCACGAACTGAATATTTGTCAGCATTGTATTCAACGAATTCGTGAAGAAGCGAATTGTCTTTGATGCCTTCTTCACTTGGTTGCTGTGAGTTTATCAAAGCCCCGTACTGAAAACCGTTGGCGGTATATGAAAGATCAATCCAGTTTTCTGCCGCAAACATGTAGAGGTCTTTGCTGTAAGAATACTCAAGGTGATGAGAAACCTGTAGCTGTCCCGATGCAGAGACTTCTTCATTTTGATCACTGGTCAACAATTTGGTGATTTCTTCATGCAGCACAATTGCATCACCTTCACGATAGCCAGTATGTTTATAAACTTCATTACCTGAAGAGTCATACAGGACCAGGTAAGGTAAAGCACCAGGGACCTGCATCTTACGTTGCACATCGCCGGAAGTGTCACAGACAATCGTCATGTTGTTATAGCCTCTGGTTGCCAGAAAAGGAGCAACTTTATGAACTGACCTTGAAGTGTCAGTGTTGATTGCAATGACTGTCAACTCATCGGCAAATTCACCAGCAAGTTCATTCAAGTGAGGAAGTTCTTTCAAACATGGACCACACCAAAGTGCCCAGTAAGAAACAAGAACTGGTCCATTGCCCAAAGCGCTATGAAAGCTGGTTTGGTTGCCATCGACATCAGGCAGGCTCCACTCAGGAACTGAGTACTGTGCAACTGCAGTAGAGCTGATTAAAACTATAGCCAGCAAACACAAAATCTGTTTCATGATTTACTCCGCGTTGAATTGACAAAAATCAGGGAGGCCCAGCTGAGCCTCCCTTTTATTATATCCACAATGCCGATTATTTAGCCAGCATCATCTTCACTGATTGAACATCGTCGATGGTTTTTACTCGAGCCAGATAAGCTCCACTGGCAACAGCTGAACCATTATCGTTTCTACCGTCCCAGTCTAAAACCTGGAGGCCACCAGTCATATCGCCGTTCCAGAGTGTTTTAACCATGCGACCCATTGTGTCAAAGATTTCAACTGTAGTATGGATTGAACCATTGCCACCAATTGTAAAACTGACCTCAGTTGCAGGGTTGAATGGGTTGGGAGCTGCAACTGGTGCAGTTGCAAGGAATGGTATTGATCTGTCAACAGAAGTTACACCATCACCATTTAGCAACCAGTAGACAACATTCTGCATTACTGCATCACGATCGGTCTGGTTGTTGATTCCTTCAAAACCAAATGCAAGGTAAACAGTTCTGTAATTGTAAGTAGCTTTTTTTACTGCTGCATCTTGACCATTGTGGTATTGGAAAATTGTAGATCCACCATTGATTGGAGCAATACGACTTGGATAGCTCTGGTTATTTGCGCCATCGCCACCAATGATAGTCAGGCTAAGACCGTCTGCAATCGGGTCACCAACAACACCATTGAGTGTAGCTGAAGCAACATCATCTGCAACATAGTCTGCACCTAGATAATTCTCATACCATTCGACAGCTTCAGGTGAGTAGTTACTGCTACCTGTATAACAAAGATCCCAGCCAATATCCTGACCGTTGATAAACATTTTACCGCCACCATCAAGATAGCCAGCAAGTGCGGTACGGTCACTCTCAACAAGTGTTGGATACTGCAATCCGGCAATCCAGACAACAGCCTGGTAGTGAGAATATGAAGTTGCATCAAGTGCACCCAGAACAGCTCTGTCCCATATTTGATGGCCAAAGTCAGAGTTATTCAAAGCAGTCTGGTGGTAGGTCTCATAGTTGTAGCCGCCGTCAGCATCAACCAGAAGTACAGGTTCACTTGGACTCATTGCAGTAAGTGTAACAACTTCACTCACTGACGGGTCACCCTGGCTTGTAACAGTAATAGTTAAAACTGTTGTATAATGATCGGTAGCAGGTATTATATCCATCAGCCACTCAATGGATTCACCTGGTCCAACACTGACGGTGACATCATTGACAAAGGAAGGGTAGCACTGGTTGTCTGCACAAATTGAAGCAGTCCACGATGCTGGGATATCTCTGTCAATATGGATGTCGTATGTATCAGAATTTTCGCCAAGATTATATAGAGTTGAGTGGAAAACTGTGAGTTCGTCTAGTGGAGTTATTGCTGCTCTGACAGGAACGTCGTTTGCAAGCTCGTAAGGTTCTAAAGGAATAGATGATCCTGCTTGAAGAACTTCTTTAGTTGTATCGTTCTGGATCCAGGCAATAACATACAATTCCGATGTATCCCAGGAACCATCCAAAGTTGAAGTTCTGTCATATGTGTAAGTTTGTCCTGCACTGAGATTCAGACTTGTGCCATTGTGATTTGGAAGCAAATCACGGACAGACCAGTAAAAATCTGTTTCTCCATTAGGGCCAGGTGGTGATCCGTAGTGAACAAACTTTTCAACAAGAGCAATACGCAACTTTTCATTTGCACCAGATGCATTTTCAGCAGTAACGGTTACGCCGGCATCAAGAGTGCTTCCGTTAATTGATTGGTTGACAGAAATTGTATAATTCGATGTGAGCAAACGGCGTGCGCTAACAGCGTCGGAAAGTGAATTGTAATTTCCAGGAGCAGGGCCGTTGTTGCCATCGCAAACCAGATCGGGAACAGAACTTATCCCGTAGTATGATGTTCTGCCATTAAGTTCGGTTGGGTTGGTTACATAAAAAGGGTCACTGGGACTTGGCCAGTTCACATGGTACTGAATATTAAGCACCTGTTGTCTACTAGTATCACTAATATACTTTTGAGTTACAGGATTGGCTTCTGCACAAGGTCCGCAAGCTATATTAGTAAATGACTCTATCAATACTACTCGTGGTGCTGCAAACACTGATGTTGCAATTAATGCAATCAGGATAACAGGAATAAAACGGTTCACTCGGAGCCCCTTTCAAAGGATACATTTGAATTATTGTAAAACAGGGCGGGGGTGGCACTGAAGCCAGTCTGCAAAACACTGCCGAGTTCAGGATCAATCTGACTATCGTCCTGAACAAAAGCTACTGCAATCATATTCTCTGTAATCCATACAGAGTTACTACTAAATTGTACCATAAATTCAACCGGAACGCCAGCGCTGAGCGGAAGTGGTGACTCGGGAACAAGCTCGAACTCGCGCATGACCCAATGGAATTCAGTTTCTCCTTCAGTTCCTGGTGGCTCGTCATAGTTGATTGGATTTTCACAGAGAGCTACGCGGAGAACTGCATTTTCGTTGGCAGGTATGTCATGTGCTGCAGTCAAAGTCACTGTAACAGGTATTGTGCCACCGGAAAAATCAGCATCGACACCAATAGTGAATCCAGGAGTTTCAGCAAGCTGTTGGTCAACCAGAGCAGTCAAGCCAGCAAGGTCACCAGGAACGCCAGCACTTCCTGATCTGACGCCATCAACCATCACAGTTGGAATACCCCATGTTGGCAGGTGAGTAGGCTGGTAGAAATTTAATCTGTCTGTATTGTCAGCAGGGTTTGCGAGGTAATGTGGGTCATTAGGAGCTGGCCAGTTTGTTGCATACTTGATCAGGGCAACATTTTCATATCCTGGAGTTGTTAACAGATGATGAATATTTTCATTCGATTCTCCGCAGCCTAAACAGTTCACATTTGAGAAACCTTCAATCAGAATAAATTTTTGAGGCTCTTCCATCAAAACCTGAAGCTCAAAATTGGCAGTCACACTGCCTTCTCCGGGAATGATAACTTGTTGTGTTTCAGGCAGTTCATAGCCTTCCAGGAATACATAAACTTCATGCATTTCTGCAGTTGTTGTAAAGGTAAATGGAGTAACTTCACCAGTTAACTCGGAATCCAATGTGATCGCAGCACCTTGAGGATTTGAGTTGACAAATAGTTCACCGCTCAATAAGTATTCAAGTTCAAATGAAAGCGATGCGGAACCGTCACCAGTTAATGTTACCTCGGCAGTTTCAGTGCTGTAACCGTATGTCGTAACTGAAATGCTATAGTCGCCAACTGGAAGATCCAGAGTGACCGGTGTAACAATAGGGTTATCAAGAGCTGCTCTTGCATTGACAGTTACTTCAGCGCCTTGTGGGTTGGAGTCGACAAACAGTGAATCCATCTGTCTGAACTCAATATCCAGAGGGCTGGTATCTATAACTATTTCTTCAATCGCGGGGGCAAATACCAGGCCTTCCGCATTTACAAGGACAGTGTGTTCGCCCATCGGTAACTTGAATGAATGAGGTGTAAAAAACCCTGTAGGTTCGTTATCGATAATGATTTCATAGCTACCAGGCAGAGCTGTGACAGTAAGCTTGCCAACAGGTGCTTCATTCTCGCAGGAAGTCAAAGCGAAAATCGAAAGTACAACTAATGAGAACAGGACAAGATATTTCATTATTCCCCCAAAGGTTGGTGGCCAAACATTCAGCCCCTAACTATACTTAACTAATTGTGGGTAGTCAAGTATGCGTGGTTGCGAAACTACTTAACTAAAGGTTGCAAGATGTCCAACATTCTCTTCCTCTGCACTGGAAATTCATGCCGGAGTCAGATGGCAGAAGGTTATGCCAACAAGATAGCTCCAGCTGGAGTACATTGTTATTCTGCAGGTATTGAAAAACATGGAATAAATCCAGTGGCCTTACAGGTGATGGAAGAGGTCGATATTTCAATTAAGACTCAATTTTCCAAAACTGTTGATGAGCTGGGTATCGATTTTGATCTGATAATTACATTATGTGACCATGCCGAGACAACGTGCCCGGCTTTTCCTGGAAAGAGAATTCATTGGGGAATTATTGACCCTGCAATTGTAAAAGGTTCAGAAGAAGAAGTACTGAGCCAGTTCAGGGCAGTTCGTGATCTGATATTTGACAGAATTACTGCATATTTCAACGATACAGAGCTTTAACCGAGCCCCAGCTTTGTATGGGATTATCAACTGCAGTTTCACCACAGTCTGATTTCCATGAATTGGCAAGGAATCCCGATCCTGATTGACCAATATCGGGGATTACTACTGTTGTTTCCCAGATTTCCTACATGCCAAGGTCAAAATAAGCCACATTCACAATAAGTTCACCTGGTGGTAAATCATCGATAGTTGTCGAAATCGAAAAATAACATTCACGCCAGCAGAATGGTGGAGCCTCAACTTCAGTTATTAAAATGTGTTTCCTTGGAGATTGTCTTCTATCGTGATGATAGAATAGCAGTTATAAACGGCTTCAAAATGGTCAATTGTTAGCGAGGAGCCAGAAATCGATGTCTGTAAGGAGTCAAAACAGTTTAATTGTGATAATCTGGGTGTCGCCAGTAGCATGAGAACTAACAAGTATCGCATAGTCAGCACCCCCATTTACCTCAACATAAACCCAAAAAACAGAAAATTTCAACTCTTGGTGGGTGACAAGATAGGCACAGTATGTTATAATCTCCGTTGATTGAATAAGCTTTTGGTGATGTGGTTTCCCGCTATCCTCAATTACTTAAGACTTTTCATCTCAGATTTGCATTAAATTCCGTACCTCGGATCCGCCCCGGGGAAAATCCAAGAGCCGGACCGAAAGGACTCCGCAATGAGAAAGTCTCATCTGTTGATGGGCTTGCTTCTTACTGTTGTATTCGCTTTTAATGCGTTTGCTGGTGTTGAAGCTATCCCTGTAAAGAACTCCCAAACTCACATGACTATGATGAATCAGCGCGATGACGCGTTGACCTATCAAGTAGATGTTAGCTCACTTAATGTTAAATCAATTAGCACTGAAGTTGGCGAGTTTACTCAAATTTCTATTCCAGGTTTCCATAACTCAATGGAAGTTGGATCTCCGGAACTACCAATGATGAACAGACTGGTTAACATCCCAGCTGGTGCAACTGCCAGAGTGGAAGTTATTAGAAGCAACAGTCGTGTTATTGATCTTGGTGATTTTGGTGTAACAAACAGACTTATGCCTCATCAGGAGTCTGTATCAAAAAGTGCTGACTTGAACAATCTTGAGTTTGCATACAATCAGTCTGCATACACAAGTCGTACTACTAATGAACTGGTAACAATCCAGGATCTTGGTAACTTGCGTGGGCTTGGTATTGGTCGTGTTGAAGTATCTCCAGTAGAGTATCTTCCAACAACAAACCAACTGATTGTTCATGACAATATTGAATTCCGTGTTGTTTTTGATGGTGCAAGCCGTTCTTCACAATATGAAATGTTGAGCAGAACATGGAGTCCGTTCTTTACTCCTGTTTATAGCAGTCTTGATGGCGCTCGTTCTTTTAACGATGACTATCCTGACCTTGTACAAAACAATGTAACAATGGTAGTTATTGTTCCTCCTGAGTTTGAATATCAGATGCAGGACTATGTTGACTGGAAAACTGAGCGTGGATTCAACATGATTGTTGGCGTTATCGGAACCCCTGAAGTTGGCGCTACTACAACTACAATTCAAGCTTACATTCACAATCTTTATAACACCGGCGATCCTGCACCTAGTTTTGTGCTATTTGTTGGCGATGTTGCTCAATGTCCAACATTCTCAACTGGCGATGGTGTTTCAGATAGAGAATACTGTGACATCGAGAATGATTTATTCCCAGAGATGTACTATGGCCGTTTTTCAGCTACAAATGCTGGTGAGCTACAGGCCATCCTGGACAAGACAATGATGTATGACCAGTTCACAATGCCAGATCCAAGTTATTTTGGTGATGTAGTTATGATTGCCGGTATGGATGGTGGCTTTGGTGATAGTCATGGTAACGGTCAGATTAACTATGGTACAGAGCACTATTTTAATGCTGCCCATGGTATCAACAGTAACACATACCTGTATCCTGAATCAGGTAGTAACTCTGCTAACATCGTTCAGGATGTTAGTGATGGTGTTGCATATATTAACTATACAGCTCACGGTAGCGACAATAGCTGGTCTGACCCAAGTTTCACTCAATCAAATATTAATGGTTTGAGTAACTATGGTAAATATACTCTAGCTGTTGGTAACTGCTGCTTAACTTCTACTTATGAAAACCCTGAGTGTTTTGCTGAGACATGGTTGCGTGCTGAAGACAAGGGTGCAATTGGTTACATCGGTGGATCCAACTCAACTTACTGGGATGAAGATTACTGGTGGGGCGTAGGGTTCCATCCTTCAGCTGAAATCAATGGTTCTGCATATCCAATCGCAGATACTGGTATAGGTGTTTACGATGGTCTATTCCATGATAGTGGCCAGGCAGAACACCTCCATTATGTAACAAATGACGCTGTTATATTCTCTGGTAACCTTGCAGTTACTGAGTCTGGTTCAACACGTACTGAGTACTACTGGAATATCTACAACTTGATGGGTGACCCTTCACTATCAGTTTACTACGGTGTTCCTGCTGCTAACCCAGTTTCACACTTGCCAACTCTGTTTACTACTTCTGAGACTTTTGACATCAACGCTGCTCCAGGTAGTTATGTCGGCTTGACTCAGAATGGTGTAATCATGGCTGCTGGTACTGTTGACGCATCTGGTTCTGCCAGTTTTGCACTTGATACAGTAATGGCTCCTGGTAGCGCTAAGATTGTTGTAATGGCCCAAAACTTTGAGCCATATAATGTTGATGTTAATGTTATTGTTCCTGCAACAATTTCAATTGTTCCATCAATTATTGATGTAAACACTGCAACTGACCTGACAGTTACTGTTCTTGGTGCTGATGGTATTACTCCTCAAGCTGGCGTTAATGTCTGGGCTGAGGGTGTGGATTATTCGACAACACCAGTTGCAACCAATGCCAGTGGTATTGCTATTGTGACTGTTAATTACCAATACGGTCCTACATTGGATATCATCGGTCAGGAAACTGGGCAGCCATACTTACTGTTCACTGAACAAGTTACAGTTAATGCTGCTTCTTTCACAACTCCTGATTTGACTGTTTCAACTGATATCGGCATGGTCGATATGTTTGCTCTCAACCTACCAGGTACTCTTAATGCTACCGTAGGCGAGGGTGGAACTACACTATTTGCAGTTTCTCCTGACGGCTCAGTTGCTTCAAGTGGAACTAATGCTCTGACAATAACTCCTGCTCAGACAGGTAATGTTACTGGTATTATTGCAAAAAGTGGTTATGACCTTTATTCAGAAGCTTTTGAAGTTATCGAAGCTTTTGGTACTCTAACTGGTCATGTTGACGCTGCTGGCGTTAATGCTGCAGGTGCTATTGTTGTCGGTTCAGATGCAATGGGTACTGAAGTATTTACTGCAGTTTGTGATGCTAGTGGAAACTATGATGTAGGAAGCGACATTCTTGTAGCTGATTACACTATCACAGTTGATTACTTTGGATACTTGCCATATGAAGATTCATTCTTCGTGAACTATGGTGCAAATACAAATGACATAACACTGGTAGCTGCTCCAAGTGGAATTTTAACCGGTTTTGTCTTTGACGCGGACACTTTCGAGCCTCTAGAAGGTATTGTTCGTATCTATCGTCCAGACACTGGTGATCTCTACGCAGAAGCTATTTGTGATGCAACTGGTGAGTTCACAACAACTCAACTTCCATACTTCACATATGATGTTGTTGTTCGCGCATACCATCATGTCCCGGTTCAAATTGAGATTACAATTGAAGAACCTGTTACTGAAAAAGACTTTGATCTGGTTCCAACCAACGGTGATATCCTGATTATCAGTCATGGTGTAAAGGGTTCAACTGCAGACAAGTTTGATGAAAAAGGTAATTTGATTGCTTCTGGATATGCTCCAGCTGAATCCAAGACTACTGCTGATCTGGTAGCAGATCTTGAGTACCTTGGTTATAGCGCACAGACTGAGGATATCAACGCTATTAATCCAGATGACTGGATTCTTTATGATATGCTTCTTGTAACTGCTGGAGATAACACAGCTGATTTACCAGCTGGGTTCCAGACAGCACTTACTTCATTTGCAGCTGCAGGTGGACACTACATTGTTGAGGGTGGAGAAGTATTCTACAATCACAATGGCTCTGGCTTTGGTGCTGAGGTATTGCACTGTGAAGCTTGGACTGGTGACAGTAGCGGTAGTGTTACAGTTGCCGATGCAGCTCACTATGTAATGAGTGTTCCTAATGTTATTACTGGTC
>CAYTFE010000015.1:38317-41417 GCA_964437115.1 uncultured Fibrobacteraceae bacterium | reverse complement strand
CCAGAACTAGTAAACTCAAAACTAAAACTATTTTCCGCATCGCAATCTCCCTTTTTAATTACAATAAATATTTATAATTTAGATACTACTAAAACCAGTAATAAAGTCAATTTAATAATAAAGAAGCCACTTCTACGGTCACCAGGCATCTTTCAAGATAGCGCGAGCTCAAAGATGTGTGTACCTGGATGGTCACCATTAGAAACAGCTTCTTCAGCTTGATATTATAACATATATGAATGACTATTCAATACTTTTTTTGACTTTTTATTACTCCGCTTGAGCGTTAGGCACAAAAATAGACCCCGCTTTCACGGGGCCTATTATGATAACTACTTGAGTAGCATGATTATGGCTTTGAGAAAAATCCTGCTTCCAGCTTTGGATTTCTTTCAAACTTTTTCACAGTTCCAGCAGCAAATTGCTCATCGTCATGCAAAATAACGATTGATTTAGCTACCTGGACGCCATCAAAAACAGCGTAGTCAGAGTACATGGTTTTTGCAACTACAGGAGCACCTGTGACCATGTCTGCGCCTTTTGTCTGTTCCATAACCAGCAGATGTGTTTCTGCATCGAAGCAGTAAAGGATGAAGTCTTTCCCAATACCTGTGACATAAACTCTGTCACAAAGAACTCCATCAACTTCAGCCTGATCGATTGCCTGGCAGGAGATATCGCTCCGGTTACGCAGAACAGTGTAGAAATCTTTTTCAATTTCTTCTAGAAGGCTCTTAATATCATCGCCTTCAATATCTACAATCCCACCTGGTGTGTCAGCCCATGCAATATCACCATCAAGAGCTTGAACCATATTTCCAAATGGAGTCTTTTGAGCAAGTTTCATCTGGTTTGGATAAACAATTGTTTTTTCAACACCAAATGTCAGAGCCATACCCTGGATCTCCAGGTCCAGACTCATCTCACCAAAGTAACCATTCATGCCACCAATTTTATTTCCACCCATAGCTTCATAACCAGCAGTCATGATAGCTTGTCCAGCAGCCATTAATTCATCAGTTGCTGTTGGGACATCAAGAGTCAGTTTTGGCTCTGGAATAGTAATATCAATATCATTTACCATTCCAAATGTTCCCAGATCGCCATCAAACAGTTCCGGGTCACCAACAGCCAGGATTGACAATCTATCTGGTTTCCAAAGCTCTTGAGTTGCTGCCAGTACATCTTCAACAGTTGTTTCACGAACCTGTTGTTGATATACCTGCAGGAAATCATCAGGATAACCGTACATTTCATAAGTAACCATACGATCCAGAACTTCACGCTTTGTATCAAAACTGAAAACTTCTGAATTCAGGATACCATCCTTGGCGCTATCAAGTTCTTCCTGAGAAACCAGTTCAGTTGTCATTCTTTCAATTTCACCAAGAACAACAGTTATAGCTTCTTCAGTTGTTTCACATTTTGTGCCAACACCAGCCATAAAGTTACCGGCATTGCGGAACCCTGTTCCAGAGCTACTCCATGTAGAGTAAGCCAGGCCACGTTTGGACCTAACTTCGTTGAACAGACGTGACGAGAAGCCACCACCAAGAATCTTGTTTGCCACAATAATATGAGCATACTTTGGATGGTCAGCTCTGATACCTTTATGTCCCAACAGAATCTGACTTTGAGTCAAACCTTCCTTGGCAGCAATATTGACTGTGCGTGGGAAGTTGGGAATCATTGGGTCATTTGGCAGTGGTGTAGTTGATTTTTCCCACCCGGCAAAAGCAGCTTCGATTTTTGCAACCATTTTGTCACTGTCAAAATCTCCAACTACAATCAAGTGCATACGGTCTGGATGAAAATATTCTGAGTGAAAATTGACAAGGTCATCACGAGTGATTGAACCGATAGTATCATACTCTTCAACTCTGGCTACAGGGTGGTCTTCACCAAGCAAAATCTTTGTCATTTCACGACGAGCAATACTGCTTGGCTCATCATTACGTCTTGAGATTCCTGCTTTGTGCTGAGTAATTGATAAATCAATCTTATCTTCAGCAAAGCGAGGAGCAGTTAATATCTCTGCCATAATTTCTAGGGCTTTATCTGAATCTTCAGTCAAAGCTGACAACCAGGCTCCACCAGTGTTACCACCAATCCAGGTTTCTACACTTGCGCCCATTGATTCCAGCATCAAGTCGATTTCATCGCCATCCCAGCTTTTTGTTCCACCAGAACGGAGAACTTCACCTGTAATTCCGGCCAATCCAACTTTTTCTGCAGGCTCATAAATTGAACCCACCATAATTTTGGCTGACAAACCGATTGTAGGGAATTCATGGTCTTCGGCAAGGTACAAAACCATGCCGTTATCCAATTCAACTCTTGTATAATCCGGCATGGCAATTTCACCAAGCATTGGATATTTAAATTTTGTCCAAGGCATTTTGCGACCCGCATCAGCAGGTTGCGCGACGGTTAAAGTCACAGCCACTACCAACAGTAGTAACAGTACTTTTTGCATGACTTTGGTCATGAGTTATCCTTTCGTCGGCGTTTCCACGCCTGCGGGTTATTCCTCTTCTTCAGTTTCTACAATCGCAACAGTGCGATTTGAAGTAACAAATATTTCAGCAGCAACACGCTTTACGTCATCAACTGTGACAGCTTCAATTTTTTCAACTGTCTTGAACATATCACGCCAATCACCAGTCAAAGCCTGGTATGCGCAAAGCTGCCCAGCCATTCCCTGGTTTCCACCAAGAGAACGAATAAAGTTAGCTTTTGTGCGTTTTTTCACACCGGCAAGTTCTTCTTCAGTAACTCCATCTGCAACCAGTTTATCAAATTCTGCATAAAGAGCGGCTTCAACTTCAGCAGTTGAAACATCTTTAGAAGGAATAGCATAAACCAGCATCAGGTTTGGATATTTGTTTCCAGGGAACCCAGAGAAACAACCAGCTGCAACACAAAGTTTGTCTTCTTTAACCAGTTTGGTATGAAGACGACTTGTTCTGCCTTGGCCTGCGATATCAGCAATAGCATCATAAACGGCATCATCAGGATGACTCATCCCGCCTTTATGATAACCAGCCATGATAATTGGCTGAGTATCATCCATTACTACAATACGCTTCTCACCTTTTTG
>CAYTFE010000015.1:0-38217 GCA_964437115.1 uncultured Fibrobacteraceae bacterium | reverse complement strand
TCTGTACGCATTCTGCGTTCTTCAGTAACAGGACCATCTTTTTCAGTATAAAACTCACGGAAAACAGGCTTGCTCATCCTTGTTCCTTCAAGGTATGCCCACAATTCAAGTCTGTTACTTGGCATATTGTAGAAATAGTTTGTAGCATCAGCACCAGTTGATGCGTTCATGCCGTTTCCACCATTATTCTCTACAAGCTGTCCAAATTCATTACTGACAACAAATTCGCGAGCAACGTCCTTGGCTGCTTCAAAATCAGCTCTGAGTTGTTCCAAAACTGCAGGGTCAGCATCGTGTCCCTTGTTCAGCTCATCGCGTAAAGCATAAAAAGCGTTATCTTCAGCTTCCATAGCCTTGCGTTCTTTTTTGTAATCAGTTGTGGCAATGTGGTTAGTACCTTTAAATGCCATGTGCTCAAGGATGTGAGCGATACCGGTAATACCAGTAACTTCATTTACACTACCAACATTTACATAAGTTCGGAATGAGAAAACAGGAACATCGTGGCGCTCCAGCACCATAAAGTGAATCCCGTTGTCCAAGGTAAACTCTTGAATCTCGTCTTGCAGATCCATGTAGTCACCAGCGGATACTGCACCGGCTAACATAAGCAAACCGAGCAGAACCGTAACGGTTGCTCTGAGGTATCCAGGCATTAAAAGCCTCCATTGGTTTTGTCAGTAAAGTACTGACTGTCGAGAGAAACCCACAAAGTGGGTTTATTATTGATCTTGAATATCATTGACATTAAGCAAACTAACTATAGTCAGACTTAAAATCAACAGACACTACTTGAAGATCTCTTTGCGATTCATCAAAACTGCGCCAATAATTGTTGTAGAAGTAATTACCGCCAGCAACACCAGAAACGATTCAACGTTCGATGGTGGATCTGCAGGCCTCAATAAACCTTCCAGAAACGATATCCCACCTTTACTGCTTTCAGCACTAGGTTCCACTAACAAATTTCGCAGATGGCAGGCTACTGTTAATTCCTGCAATTTCATAGGCGCATGGCTACTTATTGATTCCCACCAGAACGCAAAAATCAACGCTGGAAGCATCGGTTTCTTCAAAACCGTGCCAACAGCAGCAAATATTGCGGTGTAAGCCATTGAGCCAACCAGCAACACTACGCACGCGGAAACATAAAGTTTCACCATTTCCATTGAAAGTACAGAACTGTTACCAATAGTCATTATCAAAAAACAGAAAGCAATAGAAAGCACCAATAACACTGAGCTTACAATTTGTGCAGAGAAAAGCCTGCCCATATAGATAGCCTCTCTACGCATTGGCCTGGTCCAGTAATATACAACTGTCCCATCATCAACAATTTCACTAATTGCAGACAGACCAAATGCAAGTGACACAACAGCAACCATAAAGTGTACATAGATAATAGACATCAAACTGTCCAACAATGCAGTAGCTGTGAAACCAGGATTGAAAAATCGCCAAAGCAGAACCATCAATGGAGGAATCAGCATTACAAGCGACATAACAAGCAATCGACGGCGTCGAACCATTTCCTTGAACGAGAAAATAGAAACCCACATTGCTGACTTAAGAAAGCCGGAAGTATTACTTGTGGCCATAATGATCTCCGGTCAGGTATTCAAAAACTGCTTGCAAACTGTCATCAAGAGTACGAATTGAGGTGACCTCGAGCCCGTTTTCAAGCAACCATCCAGGCAGCTCTTTATAAAATGCAGCTGCGTGATCGGTTCTGATTATTACATCGTTTTGATCTACTTCAACACCGGCAACAAGTTCTTTGGCCGCAATGATTAAAGCAAGTTTTCGAGTTTGAGGGCTGGAAATAGCGACGACTGTCGGGTGGTCGTCAATTGCTTCACGTATTTCAGTGACATCGCCTTCCGCCAGTAATTTACCGTTGTGAATCAGAATTATGGAGCGGGTCATTGTTTCAATTTCAGGCAGTATGTGGCTGGAAACAATTACGCATTTTCCCTGCTGACCAAGTTGTTCAATAAGCCTCACTATATCTCGACGGGAAACCGGGTCCATACCGTTCAACGGTTCATCCAACAGAATCACATCGGGATTGTGAGCCAGAGCCTGAGCCATCTTGATTTTCTGGCGCATCCCTTTTGAATATGAACCGATACGCTTGTCGGCTGCATCAGTCAGTCCTACGGTTGCCAGTGCACCTCTGCAGGCCTGCTCAAGCTCATCGCCGGAAAAGCCCATCAGTCTGAGCATCAAAACCAGAAACTCATACCCGGTAAGCCAATCAAAAAGGGCATCACTTTCAGGGCAAAAACCGACTTTGCGAAATACTTCGCTGTCGCGTCTCAACTTGCGATCAAAAAGGAGTACCTCACCATGACTCGGGTTGATCAGACCAGCAAGCATTTTAAAAAGAGTGGTTTTTCCTGCACCGTTGAGACCAAGCAAACCAGTAACACCTGGACCTGCATTCAGTGTACAGTCATTAACAGCAATTACTTCACCAAACCATTTACTGACGCGTTCTGTTTTCAAAATGGCACTCATGATACCACCTCAACAGGCCGAATCTTTTTGCGCAAAACCAGAAATGCACCAACGCCCCATGCTGTCACAATAGCCAGGCTTGCGTACGGAGAAATCAATATTGTAGTTCCTGTCCCGTAAAATATATGACCAGCATTATGTATCATTTCAGTAAAACTAATCACCCTGAGCCAAGGGTTGATAAAACAGAACACCTGCGAGATTGCTTCAGTACCGAGCAGTAATAGAACCCACCACAAGCTTACAAAAACCTTGCGAGTACCCATCGCTGAAATAGCCAGCAGTGTCAAACTCAGTACAGTGCCAGCAAAGAGACAGTACGAAACAGTTTGGATCGGAATTAGGAACAACATATCCATACCAGTTGAACCACGAGTAACGAGGTACCCAAAGATACAAATTGCCAGCGCAGGGAAAAGTGTCACCATAAAGTAGTAAAACAGATTGATAAGACCTTTACCAAAAACATAGTCGCGCACTGAAAGCGGTCGGGAAAGATAAAGAGCCAGCCCGCCTTCACGCTTATCGCCTGCAATCAGATCGCTGCCAACCAAAGTTGTAACAATGGCTACAAACAACATTTGCGTATTAAGGAAATGATGAAAACCAACTGCGGTGATGTCTGTCCAACCGCCTGTAAGCAGGTTCCCCATGTCTCCCATTTTCCAGGAAAACCAGAGAAAGCCACCCTTAACAACTGCCGGAATCAAGGCAGCCATCAGAAGCAGCATAAATCGACGACTACCAAGTGGTGAAGAAATACCTCGACGAGCAATGGCCCACCACGGTGGTGCACCTCTTTTTGTGGACTGGTCCCAGCTTCTATAACCTCGTTGATAAACAGGCATTACGCGTCCACCAGATTAAAGAAAACGTCTTCAACTGAATCGGTCACAGGTTCCATCCTGCGCAATGAGAAGCCTGTCTGTTGGGCTGCTTGAATAATTACAGTTTGAGCTGAGTTCAGTTTGACTGTAATCACCTGTTTTCTTACTTCAACAGTTGCTCCTGCATTTTCCAATGCCAGGATGAAGGCTGCAGTTTCACCAGTTCCTTCAACTGAAAACAGGTCTGTGCCTGTGCAAACAGTTGATTCAATTTTTGTGTGTTGTAAAAGATTGCCATCACGAAGAACAAGAATTTCAGAGCAGACTTCTCTGACATCGGACAGTAAATGAGTGGAAAGAATTATTCCAAAGTTATGGTCATTTGCGAGATCTCTGATCAACTTCAGCATTGCAGTTCTGCCTTTAGGATCAAGACCGCTGGTAGGTTCATCGAGCAGGAGCCATTGAGGGTCATGTACTAGAGCTTGAGCAAGTTTCAGCCTCTGGCCCATTCCTTGACTATATGTGTCAGCCTGTCGATACCGCTGGTCAGCAAGACCTACAAAGTTCAAGACTTCATGTGCCCTTTGTAGTGCATCGCTTGCTGGCATCCCGCCCAATTCTCCGAGATAGGCCACCATCCCTACACCACTGAATCCAGGTAGTATTCCACCGCGTTCAGGCATCCAGCCAATCTGCTTTCTGGCTGCTCTCCCATCGGCAGAAATGTCTGTGCCCATGAAATTTATCCTGCCACTCCAGTTATTCAAATGTCCGAGAAGTGCTCGCAGAAGAGTGGTTTTTCCAGACCCGTTAGGACCCAGCAAGCCGACAGCTGCCGGTTCCAGATTGAAAGACAAATCTTTCAGAACAGGCTGAACCGCATACGCGAAATTCAGCCCGGATACTTCAATCTTATTTTGAATCATCACTGGAATCAGCTTCAGCTTTGGTAACTCGGTCTGCTTCCCATTGTGCAGCAAGAGCTAACAAACCGTCGAGCGAAGAGGCCTGATTAAACAGTTCCAATGTCTCTATAAGCTGTTCATCTTTTTCTATTGCCACCATGTAAGCTGCTTCTGCCCCGTCAATTTTTCGGAGTATTTCACGCCTTAAGCCGCGTCTCATAAACTCGTCGTTTGCCTGAAGCAATGAATCAGTCATTGCTATCTCATAGACTTCCAGATATTCAGCAAGTTTCTCTCTGTCGGCAAGAAACTCATTGAACTCCGACATCATTTCGTTGCTGGCAGTAAAGCTGCTGTCCACTTCATGGTCAACAGCCCAGATATGAGCAAAACGGAATAGAGCAGTATCGCGTTCCAGAGCAAATTCAAATTCACTCATGATAGGTTGTTCAATTTCGATGTCAGGAGTTACTCCACCACCACCGTAAACAATCCTACCACTGTCCGTGTGGAATATTTCTTTATCCTCGCGACTTACTTCCTCAACTTCAACGTCTTCAGGCCTTCCAAAAGCTGTGAGATCAAAATCGCTATCTTCTTTGAGATGATCCTTGTGAATTGATCGGCCACTTGGAGTGTAATATTTTGCAGTGGTCAGTTTAAGAGCCTGATCTTCGCTCAACCGGAAAACAGATTGCACTGACCCTTTACCAAAACTTGTTTTACCAACAACCAGCCCAGTATCATGGTCCTGAATTGCAGCAGCAACAATCTCACTTGCCGATGCACTTGACCCATTTACCATAATGATAACCGGAATATCACTCAGTTGGACATTGCTACCCTCAGAGAAGTATTGCACATTCTGGCTTTTAACACGCCCTTTTGTATATACAATCAAATCCTTGGGATCCAGAAACATATCACTGACTTCACAAGCTGCACTCAACAGCCCGCCTGGATTAAAACGCAGGTCAAGAATCAAACCACGCGGTTTTTCCAGAGCAAGCTCATCAAGCTTTGCGTGTAATTCATCTGCAGTTGTACGAGAGAAGTTCTGAATTCTCACATAGCCGATATCATCCATCATGAAGGCATAAGGGACAGATTCTACCTTGATGATAGCTCTTTCAATTGTTACTTCGAAATCTTCAACACCTTCACGGGCAATTGTTATTGTAACTTCAGTGCCAGGCTCTCCACGCAAGAGTTCAATTGCATCCTGAGTTGTGAAATCGTAAGCAGACTCACCTTCAACTTCAATTATCTGGTCACCACCCTGGATTCCCATAAAGAATGCAGGTGTACCTTCGATTGGTGAAATTACAGTTGGATAGTGATCGCGAGTGTTAATTGATATTCCAAGACCACCAAACTCACCATCGGTCTTTACCTGCAAGTCTTCATAAAAACTTGGAGGAAGATATGCAGTATGTTCGTCGAGATAGTCAGTCATTCCTTTGATGCCTGCTTCCAGCAATTCTTCTGCATCTACTTCATCGACATAGTTGTACATAACCCGCTCATAGACCGAGCCAAGTATTTTAAGGCTCTCCAGAAACTCTCCACGATCAATCTTGCCGCCAGGGGCATCACATGCGGCAGGACCAGTCAGCAGAACCATCGCAGTTACAAGCACAACTGTTATTGGCAAAAATTTGCGGATGTTATCAGGAATTAACTTCATCATTTCATCTTTCAATTGAAATTTATCAGGTACCGATTGCTTACTTTAAAGCAGTTTCAGTAGCTTATGTTCCACCTTTTTCAGGTGCTCGATAGCGCTGCTCAACATTTCTTCCGGAGTTTTGGAAGCATCTATTACAACAAAACGTTTTTCACCGGAATCTGCCATATCACTGTATGCTTTATATACTCGATCATGAAACGCAATCGATTCCAGTTCCATCCTGTCCAACTCTCTTGAGCTGGTTCTCTGTCTGCCGATTTCCGGTGGCACCATGCAGAGAAATGTCACATCGGGAATGACACCATCAATAGCAAAATTGTTCATTTCACGAACTTTGGCAGTACCGAGTTCTCTGCCACCACCCTGATACGCTTCAGAAGACTCAGCGTACCTGTCACAAAGAATTATTTTTCCTTCTACAAGTGCAGGCTTCAAAGTTTCCTGAACCAGTTGGGCTCTACTGGCAACCATCAACAACAGTTCGGTTTTTGCACATAGTTCCGGAAGTTCTATATCCAGTAAGACATCGCGAACTTTTTCACCGACAGGCGTACCACCCGGTTCGCGCACCTCGATAATCTCTGCACCTATATCCAAAAGCACTGAAGAAATGGATTTAATCAGCGTGGATTTGCCGCTACCTTCGGGGCCTTCAAAAGTAATTAAACAGCCAGTTCGATTACTCACTGTCAGGAGCCTCCAGGTTTTCATCAGACAGTTTTTTAGCAACTGCATAAATCCGTTGGAAAGTTGTAGCGATAGTAGCAATTGCCAACACTACCAGAACCATTTCCAGGACAAACCAACCAAAGAACATACCGACAATAATCATGACCATACGCTCAGGCCTTTGTAACAACCCACCATAACAGGTTGTGCCCAGACCTTCAGCCCTGGCTCGAGCGTAGCTGGTAGTCAACGAGCCACTCAATGTCAGGAAAATCAGTAGAACAGCCATGGTATTTACAGAATCCAGTGCAGTCATATAGAACCAGGCAAGACCGGCAAAAAGGCCAGCTTCAGCAAGCCTGTCAAAGTTTGAATCGATAAATGCTCCGCGCTTTGACTCTTTTCCTTGCAGACGAGCAAGATCACCATCAACCATATCCAGTGCAGAACCGATCAACAGCACAATTGCACCGATAAAAAGGTCACCTCTGGCAGCAATTACAGCAGCAACAAAACTGAGAAGCAAACCAATAACAGAAACTGCATCCGGTGTTAATCCAATCCGGTCACAAGCCAAAACAATTGGTCTGAACTTGCTACGAACTGTTTTTTTCAATCCATCGTTAAACATTTGTAAATCTCCTAGCCTGTGCCGTGAATGAGCAAAACCAGCTCCCCTTTTAGCCTGGGACCGGTCATTATTTCAGTTAACTGCCCGGCAGTACCGTGCAAAATTTCTTCATGAACTTTTGTAATCTCTCTGGCAATTGCCAATTCTCTTTCAGGAGCAAGCTCCTCGATCGCTGCCAGACTTTTCAGTATACGATGGCATGACTCAAGTGCAACCACAGTTTCTTTGCCTGAAAGTAACCCTTCAAGAGTTTTACGCAATTTACCTGATTTTCTGGGCAGATAACCGGCAAAATAGAACTTGTCTGTAGGAAATCCACTCAAAACAAGAGCTGCAAGTACACTTGAAGGTCCGGGTACAATTGAGTACGGTAAATTCGCATTACGCAACTCCCTGACCAACACAAAACCTGGATCTGCTATTGCAGGCATCCCTGCGTCGGAAACCAGCACAATTTTCTGCCCCTCACTGACTCTTTGAACAGCTTTTGGAACAACTTTTTCCTTATTGTGATCATGCAGCGGCTCAAGCCTGGCTGAAATACCGTAATGAGCCAACAGCCTTTTGGTCCGACGGGTATCTTCAGCATAAACCACATCTGCTGCAATCAATGCAGCAAGACCTCTGAACGACATGTCACTCATATTGCCGATTGGAGTTGCAACCAGCATACAGCTTCCCTCGGGAAAATCGATTTCAGGAAGAGTAATCATTTATAACTCCGGCATAGGTCGACCAGGAAATTTTGCTGCAGGTACAGACTTCCACTTAAACGCCTGGGCAACCATTTTGTTGCGCACCGCTTCAATAGTTTCCTTCTTGAAGCCCAGTGACTCAATCTGCCTGTCACCTAATCCTTCATCAATTATCAGGTGCAGTAAATTATCGGCATCGTCATAGGAAAAACCGAGTTCATCCTCATCGGTCTGACCTTCCCATAAATCGGCACTTGGTGCTTTGTTTATAACTTCATCAGGCAGACCCATATGGCGAGCAACTGCTGTAACTTCCATTTTGTATAAATCCTCAAGTGGGTTCAACGCAAAAGCAGCATCCCCATGAAGTGTTGCATACCCAAGCAGAGTCTCAGTTCTGTTGCCAGTTCCAAGAACAAGCGAACTATCTCTGGCAGAGACATCGTAAAGAACAATCATTCTGCATCTGGCCATAACATTACCTCTGCGAACTGCTTCGCCTTCAGGTAACTCATTTAAAAAAACATCCACCACTGGAGAAATATCTCTGGTTTCAACTTCGATTTGCAGGCTTTCAGCTACAGTCAATCCATCTGCCAACGACGACGGGTTACTCAGCCTGTACGGCATACAAACACCAAGGACATTTTCTTTGCCAAGGGCATCAACTGCCAAAGCCGCAGCAACTGCAGAATCGATACCACCAGACAGCCCGATAACCACTTTTTTCAGGCCTGCTGCATGAACTGTGCCAGCAATAAATGCTGAGCATTTTTCAACAATTTCAGTTGCAGGTAAAACCCAGTTGTTTTCCATTTTACATCCTGCGCCAGGTAGCTGGCAGTAACAAAATCAGAAATGTGTAAATTTCAAGCCTGCCGACAAGCATCAGGAATGTCAGAAACCACTTTTCTCCACCACTCATGAAAGCAAAGTTGCAGGTTGGCCCCACCATACCCAGACCTGGGCCTATATTTCCCAGTGTTGCAGCTGTAGCTCCAACTGCTGTAACCATATCGTTGCCAGTTAATGTAAGAACCAGAATACCGGCCACAAAAACAAGCATGAAGAGCAGAAAGAATCCAAGAACATTGGTCATCAACGACTGCGGAATCGATCTCTTGTTGAACCAGATTGAATAGACCGCCCTGGGGTGCAGCAACTTCTTCATTTCCACATGTCCATGCTTCAATATCAGCAGAACACGCATCATTTTTATACCACCACCGGTTGACCCGGCACAGCCGCCAATAGCCATCAGGAACAACAGGATAGCATGAGTGAACGGAGGCCACAGCATGTAATCGCTGCTTCCGTAACCGGTTGTGGTACATATAGATACCACTTGGAAGATTGACCCTCTAACCGCATCGGAAATATTGCTGAAAAAGCCTGAAGGAATCAAAACTGCAATAATCAGTGCTGAAGATACTACCAGCATTTTGAAATAAAATCTGAACTCATCGTCCTGCCAGTAGCGTTGAGGTTTACCGCTGACAGCAAGATAGTGCAAACTGAAATTTACTCCAGCAATGAACATGAATAATATTATAATCCACTCAACTGCTGCTGACCCAAATCCACCCACACTACTATCAAGAGTTGAGAAACCACCCGTTGCCATAGTTGTGAAACTGTGGCAGAGAGAATCGAACAGACCAAGCCTGCCAACAGCCATCAGCATTATTACTTCAGCAATGGTAATCAACAGGTAAACCACCCAAAGTAATCTGGCAGTTTCCTTGATGCGGGGAGTCAGTTTTTCAGTACTTGGACCAGGCGATTCTGCTCGGAAGAGCTGCATACCACCAACGCCAAGTAGCGGCAGAATGGCGAGTGCAAAAACCACAATTCCCATACCGCCAAGCCACTGAATCAGCGCGCGCCAAAAAATCATGCCATGATGAACTTCACAAACACCTTCGATATTTATCATGATGGTTGAACCGGTAGTGGTGAATCCGGATATCGATTCAAAGACTGCATCGGTAAATGAAGGAATTACTCCGGACAGAACAAATGGCAAAGCCCCTGCGATTCCAATCAATGTCCAACCGAATGAAACTATCGCAAAACCCTCTCTGTGCCGCAGCCCTTTTGCACCTTTACCAAGCAACATCAAACTGCCACCAGAAACAGCTGTGATCACAGCTGAAATCAGGAAGATTGACCAATCGCCTTCTTTGTAAATAAAATCTACAATCATTGGCAGCATCAAAAATCCTGCTGTCATCAACAACAGAAAACCGAGTACTCTGCTAACTCCACGGAGATTCAATCAACTACTCCGTTCCGAAGAATTTTTCAACATCATTCACACCATCGGGCAACGAAAACACAACAACTTCATCACCTGCACTCAGTACAGTATCACCTCGAGGAGTTATTACACGACCACTGCGGTTCAGAACAGCTCCAATAACTGCAGTTCGCGGAAATGATAACTCAGAAAGCGGTTTCTCAAGGCAACTGCATTTACTGGCAAGATGGAACTGCAAAATCTCCGACCCACTGAATCCCAAACTGTGAGTGCTGACAACACTGCCTCTTTTTACAAATCGGGCAATGGCATCAGAAGCAGAAAGTCTTGGAGAAACAGCTGCGTCAACTCCAAGCATCGGCAGCAGCGGAACATAATTTGGTCTATTTACCAGACAGATAGTTTTCCTTGCGCCATGATAGTGAGCCAGTAGGCAAGCCATCAAATTTGTTTCTTCATCTCTACTGACAGAAACGAAACCGTCTATCTCCTCCACGCCTTCACTAATCAGTAAATCGACATCAGTGCCGTCACCATGAAGTACAAGTACTTTGTGCAGGCTGTCAGAAGCGCGAATACATTTATCTTTATTGCGATCAATCAGCTTTACGTTTACACCACGATGCTCAAGGTCCCTTGCCAAATGCAGGCCAACCTGATTTGCGCCAACAATCATCACATTTTTCAATTGGGATTGGGGAGCATGTACATAAGACAGAGCCCGATCAACAGCAGCCCTGCTGCCTGCAACATAAACCTGATCACCAGGCTGGATAACTGTGTTGCCACGAGGAATTAGTGTTTCGCCATCTCGTACAACAGTAATTACCAACGCCCATCGGGAACCAAGTTTTGATTCAATTTCCAACAGTGACTTGCCAGCAACCATTGAGTCGTCATCAACCAGAGCTCCGACAACACGTACTCTGCCACCGGCAAATTCGTGAACGTCGCTTGCTGCAGTATCCCACAGCAGTTGCTGAACAGTACGAACAGCTTCAAGCTCAGGGTTAATTGCCAGATCGATATTATCCAGAACCAGATTGTCTTCCAGGTAATATCCATCGGAACGAACGCGAGCAACTTTTTTCCCGGCACCAAGCTTATGAGCAGTCAGACATGAAATGATATTTACTTCATCAATATCAGTAACTGCAGCAAACAGGTCACAATCGCGCATCCCGATATCAGTCAAAAATTTGGGGTTGGTGCCATTGCCAACTACAATGCTGCAATCAAGCTGTTCTTGGGCCGTGCCCACCTTGGTCGGATCTTTCTCTATAATTGTCACATCATGATCTCTACGACTCAAAGTGCGAGCGAGGTCAAAACCTACTGCCCCTGCACCAACAATCACAATCTTCATGAATTTTCTCCTGTGTAACTATTCAACGCAGCGAGCGCTGTTTTTGCATCGTCTGAGCTAACTGTCAAATTGGTAACCATTCGCACCAACCCTGTACCGAAAAGTACTGCCTTCACTCCACATTTTTCAAGATGTTCTATTAAACCAGCTGTGTCGGAAACAGCAAACACAATAATATTTGTCTCTACAGGGTGGGTTATTGAAAGAAGTGGGTTATCAACACCGTTTGCAATAGTTTTGGCGTTTTGATGGTCGATAGATAACCTGTCGATATTATTATCAAGCCCATAGATACAGGCTGCTGCCAGAAGGCCGGACTGACGCATTCCACCGCCAAGCATTTTACGAACTCGAATTGCTTTGTCGATAAACTTTCTGCTACCCGATAGTACAGATCCCACTGGAGCACCCAGTCCCTTGGAGAAACAGACACTTACACTATCAAACGGATCCGCCAAAGTCTTGAATGGGATTCCACTTGCAACATGACTGTTCCAGAGCCGGGCTCCATCAAGATGCATACTCAAGCCAGCTTTTCTGGCATTAACTTCAACATCTTCAATAATATCCTGGGAAATAACCCTGCCACCTGCCCGATTGTGTGTATTTTCAATACAAATCAGTCTTGGTGGCGAACAATGAATGTTATCGGGATTGATTGAAGGAGCAATCAGCTCCCAGGTCAAAGTACCACCCGGGGTTTTAACACAAGTAACAGTAATACCACTCAATACAGCAGGTGCACCACCTTCGTATCGATAAATATGTGCACCATCTTCGCAGATTATCTGATCGCCAGGAGAAGTATGGCACCGTAATGCTATCTGGTTGCTCATTGTGCCACTTGGCACATATAGAGCAGCTTCTTTACCAAGAAGATCTGCTACTCGCTGTTGCAGGAGATTTACAGTTGGATCGTCACCAAAGACATCGTCACCAATAGAAGCGCCCGCCATTGCTTCAAGCATGGCAGGCGAAGGAGTAGTTACCGTGTCGCTGCGTAAATCAATCATAAAGACCGAACTCCCCTGAACGGTGCCAGAAACACCTCTTGGAGAAGCCGGCAGGCAGTCTGGCAACAGTACTGATTGTCAGATACTAAAAAATTGGTGTAGGCTTTTCTGTCTCAGCTACTCTGTCCTTAAGCATCTTGGATACTTTAAATACAGGCACTTTCCGAGCTGGAACTGGAACAGCATCCCCAGTTCTGGGATTACGAGCCATTCGCGCTTTGCGTTCTTTAACCTTGAAAGTACCGAAGCCTCTGATTTCCAAGTGGTTACCTTGAACCAGAAGATCTCCAACCTTATCCAGGAAAAGATCAACAGTCTCTCCAACCTCTTTTTTGGTCAGACCAGTCTTTAGAGCGATATCCTCGACGATATCTGCTTTTGTCATAACACACCCCTTTTTGTTTAGGGCAACAGAATTTTGCGGCGAATCCGCCTGAGAACTTTGATATTCTCTGAAATCGATTCACAAGTCAAGTGCTTTTATGTAGTTAGCTATTTTAAATTAACTGTTTTTTCTAAAGGTCATCCTCAATCTGCCGATAACAACCATAGAATAAAGTTCAAATTTCAGGAAAAATTGTTCACGGAGGGACAAAAATGACTTTCAAAATAAAACTTCTAGTTGTTGCGCTGATTCCAGCACTATTTGCTATTTACGGTTGCGGCAGTAGCGGAGACACCTACACCCCAACTGCAGTAGACACAGCTCCACCAGCAATTCCAATTGATCTGGAAGCAGAATCCTTGGATAGCGGCGTAGTAGCACTGGGCTGGAGTCAAAACACAACTGATGCTGATTTCGATGGCTTCAAAGTGTATCGTGTTGTTGACACCAGGATGCTTGAATTAACTTTCTACCCTATATCAGACAACTTCTTCACCGATCGTAGGCCAGTACCTGACGCTAAAAACGAGTATCGGGTTACTGCTCTTGATTTCACAGGCAATGAAAGTGAATATGCAAGAGTTGAGCTCCATGTAGATCCATCCTATGAGCCATCATTGCTACTTATAGAAGGTAAGCCGTAAACCCCTTGGGACATAACGAATTATAGTTCCTGAAATAATAGAATCGGGCCTCAATTTGAGGTCCGATTTTCTTTTTAAATAATTAAAATATTATCTCATTTTTTACTAAAGTCCCCTGAAAAGCTCCCGATAACATCTATAGAATAGGATAACTTTATTCAGGGATGAATTTGTTCAAGGAGGACAAAGAATGACATTCAAAACAAAACTTCAAATTCTTGCGCTAATTCCAGCCATATTTGCCATGGTTGGTTGTGGCGGCGACAGCGGTGATGTCTACAGTCCTACTGTAGTTGATACCGCACCACCTGCAGTTCCGTATGGCCTGGATGCAAAAGCCTGGGACTCTGGACAAGTTATACTAAACTGGAACGCCAACACTACTGATGCCGATTTTGACGGCTTCAAAGTATACCGTGTTGTTGACCGCCAGATGGTAGAATTGACCACCGAGCTTACTGTAATTAACGGCTTCACTGATCCTTCACCTGTAAAAGACAGTCTAAATGAATATCGCATTTCTGCTGTTGATTTCACTGGCAACGAAAGTGGACAGGCAGTTATAAGTGTATATGTGGGACTCCAGGACAACCCATCACTTGATCCATCTGAAAATGGCCCAAGTACTCCAGATGATGTAATAATTGGTGAAAAAGACAGTTATTCACCAGGTCACTAAAACTGGATAAATCAGCACTAAAAGTCGGGTCTCAAACGAGACCCGGCTTTTTTTATAACATGCTTGCAACCGACATCGCAATTGACATATAAAAATTTATTAATGAGTGAATAATCGGAGAAATTAAATCCCACACTCCAAGCCACAGAAGTAACATCACAAGCGGAAAGCCGAACTGCCGCAACCTGATATAGTAATGCAGAGCTTTGCCTTTGAGCGCTGACATCATAATCCAGCTACCATCAAGCGGAGGCAGAGGAATCAGGTTAAATACTGCCAGTACAACATTTATTACTACGCCAGCCTGCAAAAGCTGAATAATAAAACCAGTCGGAGTAGAATTAATTGCTGCAGTAATACCAAGAGCAATTGAAAGAACAAGAGACAATAACAAATTACTTGCCGGCCCTGCTGCCGCAACAATTGCATGATCCCTGACAGGATTTGTAAAATATGCGCCATTTACAGGAACCGGTTTTGCCCAGCCAAATATCATTCCGCCTGGCAACAATGTCATCAAAATTGGCACTATAATTGTTCCCACTGGATCAATATGAACTAATGGGTTCAGTGTCAATCGCCCCATACGCTTTGCAGTGGGATCACCCAGATACAATGCAGCCAAACCATGCGCACATTCATGAACTATAACAGAAAACAGCAGGGCAATTATCATTACCGGATTCATTTAATATCCTCTCTGACTGGCAATTCCAGCCAGCAGTTCCATACATAATCAGTTTCAAGGTTGTCCAATATCCCATCATTTCCTCTGAGACATTTCACGGCCAGATTTATCGGAGCCCAGGTTGCAGGGTCTGTTTTACCGAACAAAGCAATCGACGGGATTCCAACAGCACCTGCAAGATGCATCAATCCGGTGTCATTGCAAATAAACCGTTCAGATTGTTGTAAGATAGACCCACAAACTCCTACAGATGTTACTGGCATATAATTAATTTTCTCAGCAACAAGTTCCTTAAACCTGAAAATAACTTCATTGTCATCTGGCCCCTGAATAACAACAACGGTGGCACCATGCTGTACTGCTCTATCGGCAATATCGGCAAATCGTTCTACTGGCCAAATATTTTCAGTTTTCCCAGCTCCAGGGTGCAAAGCCCAAATTGGCCGGTTTGTTGAAATATCGGCAAGATATTTATTCGCTAACTCAACTTCTTCCGCCGATGAAACAACCACAGTTGACAAGTCAGATGTTGAGATGCCGACTGCCTGCAACGGTGCAAGATTGTGCAGAACGGCATTGCTGTCGATTTCTGGAAACGAGGGTAGTTCAAGAGAATAAATCTTGCGAGTAACATCAAAACCAAATGGAGCACTCTCATTACCGGCAATCAAGCTGGCACCTGATGCAACTGCCAAAGCAGTACTGGTCACGCTGTAGGAAACAGAATTCAGAACAAACGCCAGATCTGGTCTGGTTGCTCGAAGTGATTTGACGAAATCGAACAAGTTAACAGGATTTCTGCACTTACGTTTATCAAACATAATAACACGATTCACATGTGGATTATGACGAACTGCATCGTGATTGACCGGTGCACAAATCAGCGTAATATCTGCGTCGGGATATGTGTTACGTATTGCCCTGAAAGCAGGAGTGGCACAAATCATGTCACCCATCTGGTTATGGGGCCGCACAATCAAAATGTGTTTGGCAGTAGAACTGACAAGTTGTTCAGGAGACAATTTCTGGCGTTTGAACAGTCCTGCAATAACAGAAGTAAAGATCTTTTTGACTGACTTCCTGAAACTCAATTACACTCCTGCCCTAGCGTTTTTTCCGATACCTGACTGATTTTTCCGACAACCTTTCACGAAGCTGTTTCAGCAGCAACAGATATGCTTTATGTCGCCAGCCTGGCAATCCTTCGGTCGCGACCGCTCTTTTGACTCCACATTCCGGTTCGTTCTCGTGGATACAACTTGAGAATTTACAGCTGGCACTATACTCAAAAAAATCAGGGAAATAACTGCCAAGATCTTCCGGCTCAATTCCCCAGGGATCGAACCCTCTGATACCGGCTGAATCTGCAATGAAGCCATCGCCAATTGGAAACAATTCAGTCCTGGTTGTGGTGTGCCTGCCGAGGCCTGTTTTTTCTGTGACTTCGCTGACACGAAGGTCCAAGCCAGGCATCACAGCAGAAATCAGGGAGCTCTTGCCTGTTCCAGACGCCCCTACCAGAAGGGATATTCTGTCGGACAGTTGTTCCTTGAGTTGTGAAACACCAAGTCCGTTTTCTGCAGAAGTATAAATAACTGTGCAGTCAAGATTGTTGTAGTAATCCCAGGCAGGTGTATCAATTGCACTTTCATCAAGATCACATTTGTTGACACAGAGAATAGCAGGAACCTTGTAACGTTCTCCCGAAATTAATAATCGGTCAACAAAGCCTGCAGTTGGGGTTGGCTCTACTACAGACTGTACAACCACTACCTGATCGAGATTGGCCATAATCACTTGTTCTATATGGCCTCCTGCCCTGCGCGAAGCCATTCTCGAGATCTTGTTAGTTCGAGGAAGAACCTCTTCAATCACACCTTCTTTATCGTCGATAACAAGGAAGCGGACCTTGTCGCCAACAACAGCAACTGTATGTGACTTCTGTTTACCCTGTTTCAGCTTACCACGCACTCTGCAATGATACTCTGTTTCCTGGCAAATCACGGCACA
Source organism: uncultured Fibrobacteraceae bacterium (assembly GCA_964437115.1). Lineage (GTDB taxonomy): Bacteria > Krumholzibacteriota > Krumholzibacteriia > LZORAL124-64-63 > LZORAL124-64-63 > JABIBH01. Next base: position 21,232 of record CAYTFE010000015.1, on the reverse strand, counting down.
GTGACCGCTTTGCGACCTGATTACTACACCTGTTTTAAACTCTTCTGAAATAATTCTCTCCCATTTTGGAAATGCGACTTGAGGAATTCACAGTTATTGTATAACTTCGGTATACAATTATAGGTAACATATTTTCCTCGATCTCTCAAGGTGGTGTCAATGGACATCAAAGATGTTTTTGAGCTTGCTTCACCAAAGCTGTTCATCCCTGAACTTGAAGCAACGAACAAACAAGATGCTCTTGCCGAAATGGTCGACAAACTTGTCGACAGTGACCACCATATTTCCAATCGCGAAACAGTCCTGCAAATGTTGCTCAGCCGAGAACAATTGGGCAGTACTGCTATTGGTCCAGGTGTAGCTTTTCCGCATGGTCGTGCCCTGGCTACTCAAGATCTTATTATTGTCATTGCCAGATCAAGTAAAGGTATAGACTTTAATTCGACTGACGGCAAGCCTACAAATCTTTTCTTTATGCTTGTTGCGCCTCCTCAAGATAGCGGTAATCAATACCTCGGCGCTCTGGCGGCATTGGTTGAAAAAATGCAGGACGACTCTCTGCGCGATGCCTTCTTGAATGCCGATGACTTTGACAGTGCCTTCAAAGCACTTAATGGAGAAGAGTAATGAACAGACAACTGGAACTACTGATTTCAATTCAGAATCTGGAACTGATGCTCAGGGATGCCGAGGATGCAGATAATTCTGCTGAGATGGAAACCATGGGATTGAAAGTTGATACTGATAAAATTAAAGCTGATCTTGAAGCTCAAATTCAAGAAATTGAACCTCGTGAGCGCGGTTACTTCAACCGTATCAAGAGCCGTGTAGACAACCCTGTTGTTGCTGTTTGGGACGGGCATTGCACTGGCTGCTTTGCTGGCGTGCCAACTTCATTTGCTTCAGTAGCTAATGAGAACAAAGTCTTACACTGTGAAAGCTGTGGCAGGATTCTGTTTATACCTTAGCGTATGGACACAAAAAAAGGGGACGACCTTTAAGGTCGTCCCCTTTTTTATTTATGACTTATTCAAAATCACCGGAATAAGCAAGAACCTTTGATGCTTCTACAGCGATTTCTTCTTTCTCGCCGCCATCATCATTTACCCCGAGATCAGTCTTTGTCCATTGCTGTTTTAAAATATTGCTATAAGGACGCGGATCACTTTCCCAATCGACGCCAGGTTCTTTCATGAACACAAATTCACCGTCAATAAAATCAATCATTACAAGATCCCCGCGGCGAATCTGATCGCTGCAAATGTATCGTGAAACAGGAGTTACGACATTGGTTTCAACAACCCGATTCAATGGCCTAGCTCCATATTCAGGATCAGTTCCCTGTTTAACCAATTCCTCTTTTGCACGACTGGATACTTCAATCAAGAATGGTTCATTACTTGTCAGAGCCCGGTAATGTACTCGAGAAATCTGGTTGTCCATAATTTTGCAAAGATGATCATGTTTCAAAGTGTTGAATGGAATTATGTTGTCAAAGCGATTCAAAAATTCCATCGGGAATACTTTTTTTGCTTCCCTTTGAACAGCATCATCAATATCCCGATCCAGCTTTTCACTATCAATACCACTTGAGAAACCGATATGTGATTGTGAAATTTCTTCATTGATTATATTGCTTCCAACATTTGTTGTCAGAATGATAATTGCGTTGGTAAAATCTACTTCTTCATTATTTGCAAGCACCAGATGGCCATCTTCAAGGATGCCCAAGAGCGTGTTCCACATTTTAGGATGAGCTTTTTCAATCTCATCGAACAATATGATAGACATCTTCTTATCGGAATCTTGTGGATACATTCGATAGAGATGTGAGTCAACTTCGGAAATCATGCCGCTGCTATTTTCAATAGACTTCACATGATGCTTGTCCAGATTTTCCTGAGCAAGCTGAGGTCTTATTTCGCCACCAACATATCCTGGAGGTGAGCCAAGCAATTTGGAAATATTATAATGGGCAGAGAATTCCTGACAATTGATGCGAGTAAAAGCACGTCGATCACCAAATATGGTTTCTGCAAGGCAACGAACTGTCTCAGTTTTTCCTACCCCAGTAGGGCCTGTAAACATCATAGTCAGAAGTGGTCGTTCAGAGTCCTGAATACCAGCAACCAGACGGCTGAGACTATCAGCAATTGTATGTGAAGCAGTTTCCTGGCCAACTACCATTCTATTCATCTGCTTTTGGAATCGATGTATTTGCTCGTTATTTTGACCAGTTAATAGCCTAATCACTTTTATTCTCCTTAAAAGTCCGTCCAGCCGATAAATGCCGACACCTGATTAATCAGGTTTGCGGGTAAAAGTTTGCCCGCCTTAACTATGTCATCGGACAAATCAAGGCGGGCTTGAGAATAATTTGCTGCTTTTTCTATTTTTTCAGATAATCTGCCTGTTCTGCTGTTGGATCTTCAACCCATCGATTATCAATTTTGGGACGAACCGGGGAGTTGTTCTTCAAATACAGCTCAACTGTTTCTGCTGTAGTAATTTGGGTCAACTCAATCTTGTTGGCAGGAATTGTGGTCAGAAAATCCAGTCCACTGTTACCTTCCATCAGATAAGTTGTACAAACTACTTTATATGTTTTTTCAGGCACGATCGGTTCACCATTAAGAGTCAAACTACAGACCCTGTCCCAGTTTTCACGATTCTTATTGAACACAGTGTGAACACCAGCAATACAAAGACCACCAGAACTTCCACGAACTTTGCGCTCAATAATTTTGCGAATCATTGCACCGTCCATTTCAACAAGAACAAGCTCGTTGCCAAATGGCAGTACCGAGAAAACATCTTTGACTGTCAGGGCGCCTGCTGGCAAATCAGCACGAAGGCCACCAACATTCTGGAAAGAAAAATCTGCATTGAAATATGAAAGCATAGCATCTGTTACAAAGTTACCCATCAAGCTGGAACCAGGACCACCACGGGTCAGGTTAACAGCTGAACTACCAACTTTGATATTCATTGCAGCTTCAGTTTTTTCAATGTATGGACGCAATACTTCAGCCATTTCAACATCTGGCCATAGCTCATCTTCAAATAGTGTGACAATAGTTCCCCTGTCATGAGGTTTGTCATAACCAAGAACAATTGCGTTTTTTCTATCGATGTTGAGGATTGCGTGACCAATGCTTGAACCGTTACCAAAAGACTCAAAACATAGAGTATGGGTTACAGGATCAATCCAGGGTTCCTGGTATCCACGGTGAGTATGTCCACCGATTGCGAAATCGATGCCATGAGTAACATGCATCAATTCCATGAGATTCATACCACCACTGTGAACAAAGCCATAGCCACTACCCTGTGTATCCTGCGAAGTCTGAGCTTCTTCACTGGCAATCTGTTTCCAGCCAGCATCAGGATCATATGGCAGACCTTCATGAATAAGCAGAACAACAAGATCTGCACCTTGAGCTCTGAGCTCATCTCTGTATTTTTCAATAGCAGGTTTCATCGGGTCAAAAATCAGGCCGGCAATATTATCAGGGAATGCCATATGGACAGTTCCTGGAGTTATAATACCGATGATACCAATTTTCATTCCGCCTTTATCAAGCATCAATGTTGGTTGGCACCAATCGACAATTTCACCAGTTGATTCATCGCGCAAGTTTGCACAAACCCAGGGCATATTGCTGTTTTTTGCCATTCTTTCAGCAACATGTTTGCCCAAATCAAAATCGTGGTTGCCTGGAACAATTGCATCGTAACCAAGTTGGTTGAAGTACGCAGTCATTGCACGTCCTTCGGTCTTGGTCCCTACCGGTGTTCCTTGAAAAGTATCACCTGCATCCAGAATCAGAACTGCATCCCCGTTATCAGCTGCCATTTGGCGAACTGCTTTTACATAGGTTGCAACTGATGCACCGCCACCAAGTGGTGGAGGAAATGCAGGGTTCATAAACCTTGCTTCTTCCGGGGCAACATGACCGTGGACATCGTTGGACCAGATCAGGTGCAGCCGCAGTTGGCCATCATCAGCGGTTGCCGACAATGCCATCAACAGCATAACCAGAAGTAAAATTATTTGACGAATTTTCATCATTATCTCCTGATTGCTCCCTAGAACAAGTATGTGTAACCAGCACCAACGCGGAACCTTGTGTCCTCAACGCGAGTATCGTCTGGTGCATAAAAATCATCGTACTCTTCATAGCCAAAGATATGATCCTGGCGACTTGTCATTTTTGAAAGTTCTACCGAGAATGAGAATGATCCAGGACCAAACTCCATACCTGTTCCCATTGAAAAAGCGCTGCGGGAAACTTCATTGTCAGTTGGAATATCGGTGTGGCGGAATCCGAATCTCAAAGGAGCACCATTATAGAAAATGTGCTCTACACCAACACGAACATCGAATGTGTCTTCAAGGTTTTGATCTTCTTCAACACGACTATCCTTAAGATCACTCCAGGGAGTAAAAACAATTTCTGCAGTGAAAGTTGTCCGAGGATCAGTTCGTGGGAAAAAGGCCAGACCAGCACGATATCGGCCTGGATAAGTTACAGTTGACTCAGAAGTAACAACTTCAATTGAGTCCGATGTGTAATCTACCTGTTCTCCATCGACATCATATTCAGGCTCATAAGAAACACCAAGAGACAGACGCTCATTGGCATTGAACAGAATACCATAGCTTGCTGAAACGCCTTCTACGTCGTTATCGAATTCATTTGAATAACTGTTTGCGGGTTCCTGGAAAAAGCGTGAGCTCATTACACCAGTTTGAGTTCCAAACAGGTAGTGCAAAGCTGCACCAACACTTAAAGCAGGAGTCAACTCATAGCTCAGACCTGCTGACAAATCTCTCAAGGCACCACCTATTGAATAGGTTCTGCGCTCAAGGATACTGTCGCGAGGAAATTCCGGGTTACCACTTGGGTCCGGGTTGAGCATGTCCTCAGCGAAATCGAATGACCAGTCATAGCGATCGGTAATTGAAGCACCGAATGCCATTTTACTGGTGATTCCAGTAGCCATTGCAGCGTTGCCATTCCAGTAGTGGTGACGATTGCTGGCAATAGCTGTGTCAGTTACATAGCTGCCAAAACTGTCAAACAGTGGAGCAAAGCGGTCTTCGTGATCCTGAGCTACCGCAACTGAGGAATCGAAACGAGCTTTCTCCCCTGCAGTAATTGCAGCAGGATTGAATATAGTACTGTACCCACCTCTACCAACTGCAACACCAGTTCCGGCAGTTGCAGCAATTTCAGCAGACAGGAAAATGTCGTCTGAACCGTAAACAGTATTCAGGTTTGAGCCACAGAATGAAACTTGAGGCACAAGCAACAGAGCTGCCAGTGCGATAAGTCCGCCTGTGTAAAATGTTTTTGTTTTATTCATTATCTCCATCTCCCGATCAGAATGTGTAATCCATTTGCACCCGGAACGTAGTAAAGTCACGAGGTGCGTAAGTGCTTTCAGGTGAGTCACCATATTCGTCGCCAAACTCACGGGCGTCGATGTAAGTGCTCGGCATATTATGGTCACGAGTGACCTTGACCTGCATCAGCATTCTAGGGCTGACCCGACTGATAATTTTCAGCCAGTTACGGAATCCTTTGCCATCGACCATCACAAACTCATTACCTTCAAAGTTCCAGAGGAACCCGTTGTAGAGCTGTGAGCTGGCCATGAGTTTGATTCCATCAGTCAGGTTATGTTCATACAAAACCTGGAAAGCGTGTGATGGGATACCAGCTGTACCAACAGCAGATGAACTATCGCCCCATACACCAGGATCTCCCGGATATGGAGTGTAGCTCAGCCTTGGACGTGGCGGGAACATCACATTACTTGTGGAATACATAAATTTCAGGCGATTGTAATTGGACAACAGGGTTATCAGTTCCCAGCGTGATTCCCAACTGCTGAACCATCGGACATCAGTTGCAGTCATCATTGAACGACTACTGTACCGATGCCTGGTTCTCAACCTGATATTAAATTTTGGCTGATACTCAGCCTTTATTGTGTATCGACGCATATCAGTTCCATCAGATTTTCTCTTCCACTGATCAAACTGAATTCCGTTCAGAATAAACTGACGGGTTACGCGATACCTGGCCTCAAGGAAAATACCCTTTTCGGCCTTTGGTGTTGGATCGTTCAAAGCGAGCCAACTGTAGAGATCATCATTAAGTCTGTATGGAGCAGTCAACAAAGTCTGCTCGTAACGACTGTCATTTGAAAACGCGCGGTTGTAAGGATTGTCAAAACCGACATCGTAATCACGGTAAATAGCCAGCAGGTGCAAGTTGTCCCATTGAGCAAATGCATTAAGCAAGTATGCGTCATGGTGATCACCTTTGTTGATACCGCCAAAAGCAGACCCTTTAGGATCTTGAAGCTGAGCATATTCACCGGCAAAAGCTACATTATTAATTGTTGCCTGGAATTCTGCACCGTAGACACGACGGAATTTGTGTTCAGTCACGTCACCAGTTTCAGGATCAACTTCTACACTGTTGTAGCCAGCCCACAATTCAGAATCACGAGCCTGGAGTAGATCCATATTATCAGACATAATCAGAGTCTGAACCCTTGGATCAAACCCTCTGTTGTACTTTGACTCATAACCTGTAAGACCGATGTAGCTGGCATCACCAAGCATAATCTTGAAGTTACCACCAACCATGTCTTCGCGGAATGCGTCGCGAGTTGCACCAGTCATACGTGCATCTAGAACTTCTTGTTCTGGACGAGGTTCCATCATCAAGTAACGATTGATAGTTCCATCGGGATTCATAATCGCATCTCTGTCATTTGCAGAAGAGAATAACGTTGCATGAATTCTACCTATGTTTGCTTCAACAGCAACACCATTGAGGGCATACTGATGACTTCTACTCAAATCACCACGAACACCGTTTGGTCGCTTGTTCCAACCAAAACCGGTTTTACGGAAGTGAATGTAGTCTGTGTTGTCCATAATAAGACCCTGACCAAAAGCAACCCTGAAGTTACCCATGTAGAGTCTTTTAATATTCAGTGGACCAATTTTCTGGTCGTTGAAACCGTAGTAAGCTTTTTGAGTTTCATTCCACGACTTCTCACCCATTGCACGATAACTAAGCAATCCACCACGAACATTAGGCCCCATTTCCAGATTCAATTTATGAACCATATGCGGATTTCCTGCAGTCAATTGCGTCTGACTTGAAATCTCGTCATCATCAGACATGTAAGGTGAATCGTAGTAGCGAACTTCGTAGTTACCATGAATCTGGCCATCGTCCTGTTGCTCAGCATCGTCATAAGTGACAAAGTCACGAATGTTCCGGTAAGCCCAGTAGCGCAATCCGTCACTTCTGCGCAATTGACGGGCTGACTCAAACTGGCCAAGACGTTTTCTCGCGTTGAGAATATTTCGGGCATCGACTGCCGATACATTCTGGAACGATATCAGATCAAAGAAATCAAGGTTGTTGATATTCTTCGGATTGCGCATCATGTCCAGGTACTCGTCGGCAAGGCCTTCACTGGCGCCTTCCTGACTCATGTATCGCTGAACCTGTCGATAACTTGCTGACAGCCGTGCAATAGAAGCATCCAGAGCATCAGGTGGCAGTGTAGAAACAAGAGGTTTCAACACAGCCAGGTCATCGTTGGTCATTCCAGGAACTTCCATCAATTCATAAACATTCTGGAAGTACTTTACATAAGTTCTGAAATCGACGATTGCAGTTGCCAACTCCTGGGAAATTGGTAGAGCTGAAACAGCTTCATAAGAAGCACGATTCAAATCCAATTTGTCAGAGCTGTATTGAACATCACTGCTTAGAAGAACCATTATTTCAGGCAATGCACTAATAGTAATTTCATGTCTGCCTGCAGGAACTTCCAAAGTGAAGGAGATTGGAGCAGAAGGTCTGCCACTACGTTCGTCTGCATAGACAGAATTACCGGGAACAAAGTCCAGGGTTCTGATTTTGTCATCTGCCAGACCGATTATTGAAAGATCAGATTTAAGCGCACCATCAGTGAGATGGGCTCTGGCTTCAACTTTCAGAACACCGGGTCCGTACAGTTCATAGGTCACCGGTTTATCGGTAACCCTTATGTACAGCACTGCATTGCTATACTCATCAGCCAGTGGCAGGATTTCTCCTGTCGGCTGGCACGGAGTATCAGCAACCGCGCTGCCCACCAGGCTAATCAGTAGCAAAGCTACAATCAGACTGGGGATTAATGATTTATTGATGCTCACTTTTATTCACCACCCCAGCCAAAGGTCAAACCGAATTGGTGAGTATCGTCAAGAACGCCACCACCGGTTGAGAAACCGTAGTTCACACCAACGCCTGCAGCCTGGTAACCAAATCCTGCAGTCATTTTATTAGGATTTGTCATAGTGCCTGCGCGCATAACCAATCCACTGAGAACTTCAAATTCCATACCACCGTGATACTGGAGTTCACCGTCGATGGTGTGTTCCATTTCAAAAACGGTCCAGACACCTATGTATGGGCTATATCCGATACCAGCATTAATACTCTGGCGCAGATCCTGGTTATCGATTCCAATAACCGGGTTATTGATGTTCTTTACCATCACACCAAGTCTGGTTCTGTTATGCAGTCCAACCATCAGACCAGCATCGATACCAATTGTGGTGTCGTTACCTGGGTCTTCCCCACCAACAGTTTCAGCAAACTCCAACCTGTACATGTTGGCAGAAATACCAACATTGATTGCAGTATGCAGATCAGAGTAAAGAGTTTTACCCCAGGCCATTGTGAATGTGTCTTCGCTCATCAATTCAACATTCTGATATTCAGATACGAATTGACGATAACCAAAACCAATTCCACCGTATTCACCCATTGAAGTAACTCCACCAAAGTAGGTTACATCCATGAACGATGTGCCGTAAGGCTCTACAGAACTGGCACCAAGCATTCCACTGGTAATGTTACCTAGACCCGCTGGATTGAAGTATGGAGCGAATGCGTCGTCAGCAATTGCTACACCTGCATCGCCCATACCTCTGGCACGTGGACTAATGCTGATGTTGTCAAATGCGGCAAATGAAGGCACTGCGATAGCCAACAAAGCCAGAATTAAAATCAGTTTTCTCATCCGATTATCCTCCCAGGCGCGTAGCTACAACGGCCGGTGCTGTTTTTGTGGTTTGCTCGCCGGTAATCTTGTCAACAACTGACAAGTGAACAATGTACATTCCGGCAGGCAATAATTCGTATCTGTCGTTACGGCCGTCCCAATCTCTGCGAGTTGGGTCTTCTTCAACAACGGAAGCTGCGCCGTCGAACCTGCTATCAAACATGGTTCGAACAACTCTACCTTCCATATCAAATATTCTGACAATGGTCTCTGCCTGTACTGAGGCAGTAAATTTTACTGGAATTGTCTCACCCATACGAGGCAAGAATGGTGCTGGAGTAATTGTAAGAGTTACATTACCAGCTCCTTCAGGCATTGGAACTCTAGTAGGATCACTCATGCCGATTGTCCAGGTTGACAAAACATTTTCACTGGTTTCATCGGCACCTTCAAAGCCGTTACCACCAGTTTGAACTTCTGCCCCTTCAAGAGCATCAGACCTGATAAATGACTCATCATAAGAATGAATTACATCAAATAGTTCAGGGAATCCGGCTTCGCTATTGTATGGGGTTCCATTAACTGATTGGCCAGTTTTATTCATCTGATAACTGCCACCCTCGCCCCAAATAAATGCGTCAATATCTACAGTCAGATCACTAATACCATCCCAGTAGTAGAGAACTACAATTTCACCACCGTTGGTCAGGGATGGAGTAGTCTCACCATTGATACTTCCGTCAAACACATCACGCATGTCATCTATGGTGTCAGGATATTGACCGTCTTCAAACAATTCAAAATGAGGAGCAAATCCATAATTTCCGGTGTAGGCTGCACTTCCGGCAATTGCAACTGTGATAGTATCACCTGCTGCAAGTACTGCGTCAGCTGGGAATCGGGCATTAAAATCATAGTATGCCCCACCACCAACAGTGCTCTGATTTGGGCTTCCGGCACCTAGCATCCAGTAACCCTGGTCGTAATGAACCCCATCGGTCAGATAGTAGTTATCCAGAGATACATCAAAATCATTTGGATTACAGACTTCAATGAATTCTGCGTCTGAACCCTGAACACATATCTCAGTCAACAACAGTCTGGCAAGACCCTCACCTGGTTCAGGTGGGTTTTCAACAGTGTATGATGAAACTGGCCAGTCTGCAGTGTAGCCACCACCAACAGCAGTTACAAAATAGCTGACTACAGTGTCCAGTGGTTGACCTGGAATTGTGCCACTCCAGGTGCCATTGCCATTGTCGGTGCAAGCAACATCTGTGTACGTTGCAGCATCAAGGCTCCAGCTCAAAGTCACTGAGCTAACATCAACAAGAGAAACTATAGTTGCTGTAGCAGTTGCTTCAGCATCTGGACCTGGATGTGATGGTGAAAGAGAAACTGATGCAATAGTCAGTTCCTGAGTTTCATACACACCAGGAGTTCCTACTCCGGTTTGCCAGGTTGTTGAAATATTTTCACTTGTTTCATCATCACCAGCAGAACCGTTGCCACCAAACTGAACTTCTGAGCCTTCAGATGGGTCAAGTCTAAGGAAAGTCTCACCAAAGTTGTGAGCAGTCATAAACTGATCCTGCTCATCAATTGGTGTATCAGGCAAGTATGTTGAATAACCTGTTTTGTCAACACGAGCGCTTGTACTTGAACCCCACATGAACATATCGATGTCAGTTACCAGAGGTGTGATTCCATCCCAGTAATAAAGGACAACAATTTCAGCGCCGTTGGTCAGACTTGGCAAGTCACCTTCACCGTTTGGTTCGTTACTGCCAGGGAAAACTGGGGAAAGATCAGGTATCGCGTCAGGAGAGCCTTCTTCATATACCTCAAAATCTGGTTCAACGCCCCATGCCTCTGAAAAAGCTTCAGCACCGGCAACTGTAATTGTCAGTGCCTGGCCTGGTTCAATTGAAGAGCCGTCAGGGAATTTGGCGTGGAAGTCATTGTAGTCTCCACCACCAATTGTATTTTGAGCAGGATTACCTTCTGGGAGTCTCCAGTAACCCTGGTCGTTGTAAACTGCGTCTGTAAGGTAGTAGTTATCCAGTTCTACAGTTTCATCGGTTGGATTATAAATCTCGATGAATTCATTAGGACTACCTTGAACACAAATCTCGGTCAACAGCAAGTGTGCCGGGGCATCGCCCGGGTCAGGCATTTCCATAACAGTAAAGCTATTGAAGTATGCAGGAGCTGAAACCGGTTTGGTCATAACTACTCCAGCAACTGAAGTGACGGTTACAAACCAGTCAACTTCATCAAAGTCAGCAAGTATGGCAGTATTACCTGTCCATGTATCGTCACCATTATCTGAACCGCTAGCTTCTATCCAACTGCCTTCATTTACTCGATAGCTGAATACGGCTGTCTCAATAGTATCAAATGAGGTAATTGTTGCAGTCATGGCAGCTGTGTTACCACCAAATACCATTGCTGGAACTTCCATGCTGGTAACAATTGGAGCTGGCAAGTAAGTCAGAGTGCTGTACTCAGGAGTTTGGGCAACAGATGTTTCCCAGGTTGAAGCAAGTGGTTCACTTGTTTCATTATTTCCTGAAATTCCGTTACCACCAGTGAGTGTTTCACCAGTTTCATCGTTGTCAATGCGGGCAAAAGAAACACCAAATGTATGTGCCTCATCAGCAACTGGCTCCTGCAAGGAAACTGCAGTGTCTGGCAAATAACCTGCAACAGCAGTTTTGTCAGCACGAGGAACATTTGAAGTACCCCAGATGAAATAATCGATGTCCTGAACTGTTGCTGAAGCGCCGTCCCAGCTATACAGAACAATAGTCTCAGCAGAAGTTGCGAGATATCCTTCCGAGCCAGCAACATTGGTTCCATTTGAACCAAGTCCAAAACCGATACTTCCCGGAAACACTTCAACCATTTCTGGAACTGCATCGGCAGTACCATCTTCGAAAAGCTCAAAGTCAGGATTTGTGGCATAAGCTGAATAGAACTCAGTGCTTCCGTTGATAGCAATTATAAGTTTTTCACCAGCAGGCAAGATAGTTCCGATTGGGAACTTGCAATGGAAGTCACCACCAATTCCACCTCCGCCTCCACCGTCGGTAATATCCCAATACCATGAACCAGCTGTACTGCTGGTGGCATCGGTCATATAGATGTTACTAAGATCAATATCTGAACCTGTTGGATTATGAATTTCAACATATTCAGTACCAAAAACATTTGCGGGCGGTCTGGTCTGAACAACTACTTCTGAAATGAGCAGGTGATCAGCAGCGTGTGCTTGCTCAACAACAGCAAAGCCGGACATAAGCCCGATTACCATTGCAAACAGTACAGCAACCTTGAAGGTTTTTATCATGAGTTTTAACTCCCTTTCATGGACAAAAAAACTGTGAAATCACAGCTCCATTTTCATTAAAGCATGGCCAATTAAAATACCCCCTATTGCAAAAAGTGGCAAGTTGTGATTATCTTTGATTTTTAGCGATTGAGAACCCGAAATCAGGATTTGGAAATGCCCAGAGAGCCGTTCACAAAATTAACAATAAAACGTGATTTAGCAGCCAGTCTTCTGCGTGTAAAATCGATCTGCAAAAGATCTTTCTCTGCACCTAAAGCAGCTACCCACAACTCGACGAATCTGCTCGCAATAGCGGTAGACACCATGCGCTTTGATCATCTCGGCAATTCTGGCATGACTCCCAACCTTGATTTAATTGCACAGAACGGCACAAATTTTAAGACAACTATTTCTGCCTGCCCTTGGACTTTGCCATCATTTGCCAGCGCTATGACTGGCGTAATGCCATCGGTTCATCAGGCAGGGCTTACTGGCACAAATAGAGATTTAGGTGACACTGCCCCCGCGGGACTGAATCCGGAAATATTGACCCTCGCATCACATCTTCAAAGTCAGGGCTATAAAACCTGTGCGCTCTACTCAAATCCGTTCTTCGGTTTTGGGCTTGATGCCGGCTTTGATATCTGCGAGTACCACAACCTGCCAGCCTCGGACATGGTTATGCTTGGCCTGGACTGGATTCGCAAAAACAGTGACCAACCATTTTTCTGCTTCCTGCTTCTGAACGACACCCACGAACCGACAATGCCAAAGCGCAGGTTCTTTACTCCTTATCTCGACTTACCAGCAACTGACAATCAGCTCCGTGACCTGGTCCGATGGGGAAATCTTGGCAAAACTGTTTGCGCTGAATCGTTGGCTATTAAAAAGGCGTTGTATGCTGGAGCTGTTGCATCGGTAGATAGTGCGATTGGAAAAATGAATGAAACTCTGGCTGACTGGAAGTTAGCAGACAAGACAATCACCACAGTTTTTTCTGATCACGGTGAAGAGTTTCATGATCATATTGCCGAGTCAATAAAGTGGGCCCATGACCCCCGCGCTATTAACGGCATCGGCCACGGCCACTCGATGTTCAACGAGCTTCTGCATGTGCCGTGGATTGCATCGGGCCCTGGTGTCCCAGCTCAACAGGTAATAAAACCGGTTTCACTTTGCGATTTTGCGCCGACAGTTTGCAACTGGCTTGGTGTCGATGCAATGCCACAGCCTCAAGTAGCGATGCCTGAGTTTGCAGGGTCTGCCAAACCGGAAGACAGAATGATTTTGAGTCAGGAAATTGCTTATGGACCGGATTTGAAATCTGTCAGACACGGCTCCTGGAAACTGGTTGCCAAATCCGATGGTACTGCAATTGCGTTGTACGATCTTGACAGTGATCCTGATGAAAAAACTGACCTGCGAGATGAGCAGCCGGAGATTGTTGAAAATCTGGTTGAGTTTGTGAAAAAGTGGAGCGAGCAGGATAAGGATAATGGTTCAGAGTGGGATATTAATGACCGGATCAGGAAGCAGTTGGAGGATTTGGGGTATGCGTAGGGACTAGTCTACCCGGGTAGACCAGGATACAATAGAAGCTACTGTATTATTACTGCTTCCCCTGCGCAACCTTCTCCCGAAGCACCCGAAGTCCCTCATCAAACACAGAATCCAGAGAACCGCCCGGTTCAACATAAACATCTGTTTGAATTCCGTGGCTATCGTTAATCAACTCACCTTCCGGGCTCCACAATGATCGGCTCGGGTATTCTACGTAACTGCCAGTAGGAAGAGTGAACTGCTCCAAGCCCATCGCTCCGGTATCCCATCTACCCAAACCGACAGATCACCGTTGGCAAATGGCTCAATATCGTCAGGCAACCCTTGAAAATCGGGAGTTTTCCCCCAAGAAGCATAGACCTGCCCTACCAGGACAAGCCCAAGCAGCAGCACAATAAACAATCGATTAATAAAAATTTTGGAGATTAAGATAAGATACCTCGTTTCATCTAACTGGATACCTGATAATTGCTTTCATTTTCTCTAGCCCAAATGAGTATGGACCAACATGCATTATCTGAACACAATCGCTTTTAATAATATTTCCAAAAAAGACTTCCAGAATCAAGTCACTTCTTCTTTTTCCGCTTCGGCTTCGGTGCCGGCAACTCCCTCTCAGTAATAACAATCAACTCGGTCAGCCACTGTGAATCTTCAATTTCATCCTGAATCAATAACGATGCCTTAGCCCCCGGGAATGCAAAACCATCAGTATACTCTCCAATATATTCCTTACCTGCATCTGTCGGTTTCACAAACAGCTGGTTGTCACAAATAAGCGCAACCACTTTGCCCTTTGAGTAAAGCGCATATTCACCAAACATTTTTCTGAAGGTGATTTCACATTCGCTTGATATCTGATCGGCTACATATTCAACAAAATCCAGTTCCGATGCCAATGCATTCCCCCTGTAAAAAATTTAAATTCCAAAACCAACATGAAATCCGATAAAATCATTGAGGTCAACAATTGAATCGGCTTCAAGTAGGTCTCTAACGTGGGACGGGGCCACTGAATCGAACCGGCAGTTTTGATTTCTCGATAACAACCAGCTCTGTTGGATAGACCACCATTTCACAAGGACCAAGGTCAGGTAAGGGACCTAATACAACCTCTACTTCATCGGCTCGCATCTCTATCAGTTTGATTGTCTCAACTTCATCATAGCAACCGCTGAAACTGATGCCCCAACTGATACAGATAACCATCGATTCATCGAAATCTATTTTCTGTTTATAATCTTGAGGATTTGTAGAAAAGATCTTTTTCCACTCCTCCTTTGTCCGAATTACCATCGTTCCTTTTGGGAGCATCTCAAACGATTGTATATCCTTTAATCTACTGAACTCCACAACGCCCATGCGATGTGGTGCTCGTTCGCCACTTGTTGAGCAGCCAATACATGTTGCTACAAGTGCGATTAATAAAAATGCTCGGATAGACATGATGTTTATACCGACACCTGTTCCGCAACTGCTTTTGCCAATTCCAGAAACGCATCTCTGGATGCAGTTCCGCGCTGCAATGCAGCAGGTTGACCGTTGTCTCCACCAGCACGAACTGCAGGATCGATAGGCAACTGTCCCAACAGTGGAATACCAAACTGATCGGAAACTTCTTCGCCGCCACCGGAACCAAAGATGTCGCTCTTTTCATTACAACATGGGCAGGCAAAGTAACTCATGTTCTCAACAATTCCTGCAACAGGAGTCTTGGTATGGTTGAACATCTGCACACCACGACGAACATCAGCAAGTGCGATTTCCTGTGGAGTAGTGACCATCAACACACCATCAACTGGCACCTGTTGAACAAGAGTCAACTGCGCATCGCCAGTTCCCGGTGGCATATCCACAACCAGGTAATCCAACTCTTTCCACATCACATCTTTGAGGAACTGCTTGATTGCTGCCATGACCATCGGTCCGCGCCAGATAAGAGCCTGACCTTCAGGAACCAGCATACCCATCGATATGCATTGCAATCCCTTTGCCATAACCGGCTTGATTTTTCCTTCACCCTCTGACACAGGCGATGCATTGATAGCCAGCATTGTTGTCAACGATGGACCATAAACATCGGCATCCAGGATACCGACTTTGAAACCGTTTTCCTTCAAAGCAAGCGCAAGGTTCACAGCAACAGTGCTTTTACCAACGCCACCTTTACCACTTGCTACAGCGATGATTTTCTTCACTCCCGGCAGACCTGCTCTGTCGGCCCAAGGATCGTCGCTCTTAGCTGTTTTCTTTTGTGGTTTGTTATCCTTGATCATGACCTTGGCAGTTATCTGAGCATCGGCAAGTTTTGCCTCAACCAGTTTGCAAACTTCACCAATCAGCTCATCGCGCTCAGAAGTCTGTACAATATTTACAGTGGCCACGTTGTCTGTGATACTAACTTCACCAACAAGTTTGATTTTGACGATATCTACTTTTGTGCCAGGGCAAAGAACCTCTGACAACAATCCCATGATTTTTTCCTGAGTCATTCTATCCTCCATATTAACCGTGTTTGTTTTTGTAATCCGGAGCACAAGTTAGGAAGCTTTTGCGTCTTTGACAACCTTGTCATGGTCAAAAGCCAGTTCAGGCAGATTTTCAAGGGGAAACCAGCGCGCTTCAGCAGCATCATCGCCGCCGATAACATCAGGTTTTTCACCTTCAATTTTGGCAGTATAAACAACTGAAACTGTATGCCCACGCGGGTCACGCGCAGGATCGCCATATACCCCAAATTGAGAAAAGAGGAGACCGGTCAGACCAGTCTCCTCTTCAATTTCTCTATGTATTGCGTCGTCGGGATTTTCGCCGTAATCAACAAAACCGCCCGGCAGAGCCCAGGCATCTTTGAACGGTTCATTGCCTCGACGAATCAGCAAAAGTTCATCACCGCAAACAACATAACCATCGACAGTTAATGCAGGGTTGCGGAATCCCATTTAGGAATATGATTCCAGCGCTTCTGCCTCTGAGTCATAAGTATCAAAAACCAGCTTGAGCTGAGTGATGTTAAGAATGCTATCAATCCGATCGCTGACTTCGCAGATCTTCATTGAGCCTTCGTTTTTCTTAACTGTATGATATCCAGAGACCAATACGCCCAAACCAGTGGAGTTAATCCAGTTGACCTTGTGCATATTCAGCACGACATCAACTATACCATCGGCAACAAGAGCTTTGATTTCATCATGGAAAAGATCGTGATCAGAGCCACCCATAATCTTGCCCGAAAGTTTCAGAACCATTATTGAGTCGTGCGCACTTTTACTAATTTTCATTTTTCTCCCTGACTTCTTGAAAAATCGACCACTCACACCCCACAGAATGTACCACATTTCCTTAAGACGCAAGCCCTCTCTGGAAGTTTCCATAATTTTCTGATACTTTATCAATATGAACATACGAAAATCGATTCTTGCTGGCACCTGGTACCCGGATGATCCGGACCAATTAGCTGGTATTGTGGACGGTTACCTTGTTGGAGAGTCTGCCAAACCGTCGGCTATAGTTGTGCCTCATGCTGGTTACAAATACAGCGGAGCAACTGCCGGCTTTGGTTACGGTTGCCTGGCTGGACATTCCTGGAAACGAATTGTAATCCTTGCTCCAAACCATCGGCACTGGCTTGATGCCGCATCAGTTCCTCTGAATTATTCAGCCTATGAAACCCCTCTGGGCAGTGTTGCACTTGATGTAGAGGCAATGAATGAACTCGATGATTGTGGTGCCGTCGTCCCGGTTGCTGCTGCTCATGCCGAAGAACATTCCATCGAGATTCAGCTTCCATTCCTGCAGAGAGTTTTTCCTGAAGTCCCTCCTGTTGTGCCGATACTTATACCGCGCCTGTCTCAAAAGCAGCGAGATGCACTGGTGCAGGTTATGAGCCAATGGACTGATACCCTTTTTATAGTTTCAACCGATTTTACTCACTACGGCAAAGACTTTGGATTTGCTCCCTTTTCTGGTGACCTCAGTAAGCAGATCAAAGATCTGGATTATGGTGCTATTGATGCAATCCTGAACATCGACAGTGCTGCACTTCTGGGCTATGAAGAAGAAACCGGAATTACAATGTGTGGTTTGCAGGCAACTGCACTCATGCTGCAGCTCCAAGTTGGACAGGCAAAACTTTTGGACTATTCCAGAAGTGGCGACATCGACAATAATTACAGCTTTTCTGTCAGTTACGCTTCAATTGTGTTAGGTGAATTATGAATAAAACTGAACAGGACTTCCTGCTGAACCTGGCAATAGATACCATCGTGGCTGGCTGCAATGGGGAGCCACCGCCTGAGGTTATTGATCCACCTGAAACGCTTCTTGAAACTTTGGGCGTGTTTGTAACTCTTCACAGGCATGGAAATCTGCGTGGATGTATTGGTTATATTGAAGGGTTCAAACCGTTGGTAAATGGAGTTATCGACAATGCTCTGTCCTGCGCTTTTCGCGACCCCCGCTTCATGCCCCTTACAGACGAGGAATTTGAAGGGCTGGAAATTGAGATCTCTGTGCTAACTACTCCTGTCCCAGGAACACTTGAAGAAATCGAGCTCGGCAAACACGGTATAATACTTACACAGCAAGGTCAGCGATCAGTCTTTCTGCCACAAGTTGCAGTTGAACAGAACTGGAATCTGGAAACAACAATGAATCAACTTGCACTTAAAGCCGGGTTGCCTGAGAATTGCTGGAGCAACGGAGAAGGTATTTTCCTGTTTGAATCTGAATGTTTTTCTACGCCATTTATGGAGAGTTGATGAAAACCGCCATCCTGACCGGCGCGACCGGGTTTCTGGGAAGTCACATTGCAGATAAGCTACTTGCAGAAGGCTACCATGTACGCGCCACTGTTCGTAAAACCAGTAATTTGCGATGGGTTGAGAATAAAGGGATTGAACTTGTTGAACTATCGATAAATGGATCGGTAAAAGAGCTGATAGAATTTATTGGCGATGCTTCAATAATAATCCACTGCGCAGGGTTGATCAGCAGCGACAGCATTCCAGACTACATTGCAACCAATACAGAGTCCACTGCCTCACTCTTGCAAGCTGCGCGAAATTGTGCATCAGTGGAATCATTTACTCTTATATCAAGTGTTGCTGCTGTTGGCCCATCAACTCCCGGCAACCCGATTACCGACAACACCAAACCACACCCGATTTCTCCTTACGGCAACTCTAAGCTGGCTGCCGAAGAACTGCTCCAGGACCAAACTCTACCATTCAGAACCTGCGCACTGAGACCTCCTGCACTTTATGGCCCTCGTGACAGATCGTTTCTGCCATTTTTCAAGCTGGGACAAAAAGGATGGGCTGTGAAAGTTGGCAACATTCAGGAGCTTTCAATGGTTCACGGCATCGATGCCGCAAGTGCTGCAGTACTGCTTGCAACAAATGAAAACGCACACGGATGTTACCTGATTGACAGCAACAACTGTTTCAGCTTCAGAGATATTGCCGATGCTATTTCAGACATCTTCAATAGGAAAATCAGACTGATCCCGGTTCCGGTCTGGCTGATGAGGTCTGTAGCATTCATTCTTGGTGAAGAACGAGCTTCCAGGATTTCCATACTCTCAAAATATCGATTATTGGATGTACAACAGTCTGCGTGGTGCTGCAAAAGCAACAGACTGAGAGATGAACTCGGCTTTCAGGTTCCCAGAACACTTACTCAGGGCTATGCCGATGCACTCAAATACTACAAAAAAAATGGTTTGATAGACTAAGCATAGATTTTCCATATGGCACAAAAAAAAGGGCGACAAACTGTCGCCCATATATATTACATTCAGCCAAAGCTCCCACGGCTTGGGCCGCACCCACCGGAATCAGTTCCCGATGAAAAGTTAGAAACCTGTTTTTTAGTTTTCTTTGAACCACACTCAGGACACTCAGGCATCTCTTTTTGCAGTTCATCTGATGTTAAAAGCTCTTCAAAAATATGATTACATTTATCACACTTGAATTCATACATCGGCATTATCTATCCCCATTTTCATTATCCTGATCGACCGAGCAGGAATTATCAACACCTCAGGTAGGAATCCCGAGCCTTGGATAGATATACTTAGTCAGGATGAAATAAATCACCACAACAATCAGAATTGACTTCATTAGTCCCCCAGTTGCAAAGTTTATTGATTGATTAAGTATAGTGCCATTCTCTGAATCGTCAAGTTGAGTCTGGATCTATTACCTGAACAACTGTTTCATGCCACCAAAACTCTTTTTCTTATTGGCACAGGGACCTAACAATATTGGCTCAAATAAAACAGTAGTATTGGTTGCGTTAGTATCAGCATGATCATAGATCATAGCTGCAACAGAATCTCGGTCTGCTGTTCCCCACCAGTTGTTTTCGAAATGGACAACTGCACCAGATGAACCTTGATGATAAAATACATCTACAGCATACTGGGAGCCATTGTTGAATATGTGGTTATTGTGAAATTCAGCTGCACTTAAATTAATCATTCTTATTACACCACTATCTCCTGCTCCTGTGAAAACACAGTTTTCAGCCTCAACCCTGCCATATATTTTCATGTCAAAAACACTACTCTCCTCAACTCGTATATTGTCACAATAGATACCAGTTTGTTCTGGACCACCACTTACCACCACATTATACATTGTTCGTTTAATCGTACTGTTGGTGGCATGAATCACTCCACCCACTCTCATTATCCCATCTATTCCATCTTCAATATGGCATTCATCTATTATTACATTTGGATGGCCAGTATAAATACCACCCCCATCACTGCTGTGAATCATCTGTATGGTTGCTGATGCAGTTGAATTTGAGTTGTATAATGCAGTGACAGCTTCAATTCGACCAGATTCAACAAATTCACAGTCTTCTACCAGAAACGGACACTCAGGGCAAACAGATATTGAATTTTCAGAATAAACTCCAACATCAGCAATAGATCTAAAAAGGCAGTCCCGTACTTTACCGCCTGGAATACACCTGACTCCCTTCTTCATATTTTCAAAAGTGATGTTTTCAACAACCAGCCATGGTGCTCCAAACCCAGCAGCTATCCCATGAGAATCATTAGTGCCAGGGTAAACTGGATACTCATAATCTGTACCTATAATAACCTCATCCCTGTTTGTGCCTATAAATGTCAAACTGTCTGTTTCAACACCTACTACAGCCCACCAGTTTATCTGAGGTTGAAACTCCCAGTATTGATCATATCTACCAGGGCCTATCAGTATGGTATCTCCTACT
>CAYTFE010000014.1:14207-42204 GCA_964437115.1 uncultured Fibrobacteraceae bacterium | reverse complement strand
ACCGCCTGATCAGTGACAGCTTCAAAGACACTCGAAAAATGATGTTGGTTAAATAGAACTGACTATTTTGGCCCCGTCGTATTATACGGCGGGGCTTTTTTGTGCCTGACGCTGTATTTAATAGTCGATATGTGTTATAATTGTAGCTTGAAATCTGTTAATAATGTGTTGCATCCCCGCCGTAACACATATGCACACGACAACATCAAGGATGGACTGGCATGAGTAAGTTTGTGCGAAGAATTATGATATTAGCATTTGTATTATGCTTAACAATGATTGCAGGCAGAGCGTTTAGTGTTGACATACCTGTCGATCGTAACGGCCTTCCAATGTGGGAAGTCAAGACCTGGACGAACTACCCGGTTAAAATTGAGCTTCGTGACCACAGCGAGCTTAATCATCTTCTGGATACAATTCAGATTCAGGCCTTTGATCGTGAACAGGTGACTCTGCAATGGTTAGCTCCTAAAGGCTATTACATCGATTTTGAACCTCGTGTAACTGCTGACGAACATCAGGCTCTGCTGGATGCCGGCTATGATGCTGTTAGAGTTCGTGACCTTGACCGTGAGGGTAGAGTTGAAGCTGAAGCAACATGGGCTGCACAGGCTGCTCGTGGTGGAGAAGCACTTCGTTTAGGTGAAAAAGCTGTTTGGCATAACCATGCACAAATAGTTGAAATCCTGGACCAGGTTGTAATTGATCACCCAACAATGGCTCGTCGAGTTTCATGGGGAACATCAGTTCAGGGAAGAGACCTCGCTGGTCTTGTTCTTTCTACAGATGTTAACAATGAATCTGCTGAAGCTGAAATCAAACTGACCAGTACAATGCATGGTGATGAGCCACCTGGAACTGAGATGTACTTGTTCCTGATTGACCATCTGACTGACAACTATGGGACAGATCCGGATTGTACTTATATTATGGATAACTTCGAAATTCACTTCCTGCCTATGCACAACCCTGATGGTAATACTGCAGGTAACAGGAGCAATGCCAATGGTGTTGATCTGAATCGAAATTTCCCATTGCCTGATGGTACACATGCATATCAGGAAATAGAGTCTATCGGATATATGGACTACAGCAACAATCAGCACTTTGTTATCAGTGGAAACGGTCACTCGGGTGCATTGGTTGTTAACTATCCCTGGGATTATACTTACACATTGGCTCCTGATGATGCAGCAATTCAGTTGATGAGTCTTGAGTATTCAACATATAACTCACCTATGTACAACGGCTCATTCTCTCAGGGAATAACCAATGGTGCAGCGTGGTATGTTATTACCGGAAGTGTTCAGGACTGGACATATGATCAGACTGATTGCATCGATGTAACTCTTGAATTATATGATATAAAATGGCCAAACGCTTCTGTTCTGGATGGCCTGTGGGATGAAAACCGCGAGAGTTTGATTCACTTTATCAAGTCAGCTCAATATGGTGTTAACGGTGTAGTAACTGGTGCTGAGACTGGAATGCCTCTTGATGCCACAATTACTGTTGTTGGTAACGCCAAGCAGACTCACACAGATCCTGACTTTGGTGATTACTACAAGTTGCTTGAAACAGGAACGTATGATATCACCTTTGAATCCGATGGTTACATACCTCACACAGAATACGGTGTGTCTACAACATGGGGCACTCCAACTGTTCTGGATGTTCAAATGAACCTCCTGGCGTATGGTTCTATTGTTGGTAATATCACTGAAACCGGTGGAATGCCAATCAACGCTACTGTCGATATCTATACTTACCCAGCTAACTCGCTTGTTGCTTCTGTTCAGAGTGATGCTTTTAACTCCGGATATTATTCTGCAGACTACCTGGTTTATGGTGATTACAGAGTTGTTGCTTCTGCTCAAGGTCACCTTGATGCAGAACAGATTGTCACTCTTGATGGTGATGAACTCTCTGTTGATCTGACTCTTGGTATTTCTATGCAGGTAACTCTGTTTGATGATGACTTTGAATCTGGAACAGGGCAATGGACAGGCGATTGGGATGTCGTTGCAGATGCATACGAGGGCGCTTACTCAATGACTGATAGTCCTTCTGGAGCATACGAAAGTAATGCATTGTCAATTTGTACAATGGCTTCTCCAGTTGATATGACTGATTTGCTGAGTGGCACTTTAAGCTTCTGGGCAAAATGGAATCTTGAGCGTAACTGGGATGGAGTTCGTTTCCAGGTTTCAACAGACGATGGTACAAGCTGGATCTCACTTGCCAGTCCTTATACTGATGCTGGTTCTGGACAGGGTGCGCAAATTGATGATGAGCCTTACTATGAAGACAACCAACCTGGTTGGGTGAATGTAGAACTTGATCTTGCTCCTTATGTATCTTTGAGCAGCGTTCAATTCCGTTTCATTCTTGAATCTGATAGCTCTGTTGAAAGAGATGGCTTCTACTTTGATAACTTTGTTATTGAAGGTATTTCTGAATCCAGTGGCGGCCCTTCTGGTGTTGATACTCCAGCACTGACCGCTCTGCGTGGTTGTTATCCAAATCCATTCAATCCTTCAACTACCTTGAAGTTTGCAATTGCAGATGCTGGTAACGTAAGACTTTCTGTTTACGATATAAGTGGCAAATTAGTCAGTACTCTGGTAGATGGAATGCAGACTGCCGGTGACCATGAAGTACAGTGGAATGGCAAAAACAGCAATGGTGACTCTGTTGCAAGTGGTGTTTACTTTGCCAAGTTCAGTTCAGGCGATGTTGTTAATACAACCAAGCTGAGTTTGATTAAATAAGACAAACAAAAAGCCCCCGACCATTTTGGTCGGGGGCTTTTTTTATGCATGACAGTTAAACTGAATAACCACCACTTTCAATTACTCGATCAGCAATTTTGCCATGAAGTTCAGCTCTGTTTACTGCATCGTGTTTGCACAGTCTGCGTAGGCCAGCAGTCATTGCACGCATCTCGTCTCCAGCAAGAGTCATTGCAATAATGTTGCGACCCAGAGTATGGATCTGGTCAACCTGATCGTGAATGTAGAGAGTCAACATATCTGCCATGGCAGCTGCTGATTCTTCACCATCTGCTTCAGCTTTTTTCAATATTCTCAGCAGTGCACTTTCGCAGGCATACGCTTCGGAAATCATGTCGGAAGCATCGGACAGAATTTCCTGCTCATCTTTCAGTTTTACACCAAATTTTTGAGCAGCAATACCAAGTGCCGCGATGGCAGCTTTTTTCATGTTGGCAATGAGCTTGGTTTCTTCTTCCATAAACTCCGGTTCACCAGGTTCGGCAAAAGAGGGGATACTGGTCAGCTCGTCAGCAATTGCCATGGCAGATTTTGCCAGAGGCAGCTCACCTTTGATTGCTTTTCGCAAAATCATTCCCGGAATAATCATCCGATTGATTTCGTTGGTACCTTCAAAGATGCGATTGATTCGCTCATCGCGATAAACACGTTCCATGATGTACTCACTGCAATAGCCATAGCCACCAAGCATTTGTACGCCTTCTTCAGCAGCCAGCGCCATTGCTTCTGTTGCGTAGACCTTGATTATGGAGCACTCAATGCTGAATTCTTCAACTTTAAGAATCGATTGCAAGTCATAATCGTCTTCAGACTTGTCAAGAGTACTGATTGCTTTATCCATCATGCCCGCGGTTCGGTAAACCATACTTTCGGAAAGGAAAGTTGCCGTAGCAATGTCAGCAATCTTACGCTTGATCAATGGGAAGCTGCTAAGTGGGCGACCGAATTGATGTCGTTCCGAGGTGTACGGAACACCGTGTTGTAATACTATTTTACAGCCGCCCACCGAGCTGGCACCCAGTTTGAATCGGCCTACGTTCAGAATGTTGAATGCGATGACATGGCCTTTGCCAATTTCACCAAGAACATTCTCAACCGGGACTTTTGTATCTTCTAATACGACCTGACAGGTAGAAGAACCTTTAATTCCCATCTTCTTTTCTTCTGGCCCTATGGAAATTCCACCAAATTCTTTTTCAACGATGAAACAGGTGAATTTTTCGCCATCGACTTTAGCAAAAATGATAAACATATCTGCATAACCGGCATTGGTTATGAACTGTTTAGATCCGTTCAGAATGTAGTGAGTGCCTTCATCGTTAAGCGAAGCAGTTGTAGCTGCTGCAAGAGCATCACTACCACTGTTTTCTTCAGTCAGGCAGTAACTGGTCAACCTTTCAGCAGTACCAAGTCCTGGCAGATACTTCTGCTTTTGTTCCTCGGTGCCAAAATAGACGATAGGCAAGGTGCCGATGCCACTTTGAGCTCCATGTGTTACAGCAAAGCTTCCTGCTGCTGCCATTTTTTCACTTACGAGCATTATGGTTGCTTTGTCTGCACCCATGCCGCTATATCTTTGTGGGATGTCAACCATGAGCAATCCCATTTCACCGGCACTTTTAAGCATCGATTCACCCAATGAGGTGTCACCTTCATACTCAAATTTCTCAACCTGAGGTTCAATGACTTGAGTGACAAAATCAGAAGTGGCTTGTGCCATCATCCGTTGGTTTTCGTCGAAATCTTCAGGTGTGAAAATATCTGCTGCAGGTGTTTCACAGAATAGAAACTCGCCACCTGTGAGGTATTTGTTCTCGCTCATATTTACAACCTTTCAAAAATGCCACAGGCACCCATTCCGGTACCGATGCACATAGTGACCATGGCGTATTTGCCTTGTCGTCGGAGAAGTTCGTGAAGTGCAGTGGCAGTCAGTTTTGCGCCGGTGCATCCAAGTGGATGACCAAGTGCAATTGCTCCACCGTTGGGGTTTATTCTGGGGTCAGTTGGATCAAGATTCATCCGTTTCAGCACACTCAAGCTTTGTGCAGCGAATGCTTCGTTCAGTTCAATGACATCCATCTGATCAAGAGTCAGCCCTGCCTGGGCCAGTGCTTTTGGAATTGCAGCAACCGGGCCAATTCCCATAATCTCAGGTTTAACTCCTGCTACCGCATAAGTTACAAAACGGGCCAGAGGAGTAAGGCCTGCGGCTGCACAAAGCTCGGGAGTTGTCAGAAGAACAGCTGCTGCACCATCGCTGACTTGACTTGCGTTACCAGCCGTAACAGAACCGTTCGCCTTAAAAGCAGGCTTCAGTTTTGCCAGTCCCTCAAGGGAAGTGTCATCTCTTGGGCCTTCATCGGTATCAACAGTTAAATCAACGACAAGAGGTTTTTTACCCGGCTTTGTGATTGCGGTTTTAACAGGAATTATCTCATCCTTGAACTTGCCATCCTTGATTGCTGCAAGAGCTTTCATATGACTGTTCAATGCAAATTGATCCTGAGCTTCGCGACTGAGTTCATCGTCAGCCACAAGATTTTCTGCTGTAAGCCCCATGTTGGTAAATGTTGCAGGTGCTTCAGCAACAAGCTCCGGACTTGGCAGATAGCGGAAGCCACCCATCGGAACCATTGACATCGATTCTACTCCGCCAGCAATAACTGCATCGCACCTTCCAGCAGCAATTTCAAGGGCACCGATGTTAATAGTTTCAAGTCCCGAAGAGCAGAATCTGTTCACAGTCATTCCAGGAACAGTGTCAGGCAGTCCAGCCATCAGTGCGATGTTTCTGCCAACATTCATTCCTTGAGCACCTTCTGGCATTGCGCAACCCATGATGACATCGCCAATCAGGGCAGGATCCATGTCAGGTACTTTTTCAAGCAGGCCTTTCAGTACTGCAGCGCCAAGGGTATCAGGTCGAGTTTGTGCAAAACTTCCTCTGTTACCTTTACCGATTGCGGTTCTGTGGGCGAGTGCTATTACTACTTCTCTCATATTGTCGCCTCCTAGTTCCGCAGCGGCTTGCCGCGTTTAAGTAAACTTTCCATTCGTTCCATCGATTTTCTTTCTCCACATAACTTGAGGAAATATTCTCGTTCAAGATCAAGCATATGTTCATGAGTGATTGTCGTTGGTCCAGGTATATCGCCACCACAGAGAACTCTTGCCAGATAGCCACCAATCTTGTGATCGTGTTCACTGATCCAGCCAGATTGTTCCATGTTATAGAGAACCGATTCACAAAGCCCAACACCTTCACGGCCCATTACTGGTATTGCCTGATCAGGAACTGGTGGCTGGAATCCTGCTTCTGCCATAGCCAGACAAATCTGTTTTGCATCGGCAGTTCTATGGTCATTGTTGACGCTCCAGCTGTCGCTTGGCTTGAGGAAGTTCAGATCGACAGCTTCAGCAGCGCTGGTTGCAACTTTTGCTGTACCTATTGTCTCAAAGGTGGTTTTCAGTGCAGGGAAGAGGTCTTTCTTGTCATGCAGTCTGGCAACATTGTTGCGATAGACTCTGACGCAACCGCCACCAGCTGGGATAACACCAGCACCAAATTCAACCAGACCGATATATGTTTCAGCAGCTGCCCGAATAGCGTTACCGCCCATTGTCACTTCACAACCACCACCCAGTGTCAAAGCGTGTGGTGCAGTAACTACTGGAACATTACAGAACTCAAGTCTGTCTGTTGCACCCTGGAAAGCTTTAACAATCATATTGAGATCATCGTAATTGCCTTCCATTGCTTCCATCAGAATCATCATCAGGTTAGCGCCAGCTGAGAAGTTTTCAGCTGGATTGGCAAGAACCAGTCCCTGAGCATTATTCTCTGCTTCTGTGCAAGCTGTCATTATCATCTGGATATGATCCTGACCCAGTGCATTCATTTTTGAGTGGAATTCAAGCAGGTAAATGCCATCGCCCATATCAAGAAGTGACGAACTCGGGTTAGATCTGATCAGGTTGCTTTTATGCAGGATGTTGAAGTTGGTGTCACGAGGGTCAACAGGTATTGGAATCATTTCTCCAGTTGCTGTTGGAACCATGCCATCGGCATAAATATTTTCAGCGCCAGATGCATAAAGTTTGTCAACCCATTCAGGAAGAGCCAGTCCATCTTCACGCATCCGCTGAGTTGTTTTGCGGAATCCAAGAATATCCCATACTTCGAAAGGTCCAAATTCCCAGTTGAAACCCCAGCAGATAGCACGGTCAATTGCCGATGCTTCATCGCAGATTTCGCCCAGTCTCATTGCGGAGTAGGAGAGTGATGGTGACAGCATTTTCCAGACAGCTTCACTTCCTCTACCTTTGCCGCCAACCATCATACGGATTCTTTCAGCAGGGTCATCAATCTGTTTTGCCTGATCGATTTCTGGGAACTTTGCCTTCTGCTTTTCACGAAACTCAAGAGTTTCAAGATCAAGAGTCAGAACATGTTTTTTGGGCTCTTTGACCATTTTATAGAATCCGCCACCACTTTTGCGTCCCAGAAGATTCTTTGCGACCATATTCTTCAGGAACTCTGGAGAGATGAAGAGTTCACGTGCTTCATCATCAACCGCTGCTTCATAAACGTTGTCAGCTACATGTACAAATGTATCCAGGCCGACCAGGTCAGCGAGTTTGAATGTTGCAGTTTTTGGTCGTGCCATTGCGGGGCCTGTCAGTGCATCGACTTCTTCAACTGATAATCCCATTTCCTGCATAACATTCATTGTGACCATCATTGCATGTACGCCAATGCGGTTGGCAATGAAGTTAGGTGTGTCCTTTGCAAGTACAATCCCTTTACCTAGAATATCTCTGCCAAAATGCTCAAGCTCGGCAAGGACTTCAGGGGCTGTATCTTTGGTAGGGATAAGCTCCAGCAGTTTCATGTAGCGAGGTGGATTGAAAAAGTGAGTACCGAGGAATCGGGGTCGCAAATTTTCAGGCAATGCGTCAGACATTTCCTGTAACGACAAGCCGGAAGTGTTACTGGTCAGCCAGGCATCGTCATTGATGTGCTCTGCAATATTACCGAGAACCAGTTTTTTGATTTTCATGTCCTCTTTAACAACTTCGATAATCCAGTCGCACTCGGAAATGCGGGCTGAATCTTCATCAAAAGTACCAGTTTCTATGAGACCTAATTTGTCGGTAGTATAGAGTGGGGATGGGCGGGATTTGGACATGGTTTTTACTGCGCCATTAACAATGGAATATGGGTCTCCGTTGTCAGCAGCAATGTCCAGCACCAGTGAAGGGATACTTACATTGGCAAAATGCGCAGCAATTGCGCTGCCCATAACTCCTGATCCCAGCACGCCCACTTTGCGTATATGCTTAGCCATCAGCTCCTCCTTGGAATAATAAAATGAATGGTCATTCATTAGTGTAGTTGAAGATAATATATCTGTCAATCGGTTAAATTACTGCTCACTTGAGATTTATTTGAGATATTGTGAAAATAAAAGGGAAAACGTCAGATTTTCTATAAAAATACCAAATCAGCGACTGTTGCAAAAAAACAAAATTATAAACGGAGCTCTGGACATTAGGTGATATTTATGAGATAATTGAATACCAATTCAGAAGGAGTTCAAGTTGGCAGTAGATAAAAGTGTTAAAACAAAGAAGATTCTAGATGCGGCTGTAATAGAAATAGCACACAGGGGATATTATAATACAACAGTGTCACAGATTGCTCGCCGAGCTGGCGTAGCCGATGGCACAGTCTACCTCTACTACAAAAATAAAGAATCGATTTTAGTTTCTGTGTTTGAAAGAGCAATGGATAGGTTCATCAGTGAAGGTATTCTAAAACTTAATAATGGTAATGAACCTGAAGAGCAAATTGCAGAAGTTGTGGCTCTGCATCTTGAGCTTGTTGGACAGGATCACGATCTTGCTGTTATTTTACAGGTTGAATTGCGACACAGTATCCAGTTTATGGGTATGTTTTCTCGTAGCAGGTTGCGTGAATATCTTGAAGTCCTTGCAGGTATTGTAACTAGAGGACAAGCATCGGGAGCTTTTAGAGAAGACCTGGATCCACTTCTTTGCGCGAAACTTATTTTTGGTGTTCTAGATCAGGTTGCAACTGATTGGATACTTGCAGACAGTAATAGTAAATTGGCTAGCAGAGTTGAAGATGTCACTAAGTTTTTAATTGCCGGGCTGAAGGAGAGTAAATGAAATATTTAGCGATCTTGTTTTTGTTAGTTTCGCCAGCTTTTGCAGAAACAATTATAGAGTCATCAATTTACTCTAATTTTGGAAACGGTTATGTTGATGGCACTGATTCAGAATATCTAGTTATTACGCAGCGTGAATATGTGAACCCAAATTGGGCTGGAGCAATTCGTGTGATTGATATTGCAACGGGCTTTGAAATATTTAATTATTCTGATAGCCATATGCTTCAAGCAAATATAAGAGACTTAGATGACGATGCTTCAGAAGAGGTACTAATCCACGGCTATACTGATTACTATGGATTTGTAAAAGTTTTTGACCTGGAGACTGGAGCATTGGAGCATTCAGCAACTTATCCTGGCCGTATTTGGGCATACCCTCTTGCATATACAAACTACGATTGGTGTCAATGCCCAGAAGAACCAAAGTATGACATATTAGTTAATGTGACTCGTTCTGATAATTCTGGTTACGCACATCTTTTCCGCTTATTTGATGCTGTTTCAGGAGTCTATGGTGATTGTGTTCCTGGATTATCAGTTGGTAATCCTTATCCAAACCCATTTAATCCGATGACTGAAATTAAATATGATTTACCATTGAGCAGCCAGGTCGTGATTCGAGTAATTGATCTTGCTGGCAGGCAAATAAGATTACTAGATTCAGGGCACAAAAACTCAGGTGGAAATGCTGTGGTTTGGGACGGTAGAACTGACTCTGGAAAACCGAGCTCATCTGGTAATTATTTAGTTATTATTGAAGCTGGTGACTATACACAAACTGTCGGAATTACTTTATTAAAATAAGTTGCAAACATGACTTCTCTGTGACAATTCGTTGTATAAGTCTTCCTACATTTTGGCGTGATAATAACTTCATGCTGAAAGGGAGCTTCAATGCGTTTCACAATTTTAGTAGTTCTGCTTATTTCTTCGGTTTTACCTGCACAAGATACTTCAAACATTGATGACATTGTTGTCACCGCTTCTCGAACAGAGCAAAAACTCGACGACAGCCCTGTGGCAACTGAGTTAGTCAGTCGTAAAGATTTGGCAAACAGTGGTGCAGAGAATGTAGCAGAGTACCTCCAGAAACACCCCGGGATTCATATTGTGCCTTCAACATTTGGCACTCGGGTCCAGATGCAGGGTCTTGATTCAAAATATATTATTGTTCTTGTCGATGGTGAAAAAATTATCGGTCGCAAATATGGGATTATGGATTTGTCCCGATTCACAACAGATAATGTTGAACGGATTGAAATTGTAAAAGGGAATATGTCTGCGCTCTATGGTTCCGAGGCTATTGGCGGTGTAATCAATATCATAACTCGCAAAGCCAAGGGGAGAAAAATATCTCTTCATGGCAGAGGTGCAGAAGGTAGCCAAGCCGATGGTGCGGTCTCCGCTTCAGATATCGGCGATAACTGGAATGCCAGAGTCAGTGCTGACTGGCACAGTGCGGAAGCATTTGACCTAGATTCTACAGATGAATGGACCAGTGGTAACTCAAACGATCAATACTCTGTTGCCGGCAAGGTGAACTTGCAGGTAAACGACGGATTTTCAATTACAACTCGCGGGGAGTTTATGCATAAACGAACTACTGGGGTTGATGTCAGTGGTGCTGCAATTCTTGACCGTAGAAATACAACCGACACTAACACCCTGGGAATGACTGGACACTGGAAACAAGCCGGGTATGCAAACACTACTGCCCGGTTGAGCTACTCCAGCTATCGTGATCAGTTTGTATATGACCAGCGTGGTAGTAATGCGATGGATGAATATCAGGACACTCGTCAAAAACTCGGTTTGGTTGGATTGCAGCACGACAGATATGTAATGGACAATCATTATTTCTCAGTTGGTTTGGAAAGTTCCTATGAAGATATGGACTCGGAGCGTTTGAATGGTGGGGAAGGTAATCGTACCAGATCATCGATATATTTGCAGGATGAATGGGAGGTAGGTAGCACGGATTTATTTGTTCTTTTGCCTGGAGTGCGCATGGACGATGACTCTCAATTCGGCAATCATATCTCCCCAAAACTTTCTTTCCGTCATGATCCGACAGAAAAAATTACAGTTCGTGCAAGTTACGGCTCAGGGTTCAGAGCTCCAGATTTCAAGGAAATGTATCTGCTGTTTGAACATCCTGGCGTAGGTTACAGGATTATTGGTAATCCTGATCTGAAACCGGAAACTTCATTGAGTTCAAGTATCGGTGTTGAGTATCAGCCTAACCAGAATCTCTGGTTCTCAATTTCTGGTTACAGACACGATGTAGAAGGCCTGATTCAGGCAGAACTTGAGCCGATAGAAGATGACCCGCTATATCATTGGCTGGGAGTTTACAGAAATGTGTCCGAGGCAATGTTGCAAGGATTTGACCTGTCTGCTCGATGGTCACTTAACAGAATGATTACCCTTAATG
Organism: uncultured Fibrobacteraceae bacterium; assembly: GCA_964437115.1. GTDB lineage: Bacteria > Krumholzibacteriota > Krumholzibacteriia > LZORAL124-64-63 > LZORAL124-64-63 > JABIBH01. The sequence goes on along the minus strand of CAYTFE010000014.1, from coordinate 30,781 downwards.
CCGGCTACTCATATCTTGATACGGAAGATAAAGAGCTGAATAAACCGCTTGAAGGAAGAGCTCGGCACAGGGCCAACGGTTCACTATCTGTTCATATTTCTGAATGGGATTTCTCGCTGAGAGGCACCTGGGTTGGTGAGCGCCCATTCACCGTTGAAGGCACAGGCTACGGCACAGATATGGCAGATTCGTATATCCTGGCCGACACTCGCATTTCCCGTCGATTCAATAATCACAGTTTGTTTTGTGGCGTAAGTAACCTTCTTGATGAAGGTGATAATGATTACCTGCCTGTACGACCTCGTGCGGCTTTTGCAGGTATGGACCTGATGTTCTAGAAAGGACATAAAATGAAAAAGTTACTATTTGTATTGTTCGGATTACTGGCAGTTATCGGTTGTAGTGAAGACGATTCAATTACTGGCCCGGATGTTACTGATCCAGGTGAACACATCGAAACTGTTGATAACGGTGATGGCACATTTACAACAATCGTTGATGCTGGTTTCAATGACGCAACCGAGTTTGTTTACTTCTCATTTATCGAAGGCGAAGTTGAAGTTACTGACCCAATGACAGAAACCAATTGGGACTTTGGATTCAAATTCTACACAATTATAACAAACGGTGGCGTCAACGGCACAGCCGGAGTGGAAGTTGCTTATGTTGACGGCGTCAGTTTTGCTGATGTAACAGAAGCTCCAACTGAAGGTTGGTTCGCAGACGAAGATGACGATGGTGCATTCAAAGCTGATGGTGGATGGTATACATACAATCCTCAAACACATGAGACTGTGTTGAATGGTAGAATCTGGTTTGTCCATCTTCCAGATGGAACTTACCTGAAAATGGAATTGAATAACCTTGTCGATGATGCGGGAACACCTGGGTTTCCGGGATTTCTTTGGGAGATACTTTAGAAAAGTAACAAAGTTATCCAACTTGCTTCACTCAACGCGGGCTGACTCAAAAGAGTCAGCCCGCTCTTCGCTTTGCTCAGATTCGTTTCGCAACTTGATAACTTGCCCACTTCTCAAAGACATTTGCAGTTGAAGTAAATAAGTAATCTGCTAGTATCCGTCTTTAAAGATCAATCCGAGAACATTATTGAGTACGATGGTGACATGGATAATACAATTCTGATTAACCAATTGCCTAAAGCGGAGTTACACCTTCACATTGAAGGTACTCTGGGACCTGAATTGATGTTTAAGTTTGCAAAGAGAAATAATATAGAATTACCATATTGCTCTGTTGAAGATGCAGATGAAGCTTTTGACCAGGCGCTTCCATTTATCCATATGGTCGATGGGGTTGGATTGGACTCTTCAGAGTTGAATAACCCACCGGAAGATTTTGCAGCAGTTTCTGCCAGAGCAAGGGAAGTCGGTTTGTGTGTAACCGTCAATTCAGACGATCCTGCTTATTTTGGCGGGTATCTGAACGAAAACTTTTATGCTCTGGACAGAGCTTTGAATCTGTCGGCTGAGCAGATAATTCAGTTGGTTAAAAACAGGTTCGATGCATCGTTTATTGATGAATCGTTGCGCCAAAAATATCTGGCTGAAGTAGGTGAGTATGAGTAACACTCTATTGTTGGAAGCCAAAGACTTAACTAAACGATTTGGTACTTTGGTTTCTAATGACAAGATCGATATTAAAGTTGAGGCTGGAAAATCCATGCGCTGCTTGGTGAAAATGGCGCCGGTAAATCCACTCTTGTAAAAATGTTCTATGGTTCACTGCAGCCAAGTGCAGGTCGGATATTCTGGAAAGGTGAGCAGGTAATTGTAGAAAACCCATCGTTTGCAAGGCAGCTTGGTGTGGGATTGGTATTCCAGCACTTTTCACTTTTTGAAGCACTTACTGTTGTTGAAAATATCAGCCTGACGATGTTAAAGATAAAGCTGCTGCAACTGAAGCTGCTATCACAAGTGGCGAATTACATCCATTTGCCGGTCCATTATTCAACCAGGCTGGCGAAGAAAAAGTTCCTGCTGTAGAGACTTTGGATATCGGTTCTCTGCTAGGTATGGATTGGTATGTACAAGGTGTTGATGATAAACTAAATTAGACAGCACTTGTTTTTGCTCAAAGCGGGTCGTCTCTATCGAGATGACCCGCTCTTTGTTTCACTAAGATTCGCAAAACAAGTCTGAATGATTTGAGCGAACAAAAGAGCATTGTCTGTTGCATATATTGTATAAAGTACATATACTCATATAAGAAGGAGGACATGATGAAAAAAGTATTATTGGTTTTAACTACAGTGGTTTTAGTCGTGGCAACGGGCGGTTTTGCGCGTGAAATGGAATTTTATACTGACAGTCAGGAGTTGACACAATCAAGTTTCCGATATGATGGAGACTGTGTGGTTGGTAGTCAGGATTTCGATGGCTATCAAGGGTACTATACCGATTGGTGGGCGGCAGGAGATGCTTATGCTATACTGGTCGATTATGCAAACGAAGATTGTATTTGTGAACTAGGTATTAAGATTGAATCGATACACATGTTCATTCATGCAAATCAGTTTTGCAGTTTCACTGTTCGGGCAGAGATAGTCGAGGCAGTAGATTATTTAGGAAGTTATATTCCTGGTGGACCATTAGCATATTCGGATATTATGACTTTCTATAGTTTTCCTAATGAAGGAAATTTTGACCTGGAAGTTCCCATCAATGCAAGCTGTATTGATACCAACAGCCCACTGTTTATTGTGTTCCGATACATGCCACAAAGTGTAGGTTCATTCGTTGGTATTCCTGTTGACAGTTCACCAACTGCTGAGTACGGGTATTGCGATTGGGGCATTGGCTGGCATGACACTGTTGTTCAACATGGCTGGATAGGCGATTTCTATGTATGGGCCGATGTTGATTGTTGCGATGATCCGATTACAAATGAAATGAATAGTTGGGGTGCAGTTAAGCAGCTATTTAATTAATAAAATTACCATATTACCAAACTTGTTTTACACATAGCGGGCTGACTCTTCTGAGTCAGCCCGCTATGTGTTTCAATCAAGTTAGCAAATCAGACTATTTAAACAGTTGTTTAGTCTGTCCCCAGCTGCATTCATCGTTTGGAGTATCACTGTGACAAACAATACAAGATGAAATGCCGTTGTTATTATGGTCGTTCATAATAGTTGCACCGCCATGACAAGATGCACATCTCGAAGTTACTGGATCGTCTCCAGACACAACATGGCATGAACCACAACCATTGCTGAAGTGTGATTGATGAGCGCTAGTACTGTAGCCCCAATCATGGCAACTGTCACAGCCACCAGTAAATGTTGTGTAAGCAGCAGTGTCTGTAGACCACATCATTGTGACTACAACAAGTGCTATCACTGAAAATAACAATAATCCTTTTTTCATAACAAACCCTCCAATTGTTAAAACAGAACTCATAGTACCACAATAGGATATAGGCGTCAATCAGGAGGTGTCTTTAATAACAAGACGGGATTATCAATCTGTTAAACGAATCTGAGTGAAGCGAAGAGCAGCCCGTGTCATTACTGACACGGGCTGCGTTGAGTTGAACAGGTTGGTAATCTAGCCGTTCTTATTGGCAAAATCACCCATGAAATCAGCAAGCGCTTGAGCACCAGCAACAGGCATTGCGTTGTAGACAGATGCACGACATCCACCAACAGATCTATGACCTTTCAAGCCACTCATGCCAGCTTCAAGAGCCTCGCTGATGAACTGTTTTTCCAGATCCTCAGTTGGCAGGCGGAAAACGATGTTCATGTTTGAGCGTGCAGCTTCGGGAACTGGACAGTTGTAGAAACCGCTGTCTTTTTCCATAGCACCGTAGATCAAACCTGCGCGTTGGTTTGCAAGATCTGTTGCTGCATCAACGCCACCAATCGATTTCAACCACTTCATTGTTTTGCCAACCATATAAATTGGGAAAACTGGAGGAGTGTTATACATGGAATCTTTTGGTGCGTGTGTGTTGTAGTTAAGATATGCAGGCAATGTGTCAGGACATCTTTCCAGCAGATCATCACGAACGATTGCAATTGCAAGACCAGCAGGGCCAGCATTTTTTTGAGCGCCAGCGTAAATCATACCAAATTTATCGATCGGCATTTTGCGGCTCATAAAATCAGAACTTACATCACAGATAATAGGAGCATCGCAGTCAGGGAATTCATGCCATTGAATTCCACCGATAGTTTCATTACTTGTCATATGCAGGTAAGCAGAGTTTGGGTCAACATCAAGAGTTGAAGGGTCTGGCAGGTCAAGGTAGTTGACATCCTTGCCATCAAAGATAACACGAGTGTCACCAAGTTTTACTGCATCAGCATATGCTTTCTTGCCCCAGGTGCCTGTGACAGTGAAGTCACAGCTCTTTCCAGCAGGCAGGAAGTTCATCGGAATCATGGCGAACTGCATAGTTGCGCCACCACCAAGGAACATGACTTTGTAGTTATCTGGAATTTCCAGAAGTTCGCTGATCAGGGACATCGCTTCGTGATGAACTTCATCGTAAGGTTTGGAACGATGGCTCATCTCAATGATGCTCATGCCGTTGTCTTTGTAATCGACAAATTCTGCAGCTGCTTCTTCAATTACTGGAAGAGGCAGGGTGCAAGGACCGGCACTGAAGTTAAAAATACGACTCATTACATGCCTCCAATAAAGTCAGTAACAATAGACAGAGTTTCTGCTGCTACTCTGCCCAGATTTTCTTTACTACTTGCACCAAGGTGTGGAGTCATCTGCACATTTGGAGCTGATAGAAGAGGATAATCTTCTGCTGGTGGATCGCTTGGCCAGACATCGGTTGCATAGCAGCGAACTTTGCCGCTTTCCAGTGCCGATTTCATGTCTTCAGCATGAACACAGCCACCGCGACCAGTGTTAACAAAGATGACGCCATCTTTCATTTTACCAATCATGTCTGCGTTGATCATTTCTTTGGTGCCATCGAGCAGAGGAACATGCATTGAAATGTAGTCAGCCCCTGCAACCATTGCATCCAGGGAGTCTATCATTTCAGCATGATCCGAGCTGTCAACAAATGGATCAAAAGCAGTAACTGTCATGCCAAAAGCAGCAGCGCGCTTGGCAACTTCAGTAGCAATATTACCGATGCCAATCAGGCCCAGAGTTTTGCTGTGAAGCTCAGTTCTCTTGAGTTGTTTTTTCTCCCACTTGCCATCTTTCATTGTGTTGTGACCAACTACAATGTTGTTTGGTACTGAAAGCATCAAAGCAAACGCAAGTTCCGCAACAGCGATACTTGAAGCAGTAGGAGTGTTGGAAACTTTGATCCCTTTTTCTGCAGCATACTCAAGGTCAACATTGTCAAGTCCAACGCCACCACGAACAACCAGTTTCAGGTTTGGAGCGTTATCAATGTACTCGCGTGTAACTTTGGTTTTACTGCGAATCAGAATAACATCGGCTTCCGGGATACGATCTTTGTCAGTTGTGACTTCGCCAAGAGCTTCCAGGTGTCCAGGTAGCGCATCGTCAAAGGCATCGGAAATAAGAATTAACATGACTTATCCTTTCAAACTGCGGACTACAACGCCGCTTCGTAATTTAGGTTCAAACCAGGTAGATTTAGGAGGCATGATGGCATCGGCGTCTGCAATGGTCATCAACTGTTCAACGCTTACTGGATAACATGAGAAAGCAACTGCAGCATCTAAGCCACATCGGCGTTCTAGTTCATCTGTACCGCGAATTCCACCAACAAAATCGATACGATTATCAGTTCGCGGATCACCAATTCCGAGCAGAGGTGTCAGCAAGTTACTTTGCAAGATTGCAACATCCAGGCTTTCAACTGGATCGTTTGCAGGAAAGCTATCTTCTTTTGCAGTCAATCTGTACCATATTCCATCAAGGAACATTCCAAACTGACGAGCAGATTCTGGAGCAGCAGGACCTTCTGCAACTTCAAATTTCTCAGCAGCTTTTTCCAGAAGCTCTGAAGCGGTTAGACCGTTTAAGTCTTTAACAACACGGTTGTAACCCATGATTTTTAGTTCATTGTCAGGGAAAAGAACCGCAAGGTAATGGTTGTAAGGTTCGTCCCCTGTGTGGTTTGGATTTGCGTCTCGCATTAAGTTGCGAACTCGGTATCCAGAAGCTGATCTATGGTGGCCGTCTGCAACATAAGTAGCAGGTATTTCACCAAAGGCTTCCGAGATTCCATTAATGTCATCTTCATCTGCAACCACCCAGACCTTATGCCCAATGCCGTCATCGGCAGTAAAATTATAGACTGGATCAGTGTTGTCACAGATGTTATTTACAAGTGCAGAGACTTTTTCTGTGTTGCGATATGTCAACAGAACTGGTCCTGCATTTGCCTGTAGAATTTCAACATGCTTTGCTCTGTCGTCTTCTTTTTCACGACGAGTAAACTCATGTTTTTTAATCAATCCATCTTCATATTCCTGAGCTGAAACACCGGCAGCGATACCACGTTGGGAATCGCCATCCATAGTCAGTTCATAAATGTAAAAGCAGGGGACTTCATCCTGAATCAGAGTACCTTCAGTAACCATTTTATTGAGGTTGTCTGCACTGAGTTGATAAACATTTTGACCATGAACATCAGCGTCAACAGGAAGGTCGATTTCAGCTTTTACGACATGTAGAAAACTGTATGGATTGCCCGATGCCATTGCGCGGGCTTCTTCGGAATTGAGGACGTCGTAAGGAGGGCTAGCCACCTTTTCAACAAGATCTTGGTTTGGGCGTAGTGCCGGGAAAGGTCTGATATCTGCCATTTTTGGCTCCTTTTCGTTAAATGCAATTACATACGTAATAAGCACTCTGAAAGCGTTTAAATCAAGGTGTACGTTAAAAAGAAAACATCTAGGTTATAATGAAGTTGGCTCCGGCACAGTCACCTTTGAAAGTGCAGCGCCTGGGTCTTTCAGGCCGTGGCCTGTGACCATTACAACAATTCGTTCTTCGCCTGTGATCAAGCCCATTTCCCTGGCTTTCAGTACACCAGCAAGCCCTGCTGCACCACTTGGTTCAGCAAAAACTCCAGCTTTACTTGCCAGCAGATGAATTGCCTCAAGAATTTGATTGTCACTTACTGAGACAAATCCGCCACCTGTTGCCGATACTCTCTTCCACGCCTTGATTCTGTTGCGAGGGGTTCCTACAGCTATTGAATCTGCAAGAGTGTCTGGAGCCATCGATGGAATTAGCTCCAGAATTTCCTGGCCATTCATGTCACCGTGATTAGAATGATTCTGCCAGGCAGTAGAAAGAGGAGAAGCACCATCAGCCTGAACTCCAAAAACTCTTGGCAGTTTATCAATCAGGCATATTTCGAAAAGTTCACGTAGTGCTTTAGCAATGGAAGAGACAATACAGCCATCGCCAGTAGGAACAAAAATCACATCGGGCAGTTTCAGACCGAGCTGTAAAATAATCTCAAGTGCAGCTGTCTTTTTACCCTCTACAAGCAACGGATTATAGGCACAATTTCTTGAGTACCAGTTGTGCTTGTTGATTTCCTTAATTGAGAGATCAAAGGCATCGTCATAAGTGCCATCAACTCTGATAACATCGGCACCATGGAGAAGCAGCTGGGCAAGTTTTGCTTCAGGAGCTGCTGCAGGGACAAAGATTGTACAACTTATACCGGCGCGGGCTGCCAACACAGACAAACTTGCTGCTGCATTACCAGTTGATGCGCATGCGATGTGAGAGATGCCTCTGCGAACTGCATCGACAATTGCCATTGCACTGGCACGGTCTTTCAAGCTTGCAGAAGGAAGAGATGTATCGTCTTTAAGATGTAAATATGGCAGGTCTGTTTTATTGCGTAATTCCTGCGGAGCGTGTAATGGTGTTCCACCCACACTCCAGGCAGAGTGATACTCCTGTGGATGCATTGGTAGCAATGGCGCAAATCGCCACAGATCTCTGGTCCCACCTGCTGGAAATGGAGTCTCCCGATTGATAGTATCACCAATTGCATTGTAGTCGTAAGCCACGTCCAGGATTCCATCAACGCCGCATTCAGGGCAGACCATGCTGTCAAATTCGACAGGATATGCTCTGTCACAAACACTGCATTGGAAGCCGGTCCAATATTGGTTCAGAACTACATTAGGGAGCATTATTTTCTCCTACATTGTCAGTGACATAATCGCTTTACCAGTATGTAACCTGTTTTCAGCCTGATCCCAGACACGGGATTGTGGGCCATCGATTACTGCATCGGTGACTTCCTGGCCACGAGTTGCTGGCAATGGATGCATGTAAATTGCTTCCGGTGCAGCAAGAGCCATGCGTCGTTCATTAGCAATCCAGTCAGGATATTTTTCAATGTGAGACACGGCAGCTTCACGATCTGGTTCATGGATCAAGCAGCCCCAGGATTTTGGATAAACAACATGAGCACCTTCAAAAGCTGCATCCATATCATCTACAATTTCAAAACTGCCACCGCTTTTTTCTGCGTTTGCTTTTGTCTGAGCAAGAATTTCAGGATTCAGCTTGAACTCTGGCGGATGAGCAAGAACTACTTCCATTCCAGCTCGGCTCATCATCAGAATTTCAGAGTGAGGAACTGAGATCGGCCTCACATAGCTAGGAGCATAAGTCCAGCTCACTGCAATTTTCCGACCCTTAACTTCACCGTTGAACTCTTCCTGAATAGTCATCAAGTCTGCGGCTGCCTGGCATGGGTGATACAAGTCACACTGCAAGTTGATCAGAGGCACGTCGCTGATTTCAGCAATGGCACGCATGAACTTGTTTCCCTGACCCCAGTCACAGTTTCTAATAGCGATGCCATGACCGTATCTGGCCAGAACCTTGCCTGTGTCCAGAACAGTTTCGCCATGATCAAGTTGTAGCTTGTCAGGAGAGAGGAAGTGGGCGTGGCCACCAAGTTGGGTCATGCCAGCTTCCATACTGTTTCTGGTTCTGGTGCTCTGCTCAAAAAACATCATGAACAGAGTTTTATGTGGCAGGTGCAAGTGTGGTTCATCGTTCTTGAACTGTTGTTTCAATTCATGTGCAGTTTCCATTAGAAATTGCAGTTCATCGTCATTCCAGTCCTGAGTTGTGATGTAATGTTTTCCTTTGAGATTCAATTTTTTACCCTTCTAATGTTTTAATCAGCCCTGTATAAAATGCACATGCTTTAATCAAGTCATCTACAGGAACATATTCGTCTTTGGCGTGTGCCATCTTTTCTTCACCAGGGCCAAAACCGATGCACGGCACATCATACAGACCATTTATTGCAACACCGTTTGTTGAGAAAGTCCAACAGGAGATGTTAGCTTCTTCATTAAACAGGTTATTGAAAGTTTTAGCACCAGCCTGGACATATTCATTATCTTCAGGCATTACCCAGGTTGGGTAGTATTTTTCCATTGGGTAGACAAGGCCGGTCCATGCTGGCTCTTCGTAAGTCAGGAGCCAGACTTTTGCATCGACGTTGGCATATTTCAGTGCAGCTTCAACTTCAGCAATTGAGCTCTCTTTTGTTTCACCGAAGGTTAATCTGCGGTCGATGTGCAGTTCAGCTTTATCAGGAACAGCACACAGGCTAGGAGACTGGCTTTCAAACATTGTAACAGTGCAACTGCCTTTACCCAGGAAGTTGTCATGGGCAAGATGGTTGTTCAGTTCTGCGATTGCAGCACAGGCAGGTGCGAGTTTTGTAACTGCATTGTCACCTCGTTCAGGAGCTGATCCATGACATGAAACTCCGTCGGCTGTAACACGAATTTCCATGCGGCCACGATGACCACGTGTAACTGTCAGATTGGTAGGTTCAGTTGAAACTACCAGCTCCGGCTGTAACTTTTTCTCATTCAGAATGTAGTGCCAGCATAAGCCGTCACAGTCTTCTTCCATTACAGAACCAACCATCCAGACTGTGAACTCATTACCTAGACCAAGTTCGCGAATCATTTTTCCGGCATAAACCATTGCTGCCATGCCAGCTTTCTGATCGACAGCACCACGGCCATAAATTTTGCCATCTTCAAGCTTGCCTTGATGCGGGTCAAAGCTCCATTGGTCTATATCGGTGACATCAACTGTATCGATGTGTGCATCAAAAGCCACAACTCTGGGGCCATTGCCAATTCTGCCCATCACATTGCCAAGTGGATCGATAATTACCTCATCGTAATCCAGTTGTTCCATCTCTTTTGCAATTCGTTTTACAACATCTTCTTCCTGCCCAGAAAGGCTTGGTATTGCCACGATATCGCGCAGAAATTGCACCAGTTTATCTTCATTACTGTAAGCTGAATCATGTATTGTCTTGAAATCGGGCACTAAAGTTTCTCCATCCCGTCCCAAATACGTTGGGCTGCGTCTCGGCAAAGTTTGCCGTCAAAAGGTGCTTTATCTCCACGTCGATATGTTTTATTTCCGCCACACCACACCTCAAGAATATCCCAGGGGTGGAATGCGAACAGCAACATACCGAGCCAGTTGCCACTATGCAGTGGTGTTTTTTGATCTTCATTGCAAATCAGGAAGTCTGCAGGCGCGCCAACATCTAATGAGCCAAACGGTTCACCAAAGAATTCACGTGCCATCTGATATGCGCCGATCCACATCTCGGATGCTTTGTGCAATCCGAGCTCACCTTCGCCAGCTTCATTGCCACGATAGAATGTTGAGCGAAGTTCGCCCCACATATTGCCATCCAGACCATCGGTGCCAAAACAACTGCGGGCAGGGAATTTGTTAACCGGAGCTCGACCAACAGAGTTGTTCATATTGGACCTGCCGTTGTGAACAAGCCAACTGCCACGCTCATCAAGGAGAGCCATTTCGGCATCGGTAATATCGACGCAATGTGCGAGGATAGTATCGCGTCTGAGCAGTCCATACTTATCCAGACGGCTTACAGGGTCGTCCCAGCCTCTCTCAATGCAGATGTCTCTATCGGTTGTTCCTTCAGCAAGGTGGATATGGATACCGCAATCAAGCTCCTCAGTTAGTTCTTGTAATCTGGCAAGAGTTCTGTCTTCAAGTGTAAACCCGGCGTGCACGCCAATTATTGCGCGGAAGTATGGGTTTTTCTCTTTAGTAAAATAGCGACGGTTCTCGTCCATAGTAGTATCTCTGCTACCAAGTCCACCACGATCTGTGATTTCATAACAAAGACAACCGCGAATACCAGCTTCATTGATACCGCGTTCAATCTCATCAAGAGAATTGCTCACACAAGTCAAACTTGAGTGGTGGTCGAAAATCATTGTTGTACCACAACGCATTGCATCCCAGGCACCAGCTACAGCGCTTTTGTAAACAGCTTCATGGTCCAGACATCGATCAAGCTTCCACCAGATCTCAGTCAGCACATCTTGAAAACTGCGAGGAGTATTCTTGGGCGCAGGCATTCCAGGTGCAAGGGTGGAGTAGAGGTGATGGTGGCCATTAATCAGGCCAGGCATAATTGTGCGACCATTTATGTCGCGGACTTCTTCACCTTCAATTGCTTCAAGATCTTGGCCTCGAGCAACAATTTTATCTCCGGAAATTCGCAAGTCGGTAAGTTCTACTCTGGGAGCTGGTTGAGCGTCCATATCAGTTGGTAGATAGTCCAATACATTGGCATTGCGAATAAGAATTGATTTGTTTTTCACGGTAACCTCCTAACCTTGTAAAATCACTTAATTGTTGGTTTTACGCAAGCAAAAACGCCCACTGAAACAATCAGCAGGCGTTTTGCAAGGGGCATTCAACCTATTCAGATGTCAGATCTTCCAAAGATTTGAAAATCTGGTCAATCTTAATGTCAATTATAACCCAACGTGTATTGGGATTACCGTTATCAGCATAATAACCGGAAGGTTCACCTTCCCATTTATCGCCTACACGAAGCTCAAAAGTTGAGCCATCGGCAAGTTGAACTTCAAGCCTTTTAGCAGCTTTCCAGAGTCCAACTTTAGCCATGTCGACCTCAGGGTCAGCCATGTCTGCTGCTTTGATATTCAACAAGTCGTTGAGCAACTGATCAACTGCAGTGTTCGAAGCCACAGTTTTCTCTGGTTTGGTAATTGCCCAATCCCAGGTTGAGTAATCAATTATGGAATCAACTTCTGCATAGCGTTTTTCCATAGCGATAACTTCATTACCCTGATACAAGGTGATTGCCCTGACATCTTCACGAGTTGTTGAGAACACTCTGGTGTCCAGGAAGAACGCATGATTTGGGAGTTCAGGTCCACTGAACAGCCCCATTTTTGCCAGGACGCCGATGTTTGTCAGATAGACTTTATTGTCAGCTGCGCTGCGAATGAAATGACCAGTGCCACCAGCAGGGGACTTACCAATTTCAAGACTCACAACTTCATTAAAGTCACTGTCAAACAAGGAAACTGTTACAGCTTCACTGCCACCAAGACCATAATCAGCCAGGATTTGCTCTTTATCACTTCTGAATTGGCCATCGAGACCGTTGAGCATATTCAACAACTGGTAAATCTTGTTTTCATCAGCCTGATAGCCAAATCTGGAACGGACAACCCATTGCTCAAGTTTATCCAGAACTACACCCGTAGTGTCGGCACCTTGAGTGATAACAACTCTGCTTATATTTGCAGCATCAAATTCTGTTGCAAACAGGGCAGCGTTATCCTTTTGAGTAACTGCGTTGCGATGGTTCTCTTTCTGTGTAAGACTGGCAATAACAAGCAGAGCCAGGACTACCAGTAAGATAATTATCGTTTTTTTATTCATGCTGTCTCCTTACGACGACGGGAATTTGCCCGTGATAATCCAAAGATTACCAATGCTATTGGCACTAATCCCACAGCAAATAATCGCAAGAGAATCTTTGTGCTGTCACCAACAGGTTTGATTACTCGTTGGGTCATAAGTTTTGATCGGATAGAAATCAGGTCGTCGCCATGAACCATGGAATCGATTGAGTTCAGTAGCAGCAGTGCATTTTGTCCTGCCTGCAAAGCAGAGTCATCGAACATTTTTGCACATCCAACCAGGACCATTTTTGCAGGCGCAGCTGCAAGAGGAACAATGGCAGCTTCAGCTTCACTGTCCCAGCCTGGTATTTCCAATCCTGAATAACTGTCAGGGAATGTACCTTCAATCATCATTGCCAGTGGCAGGTTGCCATCTGTCTGAACTTTGCTGAACACAGAATTTGCAACTAATCCATCAGTGAAGTCAGAAACCCAACTTCTGTTACTTGAACTCATCAGTGTTTTAACTGTCAGTTCATTGTTCAGGAGCTTTTTCTTGTCTGTTTCAAGAGCAGAGCCCCACAGATAAAGAAGCTCTGAGATTCTGTTGGTTATTGCAACATCCTGGTTCATCTGAGACTCGGAAACTTTTACATGGATTGGCAATCTGACCGGTTCATTGGTCTGGAATCGCATGCCACCAAGGTTTTGTTGTCTTGGTACACCAAGGATCTCATTGTTTTCATCGCAGAGATGGTCGGTTGAAACTGAAACACCAAATTGATTGAACATATTTTCAAGGCCAGTTGGAATGCCTCTGCCTTGAACGTTTATGCCAGTGTGACCAGGGAAAGAGTAATTGTACTCATGAGCCTGGACTGCAAACAGAGTGTTCATACCGTTACTGATTGCACGGTTAATCTCAAACTCCTGACGTGGAGTCAGATGTTGAGGACCAAGAACAACCAGAATATCTGCATCGACAGGAATTTGTGACTCAGCAGTGATGTCAACCTTCACAATTTCGTACTGTTCCTGCTGAAGCATCTTGCCAACTGTACCGTAGATTTCTTGAGCAGCAGGCGGTTGCATTCCCTGTTGCATATACATCATTGCAGTCTGTTGATCTACTTCTTTAGCAGGTGCATACAGCGCAACTTTTGGCTTCTTATCCTGAGTGAGTCTGTAAACCATACTGATCAGTTCATACTCAAGCGTAGTTGTCGATTGAGGTAAAATCTGCGGGATAATTTCTTCAGGATAATCCTTGTAAGCAATACTCAGGGAACTCCATATCAGCTTAATTCCCATTTCATCTTTATCAATTGATTGAACCTTGAAAGGTCCGATACCGCGACCAGTCAGTTCTTCCTGAAGTTCTTCATCGTTCTGTGGATCATAAACAGAAAGCTCAAGCATACCACCGGAAGCAGATTCGTAATCACGAAGTTTGTCGGTGATATCACGTTCAAGATTTTTCAATTCTGTAGGCATTTCACTTGCACCAGTGACATAATATTTTATCTGCACAGGTACTGAAAGTTCACCCAGAATCTTTGCTGCCGATGGGCTCATGGTAAACAGTTTGTCTGTTGTGAGGTCAACTCGGGCATTGCCCATATTGCCAACAACAGAAGTCAGGAATATGGCAATTGCAATTACCAACACTGATACAGCTGTAAAAGTAAGGCGGAAGTTTCGCTTGTTCATTAGTACTTCCTCCCTTCAAGCCAGTAAGTATTCATCACAAGGAATGCTCCAGTGAGTGTTACAAAGTAGAGCAGGTCTGAAATATCCAGCACTCCACGTTGCAACGATTGATAATGAGGCATTAAGCCAAAAGCGTTTTGAAGGAATGAACCGAAGCCGGAGAACCAGCCATCGATAGTTGCTGAAACCGCAGGTATACCGATCAGGAAAAGCGCAAAGCAGGCAATCATACCTAAAATAAAGGCAGTGATTTGGTCTTTCAATAGACCACTTGTAAAGATACCCACGCTCATATAGAGGCCACCCAATAGAATCGCACCAATGTATCCGCCAAAGATAGCGCCCAGATCAGGATTACCGAGCATCATCAGCATCAACGGAATAGGCAAGGTGCCAAGTAGTGCGATACAGTAGAATGCCATTGCTGCGAAATATTTACCAAACATCACTTCGCTTGATTTCATTGGCAAAGTCATCAGCAATTCAAAAGTACCGTTGCTTTTATCTTCAGCCCAAAGTCTCATGCTCACAGCAGGAATGAAGAAAATCAGGAACAGCGGCAGGTTGCCAAAGAAGTCGCGCATGTCAGCGTTGCCCTGCAAAAAGAACGGGGTCATAAACAGACCACAGTTCAAGATCAGGAACACGATGATAAAAATGTATGCGATTGGACTATTGAAGTATGCCGAGAACTCTCGGCGGAAAATTGTCAATGTATTAGACATAATCTACCACCTTTCCACCAGAATTCTGGTTCAGAGCGATAAATGTATCTTCCAATGAGAACAGAGATTCCTGAATCTCCAGAAGTTGCCAACTGTTCTGATGGCTGAGTGTCACAATGTTGTTGCGCAGATCAAGATCAAATGGAGCTCGAACTTCAAATCTGTTATTTCCAAGTTCTGTAACTGACTCAACGCCTTCAAGGCCATTCAAACCAGTTCCAGCATCGGGGGAGTTGATGGTTACAAACAACCTGTTGGTTTTCATCGCCTTTTTTTGCAAGTCGTCAATCATGCCATCGGCAATAATGTTACCGTTGTTTATAATCACTACTCTATCAGTTACAGGAGCAACTTCCTGTAGAATATGAGTTGAGAATATTATGGTTTTCTTTTTTGCCAGACTATGAATCAGTTCACGAATACCGATAATCTGCAAGGGATCAAGTCCACTTGTAGGCTCATCGAGAATCAAAATCTCAGGGTCATGTATCAATGCCTGAGCAAGCCCGGTACGTTGTTTATAACCTTTGGACAGCTCATTGATCGATTTATGCAGAACAGATTTAATGCCGCAAGATTCGATAACCCATTCTGTGCGTTGCTTAAGCTTGCTGCCAGAAAGCCCACGCGCCTGGCCAACAAATCTCAAGTATTCACTGACAAGCATATCCACATATAGGGGGTTGTTCTCTGGCAAGTAACCAATAAGGCTACGAACTTTAAGTGGGTCAGCCATTACATCTACGCCATCAACTCTCACGCTGCCGCTGTCGGCAGCCAGGAAAGTTGTAATAATTTTCATGGCAGTACTTTTTCCAGCACCGTTTGGTCCCAGAAAACCGAGGATTTCACCCTGTTTCAAACTGAAGGACACATCATTCAATGCGACCGTCGGTCCAAAACTTTTGGTGACATTGCGTACCTCAATCATTTAATTAAGCCTCCTGATTTAGCATTATAATTTATGAGGGCCCAATTCGGGCAACCGACAATATACACCTAAAAGGTATGGTTGTTCCAGTAATAACTTAATAAATGGTTGAAATAATAACTGGACAAGAGTAGGGTGTCCTCATTAGTCACATTTCTTTAATTGGGAGGATTTACGGATGAAAAGATTTCTATTACTACTAACTGTTGCTGTTCTAGTGATGCTGATGGCTATGCCTGCAACTTCAGCGCCACGCAAGAGTACGCTCGGAATTGGGACTTATGTTGTGCAGTTTGATTCAGATGGATACAAAGATAATTTTGTTGGTCTTGGTCTTTCTGCATCAACTGCGATTTCAAGAAACGCTGTAATTCGTGGAGTTATTTATGGAACTGAGCATGAGGATATTAGTGATTTCACTGCCGCAGGAATTGATGTTCAAATACTATTTGGAAAAAATTTGTCCCGTCCCGGGTTCAAGTTTTATGCAGGGCTAGATTATTTTATGGAAACACTAGAG
>CAYTFE010000014.1:0-14107 GCA_964437115.1 uncultured Fibrobacteraceae bacterium | reverse complement strand
CCGTCCCGGGTTCAAGTTTTATGCAGGGCTAGATTATTTTATGGAAACACTAGAGTTGGATTTGGGGTGGGGGTCAGAGGAAGAGGACTATAGTGGTCTTGGGCTGATTCTTGGCCTTGGTTATAACTTCAGGAATATGTCTATTGATTGGTATGGTTGTGGCAGAAATCCTGATGCATATGATGACCTGAATATCGATACTGTTGGTGCTGGCAGTTTAGCAATTTCAATGCGCTTCTAGTTTAAATAAAGTAAGGGCGACCGTTCTGGTCGCCCTTTTTTTATGTATTATCTGTAATCGATATCTCCACTGCCTTTGATTTTACTATTCCTGAATTCAGGATTTCCATAACAATTAATATCTCCAGAACCATTGACACGGCCTTCAAATGAGTTGTTGGCGTGGATAATGATATCTCCAGAACCGTTAACTACTGCCCTGGCATTTTCAGCAATAAATTGTTTGAACTTAATATCTCCTGAACCGTTTATATCGGCATACACATTATTGCTGCTGCCTTTGCATGCAATATCGCCAGAACCATTTACAGCTGCTTCAAGTGTCTTGCTGTTACCTTCGGCCTTGATGTCCCCAGAACCATTAACATTCAGCGTCATTGTTTCTGCATCAAAATTACTAATAAAGATATCACCAGAACCGTTTATGTTGGCTTCTTTCAGATGTGGAACTGTAATATCGATGCGTGGAGTCTTTTTTGTTCTAATAGATTTCTTAATCTTGATCACAAGTGTGCCATTTCGTGACTCAGTTTTAATCAGATCGATAATATTGTCATCGGCATTAACAGCAACTGTCAGACGTGGACCAACATCAATGAAAACATCGGGTGAACCTTTAAGGATAACGGAATCAAATGTCGACACATCACGATCAACAGTGATTATGTCTCCAGAGCCTTTGATAGAATTGTTAAATAAGCCTGCAGAACAGACCGAAGCGATTAGTAAAGCGGTTAGCATTAAAAAAGCAATGCGTTTCATTAGAAAACTCCCATGTTAAAGTCTCTAGTTAGAACGCAAGTGTGAGTTAATTGTTACAAATATATTTTGATGGTTTTGCATCCAGGAGAGAGCTTGTGGAATGGAGTTGACGTTTCTGAGAAACGTGTGGTATAAATTAAACAATTAATTTGTTTTTGCGTTGAGGTTTATAGATAAGCTGGTGGGAAATTTGTGAAATTAGTAATGCGCTTACTGGAAAGTAATAACTGTTTCACTTTGTTTGTATTTCAAAAATAACACTAACAAAATAATAGACCTAGATTCTTGAATAGGTTGTGAAGTGATTTGTGACAGTTTTTCAAAATAGAATAAAAGGAGCAAAAGTAATGATGCCAAGTAAGAAATTTATAAATATGATTTTTGTGTTTTTGCTTGTTGGCTGTTGGGTTGGAATGTTACAAGCAGAACTTGTGGAGATTCCCTTGCCAGACTTGCATGGTGAATATCCGCTTGATGAAATTGGTTCATACGCATTTGCTGATTTTTCTTTCAATATGGACCCAAGTAATGTCGATGGAGCGTCTATACGCTTTTCTGGAGTACAGACTAACGGTCTAGTGGATTGCGGTTATCCACCCCCACCGACTCCGTGGTCAGTGGCATTTTATGCCCATATACAAGACGAGTATTTTGATGAACTTTGGTATGGGTCAGCAGAGTTTTTTATGGAAT
This sequence comes from uncultured Fibrobacteraceae bacterium, assembly GCA_964437115.1. Lineage (GTDB taxonomy): Bacteria > Krumholzibacteriota > Krumholzibacteriia > LZORAL124-64-63 > LZORAL124-64-63 > JABIBH01. The sequence goes on along the minus strand of CAYTFE010000014.1, from coordinate 12,412 downwards.
CTGGAAGTTATAGTTTAACTTTTGAGCTAAATTCATCAATCCATAGCTCCCCTACCTGGCATACGTTGGGAGATGGAACAGGGACGGTTGAATTTATGGGGTTCCCATTAGCAACATGGTGTGACGCGCTGGAGTTTCCCAGTGCGACCGTTGAAGATGTCGTAATAATTTTTGACATGTCATCAACAGTTCCAGCGGAAAGTGTCCGCTGGGGCCAAATAAAGGCTCTGTTTATGGACTGACTATCAAGTTGAGCATAAGCTTTCGAGTTAATTGTTACAAATATTTGAGGGAGTTTATTTTGCATAAAAACCATCAAAATAATTCACTTATTCCACCAGCTTTACTTGATTTTCGCACCCAATATATTATATTTATTTAATCTCCAAGAAATATGATAAGATTATGTCAGACAACAAGTTTCAAAAGAGTCAATTCGCCAAAAAAGCTCACAAAAAGCTGGTAATTCTTCTTGAGAAGATAACAAAATATTAGCACTCAGCTCTACTTGTTTTTTCAGCCATTTTACACCAAAAACTTTATCAGGATTTGGGCTATTCCAGCATGTTGAACTATGCAATGGATGCTCTGGAATTCTCTCAAAGCAGAGCATATTTCTTTATTAAAATGTCCAGAGATCTTGAGGAATTGCCCAAAACTAAAAAGGCAGTTGAAAATGGCGAGATTGAATGGACCAAGGTCAGGGAAGTTACAAAAGTTGAACCAAAGATTGGCAAATCGTTTTCATTCTCAGTTGAACAGATGGAACGGTTCAATGTTCTGATGGAGAAACTTCGTAAAACCGGTGAGACCGGAACAAATGAAGAGCTTTTAATTAAATCTCTTGAATTGATAACTTCTGAAAATTCTACCCGGGTAGAATTTTCTTCTACCCAGATTGTCATAAGACATTGCCCTGATTGTGGAAAAGCAGAAACCGGGGCTGGTGAAATCAGCCAAAATGATCTGGAGAAAGCATACTGTGATGCTCATGTGCTTGAACACGGTAGAAACAGGGCCACAATACGACCGTCGGTGCGGCGTGAAGTGATGAGCCGTGATAATCATACCTGTCAGGGTCAAGGTTATAGCTCAAAACGGTACCTGGAAGTTCACCATAAAATTCCGCGAGCATTGGGTGGGAGCAATGATGAGTCCAATTTGATTACTTTGTGCTCGGCTTGTCACAGGCTTGTTCATAACAGGCAAAGGAATTATGAAATTTCTAACATGGTTTGACGGCCTTGGGGGATAAACTACAAATTTTCTTCCCACCAACAAAAACTTCCCGCGCATCAACAGACCTGCAAAGCAGGAGTGCAGCAACCGGGTCGTGAACTTTTTCAAATTCAGGAGCTGTGAGATCCCAGACTGCAAGGTCACACTGTTTGCCCGTTTCAATAGAGCCGATGTCATCGCGGCTCAAGGTTTTGGCCCCATCCAGGGTTGCCATTTCCAGAACTTCCATTACGCTCATCGCTTTCGCGCCGCCAAGAACTCTATGCAGTAGAAGAGTTTGTCTCAGTTCAGAGAGCATGTGAGATGAGTCATTGCTTGCAGAGCCATCAACTCCCAAACTTACTGGCGAACCTGATGCTCTTAAATCTCTGACTCTACAAATTCCAGAGCCGAGCCTCATGTTCGATGTTGGGCAGTGTGAAATTGCAACTCCTGCTTTGCCAAGCTTTGCAACTTCATCGTCCGTGAAATGAATGCCGTGAGCAAGCCAGACATCGTCTGCAAGCCAGCCTGTTTGTTCAAGAAGGTCGACAGGTCGGCATGAGTAAATTTCATTGCAGTAATTATTTTCATCAACAGTTTCGCCAAGGTGAGTGTGAAGCAGTGCGCCGTGTTCACGGGCAAGCTCAGCAGTATCGCGCATTAATTCCGTAGTAACTGAAAACGGGGAGCAGGGAGCCAGTGCAATTCTGGTCATAGCTCCTGGTTTTGTGTCGTGATATTTCTCAAGCAGCCGCTGACTGTCTTTCAGAATTGTATCATGATCTTGTACAACTGAATCTGGTGGTAAGCCACCATCTTTTACTGATCTACTCATGCTTCCGCGAGTTGCATGAAACCGTATGCCTGTCTGTTTGGCAGCTTCAAATGTTATATCAATCAATTCAGGCGATGCATCCTGGGGAAAGAGATAGTGATGATCGGTTGTAGTTGTACATCCTGAACGTAGCAGTTCACTCATTCCAACAACAGCTCCACGGAGAAACTGGTTGTCCTTAAGTTCTGCCCAGGTTGGGTAAAGCCCGACCAACCACTCAAAAAGTTCTGAATCTACAAACTTGGCACGAGTGTTGGTCTGGAAAAGATGGTGATGAGTGTTTATGAAACCGGGAGTAATTACGCAACCAGAGGCATTGTGAGTCTCTGTGTAACTGTTTTCTGATGGCGTTCCAGTTCCGCAAGAAACGATGACCCCATTTTCAGCAACCAGATACGCATCGTTCAGGATTTCACGCGTTGAATTCATCGTAACCAGAGTATCAATATTCTTGACAAGAATGGTAGACATTGTTATCCCATTTCAGGTTGTGTGATTTCGCCAATTTGTTATACTGAATAATAGTATATAACCAAATCAGAGGATAAGGTATGAGGAATATTTCACAATGGTTTAATCCCGAGTCGCCACAAGAGGCTGCTCAAATGATGCGCGATACAAAAGGCAAAGGCTGTTATTTAGCTGGTGGAACTGACCTGCTACTGGAAAATAGAACCGATTTTGAGTTCGCTGTAGATCTTTCAGCAACTGGTCTCAATGAAATTGCTCGCACAGAAAATGGTGACTTGTTCATCGGCTCTTGTGCAACTTTGCACGATCTGGAAACATCTCCACTTACTCATGAATTTGCTGACGGCGCGATAGCTTTCGCAGCTGCGGGATGTGGCAACAGACCGGTTCGTTCAACTGCAACTGTTGGTGGCAATTTGTGTAACGCCTTGCCATCGGCCGATATGGTTCCTGTTTTGCTGGCTCTTGATGCGATCGCATTTTTTACCGATGGCGAATCACAGGAATCTGTACCACTCGGTGAATTCTTTGTCGGGCCAAGAAAAACTGTGCTTGATGGATCGTTATTGATTGGACTGGCTATTTCTGGTGAGTATGCAAACTGGAAAGTTATAAGCAGAAAATTGACACGAACTGTTGAAGATATTTCTCTGGTTCAGGTTGCTGTTGGTCTGGAAATTGAGGGCGACACAATTCTACGTGGCTCTGTTGCAATGGGTGCTGTTGCACCAACTCCATTGCGTGCAACTGAAGCAGAAGCTTTGTTGATTGACCTACCGCTTGCCGATGCACCCGTAGCATTTGCCTCTGTTGCAGACCTGGCTGCTGCAGTTTGTTCACCAATTGATGATCATCGGGCAACTGCTCAATACAGAACAGAAATGGTCGAAGTTCTTACTCGCAGATTATTGTGTGAAGTTGCAGGAATTGAAGATGTGGAAAAGTACAGGGGAGAAAAATGATTATCGAATTGAATTTGAATGGAAAACAGGTGGCATGGGAAATCTCACCCGGAGATAGATTACTGGATGCATTGCGAATGGACCAAGGCGCAGTTTCTGTAAAGCGCGGCTGTGAAAGTGGCGACTGTGGAAGTTGTTGCGTGCTTTTGAACGGCGAGCCAGTAAATACATGTGTAGTTCCTGCGATCAAGGCCTCGGGCCAGGAAATTACAACTCTTGAGGGACTTGCTGAAGATGAATTAATGAAAAAACTGCAGAGCTCATTTTTGGACTCTGGAGCTGTTCAATGCGGATATTGTACTCCTGGAATGTTGATTGCAATCTGGTCACGCCTGAATACTGGCGGAACACTTACAGAACAGGATGTAAGGCATGCCTTGAGTGGCAACCTTTGCCGATGCACCGGTTACGCCAAGCCTGTTGAAGCAATTTTGAAGGTGTGGGAGGATAAATCGTGAGTACCGGATGCAATGTACCTAAAATAGATGGTGACAAACTTGTACGTGGGCTCCCGGCATTTGTGGATGACATAACTCCTGCCGGTCTTCTGTACGCAAAGATATTGCGTTCACCTCATGCACATGCGCGTATTAAAAATGTCGATGCCACAAAAGCGATGGCACTTGCAGGTGTTGTAGATGTTATCTGGCACAAAGACGTAAAACAGATTCCGCATACTCGCGCTGGTCAAAGCTACCCAGAACCATCGCCGTATGACTATACAGTAATGCCTACTAAAGCTAGATTTATTGGTGACAGAGTAGCCGTTGTTCTTGCTGAAACTTTGCGAACTGCTGAAGATGCGTTGAAACTGATTGAAGTTGAGTATGAAGTTTTGCCTGCAGTTACAGATTTTACAAAAGCACTAGATACCGATGTGCTAATTCATGAAGAGCCAGATCCGCGGGGGATAAGTAAAGGTGGCGAAAGTAACCTCGCTGCAATGATTGATGTTCATCTTGGCGATGTAGACAACGCTCTTGAGTCATGTGATGTGGTTGTTAAAAGAGTTTATCATCTGCCTAGAGTTCAAGCTGCTCATGTTGAACCACATATTTCTATGGCCTGGATTGATGAAGATAACAGATTGATTGTCAGAACCAGCACGCAGGTTCCGTTTCACTTACGCAGAATGTTAGCTACTGTATTAGAGATGCCTGAATCAAAAATTAGAGTCATTAAGCCTAGAGTTGGTGGTGGGTTTGGTGATAAACAGGAATTGGTATGTGAAGATTTAGTTTCTGTTTTAGCGATCAGATCTGGTAAGCCAGTTAGAATTGAATTTACAAGAGAAGAAGAGTTTGTTGCTGCAAGATTGCGTCACAGACAATGCATTACCATGACAACTGGTGCAATGAAAGATGGAACTCTTGTTGCTAATAGAATGGAAGTTTTGGCAGATACTGGTGCTTATGGAAGTCATGCTTTAACTGTTCAAGCAAATACTGGCCAAAAAACTTTGCCTCTCTATCCGATGGAAAATATTCATTACCATGTTGATTCAGTTTACACAAATAACCCGATTAGTGGAGCGTTCAGAGGCTATGGAGCACCTCAGGGTTTCTTTGCTCTTGAAAGTCAGATCGATGAAGTTGCCAAAGAAATAGGCATGGACAGACTTGAGTTGCGTAAGAAAAACCATATTAACCCTGGAGAAGACGATCCGATTTCAGCTCATCTGAATGAAGGAAAAGCCGGCATGGCAAGGCGTATGAACAGCTGCGCACTTGCTGAGTGTATTGCCAGCGGCGCTGAAGCAATCGGCTGGAACAACAAGCAGGAACCAACTCACCCCAGGTTCAAACGGGGCATCGGTGTTGGGCTTGCAATGCAGGGTTCCGGAATTGCTGGAGTTGATTGGGGGGCTGCAACAATAAAGCTGAACGACGATTGCAGTGTAAATCTGTTTGTAGGAGCTACAGATATCGGGCAGGGAAGTGACACAGTTTTAAGTCAGATGTGTGCCGACGAACTTGGCATCGATTATGACAAAATTGTTATCCTCAGCTCCGATACAGACCTTACCCCGTTCGATGTAGGAGCATATGCCAGTTCCACAACATATGTCTCAGGCGCTGCTGTTGTGAAAGCTGCAACAAAACTTAGGGAGCAGTTAGCAGACGCATTAGCAGAAAAGTGGAAAGTTTCAGCAGAAGAAATTATTTTTGCAGATAACAAGGCTGAGTGTGGTGACAACTCGATGAGTATGACAGAAGTTGCAAACTTTGCATTTTATGAAGCAAAAATCCAACCGATGGCCACTGCAAGCTTTACTTCAGACGATTCTCCCGCTCCCTTTGCAGCACAGTTTGCTGACGTAGAAGTTGACACAGAAACCGGACAGGTTTTTGTGCGAAAATTTGTCAGCTCCTGTGACTTTGGGAAAATCATACATCCATTAATGTGTGAAGGTCAGGTCGATGGTGCCGTAGCTCAGGGTCTGGGCTATGCTCTTTGTGAAGAGGTTCATGTTGATGATGAAGGCCGTGTTCTAAACCCACATTTCCTTGATTATAAAATTTATACAGCAATGGATATGCCCGAGATGAAAATAATATTTCATGAAACAAATGAACCATCTCACAAGTATGGTGTAAAAGCTGCTGGTGAAGTTGTTATTGACGGCCCTGCTCCTGCGGTTGTTAATGCAATTGCAGATGCTATCGGTAAAAGAAGTTATACAATTCCGGCAACACCGGAGAGAATCTGGAAACTAATGAAGGAGATCTCATGAAAAAGCTGGTTGTATTGTTTTTAGCTATGTTGGTCCTTGGTGGATGTTCCGGGAAACATGTGGAGCGTGTTGAAACTGATTCAACAATCGATCTTTCAGGAAACTGGAATGACACTGACAGCAGAAAAGTTGCCGAGGAGTTGATTGTTCAAAGCACAAACGCTGCCTGGATTAGTGACTACTTGATGAAAAACGGTAAAAAACCTGTTTTGATTATTGGACCAGTTCGTAATAAATCGAGTGAACATATAAACACTCGAACTTTTATTGCTGATCTTGAAAAATCGTACATCAACTCCGGTCAGGTAAAGATGGTTGCTTCAAGTAGTGAGAGAGAAGCTATCCGTGGTGAGCGCGCTGATCAGCAAAATTACTCATCGGCTGAAACCGTCAAGCAATGGGGCAGGGAAAGTGGCGCAGACTTTATGCTCATCGGTGAAATTAACTCTATCAATGACCGTTATGACGGTGACGAGGTCAAATACTATCAGGTTGATGTATACCTTGTTGATCTTGAAGACAATTCCAAAGTCTGGGTTGGCGACAAGAAACTCAAAAAGTATGTCAGCAGGAGTGGTTATAAGCCATGATTAAACGGCTGATCAGTGTCGTTATTCTACTGGCACTGGTATCCGGATGTTCAACTTATACAGAGCGCAATGCCGCATTGCGTGGACACCTTGTGAGCGCAAAATATGAGCTTGCTCTTGAAGTAGTTACCGGAGCAGAAGAATCGGCTGATGAACTTCTTAATCTCCTTGAGCGAGCTACAATTCTTCACTATGCCGACAACTACTCTGAAAGTAATATTTTCTTTGAACAGGCAGAACAACTTGCTGCTGATCTTCACACAAAGAGCATTAGTAAAAACATTGCTGCATTTGCCACCAACGATGAAACTGTAGACTACACTTCACCACTTTTTGAGATGTCGTTGATTCCATATTATCGCGCACTGAATTATCACTATCTTGGTCTTGACGATGAAGCGGCAGTGGAAGCCAGGAAAGCGTTGGAGTTTTTGCGAGATAACGAGATTGAATCCTACTATTTCCTGAACTGGTTCTGTGGCGCACTTCTGGATAATGTTGGCGATCTGAATGATGCTCATATTGCCTGGAAAAATGCAGTTGATGGGGATATTCCCGGAATCGGTTTTGACTTGCAATGTTCTGCAGAACGGCTTGGATTTGATGATGAATTTGAGTTGTCTGGAAACAGCGGTAAGGTAGTTTTATTTCTGGAATCAGGTTTTGCTCCACATAAAGTTTCATTGGAAATGAATATTCCAATCTACGAAAATGATGATCCTGAGCGAGTTGCATTTCTGGTTGGTAATCGCATAGTACACGGCTGGCAAACAGAGAGAGAACTTGACTACTGGCTGGCAGTAGCGATGCCGGATCAAGTAGTAGTAATGCCCTCAGTATCAGCTATAAAAGTTGCTGGCAAGTACAGCTCAGTAGTGGATAATATTGCTGTGAAAAGTATTGAAGCATTTGACGATGGAATGGTGAAAACTGCAGTCCGTGCAGCAGGCCGTGCGCTGGTGAAAGCCAAAATGCATTCCAAGGCGCAAGAATCTGGAGAAGTTGCAGCATTTCTGGTGAATGTTTTTAATGTCGCAACAGAACGGGCTGACACCAGAAGTTGGCTTACTTTGCCTTATTCAATATCGATGTTGAGGCTGGATCTTGAGCCAGGTGTCCACACATTAGAAGTAAAGCTGTTGGATGCAGATGGCAGAGTAGTAGGAACAGAAACTATTTCCGATGTTAAGGTTGAACCTGGAAAGTGGTGTTTTTTAAGCAGAAGAGTATTCTGATTTAGTACTTCCATTGTATCACATTATCATTACAGTTATTCGCTAAATTGCCGAATACAGCTGAACCAGAACTTTGGTTAAACTTGGAGATAAAATGTCTTTTGATAAAATGGTTTTCATTGTTGGTGTAAGCAGAAGCGGCACTACTTTGATGCGTCGTGTTCTGAACAAGTCTACCAGGTTTGCATTGCTTGACGAGAATAACTACATGGGTCATCTCTGGCCACCACTTGCGATGCGTAAAAAGTTTGCCCGTTTTGGCAGTTTAACTAATGATGGAAATGTTAAAAAATTGGTCGAATGGTTTTATTCTCCTGATTTTGATAAGTACACAAAACTAAAAACAGTAAGCTGGCAATGGCAATGGTTCAGAGATGAAGTACCAAAAGAACAGTTACTTGAAAAAATGTTAGCAAGTGACAGATCTGAAAAAGGCATTTATCTGGTGTTTATGAAGCTGTTTGCCGATGATCGTCAAAGTGAAGTGATTGGTGAAAAGACTCCATCACACATCAAGTACATTGACACCATTATGCAATGGTACCCCGATGCAAAAATAATCCACATGATGCGTGACCCTCGTGCCATTTACACTTCAGAAGTCAGGCGTCGACAGGAAAAGTCACTTTCTCCTCCATATAAACAGCTTCGAAAGTTCCCACTGTTTTTGAAGTTGTTTCTGATGTTCCAGGTTACCTGGACCTGGGGTGATGCGCTGAAGAGGTACCGTAAATATTCAAAGAAATATGACAGCAACTACAGGGTAGTGCAGTTTGAATCTATGATTGGGAATCCTGAATCTGAGGTCAGATCAATTTGTGATTGGGTTGGTGTTGAGTTTCAGGAAATAATGCTTGAACAACAAGTAATGAGCGATGGTTTCAAGCAGGGTCAGAAAGGTTTTGATAAAACTGCATCCCGGAGATGGGAAAAGCATATCGATTCCTGGGCTCGCAGATGGTTCGAAGGCAGATTTCTCTATGCTCTCAAAGAGGTTGGGTATAAAATTTAGAAACTTCGTTTCAGGAACTTGCCAACAGGTAGATTTTCTACAAGTTTGCCATTCTCCACAACCAGTTCACCTCGTAGCCAGACATTTGTAATAGCTTCAATATCTGGATCAAACAGAACTAAATCTGCGTCGTAACCTGGTGCAATATCGCCTTTGATGCCACCAAGACCCATTCTTTCTGCAGGCTCAGTGCAACAAAGTTCAACCCATTCCATTGCGGTCAACTTACCAGGCTTTACCATCATCATCCAGACCATCAGAAGTCTTTGCTCAACACCTGCAATGCCATTGGGGATATGATGGAATCCTTTTTTTGCTTCCTGTTTTTTAATTTCCAGAGGGAATTCGCAATGGTCAGTTGCAATCCAGTGAATTTGCCCTGCAGTCAGGCCGCTCTGCATCGCTTTCATCTCTTTTTTTGAGCGAATTGGTGGGCTACAAATTGCATGAATTGCACCTTCAGCTTTGTAGATAGAATCTTCAAGCAACAGATGTTGTATGCAGACTTCTCTCTCAATTGGAGTATGCACAAGATGATCAAGACCCTTTTCAGTTGAGAGATGAACCACAACAGTTGGGCACCCTGTTTTTTTCTGCATCTTGACCAGAGATTTTATAGCCGATGCCTCAGACTCAGGCAGGTGGGCAAGAGGGTGATATTTGGGAGCGGTATTACAAGCTTCAATCAATTCATTCTGACACTTTTCGTTCAGCTCACCATCTTCACAATGTACAAGCAACTTTCCGCCAGCGTCTCGAACAGCAATCATAACTTTTTCAAGTTCTGTTTCTGTCAGCATTAAGCGGTCTTTATATGCTAAAAATCCTTTGAAAGTAGGCAGCCCAGATTCAATTAATTCTGGTATTTCAGCCAGTATTTTTTCATCTGGATTTGAAATTGTAACATGCAAACCGTAATCAATAACTGTGTCAGATGCGTACTTATGCCACCTGTTTACAGCATCACTTAAAGACTCATCGATATCAGGATTTGCAAAATCTATGACAGTAGTTGTTCCACCTAAAAGTGCCTGTTTGCCTGATTCAAGCCAATTTGTCGATGTTATTCCGTCGCGCAAAGGCATGCCAAAGTGGGTGTGAACATCTACTCCACCAGGGATCAGCCATTTTTGATTGCAATCCAGAACTTCAGCATCGTCAGGAACAGAAACAGGATTCAGGGCGACAATCTTTCCATCTTCAACAAGAAGTGAATGTTCGCCTGTAGGAAGCTGAGCGTTTATAAAGTGTAATGTTTTCATATTCTGATGGTACTGCACTTAACCCAGAGTAGCAAAATATTTATAAACAAAATCAGAGTTGGTTCGACTAGATTACTGAAATGAAATGTACTTCACAGCTGTTGACTTGAAATGTCAATCTGTTAACATGCAAAAATCGTAAATGTCCCAAAAACCTCTCAAGGAGTATGTTATGAAAAAACTGATTCTCGCAGCAATGCTGTTATCACTTGTACTTGTATTCACAGGTTGTGGTGGTGGCGGTCCAAAACCGATGGACGATGTTATTTCCAATGAACTTGATGGTGCGCCAGATTGGGTTATCCAGGGTCGTGGCGACAATGATAAAATGGTCTACGGTGTTGGCTCTGCTGGTGGCTCAAAGAATGTTGCGTTGATGCGTTCAACAGCTCTTGGTCGTGCAAGAACTGAAATTGCTCGCCAACTTGATTTAAAAGTCAAATCTATGCTCAAAGACTATCAGTCAACAACAACTGGTGGTGAATATTTTGGTCAAGCTGCTAATGACGAACAGCACATTGAAGATGTCTCGAAACAGATTACAGATATAAATCTTTCAGGCACCAGGCAAGAAGAAACATGGATAAGCAAAACTGGAACAATGTATGTCCTGGTTTCTCTTGATATCGATGCGTTCAAAAAAGCAGTTGATGGAATGACTCAGCTGAATGAGGAAATTCGTTCTGCTGTTGTTGAAAGAGCAGACAAAGCCTTTGCTGAACTTGATGCAGAATAAATGAAATTCTGGGAGCTGCCTTTTAAGGTGGCTCCTTTCTTTTCGGAGAAACTATGAAACAAATTTTACTGTTTTTACTACTGATAGGCTCAGTAGTATTTGCCGATTCCAAAGTTGCCGTTCTTGACCTTAAGAACGATGCCGGAGTCAGCAGTTCTGAAATTTCCTACCTAACTGACCGCACACGAGATGCTGTGATGCGTAAGCTACCTGCGCGTTTTAATGTTATGACCAGTGAAAGCATCCTGGAGCTTTTGCCGCCGGGTGTAAAGATGGCTGATTGTAGTGATGCTGAATGCGAAGTTGAGATAGGCAGGAAGCTGGGTGCGGAATATGTAATTACTGGCGAGTTGCTGAATTTTGCAGGCAAGTTCAGGCTTAATCTGAAACTTCATCACTGTGAATCTGCATCTTTTCTTGGTAGTGAAACTATTAAGGGTTCAGACCTGGAGCAACTTGAAGAATCAATAAAAAAAATAGCTGGTGAACTGGGAACCAGAATTGGTAAACACTCCGGTACCTCTGCATCAAGTAATAGCTTCCAGGCAGGTCGTGGCAGTTCAGCACCTGAAGATTCCTGGTTCATGGAAGTGTCAGAAAAAGCGGTTGTCAAGTTTGAATCAGATCCAGCAGGGGCAGTTGTTGTTGTCGATGGCAAAATAATGATGGACGGTGGCTCTCCAGCTACAACTCCATTTTCTAGAGAAATTGAAGCTGGGCTTGTAACAGTTTCAATGCAGAGGGACAAGTACCTTACTAAGGAGCAGATGGTTGATATAAGAACTGATAACGGAACAGAAAATATTGACTGGGAACTGGAGCCGAATTTTGGGTGGTTGACAATCAGAACTGAACCATCTGGGCTAAACATTGCAATCGACAACCAATCAGCAGGGAAATCACCAATAACAAGTAAAGAGCTCCCTCCTGGTGGCTATAAAATTTCAGTCACTGATGATCAATATTATGAAACCTGGGAAAATGTCAGAATTATGCGGGGGCAAAAGAAAAACATCACTCTCAAGCCGGAACCAATTGAAGGTGGCTTAAAAGTTTCTGCAACAGATAAGCAAGGCAATGCTCTGTCTGCAATAGTTAAAGTTGATGGGAAAAGTTTTGGAACTACCCCTTGCAGTGGAAAACTATTGGTAGGTAGTCACTCAATAGAGACTAGTTCTAACGGCTATATATCAAAAGATAATGTTGTTGTTAAAGAGAGAAAAATTGAAGAGTTAACTATAGTCTTGAATATAAAACAAAAAACAAAAACAAGTGTTAGTTCAAATAATAATGCTGAATTTGAGATGGTTGAGATACCTGCTGGCAGTTTTCAGATGGGAAGTCCGTCAAGTGA
>CAYTFE010000013.1:0-51593 GCA_964437115.1 uncultured Fibrobacteraceae bacterium | reverse complement strand
ATAAACCTCTTAGCATAGCAATTCCTGTCTGTATAAAGCTCCCACGCTATTTTCCTGATTCCTGTAACCTCAAACATTCTACCAAACTAAAATACAAAGTCAATTATTATGACTTCTTATACAGTCTGTATAAGCCCCTCCCTTGACTATCCCCCCATTCATTATCATCATTGTTGCATAACTTTTTAACTAAACCACATTCACCCACCGCGAGGGAATAAAATGTCTTCCAAAATAATCTGGACCAAAATCGATGAAGCCCCAATGCTCGCAACATACTCACTACTGCCAATCGTACAAGGTTTCACAAACGGCACTGGCGTTGAAGTTGAAACACGCGACATATCTCTGGCAGGCAGAATCATTGCCAACTTCCCGGATAATCTGACCGATGAGCAAAAGATAGATGACAACCTGGCCTGGCTTGGCAATCTGGCTAAAAATCCAGAAGCTAATATTATCAAACTGCCAAATATCAGCGCTTCAATTCCTCAGCTTCAGGCTGCCATTGCAGAGCTGCAGGGACAAGGATTCCATATTCCAGACTATCCTGAAGAGCCAAAAAATGATGAGGAAAAAGCACTTCAGGATCGTTTTGCCAAAGTACTTGGTTCTGCAGTAAACCCAGTATTGCGTGAAGGCAATTCCGACAGACGCGCTGCTGCATCTGTAAAAAGAAATGCACAAGCTAACCCTCACAGAATGATGAAAGATTGGCCTGAGTCTGATTCTAAATGTAGGGTTGCTCACATGAGTGAAAAAGATTTTTTCGGTAGTGAAAAGTCTGTAACTCTGGATAAAGCAACCACTGTAAGCATCCAGTTTTCTGACGGAACAGTTTTGAAAGATGGACTTGAGCTGCTAGAGGGCGAAGTTATCGATGCGTCTGTTATGAATGTAAAAGCGCTGCGCAAGTTCTTTGCTGACACTATTGAAGAAGCAAAAGAAAAAAATGTGCTGCTCTCTTTACACCTCAAAGCAACGATGATGAAAATCTCCGACCCAGTGATGTTTGGTCACTGCGTATCAGTCTACTTTGCTGCTGCACTGGACAAACATGCTGACACACTTCAGGAAATTGGTGCAAGTGTGAGCAATGGTCTGATGGGAGTTATTTCAAAATTAGACAAACTTCCAGCAGACAAAAAAGCAGAAATCGAAGCCGATATTGCTGCCTGCTACAACTCACAGCCAGCACTGGCAATGGTTGACTCCAGAAAAGGTATCACAAATCTGCATATTCCAAACGATGTTATCATTGATGCATCAATGCCTAATGTTGTGCGCGATGGCGGCAAAATGTGGAACAATGACGATGCGCTTCAAGACACTATCGCCATGATTCCGGATCGCAGTTATGCATCAATCTACCAGGCAACTATTGAAGATTGTCAAAAGCACGGACAGTTTGATCCATCGACAATGGGATCTGTTGCAAATGTCGGACTGATGGCAAAAAAAGCTGAAGAGTACGGCTCACACGACAAAACTTTCTTTGCACCAGCAGGTGGCTCAATCAAAGTTATCGATGCTGATGGCGCTGTGCTAATTGAACAATCTGTAGAAACTGGCGATATATTCCGCATGTGCCAAACAAAAAACGAGTCAATTGCTGACTGGGTAAAACTTGCAGTCAATCGTGCAAAAGCTTCTGGTTCACCTGCAATATTCTGGCTTGATGAAGCTCGCGGACACGATTCAGAAATCATCAAAAAAGTCAACCAGTACCTACCAAACCACGACACCTCAGGACTCGATATCCAGATCATGACTCCAGTTAACGCAATGCACTTCTCGCTTGAACGCATTCGTAAAGGCGAAGACACAATTGCAGTAACTGGCAATGTTCTTCGTGATTATCTGACAGACCTGTTCCCAATTTTAGAACTTGGCACAAGTGCTAGAATGCTTTCAATTGTTCCTCTGCTAAATGGTGGCGGATTGTTTGAAACTGGCGCTGGCGGATCTGCTCCAAAGCATATTCAACAATTTATTTCTGAGGGTCACTTACGATGGGACTCGCTAGGCGAATATTGTGCTCTAGTTCCTTCTTTTGAAATGATTGCAACAAACACAGGCAACGCAAAAGCAGCTTTGCTTGCTGAAACTTTGGACCAAGCTATTGGGACTTATCTTGACCAGGCTAAAAACCCATCAAGAAAAGTTAATGAAATTGATAACAGAGGAAGTAGTTTCTACTTGGCTATGTACTGGGCTCAAGCACTTGCTGCTCAGGACAAAGACCAAGAGATGAAAACAAAGTTCACTGCTGTTGCTGAAAAAATGATTGCAAGTGAAACTGCAATTGCTGAAGAGTTACTAAAAGCTCAAGGCAGTCCAATGGAGCTTGGTGGTTACTTCCATCCAAACAGTACAATGACTGAAAAAGCGATGCGCCCAAGTGCAACGCTGAATGGAATTATTGACGGAATGTAGAATCTATCAGATAAAAAGGGCGGCCAGATGACCGCCCTTTTTTTCTACACTTATAGAAGACTACTGCATGAACCCCGCCTTCACCCTACCCCATGACTCGGTATCATTTTTCCTTAAAAACCCAAGATCCTCTTGCCCAACTAAGTACCACCGAGTTCTAAAAGTACCATCATTCTGTAATTCTTCAACGGGCTCAACATAAAAAAGCTGACTGGTTGCAACTAAGTAGTAGTTCCCATTACCTACTTCAGCATAAACCATATGGATGTCATACAAGACCCGATATGATTCTGGAAAATAAATATGGCCAGTAGATTCCTGCTATCATATTCCTGCATTATTCCAATTTGAAATTGTGATACTCTGCAACCCAGGCTGAGTTACACCATACGGTGTTACATGTGAGTTGCCAGAAAAAGTACGTTCCATAACATCCAGATCTTCTGCTCTTTCAAAATATCCATTGGGAATTTCAAACTGGTCCGCATCTTCCGCTGTGAAAATAAACTCAGAGTTTTCAGACAAGCATTCACGATACTCGTCAATATCCATATCTTTATAAGCAGTTTTGAAATTCGCCAGTAATTGTTCTTTTGTGTCTGGGAATGGATAGTTTGAAGTAAACATATCGATATATATTCCATCAAAAGTATATTCACCACCTGCAGATATTGTTTTTTGTTCAGTGTCAGGTGTTTCGTATCCCTCTACTTGGCCCCACGATATCATGTAATCACCTGCAGGCAAATCAACCAGTAGTGCTTCCCCAACACCTGAATTTGTATATAAAGAAGGACCCAATATTGACCACGGTGCATCTAAACCTTCTGGAGTAACCTCAACTCTGATTGTTACTGTCGACGATGGGGATACGGCGTCCTCACCACAGCCACTGACCAGCAATAAAAGACAAAGCAATAATTTGATTTTCATAACAGCTCCTATTGAAATAAACCTGAACAACTTTCAGGTGGTGTCATGCTTGAACCAAACATTTTTCTGATTATCGCTGAAAAAGACATTAACTCTCCAATCAAGAATAATCACCTGCCCTCAATTAGAAGACAGGTGATTAATATACAAAACTTATTTATTTAACAAAAACAGGAATCTCCATCACAAGTCTGCCACCTTTGTCAGCCGGCATTTCGTCATCAAGATTGCTGTCCATGAATTTCACTGCACCATAAGGATGCATTCCCTCAGGAGTCTCTGCCCAGGTGCCATCAAAACTCACATCGATGTCACAAGGAACACCACAATAAAGTCTCAATGAACCGCCACCAGCTCGTTTCACAGAACCGGTAACTGGCGATGCAAAGTTATACATCTCCACAACATCAAAGCCCCACTCTTTCTGTTTTTCTGCCAATGCAAATCCACCGACAACTTTCACAGTATAAGTAGCATTTTCAGCACCTGCTGGCAGACTGATTCCAGTATGACCAGTCTCTCCATTGAAGCTGCCTTTTCTAACCTGAACGCCACTGCTGTCCAGGATGTTCAGACAGCAATCGGTAAACAGATTTGCAGTTTCCTGGCTCATTTTAAAATCAAAACTTGCCGATGGTGTTGTGCTGTCCAGAGTGAAAGTGTGTGACCATGTATCAGCCTCTTCAACAGTAACTTCCTGCTCTTTGCGGAAACCAAGTACAGCTGCCTTTGCGCTGCCCTTGAACACTCCAGGGAACTCACGAATAACTGTGAAATTCGCATCGTGGGAATCAGCAGTATCAGAAACAGGAGCAATCACGATCTCTTCAGGAGCATCGTAACCATCAAATGAAACGGTCAGCTTGTATCCTGTGTCACTAAGATTAGTTATTCCTGCTACAACGTTGAATCCCCAGGTTCCTGCATAAAGTTCTTCTGGTGTGACAACTGCATCGGTTACCGATGGACCTTCTGGCCTTGCATAACCGTTCCAGCCACCTCTTACAAAACCTTCAGGATTGTTGATTTCAACATACGCACCAGCACCTTTTTTACTGCCGGTATTTTTGCTGACTTCAAGCCTTACACGCATTGCTGTAGCTGCTGCTGGTACATCCACATGATATCGATGTACAGTACTTGCCGCTAAACCAGAACCTGTAAATGTATGACTATAACCGTTGTCCTGACCGGTTTTATGACCGATAGCAATTGTGTTCCACAGATAAAGTTCACGGCCAGACAGGCCGGACAAATCGCCAGAATCCAGACTGCCGATAACTCTGGCTGAATAAACACCAGGCTCACTCAAACTCTTGCCTTTGTACTTCAGGTCAACAGTCATTGAGGAATCACCACGAATGTAATCTTTACCTGTGATAACTTTCAACCATGGAGCTTCACTTTTGAATGTGAATGAACGGAAGAAGTTGTCGATCTCATCAGGAGTCATGTCAGGATGGAAAATTGGAGAGACTGTAAACCTTACGCGCTCGTCTTCAGTTGGCAGACCACCTGGTGTGCGCCAGTACGCTGCTGGAGCCATGCCATCGATCTGAATTGGACAGGCTGTTTCAACCTGGAAGTCCAGAACCTGATGAGCAGTTTTGCTGTCAGACAGTTTCTTTAACACATTCCATGAATTTGTGATATTTACAAGTCCGCCACCCTGTTCAAACAGTTGCAGACCTTTAACCGGAGTTGCACCTGCAATCAGTGCACGTTTTATCATTCCCCAGTGAATCTCTTTTCCTTCTGCAAGCGATGCACTCACAAGGCAGGCAATTGCGCCAGCTACCTGAGGAGAAGCCATCGATGTTCCGTTGTATCGGGCAGGCCCGTCAACAAAACCAGGCACAGTTGAAAGTGCGCCACCAGGAGCTACAACATCAGGCTTTGGAGTCTCGCCCCCGCGACTACTGAAAGCATAGAGAGTGTTCATTGGCAAGTTGGCATCGTAAAGATCACGACCAGTTTCCTTGCTCAGATATGCACCAACTGCAATTACACTGCTGCTTGTTCCCGGAATACCGATTGTAGAAAGGCCAGGGCCTTCATTACCAGCAGATGTACAGACATAAAAACCTGGGTTTTCAGACATTAATTTATCCAGATATTCACCCATATCATCTTCAGCTTCTTCAACCGATGCAATTCCAAAACTCATATTAACAACAACTGGCAGTCCATATTTTTTGCCAAACTCAACAGCGTAATCGTAAGCATCTTTCATACTGCTTGTGCGAGTTGCACCACCGGACATGTTGTTATCACCAAGCTTCATGGACATCAACCATGCACCAGGAGCTGTACCGTCCATGTCTTTTTGACCCATGACATCATTACCGGCAGCAATACCTGCACAGTGAGAACCGTGACTACCAGAGTCAAAGTGGAACTCAAGAGTTGGGGCAAGAGGTTTGCCAAGATAATCTTCATTGGCATCTACATTTACTGCCCATGCCATCAAGCTTCTTGTATCAGGATTATTGTCGTTGCGAGGTGTAAACAGGTCGTAGTTCACATGGTAATCGCGCATTGGAGTTTCATCATCAAGATGACCATCTGCATCTGCGTCGACAACAACCAGCCACACTTCTTTGGATGATCGTTCCTCTGCAACAGTAGCTGCAGCGGTTTCATTCAAAGCAGCCAGCATGTCAAGTCCACAACCCACATCAAGTGCATCTTCAACATCAGCGCGATTGGCTTTATAAACAATCAAACCAAATTTATCTGTAGTATCGCCATCGTCATTAAAATCATTTACATCGTCATTGTTATGGAAGTCATTTTCAGAAACGATGCCGAACCAGATTTTACCATCAAAGTCAGGTGCAATCTTCAAATCAGCAGCACCTTCCAGACGCAAGCCATCTTCATGAATAATTACGCCATCTTCAACAGTTGCCTCAGTAAGAGTCCACTCACCTTCTGGAGTAAAATCTCGGCACTCAATCATCTTGGTGCCTCCCAGAGAGGTAAGTCCCATTCCAGGGGCGAATGCATCAACACCAGTATCAAGAATTGCGACAACTACGCCGCGACCATCATACTCAGGATAGGCATTACGAAAATCGACACCACCAATGTCGCCATTTGGCAAATAAGGCCAGTTATCGGCAGAATTTGCCGATATTGACATAAGCATTACAGCTAGAAAAATGAATAAGAACTTGCGGTACATGGAAACCTCCAGTGATTCGACAGGATTTACATCGTGTTTGGTCATTTACAACCGAACAATTATAATATGTGCCATACACATGAAACAAGCAGGAACCTTGAGTGGTTGTATCGGTACAATAGACCGTCATACGCACAGTTCCGCTAACTGTTGCAGTTGAAAGGGCACAAGAATGAAAAACCTGGATAAAATGGGAATAAACACAAAAGTTGTTCACGCTGGACAAAAGGCAGACCCCGCTACTGGAGCAGTATCTGTTCCAATCTATCAGTCATCAACTTTCAAGTTTAAAGATGCAGATCATGGTGCCGCCTGTTTCAGTGGTGAGAGCAACGGTTACAAATATACTCGTCTTGGTAATCCGACTAACGCTGCACTTGAAGAGAGCATCGCAATTCTTGAAGGTGGTTGCGGAGCAGTTGCAGCAGCAACTGGAATGGCTGCAGTCAACGCTGTTTACCTGACAATGCTCAGTTCTGGAGATCACATAGTTGCAACCGACGCTCTTTACGGCCCATCGCGAATGATTCTGGAAAATGAATATTCCCGATATGGCGTTGAAGCAACTTTTGTAGATTCAACCAATCCTCAAAACGTTGCCGATGCCATTCAGCCAAACACAAAGCTGGTTTTCATCGAAAGCCCTGCCAACCCGACACTATCCCTGACCGATATCGAAGCATGTGCAAAGATTGCGCATGACGCCGGGGCAAAACTTGCCATCGACAATACTTTTGCCACACCGCTGCTTCAACAACCACTCTCTCTTGGAGCCGACATTGTTGTTCACAGTATGACAAAATTCATCAACGGCCACACCGATGTTGTTGCTGGTATCGTTGTAGTTAAAGATCCTGCAATTCTGAAAAGGATGAAACAGGTTCATTATAATTTTGGTGGCACTATGGATCCACATCAGGCATGGCTGGTTTTACGCGGTGTGCGTACATTGTCACTGAGGGTTGAAAAGGCTCAAAAGAATTCTCTCGAAATTTGCGAGTTCCTTTTGAATCATCCAAAAGTTGAGTGGGTTCGATACCCGGGCCACCCAAGTCACCCACAATATGAACTTGCTCAAAAACAGATGTCAGGCGGTGGCGCTGTAATGTCATTTGGAGTCAAAGGCGGACTTGAAGCTGGTAAAACAGTGATCAACAATATGCAAATCCCCCATCTTGCTGTAAGCTTGGGTGGAATTGAGTCTCTGATAGAACATCCTGCATCGATGACTCACACTGGCATCCCGAAAGCTGAGCGAGAACTGGCTGGAATTACTGATGATCTGGTCAGAGTTGCAGTAGGTTGTGAAGATGCAAAAGATCTCATCGATGACTTGTCTCAAGCATTGGATTTAATTTGAACCAACAATGGACAGATACAGAGGTTTTGCGCGAGGGTGATAGCAAATTCACTTTCGAGCCTAATTATTCTGCACACCCATTGCTTAACCCATCGTTTCCAGCCACACCAGGAAGAGTTGGCTACTACTTCCGCAAGATGTTTGACAGAATTCAGAACGATGACACTGCTTACCAGGCTGAAATAACCAGAATGCTAAACCCACCTGGAGCAAGTTCTGAGAATCTTCGTAAACCTGAAGAGATGATCAGAGTTTTTACTGAAGCCGACACTTATATACAGGAACTTATCACGCTTCTGCCCGACAGCTCTCGTTCTGCAGTAACACCCAATCCTCAAGTATCAGCATGCAACGACATGCGAACCTTGATGGAAATGTTGTTCACCGCAGAAGATCCTGTTCTGCGATTTGAAGCACAACGCAAAATGTATCTGGCAAAACTTCTGCTCGATATTGAGCACTCCTTTATGATTCAGGATGGCCCAAAGCATAAAGCATATTTTGACGATCTACTTCAAAACGGACTGTGGGATTCTACAACCGCAAACAACAAGGTTGAAATCGGATTCAATATTGCTGAAGATCAGCAACATATTCAGTACAACCTCTCCCCGCGAAAAAATCAGCAAAAGTGGTCATTCAGCTCCAGATTTCTGGAAAAAGAACTGCTCAATCGCACGGTTCCAATTGATATTCTCTACTACAACTGCCGATTTAAAAAATCGGTTACACCAATAAGTTTTGAACTCATTGATGGCAGACACAAAGTTGTTGAGAAACAACGTTGGGATAGTATGCGCAGTCAAAGTAGTGGTTCTATTTTATCAAAAATGATTCGCAAGGGAATTAACAACCCCGATGAAATTGGCGACCTGCTTGGAGCAATGTTCATTGTTTATGATGAAAATGCAGTGGATGAACTACTAACTATTCTGGACAACGTTCTGGGCAATCCAATTGGTTGGCGTAACATTACAGACAGTTTCAAGGATACTCAAAACGATTCAGAACTTAACAAACATTCTGGCAAAGGGTATCAGGTTTTCAAAGGTGACCTGGATGTTCTATATCCCAACCTGACACCAGATCTTCCGCCTTATCGATTCCCTGTTGAAATCCAGATCTACACTCTGGAGGGTTTTCTGAGAACTGTCTGTGGAACTCACAGTGCCAACCACCTGGCACTTAAACTTCGACAGTTCCTGCACGGACTTGCTCCAATGATTTTTCCTGAATCTGTTTATGGAAAAGGCTGGATGCAGCCTCTCTAGGCTGGGAAATTATCCAAACATATTTTAGCTAATGCTTTCATTCGTAAGTAATCTATTTGATCTTCAGAGTTGTACAGTATTATTCCAACATAGCCACCAGTTTTGTCCTGGCTCTCTCTCAATCGCAACAGATGTTCAACTCTTTCATAATATGTTTCAATATTTCCAAATGTCATTGTCGCAACTGTCTTCAGCCCTGCAAAATGTGCTTCCTCACAAATTTCAATCCACCCCCGAGCTTTGGTTTTTTCAGGAACCAGTATTGCGCGAACCCTGTCGTTCAGAATTTCTGCACCTTCGCCAGATAATAATTCCAGTCCATCGGCTTGCACTTTTTTCAGAACCTCAAGAGTTGTCACTCCTGAATCTCTGGCGCTGCAGTGAACATCATCCGGAGTAATTTGTGTGTCATCAACTCTGTTTTGCAAAGATGAGTAATCAGCAACTTCACGCTGCAGTGTGCTTGCAGCAACTTCCAGATCACATAGTGCAGCTTCCTCAAGCAGCAACATCAACTCACCGCCAGTGAGCCTACGCCTCTGCGATTCGCCAAGTATCTCCAATGCAATTTCCGTAGAGGAGCCAGGAACTGAATAATCTTCCTGTATCATTGTGTTTTAACAATCTTTTCATACAATTCAGTCAAATCTTTATTAACTCTTTCGAAACTGTATTTCTGTTTAACAATCTCCAATGCAACCGCACCAAATTCTTTACGCTTCTGCTCTGAAGAGAGCAACTCTTCTATTGCGCCAGCAAGTGCTTTGGGATTATCTGATTCAACAACCAAACCACTTTGCCCATCGACAATTACTTCTTCAATTCCCTCAATAGCTGTACCCACATTTGCCATTCCGCAGGCCATTGCCTCAAGCAAAACCAGTGGCAGTCCCTCCCACAACGATGACATGACATACAAATCGGAAACACGCATCAGATCAGGCAAATCACTGACATTCCCGGGAAACAGTACACTGTCTGCAATGCCCAGTCTGCCAGCATGCTGCTGATGGGTTCTACGTAACGGCCCGTCACCGGCAAGAATCAATCGACATTTGAATCTGTCAGACAAAATACCCATCGATTCAATCAGTGCTCTGAAGTTCTTTTGTTCACAATGTCTGCCTGCAGCAAGCAAAAGCAATTCATCATGCCCGATCTCGTATTTATCACGAACTGCATTTTTTTCATCAAGATTGAATGGCGAATGAATTGGCACACCGTTGGGAACAGGTACAAGTTTATCTGAGCGTTTTATGCCAAGCTCTGCAGTCAGAGATTCAGCAACCAGATCTGAGACAGCTACAACTGCATCACACCTCTTGAACATCTGCCTATATGCATGTTTGCGAAGTTTTATCCTGGCTGGGCTTACAGAATCACCATATCCAAATTCACAATTGTTATGAACCGTACTTACAACAGCACACTTGTTGGTCATTGCGAAAACTAGACCCCAGAAATTTGACCCAGGAAGGTGAGTTTGCATCAATTCAATGCCATCAGATTTAATTTGTGAAGTGAAAAGCGAGTAACCAGTTAATGCTGACCTAAGAAACTTGAACGGATTACGAAGTGAAGGTCTTCGATACTCAAAATATTTAATCCCGACATCAGAACTTATCTTTGCAGAAAGTGGTCCAGGCCCTTCAATAACATAAAGATATGACTCATTGCCGGCTGCAGCTTGCGCGTTGGCAATCTGCACAGCCAGATGCTCTGCACCACCCATGTTCATTGTTTGAATAAGCTGCGCAACCCTCACCAATATCTCCTGCCTGAATCAGCGAATGTATTTTACCATTGTGTAACCGACACCCTCAGCTGTCTTTACTTCAGCAGCGATTTCCTGTGCGTGATCCTTGCTCAATGCTGGACCGGTAAAAACACGATGATAAACAGCTCCAGCCAATTCAGAAGAATTGACCGCAATATTAAAACCTGAGTCAGCCAGTTTTGTTGCCAGAGCCTCAGCATTTTCCTTGTTTTGAAAAGATCCAACATGAACCCAAAATTTTTCAGGCTCAGGTTCAGGCCATGATCTATCTTCTGCAATAGTCTCTTCTTGTTCTAGAAACGGTTCCTGTTCTTGTGCTGGTTCTTGTACTGCTTCCTGTACTGGTTCCTGTACTGGTGTTGTTTCCTGTTCATGCACAGTCTCCTGAATTTCTTCAATTACAACAGAATTTACTTCTGTCTCTGCAATTATTGGACTTTCTGCAACCTCAACCTCATCTGGTACCTCAACTGCAGTAGCGAAATATTTCCATGGTTGGAAATAGAGTCCTAGCGCAACAACTGCAATAATCACTGCCCATAGAACAGCTCTGATATTGAACTTTTTGGAAGGCCTCTGCGGAGCAGGATCTTCATCGCTCACAACTACTTCTTCAACTGGAGCAGGTTCTGGTTTTTCAGATACCTGTTTAATATCAGTAGTAGATTTGGCATAATCCATCTCTTCGACGTGCTTTGCGCTAACCAACTTTGCTCTATCAACAAAAGCTTTCAACATCGATTTATCAGCTATGATGTTTACAAGCCTTGGAACACCCTCACTCAACTTGTAAATTCTCTTATAAGCACTTTCATCAAAAACTTTCTTTCTACATCCAGCAACAGTAAGCCTGTGCTCTATATACTCTTTCATCTCTTTGGGTGTAAGAGTTATCAAATGGTAGTGAACTCGAATCCTCTGCTTCAGCTGAATTAATTCCTTTGAATCAAGACTTTCAAGCAACCCCGGCTGGCCTACAAGAACGAGCTGCAAAGCCTGCTCATCAGTTTTTGCAAGGTTTGTCAGCAAACGCAAGCCTTCAAGCGTATTGGTATCAAGATTTTGAGCTTCGTCTACAATTAGCAGAATCCTCTTGCCTTCAGCAGCCGCGTTTTCGATTTCACCTTTGAGAATCATCAGCAAATCAGCACGATCTGCTTCCGGTGGATAAGAGACATTCACCTCAATAAGAACCATTTTAAGAAGTTCTTTGTAGTCGATCTGTGTTGTGTTAATCAGGGCCACTTTGTAAAGAGATGATATGTGAGTAACCAGATTATGAAGGGCCATCGTCTTACCAGTACCAATACCTCCTGTTATCAGAACTATATCCTCTCCACCCTTTAGTCCATACACAAGGTGAGCCATTGTTTCTTCAAAGGCCCCTGATTTATACAGGAACTGCAAATGAGATCCCAATGCAAACGGAGAAGTGTGAAGACCGAAATGTTCTTTATACATTTTGTTTTAATTTACCTTTCCCTAGTACCTTTGCCCAGGCAAATGTGATAAGCATGAAAATCACAAAAACAAAAACTGCCTTTATGGTCGCCACCAAAATTGAAGTTCCGATACCACCGGCAATTACAATATTATATGCATACTCTTCAAGACCACTGTAGCTGTAAATCAACCACATCACAATCCCGATGATATATGCACGAACAATAATTGTAGACAGCTTACCAATTGCCAATCCTGAATTATATCTGCTTAAGACCAACAAAGATAGTATCAGGTGTAAAGTTATTGCCATTGCAGAGGATATTGCCAGCCCGGCAACTTTGAATGTTCCAATCAACAAAAAATTGCCAATTGCATTTGTAGAAAGGTATTGTACTGCCAGCCAGACTTTATCTCTCATTCTTTGCATCGTATGGAATATTCTAGTGACTGGAAGATTGATTACTAAAGCTGGTAAGCCGATCATATATATACTCAGAGCCATCGATGTTCTTATTGCGCTTTCTTCATCGAATTCGCCTCTCTGAAATAACACTCGAACAATTTCCGTAGCAGAGATCATCAGAGTTAAGGCAAATGGTACTACTAGTCTTGTTAATTTTTTGAAGTTTACAACCAGATATTCACTACATTCCTTGAATTTATCTTCGGCAAAAAACTCAGACATCTTTGTAAACATCACCGTATTTAAACTCAACTGAATAATCTGAACACTAAAATTCAGGATTACTACTGAGTAAGCGATTGTTGAGATGCTGCCTGCAATAAGGCTTGAAGCAAACATCTTATCCAGGAATTCATTGATTGTCATCAATGCAGTAGATACAAATATAAATTGACTTAATACCCACACTTGCTTCGGTGCACCCTCAGGTAGTGAGGGCCTCGCTATTGCTACATTGCCTTTGGCTATACTTGTTATCCAAATGATCAATACTTGACTGACACTGCTTATAGCAAATGAAATTGGAAGTGCCCAAATACCCTTACTTTCATGTAGAAAGTAAACACAGACAATAAACAATGCACTTCTTGTAGCAGGCATCAAAGCTGGAATTCTGAAATGTCGATTGGAATTCAGTACTGCCTTGCCCATAGCAACCAATAACATCAAAAGTCCAGGCAGTGCCATAAACCTGACCATTGTGACGGCTATATCAAGAGTTAACTGAGGTGCTTTTGGTGCCGCAAGTTTCACGGGTATCGATGTGGTAAAAAGCAAAAACAGTGTGTAAACAATCCCCGGCAAAAGGAATACAAGGAAAAAAGCATTTTTGAATTGCTCCAACTTGTAATCAGACATGCTGGCTCTGAGCTTGATTATCATTGGCATATAAACTGCCGTAAATACTCTGCCAATTGTAACTTCTATAAATGTAACCAGAAAGAACGACAAAACATACGCATCATATTCCACACTTGTGCCATAGTATTTTGCCAACAGCATCTGAGTAAATACACCAAGAGGTTTGGCAAGTACAGCCAGCCCCATTAGTCGTACAACTTCAGAACCAAATGTATACTTGGAAAAGAGATTGTTAAATTTCCTGGTAATATTGCTGTTATTTGTATCTGTCATTACCATAACCAGTTATCAAGCCTGCGAAAAATGCAGGAATAGCATTGGGAAGATCAAAGTAACGAGGATCAATGAACATTCCACCTGCCATATATAGCATTATTACACTCATGAATATGGCAAGTAAATCTCTGTTGAACCATGGTTCCTTAGGATTCAAACGCCATTTTTTGACAAATGATTTACTTACACCAAGTGCATAAATCAATAATAACAATACTCCAACAAGGCCCTCTTCAGCGGCTCTCCCGAAGTACATATCATGAATAACAACATGCCGAACATTTTTATTTTTTATATATCCATAAAACGGGAAATACAGACCCTTCAGGTACTCTCCACCTTTTTCTCTAAACTGAAAATATCCCATCCCAAATAAAGGATAGTCCAAAACCACATTAGCAGATGCAGAGATAATACCAAGTCTGTTTTCGATTGTATCTGTATTGGAAAAACGTTCTCCCAGATCTTCTCCTCCAGTTGACTGCAAAATCCCGGCAGAGAATAATATTGCTCCCACAACAACAACCGAAATCAGTATTGGCATAAATCTTTTGCGCATTACTGCCAGGGTAATCAAACCAACTGCCATTGCAGCCCAGCCACCTCTTGTATAAGTAAAAAAGAGTGCTAGTAATGCCCCGGCAATACCAATTCCAAGTATTAATTTCAAAAACCTTCTGTATGGTCTGGTAAACAAATATATTTGAATTAAAGAA
This sequence comes from uncultured Fibrobacteraceae bacterium, assembly GCA_964437115.1. GTDB lineage: Bacteria > Krumholzibacteriota > Krumholzibacteriia > LZORAL124-64-63 > LZORAL124-64-63 > JABIBH01. Next base: position 36,867 of record CAYTFE010000013.1, on the reverse strand, counting down.
AACATACCAAGTATATAACCAAATACAGCAGTTTGAAGAAATGGGCCACGCGCTCTTCCTGCCCACCAGTTACCAACTTCTGGATCCAGAATTTTTTTAGGCCACACTAGTTCTGGAATAAGATAATGTTCGCCAATCGCAGTTACGGTAAAGTAAAATGTAGGAATAACCAGAACCCAGAATAATTGACTTATCTGCTTCCCTTTTGTAAAAACATTTTTTGCAAATAAATATGCAATCAATGGTGTCAATGTTGAAGTATACCATTGATGAAATAGATGAATATCATGTACTGACAACTGAACAAGAAGGTATGCTGCATAAGCAATAAAACCAAAGTCTGCCATATATGGACCCTTTGGCACCTTACCTTGAACAGTAAATCTGATAAGAAGAATAAAAATAACCCAAACCATAAACAGTCTGGCATAAGTAAAATCAGGCATTCCTGGCATAACTATCATACCAGTAGACTGAAAGCCGGACATTGCAAAAAACCAGACCAAGGCTACTTTTCCAGGATCTTTTATTGACACAGATGCAAGAAGAGCAAAACCCATAAGCCCAATAATTGCCAACGGCATTTTGGCAAAACCAAGAAAATTGATAATTATAAATGAAAATAATACAGCAATAATTGTAAAAATAAGACCTAAAATTGCAGGAGAGAACAAGCTCCATCCGAATACTTGTCGGCTGGGTTTTCCAATATGTTGTTCGTCTTCATTATACATATCGGACACCGCCATTCCTACCTACGGAAACATTTCACTCAACGACAATCTGTATCTCCAACAATACGCAGTAACGTAAACCCATGGCTTTCAATAACAAATTTGCGTATTTATCGTTTTTAATATCACTTTTTGGTTTTTGATATTTGGCTGACAGACCCCAAAACCGGTACTCCCAACAGCTGGGCAGCCTGTCTGGAATCATAAATCCTGTGGTCCTGATTCTCAACAAACATTGCTGCAACCAGACCCAATGCAAGACCAAGAATACCAGCCAAGACTACATAGATGAGCTTTCGTCCACCTGCAATACTTGAAGTGAGGGTGGGTTTATCCAGCCTGGTGATGTTACTGATTCGGAGATCACTTTCAGCACTGAGCCTGACTTCTCCCCGTTTCATCTGCAGAGTTTCCAGCAAATCTCTTTGTGTATCAATTCTCATATTAAGAGAAGAAACCTGCCGCTCAACTTCAGGATAACCTACAAGGTCAGCTTTTTTAATGGCCACAGCTGCCTCAAGAGATTTTTCCATCTCCAAAATTCCAGCCTTCTCTATTTCCAGGTCCTTAACAAATGCATCTCTTGCTACTACGAGTTGTTCTTTTGCAAATGCCACCAACTCGATTTGGCGCTGTACCCAAACAGACTCTTCAGTGTATAAGCTTCTAAGCTCAGCAAGTTTAATCCTAGCCTTATCAAGGGCACTTCTATTGCCAAGTATTGTCTGATTCTCACCCAATCTTAAAGCTGGTACAAATTCCTCATTTATCTTTATTGCATCCTTAATACTTCTTATTCTGGCTTCCAGGCCAACTCTGTCTGACTTAATTGTAAAATACTTATATTCCATACTATTGATCTGACCGACTTCTGCAGTAGTATTGGAGTTCAGGTTAGTATACCCTGCTTCCGTGAATATTTCCGCACGCAAAAACATCAAACTGTCTATTTCAGTTTGAAGGTCAGTTATCTGTTCTGTATAATAATCCAAAGCATGGCTGTTCTGCTGGTTTTTCATATTAAAATTGATATATGCATCTGTCATTGCCTCAACTACAAGCAATGCAAAAAACGGATTCAGGTGAGTATATTCAATTTCCAAAACATTTGACTCACCAACCTGACCTGCATCAATACCGTTCATCAGCTCGATTCTCAGTTGCTTCTTGTTAGCAAACCCAACGAACTCCGGATCCTCTTGCTCAAGAATCAAAGTTGAATCCCACAAGACTTCAGATGCAAGTTCAGCTACAGGCATACTAATAGCCAACTGTTTTGCAGAACTCATCATAACATCATAATCAACTGTTTTACGACTAAACCTGGGATCAGCAATAGACGTGCCCTCAATCATTACTTTGGCGTTCACAACTGCAATATCTGTAGAGCGCATTGCGCCAAAGAATGACATAAAAACGATAGGAACAACTACACCAAGGACTACATATCTACGGCGTATCAAAATAGCAATTATATCACGAAGGCCTATTTGCGATTCTGAGTTAGCCTCGTTGGGATTGGAATTTATTTCCGTATTCAAATTATTCCCCTCTTACCGAATAATTCGGTCAACCTTGTCAATGTTAGCAATTGCATATATATCCCAGAATAAATTTTGGATTGAGACAATTGGTTCGAGAATGTAATGAATCTTATACGACATATCTCCAATTTTAGAGCGCGGTACATAGATAATATCATTGGGTCTTATTCGCAGAGCGAGAGGACTGATTGATGACGCTTCTTCTATGTTTGACAAATCAATGCTGTGATAGATATATCCTTCTTCAGACAGCCTGATTAATGCAACTTCAGACCGAGCCGCATGTGTACCAAAACCACCAGCCATTGCCAGAGCCTGTAGTAGCCCCTCTTCCATCGTTACCAAATCATGCTCGCCAGGTTTATTGACTTCTCCAAAAACATAAACCTTACTGGCAGCAAACTCTTTCAGAATTACTGATAATTCTGCGTCCCTGAAATCTTTGGCGTACAGTTCTGTCAAAATAGAATCAAATTCTGCAACCGTGTACCCAGCAGCAGCAACCTCACCAACACCTGCACAGGTTACAGTGCCATCAGGAAGAATTCGTAATAGCTGTAATTTGTCTTTATTGAGCATATACTTGAAGTCTATATCAAAAACATCACCTGGATGTAGTCTGTATCTCGCAGTTTTAGCAGCATCCCTGGCGGCAATCTCAGCCTCATTATACTCAATAAGCTGAGGAGCTCTGTATCCCTTGGGACCAGAAGAACAACCCAGTACAGAAAAACACAGAGCTACCATAACTGCAAGCAATGCAATCCGTTTGACTCTTGTGTCTACCTTTAAAAACACGCTTTTGCCTCCGTATGACTAAAGCCGATTATAAATTGCTGCAGGTACATCGTAAACCATCTTGTTTATTACAGTACCAATGACGTTCACGCCCTGGCTATTCAACTTTTCAACACCATACTTGATTACCTGATATTTTAATCGACGAGCTTCAACTACCAATACCAAACCCATAGTTGGAGAAGCCAACCTGCCAACATCAATAGACTCTGAAACAGGAGGTGCATCAATAATTGTTATCGCAAATTTATCTTGAAAGCGGGCAAGAAGTTCCGAATAACTATCACTTTCAAGTAAATCAGTTGTTCTTACGTGCCTGTTTCCATGAGGTATTAATGTCAGATCGCCACCGGTTGAAATGTCGTCGAATGTGTCTGGAGCTACCAATAGTTCTCTGAAGCTCACACCGTCATCAATCAGCCCGTGTTGAGGCGAGCGAAAATTTGCATCAATCCATGCAACTTTTTGACCGATCATGTAGGAGATGTGTCTGGCAACATTATATGAAATAAAACTTGATCCCTCGCCATGTACAGACGAAGCAAATGTAATAACCTGCCCACCCCTGCCTCGACGTAAATCCAGCAACGCGCCAGCAATACGTTCAACTTCGACTAGGGCATTTCCTGATGGAATTGGATACAAGTCACCGCTGCCTGCAGTAGCTAACTGGTACTCAAAATCATCGCCACCAGCACTTGTGCGATTGGCATTAAGAATGTCACTCATTTAATCAACCCCCGGCTTCCTTGCCTTGACAGTTGCACTTCCCTGCTGTTCTATCTAAAGAACATCTAAAGATAGATTTAGTCAACAGTTATCTTGCCAAAACACCCCATAATAATCGGTCAAATTAAGAGTTAGTTTAGCGTTAAATGCAGGTTTATATTGACTTGAGGAACTCTACGTCATAAAAAGAACAGTTCAAAGCTTGTTGTCTGGTAATCTGGAGGCAGATATGATTTATATGGTACTTGGCATGCACAAATCTGGAACAACACTCGTTTCTCAGATAATGCATAATTCCGGCATTAATATGGGCGATGATATTCCTGTCGATGTTTCATATGATAAAGGCAATAAATACGAGCGACAATCCTCCCTGCATCTGAATATGGATATATTGAATATAGATGATTATTCAGTCCTGCATACAGTCAAGCCTAAGAATCCAGCTCTGTCCGATAGCCAAAAAGAGCAAATGAGCCAGATTATAGATGATTGTAATGAAAACTATGGCACCTGGGGTTTCAAAGATCCAAGAACACCTCTTGTGCTACCATGCTGGCAAAACCAGCTGCCTGAGCACAAAGTTATTGCTATATATAGACATCCTGGAGAAATTTGGCCTCGATTTACCTGGGAGGGCTTAAAAAGATTATATAAAAATCCATTTAGAGCACTGAATTTTGTCAAACGTTGGTCTGAACACAATGAAAGTATTATTGAATATATTAACAACAATGATGTCGATTATCTTATGCTCAGCTTTCAAGAACTTATGACAACCGATAGTGAGTTCATGAGACTTGAAGATTTTCTTGGAATAGAGCTGAATGATAGACGAAACAAAACATTATTCAGAAGTAAAAAGAGAGACTGGAAACTTGTCCAGGCGGCAGACGCCTTGCTTGGAATTCTTAAGGGAAGATACATCAAAAATATAATGATGGATTTACAGGACCTGAGAGAAAAACAGCTTTAGTCAACATCAGAGATAACGACTCTGAATTTACCTGTGGAAGTTAATTCCATTTCATCAGTAAAAATTACAGATATATCCATTTTTCCCAGACCCTCATGGAGTTCATCTACCAACTTGTCAACAGTACTCTGAGCCGGCTTTTCATTTACCTGCAAACGAACTTCCAGTTTCCCGACAGAACTTTGATAAACTTGAAATCTATCAATCCAGCTATTGTTGTAAAAAGGCTCGAAATGATTGAAAAATGCTCCATGCACTTTCCTGCCATCTTCTGTACGAACGAAATCCCTCTCACGACCTTGAAGTTTAACCAGACGAATCAATCCTCTTCCGCATTCACAGGGAGACCTGTCAATTGCCCCGACATCACCTGTTATATAACGAATAAATGGATGCGATTTGTTGGCAAAATGCGTTGTCACAATGCGACCTATCTGGCCATCAGGCAAGCAGTTACCGTTATCGTCCACAACTTCAACATAGCAGCTCTCCATCCCCTGATGAAACCCGTTATGGTGCTGGCACTCAAAGCTGTATAAACCGGAATCATTACAACCATATATATCAAAAACCTGGCACTTAAAGGCTTTTTCAATCTCAGCCCTGGCTTCAATAGTTAACATTTCGCTGGTTGTAAAAACGGCCTGCGCAGGAATAATCGGTTTTGATTTACTGTTAACATGCTTTGCAAATAATTCCAGGCTTGATGGGTACCCATACATAAACCCAACCTTTGTTTTGGCCAGATTGAGACAGTACTCATCCATTATTTCTTCTGTAAGATGATAGCTTGGTAAATGCAGGCAGCCACTTAGAAGCAGATATACTCGCTGTTTGAAATCGACATGTTCCGGTAACAGGGAACCGCCGCTCAGCGTTGCATAAAGATCGCCAGGCTTATAGCCCGTCTGACCCCATGCTCTCCAGATATGACCCCATAGATAACTGTGCGATTTTCTATCGAGATAGTAATTCAGAGGGATTCCAGTTGAACCTGAAGTACATTTTGGCCGACGCTGTCTGTCCAGGCCATCGGTTGGGAAAAGCGTATCCCCTGCTTCGCGAATGATACTTTTGTCCATTAATGGCAATTGCTGAAGTTGGTCTGTCGAGGAAAAGTGATCAGGTTTAAAGCCTTTTTCTGCAAACTTCTTCTGCCAGAATGGTATATTTTTTTCGCACCAGATAAAATGTTCACGAAGATTTGTTATCTGCAATTCTTCCAGTTGACCATACAAATGCCATTGTGATTTTTCCAGATCCTGCAGGTTGGACATACCTTCGGTTTTACGCAAAACCTCCATCAGCATTACTCCAAGCCTCCGAAGAAATAAACCAGGTAAATAATCCAACATTATTATTTTTTCCCGTTCGTTAATCTATCAAGAAGATCCAGATAACTTTGTTTGTGAACAGGCCAATCAAACTTGGAGAAAAAATCATCCTGCATTTCCAAAGTATCACTCATTATTTTGTCATAATCCTGTCTGGCGCTGATTATTGCATTAGCAACAACCTCAGGTGTTGTTTCTTCCAGATAGTTTGGCCTTGTGTCTCCAAAATAATATCGCACTGTCCGAGTTGGAGTAACCAAAGCCGGAATGCCAAGCCGTAAATATTCTATCAGTTTTGTCGGAAGCATATAATCTGTGCTTATTTCATGTCGAGTTGGTATAACAGCAAGATGTGCAGCTTGAAGTTCTGGGAGAATTGTTTCCAGAGGCAGAAATGCATCGGAAAATGTGACCGATTCATTAATCCCCAGCTCATCTACCATTTTGTGAAGCTCAGGCAAATGGTCACCATCGCCAATTATCCGTAATGTTGCTCCAGGATATTCTGCCAGAACTGCCGGCATTGCAGCTACAGCCAAATCAAGCCCAAGTCGATGTGCAAGCGTTCCATGATAAATCAACTTGAATTCATCTTCAGGGCTTTCAGGCAAGTCTGTTGGCTTTTTTTTGTTCATCGGAAATATTGAGTCATCTGGAAGGTTAAGTAGCACAGATACTTTATCCCGAGGAACGCCATGCTCAACAAGCAGTTCTCCCTTGGGATGCTCTGCCGCTAAAACTGCATCTGCAACTTTGGCAGAAAAAACTTCGATAAACCTGATCAATCTGATTTTCCAATGATTTGGCCCAAGTTTGAATTTGGTCATGTATATTTCTGGCATCACATCGTGAACATCCAGAATTACCTTTGCTCCAAAAATGAATTTTGGAATAAATGCAGTGAACACCATAAAGTCTGGCATTGTATTGACATGAATAACCTGATATTTGTTTTTCATGTGGTTGAATAAAATTGTGTATGAAACCCGAAGAAGAAACTCAATGTAACTTAGCATGTAATTAACAGGTGAGTCTCCTCTATACCTGTCCATCCCTGCTTCAATCACATTCACGCCGGACTTTTCCAGTTTTGAGCCCTGCTCTGTTGTTTTTAAAGCATAAAAATCGACTTGCCAGCCATTTTCAGCGCAAAGCTCCGCCTCACGTCTGCAACGAGGGTCTGTCTGGTAATGAGTGTATGCAACCATTGCAATACGTTTACTCACATCAAGCTCCTGAGTATATAAATGAGTGTAACTTCTTGTGCCTTACTGAACTTCGGCAAAATAGATTACTCCTTGAGACCTATTTATTCCACTCTTCAAAGTTCAATCCAGTCAGCTGGCTCAACTTACTGACCTCACCTTTATAGCTATCAACTAATTGAGATCGTAATTCGGGAGGAAATTCTGGTAAATCTGCCCAGTTTTCTTCTCTTCGACGCTTTATAAATTGAACTAGCCAGTTGGGAGTCAACCACTTCATCGTTTCACGACGAGAAGCCACTGCCAGAATTTTATTGACAAACATATTCCTTGGATATCCTCCTGGATTATGCCTTTTGTTAAAACCTGGCAAAAATTTGCCGTCAACTCCAATAAAATCAAACATTTTTTGTACCTGCTGTTCAGGATTACTTTTCAGGTCTTCAAACTTGAGCACCAGAATATTTTCCGATGGGAAAATGTCATAATACTGCTTAAGCATTGTGTAATAATTACCGCCCTGAACAGAGTGTGAATCAGGGGCAAGACCCTCTTCAACTGTTTCTCCAGTATAACTGTGCCGGATCTGCATGCAGTAATCTGAAAAAGCCCTATCGGCAGGATTGCGTAAAATCACGATAATTTTTGTGTTGGGAATTGTCTCGCGAATCTTAATCGCCGCCGTAGCACTCTCCAGGTAAAGTGGAGACGCCTCGCCACAAACTTTACCAGCTTCTGCTTTGGCAAAAATCTCCTGATATTTAGAAATCGATTTTACAGGAAAGTAGTTGTTAGGTTTATCGCCAAAAATTGATTTTACACCGCTGGCGTCCCATGCAAAAAAGTTTGTTTCTTTAATTGGACTCATGAAAACATCGGGATGCTCTACAAGATATTCATACAATGCAGTAGTGCCTGATTTGGCTGCACCAATTATGATAAACTCGGGCATTTTTTCAGACATCATTCCCCCTTGCTTTATCGCTTTACAAGCTTTGCCCAAATTGCCCGTAATCCATAAAATATATGCCGTGGACGAAGCCTTTTTATTTTCCGCCGATCCAGATTCTTCAACCGGTCCATTACTCCCGCTTGAGTCCTGGGGTCATTCCAGAAACAAGATAAATCATCAGTTGACCTGGCCTCAAATTCTTTCAGAAAATTTTCGAACTCCTGGTTGGTTAAAACCCCTGAACACTCTGATGTTACCTGATTGTTAAATGGAATTGCGAATAGTTGAGTGAGACCCTCATCTGTAAAATTGGCAACAACATGCATACCAACAGGCTCTGTATCGCCACCTGCCCAATCAAAAAGATAATTGCCCAACCCAAAACAGACCGGATTGCCATCTATAGAAACAAACCCTTTGGGGAAATGACTTCCGGTACATACAATTAAATCGGTTCCTGCTTTTTGTAGTTTTTTAACATAATCCAGTTCTCGTGGACTTGGATAAATGCTGCGTGAGCCCAAATGAGGAAACCCTATGACAACTTCACAATCATCCAGCTCTGACAACAAAAACTGAATCTCTTTATCTGAAGTTCTATAAATTTGATGATCGGGGTCAGAATCATCCAGAAGGTCGGTCAATGAATAGATACCTATATTGGATATTTTTGCCACAGGACTATCTTTAACACCGATAATTGATTTGCCAGCCTGTTTCAGACTTTCAATATTGTGAGTAACACCTTCAATCCCAAAAACTGCTGCATGGTTGTTAGCCAATGAAACAATATCAAAAATTGATCCTTTCAAATAATCCAAAGATATCGCATCGCACTTGATATCCTTTTCCCGACCTCTGGTTGCGGGCAAAATGAATTCAAGATTGATTACTCTCAAGTCAAAATTAGAGAGCAACTCATTATCCATTGCCAATCGAGTAGCAAGAGATTCCGAGTCTGGATACTCATACCAAAACCCAAAATCCCCTGTGAAAGAGACAGAAAAACCATTTTCAGGGAGTCTGGCTTCTCCTATTAACGAAATAGCTTTGTAGTTTCCTATTTGAAATGTATCAAACATCCAATGCCTTACTCTTGGAATTGTAACATTGGGCTGAATAGTGTATGTTGTCAGCCTGATTGTGTCTTCACCGTGAATCAAAGGTCAGTTATGAATAGTAACCAATTCAACAGATTCAACAAAGTGTATACTGCTTTATTAGTAGCCGTTCTGTCAATCATTGCTAGCGGAGTTTATGCTGACAACTTCTTTGCTGTTGGCGATGAGAATTTGATGCGCAGCGGCAATCCTGAAAATATTACTCGTAATCTGGATTGCAGCTCAACCGTTTTGGTTGAACTGTCAATCTGGTCTGAAATATCTTTGGAAGATAGCACCGAAGGTATTCCCGACAGCTGCAACAGCTACTCCTGTGAAGAATGGGATGAATCCGGTGGAGAAATTATCTATGAACTGCAAGTGGACCAGGGCATAATTTTACATGCAACTCTCTTCAGCGAACCTGACCTTGACCTTATCCTGCTTTCTGATTGCGACCCTGATTTATGTATCGGCATGGCAAGCTCGGAATTCTCAGCTGAAATCGATTCTGGTACTTATTACCTGATTGTTGATGGATATCTTGGAGAGTCGGGGGCTTTCACGGTTACTCTGGAAACAATGCCTGCCTGGCTTCCGCAAGAAGCATGTGACTTGTCAACTCCGATTGAATGTAGTTCCATAGAGACAATTATTGACAGCAATCTCTTTGAACAACCGAACTTGATTGAAACAGCTGATTGCAGTGAATATATGGAACGCGGTGGCGAACAATGGTTTTCAGTGGTTCTTCCTGATACCGCAACTGTTGATGTTTCGCTGACACAACTGTTTTTCGATGGCGCCATCTGGATGTTTGATGACTGTGGGCCCGATGCTGAATGTATAGCATTTACTGATCAAGGCACGCTGGAAGAGCCTGAAGAGCTGACCTGGAGAAACGATACAGGATCGACCACAACTGTTTACATCGGCATTGACTCTTTTGCCCCTGTTGAAGATTCCTGGGGTGGAGGTTTTAGTTTGGAAATTACCTGTGAAGGCATTGAATTGCCTGCAGTTCAGTCATCGTGGGGCGCAATGAAATCGAGATTTCGTTAATACCACTTGCACCAGAACTATTACTGAAGTAAGGTTGGCCATCAATCAAATTAACATCAAAACACTGGGATGAAGGGACGGAGCCGGATGCCCGCCACTGTAAAAAATGCACCTGAGAGAGCCACTGCACAATCAATGGCTAAAAAGCAACGCGAGATATCGATCAGTGAGTTCTTCACCAAGAATCGCCACTTACTCGGTTTTGATTCACCAGCCAAAGCACTTCTAACAACAATTAAAGAAGCAGTTGACAACTCTCTTGATGCTTGTGAAGAGGCTGGAATTCTGCCTGATATTCTTATCGAAATTCTGCCAGTTGAAGTCAAGAAAAACGGGAATGGCGATAAGACTCTCACCCTTGAATCCGAAGATGAAAAGCCCAAGAAAAAAAATGGTGCAGTTGCACCGGGCAAAGAAGAACACTATCGAGTTATCGTTCAGGATAACGGACCCGGAATTGTCAGAGAACAGATACCAAAGATTTTTGGAAAACTGTTATATGGTTCAAAATTTCACAGCCTTAAACAAAGCAGAGGCCAACAGGGTATCGGTATTTCAGCTGCAGGAATGTATGGGCAGTTAACTACTGGAAAGCCTGTGGTGATTTTTAGCCGGACACAGGATCAGGATATTGGACATCGATTTGAATTGATGCTCGACATGAAAAAGAACGAGCCTGTTATTAAAAAAGATGAAGAGGTAAGCTGGGAGCCAGTTCATGGAACCAGAGTTGAAATTGAGCTGACTGGCTCTTATAAAAGAGGCCAGCATTCAGTTGACACTTATCTCGAACAGACTGCGGTTGCAAACCCTCACATAAGACTTACATACCGTAATCCCCGTGGCGATGAGATGATTTATTCTCGCGCTGCAGCTGAGTTACCTATTCAGGCAAAAGAAATCAAACCTCACCCCTATGGAGTTGAGCTTGGGATTCTGATGCGAATGCTCAAAGATACAAAACAGCGCAACATCAGCGGTTTTTTACGTAAGGAGTTTTGTAAAGTTGGCCCAAAAGCTTGTGCAACGATTATTGATACAGGTGGCTTTACTCCAAAAAAATCAACTCGACATATGGAACAGACCGATGTCAAAAGCTTGATGGATGCAATCAACTCCACCAAGATACCGAACCCTCCAACTGACTGTCTGGCTCCCATTGGTGAAGAGCTGGTACTTGCAGGTTTGAAGCAACGATTTGAAGCCGATTTTTATACGTCGGTTTCCAGACCGCCTTCTGTTTACCGGGGCAATCCATTCCAGATTGAAGTAGGACTTGCTTACGGTGGCGATATCCCTGCTGACAAACTTGCACAGGTTTTACGATTTGCTAATCGTGTGCCACTGCTCTATCAGGCTTCAGCTTGCGCTGTACACAAGTCTGTATTGAGCAATAACTGGCGCAGTTATGGAATGCAACAAAGTCGTGGCGCACTGCCAACAGGACCACTGATTATTTTTGTTCACATGTCATCAGTATGGGTTCCATTTACCTCTGAAAGTAAAGAGGCTGTTGCCCATTACCCTGAGATTATCAAAGAGATCAAGCTTGCATTACAGGAAGCTGGCAGGCATTTGCAACGATACATTCGCAGACGTGTTCGCGAAAAAGATGCACTTAAAAAACAAAGCTATATCCAGAAATACATTCCACACATCGGAATTGCTTTACAGGAAATTCTGAATCTGGAAGAAATTGAAAAAGAAGAAATAATTACAACTCTGACCGATACGCTTGAGCGAAGCAGAAAGTTGTAGCCATGTCAGATTTTGAAAAGTATCTGGAAAAAATCAGTAGTATTCATGGCCTGACCTCAGCACTTGGACTGTTGAACTGGGATCAGGAAACAATGATGCCAGGCAAAGCTGTTCTCTGCAGATCTCGCTGCAATGCTGTGCTTTCCGGGCTTGTTCATCAAATGATGACCAGCCCTGATTTTGGTGAATTACTTGAAAGGTTAAATGATCAGGAGTTGAGTTTTGATCAGGCCGTCGCTGTCCGGGAAACAAAAAGAGATCGCGATAGAGCAGTTAAAGTTCCTCGCAAACTGGTTGAAGAGTTGGCTATGGCCACAACTGCTGCCAACCAGTCGTGGGTTAAGGCAAGACAGGAAAACAACTGGCCGCTGTTTGCTCCAGACCTGCAAACAATTGTAGAATTGAGGAAGCAACAGGCTGAAGCAATTGGCTACAGTGAAGAGCCTTATGATGCCCTGCTTGCTGAATATGAACCTGGTGAATCAACCTCTAATCTTGTTGAACAATTCAGTAGCCTGAGAGATAAGCTAGTTCCATTGCTGGATAAAATCAGAGCTAAAGGTTCTGTAGATTACGATAAACTTTTACAGGGAAACTTTGAGCCTGCATTACAACAGACAATGTGCATTGATTTGCTGGAGTGTATCGGTTTTGATTTTTCTGGTGGTAGACTAGATAGCTCCGCTCATCCTTTTACTGCTGAAATTGGCTGCAATACTGATGTCCGGTTAACCGTAGCTTATCATCGTGACAACCTTGGTGCGGCACTTTATGCAGCTATCCATGAGGGTGGACATGGTCTTTATGAACAAGGACTTCCATCAGAATTGATGGGTACTCCATTAAGCGAATCAGTAAGCCTGGGTATCCATGAATCTCAATCCAGACTTTGGGAAAACATGGTCGGACGAAGCAAACCTTTTTCAGTTCATTTGCACAAAGAACTTTCAGGACTCTTCCCAGCTCAATTTAAAAATGCATCGGCAGAAGATTTGTATAAAGCAGTAAATGTCGTGAAACAATCGCCCATTAGAATTGAAGCTGATGAGGTGACTTACAACCTTCACATCATCCTGCGAATGGAGCTTGAGAGGGCTCTGCTACAAGGCGATATCGATGTAAATGATTTGCCTGAGCAATGGAATGAATCGATGCAAAAGTACCTTGGCATCACTCCTGCTGACAACAGCCAGGGAGTACTTCAGGATATTCACTGGAGTGCTGGGGCATTCGGATATTTCCCGACTTACACTCTGGGCAACCTCTATTCCGCTCAATTTATGAATGCAGCAGAAAGAGCTCTGCCTGAATTAAACAACCAGCTTGAACGTGGCGAATTACTACCTCTGTTGCACTGGATGCGCGAAAACATTCATCAACATGGTCGCAGATATAGTGCTGGCGAATTATGTGAGCGAGCAAGTGGAAGCCCTCTTGCAATTGACTCATTTGTTAATTACCTGGAATCGAAATACACTGAACTTTACAGCCTGTAGAGAAGGATAAAATAGTGTCCGCTAAGAAAAAAACCGAGAAACAGCAAGAACTGAATTTTGCCCCAAAGAAGAAAGCTGCTGCAGTTAAAAAAACTGTTGGTAAGAAAAAAACAGTGAAACCTGTCAGTGGCTCGACGCTAATAAAGTTGATGCAAAAAGAAGCCGGTGTAATCAAGAGTCATATTCTCAAGGGCAGCAAGCCCTCAATGAAATTTCCATTGCGAAGTTTGTCCAATGTGAACTATGACCCGAAAATCGGATACTTCAAACTTAAGGGTAAAAAGAAGGAAAGAGCCTTAACGGTAAATACTGTTAAAACTTTTGCCCAGACTTTGAAAATGATTTCTCTTTCACAGGAACTTGTTGTAACCGACGACATGGCTACCAAGCGTGAAGCTTACTATGTAAGTAAAAACTGGGGCGATGCTCGATTCAAGGAACAACCTGAGAGTGATACCGTGATGGAAGATGTTGAGGCGTTTTTCTCAGTTAATCGCGAACAACTTGGATTTGTGCCTGAAGAAAAAGGTGGCGATGTAGCAGGCAAACTGGTTGTTATAGATTATGATCGTGACTCTGGAGATGAGCTACGCATCGATTGCACAAAATTTGGTTCAGGTGCCTACTCTGTCCCAATTTCAGTTGAGCAGCTCAAGTTTGAAACCGATGCAGATTTTATTCTTTGCATTGAAACCGCGGGTATGTTTCAGCGACTTGTAAAACACAATTACTGGAAAACTGCGAACTGTATTTTGGTCTCACTTGGTGGTGTTCCAACCAGAGCGTGTCGTCGATTTGTACGTCGACTTTCAGATGACATGAATATCCCTGTACACGTATTTGTAGATGGCGACCCTTATGGATTCACCAATATATATAGAACATTGAAAGTGGGATCAGGTTCTGCGGCTCACTTGAATCAATATTTCTGTGTACCTCAAGCCAGCTTCCTTGGAATAACTCCACAGGACATTGAAGATTATGAGCTACCTACTCACCCACTGAAAGAAGTGGATATAAAGCGCGCAAAAGATGCCTTGAAAAATGACCCGTTTATCCTGCATCACAAGCCTTGGCAACTGGCGTTGCACAAGATGATTAAAATGGGAGTTCGTGCAGAGCAGCAAGCTCTTGCCAAGCACGGGCTGAACTATGTAATTGATGAATACCTTCCACGGAAATTATCCGATGTGAAAGCATTTCTACCATAAACAACCGGAGCAAATAATGCGTTCAATTCTTGTAATAAGTAGAACTAACCTATTCCCTGGATTAAGCCCGCAAGGGTTTTTGCCAACTACTGATATCGACCTAGAATCATTACAGCCGGATATGTTTTTTGCTGAACGCGATTTCATGGAACAGTGCTCGCATTTCAAACAGGTAATTCCATACCTGGTTTTGCATCGTGGCAGTGGTGATGATGCTAAAATTCTTTGCTACCAGCGTAAGGTAAAACATACAGAAGCCAGGCTTGGTGGACTTTGGTCTGTTGGCTTTGGCGGACACATTGAACCGATCGACAGAGAAGACCCATTAACTCAAGAACATGGACTATTGCGCGCATCGGCACTTCGAGAGCTGGTTGAAGAAACCGGTCTGACTGTTGGTGGTACTGCCTTGAAACTGAGCGGATTCATAAACTCGGACAGCAACGATGTATCAAGTGTTCACTTTGGTGCAGTCTACACAATTTCTCTCGATGAATTACCTGACACCGAAGATGAGATACTTGCCACAGTTTCAGAGCAAGCTGAACCACATCAGGCAAAGTGGATTACTGTTGCCGACCTGAAGAATATGACCGGTGAAGGTGCTGCACCTGACGGAAGTTCATTTGAAGACTGGTCGAACATTGCTATTAAAGGGATTTATTAGCAGGCTATTGCTTGAACATACAGTTTCATCTGTTACATTCGTATAATCGCAGATGTTTAGTTGCGCATGTTGCGTAACATCTGCAAAACATTTCTGACTCTTTCAAGGAGCAACGATCATGGTTAACAAGATCGGACTGGTAGGCGGAGGCCAAATTGGCGGCGTACTACTTTCTGAAATCGTATCACGCGGATTAGCTCGCGAAGTTGGACTAGTCGATATCAAACCACCAGCATTGGCAGAAGGAAAATGCCTGGATATTGCTGAAGGTTCTCCAGTTATCGGCAGAGACTTCAACTACTCAGCTTCAAAAGATTTTAGCGCATTGAAGGGCGCTGATTTTGTTATCAACACAGCTGGTGTTCCTCGTACAAAACGACCAGACGGAACAATGCCAACTCGTGAAGAATTGCTGACTATCAACCTGAGCATTACCGATGCAGTTGCAGCAGGAATCAAAAAATACTGCCCAAAAGCAACTGTTATCTCAATTGCCAACCCGCTGGATGCAATTGTTTACAGACTTTATCAACAACTGGGTATCAAGAAAAACAAACTTCTTGGTATGGCTGGCGTTTTGGACTCTGCTCGCTATCGCTACTTCGTAGCTGAAGAAGCTGGCGTTTCAGTTGAAAATGTTGAAGCTATGGTCCTTGGTGGCCATGGTGACACTATGGTCCCAATCCGCTCTGCTTGCCGAGTTGCTGGTATGAGTGTTGAGGATTTTGTCACCAAAGCAAAATTGAAAAAGATTGAAGCTCGCACTCGCAAAGCTGGTGGCGAAGTTGTTGGGCTGCTTGGTAGCGGATCAGCATTTGTCAGCCCTGCATGGTCAGCTCTGGAAATGCTTGAAGCAATCATCTATGACAAAAAGAAAATCATTCCTGTCTGTACTTTGCTTGAAGGTGAATACGGAGTAAAAGGTTACTTTGTTGGAGTTCCTGCTGTTGTTGGCAAAAATGGCGTCGAGAAAATCATCAAGGTAAAAATGACTGCTGAAGAGAAAAAGTTGTTCAAAAATTCAGTTAAAGCTGTAACAAGCACTTGTGCTGAAGTGGATAAACTTTCCAAAAAAACAAAGAAAAAAGCAAAGAAGAAAGTTGCTAAAAAGAAGTAACAACTCTTGCTAATAATATCGAGCCACTCTGATTTTCAGGGTGGCTCTTTTTTTATATCTTGTCCAACCCGGCATATTGACTAGAATATAAAGAACAGAAAGACTTGGATGAAAAACAGATTTGCGAAACTTAAATTTCATACCGAACGGCTTCTCCAAGAAGACGGTTCAATGTTTCTGCAACCTCTCGAAATTTTCCGTAAATATAAATGGGAATGGTTACAACCTGATATACTGGCTGGGTTGACAGTTGCCATTGTCTTGCTCCCTCAGGCTATCGCCTATGCAATGATTGCGGAACTCCCGCCTCAAACTGGGCTTTATGCTGCTATTGTTGCAGCAATAGTTGGAGCACTTTGGAGTTCTTCCAAGCATCTTCATACCGGCCCAACTAATGCAGATTCCCTGCTGACTCTTGGAATCCTGATGCAAATTATTGAACCAGGCACTCCTGAATTTATAGTTGCCGCAGGGTGTCTTGCTGTTCTGGTTGGTATTATTCGTCTACTGCTAGGTCTGGCAAAACTTGGAGTACTGGTAAACTTTGTTGCTGATTCTGTGATAATCGGGTTTATTGCTGGAGCAGGAATTCTGATCAGTGCTGGTCAATTACGAAACCTTCTCAAGCTTGAGTACCAAAGCACAACTGAATTTTTAGATAACATCCATAATCTTTTTATACATATTCCTGAAGCTCACATGCCATCTCTGTTGCTTGGACTGGCCACTCTGTTTCTAATTATCATTCTGCGTATGATTGTCCCAAAACTACCTGCACCTTTTATCGGTATGGTTGCGGCTGCTGTAACTGTTGCTATTTTCGATCTCGATGGCTATGGCATAAGAGTTTTAGGCGAACTACCAAGATCTTTTCCACCATTGACAGCTCTGCCTATTTTGGATATGACCTTGATTGGAAGACTTAGTACAGGCGCTTTGGCAATTTCTGCTATTGGGCTCGTTGAAGCAATGAGTATTTCACGCACCATTGCCGCTCAAACTGGACAACGACTAAATAGTAATCAGGAGTTTGTTGGACAGGGCCTTGCCAATATTGCGTCCGGTTTTTTAGGTGGCTATCCAGTGTCTGGCTCTTTTACCAGATCTGTAGTAAACCACAATGCAGGTGCAGTAACTCAACTTTCTAGCATATTCTCCGGTATCTGGATTCTGATTGCAGTACTTTTACTTGCCCCACTTGCACGGTTTTTGCCACTAACTTCACTAGCGGCTGTTCTGCTTGTAACTGCCTGGAATATGGTCGATAGAAAAGAGATAGTTCGCATAGCCAAATCATCTCGCGGCGACGCTGTAATAATGTTTTCCACTCTTGGTGCAACATTGCTCTTGCCCCTGGAATTTGCTGTTCTTTCTGGAATGATGGTGTCGTTCTCAAGACACCTGCTTAAAACATCCACACCTGATGTTCATGAAGTTGTCCCCGATGAGAACTATCACCATTTATTGAAAGTTAGAAATCGACGCCAGATGTGTCCGCAAATGGGACTGATAGAAATTGAAGGGTCTCTATATTTTGGCGCAGTTGCTCATGTTGAGGAAGAGATTCAGCGAATACTCAAACGCTCTCCTGGCCATGTTTTTCTGCTGATGAGAATGCATCGTGTAAATCACATTGATGTCAGCGGTGTCCACATGCTTGAGTCAGTAATAAGACAGATTAGAGATAAAGGTGGCGACGTTTATTTTGATGGAGTTCGCTCCCGCGTTTTGCATATGATGAGTGTTAGTGGTTTTATGAGATTTTTAGGACATCGAAATATCCTGCGCAAAGAAGACCCAATCGGATTTATGTTCCACAAAGTTCTGCATCCTGGAATCTGTATTTACGAATGTGATAAGAGAATTTTTGCTGAATGTCAGGCCCTGCCAAAACACGATGAGAGTGTTGACTATAATGAAATTGCCAGAATTGCAGAGATTCCCGTTCACGAAGTTCCAGTTGCAACTATAAAGAAAATGTTAGCAGATAATCCTGATTCTGTTCAGCTTCTGGATGTGGGAGAAAACAGGGAGTTTGCCCTAAGTCACATTGCTCAAGCAACAAACCTGCCGCTACCGATGCTGACCTCAAGCCAAGACAAGATTTCCAAAGACAAACAGGTTATTTTGATTAGCAGAGTTGGCCGACGCAGTATTCTGGCATCCCATATTCTACACAATATGGGATTTGAGAACATAATGATTGTGCACGGCGGAATGCTTGCCTGGCAAGCAGCTGGTTATCCAACTTCTATTGAGTAACTACCAATGTTTTGATATAGATACCATAGGCAGAGAAAAGAAACTATCGTCCTGCAACGGGGTCATTGCAGTCAACGAAACTGCCATAGTTTCACCAAACCAGCGTACTCCAATATTGCTAAAACCATAAAAGTCATTATCGAATTCCATAAATGCAGTAGTATTAAAATACTCGGCAATAATTTTGGTACCGTCGCCTATTCTCTTGTCACCACCCAGCATAACAATTATTCCACTATCAGAATGTTCATTATAGCCCTGACTTACTGACAGATTTAAACTTTTATCATTGTCACCATTTCCAGCTATCACCCCAAAAACACCAAAACTGCCATCGTCGTAGAATGTGCCGTTAGCAAAAAGAGCAAGTCCAAATCGATACTCATCTCTGTCAAAAATTCGATGCTTAAATCCTGCAGAAACAAAACTGAGCTCTCCTGTAATAGGAAAATGCGTCCCGATACTGATATTGGTATCATCGCTTATTGAGTAGCCATAGTTCAGAAAAAACAGTTCTACGTCCCTGAAGTACGATGACCCTGCAGGCAATGTTTGCGGTGTTGGACAGAACATTATTGAATTTATATCAGGGTCCTCAACAGCTTGTGCTGAACCAGACAAACAAATACTCATTAATGCGACGATTGTTAACATTTTTTTCATGACTCACTCCTTTATTCAACTAATAATAGTGAATTGTATACGGTTGCAACATATATTTCTAAATGTTAGTATTTCATAGGTTCTAAAGAACCTCGTTATCAGGCCGATATAATATTTCGTCTCGCTTTACAACAAGTTTACTCATGGTTCATCGGATTTGAACCTGACTTGCATTGTTACGATTTGAAGGCTCAAAATGGAGACAAAGTTGAAAGTACTTTACATATCAACCAATTTTACTGCTTTATCCCATACGTTTATTACACGTGAAATAAACGGACTAAGGGACATTGGAGTTAACGTCAAGCTTCTTTCTGTTCGTAATCCCGATACTTCAGCTGCAACAAAACCTGAATGTGATTTATCTGGATGCAAATTTGTCTATCCTGCTTCGTTCTTTCCTGTTGTTGGTGGAGTAGTCTCGACATTCTTCCGCTCTCCAACCAGATTTATCACTGCTGCAAAAACAGCATTTGTAAATAACGAAGATTCATTTACGCAGAAGTTGAAACTTTTTTATCAGATGCTGATTGCATGCCGATTTTCTGGCTGGATAATTAATGAAGAAGTTCAGCACATTCACTCGCACTTTGCTGGGTCGCCAACATCCTTTTCGATGTTCTTGTCAGCTCTTACTGGATGCTCGTTCACATTTACTGATCACGGCGCAGGCGTTTTTCATGACCGAATCGGTTTGAAAACAAAATTCAGACGTGCATCTGGTGTATCATCAATCTCAGAGTTCAATACACAGTTTTATCCACAGGTTGCAGACACAGTACCTGCTACAAAAATTGTTCGATGTGGATTGCGTATGAGTGACTTCACCTTCAATCATCGACAAAAATGTAATACCCCCTTACATATTTTGGCAGTCAGCAGAATTGTTCCTAAAAAGGGATTTACTTACCTGTTTGATGGGCTCGCATACCTGGATAAAGAAGGAATTGACTGGAACTGTACTATGGTTGGTGAAGGTCCTTTGATTCCTGAACTCCAGGAAAAAGCGAAAGCTCTTGGCTTTGCTGACAAAGTCACTTTCACCGGTCCATTGCAACAAGATGAAATTCGCAAACTGATGCTATCAGCCGATATGTTTGTTTTACCTTGCGTACTGGCCCCAGACGGTGACATGGATGGAATCCCGGTAACCTTGATGGAAGCAATGGCATGTGGTTGCCCGGTTATTTCAACAGAACTTTCCGGTGTACCAGAACTGGTCATCAATGAAAAAACCGGATTATTGCTTAAGCCTGAAGATGGTCTTGCGGTTGGAAAAGCCATGGCTCAACTTGCTGTAGACCCTGAGCTAACTGCTAAAATATCCAAAGGTGGATATGATTGGGTCAACGATGAATTTAACATTAAAAAATCAGCCAAAAGAATCAGTGAGTTCTTCGCAGAGATTGCAAACAAGAGGAAAAATTAATGCCAATTTTCTATTTTAGAAATGACGATGTAAATATTCTGGACGATGAACTTGTCAATGTCACTAGACGCTGCACTGATGAAGGTGTGCCAATTACTCACACAGTTGAACCTGCCAATGTAACCGATGAATGTGTTGACTGGCTTCTGGCTGAAAAATCCAAGGACCCACGGTTTGTCGAGTTGATGCAGCATGGCTATGATCATGTTGAAAGAGATGTTGGTGAATTTGGTGGAAACAGATCATATGATGATCAATTCGCAGATCTGTCTGACGGTAAGCGAATCTTGCAGGAAAAACTTGGTGACGCCTTTCTGCCTTGCTTGAATTTTCCCTTTGGGCCATACAACAAAAACTCTATGCGAGCTGCAGATGATCTTGGATTCAGAATTATTTGTTCACACTATAATCATCGATTGTCACGCAGAATCATGTATGCTGTTGGGCACGCATTAAATCTTGGGCAAATTTTGGACAAGCATGTTTCATATCATCTTGGCACCTACCCCAAAACCGGAATGTACTGTGTAGATATGGCTGTCTCATTCATCGATAAATACATTGGTGAGCATGGCAGCAACACTTGTGAGTTTCATTCTGCTGAAAAAATGGCAGAAAACATTACTCCGTTTTTAAACTTCACTCCTGTTATCGGAGTACTGCTTCACCATCGATTCCATCACACAGAAGAATCACTTGATCTGATTACAAAAACAATAAGACATATAAAAACAATTCCTGATGCTGAGTTTTTGAACATCGAAGAAATATACAATAGAACTTGTCCGGAACCTGGTAGAGGATTCAGGGAGTAATTGATGGACAGCCAGAAGCCTATTGTCTGCTTTGGGTGCTATGACTATTGGAACAGCAATCCTGGCAGCCCAATTCAAATAACAGATGCAATGCATTCTGCTGGCCACAAGGTTCTCTGGATAAACAACATCGGCATGAACATGCCTAAAATTGGTAAGCACGGTTTCACGCGTAGAGTTTTTCTGAAATTTAAATCCTGGTTACGATGGCTAAAGCCTCATCGTCCAGGTTTTTACATCCTTTCTCCAATTATTTTGCCTTTGTTTGGAAATCCTACAGTTGAAAAACTGAATGAAAAATGGCTCCTCTTTCAAATTAAACTGGCCTACATTATTCTGGGTTTAAAGCAACCCCTTGCATTTGTCTGCATGCCTTCTTTTGGCAATGTTGTTGGTAAATTGAACCACTCTGGAATGATTTACTACTATACTGACAAATACGATTCCTATCGTGATATAACTGCTAAAGCATCAATCACAGACAGAGATCAATTACTTTTTGAAACTGCTGACATTGTCCTTTGTGCGTCACAAAAAATTACAGACAGCCTGAAAAACAAACGTTCAGATGTATACTACTTGCCACATGCCGTTGATTTCAGATCCTTCAACAGCATAATGGAATCCGACACTACAATCCCTGAAGATATGGCAAATATTCCAGAACCTCGTATTGGGTATTTTGGTTCCTTAACCGATTCAAACGATCTGGAAGTGATCCGTTACGCTGCTACTGAAGACCCTTCATTACAATTTGTGCTTATTGGCAGAGTGTTTGGCGACTATTCAATTATTTCCGAGTTGCCAAATGTCCACTTGCTTGGATTTAAGCCTTACTCGGAGATTCCACTTTATGGAAAATATTTCAACGCTGGAATAATGAACTGGAAAATGACTGAATGGATTAAGCACTGTAGCCCGGTAAAAACAAAAGAATACCTGAGCCTTGGACTACCGGTTGTGTCTTGCCCAATTGAAGAAGTTGTAAACAGCTATAAAGGAATTGTTGAAATTGCAGAAACCGGACCAGAATTCTTGTCTGCTATTCACAAGGTACTGCAAGATGACTCATCGGAATTAAGGCAGATGCGAATTGATCGAATGCGCAATGAATCATGGGATATGCGTGTTCAGGAAATTTTCAAATACTACGAATCAAGCAAGTCCTGAAACTCTGCTGTAAATATTTTCAAGCTTGTTTAATAAATTGTTGAAACTGAACTTTGAATCAATTGTCTCGACTGCTTCAGCACTCATACTCATTCGCCTGTTTCCATCTGTTAACAATTCGGTAATCGCATTTGCCAGCCCGTCTACATCGTCAAGTTCTGTTAACAATCCGTTTTTTCCACTTTCAATCACATCAATAGTTCCTTTGATACTACTCCCAACAGCTGGTAGACCACTTGCCATAGCCTCAAGAAGAACCAATGGCAAACCTTCATATTTTGAAGGAAGGACAAATAAATCAGCAGACTGCATCATCTCTGGAAGATTCATAATGTTCCCTGGAAGCAATACTGTTTCCTCCAGATTCAATCTGGCAATCTGAGCTTCCAGATCGGCACGTAGTTCACCTTCACCACCAACTATGAACTTCACTTCAGGTACTTTCTCTTTTACTTTTTTAGCGGCATCAACAAGTACAGAAAAGTTTTTCTGGTATGTCAACCTGCCTGCACCAAGAACAACTGGAGTTTCTGGAGTCAGTGAAAACCCGGCTCGTACATTAATACGCGTTTGCTCTGATATTCTTTCAGGAATATCTACACCATTGGTAACTGTAATCAGTTTTTCTCCAGGATCACTTACTCCAAGTTCATTTATCAACGATGATCTGACTTCTTCAGAACAGGCAATAACACCACCACATTTTGACAACATCAGTTTGTATGCAAATTTTGCCAGGCGCCCCTTGACACCTGAACTTCCATATTGAAATTCCTGATTGTTGTGAATGGTTGGAAAACCAATCGTTAATCCAGTTAGAGACAATAACAAATTCCAGAAATTTGCATGAGTCAGATGGCTTTGAACAACCGCAACATTATCTGCCTTTATTTGCCTGGAAAACTTTCCATGGCCATTGATAAGTGATGCAATAAACTTGAATGGATTATTAATCTGACGCCTGTGGATATCCATAACCCTGAGAGTTACATCAGGGTCAAGCCTGTCAACCAGTGGTCCTGTGTCACGCAATACATAAATAAACGCAGGCTTACCCGCTTTTGCCAAACCGTTGGCAATTCGCACAGCAAGCTGCTCTGCCCCACCAACGCTAAGGTTGTCAACGAGTTGAGCAACGCCCATACATTTCTCTTCTATTGCGTCATTTTTCAAAAATCACCTCTGATCTTGCCTTACTATCATAACTTTGAGCCATTGTTTTGCTTCTTGGAACCATTGAATTATGATTAATTATGTGGTATAATACACTACCCGCCAATAAGAAACAATCCACTTCCTTGTCATCCGGAGGATGAAATGCGTTTTCGTGCTACTTTGGCTTTGTTAGCCGCTTTTGTTTTGCTTGCTATTACAGTGCAAGCAGCTGAGCAGACTTACTCTCTTGTCAGATACCATTTTGACTCTTTTGCTGATGAAGAGTATCTGATGGCACACCCTGAATATGATATAGTTTCAGTCAAGCACGGTGTTTCTGCAGATATTGTAGCTACTCCAAAATATCTGGAAAAACTCCAGCGTATTGGTGCTAACATGGAAGTTGTTATTCCAGATATGACTACCCATTACCAGCTGCGAAATCAAACTCGTGGTTATGGCGCGTATCACAACTGGCCAGAAGTTGTAGAATGGATGGATCAACTTCACGCCAGCTATCCTGGGCTTGTAAGTGAAAAATGGTCGATTGGACAGACTATTGAAGGTCGTGATATTTGGGCTTTCCGTGTTTCAAATAATCCTGATGTTGACCAGGTAGATGTTCCTGAAATTCTGTTCGACGGTATGCATCATGCTCGTGAAATCATGTCTTCTGAATTTATAATGATGTTTGCAGAGTACCTGGCACAAAATTACAGTACTGACGATGAAATTACTTCACTTGTAAATTCTCGTGAAGTTTATTTTATCCCGGTTGTGAACCCTGATGGTTCTGAATATAACCGCCAGACCAACCCAAATGGTGGCGGTATGTGGCGTAAGAACCGTCGCAATAATGGCGGCGGATCATATGGTGTTGACCCAAACCGTAACTATCCGTATATGTGGGGCGGAGGCGGCAGTAGTCCGGATCCATGGAATGAAACTTATCGTGGAGCTTCTCCTGGGAGCGAACCTTGTGTCCAGGCAATGATGAACTTTATCAACTCTCATGAGTTTGTCACCAATAACAGTGTTCACACATACAGCAACCTGACTCTTTTCCCTTGGGGATACACTACAGACGACACACCTGATCATGATATTTTTGTAGCCATGGGTCAGGCAATGACAATGTACAATGGTTATCAATGGGGTCAGCCAGCTGATCTACTATACGATGTTAATGGCGGAACAAATGACTGGTTTTATGGAGCACAAGATGAGCATGACAAATGTTTCTCTTTTACAAATGAAATCGGAAGTTACACAGATGGTTTCTGGCCAGACGATAGTCGCAGACAACAGTTATTCGATGAGAATATCTGGCCTGCTGTCTACCTGATGCAGGTTGCCGGAACCTGGATCGATGCTTCTGAAGAAGCTGTCTCCGGTGGAAACGGTGACGCTTATCTTAATCCTGGCGAAACCGCAGACTTGAGTTTTATCCTGTCAAACAACTCTGTACTTACCGGTACAAGCAATGTTGTTGTCACTGCAAGTTGTGATGACCCTTACCTGCAACTTCACACTGCACAGCTCAATATTGGTACCATGGATGCATTCACTAGCATTGATCTTGCTTCTACACCGTTCGATGTGACTCTTGCTGCTGATTGTCCTGATGGCAGAATTGTTGAAGTGAACTTTGCGGTTACTTCTGATGATGGTAACTTCAATTTCACTTTGGGCTATCCTATCGGCGAGCCTGTTGCAATTTTCTATGATGATTTTGAAACTGGAACTGGTAACTGGACAACAACCGGTCAGTGGAATACAACCAATGAAGAAAGTCACTCAGAAATCTATTCACTGACTGACTCACCAGGTGGAGAATATCTTGACCAAACCAGCTACACTGCGACAATGATTGATGAAGTTGCAATTCCAGCAGGAGCAACACTTTCCTTCTGGCATATGTATGACATTGAAAGCGGTTATGATTATGGCCGCGTCCAGATTTCAACCGGTGGCTCGTATAGCACTCTAGCCTCATTTGATGGCAGTTCAGCCTGGACTCAACATGAAATTTCCCTGGACAGCTATGCAGGTCAATCAATTCGCCTGCGGTTTATGATGGAAACTGATTACTCTGTTACTTACGACGGCTGGTACATCGACGATGTAATTATTACAGGCGTTCTTGATGAAAACATGACACCTGCAGCACCAATTCTTGTCTCTCCTGCTGGTGGTACAGTTGTTGGACCAGTCCCTGAACTGGTTGTTGAAAACAGCTTTGATCCTGACAGTGGATTCACTCCAACATATGGATTCAAAATTTACGATGACGCACTGCAAACAAGTGTTGTTGCTACAGTTTCTGGAATTACAGAAGGCAGTACTGAAACATCCTGGTCTCCTGCCGCTCTTGCTGAAGGACAATACTGGTGGCGTTCGTTTGCTGCCGATGACGAAGCATTTGGCTTGATGGGTGAAACCAGAGCCTTCACTGTCGAATCTGGTGCGAGCGCAATTGAAGGTGTTGTGCTTGGATTTGGTTTGAGTGTTATTGGGCCAGCAGCTGGTGGAGCAGAATTGCAGCTCTCACTTCCTGAACAAGGTAGCATTGAAATTGCAATCTATAATATCAGAGGTGAAACAGTTAAAACCCTGCGCTCTGGAGATTATTCTGCGGGTACTCACTCAATAACCTGGAACGGCAGAGACAACTCTGGCCAATCAGTTTCAAGTGGTGTCTATTTTGCGAGAATGATTTCAGGTCATCGCAAGGCAACAGCCAGGATTATGATGGTTAAATAATTCCAGTTTAAAAAAAATAAAGAGGCGACTCATACGAGTCGTCTCTTTTTTTATTATTAATAATAAAAATTGGGAGCCGATGATTTCGGAGGGGGGGTGAAATCTGTCGACTCCCTTTACTGCTGTCCTGTAAAACATTGCTTATTTTCAAGACTACATCATTATAGCACAACAACCATGATTTTACATCATGTTTTATTGTGTACTTTTGGACATAGTTGTTGACGGAACAAATTTATATACAGTAAGTTAACAATTAGCATAAATGGAGGTAAATATGTCTCTGAGGTTGAATATCATACTCTCAATTATGATTGCAGCACTACTGCCAATGCTGGTGCTAGGCTTGAATATCCACGAGACAACAACTCAGGAACTGGAAAAACAATACGAGCAGCGCGTTGATGATTTAACTGCCCATGCATTCCTTGAACTTCAACAAACTCGATATAATCTGGGACAAAAACTTACAGTAATCTCTGAATCTGCAAATACAGATTTCAATTTTGATGTTATTGAATTCTGTGATGACAACAAACTAAAAAATACTCTCGAACTTTTTGAAGTAGCAAATGCTCACGGAGAGGTTTACTACCCGGTTGACAACAACCAGAATTCACATACACAAAACAGCAAACGGCGATTACTAAGAAGCCTGCGTGATACCGAAAATGGCTTTGGCCTTGCCAAAATGGACAGCCTGTTATTCCTGGTAAAAATAGATTCTATTGCCGATTATTTTTTAGTTGGTGGAGTTCCTATTGATAACAAGTTCCTGGAAAATCTTGTTGGAAACAGTGGGCTTGAGGCAACAATTGTTGGCAATGGGTTTACTCTGTCCAGCAGCAATGAACTTGAAGATATTTTCGCGTATGCGAGCCAGAATAACCTGCCCGACCCTGGACTAGGTGTTTTAAGTTATGAAAAATACCTGGTAGAAAGTGTACCATTCCCTTCTTCAAAAGTAGCCAAGCCTCCTCTGCTTGCTGGCAGCCTGATTATCACACAGAATCGTAGTAACTGGTTCTCTCTTGTCTCTGAATTAACAAACCAGATTATCATTACATTTGGAATTGCAATGCTGGCAGTTTTTATGACTGGCTTTATTATTTCTGGAAGAGTCAGCCAACCATTACGCGACCTGACATTAAAAGCTGACAAACTGGACCTCGATAAACTGGAAATGCATTTCTCTGAATCCGGCAATAAAGAAACCAAAGCACTGGCAACTGTTTTGAACCAGATGATTCTCCGACTGCGCAACAGTAGTCAGACAATCATTGAAGCAGAACGACGTGCCACTCTTGGTGACATGGCCAGACAAATTAATCACGATGTCCGCAATGGCTTCCTGCCAATTCGCAATGTATTGAATCACCTTTCACAACTTGTAGAGGGCAACCCCGATGAATTTGTTAAGGTCTTCAATGAACGCAAAACAACTCTGGATGCTGGAATCGAGTATCTGGAAGAACTTGCGTCAAGTTACGCAAAGGTTTCAGGAAGACCGGAGCTTGAGCAGTGCAACCTGAACCAGATAATTTGTGAAACTGTTGACGGAATAAGGCAGGTTGAGATTCTCTCAAGTGCTGAATCTATTGTCATTGCTGATCCGATGTCACTGCGTCGAATAATTCAGAATCTGGTTAAAAACGGTGTTCAGCATCTACCTGAATCCGGCGGTATGGTAACTGTCGCAACTTCAGAGAACGACGGCTCGGCAATAATAACAATCTCTGATAATGGTTGCGGCATGGACCAGGAAACAATCGACCAGATATTCAATCATTTTTTCACAACCAGAAAAGAAGGCTCCGGGCTTGGGCTTTCCATTGTAAAAAGGCTGATAAATGATTGCAACGGGTCTATAGAAGTTCAATCCGAACCTGGCAAAGGTTCAGCTTTCTCAGTTTCAATTCCACTTCCTGCAGGAGAAAACAACGATGGCTAAAATTCTAATCGTCGACGATGTTGCCGGCATGCGTGAATCATATCAGTACGATATCAATCGCCTTACAAAATACAAAACTGATACTGCTTTTGATGGAAAAGATGCTATTGAAAAGTTATCAGAAGACAATTTTGACTGTGTAATTCTTGATCTGGAGATGCCTCGCGCCGATGGCTTTGATGTATTGCGTGATATGAAATCGCGTGAAGATAAAACACCTGTAATTGTCTATACCGGCACCGGGAACTATCAGAATTGTATTAAAGCTGTGCAGTTGGGCGCCTTTGGGTTTGTCGATAAAGCAGATCCAATTGAGAATGTGTTGCAGAATATTAAGCACGCCCTTGATATGGCAAAGCTGGAAAAAGATAATGCAAAACTGCGCCATCGGCTGGCAGGCAAAACTCAGTTGCTTGGCAAAAGTAAAGCCATGCTGAATTTAAAAGCTGATATTGAAAAACTGGCTCCCTTGAAAAAATCTGTTCTGATTTTAGGACCAAGTGGCTCTGGAAAAGAACTTGTTGTAGCGGAACTTCATCGGCTCAGCTCAGATAAAAACAATAAGCCACTTGAGATTGTTCTCTGCTCTGCAATCCCGGCAGAGTTAATTGAAAGCACTCTTTTTGGTCACGAAAAAGGGTCGTTCACTGGCGCTGACAGTCAAAAGCTCGGTGCATTTGAACTTGCCGATGGAGGCACTCTTTTCCTGGATGAAATCGGAGAACTCCCTCTTGAAGCCCAGGCAAAACTTTTGCGTGTTCTGGAGAATAAAAAAATAAGACGGGTTGGCGGAACAAAAGATATAGAAATCGATGTACGGGTAGTTGCTGCAACTCATCAAAATCTGGAAGAAAAAGTTACCAGAGGTGAATTCAGGCAGGACCTTCTTTATCGGCTTAACACTCATGTGTTGAATATTCCGCCATTGCAAGACAGATTGAGTGACATCCCGATTCTTGTGAACCACTTTATGAAATCGAGCTGCGAAGAAATGCCGTGCAAATTCAAAACAGTTTCCAAAGAAGCGATGGAAATATTAATGGCATACAGCTGGAAACATAACAATGTGCGTGAACTGATTAATGCTGTGGAAAGAATGGTCTTCAATTGTGACAGTGATATTGTTGAACCGAAACATCTCTCTGCTGAAATCACTGGCTCTGCTCTGGCCAGCAATTCAGGCTCATTCGATTATCAGGTGACAGTTGCTAAAAAACAGATTCTGACTGCTGCGCTGGAGCG
Source organism: uncultured Fibrobacteraceae bacterium (assembly GCA_964437115.1). Taxonomy (GTDB): domain Bacteria; phylum Krumholzibacteriota; class Krumholzibacteriia; order LZORAL124-64-63; family LZORAL124-64-63; genus JABIBH01. The sequence continues at coordinate 6,734 of CAYTFE010000013.1, read as the reverse complement.
CAACAGCTGGCATCTTACTAACACAGCAAAAGAACTTGAATTGGCCGACCACTCAAGTTTGACAAAAATAATGAAACGGCTCGGATTGAAGTAATTGTGTCGCTATGAACATAATATTTTGTGTACAGTTGAACACACAATTGAATTATTCTTGCTTTAACTACTTCCTCACTGCGTTTATAACACGTTGATACACATACTGTTGTAAAACCTACCGGTTATATTCCCTCAATTGGCTCTCCACTTGCAAAATAAGTAGCAATAGTTGGTTACTCATTCACAGTCAAAGGAGAAAGTCATGAAAAACATTAACCCAAAAAGCATCGGATTCCTGGAAGCATCAGTAATGTTCGTTTTAGTTCTCGCAATTGCAGTCGGCGTTGGGGTTAAAATGAATCACAATGAAGCTGAAGTCGCAATCCAAACACCTGTCGTTGAATCGATAACAGAAATATCTCCTGTAGTATCAGAAGCTGTAGCTGAAGTTGAAGAAGTTGAGGTCATAACTGTCACCGAAAGCAGTTTTGATCGCAGAAAACTTTACACAGACAGCACTCCAGCATCGGTAATCTATGCAGATGCAGAGCAAGCGTACTTTGACAAACGCTACCGTCAATCTGTTGAGATTTTTGAAGTTTATACGAATCGTAGGCCACAAAACGCATGGGGATTTTATATGCTAGGCCTTGCAAGTTGGAAGAACAGTGATCTTGAAGCTGCAAGCGATGCACTTACAGAAGCTCTTGTAATCAAGCCAGATCATTTCAAAAGCATGGTCAACTTAGCTAGAGTTCAGTTAGAACAAGGTGAGGCTTCCGACGCGCTAGTTAACATCGAAAACGCTGTAGCGTTAAGAAGTGATGACAGTTCAGCAATGAGAGTTTTGGCCAGAGTTTATGGTGAGCTGCAGCGCACTGAAGATGCACTTGCGGTTTACAATGAAATCTTAAGCGCGAACCCTGAAGACACTTGGGCACTCAATAACCTAGGTCTTCTATACATCATGGATGGTGATTATGACAAAGCAACTGCCCCATTGGCAAAAGCAGTGATCCTAGATTCCAGTATTGCCTGCTTCCACAACAATTTGGGACTGGCACTGGAACAAGAGGGACATCTCGCATCGGCGGCAAGCTGTTTCGGCGAAGCTGTAGCGTGTGACTCTCTCTATACAAAAGCAATCGCAAGTTTGACTCGCATTGAGACACTACTACCAGCACAAGCTGGTGCGTTAGCAGATCTGGACCAGTTGGCCGCTTCCTTCACTCCTGAAACTGCTACAGTTGATGCAGTTGTTGAAGCTGAAGAGTCGGAAGCCGATGTAGAAGAACTTGCAATGGCGGTTATCGAGAAAACAGATATAGAAAAAGAAGTTGAAATCTCTACCGAAGAAACTATCGACCACGAACCTCTAGCAAACGCTAGTTCTGTTATCACGGAGGGCGATGCAGACCAGCAATAAACTGTAAATTCTTACAGTGACTAATGAGGTTAAGGGCTCCCGAATGGGGGCCCTTTTTCTATCCCGCACTTACCACATACCTAAATCCATGCCGACCATTTTCTTCAACTGACTTATGAGGACTTGGGTTTCTTCTTGAAGCTGAACGACACCTTCTTGCAGTTTCACTCCAAGCACCACCTCTTAATACTTTGTAATGAGCGTCAACTGAAGATGCGTCTGGATTAACTTCTGCTTCAGGATATTCTGTGTGATACCAATCGTTGGTCCATTCCCAAACATTGCCGTGCATATCGTATAGCCCATACGAATTTGGATTTAGTTCTGCAACATTGTGAAGTCGTACATCTGCATTTCCACAATACCAACCCATACCAGACAACGATGGCTCTTCCCCGCACCCAATTTCAGTTATCTGTCCACCTGCATAAGCCAGATCGCTACCTGCTCTGCAAGCGTACTCCCACTCCGCTTCAGTTGGAAGCCTATAGCCAGTCGCAGAATACGGACTGATGGCCCAATTTGTTGGATCAGTATGATTATATGCTCTTGGCAATCCCTCTATCATACTTTTCCAATCGCAGAAAGATGCAGCACCATACCAAGTCACTTCTATAACTGGCCTGAGTTCTGCTCCTTCATCGATGACAAAGTTGGTGCCATCAAAAGAGATTTTGCAGTCATCGTCAAACATGTCCAACAACTCAACAGTTGAACCATCCAGGTTATCCCAAACCCGCATATCGATAATCTGACAGTGTCCGTTATCAAGAGCCCATTGGGCAAGATCTGCAAATTCCAGGTTGGTAACTTCAGTAGAATACATGTAAAAATCATTGGTAAGTGTTACCGGATGTTGTGTTTCATCGCCAAGGTGACCAGGCTCATCTTCTGACGATCCCATCATAAAGCTGCCAGCCGGAACAAGCACCAACTCACCTGTAACAACAGGCGTCGGGTAGACAATTGTGTCTTCCTGGCACCCAACAACCAGACTCAACAACAGCCCAATAATTATGTATTTACGCATTTCTATTGCCTTCTGAAAAGGTGAACCTATCCCGCCTGAATAGAATAATTAAACACCTGGTTGTTTACAATGATGTTGTTATGTTAATTTATTAACATTAGGGTTGCCATTCGGAAAAATATGACTACCTTACCGATGAAATCAATCACTCTGCGTAAGCAGTTTTTGTCCGGGAGGACTATCATGGCAGACAAATCATTCAACGCTTTTGCAATGGCGCAACAACAATTCGATGCTGTGGCCGAACAACTTGGTCTTGACGATGGCACTCGCAATCTTCTGCGTAATCCTGATCGTGAATTCCATTTCAACATCCCAGTCAAGATGGACGATGGCACGACTCAGGTTTTCCGAGGCTTCCGCGTTCAACACAATGACGCTCGTGGCCCTAACAAAGGTGGCATCCGCTTCCACCCTCAGGAAACTGTCGACACAGTTCGCGCACTTGCCACATGGATGACATGGAAATGTGCTGTTGTTGATATCCCGCTTGGCGGCGGTAAGGGTGGGGTAATTTGTGACCCGCATAATCTGTCGATGCGTGAACAGGAACAGATCTGCAGAGGCTGGGTTCGTCAGGTTGGCAAAGCTGTCGGACCGATTCAGGATGTGCCAGCACCAGATGTAATGACCAATGGCCAGCACATGTTGTGGATGATGGACGAGTATGAAAAAATCAACGGCGGCCACTTCCCCGGTATGATTACCGGCAAACCACTTGGTATGGGTGGCAGTGAAGGCAGAACTGAAGCCACAGGTTATGGCGTGATATATACTTTGCGTGAAGCATTAAAACGCTCTGGTGTAGATATTGCAAAAACTACTGCTGCATTCCAGGGCTTTGGTAATGTTGCACAGTTTGCAATCGAGCTCTACTCACAACTTGGTGGCACTACAATCTGTGTTTCAAGTTGGGATCAGAGTGACCAGACAAGTTACACTTTCAAACGCGATAGTGGTGTTGACTTGAAAGAGTTGCAGGACATGACTGACCGATTTGGTGGCATCGATAAAGAAAAAGCTGTTGCTGCCGGTTACGAAGTTCTTCCTGGTGAAGACTGGATCAAACAGGATGTCGATATTCTAATGCCGTGTGCTTTGGAAAATCAGGTCAATGCTGAAACAATCCAGGCTATCAGCAACCAAGTTAAATTTGTTGCTGAAGGTGCAAATGGTCCAACCACTCCGGAAGCTGATGTTGTGCTGCAGGAAAAAGGTGTTTTTACAATTCCTGATTTCTTGTGCAATGCCGGTGGAGTTACCTGCAGTTACTTTGAGCAGGTTCAGTGCAACACGAATTTCTTCTGGGAAAAAGAGGAAGTTCTGGAGAAGCTGGACAATATTATGACTCGCGCTTTCCACGCTGTTGCTGACTTGTCAGAAGCACAGGATGTCTACATGCGCGACGCAGCTTACATGATTGCAATTCAGCGAGTTGCTGAAGCGTGCAGACTGCGTGGATGGGTCTAGCTCTTGTTTTTGAGGAAGGCGAGCGCTTCGCCTTCCTCACTGTCTGAAATTATATCTAGTAGTTTTCCGTTTGGAACTTTTATCACTCGCACAACATTTTCCATCTCTGCCCTTTTTGGTAATATTTCTGCCAAAGCGTTCGGGCTGTTTTTCAAAAACTCTTCGTTATAAATATTTCCATCATCGGGATAGAGTGGCAGGTATGAAATTTCTGCTTCAACAAGATCCTGGAAGAAGTGTGTACCAAACGAAACATCGGGTACGTAGCTGCCTCTTCTGCGAGCAACTTCAATCAACATTCTGGAGTGATTGATATCACCGTAATCAACACTGACACCAAGTTTGATATCGCCACGGCTTCCCCATCGACCTGGTCCCATCAGAATAAATTTTCGATGTGGTAAAGTTCTATTCAGCTCACCAACAGTTCTGCCAACTTTCAAAAGCTCTTCGTGAGTTTGCAGAGCTTCATAAGCAAGGCTTGGAACATAAACGATGTACTCAATGTCGGTTGCCTGGAAAGTCTGAGCATATTTATTGGCCGAAAAGATTTTACGCTCTGGAGAAATGTCTTTGGGAACAGGAACAAGCTTTGCTTCTTCGCCTCTGCTTTGAGGTCGACACTGCAGGATGTAGAGTCGCTTCCCATCGTGAGCAAATTCAACATCGACAGGTACACTCCAGGTTTCTTCAAGCACACCCATTACAGTTTTCATCTGCTCGGCAAAGTTGGTTCGCTCAAGAAGACCGTCAAAAGTTACGATCAGATCTTTGGGATCAGTGTTCAGTAACATTCCAGTAACCGGCGACAAAATGCCATCTTTGAAAACTGAAAATACTTTGTCCGCAGCGGGGTAATTGCCGCCAAGAGATTCAACCAGATCGGATATCGGGATAGTTTTGAAACTGTTTTCTTTCAAGTCAATTACATCAAGCTGATGTTGGCTATACCTGACAATTTCTTCAGGCTGGACAGTTGTTTTAAGGCCCGGTTGGCCGGGACTGAACAGTCTGGGATAGTCATCGCCAATTCTGTCAACAGCTCTGGTGCCAAGTCCGGCAACTATTCTGACCATTCCATCTTCGCGTTTAATTCTGGGCGACCATGTGTACTCATTGTGTCCAAAGGCAACTCCAGCAAAAGCTGGCAACCAGTATTGACCACATTTTTTGCCAACAACCGGCTGAATAATGCACGCCATCTCCTCTTTAAAATCAAGAAGACCACGTTCCTTGCGATACTGAATTGCATCGGGAGAAAATACGCTCGCAAAAACTTGAGTAATTGCACCAAGCAGATCCTTGAGTCGCGATTTCATGTCACCCTGATTGGCAACAAACAGAGATGTATACTTGCCACAAAAAGCTGCACCAAGTCTATCTTCAAGAAGACTACTTGAGCGAACCACCAACGGAACTTCGCCTAAAGACTCAAGCATCAATTTCAGCTGTTTGATCACATAGTTTGGAAATCTGCCTGTTCTGTAAAACCTGCGCACAAGTTTGTACTCTGCTCGCAAGTCTTCTACTTCCCTGTATTTCACATTGGCAATATCGGCAAGGCCGTTCAATTTCAGGAATTCAAAAATTACATCACTTCGGATATAAAAAGTTTGAGGAGTACAGAAGTCACCAACATTCCTACCGTCATCTCTGGCTTTAGTCAGAGCATCGTGAGCCAAAATAAATCCGGCTGCCTTGCCGCCAAGTTTTCCGGTCCCTTTTTCAGGACCAATGACACGGGAAATAATTTCTGAAAAATCACGAATAGTCAAAGTGTTGCGGGCAATTTCCAGAAACTCCAGCTGGTCGCTCAGAAGCCTGCGAATAAGCGCAACTCTGGTTCCCATTGCATCACTTAACGATAGAGTTGATCCACCAATCGGCATCTTGGAAAACTCTCTGGTTTCCTGAGCAAGTTCGCCCCATGATGTAAATGGATTATCTGCCATTTCAGTTAATCGTAGCGCCAGCTCTTTTTTAATAGCCAGGATAATCATGTCATTGATTTTTTCGTCCGACCATTGATCAGCTGCTCGCTCACGAACAATGGAACGCAAAGCTTCGATTTCTTCTTCAGAGAGTGTTGGTTCCGGTCTGTTTGGATTGGACCAGTGAATAAAATCGTTGTTGCCGGTTATTTCAGAAACAGCTGTTTCCAGGCTATCGGAAGTCATCAACCCTTCGCGCTCCATTGTGAGCATGAAGTGTCGGATAACGGTTTCGTATAGAACCGGTTCATCGGTACGCATTATTTCGAGCTGGTCACGCCAGCTATTTTGTTGTGTATTAGTCATATTGAAATGATAAACTACACACCAGTTTTTGCCACAGGAAAATGGGGTACCGCTCTTCTCGGTTTTCGAGTTTGTCTAAAAGAGCCAGTTGGCGATACCAAGGCAATTGTGCAAGCACCTCTTGCACAATTTCGCTCTCTGGCCAAGCATCAGCAAAAGCACGCATGTATTTGAGGTTTCTGGACGAAAATCCCTTCATTTCAGGAAACGACTTTCACAAATCATGAGCAAGCCGATCAACGACTTTGGCACCCCAACCCTGCTCTGCCTGTCGCTCCAGAATGTCGCGACCAATCCGCCAGTACAAAAGCACTAATTCGCGGTTGACTGCAAGGGATGCCTGCTGTTGTGCGTTATGAATACGGCCTTTTAATTGTGCCAGCCAGTCGCCGTAGCCTTCCGGCGCCGATTCCAGGGATACTGGTTTGTCGCTCATTGTGTTCCCTCTTGCAAATTTCTTGGCTTGAGGGCAACG
>CAYTFE010000012.1:0-53795 GCA_964437115.1 uncultured Fibrobacteraceae bacterium | reverse complement strand
ACAGCCCGTTTATGACAAGCCGATGATTTATTATCCACTTTCAACTCTGATGATGGCTGGCATAAAAGACATTCTGATTATCTCGACGCCTGATGATACACCTCGGTTCGAGGCTTTGCTCGGTGATGGCAGTAGATGGGGGATTTCCATTTCGTATAAAGTTCAACCGGAGCCAAAAGGGATTGCCCAGGCATTTTTGATCGGCAAAGATTTTATCGATGGGCAAAGCGTAAGCCTCATATTGGGCGATAATATTTTTTATGGGAAAATGAATCTGGATGAGATCATGGACTCATTTGAATCTGGAGCTCGTATCTTTGGTTATCCGGTTACCGACCCGCAGCGATATGGTGTAGTTGATTTTGATGAATCAGGGAAAGTGCTGGGTATTGAAGAAAAACCCGATAACCCTAAATCCAGATATGCAGTTCCGGGACTTTATATTTTTGACAGCGATGTTGTTGAAATTTCTGAGACAATGGAACCATCGGCACGCGGGGAACTTGAAATTACCGATGTAAATCTTGCATACCTTGAACGTGGTGATCTGCATGTTGAAAAATTGGGCAGAGGCATTGCCTGGCTGGATACCGGAACTCACAGTAGCCTGTTGGATGCAAGTGAATTTATTGGCACTTTAGAAGCACGGCAGGGGCTGAAAATTGCCTGTCTGGAAGAGGTTGCTCTCAATCAGGGATTCATTGATGAAACAAAGCTGAAAGAGGTTATCAACGATACTCCAAATTCCAGTTATAAAGAATATCTGGTGAGAGTTCTGGAGGAGCGTGGCAAGTGGAAGTAATCAAAACTGCAATTCCTGAAGTTTTATTGATAAAACCCAGAATATTTGAAGATTCCAGAGGCTTTTTCCTGGAAAGTTTCAATCAGGGAAAGTGGCAGCAGGAAACTGGACTTGATACCAATTTCGTTCAGGATAACCACTCCAGCTCTGCGCAGGGGGTTGTCAGAGGATTTCATAGCCAGATGAAAAACGTACAAGGTAAGCTGGTCAGGGTTGTATCGGGATCGATATTTGATGTTGCATTGGATTTAAGAGAGTCGTCGCCAACTTTTGGCAAGTATATATCGACAATTTTATCAGCAGAAAACAAGCACCAGCTCTGGATTCCTGAGGGATTTTCGCATGCGTTTATGGCACTTGAAGACAATTCAGAAGTTTTATACAAGACCACAGATTATTATGATCCTGAAAGTGAACAGTGTATCAAGTGGGATGATCCTAAATTGTCTGTAAATTGGCCGGATCCTGGTGTTGCAGTTTTATCTGAGAAGGACAGTTCCGCAGTATTATTCGCCGATGCAAAATATTTTAAATAGGGATGTATTAGAAAATTTGCCTTATTGACATATATGTCACTAATTACCTGCAGTCACAAGTTCAAGTTTAGTCCCGAATAAAGGAAAATTCACAATGAATCCTAAAAGTCGCAACATCACATGGGCACATTCAGCTGTTACCCGTGAGATGCGAGCAAAGAAAAATGGCCACCACAGTGCAATTATCTGGTTCACAGGTCTTAGTGGTTCTGGTAAATCAACGCTAACTCGTTTAGTTGAAGAAAAATTATTTGCTCGTGGGTGCCAGACATACATCCTTGATGGTGATAATGTTCGTTTTGGATTGAATAAAGATCTTGGATTCAGTCCTGAGGACAGAACTGAGAATATTCGCAGAATTGGTGAAGTTTCAAAGCTTATGCTTGATTCTGGAGCAATTGTTCTTACTGCATTCATTTCACCATATCGCACTGACAGAGATGTAAATCGTGAATTAGTCGATTCTGGCGATTTTATTGAAGTTTTCACTAAATGTTCTCTTGAAGAATGTGAAAACAGAGATCCAAAAGGTCTTTACAAAAAAGCTCGTGCTGGTGAAATCCCAGAGTTTACAGGAATTAGTGCACCATATGAAGAGCCAATGAACGCTGAAATTACTGTTGAAACAGACAAATTCAACGTTGAAGAGTGTGCTGATATGGTTATTGCTGCTCTCGAAGAACGTGGTATTTTTAATGGAAATGAAGCTCTGTAGCTTGTTGATAAGAGCCCAGGTGCAAATCTGGGCTCAAGTTTGATTATTTCCCCCCGATAACAGTTAAATAGAATCCAACTTGCAAGGTTGCGGGTTGGAATGTATATTGGCACGAGCCAATTCGGAGAGTATCTCCGGTTATTGGTGTGCATATTTGTTATGTGGGTTGGTGAACGTAATGTTCAAAGCCCGTAAGTTTGGAACATTTGACCAAATTTATGGGAGCCTTCCTGCGACCATCGTGACGTCATTATTACCAGGAGGTTCTTGACGATGGAAGATACTAGTTTTGTTAAATCAGATGTGATTGACAAGTTTAAGAAGCATGATTCAGATTCCGGTTCACCGGAAGTTCAGATTGCACTTCTTACAGCAAGGATTAGACACCTGACTGAGCATTTCAAGACTCACAAGAAGGATTACCATTCTCGTCGTGGTCTTTTGAAAATGGTAGGTCAGCGTAAACGCTTGCTTAACTATCTGAAAAGAAAAAATCTTGAAGGTTACCGTTCTTTGATTAAAGAACTTGGCATCCGCGGGTAATCACTGCAGATTGCACACCTTGATCTAATTGGCAAACCTGGCCTGTTCCCAGGCCGGGGTTGTTGTTTACGTGCGTTTTTGTGCGTCAAGCAAAACGGCAAACTGTTGCCGATGTACTAAAGAAGCTGGGGAAATGTAGAATTCCAAAGCTATGAGGAGAAAAGGAAAACATGAATTACACACAAGTTTCACTTGAGATGAACGGAACAGAATTTAGTCTTGAAACGGGCAGAATGGCTCGCCAGGCAAATGGCTCTGTTGTTGTAGGTATGGGAGACACGAGGGCCCTTCTAACAGCAGTTGCTGACAAAAAACGATCTGACAGATCCTGGTTACCAATGTTCGTTGAGTATCGACACAAAACATATGCTGCTGGTAAAATCCCTGGTGGATTCTTCAAGCGCGAAGCTCGCCCAAGTGAACGCGAAACACTTACATGCAGATTGATTGACAGACCATTGCGTCCAATGTTTCCTGATGGATACATGCACGCCACTGATATTATCTCATTTGTAATTTCCGCAGATGAAAATTTCCACGCAGATGTATTGAGTATCACTGCTGCAAGTTGCGCTTTAAATATTTCTGACATTCCATTCAGGACATTTGTTTCTGGAGTGAGAGTTGCAGACGTTGATGGTGAGTTCATTGTGAACCCATCATTTGAGCAACTGGAAAGCTCAGTTCTGGATCTTGTTGTTGCTGGAACAGATGAATTTGTTTGTATGATTGAAGGCGAATGCCAGGAAGTTCCAGAAGACAGACTTCTTGACGCTGTTGATTTTGCTCACGGCTGGATCAAAAAATTGAATGATCTACAGCGTGAACTGATTGAAAAACATGGTGGCAAAGAGAAATGGGAGCCAGTTCTTCTTGAAGAGAATGGCGAAATTCTTGGCCAGGTTGATGAATTTATCGGTTCTGAAATTGCTGCTGCAGTTAGAATTTCAGGCAAGCAGGAGAGAATGGATACACTTTCAGCTCTCAAAGAAAAAGTAGCTGAGAAATTTGTTAAAGAAGATGGTACTCCTGATTCAGAAGCAAAGGATGCTTTTGGAAAAATTGAGAAGAAAATCATGCGTAATATGATTGTAGACGACGGTGTTCGTGTTGATGGCCGTAATACCACAACTGTTCGCCCTATTACAATCGATCTGGGCATTTTGCCTCGTGCACATGGTTCAGCTCTGTTTACAAGAGGTGAAACTCAATCTTTGGGTACAGTGACTCTTGGAACAAAGTCTGATGAGCAAAAAATCGATGCTCTTGAAGGTGAATCATGGAGCAACTATTACCTTCACTACAATTTTCCTCCATTCAGTGTAGGTGAGACTGGTCGTTACAGTGGTACTGGCCGTCGTGAAATTGGTCATGGTAAACTTGGTGAAAGAGCTATTAAGCCAGTTCTTCCAAGCACTGAAGATTTTCCATATACAGTTAGAATCGTATCAGAGATTCTGGAATCAAATGGTTCCAGTTCAATGGCAACAGTCTGCTCTGGATGCCTTGCTCTGATGCAAGCTGGTGTCCCAATTACCAAGCAGGTTGCAGGCGTTGCAATGGGCTTGATAAAAGAGGGCGAAAAGTATGCAGTTCTGACAGATATTCTTGGCGTTGAAGATCACCTCGGTGATATGGACTTCAAGGTAACTGGTACTGAAGATGGAATCACAGCATTCCAGCTGGATACCAAAATTGCTGGTGTTTCACGTGAGATTATGGTTGAAGCTTTGAACGATGCTAAAAATGCTCGTAATCATATCCTTGGTGAAATGAATAAGGCAATGGAGAAACCAAATGAGGATCTCAGTCCTTATGCTCCAAAGATTGCTACTATCCAAATCAAACCTAAACAAATTGGTCAATTGATTGGACCTGGTGGCAAGGTTATTAAAAAGTTGCAGGAGGAAACAGAGACTAACATCGAGATAAACGATGAAGGACTTGTATTCGTTTCTGCTCCAAACCAGGCTAGTGGCGAAGAATGTATCAATCGGATTCGTTTGATGATGACCGAGCCAGAGGTTGGCGATATTTACACAGGCAAAGTTGTTTCAATTGTAGATTTCGGTGCTTTTGTAGAGTATCTGCCTGGTAAAGAAGGCTTGCTACATATATCTGAGATTGAACATTTCAGGGTTGGTAGTGTTTCTGATGTTCTTTCTGAAGGTCAAGAGATTGAAGTCAAGCTTCTTGAAGTTGACCAGAGAAGTGGCAAGGTTCGTTTGAGCCGCAAGGTGCTTCTTGAGAGACCAGAAGGAATGCCTGAACCCAAAGAAGATAACCGCCCACGTGGTGGTGGCAGTGGTGGCGGACACCGTGGCCGAAACCGCCGTTAAGGCGTTAAGATGAATCTTGATTTATATCGAGATGAATGTCCTCCTCATCGGGAGGTATTGGATAGCGGGACGGTTCTTGTAACCGTCCCGCTTCCGTCTGCGCATTCAATTGCACTTGGAGTGTGGTTGAGGCATGGAACTCAAGATGAGCCTGCCGGACTTGGTGGCATGGCACACTTTATTGAACATATGGTTTTTAAGGGTTCAGAGAATTACGATGCTTATGGTATTGCTAGAGAATTTGACAGTCTTGGCGCATCGGTTGATGCATTCACTACAAAAGACCATATCGCTTTTACTTTAAAAGTCCTTCCTGAATATTTTACAGATGCATGTAATACGCTAGCCGATATGTTGTTGCGACCATCATTCGATCCGGCAATGATAGAGTTGGAGCAAAATGTTGTGTGTGAAGAAATACTGGAAGCTCGAGATACTCCTGAAGATTTACTTCACGATGCATTTGCGTCTCAGGTTTATGAAAAACACCCCAGAAGTCGCCCCATTTTAGGAAGTGCGGAAACTGTCAGGTCTTTGGACAGCGATGCTCTTTTTCATCATCACAATATTATGTTCAGTGGACCAAATATTGTAATATCCATTTCTGGTTGTATAACACCAGATCTGATTCAAGTTGTACGAGATCAATTTGGATTGCAGGGGAATGGCTTTCAAAGTGTTGCAGCAGAAAAAGCAGATGCTCCATTTGCAGCAGCTGCTGAAGTGACAGCAGATGCAAAGGTTGCTGGTAATAGACTGGAAATAACCAGCCAAATCCAGCAATGTTACTTTGAGATTGGTAACAAAGCTGTCAGCTTTATGCACTCTGATCGTGTTCCTTTGGTAATGCTTTCCAGTATTTTGGGTGGTGGAATGTCCAGCAGGTTATTCCAGGCAATCAGAGAGCGTGAAGGACTTGCTTATACAATCTATAATTATTCGGATATGGGCAGGGATATTGGACTGACAAGTTGTGCCGGGTCTTGCTCTCCAAAACGACTTCAGCGAGTTGAAGAAATAATACGGCATCAATATGCATCAGTTGTAAACGACTCGGTTCTGAAACAGGAACTTGAGGATAATAAAGCCCAGATTAAGTCACAGCTGGTATTTGCTCTTGAAGGTGTATCCAACCAAATGCTCAGAGCTGCCAAAGATGAAATTTATTATGGCAGATTCCAGTCGATTTCTGAACTTATAGAAATGGTAGACGCAGTTACTGAAGATGATATAGTAAGATGTGCTAATAAGTATTTTAATCCTGACGATTTGCTTGTCGCAACACACGGGCCATCGTCCTGAACCAGTTAACAAACCGGAGGCAGAGATGAGTCGGAAGCGCGGTCTTTTTTTCCGTAAGGTTCGACCTGGTGTGGCACTTCTTGCAGGCATTCTTGTGATGATTGTCTTTGGTTCAATTTGTCTGTTAACTCCTTTGGCAACCTCTGCTTCTGCTGATATAAATTTTCTGGACTCTGCTTTTACTTCCACAAGCGCGCTTTGTGTAACCGGCTTGATTGTTAAAGATACAGCTACTGATTTCACATTCTTTGGGCAATTGATGATTCTTATTCTGATTCAAATTGGTGGCCTTGGAATTATGTCGATTGCAGCAATGGTATCGTTACTTGCCGGGCAGGGGATTGGTGTTTCTCAGAGCAAGCAGTTGCGTGAAATGTTTCATGGTGAGTACCTCAGAGAATCTCGGCATGTAATTAAATTCATTATTTTATTCACACTCGCTTTTGAGGCGATAGGTGCCTTTCTGTTATATATCGGGTTCAGCAGTGAAATTGCCGATGTTCCAGAACGATTATGGTTTGCTGTTTTTCATTCCGTATCAGCCTTCTGTAACGCTGGTTTCAGTACATTCTCGGATTCGTTGATAAGTTTTTCAAGCAATGGTCTGGTTGTAAATACAATCACAAGTTTATTGATTATCGGTGGTCTGGGTTTTGCGGTTGTCGCAAATCTGCTGGCCTATTTTCGTGGCAGAGCGATGAGCAATCGGAAAGTCAGACTGTCAGTGCAGACCAAAGTTGTGGTTGGGGTTTCTCTGGCTCTTCTTATTTTTGGTGGCGCAATAATTTACTTTTCTGAAACCGGGAATGCATTTGCTGATATGTCATTTGCGGAGTCAATTTCCCTATCGATGTTTCAGAGCGCAACTGCAAGGACTGCCGGGTTCAATACTATCGATCTGAATATGCTCTCGATACCATCTTTGTTCATAATAATAATCATGATGTTTATTGGTGCTGCTCCAGGTTCTACTGGTGGGGGCATAAAAATAACAACTCTTGCCGTTTTATGGGCAAATGCGGGAGCTATTGCCAGAGGCGATAAAGATGCCAGACTTTTTGATCGAGAAGTTTCCAGTCTGGTTGTGCGACAGGCCTTGCTGGTTTTTACTGTCGCATCTGCCTGTGCTGTTGTGGGATTGTTCCTGTTGTCGATTACTGAAGATCAGTCTTTCATGATGATCGTATTTGAAGCTTTCTCTGCACTGGGTACCGTGGGATTGAGTCTAGGCCTGACTCCGGAATTGTCAGCTCCAGGTAAACTGGTGGTTATGATTTTGATGTTCGTCGGCAGGGTTGGTCCTTTGGCTGTTGCATATGGTTTGGTTAAAGCCTCAAAGTCCAGAGGCATTAAATATCCAAGTGGCAAATTTATTGTTGGTTGAGATTAGCACACTTGCGGAACATAAGTCGGTACATTAAACTCTCATACGATGGTTGACTTTGTCAGGGAGATGGAATGTTGAAAGTAGCTGTTTTTGGATTAGGAAGATTTGGCGGCAGTGTTGCAACCTCTCTTTTTGAAGAGGGAGCAGATGTTCTGGCTGTTGATACTGATATTGAAATCGTTGAGGAGCTCAAGGATCGGGTCTCGGATGCACGTGTGTTTGATGGGACTATAAAAGCAAATCTTGAAGATCAAGAGATAGCACATATGGATTGTGTGGTTATTGCTATCGGAGATGATTTTGAATCTTCAGTTCTGATTACTCAACTTTGCAAAGAGCTGGGCACCAGGAATATCATCTGTAAGGCGTTGACTGAACAGCAGGGCAAAGTCTTGAAGTCGGTTGGAGCGGATAAAATTGTTTATCCAGAAGAGGAAATGGGCGAAAGACTTGCAGAGCATTTATTGCATGAATCTGTTGTCGATTTTGTTGAATTGCCAGATGGTTTCAGCCTGCGAAAAATAATTTTACCAAAGGATTGGGAAACTAAGACTATAGGCGAATTGGAACTGATGAAAAAACAGATGAATCTGGTTCAGGTTGAAAGGAAAGATGGGCAAAAGTATCCACTTCCTACTGGAAATTTCCGGCTTGAGGCAGGGGACATAATGGATGTAATTGCACCAGATGCAGTTCTGGATGATTACATGTAGAGCGCAATTGTTTTGCGTTAAGAAAGGTTTGTGATGGCTGAGTATATTAGAGTAAGTGAAGTTGCAGATTATCTGGACAAAGATGTTGTCTTAAAAGGCTGGCTATTCAATAAGAGCGGTAAAGGCAAGTTGTCTTTTCTGCAATTCAGAGATGGCAGTGGCATAATTCAAGCTGTTGTTTTTAAAAGCAATGTTGATGAAGCAACCTGGGAAGCAGCACAAGCTCTTACTCAGGAGAGTAGTCTCATAGTTACCGGTACTGTAGCTGCAGACACTCGCTCAAACCTTGGTTTTGAAATTCAGGTAAAATCTCTTGAAATAGTCAACCTGTCTGACGGGTATCCTATCACACCAAAAGAACACGGTTCTAATTTCCTGTTGGACAATAGACACTTATGGCTTCGCAGCAAAAAGCAGCATGCTATTTTGACAATTCGTTCTACAGTTGCTTTGGCAATAAGGGATTTCTTCGATGGTGAAGGCTTTGTAAATGTTGATGCTCCAATCTTCACACCCAACGCATGCGAAGGCACAAGCACACTTTTCCAAACCGAGTATTTTGGAGATACTGCATTTTTGACTCAATCTGGACAGTTGTATATGGAGGCAGCAGCAGCTGCATTTGGTAAAGTCTACTGTTTTGGCCCAACTTTTCGTGCGGAAAAATCCAAAACCCGTAGGCATCTGACAGAGTTCTGGATGATTGAGCCAGAAGTTGCATTCATGGAACTGGATGAAGACATGAACCTTGCTGAACGGTTTACAATGTTTATTCTGGAAAGAGTTCTGGAAAAACATCGAGATCTGCTGATTGATGTTCTAGAGCGCGATCTGACAGTCCTGGAGACTTCATTAAAAGGTGATTTCCCACGGGTCCACTATAACGATGCTGCAGACTGGCTGGATAATTTTTATAAGGAAAAAGCCAAAGACCCTGAATGGGAAGGCAAGACTGAATTTGAAAAAGGCGGTGACTTCGGTGGCGATGACGAGACATGGCTGACTAAACAATACGACCGGCCAATTTTTGTTCATCGATTCCCTGCCGCAATTAAAGCGTTTTATATGGAGCCAGATCCTGAAGATGCAACACTTTCACTGTCGGTGGATATGCTTGCCCCAGAAGGTTATGGTGAAGTTATTGGTGGTGGCCAGCGTGCTGGGGATTTGGATTATCTTTTAAAACAAATCGATGCACATGGGCTTCCAAAAGAAGCTTTTGAATGGTATCTGGATTTACGCAAGTATGGCGGATTTCCAAGTGCTGGTTTTGGTTTAGGGCTGGAAAGAATGGTTACATGGATTACCGGTATTCATCATTTGCGAGAGACAATACCTTTCCCAAGGCTGATTAATCGGATTAGTCCATAAGGAATCGCAGAGAAAATCCAAAAAGTGCTTTTCTCAGAACGAGTTCTACCTTACATTAGATATGTTCTGGAATAATGTGCTTGTCATTTAGGATAGCACAAACGGTTGTTGAGAGCAGGGTTACTGCTCCATCCAAGAGGTGAGTTAATATGATTTATAGAGTGGCGTTGTTGATCTTAGTTGTTGCTTTTGCACTGCTGAATGGTTGTGCTCCTTGTAAGGATTACAAACAGATTATTGTTGAACGTGATGCAAGTATTGTTGAGCGCGATGGCATTATTGCTGAGCGTGATGCAACTATCGAAGAGGGCAAGGAACTTGCTCAGAAACTTCGTGAAGAAATTGCAGGCGTTGAAGCAGAGAAACAGGTTCTCATCGACCAGATAAATGAGATTGTGGTTGTTGAAATTCCTGACAATATACTTTTTGCCTCAGCTGGCGTTATGGTCATGGATACAATGGTTCCAACTCTTGAAGCTATCCGCGATGCCTGTGCTGAATATCCAAACTGGGATATTTATGTTGAAGGTTATACAGATGATCACAAAATTGAGCCTGACTGGCAAGAGTTGTGGCCATCAAACTGGGAACTAGGTGCTGCCAGAGCTGCTGCAGTAACTCGATACATGACTAACTGGCTAGACATGGATGCTACCCGTTTTGCAGTTGTCAGTTATGGTCCTTTCCGTCCAGTTGCAGATAATGACACTGCTGAGGGGCGTGAAAAAAATCGCTTTGTTCGAATTGTAATGCATAGAGTTGAGCGATAACTTCAATAGCTGATTCCAGAACAAAAAAAGGCCGTCTGAAAAATCAGACGGCCTTTTTGTTTGCGTATCATTAAGCTGAGCCAGCTCCTGCAGCTCTTTGGTGAGCTTCCTCAATAATATTTGTAAGAGCGGTAATTGCTGAATCGATATGTTCACTTGTATTGAACGGACCGATGCCAAATCGGAGAGTACCATTTGGAGATGTCCCAATTCTGTCGTGCAGGTAAGGGGCGCATTGTAGCCCGGCTCTGCAAGTAATATTGGAATCTACATCAAGCCTTGTAGTCAGTTCTTGAGGAGTAATATTTTCAATTGTAATTGACAGAACTGGCAAGTGATCATGGCCGCTTCCAGAGCAGTGCATAGTCAAACCCTCCAGGTTCTTGATTCCATCAATCAGTTGGGCGACTAATTCCATTTCTTGTTTGTGAATATTTTCAATGCCTTGTTCAAGAATCCATTTGACCCCTGCATTCAATCCAGAAATTCCCAGAATATTTGGAGTTCCGGTTTCCAATCTTTGTGGAAAATCATCGGGATGGTAACGCAGTGCCGATTTAATTCCTGTGCCGCCCCATTTAGAGCTGCGAATTGGAACATCGGGGCCAACAGCCAAACCACCGGTACCACAAGGTCCAAACAGAGACTTGTGGCCTGCAAACACAACAAGGTCAGCATTCAGTTCCTGCATGTCTACGGGAATAACGCCAGCAGTTTGTGAGGCATCAAGCATGTAAAGTACATTGTGAGCTTTACAAATCTGCCCAATTTCTTCAGCTGGTTGAATTGTACCAAGGACATTGGAGCCATGATTTACAATAACCATTTTTGTTTCAGGTTTAATTGCATTCTTGATATCATCAGGATCTATTTTACCAGTTTCAGGATTCATCGGGACTATGTCGTAGTCAATTAATCCTTGTTGTTTCAGCATATATAGCGGACGCAGGACAGAGTTGTGTTCAACTTCAGTTGTTATAAAGTGGTCGCCCTGACATGCGATTCCTCGTATTGCAAGATTTAAAGCTTCAGTTGCACTGGATGAAAAGATTAGACGTCGATGGTCAGGATCAGGATTGTTGAAAAGTGTATGTAATAATTTTCGTGTTTCATCCATCATCATACCAGCTGCAACCGCCAGATCAGAACCACTCCTGCCCGGGGACACTCCGTTTTCCTTGTAAAATGAAGCCATAATGTCATAGACACAATCGGGCTTTGGGAAAGTAGTTGAAGCGTTATCTAAATAAACCAGATCGGTCATTGTGGTCTCCTGAAAAAGGTTGATTTTAAATACCCTGCTAATTATGAGATATTTAAACTGGCAAAGCAAGCTTGCTGAAACAGAAAAGCCATGTTATTCATTAATATTCGTCAATACTACCTGATTACCGGAGGATACCGTGAAGAAAATTCTAGTTTCATTGTTATTTATTGCAGCTTTGACTACTGCATTTACTGCTGTAGCACAAGATGACGTGTTTGTCTTAATGGATACTTCCAAAGGTGAAATATTGATACATATGCGTCCTGATTTGGCTGTCAATCATGTTGCTAATTTTATACATCTTGCAGAGACAGGGTTTTATAATGGGACCGCTTTTCATCGAGTAATTCCCGGATTTATGATTCAGGGCGGAGATCCAAATTCAAAAGATGAAGATCGACGTAATGATGGACAGGGAGGACCACTCTGGAAAGATGTTGTTTCTGAAAGTGATGCAGCATTGTTGAGTGAACTTAGTGAAAAACTTGAGAGCCGTGGCTATGCCGGGATGAATGGCCAGGCATCGCTTATTGCAGAGTTCAACAATGAACCTCATGTCCGTGGAACATTGTCTATGGCTAGAAGTCAACATCCTGATTCAGCTGGAAGTCAGTTCTTTCTTTGTGTTGCAAGAGCTGCGAGCCTTGATAAACAGTATACAAACTTTGGGAAAATCGTTTATGGCCTGGATGTAATTGATGAAATTGTAAATACTCCCAGAGATCGATATGACAATCCTCATGAAAAGGTTGTAATCAAAAACTGTCGTGTTCTTTATAATACTTATGAATTTAGTGAAGAGGAACTGGCTGCCTGGGCAGAGATGCAGGTAAATGAGTAATAAGCCCATAAAAATTCGTGGTGCTCGGGTTCATAACCTGAAGAACATCGATGTAGATCTTCCTCGCAAGAAGATGATTGTTGTAACTGGTCCCAGTGGGTCAGGCAAATCATCTCTGGCGTTTGATACTTTGTATGCTGAGGGCCAACGTCGATATGTTGAAAGCATGTCCAGTTTCGCCCATCAATTTCTTGATCAGTTGCCAAAGCCGGATGTTGATAAAATTGAAGGGCTGTCACCTGCTCTTGCAATCGACCAAAAAGGGTTGGGCAGCAATCCACGTTCCACCGTTGGTACTATTACAGAAATCTCGAATTATTTAAGGTTGCTCTACGCCCGGAGTGGTACAGCAACTTGCCCCGATTGTGATGTCCCTGTCTCAACTCAACCTCTGAGTGAAATCAAATCCATCATTGGCAAGATTCCTGAAGGCAGCCGAATATGGTTACTTGCTCCTTTGATTACAGGCCGCAAGGGTAGTCACAAGAATCTGCTTTCAGGTTTGAGTGACGACGGGTATTTACGGGTGTTGATCAATGGCGAAATGCTGGAGCTTGATGACGAGCTGGATCTTGCTCCCGGTAAACGACATGATATTGCGGTTGTTGTCGACGGACTGGTGCAGCGCCCTGGTATGGAGCAACGTCTGGATGAAGCAGTTACTGTTGCTGCGGAGTTGTCTGGTGGGTCGGTTCTTGTCAAAATTGGAGAAGAGCTGAAATTGTTCAGTCGGAATGCAGCGTGCCCATCGTGTGGGAAAGGTTTTCCGGAAGTTGAGCCTCGATCTTTTTCTTTCAATTCACCTGCAGGATTTTGCAAGGAGTGCCATGGACTTGGTACAACACCAACAATAACTATCGATTCACTTGTTCCTGATTCACAAATAAGTATTACCGACGGAGCAATTGAGTTCCTGATAGGAAAGGAAACTGGCTGGGTCTATACACAAATTGAAGCTCTTGCAACTGCGATGGAATTTTCTCTCAACGAGCCATGGATAACACTTTCGGAAACAGCGAAGCAAACAATCATATACGGATTTACTGCAGAGGTCAGAGCTAACGTTGAAAACCATAAATTATATGATGCATTTATAGTTGAGTGGGAAGGGTTGGCTGAAGACCTTCTGCGCCGATATCGAGAAACAAAGTCCGATAAAGTCCGTGCCAGAATTGCAAAGTTGATGACTCCCCTGAAGTGTAAAAACTGTTTTGGATATCGATTGAAACCTGAATCCTTGGCTGTACTTATTGGAGGCCTGCATGTAGGGCAAGTTTCTGAGATGGCAATCAGTGATCTATTGCTCTGGTCTGAAAACCTGCAGTTTGATGACCATACAAAATCAGAAGTTGCAACTGTTATACTCCAACAAATTTCTCAGCGCAGCAGGTTTTTAACTCAAGTTGGAGTTGGATATCTTTCTATTGACAGAGGTGTTAGTACTCTTTCTGGTGGAGAAGGCCAGAGAGTGAGATTGGCAACTCAAGTTGGCTCCAAATTAACTGGTGTGCTTTATGTCCTGGATGAACCTAGTGTGGGACTCCATCATCGGGATATTCAACGACTGATTGGAACTCTGCATGCGTTGCGTGACAGAGGCAACACAGTTGTAGTTGTTGAACATGACCTTGATGTGATGTATGCAGCAGATTATTTGCTTGATCTGGGCCCTGGAGCTGGTGAGCATGGCGGGTTAATTGTTGCCAGTGGTACACCTCAAGAAGTTAGTGAAAATGAAGAAAGTGAAACTGGTCGATGGCTTCAAGACAGGCGTAAAGTGTCATCAACAACATCTGTAAGCAAAAGACAGGATCCTGAAGATTGGCTGACGATGACTGGCCTCAGTGCCAGAAATCTGAAAAATGTAGACATTGAAATTCCTTTACGGCAGTTGACTGTTGTTACAGGTGTCTCTGGTTCAGGCAAGAGCACTGCAATTCATGATACTTTGTATAGAGCATTAGCCCAGGAGTTGAATCGTGCTTCGGCTCGACCGGAACCATTTGAATCGATCGCAGGGGCGGAAAAGTTAAACTCAGTAATTCTGGTGGATCAGTCACCAATTGGCAGATCGCCGCGCTCAACTCCAGCAACCTACAGTAATTTGATGACTCCTCTGCGAAAACTTTTTGCTGAAACCAACCTGGCTAAAATGCGTGGTTATGGTCCTGGTCGTTTCAGTTTTAATGCAGGTGATGGCAGGTGTCCTGAGTGTGAAGGTGCAGGAGTGCGTCGCATCACAATGGATTTTTTACCCGATGTTGAAGTTGAATGTGAAGAATGTAACGGCAAACGATACAATCGTGAAACATTGGAAGTTCATTTCAAGGGCTGCTCAATGGCCGATGTACTGGATATGCCAGCTGAAGAAGCACTCGAGTTTTTTGGGAATATCCCATCGTGCAAGAAGATACTGCAATTGATAAATGATGTAGGTTTGGGGTACATGAGATTGGGTCAGGTAGGAGCCACACTCTCTGGTGGAGAGGCCCAACGGCTAAAGCTTGCACGTGAGCTTTCCAGAGGTAAACGAACAGATGTTCTCTATATTCTGGATGAACCAACCACTGGCCTGCATTTTTGCGATGTCGACCGCTTGATGGATATATTGGAACGAATAGCAGATGAAGGGCATTCAGTAGTTGTAATTGAGCATAACCCTGAAGTTATCAGGCGTGCTGACTGGATAATAGACCTGGGCCCGGAGGGTGGCGCTGAAGGTGGGCAGGTTCTTGTTGCCGGTAGTGTTGAGACTGTTGCAGGCTGTCAGGAATCGTATACTGGTAAGATGCTCAGAGACCTGTTGGCAGGGTGCTGATAATTAAACAATCTTGTTGGGATTTTCGATACTGCGTTATAAGTTTGTGTCGTTCTCCAGGATTTGAAATCTGAAAACAGGTGGCGCATGAATAATGATTTAAAGAAAACACCATTGTCTCAATGGCATGCTGAGAACGGCGGCAAGATGGTGGAATATGCAGGGTTTGAAATGCCTGTGCAGTATCAGGGAGTATTGGCTGAACATGCTGCTGTACGCGAGACTGCTGGCATTTTTGATATAACACATATGGGCGAAATTATTGTCTCAGGAGCTGGCGCAACCAGCTGGCTGGAAAACCTGATTACCAATCGCATTGCCAAAACTGAACCTGGACAAATTACTTATACAGCTATGTGTAATGAAGCAGGTACCGTACTCGACGACATGTTGATTTACAGATTGGCAGAGCAGAATTGGATGGTAGTTTGTAATGCTGCTAACCATGAGAAGATTATCAACTGGATGCAGAGCAATATTATTGACGATGTAGAGTTAAGTGATGTAAGTGACAAGACAGCTCTTATTGCAGTTCAGGGCCCACGCTCTAAAGAAATTGTTGCATCGCTGGATGCACTTCAAGAACATTATGGTGCTTTCACTGATTTAGAATTCTATAAATTTATAACTGTGGGGGATTGGATTGTTTCTCGTACCGGTTATACCGGTGAACATGGTTATGAACTTTATATCCCTTTTGCAGATGCCCTTTCTCTTTGGAAAGAGTTAATATCTTCGGGTAAGGGAAAAGGAATTGTTCCAGTTGGCCTTGCAGCCAGAGACACTCTGCGTTTTGAAGTCGGGTATTGTTTGTATGGACACGAGCTTTCTGAAAACTGGACACCTCTTGAAGCAGGTATTGGCTGGGCTGTACGGATGAAAAAAGATTCATTCATCGGTTTGGATGTAATCAAGGGCCAAAAAGAGTCTGGTGTTCCTCGCAGGATCAGAGGCTTTGAAGTTTTACCAATCGCTATTGGTGAAAAAACAAGACCAGCACCAATAGCCAGACAAGGTTGTGAATTGTTCTGTGGAGATCAGCGGGCAGGTTTTGTTACTAGTGGAACCAAAAGCCCAACTACAGGAAAGTCGCTTTTTATGGCTCTTGTTGATGTTGATTTTCTTGATTGTGATTTAACGGTTGATATCAGAGGCAAACAGGTTGCTGTTAAAAAGCAAAAATTGCCGTTCATTGCTGCCAGGGTTAAAGGTGACCCTGCAGCTAGTCGCGAACTTTAAGGAGATTGTGATGGATCTAAGGTATTCAAAAGAACATGAATGGGTTGCTATTGATGGCGATATTGCAACTATAGGTGTTACAGAATATGCAGCTGGTGAAATGGGCGACGTCGTTTTCATGGAGCTTCCAGAAGAGGGCTCCGATGTTTCAAAAGGTGACCCAGTTGGCACAATCGAAACTGTAAAAAGTGTTGAAGATCTTTACTGCCCATTAACAGGTGAAATTGCTGAAATCAACGAAGGTGTTCTTGATGCACCTGAGCTGGTAAATCAGGACCCTCTTGAAGATGGTTGGTTGTTTAAAGTTAAATTAGGTGATCCTTCAGAGTTGGATTCACTGCTGGATGCTTCAGGGTATAATGAACTAATCGGAGGCTGAGAGGGTAATGCCATACATTCCTCATACAGAAGCAGAAATCAGTGAGATGTTGCAAGCCATTGGCGTAAGCAATATCGATGAACTGTTCACTGCTATTCCTGAAAATTGTAAATTTACAGGTAACCTGGAGTTGCCGGATACCTTAAGCGAAGAAGAAGTTCTGCGTCTGATGTCCGGGTTGGCTGCCAGGAACCAGAGTCAATCGGATTATATCTCATTCATGGGAGGTGGAGTTTACGACAGTATTATTCCGGCTGCCATTGATGCAATTACTTCAAGAAGTGAGTTCCTGACTGCCTACACACCTTATCAACCTGAAGTTTCCCAAGGAACTTTGCAGGCTATTTATGAGTGGCAGACATTTATAACTCGCTTGACTGGACTCGATGTTTCCAATGCCAGTATGTACGATGGTTCCACTGCTCTGGTTGAAGGTGTCAGCATGGCATTGGCCAAGACCAGGCGCGCAACTGTGTTACTTCCCGAAACGCTGAATCCACGTTGGGCCAAAGTGCTGAACACCAGTTTTGAAGGCAGAGGTTACAAAGTCCTAACATATGGTGTTGAGGAAAATGGCACTGCTGACATTGCCTCATTGAAAGATCATCTTGAAGATTCTGTGGGTGCAGTTGTTCTCCAAAATCCGAATTATCTGGGTGTAGTTGAAAAAGTCGATGAAATTGCTGCAGTTGTAAATGAGAGTAAGGCTCTTCTTGTTGCTGCAGTGAATCCAGTCTCTTTGCCTATGCTGAAATCGCCTGCTGAGTATGGTGCTGCGGTAGCAGTTGGTGAGGCTCAGCCATTTGGAATTCCAGCTTCATGGGGTGGCCCCCTATTGGGATTCCTTTCATGCACAGATTCATTGAAAAGACTGATTCCAGGCAGGGTGGTTGGCAGAACCACTGATACAAATGATAGAGACGGTTATGTACTGACTTTGCAAACTCGTGAACAACATATTCGTCGCGAAAAAGCTTCAAGCAATATTTGTTCAAACCAGGGTTTGAATGCTCTGCGTGCTACAGTGTTTATGTCGATTTTGGGCAAAGATGGCTTGAATGCGATGGCTGAAAGCAATCACCTCAGATGTCAGGCTTTAATCAGGGACCTGAAAGAAATCCCGAGTATTGAGTTGCCGTTTGGTACATCGGTTTACAATGAATTCGTATTGCGCCTGCCAGTAGAGGCCAAACTGTTTACAAAGTTTGCACGCAAGTGCGGAGTCCTGGCAGGCATTGAACTGTCTGGTTTCGCAGGCTGTTCAAATAATGATTTACTGGTTGCTGTAACTGAAAAACGCAATCGTGATGATATTGAACTGTTTACAGATATTGTTCGTGATTTTATGGAGGGTGAGTTATGACCTACGAATCACGGTGGTGCTCGGAACTGCAGGAATCTCTGTTTACAAAAAGCAGAGAAGGAGTGACAGGTTACAAGTTGCCTGCATGGACTGGTACTCCTGTTGAAGTAAATCTTCCGGAAGGAAGCTTGCGCCAGAAGGAGTGTGATTTACCATCGATTTCTGAACCGGAAGTTATGCGACATTTCACAGCTCTTTCAACTTTGAACCATCACATAGAGCGCGGTATGTATCCTCTTGGCAGCTGTACAATGAAGTACAATCCACGGATGAATGAACAGGTTGCAGCATTGCCAGGGTTCAGTTCTCTGCATCCCGAACAGGATGTAGAAGATATTCAGGGAATGCTTGAAGCTCTTTATATTTTACAGGATATGCTTTGTGAGATAACCGGATTTTCCGACTGTTGTTTGCAACCTTCCGCAGGAGCTCATGGCGAGTTCCTGGGGATGCAGGTAATCAGAGCTTTTCATCTTGCCAAAGGAGATGACAACAGGGTTGAAGTATTAATTCCCGACTCAGCTCATGGAACCAACCCTGCATCAGTTGTAGTTGCCGGGATGAAACCGGTGACTATTAAATCTGGCGACGATGGTCGTATCGATCTTGAAGTCTTGCGGGCTGCTTGCAATGAAAATACAGCCGGAATAATGATTACAAATCCAAGCACGCTCGGCTTGTTTGAAAAAGATATCGTGGAGATTTCAAAGATTATACATGAAGCTGGCGGTCGTCTTTATATGGATGGCGCAAACATGAATGCAATTATGGGGAAATCCAGACCTGCAGAAATGGGCTTCGATGTTATTCATCTTAACCTTCATAAAACATTCTCCACGCCTCATGGTGGTGGTGGACCAGGTTCTGGACCAATTTGTGTAACTGAAGAATTGGCTCCGTTTCTACCTGCTCCAATAATTGTTGATGACGATGGGCAATTTGAACTCGCTGGCTATCAAGAGCAGAGACCTTCAGTTCATCCTTACTTTGGTAATGTTGGTATATGCATTCGTGCTCTGACTTACATCTTACGATGTGGGGGCAACGGTCTGACACGAGTTTCAGAGATTGCCGTTCTTAATGCCAACTATATAAAAGCAGAACTGGCTGGCATCCTGGATATTGATCATAGTGAAGGTTGCTTGCACGAGTTTGTTGCCACTGGAAAACAGTGGAAAGAAAAATTTGGAGTTAGAACTCTGGATGTTGCAAAACGGCTGCTCGATTATGGCGTTCATGCACCAACAGTATATTTCCCTCTGATTGTTGATGAAGCATTGATGATTGAGCCTACGGAGACAGAGTCTTTGGCATCGCTCAAGCTGTTTATCGCGGCAATAAAATCGATCAGGGAAGAGGCTGAAAATAATCCAGAGCTGCTACATAACGCTCCCGTTTCAACTCCGGTTGGCAGAATGGATGAAACCAAAGCAGCCAGACAACCTGATTTGAGCTGGATGGGGCCCTGTAACTGCGGATAATATTATGAAACTTAAAATAAGAAACGACGGTCCTGCATCCGGGGCCGTCAATATGCAAATCGATTCAGACCTTCTGGCAAACCACAAGCCGGAAGATGATCCAATACTCAGAATCTATACCTGGAATCCATATGCTGTCAGTCGTGGCTATCACCAGAAAGACGACAGCTTCAATCACGCTGAAATTGAATCAAAAGGGTATGGGCTGGTCAGACGGGCAACTGGCGGCAGGGCTATTCTGCATGCACAGGAATTGACGTATGCAATTATTGGTTCATCGCCATCGGAATTATTTGGTAATACTCTACATGACACATACATGCTGATTAACATGGCACTCATTCAGTTTTTACAGGGGATGGGTCTCGACCCGGATATATCTGATGGTGAAACACTCACAGAAGCCAGAGCGAGTATCTGTTTCAAGTCAGCAGGTAAGCATGAGATTACAGTCCAGGGGAAGAAAATAATCGGTTCTGCTCAACGCCGAACCAATGGAGTTTTCTTACAACACGGTTCAATATTGTGTGGACCAGCTCATGCTCAGTTAGCCGAGTTGTTGAATGAAGATGCTCCAGGAAAGCTGCCGGTCGCAGAAATAGAAAAATCGACTACAAATCTTAATGAATTAACAGGCTCTGATTATCAACGTGACTATGAAGAATTGGCAAAAAAGTTAATTAACTCTTTTGCCAAGACTCTAAATCTGGAAATTTCTGCTTTTTAAAATCTGACAATCATACTTGATGCAATCGCCAGACCCTGGCTGTCCTCATTGGCAAATCCGCCTGCTGTAGCAACTGCAACATCAAGGTGTGCCGACCCAACATTTAATCCCAACCCTGCAGCAGCCCGTCGATATGCAGGACCACCAACGGCAACTCCAAATCGTGGTTGAATAAATGTTGATCCAAATTCACAGCCGAAACTGAATTCGGGAGTGTTCTGCTGGCCACTCCTTTTTGCCAGATACTTGGATATATCGGCAGAGCAGAGAACCAGACCAAACGATTTACTGCAACCAGCTCGCACGATACCAGCTGGGTTTTCGCTCCATGCCTGACCAACTGTTGTAGTTTCAGTAGTGGAAACATTATCAGAAATATCATCACTTAAAATCGTGATCGAGTCAGCAGTTGCTGACCACAAGTGTCGTTCAATATCAGTATCCCAGTTCATTGAACCAGCAATATTCTGAACTGCAAGTCCGAAAGTCCAACCCTTTGGTGCTTGCAGGCAGAGGCCCAGATCAACAGCATATCCAGAACCACCTTTTGCAGTCAAATATTCTGCAGAAGCAGAACCATTTATGCCACTGAATTCAGTTATTATGCTACCATCTGCCGATGCAATATCGAAGCCATAAATACCGTGGAGATAATGTGTATTAACTCCAGCAGAGAGTCGGTAAACTTTGTTTGTTATCAGCGGTCTTGCATAAGAAAGTGTTGCTTTTCCAATACCATGACCCTGAGCATCAGTATCTTCAAATCTGAATTCCTGATTGATCTCATTGCCCATCAACACAAGATCTATAAAATCTTTATCAATAGTGCCATATCCCGTTCCGGCTCCTTGAAAAGTAAGAGCCATATTCCCTTTTCTGACTCCCAGGAGGACTGCATTTGCATTTAAATCCATGCTCAGTCCGCCGGCAGGAATATCGGATAGTATTTCCAGTTTATCAGCATTGGTAAGTACAGAACCAGATATCTCATTATATCTGTTAAGAGAGAAGGAGTTGTTGCCAGCATCTATCGTAACTGATGGCAGAATAATCTCAAACCCTGAACCCGAATCGATAACGAGATTTGCCGGGTTCCATGATATCGATTCCAACCCTCGTGATGAAGCTGTGGAAGCATTGCAGAGTCCCTGACTGCGGGCACCTGTAAAGCAGAATCCTTCATAAGGAACAAGAGCCAGGAAATTCAGTATTATCGCAAAGAGTAAAATTTTGTTTAACATTGCTGTTACCTCAAATCGTCGTTGATAAGGACTTCTGCACTGATTACACCATTGAAAGTTATGCCATCATCAGCTCGGACTGATACAATCTCACCATCAGTACCAGGCAGAGTTACCATTATTGCAGAGCAAGCACCTTCAGAGGTAATCAGGTCAATTATTGTTTGATCGATGATTATGGTATTGTTCGAAGTAACAGGATCAGATACCCACCCCGTTTGTGGGTCTACTATGCCCGATGCAACCGAGATTGGCCCAATTACTGCTTCTGGTGATTCAAGTACTGTTGTTGTGTCAGTACCAATAAACAGGTTCAGTTCAACTCCAAAAGGGAAGCTGTTATCAATGAGTGCCAATAATTCACCTTGAATTAAATTGTTGCGCAGCCTGTCAGTTGTTTCTTCGTCAAGATCAAGCAACTCCGGGTCTGTTTCTGTGGTACTTTGGTCCAGCGAAAAACTTAACGGGGCGGAGATGTTCCAGGACACGCTGGCTTTATCACCGTTACGTACTGTACCAACTTCTCCACTACCACCAACTGAAATATCTCCACTAAACTCAATTTGATCCGGTAGATCACTGATTAGTTCATTTATATTGCTGTTATTTTCATTAAGGACAATGAGGGTACGCCCATCAATGCCATCGGTGGCTGCGATGATGTCGCCCCGGTGGCTGACTGTTGTGCTCCTGCCATCGGTATTATGACCTGTAATCCTGAAATCAATTTCACCACTTACACCTGTACCATTGTCGATGTTAATGAACAATGAAGTGCCAGCTAAATGGAATTCATCGAAATCATCCGGAAGATCAAGTTCTTCTGAAACAGGTTCCAGTTCCCAGGTTTCCATAGGTAAAATACCGGTCACAGACTCAAGAGACAGACTGGATGGAGAGATCGACAGGTTGATAAAATCAGTACTGCTAACTCTAACTATTGCGCCGTTACTGCCAGGAGTTATAACTGAAACATGATAGTTAAGTTCAGGTAATACTTCGCCGTCAAGAGATTCGATAGATGCATTTTCAAGAGAAGTTACTGAGCTTCCAGATTCGAATGCCGGCAGATCCAGGGTAATAACCACTGGAGAACCGTTGGCAAGAAACAGCTCATCAAATGCAATTTCGATATTACATGGAACCGCAAGACCATTGTCAAAATCGATTGCTAATTCTCCCTGACCAATTTCTGCACTGATCAGACCCAAAGAATCGGGAAGGGCCAGAGATCCAGATGTCTCCATCGCTTGTGCACCAATCTCCGCGATTGCGTCAGTTACTACCAACGGTGAAAGTTGTAACACAATATCAAGGCTATGTTCTGGTAAAATTCCGCCTGGAGCATGACCGCCACTGGAACCTCCAGTAAGTATTACTGCCATGGTACCTGGCAAAGATTCTCCGGCAAGGTCAAAAAATTTAGTTACAGATTCTCCTGGAAGTATTTCTGCATCAAATACAAATAATGCAAAAGGCGTCATAGACTCACCATCAAGGAGAGTCACTTCAATTAATTGTTCTTCTCCTGTTCCTGAAATTGGAACAGGCAGGTTATTTGTTAATGTGAGCGAAATCTCACCAGTTTGAACTGTGGCATTTGAGATTCCCTCAATATCCGAAGGATCGCCATCGACATCAAAAGTAAATGGGGGGATGTCTTCCAGACCAGGAGGAAGCAAATCAAGCATGTCAGATAGATCATTTGCCTGGAAGCCGAAGTCGATTGGTGGCGTGCCATCAATTGAAATTACTCCAACTTCGGTTTGAAGTTCAGTCTCTTCAATTTCAGTCCCGTAGTCGAATTCAAGCTCAATACTGGTTGTATCTCCATCGAGAGAAAATCCGAGAACCGAATTATTTCCTACAGAAATCAGATCATCATTCTCTTCAACCAAGTCCCAGACAGTAACAGACTCAGTACCGAGTGGTACTGTCAGGTTAGTTGAAAAAGTTGGCATTTCTGGCGTTTCGATTGTACAGCCAGACACAATAAGTCCCATTATCAATGCGAGTACCGCATGATATCTTAACATTTTAGATATTTTCATTCTTGCCCTCCATCAAGCAACTGATTTATCAATGACTTCTATTCTACTTTTGTATCGGCAGAAGAACTGTATTTCTTGACTATTATTTTGGATGGAACTTGACCACAACAGTATAAGGAACCTAGTATCATTCATTCTTGTTAATTTGGTTCCAGAAGGACGATTGAATGACCCGTTTTGTAATAGGCAGAATATTTGGTTCATTGCTGCTCATATTTGCAGCGTTGACTTGTATCTTCTTTTTTATTCACCTGGCCCCCGGCGATCCTGTCGAATTATTTCTGGGACATGATTCTACTGAAGAGCAACGGATGATAATTGAATCCAATCTTGGATTGGATAAGCCAATATATGTGCAGTTCGGATCCTGGATTACAGGAGTAGTTCTGGATGGTGATATGGGTGATAGCCTCCGTAGTGGCAGGTCTGTAACAACTGAACTTGCCGATGTAATCCCCAACACACTCTTCCTGGCTGTTTGCTCATTTATTTTACATCTGATGATTGCAATACCCCTTGGTGTATGGATGGCTCACAGGTCTGGTACAAAGTTGGAACGGGTAACTATGTCAACCGGGCTGATAATTTATTCGCTTCCATCTTTCTGGCTGGGGCTGATGTTGATATTGGTTTTCTGCAGACTGTTGGGGTGGCTGCCTTCAGGGGGCATGAATTCTGTCGATATGGAATGGATGTCTTCAGGCCAGCAATTACTGGACACATTACGACATCTGATATTACCGGTATTTGTGCTTGGAATATCAACGGTAATTGGTACTGCACGTTATGTCAGAGCCAGTGTTTTGGAAGTATTGCAAAAAGACTTTATTCTGTCTGCACGCGCTCGTGGATTTTCAACAAAACGTATTCTCTGGAATCACGCACTTAGAAATTCAATGCTGCCAATTATCACAATAATTGGCTTGAATATTCCGTTTCTGCTAGGCGGGGCAGTGATAACTGAAACAATATTCTCCTGGCCTGGAATGGGCAGGTTGACAGTTGAAGCAATATTCACTCGTGATTATCCAATCATAATGGGGACGGTAACAGTATCGGCTTTTATGGTTGCAATTGGAAATCTACTTGCTGATTTGGGTTACGCATTTGTCGATCCAAGAATCAAGCTGCGCTCCGGTGGTGACAAGTGAATATTATTAAATCAATGTATAGAGACAAGTCAGCCAGAGTGGGTAGTTTGATACTGTTGGTTTTGGCGGTTTTCAGTATTCTGGGTCCATTGTTCGTTGCTGGAAGCCCGTCAATGTTGGGTGATAGAGAGCAATCAATGGAACAGCCTTCTGCGGAGCATGTTTTTGGAACAGATCTTTTAGGCAGGGATGTTTTTGTACGACTTATGTATGGTGGTCGTTCTTCTTTGATAGCGGCTGCAATTGCTGTTCTACTGTCGGCAATGGTTGGCACTGCTGTGGGCTTGCTTGCAGGTTATGGTCCTGGTTGGTTGGATCGAATACTGATGTCGATGACGGATTTGATGCTTGTTTTCCCACGCATATTTCTTGTCCTTCTTTTGGCTGCAGTAACAAAGCCTTCTTTGATGCTTGTTATTATTGTGATTGGTATAACTGGCTGGATGTCGATAGCCAGGTTGGTTCGAAGTGAAGTGCTGACTTTGCGAGAACGTGACTTTGTTCTCGCAGCTAAAGGATTTGGATTCAGCTCAATATTTATTATGTCAAAACATATACTTCCGCATGTACTGCCTGTTGTTCTGGTATCGATGGCTTTAAGGCTTGGTAACACTATCCTGCTGGAATCGTTCCTTAGTTATCTTGGGCTCGGAGTTCAGCACCCAGAAGTTTCATGGGGTGCGATGATTGAACAAGGACGTGCCCATTTGTTGGAGGCGTGGTGGCTTGCAGCAATTCCCGGCATAGCAATTACCTTGACTGTTTTGGGCTCCAATTTATTAGGCGATGGTGTACGCAATATACTCGATCCTGTACGCAAAGGTGGTGAGCATGAGTAATTCAGTGATTTTATCTGCAACTGAAATATCGATCCGTACTCATGCAGCAGTTCCACAATTGTATGAACCTTTTGATATCACTGTTAAAGCTGGTGAGTGTGTTGCATTAACTGGTTGCTCCGGGACGGGAAAGTCGCTAACGGTCTTATCTTTGATTGGGCTTGAGCCCCCAGGTGTAGTTGCCAGTGGCGTAATGAAATGGCAGGACAATGTTGTTGATAAAGCTGGCCGACAGCAACTTGCAGGCAGAGAGATTGGACTGATTTTACAAGATCCGGTTTCGGCTTTAAACCCTGTGATAACTGTTGGGATGCAGCTTCAGGAAACAGTTGAAAATTTAATGTCGATTAAGGGGAAGCGTGCTGAAAAACTCGTTTATCAACTGATGGCAGAAGTGCAGCTTCAAAATGTGTCAGAATTATTTTATCGGTATCCTCATCAGTTGAGTGTTGGACAGTGCCAGCGGATAATGATTGCAATGGCTCTTGCTGGGAATCCTAAATTATTGATTGCAGACGAGCCAACAACCTCACTGGATGTGACCGTCCAAAGAGAAATCATTGCTATGCTTACTCAGGTTCGAAAAGATCGAAACATGGCAATGATGATAGTCAGCCACGACCAAAACCTGGTGAATGATATTGCCGACGTCATAATTGAACTTAAGGAATGGGAGGAAATATCTGAGCGCACAGATTTACGTGTAAGCTCTGAACAGCCTGCCAAGAAAGTTCCTGCCGATGAAATTCCAGTCTTGGAAATTTCAAATGTTGTTTCTTCTTATAATGACAAAGTAGTTTTAAACAACTTGTCGACAAAAGTTAATAGTGGAGAATTCAAAGTTATCGCAGGAAATTCGGGGTGTGGGAAAACTACTCTCGCACGGCTAATTTGTGGGTTCAAAAAAACCGATAGTGGAGAAATCAGGATTAATGGGTTGTCCCTGAAGGAACTCAGAGCTTCACAGGTCAATTCTGCACAAATGATTTTTCAGAATCCATTCAGCTCACTCGATCCCAGGCAAACAGTCCGTAGCATTCTTACGGAAGTTATAACAAAATTCAAAGGACCTGATCTGGAATATATAATCGCGGCAGTAGATTTACCGCGGAGGCTATTGGATGTCAAGCCACATACCTTAAGTGGAGGCGAATGCCAGAGAGCAGCAATAGCTAGAACTTTAGCTGCCTCTCCTAAGTTGTTGATTGCGGATGAACCGACAAGTTCACTGGACCATGTTCAATCCCAAAAGATAATGGAACTTTTGCTGTCACTCTGCCAAAACAATGGTTTAGCTGTTGTTTTGATAACTCATAACCTGGTAGAAGCATTGAATTATGCTGATTCATTTTCGATAATATCAGATGGTAGAATAGTAGAGGAAATGCGTCCAGACGATATTCCAGTTCACTCATTTACGCAAACTCTGCTGGCTGCTGCAACTGATCCGGCAGGGCTCAAACTGGAGTTTAATGATAACTGTTAATAATAGCTTAACATGTAAGGTTGACAGTCGTTTTTGCAATCTCTATATTCAGTTTTGGAATTCTGATTGGTGATTACTCCATTCATGTCATTATTGTCTCTTCAGATGGATGACTGAATGATTTTTATGTTTCGCATTGTCGCAATTTTAAGTGGCACTGTGGGACGGTATGTACCTGTTGTAAAACTGTATCTTCAGTTTGCTTCAGACCGATGAAAGGGGCGGGCGTATGCTCCGTCGTTCACGGCACATGAAAAAAATAGAAAAACTTTGCTTTGCTTCTTTACTGGTGTTGCTGCTCTTGCCTTCATTTGCAGCGGCTCAGGGAGTTGGCGCTATTAAAGGTGTCATACGAGATGGAGAAACAGGCGAATTTCTTGATTATGCTAACGTCCTTTTAAAAGGAACCACACGTGGTACAATGTCACTTGGTGGTGGTGTTTTCTACTTTAGGGGTTTGAAACCCGGAGAATACGTAGTCCAGGTGCTATATCTTGGATATGCTGAACAGGAAGTTACCGTAACGGTTTTACCTAATGAAACAACTGAACTTTCATTTAATATGGAAGTTGTGATTGTTGAAACCATTGATGCCATCGCCATTGAAGGCGCAAAATTTATGGTTGAAGTTGCAAGCGCAAAATCTGAACAGAAAATGGGTCAGGAACGTCTATCCGATTATGTAGTGGATTCAATTGAAGAGGCTGTTTCCAAGCAGGCCGGTGTGGTTATGCGCGGTGGAGAGTTATATGTCCGTGGTGGTCGAAGCGGTGAAGTGTCAATGCGTATTGATGATGTGCCTGTTGATAACCCAATGGGCGGTGGCTCTGTTGACGTTTCCACAATGGCCGTAGAGGCAGTTACTACTACCACTGGTGGTATGGATGCTGAATATGGTAGTGCCATGAGTGGTGTTGTAAATATGGTAACCCGTTCAGGTACTGATGAGTTTAAAGGTGCAATCCGGTATATGACTGATGATTTTGGTCGCCAGGATAAAACTTACACTAACTATGATCGCCTTGAGTTTGGATTTGGTGGTCCAACTCCTTTCAAGAAATTGACTTACTTCGTCTCAGGAGACATGAACTTTACAGATACAGAGAATTTTTCTGTAGCAACAAGACCTGAATATAGAGTTAACCTTGGTGATGCAACTTTGTTCCAATTCCGTCGTCGCCAATCAAACTCAGTTAAAGGCTCCACAAAGTGGAAGTACGCATTCAATGAAGGTCTAAGACTTACAGGTGAGTACTCTTTATCTTATGGGGCACATCAAAGCTATTCTCCAAACTGGAGTGTATCCGGTTACGCTCGCAAAATTATCTATATGCCTCTGGTTGTAGAGGTAGGGCAGCAGGGTGGCGGTAGTCTGTTGTTATACTCCGGTGGGTACATACCTGTTTATTATGGACCATGGTATGAGAATATGAATAATACCGCTCGTCCTACAATTGTTTATGATTCTAGAAATTCCAGTTTGATCAGGCAGGTTGTGCCTGTTCTTGAAGTCAGAGCTGTAGATGGAAGAATGTATAATGTAGTTGCTGAGCCTGGGTTTGCAGGGTTCAGGTACCCTCATTCTTCATTCTCAACTGCTCAGGAAGATTCATCTTATGTCTTTTTCAACTCAGCTGACCGTAGTGGTGAAAACTTGACTCTCAACCAACAGATTAAATTTGTCTTGTCACATAATATTACCGATGAAACTTTTTACTCGTTGAAACTCAGTCTGGTTTCTTTTGATTTCAAAAGTACGGTAGCTGGAAAAGATCCATGGGATTTCAATCATGGCGGTATCTGGTCTCCAAACCTGTTTTATGGCCATACATCATTGTATCTGACAGGCTCAGATTATTATACAGATCCTCTTAATCCCCTGTTTATTACAACTAGTGACAATGCATTTTACGCAGAAGAGTATTCGCGAACCTATTTAACCAAATTTGATATCACAAGTACCAGATGGAAAGGTCACCTGGTTAAAACCGGAATTCAGATACAATATAATGATATTGAACGTAAATTTTTGGCCAGTCCGGCTATAGAGCGTCAGAACAGGTTTACCGGCGAATATTCACTGGGTGGCAACAGTAATGTATTCCATACCTACAACCCGGAAGCAGCCTGGTACGTCCAGGACCGATGGGCACATGAAGGAATGGTTGTTAACTACGGTTTTCGTTGGGATATGTTTTCTCCGGGATCTGCAGCAGCAATCAAGTTACAGAATGAAGATGTGAATAATAACGTAATTAAATACAAACACCAATTCTCACCACGCCTTGGTTTTGCATTCCCAATTACTGAACGTGATGGATTTAGTTTTCACTACGGTCGTTTTATACAACCACCACCAAGGAGCTCATTGTTCAGCAGTCAGGATCCAATTGGTAATACCGGTACTCTTGGTAACCCAAACCTGATGAGCGAATCAACAGTTGCTTACCAAGCTGGTATCAAGCATCAGTTTACTGATTTCCTTGCTGGTACAGTAGCGATATACAGTCGTGATATTTACGACTTGATCGCAGCAACAACTGTAACTGATGAAGAGACAGGAAATACACTGGCACGTTACATTAACAAGGCTTATGCCTCTTCAAGAGGTCTGGAGTTCACTCTGGATAAACGTTATAGCAATAAATTTGAGTACGGGCTTAATTACACATATGCATACGCTGATGGTGTCGCTTCTTCTCAGGAATTTGGTGCAAATCCGGAAGGTTTGGAGTTTTTGCCAAATCAGGAACTTCCTCTTAACTGGGATATCAGGCACTCTTTTAACTTCCGTCTCTTGTTAAGAGAACCTGGATCATGGTCCAGCTCTTTGGAGTTTTCTTACAACAGTGGCTTCCCATGGACTCCAGGGGACAGATATGCAAGAAAACAGGATCCTCTTCTGGAGAACAGTATGAGATTCCCTTCAACTTATAATCTCACCTTGCAAGCGACCAGAAATGTCAACCTTTATGGTCAGAAGCTCCTTATTACAATGCAGGCAAGAAACCTGTTGAATCAGGATCAAGTTTTAGTTACTGGTGCAGGACTCTCCCCAGGAATGCTTAATGCAGGTAATGCGGGGAACTCTTATCTAACTGAGACTGGTAAGTATGGTGGTGCCTATCTGCAGGACGCCAATGGAGACAATTACAGTGAATTCATTCCAATATATGATCCACGGATTTTTGGAATGCATCGTCTTTTCCGTGTAGGTGTACGCTGGGATTTCTAAATCAGCAATGCTTGTAGCGGGCTTTTGAAAATTTGGATGGCAAGAAAGGAATCGAAATATGGATCGTCGGAATTGGCGCATAACTTTTAACTGTTCATTACGGCAGTTACTGGCGCTTGCCGCAATGGTCTCATTCCTCATGGTATTGGCTGTTTCTGCCTTTGCATGGGTCGATATGGATGAGTTGGAATGGGGAGCCGGAAATCCTAACGGTGCATTTGTAACCGACGGATCGTATGTTATGAATGTAGGTGAACTACATGTTAACATTACAAACTTTGGTTTGATTGGATCAATGGCTGGTTCAACCTGTTCATGGTGTAATGCTCCATCAGCGCAGTGGCCCGCAGGTAGTGGTGTTGAGTACTTATGGGCTGCTGGCCTTTGGGTTGGCGGAGTCATGTTAGGTGAAAAGTTAGTATCTACAGGTCAATATCAACGTGAAATTATGGCACGAACCGAGATTGAAGACACTATTTATGAAGCAATTAGCGGTAATATCATGCGACCTGTTGGTAATGATTTAGCCGGAGGTAAGAGGCTTCCCGAATCTGGCGCCGATGACGATGAAGATGATTTCATCGATGAAGAAATTCTTGATGGCTATGATGATGATGATGATGGCCTGATTGATGAAGATTTTGGACAGGTGGGAAACCAGATGATGGTTTGTACACTTTATGATAATACCAGGCTTGCTTCTGAATATTATCCGGATCATACTCCTCTGAACTTGAAAATTGTTCAGAGTGCATATGCATGGGAAAATGACGATGCCGATGACTTTGTGGGTTTTGATTTTAAAATTACAAATATTGGCGTTGCTTCTATTGACGATGTGTACATCGGTTTCTTTGCAGACAGTGATATCGGAAAAAGAAATACACCAGGTAGAGCTGATGATGATCTGGCTGGTAGTTTTGAAGGTATGGTCCAGGCAAGAGATGAAAGCTGGGTTCCTGTTTCAGTTGGGTATATGTATGACAAAGATGGTGACGGAGGAGAAGCCACTGGTTACTTCGGTGTTATCTTTTTAGGTCATGATACTGATCCTACTGGAATAAGAGCTCCAGAAAAT
The DNA here is from genome assembly GCA_964437115.1 of uncultured Fibrobacteraceae bacterium. GTDB lineage: Bacteria > Krumholzibacteriota > Krumholzibacteriia > LZORAL124-64-63 > LZORAL124-64-63 > JABIBH01. Next base: position 22,121 of record CAYTFE010000012.1, on the reverse strand, counting down.
GTACAGCTTCGTTCCTTCCAGTCTTTCTCTGGACAAGCTGCTTTTGACCAGGGTGGAGACCCTACAAATGATGCGGAAAGGTATGAGCTTCTTTCAGCTGATGAGCGTGATCCAGATACAAATGAAGCCAAAGAAAACGATTTCCGGTTTATGGTTTCAGCTGGTCCTTTCCAGGAATTAGAACCTGATGACACTCTAGAGTTTCAAGCTGGTATGGTTGTCGGTACTGGATTAGAAGGTTTGAAAGCAAATGCTGCAGAAGCTGCATTAACATTCTACGGAAACTTCTTTAATACAGATAAAAATCCGGAAACAGGAGTGAATGGTCGCGAAACCAGAATTTGTCTTAATGATTATTCTAATGTAGGTGGTCAAAACCCAATATATGCATTTAGAGCAGATTATATGGACACAACCTGTATTACTCAGGAATTCTATTTCAGCCAGCCAATGATTGAAACAGAAGACATGTATTTTGATTCTGAAGCTAATGATCAATGTGTATATGTTAACATGGACAATTGTTTTGAATGTGCTCGTCAGTTGGGTGTGGAGTGTACTGGCGATAATATGTTGATTGGAAACTGGAACTGCTGGAATCCTGAAATTCCTGATGATGCAAAAGCCGGTTGTACCGGTATTAGTGGGAACGAGTACCAAATTAACTGGCTGGTTGGTATGGCTCCACCACCACCTGGAATGAGATTATGGCCTACAGATGCTTCTGTGCATGTGTATTGGGACAATATTAGTGAAGTAACACCTGATATAAGGTTAAATCAGCTCGATTTTGAATCTTATAGAATATGGCGTGCTGATAACTGGGATCGTCCATTTGGATCTTCAATTGAAAATGGCCCTGAAAGTGGTCTTTGGCAGTTGATTTCAGAATATGATCTTGATAATTACTATTATAATACAAGAGAAGTAGTTATTGGTGACCTGGATACAACAGTTATTGATACATTGCCATTGGGAATGAATACGGGGCTTGAAGAAATATCTTACCGACCAAGGTGTCTTGATGATCCTCAATTCTATGGACTCAGCAGTGCAATGCAGTTTGTTGTAGATGCAGATTCACTAGGCATGCTTAGTAATAGTCCCAACCTGTTTGATCGATATGGCGCAGTTATTCCTGGCTATGAAGGCCTGCTTCCTTGGCAGGGGTACACAGCTGAACTTGATACCTTTTTTATGGTTGCAGCTCGTGAAAAAACAAGCCCTATGTCTGTAGAGAAGGTACCTGTAGAGTTTTATGAATACATTGATTCAGACATCCACAATGGGTTCTTGTATTTCTATTCTGTAACTGCATCTGATCATGAAGTAGAACTTAATAATGATGAGCTTACTATAACTGGTAGCGGGCTTGTTGGTGACCCTGGTTCTTCATTCTCCAGTACTGTACCAGCTACAAGTGCCCAGACTGCAGAAGACAGGGCGACTTACGGCGCTAATATTTATGTTTATCCAAATCCGGCTACAAGGGAATCACTGGAAGAATTTCAGGAATTTTATCCAAATGGAGATGACCCTACCGGTGTGCGAGTTAAGTTCGCAAATCTACCACAAGCTAGAAATACCATTAGTATTTTTTCGGTTAATGGTGATTTGATTGAAACAGTCATTCATGATGGCACGAATGGTTATGGCGAAGCTGAGTGGAACCTGGTCAGCAGGAATGGACAGGAAGTAGTTAGTGGCATTTACCTGTATTCGGTTAATTCCGATGGTGGTGCTTTTGATGATTTTATTGGCAAGTTTGTTGTGATTCGGTAAGAGGGCAAATTTGCTCTCACCGTATATTAATCCACTGTGTAGTGGATCTGGAGGTAAAATGAAGCGCATTCTGATTCTGACCCTGGTGGCTGTTATGTTGCCACTTGTCGCTCAGGCTGAGTTTTTCGAAAAAGTTGGAACTTATGGTGCTCAATTTCTAGAAGTTGGTACAAGCGCCAGAGCAACAGCTATGGGCTCGGCTTTTACTGCTGTAGCTGATGATGCTAGCAGTGTTTTCTGGAATCCTGCCGGGCTGGTTGAAGTAAGACGAAATGAATTCCATGTTTCTCAGGTAGAGTGGCCTGCAGATACTAATTTGAGTTCAGCTGTTCTTGCTTTCAACCCTAGTATAATTCCAGGCACTTTTGGAATATCTATGAGAGCTTTCTGGCTTGATCCTATGATTGTCAGGACTTCTTATGAACCAGAAGGGAACGGTCAGACTTTTGATGCTGGATCGACCTCCTTTGGTTTTTCATACAGCCAGTTCTGGACGGATAAGTTTTCAGCAGGTTTAACTGCTAACTTTATTCATATGGGACTAGCTGAACAAGCTGTGAATACCGGTAGTATGGACTTTGGTATTTTGTACAGAATAGGCATCAGTGATATGCGTCTTGGTATGGTAATTCAGAATCTTGGTGGCAAAATCACTTTCGATGAGAGAGCTGCTAAAATGCCAACGAACTTTAAAGTTGGCGGAAGCTTTAAAGCCTTTGGATCTGATTATCAAAGTTTGTTGATTGCTGCGGAGTTTCAACATCCAGCTGACAACGCCGAGAGGTCGAACTTCGGTTTAGAGTATAATATGCGAGACACATTCTATGGCAGAATGGGATATAATCTTGGTTATGATACCGATGGCTTCACATGGGGCTTCGGTACCGTTTTGAAGACTGGTAAGTTCTCTCGTATTATTACTGATTACAGTATGGTTGATATGGGAGCATTGCACTACGTTCACAGATTGAGCATGTCTTTCATATACTAGCTGTTTTTGTTCTAAGCCACCTGCTCCACCTCCAGGGAACAGGTGGCTTTTTTTTGTCAATATTTGAATGTTTTGTGTATGATGTAAGCAGGGTTCTTGAGATTGAGAGGTGTGTCTTATGTACAGGATTATTCCCGTAGTTATTTCAATTCTTCTATTGAGCTCAAACTTGTTTGCTGCTCTGTTAATGCCATTTGAAGGTACAGGGGATCTTAGTTTTACTGTTGATACAGTAAGCAATTATCGTAATGACGGGTTGCTGGATCTGGAATTTATTTTCTCAATACCAAACAGGGAAATTCGCTTTATTGAGAATGAAAATGGTTCTTTTGATGGACGTGTAGGGGTTTCTGTATATTTGTTAATGAATGATGAAAAAGTTCTCAGTAAGCACAAAAATATTTTAACAAAAACATATCGTAAAGAGGAGCTTATATCTGAAACACTACGGCAGGTATTTAGCTTAAATGTTCCCGCAGTAAGTCCTGATGACTATAAAATTATTTCAGTTGTCAGAGACCTTAATAGGACAATTAGTTCTCACGATAGCAAGGCGCCATGGGCAAGGAGCGAAGCCTCATTCAACATGTCAATTAGTTCTGATTTTGAGTCGACGTATCTGTCAGATCCAATTTTTCTGTGTGGCTCAGCAATGAGTATTTTTGATAGAAATAGTAATGATTTATCCCCTTTTTATCATCCCAGTCGATGCTACGGGGCTGAAGAAAAGTTCTTGCAGTTTCAATTCAATGCATATGGTTGCCGGGAAACTTCTGACAACAAAATTTTGGTTCAGATAGTTGACCAGGTGCAGACGATTGCCTGTAGAGATACGATTACTTTAAATCGCGAGGCGATACAAAAGTTACAGTTAGGAAGAACTGTAGCATTGGGTTATGAACTGGATGTTTCCAATTTTGATTCAGGAGAATATTTACTTTCTTGCAAACTGTTATCTGGAAATGGAAACTGTTGGGTAGCTGGTTTTTCTGTAGATCACTCGCCCAAAGCAGTTACTTTGCCAGCTCACATACTTGAGGCAGTTGGCCGGATGCTGTTTACTGGTGGCGAACTCGAAAACTTCCTGGAGGGTAATTATACACGCCAGCTGTCTTCGGTGAAATTATTTTGGGCTGACTTGATGCCTGCTAATCATACAGGGAAAAACCCGTTGCTCACTGAATTTGAGCGCAGGATTACATTTGTGGAAAATCGGTACCGGGGTTTCTCCAATACCGGACCGATAGAAGATCGAGGTCTGGTTTATATGTTGCTTGGTGAACCAGATGAGCTTCAGCAGCAAGTAGTGCCGTTGAACAGCAATGATTTTGATGAGGCTGTAGTTCGTGTTTTTGATTCTTGGGCTCTAGAACGACACGGTAGTACTGCTAACAACCGGAACGGTATTTCAAATGCCAGAACAACTGAAGCGGAAATGGAACTCTCTCAGCGGGCTAGTTCTTATGGATTCGCAAATTCTCACGAACTTTGGATTTATGATAGCGAAGGTTGGCAACTTTTCCCGAACCAGTTTTCAGAACAATCCATGGGATTACGGTTCTTGTTTGTTGACCGTAGTGGGGCAGGCACGTATAGTCTGGAGGTGACCAATGCATGGAAATCGGCAGCTGGTGAATAAAATAGAGTAACGTGTGACAAAACTATTGACTTGCACCGTTGGTTTCCCCAAATTACACAGGTCACACTTCCGGACTTTTTGTTGCGGAAGTACATTGTTAAGTTAAGAAATAACATTGGCTATGCGAGGTGTTGTGTTTCTATCTCGTTTTTGCCATTACGGTCCCATTCAGTTAAAGGGAGATCAAGCACAATGGCTCGTCTCGCTAATTTCAAGATCATCGTTTTATTAGTTTTTTGTCTTGGTTTGTCTCTTTCTTCTGTAGCTTTGGCTCAGGATGAAACAGTAGAAGCCGGTCCGAATTTTGAAGGTATCATGGCTACTTCAGATTCGCTCTCTTTTGGCACGACCGCCAATGACTCAGCCAGCGAAGTTCCTGTCGTTATTGAAGAGCGTGGCGGTGTTATGGGAATGATTGAACGCAGTGCGTTTGGTCAATCTGGCGCCGGTACTCTGTTCGTTAAGGGTGGAAACTTTATGTGGTGGCTTTTGGCTATAGCTCTGCTTGGCCTGGTTTACCTCATTGAGCGAATGTGGACTCTTAACCGAGCACGCACTAACACTCGCAAGCTTATTGGCAACGTTCTGACAACTCTTCGTGAAGATGGTGTACAAGCCGCTTGTGAAGTATGTCAACGTGAGCGTGGTCCAATTGCTGCAATTATGAACTCAGGTCTGCAGAAGGCAGACAGGGGTCCAGATGCTGTTGAAAAAGCAATTACAACAGCTGGTACAATCGAGATGGCATTCCTTGAAAGAGGATTGATCTGGATTTCATCAGTGTCGACTATTGCTCCATTGATTGGATTCCTTGGTACAGTTTCAGGTATGATTAATGCTTTTGAAGCTATCGCTACAAGTGACACTGTAAATGCACAGCTTGTTGCTGCTGGTATCTCAGAAGCCCTGATTACTACCGCAACTGGTTTGGTTATAGCTATCCCAACATCAATTGGCTTTAACTACTTTGTATCAACTATCGACCGTTTTGTAATTGAAATGGAAGAAGCTTCCAGTGAACTTGTTGATGAGTTACATCGTCAACAGTAATAATGGGACAAAGTAACAGGAGTTAGATGTGGGTGTTCTAGATAAAAGAAAGAAAAAACGTGATCCAGGAGAGATCCCAATGGCATCTACCAGTGATGTTGCTTTCCTGCTTCTGATTTTCTTCATTGTTATGCCAATGAAATCTGATGAGATTGGTTTATCCCTGGTATTGCCAGGTAAAGAGACCAAGGAAAATACAGTAAAAGTTAAGCAGAGTAACGTAGCTACCATAAAGATCAGTTACAACAATGCTATAACTTTTGATAAGCAGACAGTATCTCTAGGACAACTAGAGCAGGCAATCCGGGACCGATTGCTCGCTAATAGTAAGACCGTTATTATCCTGGAAACCCACCCTGATGCTGATTATGGCATGATGGTAGCTTGTCTGGATGAAATTAAGTTGTCTGAAGCAAGAAAAGTCTCTTTGAAGACTACAAAGATATAGGAGAGACCAGTGGATTTTGGTCGTTCATCACGCAAAGACCCGTATATACCAACTTCATCAATGGGTGATATTGCGTTCTTGTTGCTGATATTCTTTATTGTGACAGTTGTGTTTACTGATGAAAGTGGACTTGTTGTCACTCTGCCTCGTGCAGATGCAGGTGAAGAGGGTATGAGAGACATGATCTCAAATGTCTTCATTAACAGCGCAGGAATGATATCTATTGATGATGTAATAGTAACTGCACCAGATGTAGTTGCAATTATGGCTCAGAAAATGACCGAGAACCCATTTATGATTGTTGCTTTCAAAACTGACAAGCAAACACCATACGGGGTTGTTAGTGATGTGATGGAATCGTTGAAAGAGGCCAATGCAATAAAGGTCTTCTTCAATACTGATATGGAAATCCCTGGCCAGGAATTTTAGGAAGGGTTATTGATGTCCGTAGCTTCTTTTAAAGCAGTTGTAACAGCCAATGATCTGTTTAAGGCGCAGTATAACAGAACAATGCGCTGGGCTTTGTTGGGCGCTGTTGTTCTGACAATTATATTTTTCCTTGTCACTCCAGTATACCATCCCAACCCTTATAAATTGAGGACTAAAGAGCTTGAGGTTCAGGAGATTCAGGAAGCTGTGGATGTGCCACCTCCACCAATGGAGATTCCTAAACCACCTCAGCAGGTTGAAGCAGCTCCAGATGATGAAGTTGATGATGATACTGAGATTGCTGACACTCTGATGGACATGGATGATATGATTGATACTATGATACCTGATGTTGGCGATGGAACTATGTTTGTTGCTTCTCAGGACAAGCCTAAACTTGTAAAATATGTGCCTCCAGAATATCCTGAAATGGCCCGTGCATCAGAATTGCAGGGAACTGTTATTGTTAAAGTTCAGGTTGGTACTGACGGAACAGTTATACAGGCAGTTGTAATTCAATCAGTTCACTCAATTTTAGATAATGCTGCCCTTGATGCTGCCAGAAGGTGTAAATTCAAACCAGGTAAACAGCGTGGTATTGCTGTGAAAGCATGGATGGCAATACCATATGCATTTTCATTGACTAGAAAGTAATAACTATTTTTTAAAAGGCGGGCCTTAATGGCTCGCCTTTTTTTTTCGATGTAATGCAACTGTTTGGCAAATATTTCGTTTAAGGTTAGTGGTTTGCTCTTGGCTCAAAAGGCTTTCGAGATTACACTATGCTGATAACTTATTTGAAGGGGATTTCCAATGAAAAGTGTTTCTACACTTACAGTTTTTATAATTCTGGTTTCAGTCTTATTACCATTTGCGTTGATTGCTAATGAATCTGTACCTGTATATGATCTCGAACAGTGTATCCAGTATGCTCTGACCAGTAGTAACAGATTGGCTATTTCGCAACAGCAGGTACTATCGGCAAAGCACGGCTTGAGAAAGGCCAAGGGGTCTTTTTTACCTGATTTGAGTTTTTCAAGATCAAGTTCCACCAGTGAAAGAACTGACTTTGATTATGAGGACCCGTTTTCTGGGCAGAAAAGTGACTTTGATACAAAATCTTCATATAGCTCCAATTCCATCAGTTCCAATATAGTTGTTTTTCAGGGCATGAATAGATTTGGTGCTCTTAAATCGGCCAGAAATTCACTCAATTCTGCAAAGTCAGACAAACAGTATAATCAACAGCTGGTTGTCGAAAGCACAGCTACTGCATATTTCGATCTATTGAGATACAAGGAACTTGAAGTTGTTGCTCAAGAGGGGATGATTCTTGCGAAACGAGAACTGGAAAAAGCAGAAACTTTATACAAAATAGGAAGTGCTGCAAAAAGCGATGTTTTACAGGCAAGAGTTAGACATAAGCAAACACAACTTGATTTATTGCGTGCAGGTAATGGTGCAGAGCAGGCTTTTGCTCAACTAGCTTATACTATGAATATGCCTCTAATAAGTAAATTTGAAGTAGATCGGTCTTTACTTGATGGTGATTATGAAGTCGCAACATTGAATGAGTTGTACGAATTGGCATTGAATAATCGACTTGACCTGCAAAGTCTTAAATTTCAGATACAAACACGTGAAGGTGATTTGACTTCAGCTACTTCAAGTTTATTACCTTCACTGAATTTATTCTCAAACTATTCTAGAAGTATCAATGAGTCTGAATTTAGATTTGGTGCTCAGGAATCGGATAATCTTTCCTATGGATATTCAATAAACTGGAATCTGTTTGACAGGTTTCAAAGCTTTTCTGGTAGATCTCAGGCAAAAGCCAATAAAAGAATCGCAGAATATAACCTCTCGCAAGCCGAGTTGGATGTGCAGTTGGAAGTAAGGCAACTATTCAATGCTTTTTCAGAGGCAATTGAGAGACTCAAGCTGAGCAGAGAGACAATCGGTAGTACAAAAGAAGAGCTCAGGCTTGCCAGCGAGCGGTTCAAAGTGGGCGCAGGAACTATGCTTGAAAAGATTTCGGCACAAGTTAATTTGACCTCAGCTAAAGCTGATGAAGTACAAGCAAAATGTGATATTTTAATAAACTCGGTTAAGTTGAATAGAGCCGTAGGAAATAGCCTTGATAATATGGCAGGCTCCAATGAGTAATGCTGAAATTCCATTAATTGAAATGACTGATTTGAATCGGATCTACACTGTTGGAACTGAAAAAGTTCATGCAGTGCGAGATATGGATTTGATTGTAAAAACCGGCGAATATATGTCAATTATGGGTGCCAGTGGATCTGGTAAATCAACATTAATGAATCTCATCGGCTGCCTGGATACTCCTACTTCAGGGAATTATTTACTGAACGGCCTTGATGTTTCGGTGATGAATGATGATGAGCTTGCAACAATTAGAAATCGGGAAATCGGTTTTGTTTTTCAGACATTCAATCTATTGGCAAGATCTACTGCTGCTCAAAATATTGAGCTCCCATTGATTTATGGTGGTGTTTCCGAGAGTGAAAGGAAGCAAAGGGTTGTTGAAGCTGTCGAAGCTGTCAGTCTGACAGATAGAGCCCATCACAAGCCAAATGAATTGAGTGGTGGCCAGCGACAGCGAGTGGCAATTGCCAGAGCTCTTGTATGTAACCCATCACTGCTTTTAGCTGATGAGCCAACTGGTAATCTTGATTCCAAGACCAGTGAAGAGATAATGGGACTTCTTGATGATCTTAATTACAAGGGACATACAATAATTGTTGTAACCCACGAAGAAGATATAGCAAATCATACTACTAGAATTATCAGATTGATTGATGGAGTTATATCAAGTGACTCTTCCTTATGATTTTAAAAAAAAACAGTGTTGCGATTCTCCTTACAATTTTTTCAGTCAGTGCTATCTCATTTAATGATATAGCGAGTGCTGGTGTGTTGAGGGCTGAATCGATGGCTGGAATGTCGAACTATTTGGAGGACAGTAACTCAATACTTTCATGGCCGGGAGCACAGTACTTTTATGCAGATTACTCATCGATATCATTTGGTGACCTGCGCAATACTGATAATTCAGAACTGTTTACTGGCTTTTTGATAAACAAAAGAATCAAGGATAATAATGTTGTCGGAGTTGGTCTGAATGTATCGAATAATGTAGAACGAAGATTGTTTAGTGCCGGCAGGAAGTTTAATAGTGTTTATTCAGCTTTAACCATCGTGAATGATTCTGATGGTGGCTATGTTTATAATTTTGGGCTTAGAAATGATATTTCAAATAAGCTTTATACAGATATTGTATGTGGCAATGGTAACAATGAGTATGACCGTTACTACAAGTTCAGGATATTTTACTCTCCGATTGAGAAAGTTGTTTTTGTACCATTTTGGTCGTGGTCGCAAGAGAATTCTTTAATCAATTCTGATAATGATGAAGGTGTCAACCATAGGGTTGGTTTAGGTGTTAACCTGTTGCCTGACGGTGACACTTTATTAATGTTGGCATTTGAAAACAGCAATTATCCAGGGAATAGATTTGTAGTGTTGAGTATGGCAGCCGAAAGGCGTATGAATGCTTTGTTTTCTTTCAGGTGCGGTTATAAACATCAAGAAGTTACGAATCGCCTGACTGCTGGAATTGCCTTGCACACAATCAATTGTGATGTTGAGGCTCTTGTGAAAAAAAATTGGATAAAAGAAACGGATTGTTTAGATCAATTGGAAAATATTAATGAAAATATATCTATTGGGCTATCAGTTTCAGTTTGGCACTGAGAACTCTGATTACCGCAGGCTCAAGTTTTGCTTAAAAGAGATTGTCGTGGAGAACAGAGTGTACCTGCTTAGCTTCTGAATGGCTCAGGAGTATTCTCAGGTTTGCATCGCTGCAGATTAGCCGATATTCAGCAATGTCATTGTCTTTTAAAATATTGACGATTTTCCTGCTGGTGTCCACCCAGTTTAGTGGTGGCTTTCCTGCCAGGCTGAGGCAACTAAATTCTGAGCTGTAATTATGATGAACTCCTTCTTGCGTAACCAGGTCAGATATTTTTTCATTAACAGTTGCCAGAACTGAAGATCCAGCAAGTAAATTCCAGGTGATATAATTAGCTCTGAAATCGACCCATTCCTGAAGGGGCACATTACACTGGATGCAGGAAGAAAATATATCTAACAGCTCGGACGAGTTGTCCTGGTCCTGGATAGTGCATTCAAGCAGGGAGATACCATGTGTCAGTGTGATTACCAGAGGCTTGTATGGAGTATTCTCAGGGCAGCTGTTTGTTTTTGACTTGATATTGGCAGGGGAGATTATTGTTCCAGATGAATTGTGAAAACTGGAGCCGACAAAAAGACGAACAGCGTGTTTACGTGCATAATTCACGGCCCGGGAGTGCACAACTCCACATCCAGTTCCGGCAATTTGTTCCAGTTCATCAAAGGATAAAGTGTCATGAAGTTTTGCAGATAAAACCTGATTCGGATCAGTTGTGAATACACCGTCAACATCTTTAAGTATTTCACATTGTTCTGCATTAAGTGCAGCTGCAAGTGCAACTGCAGTCAAATCGCTGCCGCCGCGGCCCAGAGTGGTAATCTCTTTTTCCCGACTAACTCCCTGGAAACCGGCAACAACTACAACTTGATCATTATTGAGAGCCTCTCTGACACGGTCACCCTTGACCTCAATTATTTCTGCTTCTGTGTGGCTGGAATCGGTGATGACGCCACACTGTGAGCCAGTGAAGGAGATTGATGGGCAACCCAGATCGTCAAGAGCCATCGACAATAGTGACATGGTGATTCTTTCACCAACCGAGAGGAGCATATCAAGTTCGCGACGTGAAGGTGTGAGGCTGACCTCATTGGCCAGAGATGCCAGTTCGTTGGTAGTTTGCCCCATCGCGCTTACTACTATTACTAACCGGAAACCAGAAGAATGTTTTGAGTGGATGTCATTGGCAATGCTTTTTATTCGATCAACTGAAGCCAGAGAGGAGCCACCATATTTCCTGACAAGAGTTGGTTTTGGAGTCTGATTTGAAGAACTGGTCATATCTCCTCATAGGGTCTGTAGTTTGTTTAGACTAGAATATGGTTGTAACAGTTCATGTTCAAGGTAAAAAGACTACCGAGTTTGTATAAATCGGTTGCCCAGCTTGAATTAGTCTGTTAATTTCGAAAAAATCTCCCAGTTTGAGGCATTATGCTTGAAACAAGCGCGATTTGTCGATTTGATGCAAATTCTGGTGATAGAAGCCAGGTTGAAATAAGAAGCCGGCTGATGCAATTGGGACCTAAAGCGCTATCTGCTGGGGAATTGATTGCACTTGTTTTGTCGGAAGGAAGTAGCCAGTCTGCGGTAGTAACGGCTGAGGAGCTGCTTTCCAGACATCATGATTTAGGTAGTTTATCAAAACTGAATCCTGTGCTACTTTGCCAGGAGCCCGAAGTTGGTTATGTCTGTGCTACCAGAATGATTGCAGCTTTTGAACTAGGAATTCGATGCAACGGAAGTGAAAGTAGACAAGTGCTGACTGTTCACGGTCCTGAAGATCTTACTGCTTTATTGTACTCTGAAATGCATGGACTGGATCGAGAACATTTTGTAGCTTTGTATATGGATACAAGGCATAGGTTAACAGGTCATCAGACAATCTCTATTGGTTGTTTGAATGCCTCGATAGTACATCCACGAGAAGTGTTTCGTGGGGCTGTGACAAGAGGAGCTGCTGCTCTAATTGTTGCACATAACCACCCGTCCGGATGCTCACAGCCGAGCAGGGAAGATTTGAACCTTACTGCAAGGCTATCTGAATGTGGAAGATTGTTGGGGATTGAACTCCTCGATCATCTGATAGTGGGGGACAAAGAATTCACGAGCCTTCGACAATATGGCTGGCCTGATGATTCTACTGTTGATGGGTATTTACCGAATTATGACGAAGGGTCGTAAAAATGTTTTCCTGGCTGAATAATATGTTTTCAAATGATATAGCCATTGATCTTGGTACAGCCAACACACTTGTATATATCAAAGGTAAAGGCATAGTACTGGATCAACCTTCAGTTGTGGCAATCGATAAAGCAACGCGTAAAGTATATGCTGTTGGAAGTGAAGCCAAAGCAATGATTGGCAAAACTCCTGATAATATTGAGGCAATCAGGCCGCTGAAAGATGGAGTTATTGCTGATTTTGAAGTTACTGAATATATGCTCAGGGAATTTATAAGGTTGGCACAGAAAAAGCGTCACTTTGTTGCACCTCGTATTGTTATTTGTGTTCCATCAGGCATTACCGAAGTAGAAAAACGTGCTGTCAGGGATTCAGCAAAGCATGCTGGAGCAAGAGAAGTATTTCTTGTTGCAGAGCCTATTGCTGCAGCAATAGGTGTGGGATTACCTGTTGATCAGCCCAGCGGAAATATGATAATCGATATTGGTGGTGGAACAACTGAAATAGCAGTGATTGCTTTGAATGGCATTGTTTGTGACACCAGTATTCGAGTTGGTGGTGATGAACTTGATGAAGCTATTGTTGGTTACATAAAAAAGAACCACAATATGTTAATTGGTGATCAAACTTCTGAGCATATTAAAAAAACAATTGGATCAGCTTTCAAACTTGAAAATGAAGAAGAGATGGAAATTAAAGGCCTGGATCAAGTATCCGGTATTCCAAAAATTCTGAAAGTATCAACTCTGGAAATCAGGGAAGCGTTGCAAGAACCAATTCAGGCAATTGTTACAGCACTGAAAGAGGCATTGGAAAATACTCCACCGGAATTGGCTGCCGACATAAAAGATCGCGGGATTGTTATGACTGGTGGCGGTGCTATGTTGCGAGGGCTTCCTGAGCTTCTCAGAGAACATACAGACCTCCCAATTAATCTCATGGATGACCCGTTGTTCTGTGTTGTTCTTGGTACTGGTAAAATACTGGATGACTTTGACAAATATCGGCCGGTTATCATGAGAGGGACCAATTATTAACTCAAAGTGGAGTTGTAGATGCCGCTAAGTCAAAATTCAAAATCTGCGACAAGTAGTACATTAGCTCTGGGTATATGTCTGTTTATTTCATTAGTTTTACTTGTACTGCCACTTGAGCGAAAAGTTGTTGTTGCGGATATGCTGAGCGATATTCTCACAAAACCATATTTGACTGCTTATAATTTCATAACGGATATCGGAAAAGTTAACAGAGTTAATGATGAATTGATGGCAGAAATTGTCGAATTCAGAATGAATAGCGTTTCTGTTGAGAGAGTTGCCCGCGAGCGCAACATGCTTCGTGAGTCAATTGGACTCACTTCACAAGGTAGTTTGGAACTTATTCCATGTGAAATCCGCCAACGTGAATTATCTGCAGATACAAGGTTGGTGCAGCTAAGATGCCCTGTTGCTCCTCAATGGAAAGAATATCAACCAGTAGTTTCTGTCGATGGATTATTTGGTAGAGTTTTCAAGATTACAGCACCAAATGAAGCATGGATCGAACTATTAACTTCTCCAAATGTTTCCGTCGGGTGTGAGCTGAGCAGGACTGGGCTCCTGGGTGTTTTACAGCCGATAGCTGGCCAATTTGAACTTAGCTTGATAGGCCGGGACGAGGATGTAAATGTGGGAGATGTTATTGTAACTTCTGGTGTTATAGAATCAAATAACAGCTCTACACAAAATAGCTCAAGTATGCCTCGAGGAATTCCGGTGGGAACTGTTGTTGAGGTAAGCAGTCCTCCTGACAGAATATTCAAATCTATCCTGGTGGAGCCTGCAGCCTCTTTCAATAAACTCGACGTAGTGTTTCTGGTCAGTGGAAGTGGAGATTGGTTCCTGGAGAGCAACAAGCAGGAGATAGATAATGACCCGGAACATTAAAGCCATCACATTTCTGATACTTCTTGCTGTTATAGGTAGCACTATTGTTGGACCTTTGATTTCTATCAATAACATATCTCCAGATTTCTTAATGATGGTCATAGTTATAGTTGCCCTGGCAGAAGGTGCTTTTGCTGCTACTATCTTAGGTTTTCTAATTGGAATAGTCCTGGATTTATCGCAACCAGAACTTATGGGATTGCATGCTTTATGTTGTTCTCTTGCGGGTTTCAGCATAGGTAAATTAAGAGGTCGCTTGATAATGGACTCTGTATTTGTAGTAGGGGGGCTTGTAGCTATTGCTGTACTGAGCTACGAGATGCTTTATTTACTTATAGGGAGTGGTGTCGTTGGTAATGAATTTATTCGTCCTTTTTTCACCCGTGTTATTCCAGCTTCAATTTATAGTGGTTTAATTTCGATACCTTTTGCCAGCTTGTGTTTGCTGTTTGGTTTCTTCGATTATGAGGATTGACCATGGCAGATAAACAGATTATTAAAGTACGCATAGTTAGATTCATTATCATAATTTCTTTTCTGGTAGTAACTGTTAATTTGTTCCGCCTGCAAATACTTCAGAATGAGTACTACAAAAACAAGTCTTTGGATAATCGACAAATAAGTAAAAGAGTTAAAGCTCCTCGTGGCCGAATATTTGATCGTGATGGCGTAGTCCTGGCTGACAATCAGTTTACTTCAGATATTACCGTTGGTCATAAGTGTCTTACTATTGGCGGGCCTGATTCCACGCTGACCAGGTTAATTGATTGGTTTAGTCTCGATGAAGAAAAAATTTATGAATCGTTAATTCGACAGCAAAAATCCAACCGACCATATCTGACTGTGATTTATAACGCGTCAATGAGTGAGCTTATTACAGTTAAGGAGAAGGCTCGTGAAATCCCGTTGGCCAGTGTGCAGTCTGAGGCCAGGCGTCGATATGTCTATGGTGACATGTTTGCCCATATAGTCGGATATGTAGGAGAAGTTCGCCAAAATGAGATTGATCTTGTACCTGAGAATCCAATTTACGTTAGTAGAGATCACATCGGAAGGTATGGAGTTGAAGCAACTTTCGAAGAGCAGTTGAGAGGACAGCCGGGACAATATCTATATGAAGTTGATTCATCGGGAAGAGTAGTAGGGCATAAAAGTGTAGAGTGGTATCCAGTTTTGCCCGGACAAGATGTTCAACTCACCATGTCTGTTGAATTGCAACAAAGTCTGTCTGAAGTAATGGCAGCAAGGCAAGGTTGTGCAGTGGCGATTGATGTCAACTCCGGAGATTTGCTGGCTGCAGTCAGCAACCCTGGCTTTGATCCAAATATGTTTGTGTCCGGTATTTCAAGCTTGGATTGGGAGAGACTGATGGGTAATCCTGGTCACCCATTTATGAATCGACTTATACAGGGGACATATCCACCAGGGTCACCATATAAAATCGTTACATCCCTGTGTGCATTGTCGAGTGGATCTGTGACCAGAGACACATCGTTCAAACCGTGTGCTGGCAGTTATTATTATGGGGACAGAAGTTTTGGATGTTGGAATAGAAGCGGGCATGGCGATGTTAACCACACAACTGCACTAGTTCATTCATGTGATGTTTTCTATTATCAGGCAGGACTTACGATCAGCCTTGATTCATTACATGATACTGCCATTATACTTGGGCTTGGACAGTTGACAGGCATACCCTTGAATTCTGAAGTTGCTGGCAATATACCTTCTTCTAAGTGGTATGACTCACATTTTGGGGAGAACAAATGGACTCGGGGAGTAATCCTGAATAATGCCATTGGTCAGGGAGAAATTTTAGTCACTCCATTACAAATGGCAATTATGACAGCACGAGTTGCCAGCAGTAATGCTGTGTTAAGTCCGCGACTTACAACATCGGACCCTTTGCCGGAGAATGAGTTGCTACCATTTTCAAGTGAGGATATTAAATGGGTTCGTACTGCAATGACAAAAGTTGTTGATATTGGAACCGGTACCAAGGCGAAGTTAGCAGAAATCAATGTTGCAGGTAAAACAGGTACTGCACAAACACCTCATGGCGAGGATCATGCCTGGTTTGTTTGTTTCGCACCCGCTGAGGACCCGGAAATTGCCCTGGTAGTTTTGCTTGAGCATGCCGGTCATGGTGGAGCTGTTTGCGCGCCAGTTGCAGCAAACTGGCTGACATATTATTTCGATTGGAAAAATGATAGAATGGCGGCGAAATAATGGGTTGGGATAAACAATATACTTCTCGTTTTTTTGGTAGTAAAACAGTTCTCTTTTCCATCTTTGCAGGTTTGTGTTTTTATAGCTTGGCAACTCTCTGGAGTGTTACCGAAGGAATTTCGGGACCGTATAATGTAGTTAGCTCAGGAATACCAAAGATACTATTCTGGAAGCAACTTATTTGGGTAATGATAGGTTGGATTATTGCCATAGCTGCCTATAAATTCCCTCTTCAGTTGCTTGAAGAAACCGCACCGATACTGTATATGGTGATGTCCTTAGTTCTTGTTGCAATTTTATTGTTTGCTCCCGAAGTGGCAGGGGCCAGGAGATGGTTTTTCATTGGTCCGGTTTCGGTTCAGCCATCTGAGTTTGCAAAGATTGTGTTAATATTAATGTTGGCTCGATTGTTTAGTAGAGACGGTAATATGGGCAACAAAGTTATTCCTGTTGCCATTTCATTTCTTATAAGCGGGCTGTATGTAGCCCTGATTTTGAATGAACCTGATTTAGGTACAAGTCTTGTAATTGTAGCAATATGGGTAATGATGGTTTTTTGGTATGGGTTGTCAGGAATATTACTGGTTTGTGTAAGTACACCTGTTTTGAGTGCTATATTCAGTTTCTATTCCGAGAATGTTATTCACCAGCCGTGGCCATGGGCAGTCTTTATTTTACTACTCATTGGGTTTCTTTATTTTGCCCGATTTGGCTTACTTGAGAGTTCATTGCTTTTATTCTCAAATATTATTACTGGCATCGGTGCCTCGTTTTTCTGGGACAAATTAAAGTTGTACCAACAAGAAAGAATTCTGACATTTTTTGAACCGCAAAGAGATATGTACGGAGCTGGCTATCAGGCATACCAATCTAAAGTAGCAATAGGTTCAGGCGGATTGTTTGGTACTGGATTTTTGAATGGTACTCAAAAGGGGCTGGCATTTTTGCCAGAGCGTGAAACAGATTTCATCTTCTCTGTTGTCGGAGAAGAGCTTGGCTTTGTAGGCGCAATGTTATTAATAACTATGTTTTTTGTATTGATTATCAGTGGTTTGAATATTGCGAAAAATGCCAGAAAACCATTTTCTTCGATGCTTGCAATCGGGATAGTTGCTTTCTTTGCATTTCATGTTGTAGTTAATATTTCGATCACATCTGGTTTAGCACCGGTCACTGGGTTACCGTTACCATTTATGAGTTATGGCGGTTCTCACATCCTTGTTTCATCAATGATGATTGGATTACTTGCCAATGTTGGATCTCGTACTTTCGAGAACTAAAAGGGGAAATTATGCATCCGCATTTGTTTTGGATTGTCAAAGGTTATGGTGTTTTACTGGCGCTCAGTTTCCTTGCCGGGATTTATCTAAGCATTAAGCGAGGTCGTACCAGGGGTATGACTGATGAGACAACATCTGATTTATGTTTTGGAGTGCTGTTGTCTTCTGTTATAGGTGTAAGACTGTATTTTGTATTGACACATCTCTCAGATTTCCATCCATGG
Organism: uncultured Fibrobacteraceae bacterium; assembly: GCA_964437115.1. Classification (GTDB taxonomy): domain Bacteria; phylum Krumholzibacteriota; class Krumholzibacteriia; order LZORAL124-64-63; family LZORAL124-64-63; genus JABIBH01. The sequence continues at coordinate 4,165 of CAYTFE010000012.1, read as the reverse complement.
TACAAAATATTTTATGTTTGGGAGGGGGGACTGACTTTATACGGCGGTATTATTGCCGCAATTATTACAGTCTTCTATTTGTCTCGCAGGAGAGGGTTGCAGTTTTTAAGTGTGGCAGATGTTATGGCTCCTCAGGTTCTGCTGGGAATAGGCTTGACTCGGCTGGGTTGCTTGTTGAATGGCTGCTGTTTTGGTTTTCCTACAACTCAACCTTGGGGGATTCATTTTCCTGAAAGCTGTGCTGCCGGTTTTGCTGCTGCCGGTCAGGCATTGCATCCCACTCAAGTTTATAGTTCCATGTTGGGTTTCCTGGGGTGGGGGCTGTTGCTGTTGTTGGACAAGAAACCGTTCACAACGGGTATGACTTTTGCCAGGTTTTTGATTTTTTACGGTGTCTCCCGTTTTGTTGTCGATAATTTCAGGTGGTATGAAGAGGGCTCACCCCATTTAGGTAATTTAACAGCAAGTCAACTGATCAGCATTGTGCTGATTTCATTGGGCTCAATTATTATTGTCGGAATCCGTAGAAAGAGCAGACAAGGTGACTGAGTCTACCAGAAATCTTGTATTTGATTCTGCATCAAATGAATTGCTGTTAGATGGCGACCGCTTTGTTCCTAATCGATCTTTTATGTTTGTTCTTGGAAATCCTGTTCAAAAATCTTTGTCGCCAGTTATGCAGCAGGCGGCTTTGGATATTTATGAAATCGATTGTGATTATTATACACTTCAACTTCACGGCAATTGTTTAACTGACTTTAGAGCTGTAATTAAATCGCTTCCAGTTCCAGGGTTTAATATTACAGCTCCGTTCAAACAAGGCATTGCCCGGATTTGTGATAGCCTGACAGAAGAGGCAACTCGTGCTGGGAATGCTAATTGCGTTAAGGTTGTTGATGGAAGATGGGTTGGTCATAACACAGATATTGGTGGGATTAAGAATGTAATCAGCAATCTTATTCATAACAATATTGTACATCACGATAAAAGTATTGTGATTCTAGGTACTGGAAGTGTTGCCAGATCTGTTTTAATTGCTGTAAGTAATTTTGAGTTTAGCAGTGTTGAAGTTCGTTACCATACTCCTAAAAGTGCAGATGAATTTATTGAATGGCATCGCAAAGCAGATATTCAATGTGTGTTTACTATGCATGATTTAGAAGAATCGGCATCAGATACTGGCAAGCTATTGGTTAATTGTCTTTCTGATGTCAGCCTGGAAAATATCTTGAAGCTGGATGACTGTATTTTAATAGATTTGAATTACCCACAAAGCAACCAGTTCCCCGCAAGAGTTTCTTACATACCCGGAACAGCTCTGTTGCTTGAACAGGGAGCCTTGGCTTTCGATTGGTGGTTTAGCCAATCTGCACCTTTAGATGTAATGTCAAAAGCTCTTTTGGAGAATCTCCCGGAATAACCGAGTAAACGTTGAATTTTGTCACTCATGCCTGTCGGCTTGTTTTGGATACAATTTATCCAGACAACTGTTGTTTATGTGAACAAGGTGATAACATTTTGCCCTGTGGTGAATATGTCAGGGGCCTTAGATGGTGTGACTCTCCACATTTATGCACTAATTGTTTTCAGGAATTGTCACCATTAACTATATCAAAAACAATTACTGGAATCCCGATGACCGGCGGGATGAACAGTTGTGAAAACCTTGTTAAAATGGTTTCTGAAATGAAGTATCATGGAGTTCGAGGTCTGTCTTGGCCGCTCGCCGAGCTGGTAGTCAAAGCAGTTGAAAAGTCGGTGCATGATTTTGGAGAAGTCGATGTTCTGATTCCTGTCCCAATGCATAAGACCCGGCTGCGAAGCAGGGGATTCAACCAGGCTGAATTATTAGCAGAGCTGGTTTCCATGCACACTGGAATAATCGTAGACAATAAGTTAGTTTCAAGAGAGCGAGCAACAGTTCAGCAAGCAAAAGTTGACATTGAATTTGAAAATCGACGAAATAATATTTCCGGTTGCTACAAGCTGTTGACGCAAAATTATGATTCTCTTAGAATCGGGATTATTGACGATTTAATAACAAGTGGTGCGACTACGGCTGAGCTTGTGAAGCTGCTAAGTGAATCGGGCTTGCAGGTACAATGGGTAGCTGCGGCAGGTATTGTTAAGTTGTAGTATGATCATAAAGGGAGCGTGTGAGATGGGTTTTGATTTTCAGAATTACGATGCAAACGGTCAAACTGTTTTGATGCGAGTTGATTTCAATGTCCCTTTAGATGGAGATGGAGTCATTACTGATGACACCCGTATCAGAGCTTCTATACCAAGCATCAGAAAAGTACTGGATCAAAATGGGAAACTGGTTTTAATGAGTCATCTGGGAAGGCCTAAAGGACAAGTAGTGAAGGCTATGTCCTTATTTCCTGTTTCCGAACTTCTGTCTGAACTTACTGGCGCCAAGGTTCATTTTGCTACTGATACAATTGGAGAAAATGCTCGGGAGAAATATGAACTTCTGAATGAAGGAGAGATCCTGCTTTTGGAAAACCTTCGGTTCTCAAATGATGAAACTGACAATAATCAGGAGTTCGCAAAATCATTATCTCAATTTGGTTCTTGTTATGTGAATGATGCTTTTGGGACTGCACATAGAGCCCATGCCTCTACTGCTGGTGTTGTTGAATATTTTTCAGATAAATATGCGGGTTTGTTATTGCAGAAAGAACTGGAAAACCTGGGACATTTGGTTGCAGACCCTGAATCGCCATTTGTAGCAATTCTAGGTGGCGCAAAAGTAAAAGGGAAAGTGGATATAATTCTCAGTCTGTTGGATAAAGTAGATGTGCTGTTATTGGGCGGAGGAATGATTTATACCTTTTACAAGGCACAAGGTTTTGATGTAGGTGATAGCCTTGTTGATCAGGACAGTATTAGTGTGGCAAAAGAAATACTTCAGAAATCATCATCAAGCAAAGCAAAACTTATTTTACCAGAAGACATTGTTATTGCAGATTCTTTCAGCAATGAAAGTAATCAGAAAAATGTTAATACATCTGAAATTCCAGAAGGGTGGATGGGGCTTGATATCGGACCGGCTACTCTGGCAAATTATGTAAATATTATTGCCGATGCCAAATCGATATTTTGGAATGGACCTTTGGGTGTTTTTGAGATGGAATCATTTAAGGTTGGTACTGAGGGAGTATGCAGGGCGATTGTTGCAGCCACTGAAATGGGAGCTCATTCTGTTATTGGTGGTGGAGACTCGGTTGCTGCCGTTAACCAGGCTGGTTTATATGGGGGAATAACTCATATTTCTACTGGTGGAGGGGCATCATTGGAATTTATGGCTGGCAATATTTTGCCAGGTGTAAAAGCGCTGAAAGCGTAGTAACTTGCTCGTCGCTGGTTTGACATTCTCATGAGGTTGTACTAATTTTCGGATTCGCTACCGTATTCCGGTAGCATTTCTAATGCGTTTGAATCGCAAGAAAGGGCAGCTATGTTCACCGTTTTGGCAATTGTTCATATCATAGTATCATTGTGTCTTTGCATTGTTGTATTAATGCAGTCAAGTAAAGGTGGCGGCTTGTCAGGAGCTTTTGGTGGTGGCGGTGGTTTACCACAACAGATGTTTGGTTCTAAAGCCATGACAACTGCACTTCATAAAGCGACTGTATATTTGGCCGTTGCATTTTTCCTGACTTCTGCTTTGTTGTTTATGCTTACAGCTGACAGAGCATCAAATAGTTCTGTTATGCAAGAGGCGGCAAAGAGTGGAACATTAACAACACCTGTTACTCAGACTGCTGATCCCATCGAGAGTAACATTGAAACAGACGATTCTTCGAAGTAGTAGAATCATCTATTAATAAAGCTCGGGTGGTGAAATTGGTAGACACGCTATCTTGAGGGGGTAGTGGCCACAAGCCGTGCGGGTTCAAATCCCGCCCCGAGCACCATAAAACAGGGAGTCGTTTTATTTACGATTTCCTGTTTTTTTTGTTTGACAGTTTTTTATACTTGTTAATAATAGACGAATTAGTAGTTGCTTCCTCTGTGTTCTTAGGGGGAAGTGTAATCAGCCAAGTGCGTAGGCTGTATTACTTACCACCGATAAAAGAGGAGAGTGTCTTATGGCAGCTGCAAAAAAGAAGGCAGCCAAGAAAAAAGTAGCTAAAAAGAAAGTTACTAAGAAAAAAGT
>CAYTFE010000011.1:0-57517 GCA_964437115.1 uncultured Fibrobacteraceae bacterium | reverse complement strand
CAGAGAGTTTTCCAGCCTGGTGATAACGATACAGGCCTGGCAATAATTGTCGATTTACCCGATACAAAACTTCCAGACAATCCAGAGTGGCAAGCCAGACGCGAAATGGCAACCAACTGGGCTGCCTTGCTGAATGAGGCAAAGGACGAGCTTGACCTTGAAGCCGTCACTCTTGCCTGGTATCACAATGCTGGTGGAAATAACGCCGACCTGCCAGAACTTTGTATTCCTCTTCCAGCAGATAAAGTCCTGAACTCGGTTGAGGAGCTTGAAGGTTGCAATGCAATTTCCTTCAACACGCTTTTTACTGATCATTCAATGATTCTTGCTCCCACAGAGTTAAGTGCAACGGCTCCATTGAAAGTTGCTGTTCGCGATTTTGAAATGCGTGCTGCAACGATGCCTGGATTTTTATCGTGCATGATTCCTGCACTGCAAATTGACTACACAGAAGTCAATCGACGTGTAGAGATTTTAAAAACTCTGGTCAACGATGCAGAATCTGCAACTGTGATATTTGAAGTTGGCGACAAAACTCACAAACTGAATCTGGATTTACGATTCAACCCTGCTCATGCATCCGGTGGACTGTTCCCAACCAATGGCAGCGCTGGCAACCTTCCGTCGGGCGAAACTTATGTTGTTCCTTATGAAGGTAATCTTGAAGCAAAAAGTCTCACTGCTGGTGAAATGCCCGTTCAGTTTGAAGATGAAGTTGTGCTTTACAAAATTGAAGAAAACAAAGCTGTTGCAGTCTTAAGCGAAGGCCCACACAGCAAATCAGAAGCTGAGTATATCAAAAATGAACCAGCTTACGCCAACCTCTCAGAACTTGGGCTTGGTGTGCTTGGTGATTTTGGATTACAACCAACCGGCACAGTATTGCTGGATGAAAAACTGGGAGTTCACATTGCGTTTGGCAGAAGCGATCACTTTGGTGGCTCTGTCAGCCCTGCTGATTTCTCCAGTGATGAAGCAGTGGTTCACATAGACAGAGTTTATATTCCTGAAATGCAATCCAGGATTGTGTTGTCGTCACTGACTTTCCACAATGCTGATGGCGATCGTGAAATTATGAATAACTTTGCATGGACTGGTGTTTTCTAGTGGACTACATAGGGCGCATTTTTAGACCACCAAGTGAAGCTGAAAGTATGCTTCTGCAAATCACAGTTGGGTGTAGCCACAACAAATGCACCTACTGTGCAATGTATTCCGACGGTGATCAAAAGTTCAAGGTTAAGCCGTGGGAAACTGTAAAAGCTGATATCGATGAGATTGCAAATTCCAACTACAACCCACGACGGATATTCCTGTGCGATGGTGACGCACTGATTCTATCAACAGATAAACTTTGCAAAATTCTGGAAGAAATTCGCACCTGTATTCCATCAGTTCGCAGAGTCGGAGTTTATGGAGACGCACGATCAGTGTTGAAAAAATCCGTCGCAGATTTAACAAGGTTAAAAGAGCTTGGTCTCGGTATTGTTTATCACGGTGTTGAAAGTGGCAGCGACCAGGTGTTGGAAGATATTTGCAAAGGTTCAACTGCAGAACAAGCCGTTGAGACTGCACATCGATTAAAAGAAGCTGGAATCAGGCATTCAGTAATTGTGATGCTTGGTGTTGGTGGAACAGAGATGTCTGAAATCCATGCAATTGAAACTGCGAAGATTCTGACTGCAATGGACCCTCCTTTTGTTGGCGCACTCACTACAACAGTTGTTCCCGGGACTCCCATGAACGATGCCCAGCTATCGGGCGAGTTCACACTTCCAGATCCTTGGCAAATGCTTGATGAATTGCGAACAATTGTCGACAAGTCTGAACTGACTCGTTGTGCGTTTCACTCCAACCACGCAAGCAACTATTTACCATTGCGATTGAACCTGCCAACTGACAGAGAAAAAGGGTTAAAGATGATTGATGAAATATTGAGCGACAGAGATCCATCGATGTTGAAGGATGAACGATTACGAAGGTTGTAAAATAACAGTTATCAATGGCAATCCTTGACAGAACTGCATTTTCAGTTCATCAATGTAGCTAACAATATCCAATGGCTGCAGCGAAAGATTTTGCCATGAGTGACAACGAAAGAAAACTCCGAGTTCTACTTGTTGATGATGAAGAAGATCTGGTCACATTTCTGGCCAAGAGACTCTTTAAAAGAAACTACCATGTTGTAACAACAACCACTGGTCCGGAGGCTTTGGCAATTGCTACCAGAGAATCTTTTGATGTCGCTATTGTCGATCTGAAAATGCCGCACATGGATGGTGTTGAAGTGATCGAAAAGCTGAGTGCTCTACAGCCATTCCTTGAATCAATAATGTTTACAGGACACGGCAACACAGAGACCGCCCTTGAAGCAGGCAAGCTGGATGTATTCAAGTACCTGACAAAGCCTTGTGATTTTGAGGCCATTGTAGAAGCTATCGAAGGTGCTGGATTACAGCGTCAAAATAAGCTCAGAAAACAATTCCAGGAAAAACTGCAAGATGTAATGGAACACGCCTCCACTCCACGCGATATTTTGGAAGCAAGTAACAAACTGCGCGAAGAATATGAACAGGACTGACAACAAACTGAAAACTCGTCTTATGGATCTGGATGCCACTCTTGGCAAGCTCAGTGGCATCGATCAATCTGGCGAGCTAATTCTGGAAGCACTGGAAATTTCCGCCAACTGCCAAATGATGTCAGATGAAACAGATAGCCAGCTTGCGGACACACGCGCCAGACTTGAACACTTCATCGAGTTCGCACCACTTAGTATTTATATCAAAGACGAAAAGCTTAATTATCAGTTAATGAACAATACCGGCCTGGAAACTCTCGGAAAAAAAGAACAGGACATTGTTGGTAAAACTGATTTTGACCTGTTCCCTGCCCCGGTTGCAAGACGAATCAATAAACGAGAAAAGCATGTTTTAGAAACTGGCAGAACTGTTCAGTTCGACGGCGTGCTGCCTCTTGATAATGGTGACCGATACTACTTCAGCGCAACTCTGTTCCCTATTGACCGCGATGAAAAGATAATCGGCCTGATTGGACTTGTAGAAGATCATACTGAGCTGCATACAAGTGAACGCGCACTGTCTCAACAAAAAGAAGAATTGTCTGAAACTCGCAGTTTCCTGCGAGGAGTTCTGGAAAACAGTCAGGACATAATTTTTCTAACCAAACCAACCGGTAAAATTATTTCAATCAATAACGGTGCGGTTGCCTCGCTTGGTTACACCAACACTGAAGCAACCGAAAAATACGCAAAAGACCTTGCTGTTGATTCTCAACAGATGGTTGAACTTTTCAAAGAGGCGTTTCGTAGTGGCCACTCTAACTGCTTTGAAATAAAATTGCGCAGACGCGACGGAAGCGAAGTAATTGGTAGTCTTTCATTGACCACTATCACTGATCAGTTTGGACATATTGTTGAAGTTGCAGGAATTTGTCGCGACATAACAAATCGATTAAAACTTCAGGAAGATCTGATTCAGACTGAGCGACTTGCAGCAATCGGTAAAATGGCAGCCGGTGTTGCTCATGAAATTAATAATCCGCTGGCAATTATTGAAATGATATCGGGAGTAATAGACGAGACTCTTGTCGATGCTGAAATTGATACTGAATCACGATCAGAACTCAGAGAAGCAGTTGACAGTCTACTATTACAAACCAGAAGATGCGCATCGATTACTCATAGCTTGCTTGGCTTTTCCAGAAAATCAACAGGCGCTACGATAACAGTCAAAGTTACAGATATACTGGATGAGCTGATTGCTCTTATGAGACCGGAATTGCGTCGTATGGACGTAACAATATCGAAAGATTTTTCATCAGATCTGCCACTGATTGAAACTGATGTTACCCTGCTTGAACAGGTTCTGGTCAACCTGGTTCGTAATGCTTTGGATGCTATTGAAGAGAACTCTCCTGATTCTCCATATCTGGGAATTACTGCAGAACTCTGCGAAGATCCTGACGAAGGAGCCCGCATCGCAATCACCATCAGAGATAACGGAATTGGTATTGAAGAAGATGATTTGAAACAGATTTTCGACCTGTTCTACACCAGTAAACCACCTGGTAAAGGTACTGGGCTGGGGCTGTCCATTGTACACAATATTTTAAACAAACTTGGTGGCGATATCAGTGTGGAAAGTGAAGTGGGCGTTGGGACATCGTTTATACTAATGCTACCGATTCACAGCTAGGAAGCTGATGTTGGCATCCCCATCCATGGCCAGATCCAGCGTACAAAAACCATTAATACCAGAAGCAAAATAATCGATGCGGGAATACCCGCTTTGAAAAACTCACCTGCAGAAAACTGGCTACTCTCATAAGCAATCGCATTGGGAGCTGCGCCAATCAGGAACAGGAACGGCATACCTGCAACTACCAGAGATGAAAACAGAACCAGCTCCGGTGACACATTCAAGTATTCCGCGATAACCAATCCCACAGGCAATAAAATTGCGACTGCAGCAACATTCATCACCAGGTTTGTCATAATAAGCATCAACAGAGAAAGACCCATTACAAACCAGAACCATGGAGCGTTTTGAATTACGCCAAGCCATTGAACTGCCAACCATCGAGCAGCGCCTGTTTCCCATAGACAAAAACCAAGGCTCATTGCGCCACCAAAAAGAAGCACAATATTCCACGGGATTTCTTCAAGATCATCGACACGAAGAATACGCAGAATAAAGAACATCAGCGTACCGACAAGTATTATCGCACTTCGTGAAATGTGCTGTAATTCCGGTATAAATGCCTGAAGAGTAAGCATTGCAAGGCAACTCGTTACAATAAACAGAGTAGTCAGCTCTTTCATTTTGATTCGACCAATTTTACTTGATAGCGTTTTTGCTCGATCGCGTAGTCCGGGAACTGTTTTTTGCTCTGGAGGATACTTCACAAGTATGTAAAGCCAGATAAGAAAAACCATCGACCAGCCAACCGGGAACATGTACTTGGTCAACTCAAAGAAAGAAACATTTCGGCCAACAATATCAGAATAATAACCAAGGGCAACTGCACCACGAGCAGCACCAAGCAAAGTTACTATACTGCCTGCGCCGGCAGAAAATGCCATACCAATAAACAGGCCTTTACCAAAATTACTTGGTCTGAAATCTGAAGCATACATTCCGTAAATCGTAAAAAGTACCGGGAATATAGCAGCAGCAACAGCTGTATGAGCCATCACCATGGTCAGCAATGCAGTCAGCGTGAAACAACCCAGATAGATCATGCTGGTGCGTTCACCAACAATTATCAACATCCTATAAGCAATCCGTTTTGTAATACCCGTCTTGGTAAAAGCTCTGCCAATAACAAGTGAACCAATAATGAACCAAACCGATGGATCCAGAAAATCTGTCATCGCAACCCTTGGATCACGAATCATGAATAGTGCCTGTATGACACCAATCGCAATACCGGTAACTCCAATCGGAACAACTTCAAAAACCCACCATACGACTGCCAGCAGGAACAAACCGACTGCCAGTTTCCCCTGTTCTGAAAGGTGTACAGTCTCACCCAGAGGATCAGTTGTTGCATTCCATTGTGGCGAAAAGTAAACAACAGCAAACAAAAGCAACCCGACAACCATCCAGGCTACTTTGCTCCAGTTGCGTTGTCTTAGGCCGGGATGAAGCACTACTTCTCCTTGGGAATTACGGCAATCACGTTTGGTATAGCCCAACCACGATTGTGCAATTTTTCTGCATCATTTACATGCAGTTGCGCCAGATTTCCGCCCTCGGTATACATTGCCCTGTCAATATCGATTGGCAATTGCAGCAGAATGTTATTCAAATCATAAGTTGAATAAGCATACCAGCAATAGATCAGCAAAATCCGCCCCAGCTTGTCGATCCCTATTGCCGTTGCGCTATGCTTTCGATCCTGCTGACTCCAGACATTGTTTCCTCTGCAAGAAATCATACGAATACTCTGTACCACTGTACCGTAATTTTGAGAAAGTACAACAAAGTCATCACAGGTTACGTCGATTATTTTAAACTCAGGAACAGTGTCATTGTTGCAGTTGAAAGCCAGAATGGTTTTGTCTTTCGAGAAATAACTGTTGTTTACATAATCACCGGACTTCATCAAGGAAACCGATGTCTTGTTATCCTGCTGAAACATACTGGCATTAATTGCTGCCACAGCTCCACTGTCCTCGCACCACTTCTTTGCTGATTTGGAGACACCATTATCTGCACATAATAATTTCAGATCATAGTTTTCTGAATCAACTCTGAGAATTGCGATCCTTTCCTCATCTTTGGCGACAGGATCGGCAAAATATGCCAGCTCCAGACCTGGCTCAAGCTGTTGCCATCCGGCAACAGCAAGGCAAGGCATCAATAACAAAAGAATCAGAAACTTCAAAATCAGCTCTCCAGCATTTCAACAAGCATTGCTGTTTTTTCCTGCATCAATTCAACATCACCTCGTGATTCAACATTCAATCTGACCACTGGTTCCGTGTTTGACATGCGCAAGCTGAATCGCCATTGCGGATATTCAATCGAAAGCCCGTCAATATAATTGACGTCAATTGCATCCGGTCCGAAATGCTCTTCAACTTTCGCAATTGCCGCTGCGGGATTCTCGATTCGGCGATTAATCTCGCCACTTGCCGGAAATTCTTTCTGCATCTGGCCAACCAACTCTGAAAGTGGTCTACCTGTTTTGCAAATTTCCTGCAACACCAAAATCCATGGCAACATACCACTGTCACAATAAGCAAAATCGCGGAAGTAATGGTGAGCAGACATTTCGCCACCATAAACTGCATCTTCACCGCGCATCCGCTCTTTGATAAATGCGTGGCCGGTTTTATGGACCAACGGTTTACCATCTGCTGCTTCAACAAGTTTGATTGTATTCCAGATCATGCGAGGATCGTGGACAATGGATGCCCCTGGAGATCGATGCAACATTGTTTCAGCCAAAAGACCTACCAGATAATAACCTTCAATAAACTCACCGGTTTCATCAAAGAAGAAACAACGATCAAAATCACCATCCCAGGCCAGACCGACATCAGCACCATGTTCGCGAACAATTGATGCAGTCATCTCGCGGTTTTCCTGAAGTAGAGGATTTGGCACACCGTTAGGGAATGTTCCATCCGGCTCATGGTTGACTTTTATCATGTCAAAAGGAAGCAGGGGCTCAAGCAGGTCAAGAGTTGGACCAGCACAGCCGTTGCCTGCATTAACAACAACCTTCATCGGTTTTACAACCTCAGGGTCAACAAAACTCATCAGAAATTCTATGTACTCGTCTTGCACAGAACCTTTTTCAGCAGTCCCCCGCGTTGCTACCTCAGGGAAGTTGCCTGCAACAGCCAATTCACCAATTTCATTCAATCCAGTGTCGCTGCTGATCGGCTTTGAATCCTCACGCACCAATTTCATGCCATTCCAGCCAATTGGATTGTGGCTGGCTGTCACCATAATTCCACCATCCATTTTGCGAGCAAAGGTTGCATGATATATTTCTTCAGTTCCACAGAGACCGATGTCCAGTACGTCAGCACCTGCATCACAAAGCCCGGCAATAACTGCATCTGCCAGTTCCCTGCTGCTTGTTCTGCAATCATGCCCTACAACAAATTTCTTGCCACCGGTAAAAACTGCTGTTGCGTGGCCAACTTTTTGGGCAAGATTATTATCAAGCTCCTCAGGAACTCGACCTCTGATATCGTAAGGTTTGAAACATTTCGGCAAGTTGGACATTGATCAAGTTCTCCTGTTTTTTAGTAGTAAATTCCCCGATGTTTTTTTAATCGGGGTTTAAAGACAAGCCCTCTGTACAGGTTATTCGTCAGAATATTCCATCTGTTAATCTGATTTTTTCCGTGACTCTGAAACTGTGCCACATCTTCTGCAAGAGTTGGACCATATTCTTCCTTATATTTGGAATATATTTCGTCTTTAACGTATTGATAGAGAGGGATGTCCTTGGCATACATATCGGCAATCTGCTGCCTGCTTTTTTCATCGGCCAACAAGGATTTCGCAAGCGTATTGTCACTTGCAGAATTTTCTCGCGTATAGGCAATATTCAAGTCTGGATAAAACAGCTTTTTCATCATCACTAACGACTCATCAAAATGTTCCATCAGTCCGACAAAAACATTTTTCGATCCCAATAGCTTGATTGCCTGATCAACATCAACATCCGGCGACAGCATTTTCAACTGATGATTGTGATGTGTCTCCCACTCCACCCATTTTTCCCAGGGAAAATATTTGAAGCCAAATTCTTTTGTATAATCATCGTTATTGACATGAAATTGATAATGAGATGCTCCACGCTTGATAGGATCGCGCAAAAGCAGAAAATATTTTGTGTCAGGAAAAACTTCCTCAACATTTGACCACAAAGCAATATTATGCCCGCAAATGCTTTTCATTCCCGGCATAATGCTTTTCAGCAGAGAAAGATCATCGGGATTGTATTTGGGGATAATGAATGAGACATCTTTGGGGTCACCAGATTGTCTGGGCGCTAATAAGGTACCATCGCAATGATGGATGCCAAAAGAGCTCCGCAGCATCGTCTCTATTGTTTTTCCGCCAGTTTTCGCAACATGGACAAAAGCAAGCATCAACTAACTCCTACTGTTTATAAACTATCCATAACAGCTTTAATGATAGCTTGTTACATAGGCAATGTGAACCTGTTTTATGAGCTGAACGTTATTGTATATAATTGTGCCATATTGTTAATTTGCCGAATTATCATAGCTATTTACCATATTATGTAGTATATTATTGCCTTCAGGTAACTTATCATCGGAGAATACAATGGACAGTGTAGACAAATATATTCTGGAACTGCTGCAAGGAAATGCCAGAATTTCCAATGCCGAACTCGCTCGTGCCAATAATATGGCAGCATCATCCATGCTTGATAGAGTTCGACGACTTGAAGAACGCGGATATATTAAAGGTTATACAACAAAACTGGATAAGAGAAAACTGGGCCTGGCAGTTGAAGCAATTGTAATGATTTGCCTCGATAGGCATGAAGCTGGCTCAATTGATGAATTTGAAGACAAAGTCCGTGCAATTCCTGAAGTTACTGCATGCTGGCATATTGCAGGTCGATATGATTACGCAGTTCACGTTTCAGTGCGTGACATTGAACATCTTGGAGAATTAGTAAAACATAATCTCGGTGCAATCCCGGGAATAGAAAAACAGGAAACCTTCCTTACCCTTTCAACGGTCAAGGAAGATTCTGGCATCGCTTTACCAAACACAACTGAAAGAGGCTCAAAATGAGTAACCCCGGAGTAGAACGCTACATCGCCGCAGCTAATGAAACAGCAGCTCGCAGAAAAGCTGACTGGGATGAAATGAAAAAATGTAAGTTCGACACCTGTGCAGTCCACGGACTTTATACAATGAACGAAGCACTGAACTCAAATCAGGGTTCTATCATTGAGCCAACGTATATGTCAACTTCCCAGACTTATCGCGATTCCGATGAAATGGAAGCTGCGTTGAGTTACCAGATTCCAACCTGGTGTTATGCTCGAATTGCCAACCCTACTCTTTACTATTTTGAGAACACAATGGCATTGCTGGAAACTTACGGTTCCGATATTGAAGCCACTTGTGTTGGTACTTCATCCGGCATGTCAGCAATTATGGCTGCTACAGATTCCTTCCTGACTGTTGACCCCAAAAACCCGGATGCACCACGCAACTTTGTTACAACCTGTCAGGTTTATGGTGGTACTTTCCAGCAGTTCAATGTCAGACGTAAAGAGGAACAGGGCATAGATTGTCGCTGGGTTGTAAACTCAAATGACATGGATGAATGGGCATCAAAAATTGATGAGAACACTCGCTTTGTTTATGGCGAAATGCCATCAAACCCGGGACTTGCTTTCTTTGATCTGAAAAAAGTTATTGAAATTGCACACAGCAAAGGCGTGCCGGTAATTATTGATAATACTGTTGGAACTCCAGCACTGATTCGTCCTCTGGTTCTTGGTGCCGATGTTGTAATTCAATCTGTTACCAAAACTCTCACTTCATCTGGCCTGGGAATTTGTGGAGCTGTAATTGCTCGTAAAAACATTATAAGCAACTTTGGCTCTGACATGATGAAAGCTGATTACGCAATGTACCTCAAAGCTCTGCCAAACAGAGACTGGGGGCAAAACTTGTCACCAATGAATGCAATGATGTCTTTGACTGATATGCGAACACTGCGTGCAAAAGTTGATCTGTTCAGCCGTAACACTGAGCAGGTTGCAGAATTCCTTGAAGGCCATAGCGGTGTTGAATCAGTCAGTTATCTTGGTCTCAAGAGTCATCCACTTCATGAATTGGCTAGTGAATACATGTACCTGGTTGATTCTGAGTTCGATGCCCAATATGGCAAAAAAATTAATCGCTACGGTCATCTTCTTTCATTCAACGTTGCAGGCGGAGTTGCCAATGCTCGCAAGGTGTTTGACGGGTTGCAGAGAATATGGCGCGCAACTGATCTTGGTCGCGTGAAATCTGTTGCTACTATTCCTGCAATTTCCACTCACTCACAACAGGGTGATGAAGGTCGTGAGATGGCCAACATTCCTGGCAACATGATCAGGCTTTGTGTAGGTGGCGAACATCCAGACGATATCATTCGTGATCTGGATCAAGCACTTGCTTCAGTCGATGGAAAAATCAGTTATCAGGCTCCATCAGAATTTTCATATGGTGGCGCATCTGACTCAACCATGGCCAGAAAGTAGAGAGCTGCAATGATACTACTGTTTCATAGTACTAACAGCACGGTTGAAGAAGTTCCTGTAGGTAGCGCGCTGCTGCAAGGACAAGCTGGCGATAAAGGTTTGTTCATGCCAAACAGCATTCCGCAGTTAACTGCAGAACTGTTGAAGCGAGCACGCGATTTATCATACCCTGAGTTGGCAGTCGAAATTCTGTGGCCTTATGTAGAAGGCACTTTTTCCCGCGATGAAATTGAAGAAATCTGTCACTCTGCCTATGACTTTGAAGTGCCTTTGGAAAATGTTACTGGCAACCGTTTTCTGATGCGACTGGATCAAGGTCCAACTGCATCTTTCAAGGATTTTGCTGCCAGGTTCATGGGCAGATCACTGGGCAAACTGGTTGCCCGTAGAGGAAAAGATCTTCTGATTTTGACTGCAACCTCAGGGGATACAGGCAGCGCAGTTGCATCGGCATTCATGGGAGTTCCAGGAATTAAAGTTCTGGTTCTTTTCCCTGAAGATGAAGTTTCTGACCGTCAACGCAAACAGATGACAACCCTTGGCGATAATATTGCAACACTTGCACTGCCAGGAAAATTCGATGACTGCCAGGCACTGGTTAAACAAGCTTTTGCTGATCCGGATTTAGCAGACTTGAACCTTTCTTCTGCAAACTCAATCAACATCGGCAGACTCCTTCCTCAGTCTGTCTACTACACCTACTCTGCTTCTCGTCTTGCCGATATCGCAGGTGGGGAAAAAGTTGTCTTCTCGGTTCCTTCGGGAAACTTTGGTGACATGATGGGTGGCATGCTGGCAATGCAAAGCGGTTTACCAATCGAAAAATTTGTTATCGCAACAAATGCCAACGATGAAGTTCCGCTATTTCTGGAAACTGGCAAATACAGCAAACTTGCTCCGTCAAAAGTATGTATCAGTAACGCAATGAATGTTGGACATCCTTCAAACCTTGCTCGACTGGTTTCACTTTACGGCGGACACATGGATGAAGTTGGCGGGCTGATAAAACCTGCCGACATGGAAAAGATGCGAGATGAACTTTTTGCCATTAGCATTAGTGATGAAGAAACCCGTGCTACTATTAAATCGGTCTACGAGAATCACGGCACAATGTTGGAGCCTCACGGTGCAGTTGGCTGGGCTGGAATGATGCGTTATTTCGATGCTAACCCTTCAGATACTACTGCAATCAGTCTGGAAACTGCGCATCCTGCAAAGTTTCCCGATGAAGTTCGCACATTGACAGGTTGCGAACCTACTCTGCCGCCAAGCCTGGAAGGCATAGAGGAACTTGATGAACTTTACGGCGAATTGCCTGTTGACTACGATGCATTCAAATCACACCTGGTCAGGGAGTATAAATAGATGAAGTCGATTATCATTCTTGGCGATGGCATGAGTGACAAGCCACAGGAAAAACTTGGCGGCAAAACTCCATTGATGGCTGCAAAAACTCCATACATTGATGAAGTTACAAAGCGCGGACAGATGGGAACCTTTGACACTATCCCAGAGGGAATGCCTTTGGGTTCAGCGGTTGCCAACCTTTCTGTTTTTGGTTATGACCCTCGCGTTACCTTTCAGGGTCGTGGTGTTCTGGAAGCTGCGTCACTTGGTGTTGAACTTGAAGATGGCGATGTTGCAATGCGCGTCAACCTGCTGACTCTGAATGATGATGACACTCTGAAAAATCACCACGGCGGACATATTTCCTCAGCTGAATCTGCTCAGCTGATTACAGCCTTGCAAAATGAGTTTGGTAACAAAGGTGATATGCCTGTCGAGTTTCATATGGGTATCAGTTACAGACATGTTCTGGTTTTCAAGGGTGGTTGGGCGTCTGCCAATTTCAGCAGCTTCCCTCCTCATGATCACTTGAACGAAAAAGTTTCCGACTTGATGTGGACAGCTCTTGATGACACTGCAAATACAACTGCAACACGACTTGTTGAACTGTTTAATCAAACTCGAGATTTCCTTCGCAATCATCCGGTAAATGTTGCTCGCAAAGCCGATGGCAAAGATATGGCAGAGGCAATCTGGCCATGGTCTCCTGGTGTTCGACCATCGATGCAAACAATGAATGAACTTTTTGGAATCACAGGCAGTGTAATTTCTGCTGTTGACCTTGTTCGCGGACTTGGCACACTTGCTGGCCTGAATATTATCAAGGTCGATGGAGCAACTGGTCTTTGGGATACAAATTACGAAGGCAAAGTTGAAGCTGCCCTGGATGCACTTGAAACTGATGATTTTGTTTACCTGCATCTTGAAGCAACCGATGAAGCATCCCACGCTCAGGATCTGGATTTGAAAATACAGTGCATTGAATATCTTGATCAACGTGTCGTAAAACCGGTGCTCGAAGGACTTGAAAACCGTGGAATTGAGGCAATTGTTACTATCTTGCCTGACCATCCTACATTTGTTTCCGATTTGGGAAAACACGGCAACGATGCTGTACCAGTTGCAATTTGGGATCCTCGCAAAGAGGCCGATCCAACAACTCAATACAATGAAGAAACAGCACTTACTGGAAAACTTGGTCACATGATCAACGATGAGTTTATAAAAACGGCGTTGGGGATTTAGCGCTCCTAATAGCCCTTTACTGTTTATTATGGTATAATATTACTATGAAACATCTTATCTATACATCAGCTGTTATAGTTGCAGCTCTGCTTCTTACTGTTTCGTCTGCTTTTGCTACTCGATATCATGTCACACCTGATGGCACCAGAACCGAGGGTGACTCTGTTGCTAACAACTGGAACTTAGACAACTGCTATTCAAGCCTTCAGGATGTTGCTGCAATAGCTGCCGTCACTGACACAATTTTGCTCGATTATGGTCAGCACCTCTATCTCAACTCAAATACCCTTCCCGCTTTGATTGCTAATCGTAACCTTAATCTCGATAACGAAGGGTTCACTGTTATCCTGATGGCTCTTTCGGGGTTTTATCTTGCTGACAATCAAAATGATGTTGAGATCAGAGGCATTACTTTTACTGCTGAAAGTGTTGAGAGTGATAGACCGCTTTTTGATCTTGTTCCTGAAAGTAGCAACTTTAATCAATTTTTTCTAAACAGCTGCAGGTTTTTCAATCTCAACTCTTCCGCATTGGGAGGCTCTATCAATATTGGTGGTGGAGTCCTACGTGCCCAAGCAGCTAACCAAAGAGCCATAATCAGAATTTCCAGTTGTGAATTCAAAAATAATTTCTCAAGGGGAAATGGTGGTGCAATCGGCATTAACGACAATTGGATTGTACTGATCTCTGACTCACACTTCATCGGTAACCACAGCCATCCAGGTTTCGGGAATTCCGGACAAGGCGGTGCAATTGCTCTCAATTCTCCCAACTTAATAAGCCACCTGTCACTCTATAATTGTGTTATCGACAGTTCCTACGCTGTAGGGCCCGGTGGTGCAATTGCTGTTGACGATGGGACTCTCTCTCTAACATCAACCAGTTTGCTCAACAGTATCAGCGGGTTTGAAAGCAGCACCGGCTGGCAAGCTGGAGCCGGCATTTTTATGAGAGCAACTGAAGGCAGCAATGAATCTGGCCGTTCTTTAATAATTACCGATTGCCTGATTAAAGGCAACGCTAGCTACTCCATTGAAAACACAGGCGCTGGCGACGGTGGCGGCGTTCTGGTTAAAGGAGTTTCCGGCCACATGACTGACGTGACAGTCTCCAACACTATTTTTGAAAACAACTTCAATATGCAGGGTGGAGGATTATATATCGGACGATTTGCAACAGGATCTGTAGACAGATGTATATTCCTGAACAACCGCGCATATTTTGCCGGCGGCGGTTCTTTTAAAGGCGGAGCATTCTATGGATGTATGGGTGAAACTGCCAGGTATAACTACTGCTCTTTTATCGGAAATGAAGCTGGAGTTGACAAGGATGGGAATCCCATTTCAATACGTGGCTGGGGTGGCGCTTTCAGCACCAGACTCTTCCCTCGTGGAATTTTCACCAACTGTACTTTTCTGAACAATGGTGCGTATGGAACTAATGTAAAAGGCAACGCTATCTATGCTCACCACGAAGGCACTTCCTTCAATGACCCGGACATGCGATGCGTTATAAACAGCTGCGTGTTTTGGGGAACTGCAGGTACGGATATTCAAATCAATGTGCCTGAATATGCAATTGAAACGGTTACCAACTGTGCCTTTGGTGCTGGTGAATTTGTTTGTGTTGGAGTAACACCAATTAACACAGTTGAACTTACCGAGAACCCTTGTGTCAATCTTGCTGACATTTCTCTGCTTGAAGATTCACCATGTTTAGACATGGCTTTTCTTACCGAGTTTGAAACAGATCTTTTTGGCAATCCTGTTCCTTCCGGTGCTATGCCTGATATAGGCGCAATGGAGTTCATGCAGCTGACACCGGTCCAACAAACATTGCCTTCAGGCAATCTTGTTGTTGCACCTGCGTACCCAAACCCATTCAACCCATCGACAACCCTGATTTTCTATCTTGAAAAACAAAGCAAAGTAACTGTCGATATTATTGATATCTCTGGTCGATCAATTCACAATACAAATTATGGAACCATGCTATCGGGACAGTATGTTTACAGCTGGAACGGTACAAATAATGAAGGTAATTCATTGCCATCCGGACATTATTTTGCAATCTTCAAAGCAGGTTCTGAACAAAATGTTCAGAAACTGGTTCTCCTGAAATAAGGACTTCGCTCTGCTGATCGATACTCACTGCCATCTTTTTATGGAACCACTTGGAGTCGAACCTGAACAGGTTCTTGAACGTGCTGCATTACGAAATGTATCTGAAATTATTATACCCAGCTACGATCACTCCACATGGCCTCAAGTTAAAGCGCTTTCACATCTCAATGGCGTTCATACTGCATATGGAATACACCCATGGGTTAGCGGTGAAACACTTGATGAACCTCTACTGCTTGAATTACTGAAGACTGCTGTAGCTGTTGGTGAAATTGGCCTCGACTTCAAAATTCCAGACTGCGACAAAGCAACTCAGATTGCAATGTGTGACAAACAACTCAACATCGCCCGCAAACTTGAGCTGCCGGTAATCTTGCATTGCAGAGGCGCTTTTAATGAGCTGATAGAACTGGTAACCACCGCCCCACTTCCTGCTGGTGGAGTTGTTCATGCATATTCTCGTGGGCCGGAGTTGGCAGAACAACTGATTGACGCCGGCTTGCATATTGCGTTTGGCGGAGCTATTACAAGACCAGGTGCAAAGCGTGCTTTAAGAAGCGCAAAGACTGCTCCGATTGACAAAATTGTCATGGAAACCGACTCTCCTGCAATCGGACTACACAATGTTCCGACTGGAGAATCGGAACCACATCATACTGCCGATGTTGCAATTGCTCTGTCTGAATTACGAAATATGGACCTCAACGAAGTAACAAGGATTACAACAGAAAATGCCAAACGACTCTTCAATCTTTCCTGATCGATTTACACGCACAGTAGACATGTATGGTGAAGAAGGTTTTACCAAAATTCGCAATGCCTCTGTTGCTGTGATTGGCCTTGGTGGAGTTGGAAGTCACGCTGCAACGGCATTGGCAAGAGGCGGAATCGGGAGCGTGATACTTGTTGATTTTGACTTGCTTACAGCTTCATCTCTGAACAGACATCCATGTGCATCGCTTGCTGATGTTGGCAGAGCTAAAACTGAAATTCTTGCTGAGTTCCTGAATGAGACATGTCCCGATACAGCAGTTAATCCGATTAAAGAATTTTTCCATACTGACACATGTGACAAAATCTTCAACCTGACACCAGATTATGTTGTCGATGCAATTGACAGCTCCAATCCGAAATGTGCGCTGCTTGAAGAGTGTTTTAACAGGAAAATTAATGTGGTGAGCAGTATGGGAGCATCGTCCCATGGTGATTTTTCCAAAATACGAACTGGCGACCTTTTTGATTCAACTATCTGTCCGCTTGCTTCAAGAATCAGAAAGTTTTTGCGCAGACGAAATGTCGGTCTTGGAATCCAGTGTGTCTGGTCAATTGAACCACACGGCCCTCACCTGCCACCGGATATAGGAGACAGAACTATTGATCGCGGTCGTATCAGAAATCGCTTACCAAGTTCCATTTCCATGCCGGGAGTTTTCGGTTACACTATTGCCTCAATGATTTTGGATAGCATTGCTGAAAAAGGAAGTCATAAATGATTCGCGTTTTGTTTATTCTACTGCTTGCTGCAACTGTAACTGCTCAACCTGCATTTCAGGAACTTGTCGATTCCAATCTTGAGCAAACAATCACTGACCGTAGATGGCTTCACACCAACCCGGAACTTTCCAACCAGGAGTTCAATACCCAGACCTATTTACGAGACACAATTCTGGAAATTCCAGGCATTGAGTTAATCGATGGTGAATGGGGTACTGGACTTGTTGCAATTCTGCACGGTCAACCTGGGCCCCTGATAGCCTGGCGAGCTGACATCGATGGACTTCCAATCACAGAAGAAACGGGTCTTCCTTTTTCTTCAATAAACGATGGCGTGATGCATGCTTGCGGTCACGACATTCACATGTCGGTTGCTCTTGGTGCAATGCGAGTTCTCAGCGATATCCGCAATGAGCTCCCCGGCTCAATTCTCTGGATATTTCAACCAGCAGAAGAAACTGGTGCAGGTGCTTTTCAAATGATTGAAGCTGGAGTTTTTGATGATGGCAGAATGCCTGAATGTGTTCTGGCTCTTCATGACCACCCAACTTTCAATACAGGAGAAACCGGTTCCTGCTCTGGCTGGTCAACTGCCAATGTCGATGCTGTTCAAATTATAGTTCACGGCAAAGGCGGACATGGAGCCTATCCTCATAAATCTGTTGATCCAGTTACTGTCGCGGCTCAGATAGTTCTAGGTTTAAATTCAATTATTGCCCGACAGATTGATGTCAATAATCATACAGTAATTTCTATCGGTAAAATTAATGGTGGAACAAAAAGCAACATCATTCCTGACAAAGTAGTAATGGAAGCAACTATCAGAACCCACGACGAAAAAACACGCAACGAAATTCAGGAACGTATCCGCACAACCTGCCTCGGTATTGCTTCTGCTGCTGGTGCACCTGAACCTGAGTTTGAGTTTTTCAACGGCACTCCCGGAGGTTACAACAACCCTGAACTGGTTGCTCAATGCCGAGAAGTCTTTGCCAGAGTGCTTGGTGCAGAAAACGATCAGACATATCCGCCTGGCATGGGTGGAGAAGATTTTTCACGCTTTGGTCAAGTAGTGCCCGGCTTCCAGTTCCGACTTGGTGTTGCACCTGAAGGCAAGGATATGACTTTGCACAGTCCATATTTTTATGCCGACGAAAAATCCGTCGGCATAGGAATGCGTGTTGTATCTGAATTGTTATTTGATCAACTTAGTCGACGCTGACTTCATCTCTCCAGAGATGCATCGTCTTTTTAAAGTCAGGATCTACTGGCATGTGTGAATATGCATAGTCGCCATTTGCCATTCTGCCAACACATTTGAAAACCATTACGCCCTCATTGTGAACTGTCACAATCAGGTCTTCAAGCTTGTCTCCATCAAAATCTACTTTTCGACAGGCAAACTCCTTGCCCTCAAAAACTTTGGAATCTTCCAAAGATTTTGGTAAACCGGAACAACCTGCAGACCAGTGTGGTGCGTTTGCCAAAACCGAGTTGTTAAGGCTTTCCAAATCATGATGTGGGTGAGCATACAAGCTTGCAACCAGCAATAATATAATAACTATTACTTTCATAAAACTCCCTTTCCATCCAAAAACATTTCAAGATTGCTTTTCAATTCTACCACTTCTCCAGGAAGCTTGTCCAGAAATTTTGAATGCTTCCGCCCTATTCGATATTCTGGTTCGCGCGGCGGATGGGGTAAATATTTTTCAATCAAACTGAAATCAGGTTCAACAAGAAGCGTGGTGCTATAATAAACCAGGCCTTTGGTTCGCCAGATGCATGAGCCACCAATTTTTTTGTTATTCATTACCAGATCACTGGTTCCATCCCAGGTTATGTTAGGGCAACCTGATTTTTCGAGACCATCAATAATCCAGTCTGTGATTTTTTTGAACGCTGTCGTAATACCACCAACTCCGGGCATTGGCGCAACCAATGAAACGACTAAATTTCCTGGATCAAGAACAACTGCACAGCCACCACCGCGTCGTCTGTAGATTGGGACTTTGTCGGCTTCAATAATATCACGATAAAGTTCTCTGTCTTTTCCTCCGCGACCAATTACAACTGACAGTTCCGGTCTGCAAATTTGCAATTTTGCAGAATCAGTTACAGAAGCGATTAGCTCTTCATCGAAATCATAGAGTGGATAATCATTCACAACGCTTGATTGCTTTCTTCAATTCATCCTGACAAAGCCTTTTTTCGTGGTCACATTCCTGCTGGTTGTAATAAGAATTCAACAACGGCAAGGCTTCTTTAATTCTCAATCTACCTATTGCCCATACCAGCTCGTTACGATGGATCAATGAAATATCTTCCGATGCAACCGCTTTCATCAGAGCTTCGTTTTGTGAAAGATCAGGATAAAGTTGCGTTACTTCCAGGCAGTATTTTTCAACAGCAGAATCAATTTGCATGTTTAAATAAATGAAGCCGGCCAATACTACAGCCAGGCCGGCAATTGCAATAATCAATCGGGTTTTCACATTTAACCTTTCGGTAGATGAACACCTGTCCCCGCTGCAACTTCTGCTGCTTCCATCACCGCTTCGGACAGTGTTGGATGAGGATGAATTGTATCGGTCAGATCTGCAAGTGTTGCGCCCATCTCAATTGCAAGAGCGCCTTCACTGATTAACTCGCTGGCGTGAGGGCCAACAATACCAACTCCCAAAATGAGGTTGGTGTCTGGCTCACTGATAACTTTTACCATGCCATCGGTTCTGCCAATTGCTCTTGCTCTGCCCAACGCAGTAAGCGGGAATCTGCCGATATTAATCTGGTACCCGAGCTCTTCAGCGCGCCGTTCAGTAAGACCACACCAGGAAATCTCGGGATCAGTAAATACTACAGCAGGGATAGCCCTGTTGTCGAACTCAACTTTTTCACCACAAATTACCTCTGCTGCAACCTTGCCTTCTCTGCTCGCTTTGTGGGCAAGCATTGGGCCTGTCGCAACATCGCCAATTGCATAAATATGTGCATCAGCAGTTTTGCATTCAGAATCTGTTTCAATGAATCCACCATCACCAATAACAACTTTTGTATTTTCCAATCCAAGGTCATCGCTGTTAGGAGCTCTGCCAATTGCAACCAGCACCTGATCGTAGTGTTTTTCAAACTCTTCATCATTGTGTGATATTTTTACATCGAAACCATTATCAGCCGGTTCAATATTCAATACTCGAGATTCAGTCATAACTTCAGTCAACCGTTTTGAAACCCGCTTGATCATAATATCAGCCAGGTCAAAATCTGCACCTGCAAGCAGGCGTGGATTGAACTCAACAACTGAAACTTTTGAACCGAGACCCTGATAAACCAGACCAAGTTCCAGTCCAATATATCCGCCACCAACAACCAGGAGGCTTCCGGGAACTTCTTTAAGTTTCAATGCATCAGCTGATGACCAGACTGACTGATCAATTCCTTCAGGCAATCTGTTCAGAGAAGAGCCAGTTGCAATAATGCAATCTTCAAACTCAACATTATTTCCATCGACATTCAAAGTGTTGCTTCCAGTGAATTTTGCATTTCCACACATCACTTCAACACCAGCTTTTTTCAACAGTGTAGCAATGCCACCACTCAAAGTTGAGACAACACCATCGGTCCACTCACGCAATTTGTTATGGTCAACTTCAACGCCTGAAAAACTGATGCCAAACTTGCCGGCATTCTCTGCCGACTCCTTCAGCTCGACTGCATTAATTAGAGCTTTGCTCGGGATACAACCTTCAAGCAGACAAGTGCCACCATATTGTTCATTCCTTTCAATCAGCAAAACTTCTTTGCCTAAAGCAGCCAATCGCAATGCAGCAACATAGCCTCCAGGGCCACTACCGATTACAACTGTTTCAACTTCCTGGCTCAATGTTCCCATTACCATTTTAGTTCTCCTAAATATCCAGCAATAGCTGTTTTGGATCTGACAGCCAGCGGATAAGTTCACTTACAAATCGAGCAGCATCTGCACCATCGGAAACCCTGTGATCGAATGCCAAAGTCAGTGGCAACATTTTACGAATCACAATTTCACCGTCTCGTACAACAGGTTTTTCCTGCACTCTGCCCATTCCCAGAATCGCAACTTCAGGATAATTAATTGTTGGAATCAACGCTGTTCCACCAAGTGGGCCGACATTGGTAATTGTAAATGTCCCACCCTGCATTTCTTCAAGTGGCAATTTTCCATCTCTTGCAAGCTCAGCTTTTTGCTGCAACTCCATGGAAATTTCACCGATGTTTTTCTTGTCAGTATCATTGATAACTGGTACTACCAGTCCACGACCAGTATCCGCAGCAAAACCGATGTTATAAAACTTTTTGTAAATCAGTTCTTCACGCAACGGATCAAGACTGGCATTAAACGATGGAGCTTCTTTCAGCCCAGCAGTAATCGCACGAATCACAAATGACAGTAATGTAAGCTTGCCGCCTCCACGCTTTTCATGTTCTGCACCTGCACGCTTGCGAAAGTCTTCAAGTTCAGTGACATCGGCTTCATCCATGTGAGCAACATGCGGCACCAGAATCATCGATGTTGTCATCTTCCTGGCAACGCGCCTGCGAATAGATCTTAACGGTTCAACCTCAACTTCACCCTGCAATGAATAATCGGGTAAAGCTTCGATATCCAAAAACGGAATTGCACTTGCAACCGAGGCAGCATTTGTCTCTGGAGTAAGCTCTACAACATCTCCGTCAACAGACATTTTAACATCGTCCGGCATAACTCTGCCGCCAGGGCCGGAGCCTTTCAAACTGTTGATATCTACACCAAGTTCACGTGCAAGTCTTCTGGTTGAAGGCGCAGCAGGAACTGGTCTGCCAGGGATTGCACTGTTGGCAGGAATTTGTCTTTTCTTTCTTTTCTTAACCGGGTCTTCAGTTTCTTCAACCGCAACAACTCCTTCAGAGCCATCGTCAATAACTGCAACAACAGAACCGGTTTCAATAATCTCGCCAACTTCACCAGCCAGTGAAACTACCTTGCCACCCCTTGGGCTGGGTATAGTAACTGCAGCTTTATCGGTCTCAACTTCAACCAGTGGGGCATCTTCTTCAATGGTATCGCCAACTGCAATATGCCATTTCAGAATCTCGCCTTCATGTATACCCTCTCCCAGGTCAGGGAGATTAAATTCAAACATCTTGTCCTCCTAAAAATCGACAGCTTCAATAATCCCACGACTGATTCTGCCAACTGTTGGCATATAATCGAGCTCGCGATTGAAGTATGGAGTTACTACATCATATCCGGTTACTCTCTGCACTGGCGCATCGAGATATAGAAGTGATTTATCATTTATGCAGGCAATTATCTCGCTAGCTGGCCCAAATGACCTTGCCGCTTCCTGAATTATTGCACACCTGCCGGTTTTCCTGACCGACTCGCAAATTGTATCGCTGTCCAGTGGTGATATTGTCAGAACATCAATCAGCTCGATACTGATTCCGCGCTCTTTTTCAATCTCCTTCACTGCTTTTTTAGTTGTATGCATCATTGCACCCCACGCAACAACTGTTATATCTGTGCCTTCCTGAACAATCTGGCACTTGCCAATTTCCATCGTCTCAGGCTCAACAGGTACCTCTTCCTTGAAAGCACGATATGATCTTTTCGGCTCCATAAAAACAACCGGATCCGGATCCTGGATTGCAGCAGCAAGAAGTGCTCTGGTATTTCTTGGCCCACTTGGAATCACAACTTTCAGTCCAGGATTATGCGCATACAAAACCTCTCGACTCTCACTGTGATGTTCCAGTGCACGAACACCGCCACCGTAAGGCATCCTCAGAACCATCGGCACTGTGAACTGCCCCATCGTCCTGGCTCGCATTCTTGAGGCATGGCCTTCCATCTGTGGAATCGACAAATATGAGAACCCGGAAAATTGCATTTCAGCAACAGGCTTCAAACCAGCCATTGCCATACCGATTGATGCGCCAACAATTCCGCTTTCAGCAAGCGGAGTATCAATTACTCTCTGCTCACCAAACTTATCCAGAAGACCTTCAGTTGCACGAAAAACACCGCCATCAACACCAACATCTTCTCCAAGGACAACTACAGATTCATCGGCTGTCATCTGTTCCTCAAGAGCCAAAGTAACTGCCTGTACCATATTTAATTTAGGCATTGTTTTCCTCCTCAAGCTCCTGGTCAAACTCAATTTTTTGTTCGCTGATTACAGCGTGTTCCGTTCCAAAAACATGCTCAAAAGAGACATCACGCGGGAAATCAGACTGTGACTCAAACTCTTTTACCTGAGCATCGCAATCTGCTTTCAATTCAGTCTGGAGTTTTTCTTCTGCCTTGTTATCCCAACAGCCTTTGTCTTCCAGATATTTCTTGAATCGTACCAGAGGATCTTTCGGTTTCCAGCTGTCCTCTTCCTCTTTGGTTCTGTACTTGTACTGGTCATCTGCAGTTGTGTGCATCATCATTCTATAAGTAACCGCTTCAATGAGTGTTGGACCTTCGCCCTTTCTGGCACGTTCAGCTGCTTCTTTGGTTGCTGCATAAACTGCCAATGGATCGTTACCATCAACTTGAATGCCGCACATTTCATAAGCGATGGCTTTTTGAGCAATCGATTTTGATTTGGTCTGCTTCTCCCGTGGAACTGAAATTGCCCACTGATTGTTCTGCACCACAAATATCACTGGCACATTCCAGACCGATGCGAAATTCAGCGCTTCATGAAAGTCTCCCTGACTTGTTGCGCCATCACCTTGATAGACTATTGCAACAGAGTCTTCACCTTTTAATTTACTGGCATAAGCAAGACCAACTGCATGTAAACCTTGAGCTCCAACAATTACCGAAACCGGCAAGTTTCTTGGATTGCCTCCAATATTGCCTTCAGTGTAGCCGTTGAAATAATTGAGCTGCTTTACAAGGCTCTCACCACGCATCAAGCGGGCGCCATGCTCACGAAAACAACCTACAAACCAGTCATCGTCACGCATGCAAAACATCGATGCACAGTGCGCAGCTTCCTGACCAATGCTTGGTCCAAATGTACCAATACGGCCTTGTCTCTGGAGCTTCAACATCCGTTCATCAGTAATACGGCCCCACTGCATATGTCTATATAAGTCAACAAGTTGTTCTTTTGATAGCGATGGTTCCAGGTCAGTATCAACTACGCCATTTTCATCGAGAATCTGCATGTAACTGACGCTGAAATCGCTCAGTTTTGTCTTCGGCATTGTATGTCCTTTCGGGAATTGATAAGCACAATATCGTAAACAAGACTATTTTTGTCAACTTTTACGCGGTACTTGTAATTCCCTGCATGTGTCTTAAATTAGTATAGAAGAATTTCAATTTTATACAACGGAGGATGTCCATTGCTTACAGGTAAAATGCAAGACGCATTAAACACACAAATCCACGAAGAATTCTTTTCTTCATATCTTTATCTCTCGATGGCTGCCTGGTGTGAAAGTAACAACTTTGATGGTTTTGCTAATTGGATGCGTATGCAAGCTCAAGAAGAATTGTTTCACGCAATGAAAATTTATGACTATGTAAACGCAGTAGGTGGCAGAGTTATTTTAAAAGCCGTCGATGCACCTGCAACAGAGTGGGAATCACCATTGGCAATGTTTGAAGCATCTCATGCACACGAGCAATTTATGACCAAAAATATCAACGCTATTGTTGATATTGCTCACGATGAAAAAGATCATGCCACTGAAAATATGCTTCAATGGTTCATCAGCGAGCAAGTTGAAGAAGAAGCAACTGTCGATGCTATCTGTGGCAAGCTAAAAATGTTGGGTGACTCAGGACATGGTATATATATGATGGACCGTGAGCTAGCAGCAAGAGCAGCTCCTACTCCACCGGCTGCCGAGTAGTTTAATCACAGAAAAATAGAGCCGGATTTATTAACCTGGCTCTATTTTTGTATAATCTATGGGCAATTACCGCTAACACTGCCGGCCATGAATACTATATCTACAAGGTTCAACACGCCATCCTGATAGAAATCACTTCTGAAATTGTAACTTCCCATATCGCCTGCAAACATCGTAATATCTGTTAGATTAACAACACCATTGCCATCAATATCCGGGCTGTTAACCATAATGTCTAAATCATAACCAAATAGAGGCATGCCGTTAATTAGCACAACCATCTGCTCTCCAACAGATGAATGGCCACCAGCGCGCAATGCCGATATGAAAGTCATCTCCCCGTTTATATCGCTTGGAGAGTCTGCATGAACACCACCAGCACAGGCCATCATCCCACCCAAAGATGTTTCCAGATATACATCTTCTTCAGGGAACATATATATTGGTACAGCCATAATATCCAACAGTGTGACTGTAATTGTGGCATCGATTGGACCATCACCAGCCAGATCTCGTGCAGAAGCTTCAGTTAATGGTTGCCCAGAACCATCAGGCACAACAAAAAGGGATACAGGCCCATAGTAAGCGCAAGTTGCAGAACAGTTGGAAAAATCAGGTACAGTCGCAAATGTGATTGTTGGAACCAGCAATAATGTGAAAATGAGTAATAATTTCACGCTTAACCCCCCGGAAACAACGATAGTTGACATCTAATGATTATACAGCATTTAGAAAACGATCGCCATTATTCCAAATATCTGGAACCTCTCATCCCTCTAATACTACCACCGCACTGGCAATCTCTTTTAAATGAGAAATCGAAACAAAACTGCCAGTCACACCAAGACTGTCAGCCAGCTCCTTGGCCTTGCCATGAAAAAACAATGATGGCTTGCCAAGTTCATCGTTCAGCAGTTCAATATCGCGCCACTCTATGCCCCCGCGTAATCCCGAGCCAAGAGCTTTAACTGCAGCTTCTTTGGCGGCAAACCTGGCAGCGTACTTTTCAGCAGCGCGTACGTTTCCATCACTTGCTGCGATTTCGCCAGCAGTAAACATGTGATCTCTGAATCGTTCTTTATCTTCAAGAAGTTTTTCAACCCTTTTGACTTCAACCAGATCTGTGCCAATTCCAACTATCATTATTGCCCCTTTGTTTCGTTGAAAGTAACCTAAAAAAACTAGTCGCACAATCAGCAGAATTCGTGTAGGGTGTTTATATTATTAACAGCCACAAAGGAGTCACTATGACCAAAGTAATCGATATCATCACAGCTAAAGGTAGCAACATCCATTCAATCGAGCCTGAAGCAACCGTTTATGACGCAATTGCAAAAATGGTTGAGCTGGGCATCGGCTCTTTGCTGGTCATTGAAGATGAAACAGTTTCAGGTATTATCACGGAGCGTGATTATCTCTCAAAAGTTGCCCTGAAAAACAAAAGTTCCCGCGACACAAAAGTTGGCGAGGTCATGAGCCATCGGATTATCTATCTGACACCTGATAACGATGTTGAAGATGTTATGGCAATGATGACTGAAGCTCACTGCAGGCACATGCCGGTTATAGACAGTGGCAAGCTGTGCGGACTGGTTTCAATTGGTGACTGCGCAAAACAGCTGTCACATGACCGCCAAACTCAGCTCAATTACCTGACTGAGTATATTGCTGATAATTATCCTGGTTGATAGCTTGAATGATGAGCAATTCTGTGCCAACTTATACCTGCAACTAAAACTATAACCAGTTTTCCAGAGGTATGAAATGGCTCAAACAATCATTGAGAAAATCGCTCAGTCCCACGCAATCAATCTTCCTGAATCTGCAGAACTTCACGCTGGTGATTTTGTGACCCTGGTTCCCGACCATGTCATGACTCACGATAACACAGCTGCAGTTATGAACAAATTTGAGAGCCTTGGTGTTGCCTGTGTTCACAACCCTGACCAACCGGTTTACGCACTTGATCACGACATACAAAACAAGAGCGAAACCAATGTCAAAAAGTATGCCCGAATAGAAAAATTTGCTGCCGATCAAGGCATCGCTTTTCATCCTGCTGGCAGTGGCATCGGTCATCAGATGATGCTGGAAAACGGCTTTGTGAAACCTGGCGGGTTTTGTGTTGCAAGTGACAGCCACTCAAATATCTATGGTGCTGTTGGGGCAGTTGGTACACCTGTAGTTCGTACCGATGCCGCTGCAATCTGGGCTACCGGAAAATTCTGGTGGCAGATTCCACCAATGCTGAAAGTTGTTCTTACTGGTGAATTCAAACCTGGAGTTACCGGCAAGGATTTCATCCTGACGTTGTGCAGTCAGTACAGTAATGGCGAAGCGTTGAACTGCGCAATCGAGTTTGCAGGACCAGGCGTTGCCAACCTGTCTATGGACGCACGAATGACAATCAGCAATATGACCACAGAATGGGGTGCGCTTGTAGGCTGGTTCCCTTGTGATGATGTTACTATCGATTATTACAACACGCGCCTGCTTGCAAACAGTAATGACCTATTAACAGCTGAGTTGATTCAATCATGGAAAGATAATCCACTGACAAGTGATGCCGATGCAAACTACGCATCTGTGATTGAACTTGATCTTGGACAAGTTACTCCTCACATCGCTGGACCTCATGTTGTACAACTTGGAACTCCACTTGCAACAGTTCAGGCAGAGAAAAAACAGATTCACAAAGCTTACTTGCTGTCATGTGTGAACTCCAGGCTGGAAGATCTTGAGATTGCAGCTTCTGTAATTAATGGCCGCAAAATCAAAGATGGCGTTGATCTTTACCTGGCCGCTGCAAGTCAATGGGTTGAAGACAAGGCAAAAGAATCTGGTGCGTGGCAAAAACTTCTGGATGCTGGTGCTACCGCCCTGCCTCCAAGTTGTGGCCCATGTATCGGACTTGGAACTGGACTCCTGGAAGCAGGCGAAGTTGGAATTTCTGCGACAAACAGAAATTTCAAAGGCAGAATGGGTGACTCCGATTCTGAATGTTACCTGGCAAGCCCACCTGTTGTTGTTGAGTCTGCAATCAATGGCTACATCTCTGGCCCTGAAAGTTTTGATAGCTCAATTCCTGATTACAATTTCACTAAGAACGAGATTGTAAAATCAGCTGGTAGTGTTGAAATCATCGACGGTTTTCCATCGTCAACTGAAGGCCGCATGCTCTGGCTGGACCACGACAACCTCAACACTGATGGCATCTATTCCAAAGACTACACCTATCGTGAAGACATCACTGTCCAGGAGATGGCACGCGTTGTAATGGAAAACTATGATCCTCACTTTGCTGAAATAGCAAACGCTGGCGACCTGATAATTGGTGGTTTCAACTTTGGAACCGGATCAAGCAGGGAGCAGGCAGTAACTGCATTGCAAGCTGCAGAAATCAGTATGGTTATCGCAGGTTCATACAGTCAGACTTATCTCCGCAACGCAATTAACAACGGATTTATTTGCCTGGAGAGCCCGCAACTTGTTGAAGCTGTCCGTGTAGAATTCAAAGACAACAACGACAAAACTGCAGTTGGCCAAAACATGACCGTCGATTTTGCAAATGCCACAATAACCTGGAATGGTAATAGCTTCGGCTTTGCTGCTCTTGGCAGACCAGTTCAGGAAGTAATTGTTGCTGGTGGCATTGAAAACATGGTCAGAAACGGAGCTTAAAAATGGCAAAAAAAAGCAGGTTCCCTGAATGGGGGTTTTTAGCCCTTGGGGCTGGCAATTTGGGAGCAGGCTTACTGTTTCTGATTCTGGTTTTGCAGGGCGACGACCAAACAATAACAACTGTAAAAAGTGGTGCCTACGCACTTGTTGGTCTGATGTTTATCTATTTCTGGGTCAGAGCCAGAAAAAATGTCTGATCAAATCATTGTAGGTGCAGTAGCTGCTTTGTGGTGCATTATGCACTCGATATTAATAATGCCAGGCGTTGAAGACTTCGGTCGGAAAACGCTTGGCAATTTTTCTTCCTGGTATCGATTTATTTATGTCACATTAAGCTGTATAACCCTTGGCATGACGTTCCTGGTCATAAAACAATTTCCGGGTGAACATTTATACAGGCTGATGCCTGCGTCGCGTGTGCTGATGGTATCATTAAGTGCCGTAATTACGCTGATGGCAGTCAGGCAATATGATAACCGATTTTTTCTGGGTATCACTCAAATAACAAATCCTGAAAAACAACCGACATTCAATCGTGCAGGTATTCTGAATTATATGCGCCATCCCTACTACGTAGCTGGCATAATATTTGTAATTTTCTACAACAATTTCACAACAACTTCAATTGTATGGCGTACTGTCTTTGTGTTGTACTTTATAATCGGCGCAAAAATTGAAGAGAAAAAACTGTTGGCAGAACATGGCCAGAGTTACAGAGACTACATGAACGATGTCCCTGCATTTGGTCGTCACTGGAGATTAAAATGAACTACCCATGTTACATTGCCGGTCGTCAAGTCAGGACTGAAACCTCAATCGAGGTTCTGCATAAAGTTACAGGAGATGTAATTGCATCGGTCTCTTCTGCTGGTCCTGCAGAACTGGATCAGGCAATCACTGCTGCCTATAACTCAAGAGAAGAAATGCGCAAACTTCCAGCATGGAAACGTCAGGAAGTACTTCTGAACTTTGTTGATGCCCTTACCAGAAGACATGATGAACTCTCAAAAATTCTCTGTCTTGAGGCTGGAAAACCAATCAATGATGCACGTGTAGAAGTAACCCGTGCTATTGATACTTTCCGTATTGCAGCCGAAGAATCAGTTCGCATAAACGGTGAAATCATGCCACTTGATATCAGTGAGCGTGCAACAGGATATGAAGCTGAAATTCGACAGGAACCTGTTGGTGTCTGTGCATTCATTACTCCATTTAACTTCCCGCTGAACCTGGCTGCTCACAAAATGGCACCGGCACTTGCAACAGGTTGTCCATTTATTTTGAAACCTGCCAGCTCAACTCCAATCAGTTCAATTCTAATGGCTGAAATTCTGGCCGAAACCGATCTACCCGATGGAGCATTTTCTGTTATCCCATGTGCTGGCAAAGATGCAGAGCCGTTGGTTACCGACCCCAGAATTACACTACTTTCATTTACCGGCAGTCCGGATGTTGGCTGGAAACTGAAGCAGCAATGCGGTCAGAAAAAAATCTCTCTTGAGCTTGGCGGCAACGCGGCTTGTGTGATTGATCAAGGCAGTAATCTGGAGTATATAGTACCACGCTTGATAACTGGTGCTTTTTACCAATCGGGACAGAGCTGTATCAGCATTCAAAGAATCATTGCTCACAGTTCTCTGTACTCTGAACTCAAGGAACTTCTAATTGCAGCGGCAGTTAAACTGAAGTCCGGGGACCCAGCAGATGAGTCCACGTTTCTTGGCCCAATGATTACTGAAGAAGATGCTATCCGTGTTGAAGACTGGGTTAACAATAGTGGCGGCCAAGTTCTATGTGGAGGCAAACGCAACGGATCGTTTTTTGATGCCACACTTCTGGAAGATGTCCCAACAAATGCCGACATCTACAGCAAAGAAGTTTTTGGACCAGTTGCAACTATGGAATCATTCACTGATTTCAATGATGCAGTGGCAAAAGTTAACAATTCAGTGTATGGTCTACAGGCAGGTTATTTCACTAAAGATATTGGCAATGCTCGTTACGCTGTTTCTGAGACCAGAACTGGTGGCGTAATTATTGGCGACATACCAAGCATGCGTGTTGACAATATGCCTTATGGTGGAATCAAAGGTTCTGGTTTTGGTCGTGAAGGAATTAAGTGGGCAATCGATGAAATGACAGAACCCAAACTTGCAGTTTTCAACAATAACTACTTCAAACTTTAAGGAGTTTCTATGCGCTTTCTGACACTTTCATTAGTTCTACTTATCAGCACTTGTGCAATTGCTGACGACATAAATACATATAATGAATCATGCAAAACATCGATACAAAAACTGGGTGCTGCCCTGAAGTTGGCACTTATAAACGCAATGGAAGAGTCTGGACCAGTTGGCGCACTTGAAACCTGCAGTGTTGAAGCTGTGCCAATCACAGAGACTATTTCAATTGAAGAAGGCATGATTGTCAGCAGGACCAGCCTCAAAACCCGTAACCCGAAAAATAATCCTGACAAATGGGAACTTGCTGTGCTTGAACAATTTGAAAAAGGCAAAATATCAGAGTTTGGTGAAATTGTCACCGATAGTGAAGGTCACCAGACTTATCGCTACATGAAAGCCATTCCCACTGGCCCGCTTTGCCTGAGATGCCACGGAACTGAAATGAACAAAGATGTCAGTGCAAAAATTGCAGAACTGTACCCTGAAGACAAAGCTATCGATTTCAAAGAGAAAGATATCAGGGGTGCATTTTCAATTCAAAAACCTTTGAATTAATTGGAACTTTAACATATAGAGTACGTATTATTCTCCGGTACCAATAATTAAACTCCAGGAGAATAAAATGTCACTATCGAAATTACTCACTCTTCTTGCCGTACTTGCACTTTCCGCAGGAATGGCTTCCGCACAAGATATTGAAAAAGAAATCACAGTAACTGTAGACGAAGATTCAGATCAAATAATGAAAATTATCATCATTGAAGATGGTGAAACTAAAGAAATTGAGCTTGAAGGTGGCGAATTTGAATGGTCCGGTGATGACTTCAAATGCATGACCGAAAAAATATCATGTAAACCTGCCCACGGCTTCCTTGGTGTACACCTCAAAGACCTTAATTGTCAGTTAAGTAAATATTTTGGCGTTGATAATGGCGTGCTGATTGAAGAGGTCATTGAAGATTCAGCTGCTGAAAAAGCTGGACTTGAAGCTGGCGATGTAATCATAAAAATTGAAGACACTGAAATTGGTACTGCTGAAGATGTTATAGCATATATGCAATGCACTAAACCTGAAGATGAAATAAAAGTTAAAGTTAAGCGCAAAGGCAGTAACAAATCCAAAAATGTTACTCTTGGCACAGCTCCAGCTCCAAAACATAAAAAAATGATCAAGAAAAAAATCATGATGGATCATGATATGGATGGAATGGAAGACATACACATGATGTTCAAGGGTGAAGGTGGCCCTCACGTCTTCCATCATGGTGATAAGGACATGGTAAAGATTAAACAAATGGGCCTGAAAAAAGAGCTCGAAATAATCAAAGCTCAGATTATAGAGCTCCGTAACGAGATTGCAGACTTGAAAAAGTAGTTCCCTACAGAGTCGCAAGAGGGGGCGTTCCCAGCGCCCCCATTATTATGCAATCAACACAAATCTACTCAACCGAATCTTCCTGGCGATGGCCAATCTGCCTTGTCGGTGCATCAATTCTGCTTTGGCTGATCGCTATCACTTCATCATATTTCTATCCATGGAATCCCAAACCTCATCCACCAGCAGTAATGACAGCCAGTTATCTTATTCTGCAACAGCCTCCTGTAATAGAAGTAGAAAAACAAGCTTCAGTAGAAGTGGTTTCTGAACCTGTCGATACTAAAATATTTGAATCGATATGGAACGGCGCAGTTGACATTACAGATGATTTCTCTTCCGATCCTGAAAAGCCATCGTTGATAATTTCAAGTGATTTTATGTTTAAAAAAACTGAACGAGATACTTCTGAAAATGCGCTATTGAACAACTATATGGACTTGCGACAAATGCAATGGGATCAGGAAAAACCTGCTGCTGAAATGCAAATCCATACTAAAAAATGGGAAGGCATCCGCGAGCGGGAAAAATCAATCTTCAATGAGTTTTGGCTGAAGTAATCTTATTGCTCGGATGGAAAGAATAAAAATAATCCCACCCAAAATGTAGCACCATAAATCCCAGACATCGGGTGTAAATCTACTTGAAAACACAGGCAATATAATCTCAAAAATAGCAGAAAAAGCTATAACTGTACCAGTAATATGCGACGTTGGTATCGGTTCAGTAATCCTGCGTAATCTACGCACTAAACAGACAATCAAAAGTGTCAGCGGAACAGCTGCAACATCCTGCAAATAGTACAACATCACATTCCCAGAACTGCGATAACTGTTATCACAAAAAATACAATAGCTGCTGTCCACGCCACTTCTCTGTTCAACTCAAAACCTCCACTGCAAACTCATCGTTCCTGAGTTTCAACTGATCCTTTGATTATTTCTCTAAAAATCAATTCCATTGTATCAGCAGAAACGCCAGACTCAGCAGCACGCGCTCTGGCAATGACCGGTTTTTCAATACTCTCAATTACTATCGGCAACTGCAGTTCATCTTTCAACCTGCCGATCTCAGCTGACAGCGCAAACCGCCTACCCAGAAGATCGATCAATTCTGCATCGATTTCTGAAATTTTATCGCGTAATTCTTGTAAATCTTGTGACATCATAACTCCGAGTGTAACATGTACCTGCAATCTGCGTATTACAACCCAATCATATTCTGTTCCGACGGTCTTGAAAAGGAGATAACCTTGAATCGATTACTAATTTTGTTCCTAATTTTGCCCACAATGCTATTTGCTGGTGACGAAGCAATTACAGACTACCATACAAATTCACTATTCTTACCACAAACCCCATCGGTTACTGGTGGTGCAACAGCGGCATTTTTCAACCCCGCTGCATGGTCAATGAATGACACCGACAACTCGGCTTTCTACTGGACTGATAGAAAAATTAATGACGACTTTATGGAAAACTGGGGTTTTTCTGGCGGTGGTCCTCTAGGTTTTTCTGTAATGAACAGAACTTTACAAGAAGGAACAATCCGTGATTATCAGCTAGGATTTTCTGGTGGTGACCGCGAGTCTCATTTTGGAATGGCGTACAGATGGAGTGGCGGAGATACAGACTTCATCCCAAATGAAAAATCTATTGTTGCGGGCATCATTAATCGCCCTGCTCCCTGGCTAAGCTGCGGCTTGAGTGGTGTTGAATCGCTTGAGTCTGGTGGCAGAATGGGTATTGCTGACTTTGGTGTCAGGCCATTTGGCTCAGACAAGTTCACTGTTTTTGCAGATTATTCAATGCACGGCAAAGACCAACTTGAGGATGGTATGTGGGGAGCCGGCTTTGAAATTCGACCAATGCGCGGTGTTCATGTCGGTGCAAAGATGCGTGAAGATGGAGATGATTACACTTACAGTCTAAACATCGGGCTAACTCTATTTGGTGGAGCTGGTCATCACGTTCTTCCATCGTCCGATAAAGACGGAAATGATCTCGGAACAGCATTCCTAACAACAGGCATGTCTCCTATCCCGGATTTACCGAAGTTTGATCCATTCAATCAAAGCAAAGATCGAGTAATTGCCTTTGACCTTCAAAATAAATATCTATCCTACTCAAAATATAAATGGGGCGATGACAAACATATTCCATGGTTAGAATTTGCAAAAAAACTCGACATCATAAGAGACACAAATGACATCAAAGCAGTAGCTCTGAACTTAAGTTCTTTTGGCGGAAAAATGTCTCTGCTTTGGGAGATGCGTGAAAAATTATTGGAGCTTAGAAAAAACGGCAAAAAAGTTTATGTCTACATCGATAGAGCTGGAATGGGTGGTTACTACCTAGCATCTGTTGCTGATGAAATTTATATGGACAAATGGGGTGGCTTTAGCTTACCGGGTATTGGACTTAGCAAAACCTATCTACGCGATATGGTTGACAAACTTGGCATAGGATTTAGAGCTATGCAGTTCTTTCCTCACAAAACAGCTGTTGAGTCTTTTGACAGAACCGATATGAGCGATGGCGACAAAGAACAACTCGGCAGACTTGTAGATGTTATCTATGAAGAAATTCGCAAAGGTGCTTCTTCAAGAGACGGAATCACATTAGATAGCTTTGATAATATTGTTGATGAAGTCGTAGAGGTAGATGCTTCTGATGCCATAGAGCTTGGGCTTGCTGATAAAATTGGCAGATGGTATGACCTTAAAGAATTCCTAACTGATGAGAAAGAGCTCTGCTGGTCTGGTCTTACTGAACTTGATTTCAAAGAATACCACGATGAAGTCTGGGGAAAACCTGGAACTGTTGCAGTTGTATATGCCGTTGGCGAATGTGCTATGGATTCAGGAATCAGAGGTAGAGCAACCAGCCGATACATGCGTAAGCTTGCAAAAGATTCAAATGTAAAAGCTGTTGTACTTAGAGCTGACTCCCCTGGTGGAGATCCACTTCCAAGTGATTTGATTGCAGAAGCAATTACAATTCTGCAGGAAGCTGGCAAACCAGTAATTATCAGTCAAGGCGATCTCGCTGCATCTGGCGGTTACTGGATTAGTATGAATGGCGATGAAATTATGACTACCCCAATGACCATCACTGGCTCCATCGGCGTAATTTCTGCTTGGGTTTGGGACAAAGAAATGCATGAAAAAGTTGGCTTGAATGTTGATGGTGTTGAAAGAGGAAAACACTACTCACTAAACCAGACATTTAAATATCCACTTGTTGGCATACAGTTACCAGCTAGAGATTTGACCGAAGAAGAATTTGATCGTTACAAAAAAGACATTCTTAAAATGTACGATAAATTTGTTGAGGCCGTTGCCGATGGCAGAAACATGACAACTGAAGAAATTTACCCTGTTGCTGGTGGTAGAGTTTGGATGGGTGGCGATGCAGTTGAGAACGGACTTGCCGACTCAATTGGTGGCCTGCAAGATGCTATCAATAGAGCTGCTGAGTTGGGTGGACTTGATGACAGGTTCATTACAACCGAGTATCCGCCAAGACCGCTATTTGAATTGCCAAGTCTTGGGTTGCCTTTTGGAATGCTTGGTGCAATTAACATCAGCCCTGCACTTCATCTTTCAGGACAAACTGAAAACAGAGAAGACCCTGCTATTACGTGGCTAAAACTTATGGCCAAGTCTCAGGGAAGCGGACAACTGATGATGATGCCTGTTACACTGCCTGACGGGTGGATGTTTACTGAGTAAATAACCTTAACTACAACGGGGGCCATAAAATGGCCCTCGTTTTTTTATTGACATCCACCCAATTTGTGCTACTATTTAACCAAGTTAAACATTAACGGAGTTAAATTATGCGCGATCAAAACACTGCAGTAGCTGAAAACATCAGAATCCTCTCACAAGTTGTTTTGGAGATTTGCCTTAAAGATACCCTTCAGCAATCGACAAACTTGAACCTTACTCACAACCAGTTTTATCTGCTCAAAATACTCAGCAACAGAGATAAACTTGGAGTCAGTGAAATTGCCAATGTTGTGGGTATCAGCAATGCAGCTGCCAGTAAAAATATTGAAAGCATGCAAAAAGAAGGCCTGGTTACAAGATCGGTTGGTAAAAAAGACAGGCGGCAACAGTTTGTCTCAATTGCCAACAATGGCCAAAATATCATTACAAAATTCAACTCTATTTCATCGAATAAGCAAAATGCAGTGCTATCCAAATTTAGTGAAAATGAAAAGGAACAATTCCTGGGCTACCTGGGAAAGTTCATACAGGGCCTCCTCTCCGATCAACAGAATACTGACTTGATTTGTATGCAGTGCGATGGCAATTGTGGAGACGATTGTGTGATCAGCGCCTGTAGTGGTACTTGTTCATTCCACCCCAGGGAGAGTAAATAATGCCAACGCGTAGAGAGTTTTTGAAAATTGCTGGTATCGCGACTACTACAATGGTACTCCCGGCACAAGCTTCCATTGGCCCTCATTTGGATTCTGAAAGATTTGGAGTGCTTGCCGACCTCACGCTCTGTATCGGATGCAGAAAATGCGAATGGGCTTGTGCTGGGGCAAATGAACTATCCAATTTTACTATCGAATATTACGATGACACTTGTGTTTTTGAAAAGTATCGGCGACCAACACCAACCGAGTACACAGTAGTCAACAGATTCCCTGCCACTGCAACCTCAATTCAAACTGATGCTAAAGTTCAATGTATGCACTGTGAGCACCCCGCCTGTGTTTCTGCCTGTATTGTTGGTGCATTGCAAAAAAGTCCGATGGGACCTGTCACTTATGACGCTGACAAATGCATCGGTTGCAGATACTGCATGATAGCTTGTCCATTCCAGATTCCAGCATATGAATATCTCAATGTTACCACCCCACAAGTTAGAAAATGTACTCTCTGCTCCGATAAAACTCTGGATGGCAGTGGCAAACCTGCTTGTGTTGAAATCTGCCCCCGCGAAGCACTGACATTTGGGAAAAGATCAGAATTACTGGAAATTGCCGAGCAAAGAATTCGTCGAAATCCAGATCGATACATAGATCATGTCTATGGAGAAAAGGAGGCTGGCGGTACATCCTGGATGATGATTTCAGGAACTGACTTCAAGGAACTGAAATTCCCAGAAGTTGGCGATGAAAGCCCAGCAGTAGTAACTGAAGCTATTCAGCACGGAATCTTCCGAGGTTTCTCAGGCCCATTGATGCTTCTGGGATTACTTGGCGCAACAATGAAAGCAATGAAAAGGGATCCTTCTGATGACTAATACCAGACCTGCTCCGGTAAATACAGGTGTTCCTTTTCTGACTAAAGGAACATGGGTTTTAATAATTTTAGCGTTATCCGGTATATCGGTGCTAATTGCACGACTGTTCTTTGGACTCAGTTTTGTAACCAACCTTGATGATCAATACCCCTGGGGAATCTGGATTGCCATTGATGTAGCAACAGGTGTTGCCTTAGCTGCAGGTGGCTTTACAACAGCATTTCTTGCTCATGTCATTCATGCCGATCGATATCATGCTCTTGTCAGACCTGCTCTTTTAACAGCTATGTTCGGCTATACTTTTGCAGCACTCGGAGTCTGTGTTGACCTTGGCAGATACTACAATATCTGGCATGTCATGCTGCCCTCCATGTGGCAGGGAAACTCGGTTCTGTTTGAAGTTGGCATTTGCGTTATGATGTATGTCACTGTTCTGTATATTGAGTTTTTACCAATAGTATGTGAGCGTTTTTGTGGCAGGGTTAATCTTCCTGGCATGTTTGCAAGATTGAATAAGCCGATTGATAATCTGTTGCACTTCCTGCAAAAAATCATGCATAAATTTATTTCATTCTTTATTCTTGCAGGCGTTGTTCTGTCATGCGCCCATCAATCATCGCTTGGTTCACTTATGGTTATTGCTCCGGGCAAGGTTCATCAACTCTGGCACAGTCCAGTTCTACCATTGCTGTTTCTGTTATCTGCATTTGCATCTGGATTGGCAATGGCAACCTTTGAATCTCTTGTAGCAGCAAAAGCTTTCGGGTTGAAACCTGAAATTCACATCCTGCGCAGACTTGGCAGGTTCATTCCTATTCTGCTGATTATCTACTTCGGTACAAAACTTATCGATCTTGTAAACAGAGATGCCTTGCCCCTCTTGCTGGAAAACAGCGTACAATCAATAATGTTCTGGATTGAAGTCACAGCAGGAATTATTGCACCAACTATCTTGTTGTTGAGTGAAAGAATCAGACAGAATCCGGCAACGCTGTTATTCTCTGTCTCGCTTGTTGTTTTTGGAATAATTATTAATCGAATCAATGTCTTTATTATTGCCTACAAACCTCTCTATGCCGACAAAATCTATGTGCCTGCCTGGACCGAAGTGCTACTGACTGTAGGGTTCATGTCAATCCTGATTTTACTTTACAGAACATACGTCTTTATCTTTCCAGTCCTGGAAATGGAAGAGCAGGGCTCAGATGTTTAAACAAATTTTCATTATTTTCTTACTTTTTGTTACTGCTGCTTTCGGGCAACTGGTTGATAAAGATCATGCCACAACTCATCCTGAAAGAGGTGTTAATACATGCCTGGAATGTAGAGATTGTCACGCTTGCGACAATCCAACCAGAGAAGCTCCCTGCCTGACAAATTGCCCCAGACACAGTCATCATTTTTATGGACAACATGCTTCTGGTGAAGGTCCTGATGTTGTCATAATAGACCAGTTAAAGAATCACTA
This sequence comes from uncultured Fibrobacteraceae bacterium, assembly GCA_964437115.1. Taxonomy (GTDB): domain Bacteria; phylum Krumholzibacteriota; class Krumholzibacteriia; order LZORAL124-64-63; family LZORAL124-64-63; genus JABIBH01. The sequence continues at coordinate 18,670 of CAYTFE010000011.1, read as the reverse complement.
TGGGCCGGTTACTTTTGCCCACAGACTACACTCTGCAATGAGTGAAATGACTGGCGGTTGCAACAACTGTCATCACTATTCTGAAAAAGATGGTGTGATTCCATCATGCAAAGAGTGCCACCTGGAAGAATCAGATGATATAAGCATCTCGATGCCTTCTCTTAAAGGCGCATATCACAGACAATGTATTAATTGCCACAGAGACTGGGCTCATGATAATGCATGCAGCTTCTGTCATGAACCCACCGATTCTGAAATTCCTGAAAATTTGGATACTAGCGATATTGTTGGCGTACCCCACCCCAGAATTCAGGCAACCAGTTCATATAATTATGTCACTTCATATGAAGATGGTCCTATCGTTACATTCCATCACGATGACCATGTCACACTTTTTGGAGGACAATGCTCAGATTGTCACAAAGGCGACAGCTGTAGCAGATGCCACGATGAGACAAAACAGGTTCAACAAATCAATCACTTGACCAGCTGCTGCAGTTGCCACCAGGAACGTGATTGTATGTTCTGTCATAGTACACAACCCAAGCCGCCATTTCAGCACCGACTCACTACTGGATGGGACCTTGAGCCTTACCATACAAAAGCAGCTTGTAAAACATGTCACAATAATCCAAAAACATTCAAGTCGCCTTCAGCTCATTGCAACGATTGCCACATTCACTGGGACTCAGGTTCTTTTGATCACAAAGTTACTGGATTGGTGTTAAGTGAAGATCATCTGGACAATGATTGTGTAGATTGCCACTCCGACAGAAACTTTGAGCTTCAACCCGAGTGTTCAGAATGTCATGATGAAATTACTTATCCGGAAGAATTGCCTGGAGAAATATTTCGGTAAGTAAATAAAGGCCCCTGTTAATTACAGGGGCCTGATTACTATTTCTACTTGGTTAAAACAAGTTTGTAAGCACTGCCAATTCCATTACCCGTCAACTTTGCCAAATAAACTCCCGATGGCAAAACGCGGCCACTGAAATCAGTACCATTCCAGACAGCTTCAAATTGCCCTGCCTCAACCATTCCGTTGTGCAGTTGATTAACAACTCTACCACGGGTATCACAGATTTCAAGTTTCACTGATTGCGCAGAAGTCATTTCAAATGTAACTGTAGTTCTTGGATTGAACGGATTTGGATAGGCAGATATTGCTATCAGTTCAGGAATAAATCCAACACCACTTACAGAAGAATGTTCGTAACTTATTACCAGATAATCCATTCCAGTTGCACTGCTATAAGCATATCCACCAACATATAGTTGGCCTTCGCTGCTTAAATGAACGGCTTTACCCTCATCGGTCTGACTATCTGCACCGTCAAACCTTTCAACCCAGTTGATTACTCCAGTTGCAGGATCGATACCAAGAGTTGCGATGTCCCAGCTTGTTCCACTCCCATCGCTGAAGCCTGTGACTAGCAGTTCGTTATCACCAATAGAAATTGTATTTCCAACATCGTACCACCCCTGAGGGCCTTCATATGTTGTAGACCAGGTGTTATTACCATCGACATCAAAACAGGCAATCAAATAATCACCCGATGTCACACCAACAACAACCACACTACCGTCATCAAGCATAATCATGTCATTGGGATCATCAGCGCTGTTATCTCTATCATAAGATGTGTGCCAGATTGGTGAACCGCTGGAATCATATTTCCAGAGCTCCACATCGTAGCCAGTACTAGAATTCCATGACTTATTTCCGATAACAATATTGTCCTCAGAATCAACCATAATCCAGCCATCGCCGCTCTCATCGTTAACAATGCCTGGCTCAATATTCTGCCACAAGGGTGCTCCCCACTGGGCATCATATTTGATTGTTACAGTTGTTGAAGAGTTATCAGCATTCAGAAATCTTCCTGTGATAATAGGGTTTTCATCAGAGTCCAGAACAATGCCATAACCAGCATCATCCAACCAGTCAGCCCCACCTTCAACCGCAGCCCACATCAATGAACCATCAGAGTTGGAAAATTTGAGCGTCATGGCTTCATCATTACGATTGCCAACTTTTTGTCGACCTGAAAAATATATATCGCCAACAGAGTTCAACACCATATCATATACTGAATCATTTTCATCACCATCGGAAGCGTAAAGTATATCCCAGAGAACCTCTCCGGAAGCGTCGTCCAGCTTCAGGACAACGACATCATCTCCGTGGCCTCAGCCTTCACATCCGCAGACGTGACCACCTACAATCAGGTCACCATCAGGATCCCAGGCAATTCCGCATACGGCCATGTCTGAATCATCATAGGCAGGAATTCTACGAGACCAAATTACGGAGCCATCTAGTTTACTCAGTTTGCGAATAAGAAGATCTCCACCATCAATACCATCATGACTGGTTCCAGCTACTACCGGATTACCGTCAGGTGCGGTTATGATGATACTTGCTTCATCATTATAATTGCCACCGCCATCATAAACTGTTGACCAGTTCAATGTTGGAGCTGCAATAACCAAAGTTGGTAATAGCACAAAGACAGCTACTGCCAAGAAAAGTTGCTTCATCTCTTCTCCTATTTTCAGGTTTGTTTTTTGATTATCGTCTGGATCATGGCGGGGTCAGTTCTCAGACTCCAATATATTATAACAAACTTTGCATAAAATTAACACCTTTAAACCCAAATAAAGAGTAATCCTGTCTATTTTCTTATTTTATTTTTTGGTTTGCAGATGAAAAAAGAAACTATACATTAAATAAACTGTTTAATAGTTCATCAGCCTCACGGCTTCAAACGTAACTTATTTTGGAGGATTTCATGAAAAAGACTGCTCTCATTTTAACTTGTCTCGCAATTGTCACAATGATGTCATTGTCTGTTTTTGCTGAAGACCACACAATCGTTGGCGAGAAAAAATGTAATACTTGCCACAAGAAACCAAAATATGGCAACCAGATGGAGCCATGGCAGAACTCTGCTCATGCAAATGCTTTTGAAACTCTGAAAAACGATCAGTCAATTGCTATTGCCAAAGAGAAAGGTCTTGGCAATCCATGGGAAGAAGCTGAATGTCTGAGATGTCACACAACTCAAGCATTCCTTGGTGCTGAACTGAACGAAAAAGGCAAGTATGTAATTGAAGAAGGCGTTAGCTGTGAAGCTTGTCACGGTGCTGGCTCTGACTACAAGAAGAAATCAATTATGAAAGATCATGATAAAGCTGTAGCTGCTGGCCTGAGGGCTGATGTTACTGAAAATTGCGTTGAATGTCATAACGAAGACAGCCCAACTTATGATGAAGCCTTTGATTATGATGCACGATGGGAAGAGATTAAACACGCTCTACCTGAAAAATAAATTTTATCTGCTATAAAATAAGGGCGGCTCGAAAGAGTCGCCCTTATTATTATGTCGATCAATTACTATCAATCAATCTTTCCTTGTCCCGATGCTTCTTCACCTGGAACTTTTACCATTGTAGGAGAAGTTTCCTGAACCTCTTCAATCTTAACATTGGGATGCTCTTCCTTATACATATGCAATGGCATTTTCCCTGTTATCCATGATGGGTTCATTGGATAAACATCAGGATTAAATACTGTTGCATACATGTGCCAGATTAGAATTGCCAGGAACGCAAGCCAAGCTTCATAGTAGTGAATCACTACCATTACATCCATGAAACCATGTGGTACAAGTTTGACAATGGCATTATCGAACCAGAGAGCAAACCCTGTACCAACCATTATAACTGTTCCCCAGAGCAGAGCCCAGTATTCAGCTTTCTCAACATATGAGAACCTGCCAAACTGTGGCATCTTTTCAGCCATCCCAACATTATACATCATTCTCTGCATTGCCTGTTTTCCATCGGCAACCGTTGGTACCATATCTCGGAAAAAGCCACGACCACGAGGAGTCAATAAAAAGAGTGCGTGCCAGACAGATCCAAAGATCATCAAGACTGCAGAGCCTCTGTGAATTACTCCACGAACTGCGTAGCCACCTTCATGACCGAACATCATTTGACTCCACCATGCATCGTAGAATCGCAATGAGAAGCCAGTAACAACCAGGGTTGAAAATGAAATAGCCAGAATTGTGTGCTGGAATACTTCATTTGGTTCCATTCTGCGAACCTGTGGTTTCATATTGATTACATCGCGCATCTTCTTTAATAAGTCAATCAACCAGTGTATAACCATGCCACCAATTACACCTACTATGAGCAGGATATATATGATTCTTACAATGCCTGCTACACCAGTGTAATGAAATGTTGATGATTCATGTATTGGAGCTCTTGCAATATCTTCCGTAATTCCTGTATGACAGTGACCACAAGTTTCAACCAGATTGTTTCTATTAACCGATGACCGTTCATCATATGAAGGTAGAATCAGGTGAGCCCCGTGACACGAAGCACAGTTGGCAACAGTCTTGTCCCCTGCTTTACTTTTCAAACCATGATAAGAGTCTACAAACGATTCCAATCTACCTGTAGGCAATTCATACTTTTCATTCAAGCCCGCTGACTCATGGCATGGAGTACAAGTGGATTCAGCCAATCGATTTGAACTAACTGGAGATCGGGGATCTTCAGTAGCTAAAATTGAGTGCTCACCATGACAAGTGGTACATGTTGGAGTATCCACCTCACCTCGTGCAGTCAACTCACCATGAACACCTTCCCAGTAATCTTGCTCAATTGCAGAGTGACACTGGCCACATGTACCCGGAATATTGAAGTGAGCAATTGTAGATTCTGGATCGTTCGGAGACAAAATCCTGTGTGAACTTCCAGCAGTTGAGTGACAGTCATTGCAACTTGCTGCCTGATAAAGACCACCAGCAGTAGCTTTACCGTGAATACTTTGACTATAAACTCTAATTGGGTGCTTGAACCTGATATCCAGATCATGTACCAGAGTTGAGTCCTCATGGCAAGCACCACAGGTTGCAGGCATATTAACTGGATTTATCTTGGAGTCTCTATGTCTAGGAGGTAGAATCTGATGTGTTCCATGACAGTCTTTACACTCTGGAGCATAAGCAGATTTGCCAACTATTGCTCTACCATGTGCTGTATATTGTTCTGCTGCCTCATCATGGCATTCGCCACAATCTACATCTTCGAGCTCCTCAGCATGATCTTCAGGATCTTCCATATAGTGACAGTCCACACAATCAAAATCTTCATGAGCAGAACCCATCAATGATGCAGTTGAAACCTCAATTGGGTCACCACCGGAGTCAGTATGACAGTCTGCGCAGATATCGTTGTCTTGTGACAAACAAATGGCAGGAAGAAGTAAAACCAATAGAACTAATTTAATGAAACCTGAGTGCGACATGAATTCATGCCTCCATGTTAAGTATCCAACAACCTGTTATCAGTTGTTAACATTGTGCACTAAAGCATCCTTTTACAAGCAGGATATTGCCCATAACTCATTTATTTTCACATAGTTATATCATATCGACATACTATGATTTTAGGTTTTTCTAATCAAAATCTGACATAATAAACGGCCTGTTGCTGAATTTTTCAGCATAAGCCATAGCACCTCTGTAATTACTATCCAAAACAAGTACTTTCCCATACTGTTCCAGGGCCATTTCTCTGTGGCCAATCAAATCATAACAATTACCAAGGTAATTGTGAACCCATATTATACTCTCAAGTTTATCTTTTCTGTCTGTTACATTTCCACGCATTGCTCGTTTGAAATAAGCTTCTGCCTTGGGATATTCCCCTTTGCGTAAAGCAACTCTTCCCAGGTTAATCCAACTTGCAACACCATCAGGATTATCTTCCTGGGCAAACAAACACCCCTGCTCAACAATATCAAGCAAGCCATGTTTGAAGAACTTGGATGCTAACTTCTGGTGGGCAATATTATGAGCATATTCACTATCATTTGACTGTTTTCCGGTCAGAAAATAACTACCCTGCACAACATCATCATTCAGACCGTGAACTTCCGAAGCTCCTGGAAATGCATTTACTCCACCAGGTTCAAGTGAAACAAATCGAACAGTTTTTCCTGTCTTTGAAGGAACCGTAATATTGTTTCCCGTAGTTATCCTTATCAGGCTTGCTGGACTGTTGCCAAAAAACCATTCAGGATCACTTGTTCCGATTTTTCTCTGTTCAAGAAAACTGTTTTTTTCAGCTTCAGAAAAAACTACATGATCTGGCATTAGAACTTGAGCTGCTGCAACATCTACAGGAATCCAGCCCTCACCCTCAATATAAAATTCTGCCCAACGATGCCTTCCACCGTTAATCCAAAAACCACTGACAACTCTTGTTGGTATTTCCAGAGACCTGCACATTGCAGTAAATAGAATTGAATACTGGCCACAATCACCGTTTCTGCGCATCAAGGTTGTTTTTGCTGATCGTTCCGCCTGATTGGCTGGAACAAAAGTCATATTATCATTCATCCAACTGAAGATAGCTTTTGCCTGAAGATATGGGTTTGTCTCTTTGCCTACTATAGAGTGAGCTCTTTCTGCAACTGTTCCTTCAGTATTTATCCAATCACCCGAAGCTGTAAAACGCTTGAACAGTTTTGAATCTTTATTGTACGGCTTTATGTCATCTACATTAAAATTTGTTAATACAGGGTGTGACTCCCCACTAATTTCCATTTTAACAAGTAGGGTCAGCTGATCTTGCTCAGGTATAAGACTCCAGATTCCAATCTTGTTGCCCTGTTCAATGTCTTCAGAAATTTCAGCAGGCTTGGGATATATATTTTTAATCACCAAATCCTGCGAAGTGTCGCTGGTTGGTATCGACATCCAGAGTCTAAATTCAGCATCTGGACCGACTTTAGTAATGTTGTCAAGGATATACCAGTAAGTTCCGTTAAACTTGATTGAGTCTTCTGCAAATACAGATAGAGACATCAAAAGTACTAAAAGAGATATAACGATTATTCGTTTCATAACTTACTCCTGTTAACTAGCAGGGCCCGATTTTGACGGGCCCCAACTCAAACCCTAGTGATAGCCAACTAACTGGGCTACGATTATCATTACTACAAGTGATAATCCGATAATCAGCGCTACAAATCCAAACAGCTTGCGCCACTTGACTGTTGATTCTGACTTTGCATCAACCATCAGTTCATCCAGCTTACCTGAATCAACAAGTTCCTGATATTCTCTTGGTCGATCTTCCTTGAACTCTTCCAATGGAACACTGCCTGTAAAGATAACAGGGTCCATCGGGAATTTGTCCGGACGGAAGTGTGTGTTGAAGAAGTGGATTGTAAAGATAAATCCAGTGGCCAACAACGCCTCGTCAGAGTGAATGACTGTTGCAATATTTATGAACGATCCTGGCAGGAATCGTGTAAAGAACTCTGGGAACCAAAGTGTTAATCCGGTAAACCCGATCATCGCAACACCCCAGAAAACAGCGAAATAGTCAAACTTCTCCCAGTAAGTCCATCGACCATAATTTGGGCGATCGCCCATGCCGACGAACCACTTGAAGGTCTGAACCAGCTCTCTACCATCTCTTGAATTCGGGACCATGGAGTCTTTGCCAAGCAGGAAATCCTTGATGCTTTTTTCTGACTTCTTCCACATGCCGAACAGCTGAACCAGGTGAGCTGCAAAATAGAAGAAAGTCATAACTGCTGCAACACGATGAACAAAGCCTGTGACAACAAATCCACCAAGGAAAGCTGAAAGGGTTTGAGCCCATGGCATGTATGCATATTTGAGAGTCATACCTGTTACAGCAAGCATCAGGAAACTGATTATTACAATTACGTGCAGTTGTCTGTGTAGTCTTGAGAATCGCAGGACTTCTTTCTTCCCTCGCGATTCTTTGCGTAAATACTGACCATGCTTTATTGCCTGGAATGATCGAGGCAACCAGAGCAATGTATGAATGCCGAAAAATACGAATGTTCCAACAAGCAATCCGGTCATCGCAAACCAGGTCCAATAAACCCCTGGATATTTATCCTTGTCATGATGAGTTGCGTGAGGCATAAAGCCGGCAAATCTTTCATGACTTCCTTCATGACATTGACCACAAGTGGCCACAATGTTGCTTCTTGAAGTCATCGAATCCTGGTTCATCTGTGGCAGAACATTGTGAGCACCATGACAATCCTGACACTTGGCAGCGGCATCGAACCCAAGGCCGGATACCTTGCCGTGGAAAGTCTCAAAATATGTATCCATAACATCTTCATGACAATGACCGCAGGATTCAACTACTTCCAGCTTGAAACCAGATCCAGCCGTTCTGGAAATCTCATGTGAAGTATGACAGTCATCGCACATTGGCAATTTATCTTTTTCATTTTCTTCACCAGTGAAGTGAATACTGTTCTTGAATGTTTCGAAAATACCTTTGTGACACATGGAGCAGGTGTCAACAATGTTGGCTCTATGAATGCTTGATTCCAGATTGTCTTGAGGAAGAACCTGGTGTGCGGTATGACAATGAGTACAGGTAGCTGAGACTACAAGTCCACTTTCCTGCATTGCGCGACCGTGAACACTTTCCTCGTAGTTTTCAACCATACCAACTGTACCGTCTTCACGACGATCATCAGCAATTCTTCCAGAACCATGGCATTTACCACAAAGAGCAGCGATGTTACTTACATAAGTTGGAGAATCGACATCATTGTTACTCATGATATTGTGAGTTCCGTGACAAGATTCACAATCCGGCGCATCAGGATCACCCTTGGCCAGCAGTTGGCCATGAGTACTTGAATTATGCTGTGCTACTTGATCAGCATGGCAAATGGAACAATCAACTTTGTCAATTATGGTTGAACATGACCTTTCAAGCGATGGAGTTGCGCCTGTGTGGCATTGCGCACAAGCTACATCTTTATGTGCCGAATCATGTCTAACCGCAGAATCTACATATAAAGAGATAACCTCACCTTTGCGAGTTGTTTCTATGTCATGTTTACCGTGACAATCAAGACATTCCTTGGTTGAAACGCCCTCTTCATAGTAAACCTTTCTAACAGTATGAGGCTGGTGACACTCAATACAGGCAGGCACTTTATCGGGTTCTGCTTCCCAAAGCTCGCCAGCAATTATTTTCTGGTGAACCTGTTCAATTCTGCCGTGACACTGCTGACACGTTCCGGCAATATTATCTCTATGAATAGAAGAAGCAGTATCAGTATGTGGTAATACCGAGTGTGCAGTATGACAATCCGAGCAAACAGCCGAAATTGTCAGACCTCTTTTATATAGACCCTCACCGTGAATACTCAATGAGTAGTTGGTTAAAATACTGTCTTGAGGTATATCGTACATTCTTGCAACAGCAGCACCCTCTTTATGACAGCTGCCACACATAATCGGAATATTGAATTTATTAACTTTTGATTCCGGGTTCTGTGGAGGCAGAACATTATGTGCCCCATGACAGTCCCAGCAATGAGGTGCGTGTGGGTTTCCATTATCAATCTCTGCGCCATGCATACTCGACATATAAATATCGGCAATATCATCATGACATTCAGCACAATCTACAGGGTCCAATCGTTCTGGATGTTCATCCTCATCAAGATCGAAACCATCAAGATCAGCATGACAATCAACACAGGTAACTTCTTCTTTACCATGTATTGAGTTATTGAACTGCTCAATATCCACATGCATTGATACAACTCTGCCATCACGATTTTCAGTCCACCCTGGATCATCGTGGCAGTCAAGACATGCATCAGCATCTTGTGCGGATAAAGGAGCTGCAAAAGCCAAAACAAAAATCAAGCAAAGTAAATACGGTGGTCTGTTCATCAAACAATCTTCCTGTAAGGGAATCGGTGATCAGTTGCAATGTTTCGATTATAATATTGCTATATCACACCAACCTAGTCAATATAACTTATTGTAAATAAGCTATATCATACTTAATGGATAGGTTATGTATTGTATTGAAAAATAAAGAGTTATGTGACTTATGCTATTGACAACTTTTCAATATAGGTTAATGTTTGTTAACAAGCTGACAGGTTAACGATTTAATTAAACAATTAAATGCAGTCTCCAAGAGGTCCATGCCTCTTTTACAGCAACTTGTCAGTAGCGGCAAATGTCATAGAGCTGTCATATGACTTTGTCGGAAGTAACAGCATTTCGAATAATCGAAGTGCATAACATTTATCACCAAACTTAAGGTGAGGTCAGAAATGGATCGCTGTACCACTAAAGCCGTACTGCTAGTACTGATGGGATTGGCTGTTGCCTTCCCGATTGGCAGTGCAAATGCTGGTAATGTGGATGCAGACACATGCTATGAATGTCACGATACCCTTGAAGGTGTATTCGACAAATCTGTTCACGGACGGATTGGCGAATTCCGCCTGACAAGCACTGTAACAGGATGCGAGTCATGTCACGGTAATGGTAGCGTACACTCTGAATCAGAAGAGCCTGCAGATATTATCGCTTATAGCGGTGATCTGAATGGCGATGCTTCTGATATGTGTCTGGAATGTCATAAAACTGGCGTTACAATGAACTGGGATCTCGGCACACATGCCGCTGCAGATCTTTCATGTATGAGTTGCCACTCTGTTCATGGCGAATCAATGCTCATTGACAATGTCAATGACCTTTGTGCCAGCTGCCACCAGGAACAGGCAACAAAAAGCATGATGCCCAGTCATCATCCTCTTGAAGAAGGCTTTATGACTTGTGTGGATTGCCATGATGTTCATGGTGAAACCTACCAAGGTATTTTTGCCGGTGAAGAGAGTCGTGAATTGTGCCTCAGCTGTCACGGACAGCACAGAGGACCATTCATCTTTGAACACTCTCCAGTTGAAGAAGATTGTGGCATATGTCACGATGCTCACGGAACCGTGGCAAACAACCTGCTAATACAGAACGAGCCGTTCTTGTGCTTGCAGTGTCACCAACCACACTTCCATGCTGGATTGATGTCCTGGGAGGGCGACTATAGCGCTCCTGGAAATACAATTGAAGACTACGCCGGTTATGACGGACTTAGCGGTCACTCACAAACCGACAGTTTCAAACAAGTAATGCTAACTAAGTGTTCACAGTGTCACCAGACTGTTCACGGTACTGATTTACCATCACAGTCTATCCCTGGACAAGGGCGCGCACTTGTTCGCTAGTAACAGAGAGGTAATCATGAAAAAGAGCTTTGTCACAATGTTGGCGGCAGTAATCCTAATGGGATTCTGTGCCACAGTGATGGCCGATGAGGGAACTGCTTTTATTAGCGGCTCTTCTACTGTCGGATTCCATTACTACGACGAGGCTGGCTTCTTTGGCAAGGTTGGCGAATTCACCGGTACTAACAATTCCGATGAATACCAGGCTGATGCAACATTCGACATGAATGGCGGCACAGACCATGCCTTGTTTGAGATGAACGGTCAATATATGGACCAGGATACAAAATCATTTGGATTCAGTACGAATGCAAACGGTAGAGTATCAGCCAGTTTCAACTATCAATCATTCCTGCACCGCCTGGACCATGACCTGCTGCAAAACATGCAGGCCAAGGAAGCTAACGCTGAAGGTGGACCAGCAGGAAAACAGGTTTATTACACAGACCATGACCCAAACGGCCAATATTCAATCAACTACGAGAAGATTGAAGCTCACGCCGCATACAGCATAAACACATTTGAAAATGGGAAAATGTATGTCAACTACTCCGACCAGAACAAGCACGGTTGGAAACAGACGATGACATTGGACCACTGTACATTCTGTCATGTTGAAGGTCAGGGTACTGAAGTTAACAACCAGACACGCACTTGGGACTTCGGTCTTGAAGGCGCAATGGGGAAATTGTCATTCTCTTATAATTTGGGCGCAACTGACTACACAGATAGATCAGGAGCAAACAGTCATATGTATGACCGTGCAATGCACCCGACTCGTGGAGACACCTGGACTAACCCAGATACAGGTCAGACTTCAAACTACAATGTTGAATTTGGATCACGCCTGGCTTACCAGGAAGAACCAATGCCATTTGATCAAGGCACTACAACTGAAAAGCGTTCACACGCTTTGAAGTTGAACTTTGATGTAAACAAGAAAAATGTTCTGAAAAGTGCTTTTACCAGCACACGCAATGAGAACATGGGCACCAATGTTGTTGGCACAATGGATGCATGGGCTGCCGGTTGGGTTGCAAAACCTAATAAGAAGACTCGTCTTACAGCTCGTGTACTAAAGTATGATGTAAAAGTTGATGACTACTTTGTGGACATGGACTTATATCGCGAAGGCCGCCCTGGTGGCGATCAGGACTTTGACTGGACACGTATTTCCGCTGCCAATCGTGAAGTTCTGCAAACCGACATGGCAATGCGCTATCGCCTGGCCAAAGGTAGCTTGTTGAGTTTTGACTGGCGTCACAAGGTCATTGACCGTGCGGCTATGAATCAAACTCAAACAACTTACTTTACTGCTGGTGAAGAACTTGTTGGTGTTGGTTCTGAAGCTCAGCCATGGGAAACTACCATGGATCGCTTCCGTGCTACTTATCGGAAACGTTTAGGTAACAAGGGTAATGCCCGCTTGACCTACACCTTCACTAACGTCAACAAACAGTATATGAACATCCTGGGTATCTGCGAAGACGAGATGCATGGTGAAGTACATAATCTTCCTGGTAACGGGAATGTTTTTTACTTCCAACGCCTGCGAAATGGCAATGCAACAAGCCTGCCAAACAAGTCACACAAGTTGGCTTTACGCAGCTCTTATCAATTGTCGCCTCGTATGTCGCTTAATGGTTATATGAATTTTGCCGATGAGAAAAACGACGAATTGAACACCTATGAGTTCACTCGTACAGTCTTCTCTCCTGGTGCTACCTTGTGGATGGCTCCAACCGACAAAATGATAATGACTATGGGTTACTCATTTAACTCTGTTGAGTCGAATGCATCAATGTGCATTCCGCTCTTCGGTGGCTGAGCGGGTCACATAGAAGGCTCCGGTTCGGAGCTACATCACTATGATTCGCCGGAAGATGTTCAAAACTACACAAGTGAAGCAGGCGTGTTGTTCTTTAACACATCAATTAATGCTTCCGAGAGATTCCGCTTCTACATGGACGGATCACTCACAGAGTCAAAAGCATCTCACGAAGAGTTTGTATACGAAATGCCTGAAGAACACCCTGCAAACGCAGACGTAGACTTCAGTAACATGCCCGGATACAGCGACCTTGACTACCGTATGCTCAGCTTGACATACGGTGCGTCATTCCAAATCGACAGAGACTCAAGACTCTATGGTTCAATTACCGTAATGGATTTGGACGATGGACAACCTTATGTCTATGGAGATCTGGATGGCAAACTGACCATCTATAGTGCAGGAATGACAGTGGACTTCTAGTCCACCTGCATTTGGAAATAACCCGGAAGTGCTTCGGCGCTTCCGGGTTTTTATTATCGTTTGTGAAAATAATTTAGTTAACCAGCCTGGACAAAAATACACCAGCAGCAACAGCTGAGCCGATAACCCCCGCGACATTGGGTGCCATCGCGTGCATAATCAGGAAGTTCTGAGGGTCTTCTTTTGCTCCGACCATCTGGCATACTCGAGCTGAATCCGGAACAGCAGAAACGCCAGCTGCACCAATAATCGGATTGATTTTATCTTTCTGGAAAACATTCATCAGCTTGGCAAATAAAACACCAGCAGCAGTTGCCACTGCAAATGCACCAGCACCTAAAACAAATATTTTCAGAGATTCAGGAGTCAGGAAACGGGAGGCATCGGTTGAAACACCAACACAAAGTCCAAGCAGGATTGTAACAATATCAATCAATGCGTTGCGTGCAGTTTTTGCCAATCGTTCAGTAACACCACTTTCTTTTAGCAGGTTGCCAAAGAACAACATTCCCAGCAATGTGATTGCACCAGGAGCTACCATTGCGGCAAGCAGGAAAGCAACAATCGGAAACATAATTCGCAATCGCTTGCTGACTGGTTTCGACGGTTTCATTCTAATCAGTCGCTCTTCTTTTGTAGTGAGCAATTTTATAATCGGTGGCTGAATGACCGGAACAAGAGCCATGTATGAATACGCGGCTATAGCTATAGCACCCAGATATTCAGGGGCAAGCTGACTGGAAAGGAAGATTGCAGTAGGACCATCTGCACCACCAATAATACCTATCGCGGCAGCTTGATTTACTTCAAACCCCAAAAAAAGTGCACCGATAAATGTCAGGAAGATACCAGCCTGAGCCGCTGCACCAAGAATTACCAGACGTGGGTTACTGAGCATGCAGGAAAAATCTGTCATCGCGCCGATGCCCAGGAAAATCAACGGTGGATACCAACCATTACTTACACCCTGATATAAAATAGAAAGCACAGAGCCCTCTTCATAGATACCGATTCTCATACCATCGCTGAACGGTATATTTCCAACCAGAATACCAAAGCCGATTGGCACTAACAGTAACGGCTCATAATCCTTGGATATTGCCAGATAGATAAACAGGCAACCAACAATCAACATCATCAGATTGCCCAAAGTGAAATTGCCAAACGCACCGACTGCTAGAAAATCGAACAGGACTTCCATTTTAACTCCTACTCAAAATCTACTAGTTGCTGGCTCTCACGAACGCTGTCGCTTGCAGCAACAAGTACAGCTTTGATTTTGCCTGCAACTGGAGCAGCAATGGATGTATTCATTTTCATCGCTTCAATAACCATAAGCTCCTGACCTTCAGTCACTTCATCGCCGGCTTTACATTTAACCTCTACAACTGTCCCTGCAATTGGCGAAGAAACACCACCAGTAGATGCTTGTGGTGCTGATTGTGGTCTTGCGGCTGGTGCCTGTTCTCTGCGTGATCCCGGGCGTGATGGCAGTGATCCGGTTGGGCCAAACTCGTCACGCTTTGCATCAAGTACTTCAACATCTACTTCATAGGCAACGCCATGAACTGTAATCTTGAGTTTCATTATTTACTCCGTTTTCTTTGTCGTTGAATTGTATGAGAACCTTGCAATTCTGATCTGCCTTGTGCGGACCATGGACTGCGAGGTGAATCTGATGGCATTAATCTTCTGATTCTGCGTATACGGAACCTGCCACGCAGAACAGTTGCTGCAGCTGCGGTAAGCAACACAACAGTCAATTGATCGACTGTAGGTTCGCGGTCCAGCATTTCTGCGTTCTGTATTTTTTCTGTATGCCGCCATTTTTCATCGAGCTGGCGGATTGCAAAAATCGTAAAACTGATTATCAGCAGGACGCCAAAAACAATCAGAAAACCGACTATTGTCAGTGGCAGATTGTCCTGTAAAACTTGCATTTTTGTTGGATCCATATCTTCCCTACATTGGAATCAAACCATGTTTTTTCTGTGGCCTGAATTCCCGTTTTGATTTAAGGATTTGTAGCGCTTGTGCAATATAAACTCTGGTGTCCGATGGTTCGATTACATCGTCAACCAGACCTCTGCTTGCCGCTACATACGGATTGGCAAATGTTTCACTGTATTCGTTCATTTTTTCCAGGCGAGCTGCATCTGAATCGTCGGCTTCAGTAATGTCTTTTCTATAAAGAACATTCACGGCACCTTCAGCACCCATCACTGCAATTTCACCAGTTGGCCAAGCGCAAACTCTATCTGCGCCCATATCTTTTCCGCACATCGCCAGATATGCTCCACCGTATGCTTTGCGAATAATGATAGTGATTTTAGGGACAGTTGCCGATCCATATGCAGACAACATTTTTGCGCCATGCCTGATAATTCCACCGTACTCCTGCTGAACTCCCGGCATAAATCCTGGAACATCAACAAATGTCAAAAGTGGGATATTGAATGCGTTGCAGAACCTGACAAACCTGGATGACTTGGTGGCTGAATCGATATCCAGAACGCCAGCTTTATGCATCGGATTATTTGCAATCACACCAACTGAGCTACCTTCAATTCTGCCAAATCCGACAACAATGTTTGGAGCCCAGTGTTCCTGGATTTCCATGAAATCACCATTGTCCAGGACCCCACAAAGAATTTCATGCATGTCGTAGGATTGTTTTGAGTCTTCAGGAACCATTGAGTTGAGCTCTTCAACCGGCTCAACTTCATCCTCGTGCAGTTCAGGATAAACTGGAGGTTCCTCAGTGTTGTTGCTTGGCAGGAATGACAGAAGTCTGCGCGTAATATCCATCGCGTCTTCACCATCTTCAGCTTCAAGATGAACAACACCTGAATAATGAGTATGACTATAAACGCCGCCCAGATCTTCTGCGGTTACATCTTCACCTGTGACCTGTTTGATTACTTGAGGGCCAGTGATAAACATCTGACCTTCCTGCCTGATCTGGATAATAAAATCTGTCAAAGCTGGAGAATAAGCGGCACCACCAGCACACGGTCCGGCAATAATACTAATTTGAGGCACAACACCACTCATCAGAACATTGCGATTGAAAATTCCGCCATATCCAGCAAGAGAATCAACGCCCTCCTGGATGCGAGCCCCACCAGAATCGTTGATGAAAATGAACGGGTCACCTGTTTTCAGAGCATCGTCCATAACCGACTGGATCTTGCGAGCAGTTGCTTCACCAACCGCTCCGCCAGCTACTGTAAAGTCCTGACTTGCGACATAAACAGGTCTATCATCTACCAGACCACTTCCTGTCACAACGCCCTCACCGGGGAATTCCTTGTCCTGCATTCCAAAATGGGTGCATCGATGCTTCATGTAGAGGTGAGTTTCCTGAAATGTATCCTCATCTATAAGCAATGCAAGTCGTTCTCTGGCAGTGAGTTTACCTGCCGAATGCTGTTTTTCGATTCGTTTTTCGCCGCCCCCAAGATAAAGCTTTTCTCGCTTTTGGTGAAGTTCGTCGATCTTATTCGATGTCATAATAATGCCCTCCAGGCATGTGGAAAAACCGTTCTCAACAGGAGATATGGCACATTTAGATGTAGTTGTCAAATATTAAACAGGGGGTATTTAATCTAATTTACTAGCAACCAAAATCACACCGGTTGCAATCATTACAATCCCTACAATCTGCACAAAAGAGACCTGCTCCTTGAGTGCAAAAACTGAGAAACCAACAACAATCAGAAAGCCAACTGAAGTCATAATTGGATAAGCAATCGACAATTGAATTTTACTTAAAACATAAGAATAGGCTACGATATTCAGAGCAAACAAACCGACACCAGCAATGACCAGCGGGTTGGTAATAATTTGTTTTAAAGCAGTCAGCGGATCTGACAGAGCAATTTCCTTGCTCTTCATTCCTGACTTGATAAGGATATTCGCAAATGCATTTGCAAGCAGAGCAACAATCAGTGCTATATACTGAGGCTTCACAGTTGCCCGCCTTTATAAACCATGTAAACACAAACTGAGAGCCAGACTACAATATTGAGAACCATCGGTGCATCGTTAAGCAATACTTTTGCAGGGTCTCCCCCTTTTTTCCGATTGTGAATCAGGAAAAGGTATCGGAAAACTCCATATAAAATAAACGGTACTGTGTAAATCAGATTTGTTGTTCCAAACCTTACAACCGTCTTTGCGTTCACTGTGTAAAGCGCATAGCTCATTACAGTACTGGATGCAGAAATCAGAATCAGCTGATCAAGCAGATGTGGGCTGTAATGTGCAAGAACTGATCGATGGTTGGCGTTGTTTTCACCAAGCAGAACAAGTTCATGCCTCCGTTTTGCAAATCCCAAAAATGACGACAGCAAAATAGTGCACATAATCAGCCATGGCGATGCTTCAACGCCAATTACGGCCGCACCTGCGAAAACTCGCAACACAAAACCAAGTGACAGGCTCCCAACATCTATCAGGACTATGTGCTTCAGTTTGAAGGAGTAGAACAGGTTGTTAACCATGTAGATGATTATTATAAATGCCAGAGTTTGCGAAAGGTCCCATGCCAGAATCAGTGCCCCAGCTCCAATAATTGCCATAAAAACCAGAGCAACATTTTTTGACAGTTTCCCGCTGGCAATTGGCCTGTTGCATTTTATCGGGTGTGCCTTGTCTTTCTCAACATCAACAATGTCGTTTAACAAATAGACTGCACTGCCAGCAAGACTGAACGCTATAAAAGCAAACGCTGTCTGCATCGCCATTGTGGTATCAAACAGGTTTATACTAAAAATAAGTGGACCAAACAGAAGCAGATTTTTAATCCACTGTTGAGGTCGCATCGATATTATTAAACTTGGGAACATAGCGTCGCTTTCAGTTCAGGTTCAGGCACAAGTAAAAGGCATTAGATGGAATGGGTCAACTGAAAGGACTTGAAGACAAGTAAAAAAATGGTTTGCCAAGTTGCGAGTGTATTTAGCATCTTCAGAAGATTTAAAATTACGACAGAGCCGGTTTTTGAAAACCAGCCCTGCCAATTAAGTGAAAATTAGTATTTATCTAACAACGGTCATTTTCCCAGTGAATGTCTCATCGTTAGCAGTGACCCTATATAAATAAACGCCTGACCCAATAGGTTCACCACCATCAGAGTCAACACTATTCCATAATTCAAATTGTCCACTTGAACCTGAAAGACTCACCTTTTTGGAATGAACTCTTCTCCCTCGTATATCGAAAATTTCGCATTTTACAACACATTGTTCACTAACTGGAATTCCCCTGGTTTTGTAGACACTTCT
>CAYTFE010000010.1:0-58519 GCA_964437115.1 uncultured Fibrobacteraceae bacterium | reverse complement strand
TGCACATTGTTGGCGATGGCCCACTTCTTGAATCACATAAGCAGTTAGCTGCAAATTCTGATAAAATAGTTTTTCATGGTTTCCGGCGTGATGCTTTAAATTTTATAGCACATGCCGATATTCTTATGATGCCATCACTGCATGAAGGCTTGCCATACACGCTTCTTGAGGCGATGTCACTGGGAACTCCGGTAATTGTTTCTGCAGTAGGCGGGATGGCTGAGATAATTGATGATAGAGTAACAGGGATGTTGATCTCTTCAAAGAGCTCTCAAGCAATTGTTGAAGCATGTTCAACAGTTCTTGGTGATGAGCAATTTGCCGGAACCTTGTCAGAAAATGCCGCAAAACTTCAACGGGAAAAATTCACACTGGATCAGATGGCAGAGAGTTATCTTAAAGTATATTCAGATGTTTCCCGATAATTTTACAAGGCTCAATCAATAGATTTTCAACTCTGCTTTCATCAAACTGCAGCTCGTTTTTTGCATGTGACAGACAGCTGAAAATGCAGCTGGAATACATGTCTGAGTTGCTGGAATAAATTTCTTCAAGTGCAGATGTTCTGTTCCCTTTTTTGTAATGCCATGTTTTTGAAAAAAGGAAGTCCGCCTGATTAGATAAGCGCTCAGGACTGGACACAGCATCATCCCAATCAACCAGTCCTGTAATTTGTTTCCCGTCTGTGAGAATGTTACTCAATGTAAAATCACCCATGTGAAGGAATGTATTTTTCTTGCCATCGAATTGGGCCAGAATTTTCTCCAGTACAGGCAGCAAGTCCGGGTTATGCTTTGCCATAGAGCTGACCAGCAATGAAAAATCAGGATTTGGCAGTTCAGGAAGTTTGATGGCAAAAAGCTCTGAAGCCAAAACTTCAGCCTCGGCAAGTAGTTTTGTTGGAATTTGGTCCCTGAGATTTGCCAGCGAAAATCCAGGCAAAGTTGATTCTACAAAAGCTGTACCGCATTCATTTTCAATAACAGATTTCGGTTTAGGAAATATAGATTTCAGTCTGCCTGCCGGAAGTACAGAATGAATCTGTTCCAGCACATTATGGGCATGGTACATTTTGTTTTCTGACAGATGTGTTGTCGGGATTTTAACATTCCAGTTTGTGGTACCGTCACTGATATTAGAAACGAGTTTCCCTTTTTTTGTAATACTCCATGACAGGTTTTCCGGAGGCTGTATTCCAAGTTCATCACATACTGCTTTTATCAGGTGATCCAGTCTGGATGGTTTACTGCCGGACACAATTGAGAAAGATGAACAGGTGAGTTTATACAGGCATGCAGGTACTTTCAATCGTCTGCCAAGTCGTTTTCTGGAATATGCTTTCAATGCATCACTGTTATTTGCAGGAATGATAATTGCGGGATAATTGTAATCCGGCTCGAGGCTTGAAAAAACACAATTACTGAATCCTGTTTTCGAGAGCCAGTTTTTGAGTTGGAATCTGTAAATAAGGTTATCGTTATTGATACCAGCCAGAAGTGTTCCATCCGGTTTTAAAACACGTCGAATTTCTTTCAGCAAGTCCAAGTCCATAACACCGTCAAGATAGACTGCGTCATAATTGTTTTCAGTGTGTGAGTGAATGTTGGATAGGTTCTGATGGTCAACAACAAGAATAGAATCATCAGGCAGTGCAGGTAAAAGCCAATTAAAGAATCTATTCTGATTCATCGTTTTGTTTCTGTCTTTTGCCCATAACTCGAGCTGGATTTCCACCAAGAATTGTAAATGGGGGATAGCTTTTTGCGCCTACAACAGAGCCAGCAGAAACTATGCAACCATCACCAAGAATTGTCCCCGGCATAATAAAACAGTTTGCGCCAACCCAGACATCTCTGCCGATGGTTACTTCTTTGTAGCTACAGCCTTGCTTGCGAATAATTGTGTCGGGATCTTCGAAGCTGTGGTTTGTAGTCCATATTTTTACTCCAGGACCAAGCAGAGAGTGATCGCCAATTGTAAGTCCACCGGCAGCCTGCAGGAAATTGTCAACACCAACAGTTACATTGACTCCAAAATCAATATCATGAATATTCCGAAATCGTGCACCGGGATGAATTCGCAGGTCAGGACCACAACTCTTGAGTCGCTTCATAATAATTCGTTCACGTAGAGAAAAGCCAAAAGTGCTGGGCAAGTTTCGTGCAAACTCATACTTGATATCTGAACGGCCATCGGCAGTTTTAGCTGTCCAGAAAAACTCTTTCATAATTCGTATTATCGACTTCAACTCAGGCACCTCCTGTCAATGATTTGTATGATGCAATAATCCGATTTCTTGTTTTGTCGTGCAACACCGGGAAAAGAAGCAAATATGACATCACCATCATTAGTTTAACACTAAATGCAGCAACCAACCCTGATTTTTCTGCCAGTACTGTTGTTACTTTACCATCTTTCAGGCCAGCAAGGAAAGAGTTGTTTGCCAGTGATGGCATCAGAGACTGATCAAGCCATTGGTAGATACCAAAGTTCTCAATATTAACAACTGTAATAATAATCTGTACAGCAATTGCAGACATAACAATCAGAGCAATACGCTTGTACTCAAGTTTGATAGGGTAAAGGGCATGGGAAAGCGTGCCACTCCAGATGAGCATTATTGACCAGCCAACAACGGCAGAGTACGCAGCTCCATTGATACCCCAACGTGAGATAAAAAACCAGCTCAGACCAATTTTAAGAACTGCAGTTATTGATCTAATGAGCGAAATAGTTTTGGTTCTTTTGTGGTAGTAAAGTCCAAACATCATATGCATATAGCTACCTGCAAGAATCAGAGAGATTATCTCGATACGTGCAATTCTGATTGCAGGCGCAAACTCAACTGGTGTCAGCAGGAGAATTACTTCTTTAATTACAGTTGCCATTACCAATCCGGCAAAAACAATCATAAGCAGGAAACGGGTAAACATTCGCCCAATCTCCTGAGGAGCATCGGGCTCTCCAGCAATTTCAACTCGTCTGGTATTCCAGCTTTTCATGAAGGGTTGAGTTATTAGCAGCGGTATCAACGATGGGAACTTGCCAGCCATCTCCAGAATACCGACGCTCTGAATATCGACCAGGAATCGCAACAATACTCGTTCCATCTGTCTTGAAAAAAACGATATAAGGTTGCCTGGAACAAGGGGCAACTGGAAGCGGATGATGTTGCCCGCGATTCTTTTGCTGAACCTGGTACCACATTGTTTTATAACAATAAAGTTTGTTATAACCGAAGCTAAAATTGATACTGTTAGAGCACTGATGAAATAGCCCTGCAGCCCCATACCTTTAATAACTATCAGGTAAATATTCAGTGATAGGCCAACAATCAGTTTCATCAGAGAAATTGATGAGAAAAGTACAGATTTTCTTTTTATAACCAGATAGGAGCCAGCAGCTTGAGCTGAAAGGTCAAAAGCAAATGCCAGAATTGCCATTATGGTTACACTGGTATGACCGCTTTCCCCAATAAGAAAACCACTGATTTGTTTGCTGAAAGGAAGGCACAATACCAGTATAATTACATTGAAAATCCAGATTAAAGTTATGCCGGTAGAGATTGCTGTTTCAGGTCTTTTGTCTTTTTCTTCATGGAAAAACCGGGTCAGGCCGCTGCTGTAACCAAATGCAAAAAGGCTGAGCAAAAAGCCCATTCCCATATCCAGAATTCCGATTACTCCATAACCGCCGGCTTCCAGAATATGCGCATAGAATGGCAACATGATGAAGCCGACAGCTTTTGCAAGCATTTGAGCACCACTATAAATAGCAGCATGTTTATATGTCTCTCTGGCGCTCACTTGTTGCCTCGGTATCTGCCCGCTAAAAATCTTAATAAAGTTGCATAAGTTCTCTTATCCCATGGTTTGTGTCTCAAGGCCCTGAAAATATCGGAAAATCCTTCGCCAATCCGACTTTCCTGGAAATGCCACATCGCTCTGGAGGTATATGTGTGCGCCCAGGCATTGTTGATGTCGTAACTTGTAAGGCAGTGGCCATAGGTCGATATAAAATTGTTTGTCATAGCAATGGCATTCAGGAATCTTTTGCCGGTGTTATGAGACATCTGTCCAGCCCATATTCTGTAATCTACAAACACCTCGTCGAGGTAAAGAAAATCGTATTTTGTTGAAATCCTTAACCACAAATCGTAATCGATGGCCATCGACAGGGACTCATCAAAGCCGTTGAATTCTTCTATCACAGACTTGCGAGTCAGAGTAGTGGGGAAGTGCACAAAGTTGTCAGCCAGAAGTGGGCCTGTAATTTTGCCACTACGTCCTGGTCGATGTGGTGTTTCTGTAGGTAGCCCATCGCCATCAATGCATGCAAAGTTACCATAGACCACACCTAATTCAGGATTATCTGTGAAATGTGGAATTTGTATCGCAAGTTTTTCAGGACGCCATATATCATCGGCATCACAAAAGCCGATAAACTCCCCGGCAGCTTCCTGTAAGCCCCTGTTTTTTGCAACAGTTTGGCCTTGATTGTCCTGGTAAACCAGAATCACACGTTCGTCTGTGGCATATTGCTGCAGCACATCTTCAGTGTTATCAGTTGAGCCGTCGTTGACCACAATAACTTGGACATTGTTCCACGATTGGTTTAAAAGTGATTCAATGGTTCCGGCAACGTAATTTGCCATATTGTACGTAGCAATAATTACGGAAACCAGTGGCTTGCGCTTATTTGATTGTGGTGTATAATTTTCCATGCTCAAAATATCGCACTGTGTTGAAGATTTGTCGACAATGAATCTGCACATGTTGTTTTTATTTGTCTGTAACTGTTGGAGTGACTTTGAGTCCGATTCCTGTTCTATTTTGTATCGACAGCATAGCTCCCGGTGGTACGGAGCTGCAGGTTGTGGGGCTTATTAACGGGCTTGATCGATCTTTGTTCACACCTCACCTCTGTACAATCAGACCTTCTGGAGAACTGATTGAACAGATTGATTGCCCGGTTTTTGAGATGGATGTCCCAAAGTTGTTTTCACGTAATGGTCTCAAAAGCTTGAACATGCTGGTCAGATACATTAAGGAAAATAATATACAAGTAGTTCAAACATTCTTTCAGGATTCAACTTTGCTTGGTCTTTTTGCAGCCAAAAAGGCTGGAGTAAAGGCGCGAATAATATCGATCAGAGATATGGGATTCTGGCGAACTCCAACGACATCAATATTGATGAAAATTGCAACTGGCAAAGCTAACGGTTTTTTATCGAATTCAGAAGCCGCTGCTTTGGAGTTTAAAAAGAGCTTTCAAGTCAAAAACAACATTAAGGTTATCAATAATGGACTCGATACAAAGGGCTGGGGGTTTAACGAGCCAGCTGACGTAGAACCTTCTGTTGTACTGGTTGGTAATTTAAATCGTCATGTAAAGCGTGCAGACATTTTCCTGGATGCTGCTGCAATCCTTTCTCCAAGATACCCTTCGGTGAAATGGTACCTTGTAGGCGATGGCGAACTGAAAGAGCAGTACCAGCAGCAAGCGGTTAAAGCAGGCATTGCAGATAAAGTGATTTTTACAGGAAGAGTTGATGATGTTGCTAAATACCTATATAAATGTGCTATAGGTGTAATATGCTCTGATTCAGAGGGAAGCTCGAATGCTTTGCTGGAATATATGCTTAGTGGTTGTGCTGTGGTTGCAACTGCAACCGGTGGAACTGTTGAAGTCATAAATAATGAAGTTAACGGTTTATTGGTGCCACCGGGAAGTCCTTCGGCATTAGCTGCCGGGATTGGCAGGTTGCTTTCTACAACTAATGTCAGGGTATCAATAGCAGCAGAGGCACGCAGATTTGTTGAGCGAGAGTTCAATTGGGAGAAATGTATAGTTTCTCATCAGGATTATTATATGGAGTTGTTGAAGAGATGAGTGTTGCTAAAACACTATTTATTGTAAGTAAAGCGGTGTTGATATATATCTACATAGGCTATCCTCTTTTGTGCCTGCTGCTGTCTAAAATAAAAAGCAGTAAGTACAAAATTGACGATATCACTCCATCGGTCACAATAATAATTGCTGCTTATAACGAAGAAGATTTCATCGTCGAGACAGTTCAAAATAAATTGAGTCTGGATTATCCGTCAGACAAGCTGGAGATAATTGTAGTATCAGATGCTTCCAGTGATGATACCGACACACTGGTAACCTCGATAGCAGAACAAAACAGTAGAGTTATTTTTTTGAGACAGCAAAACAGAAGAGGCAAAACAGCTGCCTTGAACACTGCTGCTGAAGTTGCAACTGGAGAAATTCTTGTATTTAGTGATGCCAACTCAATTTACAACAAGTCAACTTTATTAAATCTGGTAAAACCATTTGCCGATAGTTCTGTAGGATATGTTACCGGGAAAATGGTCTACAATGTCAGTGAAGGATCAGCATCAGGCGATGGCTGCTCCAGCTACATGAAATACGAAAATCGATTGCGTGAGATTGAAAGCAATTTTGGTTCTGTTGTCGGTGTTGACGGCGGAATTGATGCAGTCCGCAAACAGCTTTATACCACTATGCCTGAGGATATGCAGCCAGACTTTGTACTTCCACTTTCAGTAATTGAGAATGGTAGGCGAGTTGTTTTCACATCGCCTGCTCTGGTCAGTGAAAATACTCTTGGCAATAGCTCTGAAGAATTCAGTATGCGTGTTCGGGTTATAATTCGTGCTTTATGGGCAATCAAATCATTTACACATCTTTTAAATCCATTCAAGTACGGTCTGTTTTCCTGGCAGCTATTTTCCCACAAAATACTACGTTATCTGGCACCTCTTTTTTTACTAGGCTGCCTGATTTCTTCTGTGTTTATGTTCAACGATGGCACCTGGTGGGCAATCTGGTTCCCAGCTCAAGTTGCGTTTTATCTACTGGCGCTTGCAGGTTCCCGAGTGGAGAAAGCAGTTAGCCCTCTTATCACATTCCCGCTTTATTTCACCCTGGTTAATCTTGCATCTGCAGTTGCTCTGGTCAGATTTCTTAAAGGGAAAAAGATGGTCGTTTGGAAGCCACGAACCTGATTGGAAAATTTGTGCGGATACCAAATTTCATCGTTGCATCTGTAATTGAGCCTTTTTGGGATTTTTATGATCGCTCCCAAAGATTGAAAACTGTTTCCAGGTTGTCCCGACAACAATTCTGTCCTGTTGAAGAACTGCAGGCAAGACGTGAAAAACTGTTGGGAAAACTGCTGAAACACGCCTATGAAACTTCATCTTTCTGGCAGATAAGACTGGATTCCGCAAAGATTGAACTGACTGACCAGATGACTATTGCAGATATCTTTGACTTACCATTAATGACCAAGAACGATGTGCGAAACGCCGGTCACTCAATACTTTCTTCAAAATACAAAATAGAAGAATTGACCAAGGCAAAAACTGGTGGTTCAACCGGGGTTCCGTTGGAGATCTGGTGCGATAAAATAGGCGTTGAAAAAAGAAATGGCGCTGCAATTCATGCTGACAAATGGAGCGGTTGGAAAGTTGGACAACCTCATGCTGCAGTTTGGGGAAATCCTCCTGAACCAAAGACGTTCAAGAACAAAATCAGGCTTTGGCTCAAGGACAGGGTTATCTATCTGGATACCATGAAGGTATCGGAAGAATCGGTAATAAGATTTGCAGAGCAGTGGAATTTAATGCGCCCTGGTCTGTTGTATGGTCATGCTCATTCGCTATATCTGCTGGCAACAATCGTTCATAAACTCGGGATAAAACTTCAGCCCACAGG
The DNA here is from genome assembly GCA_964437115.1 of uncultured Fibrobacteraceae bacterium. Classification (GTDB taxonomy): domain Bacteria; phylum Krumholzibacteriota; class Krumholzibacteriia; order LZORAL124-64-63; family LZORAL124-64-63; genus JABIBH01. The sequence goes on along the minus strand of CAYTFE010000010.1, from coordinate 50,773 downwards.
GATTGTTGCTACATCAATGATGTTAATTGAAAAGGAACGGAAAGTAATTGAGGAAGTTTTCAATACTCCTGTTACAAACAGATATGGATGTGAAGAAGTCAGTTTGATTGCCTGTGAATGTGAGCGACATGATGGTCTGCATATTAATGAGGAACATATTTTTCTGGAGTTGTTGAAAGATGACGGCACTCATTGTAAACCAGGCGAAAATGGCAGGGTTGTAGTGACGGAACTTATCAATCACGGGATGCCGATGATTCGCTATGAAACAGGCGACATGGCAATTCTAAAAGAGTCATTATGTGATTGTGGAAGACCAACTCAACTTTTGGAATCTGTCACTGGCAGAACAGCTGATTTCCTGGTTGCTGCCGACGGTTCAATGGTCGCTGGCATTTCATTGATTGAAAACAGCTTAACTCGATATCCAGGAATAAAACAGATGCAGGTAGTTCAGAAACAGGTTGATCAGCTGGAACTTAGGGTTGTAAAATCTGATCAGTGGGAAGATTCGTTGTCAGACATATTGAAGTCTGTTTTCTGCGATGCCCTTGGATCACCCTGCAATGTGACGATCTCTTTCCATGACACTATTCCACGTGAGCCATCTGGAAAATATCGATTCTCAATCTGTGAGGTTGATAGTGCGTAAGTGGCAGTTGTGCCTACCTTTGCTGATAATTCCGTTTCTAATTTCCATCCCAGATGATTTGGAAAGAATGCGCGCATTCCGTGCAGCTGGCGGAATATTTCATGTTGTTCTTCCTTTTTTGCTGACGCTGCTACTGTTCAAGCACGGGCCACTTTCAAAAAGAATATTCTACTCTGGAGCAGTTGCGTTTTTAATAATCGCATTATGTGAGCCGCTGCAGATACTGGTTGGCAGACACGCCAGATATCAAGATGCTCTAATAGATTTGTCCGGAGTTCTGATTGCTGTTTGCTTTGTTCAGTGGCGAGCCGGTTTCGGGCGAAAATGGTTGACCGGAATGTTGATTGCATTGTTGATATTTCCATGGATTATGTGGAGCGTCCCAGGTTTTGTTACAGCTCAGCAGGCAGCGAAAAAAAGATTCCCTCTGTTGGCCGATTTTGAGACTGAAACCGAGCGAGCACTTTGGGATTTGAACAGCCCCCCAGTGAACAGCTTGCTGAAATACGAATCAACTGGTGATAACACGTTTATATCGGTAATTGGAAGTGAAGAAGACTACTATCCTGGCGTTTCAGCTATCGGACTGCCTAGGGACTGGTCTGATTATACAAGCCTGAATTTCAAGGCGCGTGCCACACAGGGTAACGTTTCATTGATTGTCAGACTGGATGATTTTCAAAGCAGAGGCGATGCAGTATGGTGTGGTAAAGAGTTTAAGGTATCTGACACTTGGGAAGAATACAGTGTTGACCTTAAAAAGATTTCAGAATCGGTAACAGCACGCAAGTTCAGAATGGACGATATCGATAATTTATTGTTCTATATGTACATCACCAAAGGCACTAGAACAGTACAGCTGGATGACATTAGATTGAAATGACAGGAGAGCAAATTGCGTGTAGGCATTGGATGGGACAGGCATAAACTTATTGCAGGCAGGCCTTGTGTTCTGGGTGGTGTCCTTTTTGAAGATTGTCCAGTTGGCCCTGAGGGGCACTCCGACGGTGATGCTGTAATACATTCAATTGTTGATGCCTTGCTTGGTGCTGCGGCTTTAGGTGACATCGGAAAACATTTTCCTGATACAAGTCCTGAATTTGCTGACTCTGACAGCAGATTGTTTCTTGAAAAAACACAAAAACTTTTAAGTAGCGCAGGTTACAAAACAAATAATATCGATGTAACAGTTATCACTGAAAAACCACATCTTTCACAACGGACTGAAGAAATGTGCAAGCTTATTGCGGATATACTGGATGTAAATCTGGGAGCTGTTTCAATTAAAGGAACTCGCGGTGAAGGTCTTGGCCCTGAGGGTCTTGGTCAGTGTGTTACTGCCATGGCAGTTGCTACAATAACGGAGGTATAGTAATGGAAATCATTGTTTTATCTGGTGGCAACTCTACCGAAAGAGAAGTTTCTTTAACTACTGGTGCTGCAATTGTTGAAGCTCTCACCGCTGCTGGTCATGAAGTGCAGGCACGGGTCATAGATTCAGTTGCCGATGTTCTTGCCATGGATGACCTGTCAACTGTTGATGTTGTTTTCCCGGCTCTTCACGGAGGTGAGGGAGAAGACGGTACTCTGCAGGCCTTACTTAAATTGAAAGGTGCAACTTTTGCACTGAGCGGTATGTCAGCCAGTGCACTGGCAATGAACAAAGCAGCATCAAAACGGTTGATGCGCAGTGCTGACATCCCTACTCCTGATTGGCTTCTTGTGTCATGGGATCTTGAAAACAACTGCCCTGATTCATTGCTGGATAAGGGTGGCCCCAGGGAAGGTTATCTCTGCCTTGAAAAACTTCAGCAAAAAGTTGAAGATGAACTTGGCTTGCCGGTAGTTATCAAACCAGTTTCTGACGGCTCAAGCTCAGGTGTGGAAATCGTTAAACTGCCAGAACAATTTGCAACATCTTTCAATAATGCTGCCAGCGCAAAGCAGGATATTCTCATCGAAAAATATATCCCAGGTAGAGAACTGACTGCCGCAATATTGATGGGTAGAAGATTGCCGTTGCTTGAAATTATCCCCAAAGCGGGATTCTATGATTACGATAACAAATATACTCCCGGGAACAGTGATTATGTCTGTCCCGCACCGGTTGGCTCTCCAGTCTATGAAAAAATCAGTAGCGATGCCCGTCGACTTTACGACCTGATTGGTTGCAGTGGAGTTGCAAGAGTTGACTTTCGGCTAGATGGTGATACTTATTCATGTCTTGAGATTAATACAATCCCAGGTATGACTGCCACAAGCCTTGTACCAAAAGCTGCATTGGCAGTCGGGATTGGCTTTGGAGATTTACTTGTCGACATTTGCGAGGAAGCAATTTCACATCGACAAAAATAGATAGGAACGCGATGACCCTGCATGTCTATGATCATGTATCCAGAAGCAAAAAAGAATTTGTACCGATAACTCCTGGCAAAGTTGGGATGTATGTCTGTGGAATGACTGTTCAGGACAAGCCACATGTTGGACACATGTTTGCGTTTGTTGCGTGCGATATGATACGTCGCTATCTGGAATATCTTGATTACGAAGTTACTCATGTGCAGAATTTCACTGACATCGATGACAAGATTATCAATAAAGCATCAGAAGAGGGCATCGAGTTCAGGGAAGTTGCCGACCGTAACATCGAACTCTATTACGAATATGCAGCAGCCCTGAATCTGCAACCGGCACATCATTACCCTCTGGCAACGGAGAATATCGATGGTATCATCAGTTATATAGAAAAATTGATAGAAAAAGATTATGCCTATGCAGTTGATGGCGATGTTTATTTCAAAGTTCGTTCATTTAAGGGTTATGGACAACTCTCTGGGCGCAACGTTGATGATATGATTACCGGAACTCGAGTGGAACTTGATGATAAAAAACAGGATGCACTCGATTTTGCCTTATGGAAGAGTGCAGCTGATGGTGAGCCGTCCTGGGAGTCCCCATGGGGAGCAGGTAGGCCTGGTTGGCACATAGAATGTTCTGTTATGTCTGCATCAATTCTTGGTGATCATTTTGATTTCCATGGTGGCGGTCGCGATCTGCTTTTCCCTCACCACGAGAATGAGCGTGCACAATCTTGCAGTTGCACAGGTGAAAAATTTGTTAACTACTGGCTGCACAACGGGTTGTTGTTTCTTGGTGACAAGAAAATGTCCAAATCCGATGGTAACTTCTTTGCTATGGGCGAAGTGTTGGAGAAATTCAGACCAGAAGTTATCCGTTTTTTCCTTTTGAATGCTCATTTTCGCAGTCAGATTGATTACTCTGAGGAGCGGCTTAGTGAAGCTGAGTCGGCTCTGGACAGACTTCAGCGGGCTGCTATCAAATTACAGGAGAAGGTTCAGGTAGCTGAAAAACGTGCTCTAACTGAATCTGAAGATGTTGTCTTGCAGTCTGTTAACAGATATCGCAGCCGTTTCTTTGATGCAATGAATGACGATTTCAACTCTGCAGGTGCTATTGGAGCTTTTTTCAGTTTATCCAAAGAACTAAATCAGTATTATAGCTCTCTTGAGGATAATTCTCCTGCTGCTGAAATCGTTTCTGAGTCACTAGCTTTTTTCACTAAAGGTGTTGAAATACTTGGTCTTTGGCGTGGCGGGTTCACTGAGATGGCAAAATCAGTCTCTTCTGATATTCCTGAAGAAATTACTGCCCTGGCTGTAGAGAGAGATCTGGCAAGAGAAGATAAGAACTGGGCTCGCGCAGATGAACTTCGTGATCAATTGCAGGCAAAAGGTTATCTTGTTGAAGATAGTCCAGATGGAACTGTAGTTAAACCCCTCTAACTATCTTTTTTATCTTGACACTACCAAATGTATCGATTTATATTCACAGGTCTGTCAATAAATGACATGAAGCGGTCTACTACTCTCTGAGTAGTCCGGACGTTTTTGTCCGTCATATTGAAGGGGCTGGCGTAGCTCAATTGGTAGAGCTCCTCACTTGTAATGAGGTTGTTGGGGGTTCAAGTCCTCTCGCCAGCTCCAGTATATTTGTTTAGATAGTAAGTGTGGCGAGGTTCCCGAGTGGTCAAAGGGAACAGACTGTAAATCTGTCGGCGTAGCCTTCGGTGGTTCAAATCCACCCCTCGCCACCACACACAGAATGAATTGTTGGCTTGGTTATGAATGGGCGGGAATAGCTCAATTGGTAGAGCATCAGCCTTCCAAGCTGAGGGTCGCGAGTTCGAGTCTCGTTTCCCGCTCCATCTCATGCGTTGACGGATCAACGCTTCGGCTTCGGCTGGTTTCATCTTGAAGGATCAAGGGCCCACGTAGCTCAGCCGGTAGAGCACTTGCATGGTAAGCAAGCGGTCAGCAGTTCAAATCTGCTCGTGGGCTCCATTCTTGTTTTTTGTGTACCCGCAATAATTGCGGGCGGTTCGAATTTGTAATCATAGGAGGATCGCGATGGCTCGCGAAAAGTTTGAAAGAACGAAAGAACACGTTAACGTTGGAACAATTGGTCACGTAGATCACGGTAAGACAACCTTGACGGCAGCCATTACTGAGATTCTCGCAAAAAAAGGTTTAGCAGAGTTTACACCTTTTGATGAGATCGATAAGGCTCCTGAAGAGCGTGAACGTGGTATTACAATTGCAACAGCCCACGTTGAGTACCAGAGTGAGAAACGTCACTATGCACACGTTGATTGTCCTGGTCACGCTGACTACGTGAAGAATATGATTACCGGTGCAGCGCAGATGGATGGCGCTATTCTGGTAGTTTCAGCTGCAGATGGTCCAATGCCTCAAACACGTGAGCACATCCTGCTTGCTCGTCAGGTTGGCGTACCTTACATCGTAGTATTTATGAATAAAGTAGACCAGGTAGATGATCCAGAGCTTCTGGAACTGGTCGAGATGGAGATTCGCGATCTTCTAAGTCAATATGACTTTGATGGCGACAATCTTCCAATCGTTCAAGGTTCAGCATTGAAAGCTCTTGAGAGCGGAGACCCTGATGCACCTGAATCAAAATGCATCTGGGAGCTCATTGAAGCTCTTGAGTCAACAGTGCCAACACCAGAGCGTGAGTTGGACAAACCATTCCTTATGCCAATTGAAGATGTTTTCTCGATCTCCGGTCGTGGAACAGTAGCAACTGGTCGTATTGAGCGTGGTAAAGTCAACACAGGCGACAAGGTGGAAATTGTAGGAATCCGTGACACTCAAGACACAGTATGTACTGGTGTAGAGATGTTCCGTAAGATTCTTGACGAAGGTATGGCTGGCGATAACGTTGGTCTTCTTCTTCGTGGAACCAAAAAAGATGACATTGAACGTGGTATGGTAATTTGTAAGCCAGGTAGCGTAAACCCACACACCAAGTTTGAGTGTGAAGTTTATATCCTGACTAAAGAAGAGGGTGGACGTCATACTCCATTCTTCACAGGTTATCGTCCTCAGTTCTATTTCCGTACAACTGATATCACTGGTGCAGCAGATCTGCCAGAAGGCGTAGAGATGGTAATGCCTGGTGATAACATCAAGATGGTTGCTGAACTGATTAACCCAATTGCCATGGAAGAGGGCTTACGCTTCGCGATTCGTGAAGGTGGCCGTACCGTTGGTTCTGGTGTTGTTTCGAAAATCATTGATTAAGAGGGAAAAATGGCCAGGGACATAATTATTCTCGCTTGTATTGATTGCAAGATGAGGAACTATACTACAAAGAAAAATAAGCGTCTTCATCCTGACAGGGTTGAGTACAACAAGTACTGCCCGCGCTGTAATAAACATACAGCTCACAAGGAAACACGCTAGTTAACTGTCAGTTTGTAGGGGCGTAGCTCAGTCTGGCTAGAGCATCGGTCTCCAAAACCGAGGGCCGCGGGTTCGAATCCTGCCGCCCCTGCCATTTGATAGTAAATAAGGGAGGCAAATTTGTTTGCCAGGTTTACAAGATATTTGAAAGAGACATTACAGGAGATGCAGCGTGTTTCCTGGCCGTCTTTTGCAGATCTTAAAGAATCAACTATCGTTGTTTGTGTAACTGTAGGTGTAGTTACATTCTTCGTTTTTGTGGTTGATCAGGTATTGAGTTTCATTCAAAAGAAACTCATCTTAATGTCCTAACGCGTTGTGCGCGTTCAGGAAAGGCAATATTAACCCGCCGATGGTAGTATCGGCCGGGTGTTTCTGTGTCTGTAAAGTGTGCGATATTTTCATCGCCTTAAAACAGGGGAGTAATCGTGTTTGACGATCCCAAAGATACAAAAGATTCGGTAGAAGAATCTGCAGAAGAGACCACCAATGATTCTGTTGAGGAATTAAGCGGTGATGACCTATTTGCGTTTGATGATACTGATGAATCCAGTGAAGAATCTTCCGAAACTGTTGAAAAGACAGAAGAGGAAGATGAGCAGGCTGAGCCTAAAGAACTCGACCTTCATGAGCAGCGTAGGCTTGAAGGCTTTCGCTGGTTTATAATTCATGCCAACACAGGCCATGAAAATAAAGTAAAAAGGAATATCGAAATGGGTATCAAGGCCAATGGCCTTGATGATCAATTTGGTGAAATCCTTGTGGCTGAGCAAGATGTAGTTGAAATGAAAAATGGGAAACGAGTTTCGCGTAAACGCAAACTGTTCCCCAGCTATGTTCTTGTTGAGATGAAGATGAATAAAGATACTCAGCACCTGATTAATGAGATACCTGGAGTATCCCGTTTTATTGGCGGGAATCAGCTTAAACCACAAGCTATCTCCAGAGAAGAAGTCAACCAGATTCTAGGTCGTATGTCAGATACAGAAGAATCGGGATCATTGTTGGAAATTCCATACAATGTTGGCGATCAGGTTCAGGTTATCGATGGGCCGTTCAGCGATTGGAGCGGCGTTATAAGTGAGATCAACCAGGATAAGGGCAAACTTACTGTTATGATCTCAATATTTGGTTCGGAGACACCGGTTGAATTGGATTTCCTTCAGGTGAAGGAACTATAAGGCCGTTCTCAGTACTGCAGTCTTTAGTCTGGAGTCTTGCAGTACATATATAAAGTTAGTTTTCGGATGGTTTTGTGCATGTGGACTGCGCGCGTTTCCATTTAGAGGCTAACAATTCACAACAAGTCAGGAGTTAAGTCAATGGCGAAGAAGATGCTCGCTCAGATCAAGTTACAGATCAAGGCTGGCCAAGCTAACCCCGCACCGCCCGTAGGGCCTGCGTTGGGACAGCATGGTGTCGGTATTCCTGAATTCTGTAGCGCTTTCAATGAGCGAACCAAAGAACAGATGGGACTTGTGATACCTGTTGTCATTACGGTGTATCAGGATCGCAGTTTCTCTTTCATTACCAAGACTCCTCCTGCATCCGTACTCCTCAAAAAGGCTGCAGGTCTTGAATCTGCAAGTCAGGAGCCTGGTAAGGTTGTGGTTGGTAAAGTAAGCAGGGCACAGGTTCGCGAAATCGCGGAGATGAAAATGCCCGACCTTAATGCCGGCACAATCGAGGCTGCAATGAAAATCATTGCAGGCACAGCTAGGAGCATGGGACTGGAGGTTCGCTAACCATTTTAAATGGTAAGTGAAAAACCTGTTCCAGTAAGACTGGGAAATACGGCGGCAGGATAATTATGTCACTGCTGGCGGAGAAGTAGGAGCAAAATTTTTGCCCCTTCGCCCCATCACAGTCACGGAGATGAAAAATAATGAAACGTGGAAAGAATTGGCGCAAAGCCAAAGAGAGCATTGATAGTACCAAGGCATATGCCTTGGATGAAGCTGTGGCTCTTCTTGAATCTCTTCCAAAACGAAAATTCGATGAGTCGGTTGATGTTGCAGTTCGTCTGAATGTCGACCCACGTCACGCGGATCAAAATATCCGCGGTACTGTTGTGCTCCCGAATGGTACTGGTAAAGAGGTTAAGGTGCTTGTGATTACTCGCGGGCCAAAAGAAGAAGAAGCAACAGCAGCCGGAGCCGACATGGTTGGATCCGATGAATTTCTTGCCAAGATAGATTCTGGTTGGACAGATGTTGATGTCATCATCGCTACTCCCGACATGATGGGTGAGCTTGGAAAGCGTGGCCGTGTACTCGGTCCTCGTGGACTTATGCCTAACCCTAAAGTAGGAACAGTAACAATGGACATTGAAAAGGCTGTTAAAGAAGCCAAAGCTGGCCGTGTGGAGTACCGTGTTGATAAAGCCGGTGTTATTCACGTTGGAGTTGGCAAGAGATCTTTCAATGCTGAGCAACTGGTTGGAAACGTAGAAGTTTTATTTAAAGAACTTATGCGTGTTAAGCCGGCATCCCTTAAGGGTTCATACGTAAAGAGTATTTACCTGTCAGGAACAATGTCACCTAGTTTCCCGATTGATCTTGGAGCAATGGGAAAATAGAGGCTTGAACTTGCAGTTGCCGTTATAAGGTAAATTTGTTAGAGAAAAGGAGAGTGCTTAATGGCACGTCCAGAAAAAATATTAGCGGTTGAGGAGATCACTGAAAACCTGAAAGCTGCACAGAGCATTGTTCTGGTAGATTATTCCGGGTTGACAGTTGAACAAATAACCGAGTTTCGCGTCAAATGTCGGGAATTGGGTGTAGTTTGCAAAGTGGTTAAGAATACCCTTGCCAAAATTGCAGCTAATGAAGCCGATGTTAGTGCACTAAATGATCATATCAGTGGCCCAACGGCTTTTCTGATGGGACCTGAAAGCCAGGTAGATCCTGCTAAACTTGCAGTTGACTTTTCTAAAGACAACGAAGCAATGGAAGTAAAGGGTGGGTACCTGGATGGTGCATATTTGGATTCAATGCAAATAGTTGCTTTGTCTAAAATACCTGGTCGCGATGAACTCTATGCAAAGATGATGGGTAGCATGACATCTCCACTGAGTGGAATAGTCGGCACAGTCAATGGCGTCGTAGGTGCTTTGACTCGAGTTATCAATGCAGTTGCTGAGCAAAAAGAAGCTTAGTAAATAGTTAGTTAACAAATAGGGGCAATACCCCCTTTTAGTGTGACAGAAAATTGTTACACAAAAACAAGGAGAAAAAAATGTCAGAGAACACTGAAATTACACTAAGTGAAAATGGCCAGAAAGTTCTGGAAATGATTGAAGCTATGACAGTTCTGGAAGCTGCTGACCTGGTAAAAGCTATGGAAGACAAGTTTGGCGTTAGTGCTGCTGCTCCTGTTGCTGTTGCTGCTGGTCCTGCTGCTGGTGGCGAAGCTGCTGCTGAGCAAACAGAGTTTGCTGTTGTTCTGACTGGTGCTGGCGATAAGAAAATCGCTGTCATCAAAGAAGTTCGCGCAATCACAGGTTTGGGACTTAAAGAAGCTAAGGCTCTTGTTGAATCAGCTCCTACAAACGTTAAAGAAGGCGTTGAAAAGAGTGAAGCTGAAGAGATCAAAACTAAGCTTGAAGAAGTTGGCGCTATCATTGACATCAAGTAATTGATGTTGAGTTTAATCCCCTGCCTGCTTGCAGGCAGGGGGTAATTTGCTATACGACGCCGGGTCGGTTCCCGGCTAGTCAGATTTGATATTTGTTTTCCAGGCGAGGAAGTGATCTAGTGGTGAACCAGACATCTATTGACAAGTTCACAGGTCGCGTTAATTACTCTAAACTGAACCTCAAAGAGGAAATGCCAAACCTTTTGGCAGTGCAGTTGGAGTCATACAACGATTTTTTGCAGACTACCATTCCAATTGAAGATCGAAGAGATGTTGGGTTGGAGTCTGTTTTCCGGTCGATTTTTCCAATCGACGCTACACGCGGCCATCTCACGATGGAATATCGCAGTTACACTCTTGGTGAGCCAAAATACGGGCTCGAAGAATGCCAGGAGCGTGGTCTTACATATGCAGCTCCTCTAAAAGTGAAGATGCAATTGGTTGTCAAGGATGCTGATCAATCAGGCCCTGATGCCGAGCTTCAAATTAGAGATATCCAGGAGAGTGAAGTCTACCTGGGTGAATTGCCATTGATTACTGATAAAGGTACTTTTGTTGTGAATGGTGCTGAACGAGTTATCGTCAGTCAGATTCACAGATCTCCAGGAGTCTCATTCAGTAATGAACAACATCCTAATGGACGTAATTTATTTAAGTCCAAGATTGTTCCTTACCGTGGTTCCTGGGTAGAATTCAGTACTGACATCAATGACATGATGTATGTGCATATCGATCGCAAACGCAAGCAGAGAGTTACTTTCTTACTGCGATCTCTAGGATTCAGCAGTAACGAAGATATAATTAAATTATTCCTTGAGACTCAAAAGCTGAAGGTTCCCAAGAAGGGAACTAAAAAGGCTGATACCCTTGAAGGTCGAGTCCTGGCATCTGATGTATACAGTGCCGATTCTGGTGAACGCATTGCACTTGCTGGAAGACTGATCGATCCTTTGATGGTGGAAACAATTCTTGCTGAAGCAAAAGGTGATTTACTCCTGATTGCAGAAGGTCAAGTTACAGCAAATGAGCCTAGCTTGATTCTGAATTGTATAATCAAGGATATAGCAGAAGCTGAAAAAGTTGTTGAAGATGAGGGCAGAAGAGGGAACGTTGTTTCTGTTGATGAAATACTTTGTTCCGAGTATGCACTCAAGCGTTTCTACAGTCTGATTCGTCCTGGCGACCCTCCAAGTGAGGAAGTTGCTCGTAAACACTTTGAACAGATCTTCTTTAATGAGAAGCGTTATGATCTGGCTGAAGTTGGTCGTTACAAGCTGAATTCCAGGTTGGGATTGGATATTCCTGCTGATACAACAACTCTGACACCTGCGGATTTCTTAAAGATAATCCATGAGATGATTGATCTTTTCCTGGGTAGCCAGAAGACTGATGATATTGATCACTTTGGTAACCGACGCGTTCGTAGCGTTGGTGAACTGCTGGCTAATCAGTTCTCTGTTGGTCTGAGCCGTATGGCGAGGATTATTAGAGAGAGGATGAATCTGGCAGATAAAGAAAAAACCGTAACACCTGTTGATCTGGTAAATGCAAGAACAGTCAGTGCCGTTGTGCAGTCGTTCTTTGGCAGTAGCCAGTTGTCACAGTTTATGGACCAGACAAATCCGCTTAGTGAGATGACTCACAAGCGTCGTCTGTCTGCACTAGGACCTGGTGGTCTACATCGCGATCGAGCCGGTTTTGAGGTTCGAGATGTTCACTACACACACTATGGTCGTATGTGTCCTATTGAGACTCCTGAAGGCCCAAATATTGGTCTGATTGCAAGTCTGGCAACTCATGCCCGTGTCAATAGTTTCGGATTTATCGAAACTCCTTACAGGCGTGTTAAAAAAGGTGTTGTTGGTAATGAGATAGATTATCTGACTGCAGATGCTGAAGATAAGTATATCATTGCACAGGCAAATGCCCCTCTTAATAAGAACAACAAGTTTGAGGGTAAGGGCGTTCTGTCAAGGTGTCGTGGTGAGTATCCGGTAGCAGCTCCTAAAGATGTGGAATATATGGATGTATCGCCTAAGCAGATCGTTTCTGCGGCAGCATCTCTGATTCCTTTCCTTGAGCATGATGATGCCAACCGTGCACTTATGGGTTGTAACATGCAGCGTCAGGCAGTTCCACTGATGCGTTCTGATTCTCCAGTTGTTGGAACTGGTATGGAACGTAAGGTTGCTGTTGATACCGGTGCTGTAATTGTTGCTGAAGCTGCTGGTGTTGTTGAGCGGGTTTCTGCTGACAGCGTCACAGTCAAATACAACAATCCTGATATGGTTAAAGCCAGAAGTTTCTTTGACGAGAGTGGCCTTGTTGAATACAAGCTCCGCAAATTCCGTCGAAGCAATCAGGACACTTGCTATAATCAGAAACCTCTGGTTAGAGCAGGCCAAAAAGTCAGTAAAGGTGATGCTTTAGCTGATGGTCCTTCTACTCAAAATGGTGAACTCGCATTGGGCAGGAATCTGCTGGTAGCGTTTATGCCATGGGGTGGATATAACTATGAGGATGCTATCCTCTGTTCTGAGACTTTGGTCAGTGACGATGTCTTTACATCACTTCATATAGAGGAACACGCATTACAGGTTCGCGATACCAAACGAGGTGTTGAAGAAGTAACGCGTGAAATTCCAAACATCAGCGAAGAGGCTATCCGCAATCTTGATGAAAGCGGCATAGTCTATGTTGGAGCCAAGGTTAAAGCTGGCGATATTCTTGTCGGTAAAGTTACTCCAAAGGGTGAGACTGAACTTTCACCTGAAGAGAAACTGTTGCGTGCAATCTTTGGTGAAAAAGCTGGTGATGTTAAGGATGCATCATTGAAAGCCAAGCCTGGTATGGATGGCGTCGTTGTCGATGTAAAAGTATTCTCTCGTCATGATCGTTCAAACCGTACAACCTATGCGAAAAAGAAAGAAAAAAGCCAACTGGAGGCTTTGCTTCTTGATCGTGACAGGAAACGGGATTTAGTAGATCTGTTGAGAGCCGAACGCTTGTCAGATTTGTTCCTTGGCCAGGAAGCGCATCACATCATTGATGCAAATACCGGCGAAGAACTTCTGAAAGCTGGCAGGAAGTTTACCAAGAAGGTTGTGGAAGAGTTACCTCTTTCAGACATTCACTGGGGCTTGCCATTGGTCAAAGACAAAAAGGTGGATAAGAGTATTCGCAAAGTCTTTGAGTCTGCATATGTAGAACTTGACAGAATTGATGTCGACTATGAAAAGCAGTGTGAACGACTACAGCGTGGTGATGAGTTGCCTCCAGGAGTTGTGAAGCTGGTTAAGGTATATATTGCCCGCCGACGCAAGTTGAGCGTTGGTGACAAAATGGCTGGTCGCCATGGTAATAAGGGTGTTGTTTCCAGAATTATGGCTGTTGAGGATATGCCACACCTTGAAGACGGAACTCCCGTCGATATTGTGTTGAATCCTCTTGGTGTTCCATCTCGAATGAACTTGGGACAGGTTCTTGAAACTCACCTGGGTTGGGCAGCTACAAAGCTTGGTGTCAAAATACAAACTCCAGTATTCGATGGAGCTTCTATTGATGAGATCAAGACTGCACTAAAGGAAGCAGACTTGCCAGAAAGTGGTCAAGCTGTGCTTTATGATGGTAGAACTGGCGAACGCTTTGATAATGAAGTGACCGTCGGTACTATTTATGTGTTGAAACTGCATCACCTGGTTGAAGAGAAAATCCACGCCAGAAGTATTGGTCCATACTCACTTGTTACTCAGCAGCCGCTGGGTGGTAAGGCACAGTTTGGTGGCCAGCGATTTGGTGAAATGGAAGTCTGGGCACTTGAAGCGTATGGTGCCGCGAATTGTCTGCAGGAAATGCTGACAGTAAAATCAGATGATGTTAACGGTCGTTCCAAGGTTTATGAGGCGATTGTGAAAGGCGAGAACCCGCCAGAGCCGGGTATACCAGAGTCTTTCAATGTTTTGATGAAGGAAATTCAGAGTTTGTGTCTGGATGTACGCCTTGAAGAGGCTCCTTTAAAAAATCTGTAACCGCCAAGTCTTTGAATTGCCAGGAGGCCAGTAATGAAAACACAAGATGATTTCAATCTATCGAGCCATGACTCGATAATGATACAGTTGGCATCACCAGAGACCATTCGTGAATGGAGTTATGGTGAGGTCACAAAGCCGGAGACTATTAACTACCGTACTTTCAAGCCTGAAAAAGACGGGCTCTTTTGTGAGCGTATCTTTGGGCCTGTAAAGGATTGGGAGTGTAACTGCGGTAAATATAAACGCATCCGTTTTCGTGGCATCGTCTGCGATAAATGTGGTGTTGAAGTAACTCAGAGCAGGGTTCGACGTGAACGTCTCGGTCACATTGAGTTGGCTGTACCTATTGCTCATATCTGGTTCTTCAAAGGTCTTCCAAGTCGTATCGGGCATATGCTCAATATGAAGTTGAAAGATCTTGAGCGAGTTCTTTACTACGAATCATTCATAGTTATGAACCCAGGTAACACCGATCTTATTCAGGGTGAAGTCATCAGTGAAGAAGATTGGTGGGAGATGATTGAGGAGAATCCTCACTGGGAAGCAGAGCTCGATATGGGCGCCGAAGCTGTCCGAACTCTTCTGGACGCAATGGATCTGGATGAACTGAACTCCGAGCTTCGTCTTCAAGCCAAAACAGAAACTTCTGTTCAGCGTAAAAAGGCAGTTTTAAAGAGGCTTAAGATTATTGAATCTTTCCGAGCTTCAACAAATAACCCTGGCTGGATGGTTCTGGATTGTGTTCCAGTCCTACCACCTGACCTGAGACCTCTGGTTCCTCTGGATGGTGGACGATTTGCCACAAGTGATCTCAATGATCTTTACCGTCGTGTTATCAATCGTAATAACCGATTGAAAAGACTAATAGAGATTAAAGCACCTGGTGTAATTCTCAGAAATGAAAAACGTATGTTGCAGGAAGCTGTAGATGCGTTGTTTGATAATGGTCGTCGTTCTCGCGCAGTTAAAGGACAAGGTAATCGTCCTCTTAAATCTCTGAGTGACATGCTCAAAGGTAAAAAAGGTCGATTCCGTCAGAACTTGCTCGGTAAGCGTGTTGACTACTCTGGCCGTAGTGTAATTGTTGTCGGTCCTGAACTTAAACTTTATCAGTGTGGTCTGCCAAAGACAATGGCACTGGAACTATTCAAGCCTTTCATTATCAGGAAGCTTGAAGAAGAAGGTTATGTTCAGACTGTAAAGAGTGCGAAGAAACTGGTTGAGCAGGAACGTCCTGAAGTTTGGGATATCCTGGAGGGAATCATTAAAGATCACCCTGTCATGCTTAACCGTGCACCAACACTTCACCGTCTTGGTATTCAGGCATTTGAGCCGGTACTGGTTGAAGGTAAAGCTATTCGAATTCACCCATTGGTTTGTGCAGCTTTTAATGCTGACTTTGATGGTGACCAGATGGCTGTTCATGTCCCTCTTGGATATGAAGCTCAACTGGAAGCTCGCCTGTTAATGCTTGCTCCAAATAATATTATGTCTCCTGCCAGTGGTACACCTGTTGCCACTCCATCGCAGGATATGGTTCTAGGTTGCTATTATCTGACTCTTGAGCGTGAAGGCGCAAAGGGTGAGGGAAAAGCTTTCTCGACTCCTGGTGATGCTATCGCAGCATTGAAAGCCGGCTTGATTGAGAAGCATGCTCCTATAGAAGTTCGTGCCAAGCATGGCGATAGCTATAAGCGGGTTAAAACAACAGTTGGTCGTGTCTTATTCCATGAGATTCTACCACCAGAGATCAAGCTTGAAGAGATCAACCAGGCTTTCCCAAAGAAAGCTCTGGCTAACCTGGTTGCTGATGTTCACAAAAGATTTGGTACAACTGTCTGTATGGATTTCCTGGATAAACTGAAAGCCCTTGGGTTTGGTCATGCTACAGAAGCTGGACTGACTATCGGTATTGATGATATTCAGATACCAGCTGTGAAGCAGGATATTATTAATGCTGCTCAGAAAAAAGTTGATGAAGTAGTTGAACAGCATAAAAACGGTATTATCACAAACCGTGAGCGTTATAACAAGGTTATCGATATCTGGACTCAAGTTACTGATGATGTTCGAGATAAAATGTTTGATAACCTGCAATATGACAGGCAGGGTTTCAACCCTCTCTACATGATGAATGCGTCTGGTGCTCGTGGTAGCAAAGACCAGATCAAACAGCTTGCTGGTATGCGTGGTCTGATGGCCAAGCCTCAGAAAAAAGTTACTGGTGGTGTTGGTGAGATTATTGAGCAGCCAATTAAATCGAACTTCCGTGAAGGACTATCAGTTCTGGAGTACTTTATCTCCACTCACGGTGCTCGTAAAGGTCTGGCAGATACTGCTCTGAAAACTGCTGATGCTGGTTACTTGACTCGTCGTCTGGTAGATGTTTCTCAAGATGTTGTGATTACAGAGCATGATTGTGGAACTCTTATGGGTGTTGAAGTTTCCAGCCTCAAAGAAGGTGAAAAAACTGTTGAGCCACTACGTGATAGAATTATCGGTAGAGCATCTGCGGAAGATATTCCTGATGCAAAAGGTGACCTTATTTGTGAAGTTGGCCAGCTTATTGATGCTGATATGGCTATCAGAATTGAAGAGGCTGGTGTAGAGACGATAAAGCTGAGGTCGATTCTAACTTGTCGCAGCGAACGTGGTGTATGTGCCCTGTGTTATGGATACAACCTTGCAGAATCCAAGTTAGTTGATATTGGGGAACCTGTTGGAGTTATTGCTGCTCAATCAATTGGTGAGCCTGGTACTCAGTTGACATTGCGTACTTTCCATATTGGTGGTACCGCAAGCCGTACTGCAGAGCAGAATGTTAAAGCTGCCGCTGCTGATGGTAAAATTGTTTTCGAAGGTGTTGAGTTAGCTACTAACAAAGATGGCGCCAAGGTTGCAATTAGCCGTAAAGGTGAGATGAACCTTGTCCTTGGAAACGGTGTAATAAGAAGTCACATGACATTGCCATATGGTGCTGTGGTTTTTGCAAAGAACAATCAAAAAGTAAGTAAAGGTGACTCACTGTTTGAGTGGGATCCATATTCTGATTTCATCCTGGCTGAGAAAAAGGGTGTTATTGAGTATGTTGATATTATAGAAGGTGTTTCTCTTGCCATTGAGATGGATGAGAAGACACGTATGAAACAACCTGTAATTAAGGAACCTAAAGACAAAACACTACATCCTGCAATCAGGATTGTTTCTGCCAAAACCGGCAAGAAACTTGGTGAGTACATAGTTCCTACAGGAGCTTTTGTTTTGGTCAAAGATGGTCAAGAGGCAACTCTGGGCTTGAAATTGGCAAAGATTCCACGTGATGTTTCTCAAACAGGTGATATTACTGGTGGTCTACCTAGGGTTGCTGAGTTATTTGAAGCTCGTAAACCTAAGAATGCTGCTATTGTTACCGAGATTGATGGTATCGTCAGTTTCCAGGGAACAACCAGAGGGTTGCGTAAAGTAGTTGTTGAGGGAGCTGGAAATGTTGAAAAAGAATACTTGATCCCACACGGCAAGCATGTTCGTACATATGAAGGCGAACAGGTTATTGCTGGTGACAGGTTGACTGAAGGCCCAATCAACCCGATGGATATTCTGAATGTTAAAGGTGTTAATGAGGTGCAGAGCTATCTTGTAAACGCTGTTCAGGAAGTATATCGATTACAGGGTGTAAAAATCAATGACAAGCACATTGAAGTTATTGTTTCACGGATGATGCAAAAAGTTCAAATACTCAACTCTGGAGATACTCGATTCCTTGAAGATGACAGAGTAAACTATCGTGATGTTGAGAAAGCAAACCTTGAGATTCAGCAGAACAATGTTGAGTTACGTAAAAAGGGTGAAGCTGAGCTTAAGCCTGCAAAGTCTATTCCACTGCTACTTGGTATAACTAAAGCCAGTCTTGAAACAGATAGTTTCATCAGTGCTGCAAGTTTCCAGGAAACAACAAGGGTTCTTACTACTGCAGCTACACGCAGTCAACGTGATGAACTCAGATCATTGAAGGAAAATGTCATAATGGGACATTTGATTTCAGCTGGTACTGGTTTGCTTGAATACCAGAATATTGGTGTTGAAGATCCTGAAGCAGAGCTTGAAGATGAGTTGATTCAGAGCGCCAAAGAAGAGAGCGAGATTGCTTCACAGCAAGAAGCTATGCTTGCCGAGATGGGCGAAGAAGAGGCTACAGAAGCTCCAGCTTAGGGAAAAATTGATAAATCGGACGGATCCGAAAAAACAGACCAAAAAAACCGTAACGGATTTCTTGACAACGGGCTGGTCTGGATATAAGCTTGCAAGTCTGCGCAAAGGGCTAAAGTGCCTTTCTGCGCAATGGAAATGTCCGGAGCTCATTAATTGAGCGTCACACAGGAGAGTTTGAAGTGCCGACACTGAACCAGTTGGTTCGTAAAGGTCGCAAGACCGCTAAACAAAAAAGCAAGAGCCCTGCTTTGGGAAATTGTCCACAGCGCAAGGGTGTTTGTACTCGCGTATATACAGCTACACCTAAGAAGCCTAATTCCGCTCTTAGAAAGATTGCCCGTGTGCGTCTTACTAATGGTATTGAAGTTACAGCTTATATCGGTGGAGAAGGTCATAACCTCCAGGAGCATAGCATTGTGCTGGTTCGTGGTGGTCGTGTAAAAGATCTTCCAGGTGTTCGTTATCACATTGTTCGCGGTACCCAGGATGCGTCGGCAGTAGAGTCTCGTCGTCGGGGTCGTTCCAAATATGGCGTTAGACGCCCTAAGAATTAGAGGTAGCTGGAAATGGCAAGACGAAGAAGACCGGAAAGACGTAAAGTTACACCAGATCCGGTGTATGGCGATACAGTAATTGCAAAGTTCATCAACTATGTCATGCTTGACGGTAAACGCAGCGTGGCACGGAAGATGGTTTATGGTGCTCTTGACAGCATCAAAGAGCAAACAGGCCAGGAAGGCATCGAAGTTTTCCGCTCTGCTCTTAGTAATGTTAAGCCCAGTCTGGAAGTAAAGTCTCGTCGCATTGGTGGCGCTACTTATCAGGTTCCAATTGAAGTTCGTCCTGACAGGCGAACAATGTTAGCGATGCACTGGCTGATCGATTTTGCCCGCAGTCGCCCGGAACATACTTTCGCTCAGAGACTGGCCGCTGAATTAATTTTAGCGAGTAAAAACGAAGGACCGTCTATCAAGAAGCGTGAAGACACCCACCGTATGGCAGATGCGAATAAAGCATTCGCACACTGTCGATGGTAATGGTCCCTCTCGTTTTAGCACACGCTTAAGCTGAAACGTTTGTTGAAGAAAACACAATAGCCCGATTAGTTCGCAGGATGCGACAGTGGCAATGGAGACGGACAGACTCTGGAATGAGATACTGTGCGCGTCGCATTGTTGTGACTCGGGTAGCTTATATGGGAGTTGTTGTGGCGACGGAAGTGAAACTGAATAGATTCCGCAATATCGGGATCATGGCTCACATCGACGCCGGCAAAACCACTACGACCGAACGTATACTTTATTATACTGGTCGAGTGCACTCCATCGGTGAAGTTCATGATGGCGCAGCCTGTATGGACTTTATGGAGCAGGAAAAAGAGCGCGGCATTACAATTACTGCCGCAGCCACTACCTGCTTTTGGCGCGATTATCGTGTCAATATCATCGATACACCAGGGCATGTTGATTTCACTGTTGAAGTGGAGCGCAGCCTGAGGGTTCTTGATGGCGCAGTTGCTGTATTTTGTGCAGTTGGAGGCGTCGAGCCCCAGTCAGAGACAGTCTGGAGACAGGCTGATAAGTATCGGGTTCCTCGGATAGCGTTCATCAATAAGATGGACAGAGCAGGAGCTGACTTTGACAGGGCTGTAGAGATGATGAAGCAAAGGCTCGGAGCTAGTCCGCTTCCTTTGCAGATTCCGGTTGGCAGCGGGGATGAGTTCCGCGGAGTTATTGATCTTTTGACAATGACCGCACGGTTTCCCCACTCTGAGGATTTAGGTGCCAGTTTTGATGACACTGAAATTCCTGAAGAGATGCTGGCGGAAGCTCAGACTGCCAGAGAGCAGTTGTTGGAAAAGCTTGCAGATTTAGATGATGAGATTGCAGAGCTTTTTCTTGAGGATCAGGAGCCGGATAACGGTCAACTGATCGCAGCGCTTAGACGCGCTACTTTGAAAGCCGTGGTTGTACCTGTATTATGCGGGTCGGCTTTCAAAAACAATGGAGTTCAGAAATTACTGGACGCTGTTGTTGATTTCCTTCCTTCACCAGAGGATATGCCTCCGGTTCAAGGATGGCGGCCAAAAGACCGGGAGGTTGAGGTTCGCGAGACAGGAAATCAGGAGCCGTTGAGTGCTATAGCATTCAAGATTGTAACGGATCCTTATGTAGGTAGACTGGCTTATGCCAGAATTTACAGCGGGACTATGAAAGCGGGAGGCGTAATGCTGAACGCTAATACGGGCAAGAAGCAGAGAGTTAACAGGATACTTCGAATGCACGCAAACAAGCGTGAGGAGATTCAGGAAGCAACCTGCGGAGAGATAGTTGCCCTTGTCGGCTTTAAAGAGATTAGAACAGGCGATACGCTTTGTGCTCTTGAAAGACCGATAATGCTTGAGGAAATGATATTTCCTGAGCCTGTTGTTTTTGTCGCGGTTGAGCCTAAAACAAAAGCCGACCAAGAAAAAACAAACGATGCACTGGCCAGTTTGAGTGAAGAGGATCCAACTTTCCAGGTGAAAGTAGATCCTGAAACAGGTCAGACGATTATTTCCGGAATGGGTGAGCTGCACCTAGAGATTATTTGCGACAGGTTGCAGCGAGAATTTGGGGCTCAAGTCAATATTGGCAGACCTCAAGTTGCATATCGGGAAGCAATTACTGCAGAGGCTACGGAAGATATCAAACTTGAGCGTCACTTTGGTGGCAAGGCTCAGTTCGCACACTTGGTGTTGAATGTGAAGCCTGGCGAACTTGGGTCGGGTATTAGCTGTACAAATTCAGTTAGTACAGAAATATTGCCCGGGATTTTTGCTAAAGCTGCTGAGGAAGCCTGTCTTCAGTCTTGTGTAAGTGGTGCCCTTGCTGGTTACCAGATGGTGGACTTGGAGATAAAAATAACTGGTGGCTCAATTGATGATGAGTTATCTAGTGAAAGCGCTTTTCGCGCCGCAGGAGCCGAGGGGCTTCGAAATGCAATTGCGAAAGCGGGACCGGTGATTCTGGAGCCGGTTATGGATGTCGAAGTAGTTACACCAGCTGAGTATCTCGGTGATGTAACAGGGCATCTAAACTCGAAGCGTGGGCGGATCATGAAGATGGAGCCGCGTGACGAGGTCCAGGTGGTTACTGCAGAGTTGCCGTTAATCGAAATGTTCGGTTATGCAACACAGCTGCGGTCACTAACACAAGGTAGAGCAAGCTACACAATGCAGTTTGCAAGTTATGAAGAGGTGCCGAAAAAAATCGCCACCGAGATAATGCAAAAATACATGGGATTATGGACAGGGTGATGGCCCTAAAAGGAGGTAGCCACAATGGCTCGCGAAAAGTTTGAAAGAACGAAAGAACACGTTAACGTTGGAACAATTGGTCACGTAGATCACGGTAAGACAACCTTGACGGCAGCCATTACTGAGATTCTCGCAAAAAAAGGTTTAGCAGAGTTTACACCTTTTGATGAGATCGATAAGGCTCCTGAAGAGCGTGAACGTGGTATTACAATTGCAACAGCCCACGTTGAGTACCAGAGTGAGAAACGTCACTATGCACACGTTGATTGTCCTGGTCACGCTGACTACGTGAAGAATATGATTACCGGTGCAGCGCAGATGGATGGCGCTATTCTGGTAGTTTCAGCTGCAGATGGTCCAATGCCTCAAACACGTGAGCACATCCTGCTTGCTCGTCAGGTTGGCGTACCTTACATCGTAGTATTTATGAATAAAGTAGACCAGGTAGATGATCCAGAGCTTCTGGAACTGGTCGAGATGGAGATTCGCGATCTTCTAAGTCAATATGACTTTGATGGCGACAATCTTCCAATCGTTCAAGGTTCAGCATTGAAAGCTCTTGAGAGCGGAGACCCTGATGCACCTGAATCAAAATGCATCTGGGAGCTCATTGAAGCTCTTGAGTCAACAGTGCCAACACCAGAGCGTGAGTTGGACAAACCATTCCTTATGCCAATTGAAGATGTTTTCTCGATCTCCGGTCGTGGAACAGTAGCAACTGGTCGTATTGAGCGTGGTAAAGTCAACACAGGCGACAAGGTGGAAATTGTAGGAATCCGTGACACTCAAGACACAGTATGTACTGGTGTAGAGATGTTCCGTAAGATTCTTGACGAAGGTATGGCTGGCGATAACGTTGGTCTTCTTCTTCGTGGAACCAAAAAAGATGACATTGAACGTGGTATGGTAATTTGTAAGCCAGGTAGCGTAAACCCACACACCAAGTTTGAGTGTGAAGTTTATATCCTGACTAAAGAAGAGGGTGGACGTCATACTCCATTCTTCACAGGTTATCGTCCTCAGTTCTATTTCCGTACAACTGATATCACTGGTGCAGCAGATCTGCCAGAAGGCGTAGAGATGGTAATGCCTGGTGATAACATCAAGATGGTTGCTGAACTGATTAACCCAATTGCCATGGAAGAGGGCTTACGCTTCGCGATTCGTGAAGGTGGCCGTACCGTTGGTTCTGGTGTTGTTTCGAAAATCATTGATTAGTAGGTAATTCAGGTCGGAGCCTTTTGGTTCCGACCTGTTACTGCGAAAGGCGAGCAGGCACCGCAAACAGGTGATGCTGGAGTAGCCATCGCAAAACATGGAGTGTAGTAAGTTGGCAAAGCAGAAAATTAAAATCAGATTGAAAGCTTACGAACCAGCAGTGCTGGATCGTTCAGCTGAAGTAATTGTCCAGACAGTTTTAAAAACTGGCGCTATGGTTCGTGGACCTGTTCCACTGCCTACCAAGAAGTCAGTTTACACTGTCCTTCGCTCACCACATGTGAATAAAAAGTCACGTGAGCAGTTTGAGATGAGAATTCACAAGCGTTTGATTGAGATCGAAAATTCGACTCCACAGACAACAGAATATCTGAAGAAGTTGACTCTGCCGGCTAGCGTAGATGTCTCAATCGTTGTTTAGCCAAGAGTAGATGGGAATCAGGGAGCAATCATGAACGGATTGATTGGCAAAAAAATAGGAATGACACGGATCTTCGATGAAGAAGGCCGCCATATTCCAGTTACTGTTTTGGAAGCAGGACCTTGTGTTGTTACACAGATCAAAGCTGCTGACGGTAACGACAGGTACGACGCTGTTCAACTAGGTTTTGGGAAGCGCAAGCCTAAAAATACAACTATGCCTATGCAGGGACATTTCCGGAAAGCCGGAGTGGATCCTGTGGAAGCTCTGCAGGAGTTTCGCACTGATGGTACTGAACTGAATCTCGGCGACACTGTCGATGTTTCATTGTTCGAAGGTGTTGATAAGGTTGATGTAACTGGAACCACAAAAGGTAAAGGTTTTCAAGGCCGAATCAAACGCTGGAATCAGCATCGTGGACCAGCTGGTCACGGTAGTAGGCAAGTAAGGGCATCAGGTTCTATTGGAATGGCAACCCGACCAGGTCGCGTTCTCAAAGGAACTCACATGTCTGGTCAGTATGGTAATAAGACTCATACTAAAAAGAACCTGACTATTGTCAGAGTAGATTCTGAACGTAATCTACTTCTGGTTAAAGGCAGTGTTCCTGGTAGTAAGAATGGTATAGTTTACATCCGGACAAGCCGGTAACAACAGAGGTAAGTGATGGCATCGGCTAATCTTTACAACAAAACAGGCGAGTCCGTTGGGACAGTAGATCTGCCGGCATCCCTATTTGAACAGGATGTCCACAAGCAGTCTGTCTATGAAGCGGTTCGCTGCTACTTGGCTAATCAACGTCAAGGTACGCATGACACTCAGACTCGTGCAGAAGTGGCTTATACAGGCGCAAAGCTTTATCGACAAAAAGGTACTGGCCGTGCTCGTGCCGGTAGTGCAAGGACTCCGGTCCGTGTCGGTGGTGGTGTTGCTTTTGGACCACATCCACGTGATTACAGCTACAAGCTGCCAAAGAAAACCAAACGCAAAGCTTTGCTTTCTGTTCTTAGTGACAGAGCATCTGAAGAGCGTATCTCTGTAATCGAGAATTTCGATATGGAGTCACCAAAGACCAAGGAAATGACAGTATTGCTTTCTTCCTTGCCTCTTGAAGGTCGTCATACTTTGGTAGTTTTACATCCTGAGACTGAAAATGTTTTCAAGTCTTTACGGAATGTAAAAGGTGTAAAAGTAATGCGTCATAATGAGTTGAATACCTACAATATTTTGTGGGCTGACAACTTGGTATTTACTCAGGACGCTCTTAAGGGTGTTGAGGAGGTGTTTGGATCATGAAAGATCTAAGCAAGGTTATTACTCGACCAATAGTTACAGAGCGTGGAACTATTCTGCGTGAGATGCACAACCAGTATTTCTTCCAGGTTAATCCTGATGCCAACAAACATGAAATACGTCAAGCAATTGAAATGTATTTTGGTGTTAAAGTTGAGAATGTCCGGACTATGAACCGAATCGGTAAGATTAAACGCATGGGTCGTTTTTCTGGTCGTCGTGCATCGTGGAAAAAAGCAATTGTAACCCTCGCCGAGGGTGACTCGATTGATCTGTTCGACAACGTCTAGCAGGGTATCGAAGCCCCAGGGTATAGAGGAGTAGGAAAAGATGGGAATCAAAAAACTGAAACCGGTCACACCGGGACAGCGATTCAGAACAGTATCTGACTTTAGTGAGTTGACAGCTTCAACTCCTGAAAAGTCACTACTTGAGCCAATTAAAAGAACAGGTGGCCGTAATAACAACGGTCGTATTACTTGTCGTCACCGTGGTGGCGGTCATAAACGACGTTATCGTCGTATTGACTTCAAGCGTAATAAAATTGGTGTACCAGCTCGCGTAGCAACTATTGAGTACGATCCAAACAGAAGTGCTCGCATTGCTTTGCTAGCTTATGCCGATGGTGAGAAGCGATATATTATCTGGCCAAAAGGTCTTAAAGTTAATGACACTGTAGTTTCTGGTGAAGAAGCGACTTTCAGTGTTGGTAACTCAATGCCTTTACATCGAATTCCTTTGGGAACTGTAGTTCATAATGTTGAAATGCAGATCGGCAAAGGTGGCCAAATTGTTCGCAGTGCTGGTTCATTTGCACAGGTGTTAGCTAAAGAAGGTGAGTATGTCACTCTTCGTCTTCCTAGTGGTGAAGTAAGAATGGTTCATAAGAACTGTAGTGCTACCATTGGTGAAGTAGGTAACTCTGAACATGAAAATATTGTGATTGGTAAAGCTGGTAAATCTCGATGGCTTGGCCGTCGCCCTAAGGTTCGTGGTGTTGTTATGAACCCTGTTGATCACCCTCATGGTGGTGGTGAAGGTAAAACTTCAGGTGGTCGCCATCCGGTGTCACCTTGGGGTCAGCCAGCAAAAGGTTACAAGACTAGATCCAAGAAGCCGTCAGACAAGTTTATTGTCCGTCGTCGCAAGAAGAAATAATTATTGTTTGGCTTTTTAGGCTGAACAGATTAGTGAAGGATGTGAGCAAATGGCTCGATCAGTAAAAAAAGGACCTTTCATTGACGCCCACCTTCTAAAAAAGGTTGTCGAGATGAATGAAAAAGGCGAAAAGCGTGTTATCAAGACTTGGTCACGCAGATCAGTTGTTGTTCCTGATTTTTTAGGTCACACTGTTGCAGTTCATAATGGGAAACAGTTTATACCTGTTTATGTTCAGGAGAACATGATTGGTCATAAACTCGGTGAGTTCTCGCCAACACGAACTTATCGTGGACACGGAACTTCAGTTAAGTAAATGCCGTGAGGCGGAGGTTTTGATATGAATGGCCGAGCAGTAGGTCGATTTGTAAGAATATCACCAAGGAAAGCAAGACTTGTTGCTGATTTGGTGAGAGGAAAAAGAGTTGATCAGGCGATAAATATTCTTGGTTTAACTACCAAGAAAGCGTCGCCAATTATGCAGAAGGTAATCCAGTCTGCATTGGCTAATGCCAAGAATAATGGTGACTATGAAGTAACACCAGATGACTCAAGTTTCGTTATTGATGAAGTAAGAGTTGATGAAGGTCCTACAATGAAAAGAATCCGTCCTCGTGCGCAAGGTCGTGCGTTTCAGATTCTTAAAAGGACAAGCCATATTAAAGTGACCGTAGCCCAGGTCAAATAATCAAATTGGGTTTTGCGGCTTGAAACTGAGTCGCACGTAAGAAAGGAAAGTGCATGGGTCAGAAAACGCATCCTACAGGGTTCCGATTAGGAATCATCAAGGACTGGAACTCATCTTGGTTCAGTACCAAAGAGTACGCCGATTGGCTAGCTGAAGATATCTTGCTACGTAAGTATCTGATGAAGCGAGTTGGTAATGCCGGTATTGCTTCAATCAAAATCAAGCGTTTCAGGAACAAGGTCCAGATTATTATCGCGACCAGCCGTCCTGGAGTAGTTATCGGCCGTAAAGGCGCCATGGTTGATCAGCTCCGTGCTGAATTGAACAAAATGGTTGGCAAAGATGTTAAGCTTGATATCGATGAGGTTAAAAAACCAGAGCTTTCAGCTCCATTGGTTGCAGAGCATATTGCTGCACAGTTAACCGGTCGTGTTGCTTTCCGTCGCGCTATGAAAAAGTCAATTTCAACCGCCATGCGTATGGGTGCAAAGGGTATCAAAATCCGTTGCTCCGGTCGTTTGGGTGGTGCTGAAATGGCTCGTATTGAATCTTACAGTGACGGAAGTGTGCCATTGCATACTCTGAGATCTAATATCGATTACGGTACAGCCACTGCTCGTACTACTTACGGTGCAATTGGTGTGAAAGTATGGATTTGCCTGGGTGAGATTTTCCCAGCTGACTTCAAAGAGAAACTTCGTTCACAGGTTCACTCAGAGAGAACCTAGTTAATAACGGTGTCTGATGCACCGGATACGGAAGAGGACGTCAAGATATGTTGATGCCAAAGAGAACTAAACATCGCAAGACCCATAAAGGTCGCATGAGGGGTACCGCTTTCCGTGGTTCAACCGTTTCATTTGGCGACTATGGTCTGCAGGCTACTGAGTGTGGCTGGATTACGAGTCGTCAGATTGAGGCTACTCGTGTTGTGATCACTCGTAAGATGAAACGATTGGGTAAAGTTTGGATTCGTGTATTTCCAGACAAGCCTATCACCTTGAAGCCTGCCGAAACTCGAATGGGTAAAGGTAAAGGTAATCCTGAGTATTGGGTTGCAGTTGTTAAGCCAGGTAGAATCTTGTTTGAGATTAACGGCGTTAATGAGCAAACTGCCAAAGATGCTTTTAGACTTGGTAATGCCAAGCTCCCTTTCAAGACCAGACTAATTAAAAGAGAGGGAATGTAATAATGAAAAAGGCACATGAATACAGAGAGATGTCTGTTGAAGAGCTGGAAAGTCTGATTGTTGAAAAGTCAGAAGATATGCTTACTAAACGGATGGCACTCAAGATGCAAAGATTGGATAATCCTCTTACTGTAAGGTCAATGAGGCGCGATATCGCAGTTATCCAAACTGTTTTGACAGAGAAGAAGAACGAACAGCAGTAGCTGTCGGCAACGGCTCGAACTTAAGTATCGAGCAGGGAGATAAGTAGCATGGCGAATAATGAGAGAAATCTCAGGGCAACGCGGATTGGAACTGTTGTATCGGACAAGATGGATAAAACTGTCGTAATCCGTATTGACAGAAGATTCCCGCACCCCCTCTATAAGCGGATTATCAACCGCTCAATGAAGGTCGCGGCTCATGACGAAAGTAATGAGTGTAATATTGGTGATGTTGTTAAGGTCATGGCCACGCGTCCCTATTCCAAGTCGAAGCGCTGGCGTGTAGCAGAAGTCCTGGAGCGGGCCAAGTAAGGCCAGGGAGATAGTAATGATTCAGGTACAGACAAGACTGGTAGTTGCGGATAACTCAGGTGCTAAAACCTGCCAGTGTATCCGAGTACTGGGAGGAACAGGAAGAAGATATGCCAGAGTTGGCGATATCATTGTTGCTTCAGTCAAATCAGCTATCCCACACAGTAATGTGAAAAAGGGATCAGTAGTAAGAGCTGTAGTTGTTCGAACTGCAAAGGAAATTGGCCGTAGAGACGGTTCATGTATCCGATTTGGTGAGAATGCAGCAGTTATAATTGATGATAATAAAGAGCCGGTTGGAACTCGAATTTTTGGTCCAGTTGCTAGAGAGCTGCGCGAAAAGAAGTTCATGAAGATCGTCTCTCTTGCTCCGGAGGTGCTATAATGCACATCAGGAAAAGTGACAATGTTGTGGTTGTCTCAGGTAACCACAAAGGTAAAGAAGGCGAAGTTCTCAAAGTTTTCCCTGGTGAAGACAGAGTAATCGTTGAAAAAGTAAACCTGATTAAAAGGCACACTCGCCAATCTCAGGCTGCACCTCAGGGTGGTATTGTGGAAAAGGAAGCTCCAATTCATGTTTCAAATGTGATGTTGGTATGTCCTAAATGTAACAAGCCGTCACGTACAGGTACACAGGCTTTGGGAGATGGATCACGAGTCCGCATCTGTAAAAGTTGCGGAGAGATGCTGGCCAATTAATTGGCTTAAGCGAGTCCAAATATTAGGACTTTGCAGGAGGAACTAAGGAAATGGCCACAACGCCAAGAATGAAACAAATGTACCAGGATCAAGTTTGTGCTGCCCTGGTTGAGAAGTTTGAGTACAAGAACGTAATGTCTGTCCCCACACTTAAAAAAGTCGTAATCAACATGGGTCTTGGTAAAGCCATGGACAACCCAAAGTTGCTTGAATCTGCAGTTGCTGAGATTGAGACTATAACCGGGCAAAAAGCTGTAAAGACTACTGCCAGGAAATCGATCTCGAATTTTAAGCTTCGTGAAGGAGCAGCAATTGGAGCAAGGGTTACACTTCGCGGTGAGCGTATGTGGGAGTTCCTTGACAGGTTGATTAATTTCGCCCTGCCAAGAGTTAGGGACTTTCGAGGCGTTTCAACTCGATTAAGTGGTTATGGTGATTTCACTTTGGGGCTTAAAGATCAATTGATTTTCCCTGAGATCAGCTATGATAACGTTGAAGAATCCAGGGGAATGAACATTACAATAGTAACTACGGCTAAGACCGACGAAGAGGGATTCGAGTTACTTTCTCAACTTGGTATGCCTTTCCGGCGCTCATAGGAGGATTAGACTTGGCTAGGAAATCACTAATAGTAAAGGCCAACAGGCCACCAAAGTTCAAGGTAAGGGCATATAGCCGCTGCAATCGTTGTGGTAGGTCACGAGCCTATTATCGTAAGTTCGGTGTATGCCGGATCTGTTTCAGAGAGTTGGCGCTGCAGGGAGACTTGCCGGGCGTTGTTAAATCAAGCTGGTAATACCGAGCTAGGAGCTGAGCAAATGAGCATGACTGATCCAATTGCGGATATGTTGACCCGCATCAGAAACGCAATAACAGCCGGTCACCGTAAAGTGGATATACCGGCGTCTAAAACTAAGAGAGCTGTCGCTCAAGTACTTAAAGAGCAGGGCTTCATCAATGATTTTGAAATTGTTGACGAAAACTATCAAGGTGTAGTTCGTATTACACTGAAGTACTATTTGAGAGATAATAAACAAACCGGAGTAATTGAAGGCATTCGTAGGATCAGTAAACCTGGTCGTCGGATCTACGCGAATAAGGGAAGCATTCCTAAAGTTCGTGGCGGATACGGAATCGCAATTGTCTCTACTAATCAGGGTGTTTTGACCGATCACCAGTGCCGTAACAACGGTGTTGGCGGCGAAATTCTTTGTGAAGTCTGGTAATTAACAGTTAGAGAGAGGATAGTGAGATGTCGCGAGTCGGACTGAAACCAATAACCATCCCAGATGGTGTTACGGTTACGATCAAAGACAACTTATCAATAGTGAAAGGTCCAAAGGGTGAGCATAGTCAGCACATTCCATCTGGTCTCAATTTTGACCAAGCAGATGGAGTACTGAGTATATCACGCTCTGATGACACCAAAGAGAACCGTGCAAACCACGGTCTGGTAAGGGCATTGATCTCTAATCAGGTGACAGGTGTTACTACAGGATGGACCAAATCTCTTGAGATAATTGGCGTCGGTTACAAGGCAGCAGTTAAAGGCAAGATTCTGGATCTGCAACTTCAGTTCAGTCATCCAATTAACTATGAAATTCCAGAGGGAATTGAGATTGTTTGCCCAAAGCCAACCCTAATCGATGTAAGTGGTATTGATAAGCAGCGGGTTGGACAGGTTGCCGCAGAGATCAGATCTTACCGCAAACCTGAGCCATATAAAGGTAAGGGAATCCGTTACGTTGGTGAAGAAGTACGACGTAAAGCAGGAAAAGCTGCAACAGCATAGCCCGATTGGGTCGGAAGGATAGAAGACAATGAAGGATGTTGCCAAAGATAGAATTAAAGGCAGGCTTCGGCGCAAAATAAGTGTCAGGAAAAAAGTTTCCGGCACAGCAGAGCGCCCTCGCTTGACTGTAAAGAGAAGCAACAAGGCTATCTATGCTCAAGTTATTGATGATGTTCTTGGAAACACTTTAGTTTCTGCAGACAGTAGTCAAGCATTTGAAGCAGAGATTCCTGAAGGTTTCGATGGCAAACGTGCAGCTGCCTATTTAGTAGGTCGCGCAATTGCTGAAAAAGCAAAAGAAAAAGGCATTGAGGCAGCCGTATTCGATAGAAGCGGTTACCTTTATCACGGACGTGTCGCTGCGCTGGCCAAAGGTGCCCGCGATGGTGGCTTAAAGTTCTAGAAGTTAGTCTCAGGACAGGAGCATTTCGATGACCGATATGGCGAAAAGCACAGGTCAACAGCATCCCGCAGCACGCACCGGTGGCCCCGGACAGCGTCGTGGTGGTCGTGACAACAATCGTGGACCAGACCGAAGAGGTCGTGGACCAAAGCGTGGCAAACCAGGTCGTGATGACATGGATGACATGAAAGAAACCGTAATCACAATTAACCGCGTTTCTAAAGTGGTTAAGGGTGGTCGCCGGTTCAGTTTCAGCGCTATTGTTGCTGTTGGTGACGGCAAAGGAAAAGTTGGAGTATCTCTAGGTAAAGCAAACGAAATTGCTGATGCAATTCGTAAGGCTTCTGAAGGTGCTCGTGCAAACCAATTCAGTGTACCAATTAAAAATGACACAATACCTTTCAAGGTTGAAGGTCGTTTTGCTGCAAGTCGTGTTGTATTACGCCCGGCTGCAAGTGGTACTGGTGTAATTGCTTCTGGTGGCGTTCGCGCTATTTTGGAAGCTGTTGGTTTGAAAAATATTCTGACCAAACAGTTGGGTTCAAAGAATCCACACAATGTTTGGAAAGCGACAGTTGAAGGTTTGAAGCAGCTTAGATCTGTTCAGGATATTGCTGCCAAGCGTGGTATCTCAGTACCTGAGGTATTCGGTTTGGCAAAGCCAACAGAAACGGCTACAGCTGAACCTGTTGTTGAAGAAGCTGATCCGGTTGTAGAAACTGTGGAGGCTGATAACGATGAGTAAGCTTAAAGTCACTCAGATTCGTAGCACAATTAGTCGTCCATGGAGACATGGTCTGATTATCAAGTCTTTGGGTCTACGCCATCATCAGGCAACTGTAATTCATGATGATACTCCTGCAATCAGGGGCATGCTTCATAAAGTTCGCCATATGGTTAAAGTAGAAGAGGTGAAGTAGGATGTTGAAGCTGAATAATATCGGTGTTCCTAAAGGTATGACCAGAGATACCAAGCGACGTGGTCGTGGACCTGGTTCAGGTCAAGGTAAGACTGGTGGCCGAGGTCATAAAGGTCAAAAAGCTCGTTCTGGTGGCGGAATTCCTCCATGGTTCGAGGGTGGCCAGATGCCACTGAACCGTCGAATCCCAAAACGTGGATTTACAAATATCTTCAGGAAGACTTATCAGGTTGTCAATATTATGGACCTGAACAGATTTGATGAAGGGTTTGAAATTAACGGAGCTGTATTGGCAGATGCTGGTTTGGTAAAATATGCTGATCGCAGAATTAAAATTCTCGGTAATGGCGAACTTGAGACAAAGAATCTGAACGTAACAGTTAACAAAGCAAGTAAAAGTGCTATCAGCGCAATTGAAGCAGCTGGTGGTAAGGTAACAGTGGACGCCTAGTGTTTTCATACTGCGACTTTTGCAGGAAAGGAACCTGGTTTTGAATATTACAGGTAGCTATCGAAATATGTTCAGGATACCGGAGCTGAAGCGACGTATTCTGTTTACTGCAATGATTCTCGCTGTGTACCGTCTTGGTGGTCATATTACAACCCCAGGAATTGACATCGATGCCATTAAAGCATTTTTTGAAAGTCAGGAAGGTACTCTTGTTGGCCTTTACGATATGTTTGCCGGTGGTAACCTGTCGCAGGCAACCATCTTTGCTTTAGGTATCATGCCATATATCAGTGCCTCAATTATTTTCCAGCTGTTGCAGGCTGTGATTCCATACTTTGAGAAACTGGCTAAAGAAGGCGATTCCGGACGTAAGAAGATTGCACAGTATACTCGTTGGGGTACACTTGCATTGGCAATCGTTCAGTCATTTGGAATCAGTTTTGCTCTTGAAGGCATGGGTGTTGTACAGACACCAGGAGTGCTGTTCAAGATAATGACAGTGATTACATTGACCACAGGTACAATGTTTGTCATGTGGCTTGGTGAGCAGATCACCGAGAATGGAATTGGTAATGGTATATCGCTTATTATCTTCATAGGTATTATTGCCAGATATCCAACAGACATTCTGAATACAGGACAGGCTTTGGCTACAGGGCAGCTGCCTTGGTGGACAGCGCTGTTTGTTGTAATTTTCATGATTGTTGTTATTGCCGCAATTATTGCAATAACTCAGGGACAGAGAAAAATTCCTGTGCAGTATGCAAAGAAGATTGTTGGTCGTAAAGTTTACGGTGGCGCAAATACTCATATTCCTTTGAAGGTAAACACTGCTGGTGTTATCCCGATTATTTTTGCTCAGGCAATTATCATGTTTCCTGGTACATTGGGTAATTTTTTCCCAGGTAACACGTTCATGGAAGCTTTGGCAAACATGTTCAGGCCTCCACACATTGTGTATATTCTGAGTTATTCAACTCTGATTATTCTGTTTACCTATTTCTATACAGCAGTCATCCTTAATCCGGTTGATCTTGCTGACAATATGAAGAAAAACAGTGGGTTTATCCCTGGTGTTCGCCCTGGTCGCAAGACTGCGGAGTATATTGACAGGGTTTTGACCCGCGTTACGTTGCCAGGCGCATTTTTCCTGGCTTCTATAGCAGTTCTTCCTGATTTGATGATTTTCTGGTTCAATATTCCATTCTACTTTGGTGGAACAGGACTGTTGATTATCATTGGTGTTGGATTGGATACATTGCAACAAATTGAGTCTCACTTGATTATGCGTCACTATGATGGATTCATGACCAAGGGCAAGCTTCGTGCTCGCAAGTAGGAGATTGTTGTGAACATAATTTTATTTGGAGCACCGGGAAGCGGTAAAGGCACTCAGGCAGACTTGATTGTAGAATCACATGGCCTGAAACATGTCTCAACCGGAGATATTTTGCGAAAAGCTGTTCGTGATGGCTCTGAGCTTGGTAACCAGGTAGAGAGCACACTCGCAGCAGGTGAGTTGGTAAGTGACAGCGTGATGATGGACTTGATCCGTAGAGTTATTTCAGATATCTCTGTTGAACAGGGATGGCTACTGGATGGATTCCCACGGACTGAAGATCAGTCAAAAGGGTTGTTGGCTCTTTTGGATGAGATTGGTGAGACTGTTGACGCAGCAATCGATATCTTTGTTGATAACGATGAAATTGTCCGCAGACTCTCCGGCAGACTTACATGTGATGATTGTGGTCGTGTCGGGGTAGCTGAAAACAATGCCAATAACATTTGTCGCAAGTGCCAAGGTTCGATGCGGGTAAGAAGAGATGACAAACCCGAGACTGTACTGAAAAGGCAGAAAATATTTCGAGCCAGGACCCGACCAGCAAAAGATGTGTTGGCACAAAAGTACGATGTGCACCGTATAGATGGTGTTGGAACGCCGGCAGAAGTCGCGCAGAGGATTAAAAGTGTCCTTGAACAAATCCATCAGGCTTAAAACACCTGAAGAAATAGAAAAAATGGCCAGTAGCGGGCAGTTGCTCGCTGAGGTCTTTAAAGAGTTAAAATCAGTTATTGTTGCTGGAGTTACAACAGCAGAGATTAACAAAGTAGCTGATGATATGATTGTTGAAGCCGGTTGTATCCCTTCTTTTAAGGGATACAGTGGATTCCCGGCCGCTTGTTGTATCTCTGTCAATGAGGAAGTTGTTCACGGTATTCCCGGAAACAGAGTCCTGAAAAACGGAGATATCGTTGGGGTTGATTGTGGCCTGATTATGGATGGCTGGCATTCTGACTCTGCAGAGACTTACGCTATAGGTAAAGTCTCCATGGAAGCAAACAAGTTGATGACAACTACCAGAGAATGTCTAGCACTGGCTATTGAGCAGGCTATTCCTGGTAACCGGATATCTGATATCGGTATTGCTGTTGAGACAAAAGCTCATGAAAATGGGTTCTCAGTAGTTGAAACCTTGGTGGGACACGGAATCGGCAGAGAGTTGCATGAAGATCCACAAGTTCCTAACTATAGGTGTTTGTCAGATTCAGATCCGATTATTGAAGAAGGGCTGGTTATTGCAATCGAGCCAATGATCAATATCGGAACCAAGAGAGTTGTTACCGAGTCTGATGGCTGGACAATTCTCACTGCGGACAGGAAATTGTCCGCTCATTACGAGCATACAGTGGCTGTTACTGCTAATGGGCCACGTATCTTGACTTGGCGTTAAGCGCTTTCGACGGGAGATTGACAGATGGCCAAAGAAGAAGGCATTTCGGTAGAAGGTGAAGTTACAGAAGCTTTGCCAAACGCAATGTTCAGAGTCAAGTTAGAGAACGATCATGTCGTTCTGGCTCATATTTCTGGTAAGATGAGGATGCACTACATTCGAATTCTGCCTGGCGATAAAGTAACCGTTGAACTTTCACCGTACGATTTGACCAGAGGTCGAATCACATATCGGTACAAGTAGGAGTAGCAACACGAAAAGTTGCAAGGAGTAGCAATGAAGGTCCGCAGTTCAGTTAAGAAAATGTGTGATAAGTGCAAAGTTATTCGTCGCCACGGAGTGGTGAGAGTGATTTGCGTTAACCGTCGGCATAACCAGAGACAGGGTTAGTATGCCCGCCCATCCTTAGGGTAGGGCAACGAAAGGAGCCAACGTGGCAAGAATTGCCGGTGTTGACATCCCAAATGAGAAGCGGATTGTAACTTCTCTAACTTACATTTATGGAATTGGTCCTCATGCGGCCACCCAGATTTGTGGTAAAGCAGAAATCGATCCAGAATTGAAAACTCGTGACCTGACTGAAGATGATACTCGTAATATTATTAGTATCATTGATAAAGATTATCGGGTTGAGGGTACTTTGCGTACAGAACTGAGTATGAACATCGCTCGTTTGATGGACATAGGCAGTTATCGCGGATTGCGTCACCGACGCAGACTTCCGTGCCGTGGGCAGAATACCAAAAATAATGCCAGGACATGTAAAGGGCCGAAGGCTCGTCCAGGTAAGAAGTAGTAGTTTACTGGAGGTAAACAGTTGGCTGGTCCAAGTAAA
Source organism: uncultured Fibrobacteraceae bacterium (assembly GCA_964437115.1). Classification (GTDB taxonomy): domain Bacteria; phylum Krumholzibacteriota; class Krumholzibacteriia; order LZORAL124-64-63; family LZORAL124-64-63; genus JABIBH01. The sequence continues at coordinate 14,850 of CAYTFE010000010.1, read as the reverse complement.
AAAGGCTCTAAAGCTAAATTGAAACTGGATGTTAATGGTGTGGCTCACATCAAGTCCAGCTTCAACAACACAATTATTACAATGACTGACATGGGCGGCAATGTTGTAACCTGGTCTTCAGGTGGGCATCAAGGTCGTTACAAAGGTAGTCGTAAATCAACTGCTTTCGCTGCTCAACTCGCAGCTCGTGCCGCAGCCATTGAAGTACTCAATGGTGGTATGAGAAAAGTTGAAATTTGGGTTCGTGGTCCAGGTCAGGGTCGGGAGGCCGCTATCAGGACATTGAAAGCAGAGGGTCTCGAAGTTACGCGCGTTAAAGATGTAACTCGGATTCCCCACAACGGTTGCAGGCCTTCCAAGCGTCACCGTCGATAATTTATCGATTCTGATGTAGTGCGCAAATGGGCGCATGAAGGTTGATGTTCACCATATCAAGTGGCGAAGGGAATTACCAGGCTATGAAGTGGATTAATATGATGATGCCGGAAGGCGTCAAGATTAATAAGGAAACGCAGACCGACACTTTTGCCGAGTTGGAGATTACTCCACTTGAGCGAGGATTCGGTCAAACATTGGGTACAGCTCTACGTCGTGTTTTGCTTTCTTCAATTCATGGACATGCTATTGCAGCAGTTCAGATTGAGGGAGTACAACATGAGATGAGTACAATGCCACATGTATTGGAAGATGTAACTGACATCGTATTGAACCTCAAGCAGGTAGTATTTAATTTGTCTGATGTTCCTTCTCACTGGGCTTCAATTGAAGCTAATGAAAAAGGTGAAGTTACAGCAGGTATGATTAATGGCGATCCTGAACTGGTTATTCATAATCCTGATCATGTGATTTGTACAATTACTGAACCTGGCTCATTCAATGCCAAGGTTTACATCGAAACTGGACGCGGTTATGTAGACCGTGAACAACATGAGATTCCTGATGATGTAATTGGTGTTATTCGTATCGATTCCAATTTTTCACCTGTTAAAAAGGTGAGCTATCGTGTGGAAGATACTCGTGTTGGTCAACGGACTGACTATGATAATCTTATTATTGGATTTGAGTACGATGGTAGTGTTAACCCTGAAGATGCACTGGCTTTTGCTGGGAAAATCTTGAAGGATCACTTCCAGATGTTCATTAACTTTGATGAAGCTCCTATCGATGCGATGGAAGATGAAGTTGATGAAGAAGTAGAACAAAGAGTTGAACAGCTGACTCGTGGCGTAGAAGAACTTGAACTTTCTGTTCGTTCTGCCAACTGCCTGAAGTCAGGAAGAGTTGACTCTCTTTATGACCTTGTTACCAAAACTGAGCAGGAAATGCTTAAATATCGTAACTTTGGTCGTAAGAGTCTGAACGAAATTAATGAGATTCTTCAAGGTATGGATCTTTCTTTCGGTATGACTTTTGATGAAGAGATTAGAGAACGGGTTGAAGCAGTTCTCGCATCAAACGGGTAACTGATAACTGGCCACAGGCCATGATAACTTCCGGCTATGTTGCTGGGCTGATAAAGGATGGAAAACAATGCGTCATAATGTACGCGGCAGGAAACTAAACCGTAACGCGAGTCATCGTAAAGCGATGTTCCGCAATATGGTTACAGATCTCTTTCGTCATGGCAGAATTAAAACAACAACTGCCAAGGCCAAAGAGCTTCGCCCAATCGCTGAACGTCTGATTACATATGCCAAGCATGGTGATTTGAATTCACGTCGTATGGCTGCCAGAAAAATGTCTGATCCTGCGATTCTGCAAAAATTGTTCTCTGAAATCGGACCTCAGTTTGCTGATCGTCAGGGTGGGTACACCAGGATTATGAAGCTTGATGCTGTTCGTCGTGGTGATAATGCAGAGATGTCTATTATCGAGCTACTTGGTGCAGATGAAAAAGTTGTAGCAAAACCAAAGAAGGTTGAAGCTGCTGTTGAAGACGCACCAGTTGTTGAAGAAGTATCAGAAGAAGTTTCTGAGGATACAGCTGAAGAAGTTGTTGAGGAAGAAGCTGCCGAAGAAGCAACTGAAGAAGCTGCTGAAGTAGAAGAAGCTCCTGCTGAAGAAGACGAAGAAAAGACTGATAAAGAGTAATTTAACTCTTTTATAATAATTGGCTTCCGATGTAATAATCGGAAGCCTTTTTTATTTGCATTAACGTCTGTAAATCTGCTTATTGACAGAATGCGCTAACAGTAGTTGCATAGGAAGAACTTTGCCCCCAATCTCTAGGATCGGGTAATTCCAATAATCTTGAAGGATCGGTTCTCAATGACAGAAATTAAATTACATAATGTTGGTATAACCGGCATGGGTATGAGCTTTCCTGATAAAGTTTTGTCTAATGCAGATCTTGAAAAAATGGTCGACACAAATGACGAGTGGATTGTTGAACGTACAGGAATTCGAGAGCGACGGATTGTTGAAAAGGGTGTGGGGGCTTCTGTGCATGGTGCTGAGTCAGCTAGAAGAGCAATTGCACAAGCCGGACTTGCTCCTGAAGACATAGATCTGATCGTAGTGCCAACAGTTACTCCAGATATGATGTTCCCTTCTACAGCTTGTATAATTCAAGATATGATAGGTGCTACAAATGCCTGGGGATATGACTTGAGTGCTGCATGCAGTGGCTATCTCTTTGCGCTTGAATCTGCACGATGTCAGGTTGCTAGTGGGATGGCAAAGAATGCTGTTGTTATCGGGACAGAAATTATGTCATCGATTATTGATTATGAAGATCGAAACACATGTATTCTGTTTGGCGATGGGGCAGGGGCTGCTGTGATTCAGCCTGTTGCTGATTCTGCACCGGGAATTATTGATTCAATTAATTATATCGATGGTAGTGGTGTCAAACATCTGCATATGAAAGCTGGCGGTAGCCAGATGCCAGCCAGCAGTGAAACTGTTGCCAACAAGTTGCATTATGTATATCAGGAGGGTGGCGAAGTTTTCAAGCGCGCCGTTCGGGGAATGGCCGATGTAGCATTGCAGGTTGTTGAGAAAAACGGATTTAAAAAGAGCGATGTAAAGTTGTTGGTTCCTCATCAGGCCAATACCAGAATTATTGCTGCTGCCCAGCGCAGGCTGAATCTTGACGATGATCAGGTAGTAATCACAATCGACAGGTATGGCAATACAACATCTGCCAGTATTCCAACAGCTCTTCAAATTGCATATGAAGAAGGGCGTGTTAAAAAAGGTGACCTGGTAGTTCTTGTCAGTTTTGGCGCTGGATTTACATGGGGCGCAACCTTGTTGCGATGGGGTCTGTAAAAGCGAGGAAAAACCTTGATTGAAACCAGCGGCTTAACCAAACGGTTTGGTGATTTTGAAGCTCTCTCAGAGCTGAACATCTCAATTCCAACAGGTGAAATAACAGGATTCCTGGGGCCTAACGGTGCTGGGAAAACAACCGCCATGCGGATATTGACCTGCACTCTGTCGCCAGATTGTGGGTCGGCAAATGTTGCTGGTTTTGATGTTGTTGATCAACCTGATGAAGTTCGCAAACGCATCGGTTTTATGCCGGAAAACGCCCCTCTTTATCCAGATATGACTGTGACAGAGCTGTTGAGTTTTGTAGCCAGGATAAAATCTGTTAATTCTGACTCTGTTGCTGAGCATGTGGAATCTATTATCACTCAAACCGGGCTTGATTCCATGCGCGGGAAGCTTGTAGCTCATCTTTCACGTGGTTTCAGACAACGAGCTGCACTTGCCCAGGCATTAATCGGTGATCCGGAAATACTGATTCTGGATGAGCCTACCAGCGGCCTTGATCCTCACCAGATTGTTGAAATAAGAGAGTTGATTCGCAAGTTGCGTGGTAAGCGGACTGTTCTGTTGAGCAGTCACCAACTTGATGAAGTGGCCAGAATATGTTCTAAGGTTTTGATCATCGACAAAGGAAAACTTGTAGTTGAAGTAGATCCTCTGCAAGTAGACGGTACTCTTGAGGACTTGTTTCTACGCTCAACTTCAGGCGGTGTCAGATAATGCGTTCATTATTTTCCATTACCGGCCGCGAAATTGGGAGCTTTTTTCACAGCTCAGTTGCTCCTTTGATACTTCTTGGGTTCCTGTTGCTTGCTGGATTTACTTTCATCGATACGATTCTTCAATACAGCGTTATTTCGCGTGAGGCGATGCATTCCACACCTGGCGCGTCAGCTGGCCTCAATGTCTCTGATGGTATAATTCAACCATTGATTCATGCAGTAGGTGTATTGTTGCTGTTTTTATTACCTGCAGTATCGATGCGGCTGTTCAGTGAAGAATACCGCAGTGGTCGATACGATCTGATAATGAGTTGGCCGGTTTCAGAGCACCAATGGACTATAGGCAAGTTTCTGTCAGTTGTAGTTGTTGGTGCAGTTATGATTATTGCACTGGTCCCAATGTTTATTGCTGTTGGTGTTATGGCTCCACTTGAGCCGGGAACTCTGTTTGCATCAATGCTGGGCTTGTTGTTTATGGTGATGATTGTTGCTGCGTGGGGACTGTTCTTCTCATCACTGGTTCAGTACCAGGCAGTAAGCTATGTACTTACTTTTGTATTTATTCTGCTTTTGTATCTTGCTGCGAACCTGGAAGCAGTTTTGCCAGGTGGACTTGGAAAATTTGGGCAGAATCTCTCTATCCCGTTTCATTTTCGCAGATTCAGTTACGGCACAATAGACTCACGTGATGTCGTTTATTTCCTCTCACTTACCATTGCCGGACTGTTCGCAACTACAAGTTCTTTAGCTGCCAGAAGATTGCGTGGCAGCAGAATGGCATCAAAGTGGGTTCCATCGATATTGCTGATTGTGTTACTTGTAGTGGTTAACATGCTGGTCACTAGTAATCCGTTATCAGTAGATCTGACAAGTAATAAAAGGTTCAGTCCAGCACCTCAGACTGTGCAGGTGTTGCAGAGTTTGAATACCAAAGTTCATGTGGATGCTTTTTATGGTCGAAATGATCCAAAGCGTAAAGCACTGGATGTGATGTTCAGCTATATGGCTCAAAAATCGGCGTTGTTCAGCTGGAATATGTATGATCCCGATCGGGATATTGTTGAGGTTGAAAAATCCGGTATTACCAGAACACGATCAATTGTAGTTTCTTGTGACAATCGACAAAGAACTGTGACCGACCCTAATGAGAGCGATCTTGTAAATGCCGTTTTCAGAGTTGCAACAGGCAGCCAGCCGGTAGTCTATTTCTTGCAGGGGCATAATGAACCTGACATAAATGACGACGGTCGCAATGGGTATATGGGGTTTGTGACAGCGCTTTCAAGACAAGGTTACTCGCTGCGCACTCTTACAATGGCAGGCAACCCTGTTGTGCCTGCAGATGCATCGATTCTGGTTATCGCCCACCCTTTGGTTGATATTTCCGGTGCTGAGTTTGTAGCTGTAAATAGTTTCCTGGCTCGTGGTGGAGCATTATTGCTTTTGCTTGACCCGGGTGCACCACAGTCGATGGTGAGACTGGCAGCATCACTTAATATCAAACTTGGAAATGATTTTCTGGTCAGCAGCAGTGCTGCAAATAACCAACTTGGAGTTGATGGCAGGGTACAGGTTGTTGTTGAGTATCCGGAACATCAGATTAACGAAAGTATGGTCGGTCTGGCCACTTTCTTTCCGTTTACACAGACACTTATGCCTGTTGGCAAGGCTCCAAAAGGTTTAAGACTGCGAACAATTTTGAAGTCGGACACACGAAGCTGGAGTGAGAGAGACATGGAGTCGCTCACTTCTGGTCAGGTGATTTTTGATGACAAGGTTGATGTCAGAGGTCCGTTGCCATTTGGCGTAGCAATCGAAATTGCACGCGAACAGTATTTTAATGGAACAGATTTTGGTACTCCTGTTGTGAGTGCAGAAATAGACAGCTCTTTGAGCGGTACAATGTATGAGACATTACTCGAGAAAAATAAATACAAAGAAAAAGGTGTAGAATCGATATTCACCGAGTCAGCAACATCAAGAGTTGTCGTAATTGGCGATAGCGATTTTGCTTCAAACAGCAATATCAATTTATACGGTAATGAAGATTATTTATTGAATTTGACTGGGTGGCTTGCTCGTGAAAAAACTCTGATTGCTGTTCGGGGAAGTGATCCTTTAAGCCAGCCGGTTGTGCTTACAAGAAGTCAGGAACGATGGCTTGGTTGGGGAGCCATGGCAATCTGGCCATTGCTTGTTACCCTGTTGTCTGCAGTAGTGGTTGTTCGTCGTCGTAAAGATTAGGAGCACTGTGAGACATTTGCCAAAAAGTGTTACCCCTCTTTTACTGCTGATTGTTGCAGCTGTTGTTTGGTTAGTGATTGACAGAGATACTCCGGAACAAAATAGTTTTCTGCTGGATATGACGGCGGAATCTATATCCAGTGTTGAAATTTCACACGATGACATTGTAGTCGAAATTGCAAAAACAGATTCCGGTTACTCGCTTTCTGGAACTGTAAATGACAAGGCTGACCAGGAGGCAATAGGCAGTTTTTTGAGAAGCCTTTGCAATTTGAAAATCGTTGAGATACCAGTAGTTACCGATGCTGCAAGTGTTGGCCTGGGGCAGGTGAGCATCACTGCCTTCGATGGTGAGAAAACAGTTAACTGTCGTTTAGGAAAGATGAATCCGGTCAGTGGCGATTATTATATGGCGTGTAGTAATCGGCAGGAGATTGTCACTATAGATGGATTGTTCGTTTCACTCCTGAACAATATTCCATTTTCTTTAAGGCAACGATTGCTGTTTGGTGAAGAGGCAGAATATGCTGAAAAGATAAAGGTGCGTTTCCCAGGTTCAGAAAAATTTGAAAAATTTGTAAAAGATGGCGATTCCTGGTGGCTGGTCAGTTACTCCGGTGATGAGTCCAGGTTAGGCGCAGTTGTTACTGGTAGGAGAGACCTATATAATGATCGAACCAGAAATGGTGCTTACCTGGCAGATGAAAATCTGATTACTAATTTGTTGTTTCTTGCCAGCAGCGCAAAAGTGACTCATTCAAGTACCGTGGAGGTTGAACCACCAGTTGCAGCGGCTATTGCCATCGGGTCATCAGAGGTTGAATTCTCGTATCCGGAAAATGAACAGGTTGAGTGCTGGCGTAACTCAAATCCGTATCCATTGCAGGTTAATAAAAAATTATATAATTATGCGTTTGGTAATTTGCAGACCTGGTTGATGACTAAAGTTACTGGCATTGAAGTTTCCTCGGCCGATTCCTTACGTGTGTCCGTGTTGGACTTATCTCCAATTACAGCCAAAAAAGAGTCTGGTAAATGGGTTGTAGAAGCTCAGGATCTCGGTGACCAGTTTTCCGATTTAGCTCTGGAGTTAGAGCGTATGGAAATTATTTCTGTTCTTGATACAGAAGAGTACTCATTGGCAGAAATCAGCAGAGCGAATATTGAAATATGGATCGATGGAAAAAGTGAGCCTGCAGTTATGAAATTTGGCAGAAGCAGTGACAGCTCAAAATTATTATGTCTGATGGATGGGGTTACTGTGGAGGTTGCTCCCCAGATGATAGCAACTCTGCGAACGCTATATATGGCTGCGGGATTGTGGAACTGATTATTTGCAATGGTGCAATTGTAACAACATGAGGCTCGCTGGTTTCTTCAAGAATCGCCAGGCAATAACAATATAACATTATCTGAGCCTTGAAGTTAGCGAGTTTGTCGCTGGCTACAGGATCTGCTGCTGGTAGTTTCAGACTTCTTGGATTAACAAATTTACCATCTTTTTTCACTCGATAATCCAGGTGCGGTCCGGTTGCAACTCCGGTTGCACCAACATACCCGATGACCTGACCCTGATTAACTTTGCGCCCTTTTTTGATTCCCTTTGCGAATCTGGAAAGATGCAGATAGAAAGTTTCATATGAACTGTTGCTGTGTCTGATCTTGACATACTTACCGTTATTCTTGTTGCGGCTGGCAGCGTAAATAACTCCGCTTCCTGCAGCATAGACTGGAGTTCCAACCGGGGCAGCATAGTCTATACCCAGGTGTGGCATATATCTTTTGTGTACAGGATGGAATCGCCTGTAAGAAAAGCTGCTGGAGATTCTTGAGTATGACAATGGCGCACGCATCAACTGTTTTTCCAGACTTTCGCCATCCTGGTTGAAATAGCTGAATTTATCTTCTTCGCATTGGAATCGATAGCCAGTATGCCGCTTGCCACAGTTGATAAATTCCACTGCGATGATTGGGCCTGTTCTGACAAATTCGCCATCGCGTCTTATCTCTTCATAGATTATCCGGTATGTATCGCCTTTTCTGACATCAAGACGGAAATCGATGTCCCAGCCCAGCAGGTCATTCATTTTAGCAGCAAGAACTGAAGGAGCGCCAAGATCTTTGAGACTCTCAAAAATTGAAGTACTCACAGTGCCACTGACTGCAACTGTATTGTGTACTACAGGATATGTAAGCTCAAAGGGAGTGAATGCACCGGGGTCTTCTCTTTGGAAAAGGATGTAGCTTTCCTGATCGTCCAGATCAAATCTGAGTTGATGCAGAACTTCGTTCTCATCTAACGCGATTTCAAAAGTATCACCTTTACGGACCTTGCTTAAATTTCTATATGGTTTACAAGCCTTTACCACAGACATGATATCGCTGTGACCAACATCTGCGTTGCGCATCGCTTCATAGAATGTCTCTGTGCGCCCAAGTTTCAACGCTTTAAACTCTACTCCGACTGGCAAAATCGGTGGAGATTTGGAGTCATCAGTAAGAACAGCTGGCACAGGTGTATTGTTTTCAGGCAGCTCAAGATCTTCTGCATGGTCAGATGCAGTATCTACTTCTGGAGAAGATGAAGTCGACAGGACAAGCCCCAGCAAACTGCCACCAAAAATGACAACCAGAGCAAGCAGTCTTAATTTATGTGTATCCAGGCGGGGCAGAGTGTTCTCCTAAGTTTGATTGAACTTATAGAATGTCAGTAAAATGGTGTGTTAATCAAGGTATTTTTCAGATTGTATAACCATAAAAATGCCCCCAGGTTCCGCTGAGGGCATTATAATAGCATTATTGGCTAGTCCTGCAACTCTTCGAGCTTCTTCTGTTCAGTTTCAATCTGCTCATCTTCAATTCTTGGGAACAGAATATCCTGTTTTCCAAGTTCCAGGCCAGATGGCAATGGAGTAGTTGCATGAATAAAGCTGTTTGTGTGTAAATCGGAATCTTGTCCCAGCCAGCCCCAAAGTTTTTCCATCGCAAATGGAGTTACTGGTGCCATCATCACACAGAGGGCTTTCAGAATTTGCAGTGACACAGATATTGAGACTCCGCATCTGTCCATATCGGTTTTCCGGGATTTAAATGGTGCCGATTCATCAAAGTACCTGTTACCAACCTGGCCAGCTGAAAATGCTTCTTCCATAGCCAGTTTTATTTCAAAGTTTGCAAGGTGAGTACGCCATTGACCAAGATGAACTTCAACCTGGTTTAATGCTTCACGATCGATGTCTTCAAGTACAGAGTCTGACCATTGAGGAACTTTGCCATCGAAGTATTTATGGGCAAAACTGAAAATTCGATTGGCAAGGTTGCCAAAGTTATTGCCCAGTTCATTGTTGTTTCTGGCTTGCAGCCCTTCCCACGAAAAGTTTGTGTCGCGAGTCTCAGGCAAAGTGCGAGCCAGTGTATAACGCAAAGTGTCGGCAGGGAAATTTTCAAGAAATTCAGGCAGCCAGACTGCGTAGCCTCTACTGGTTGAAAGTTTGTTACCTTCAAGGTTGAGGAATTCATTGGCAGGAACATTGTCAGGCAGAATCCAGTTTTCAGAATGGTTCATCAACATGCCTGGGAACATGATGGCATGGAAAACAATGTTGTCCTTGCCGATGAAGTGAAGCAACCTGGTGCTGTCATCCTGCCACCATTTGCGCCATGCTTCAGAATCGCCTTGCTCGTTTGCCCACTCTCTTGTTGAAGAAATGTAGCCGATTGGTGCATCAAACCAGACATACATTACTTTACCATCGTGATCTTCCAGAGGAACTTTTACTCCCCAGTGCAGATCACGTGTAGCTGCTCTGTCGCCAAGCCCATCTTCAAACCAGCCTCTGCAATAGTTCAGGACGTTCTCTTTCCAGTGTGGTTTTTTAGACAACCATTCTTCAATTTCCGGTTGCCAATCACCAAGAGGGAGGAACCAGTGAGTTGTTGCTCTAAGTTCTGGAGTTGTGCCGTCTTCAGCACAAACCGGATTTACTAGTTCAGTCTGATTCAGAGCTGCGCCACATTTCTCACATTGGTCGCCGCGGGCGCCTTCAGCACTACATTTTGGGCAGGTTCCTTCAACATACCTGTCAGCCAGGAATCGGTCACATTGAGCACAGTAAAACTGGTCAGTTGTATTTTGTCGAAGTTTACCGCTGCTATGCAAATCGGTGAAAAAAGCCTGTGCAGTTTCAGTATGGATATCTCTGCTGGTCTGCGAATAATTGTCAAAGGACATACCAAAATTTTTGAACGATGAGAAAATCGATTTGTAGTTCTGGTCCACAAGTTCTTTGGGTGTAATTCCTTTTGCTTCAGCAGTTTTGGTAATCGGAACACCATATTCGTCCGAGCCGCAAATGAAGAGGACATCTTCGCCAGTTAAGCGCAGGAAGCGGGCGTAGATATCGGCTGGCAGGTAAGCTCCAGCAAGATGGCCAAGGTGAATGTCCCCGTTGGCATAAGGAAGAGCGGCTGTTATCAATGTGCGTTCAAAGTTTTTCAAGGTATCCTCCAGTTTCGATTTATAAGTACCAAATGTATAGCATTGGTACAACATCAGGCAATATCTCTTTGTGGATAATATTCTCCATTGACCAATAGCTAACATTTGATATAAAGTAATTACAGTAATGAAAAAACTATTCTCAAAAAAAAGGGGGGGGGCGATGCTTCCCAGGATTCTGATTGTTATCTTACTATCTTTACCTCTATTTGCAGCACAACAACTTCCTGAAATTCTTTACGTTACCCCAACAGATGATTCTCCTGCACCGGCTGTTCTAATTCCGATGTCAGATGGTGAAGTTCTTGAAGGTTTCCGGTGGTTCAACAATGACTCGGCAACTATTTTTCCAGAAGTGAAACTTGCTTCAGTTGATAGCAGTGGGGCTCCTGATTTTGAAAGCTTGCTGATTGTTGCGGATGATGTAACAGGCCACAAGCTTAAATGGAGTGATTGTGTTTTTGAAGAAAGTATTACAAGCAACGCTGGTGACCTGTTTCTGATTATTTCATTTCCTGTTGGACAAAATGAAGTTGTAGAAGGGCATGGCGCAGCTATTGGCTATAGTGAAGATGATGCAAATTTTGCAAGCTTCATTTCACCGGACTGTGTAGAATGGTCACCAGTTCATTACCAGACTCAGGTGATGATTGAACCTGTTTACGGCAACAGCCAGGCAAGTGGTAACTCAATAGCATTCAATGCACCTGTTATACCTGTATTTATTACAGAACTGCTACCAACAGCACCCAACCCATTCAATCCTTTGACAACAATTTCATTTACACTTTCAAGCAACCAGCATGCAGAGGTTGCTTTATACGACATAAAAGGAAGACTTGTGAAGCAGCTTTGCAGAGAACAACTGGATGCTGGCAGACACGAGTTTGTTTGGGATGGAGTAAATAGCAGTGGCAGCAAAGTTGCCAGTGGAGTTTATCTTGTGAGGATGCAAACCGCAGATTATACAAAATCACATAGTATCATGTTGGTTAAATAAAGGAATTTATTCAATGAAACGTATTATTTTAGCAATCATTTTAATTATGGCCAGCTCTGTTATGGCCAGCGAATTTCCCTCAGAAGCTCTTGGTGTTGGTGCAGGTGGACAAGTTCATGCAATTTGTATTGACCCTGCTGATTCTAGTACTTTTTACATTGGCACGGATGTGGCCGGTGTTTGGCGGAGCACAACAGCTGGACAATCATGGGAACAATGGAGCGCAGGGCTTCCAAATTCCAATGAAACTCTGTCATGCTATGTAGATGATATAAAAGTTGTAGATGATATTATTTATGCAGCAACTCTAGGCGGCATATACAAACGATACAAAGCAACTGGGGACTGGGTTCTTGATACTCCGCCAGGCACTCATTCTTATAGTGTAGAGAACGTAAATGATGCTAGACATTATGGGACAGCAATCCCTTTTTCAACATTAGCTCAAGATGGTGACAATCTTTATGCAGGAGCAGGCATTTCTCGTTCTAAATCAAGCTTCGCACTTTATCCAGATACTTTGAGTGTGGAAGCAGGGGGCGCTAATGCCTATACATTTGTGCCCTATCCTGGCGGCCCAGCAGGCCTGTATTCCCTTTGGGAACGGGATTCGGAGACTGGCAATTGGGATTATGACATTAATTCGGTTGGCATGGGTATGGTTAGAACTCTTGATGTAAAGGACGGCAAAGTATTATTGACCGGGACAAACGGGATTTGGTTACGAGATACTGATGGTGTTTGGACTCGGCTGGACACAGAACACGATATTGATGTTGGCGTTCCAACAGGATGGGGCAATTGGTGCTGGAGTGCCAGGTTTGCATTTTCGGATACAATTTATGCTTTAGCAGATGCAAAGTTAGCTTCAGATATGGCTAATAGTGGAGTATATAGGCTGGTTTTAGGCTCAGGTAGCGAATTATGGGAGCTTGTTGGTGACCCATTGGTACTAAAACAACCAGATGGTTCTGATTTTACATGGGGTTCAGTTCTTAACAATGGCTATGTCAATCGTATGTCTCTTAATATAGCGAGTAATGATACAGTTGAGTTCTATGTAGGCGAAAGTCAAAGATACCAAGAAGGTGGTTTGTATTATCTGGCAATTCCAGCTGATGAAGATAGTTTGGGTAGTCTTGAGTGGACTCATATGCTAAGTCAACAAGGTGGTTGGGATCAACTTGATAATAAAACCTATTACTGGAGTAAATATAGCAACGAGTTTGAAATTATGTCAGACGATCAAATTGGCTGGCACAATAATGATCAACTCAATTCTATTTCAGATATTGCAATAAGCAACGTTGATAGTATCTCCAGAATGATTGCCTGGCAAAACGGTAATGGTTGGCTGTATGACTCAGATACTACCAAAACTACATTGACAAACATCTATTGCACTAGTGAGTACGGTGACTGGCATAACATTGGAGTTAATTTGATGGTTTGTCATGACATATTAAGTCTTCCAGATGGTAGTCTATATGTAGCAGATGACGATTATGGTGTTTTTTTAAGAGAGCCGAATCAGATTGGGTTCAAGTGGTTGGATTGGACACAAAGAAATGATAATGACATAACAAGAGATGCTTTCCGTGTAAGTATAGTTGACTCTGAACTGATGTCTGTTCATATGGTTCCTGCAGAAGAAGATACTACTGATTCGTACTACATGCAGCGCACCAACAGTGGGAAAAGAGTATTAGTAAACCGCGAGTACCCAGATTCAACACGGACTATGGTTGCCGATCTTGATAGTATTCCATACCATGTGATTGATTTTGTTTCGCCTGAGCCAGATGTGCTTATAGTAGCTACAAGGCTGGTTATTTATGGACAAGACTATGAGTCAGTAATCTATAAGCTGGCCAAAGTTAATGGTTTATGGGAATACGAAGGGGAGACTGCCCCCATTTCATCACATGTAATGGACATTGAACATATTCCGGGGACCTCATTAGTAGCTCTTGCGTTCTTCGGCGGGGATGGGGGTGTCAGGGTTCTTGATTTTGATGATATGTCTGTAAGTGATTGGTTGCTTGGAGAAGACAGCGGCTTTTTGGAACAATGTGTTCGACAAGTAAAGTGTTTGGCTGCTGATCCAACCGGGTCAGTACTTTATGTAGGAACAGCAGGGCAAAGCAAGACCAATTCTGTTGGTGCAGATTATCCCACAACAGGAACAGTTCTTCGTTTGTTAGCTCCTTTTTCTACTGCAAAACCAAATCCTGATCAGTGGGAAGTATTGGCAAACAGAGAAACTGATTCTTTTGAATTTGGTGATCAGGAGAATTTCTATCATTCTGGTTGGGGTCCACTGGAAAGGGCTCAGAGGATGACCAAAATAACTGCACTTGAAATCGATCCAAATGACCCAACTATTGTTTATGCAGGCATGAGCTGTGATAGGTTCCATCCACACAATGGAGTATGGCGATACCACAATGGGGAATGGGAACAAATTCTGGGCCAAGGTGAATCCTTTCACGAGCAGATCCTTGCTCTTGAGTTTGATAGCCAAGACCCATCAATACTCTATGCCGGGAGTAATGGTGGAGATCTTCGGGAGATTAATGTTCCTGTATCACTACCAATCCTTGCAAGATTCGTTGATCGTTCAGAAGAGGTTTATCAACCTCTTAATGAGGATGTAGGTGTCACTTATACTGGTCATCCCTACAGTGAAGTTCTGTTTGATTTTGACTTGGATAATGACATGGACTTGCTTGTAACTCAAACTGACGGGCAAGTGGTCTTGTATGAACACTTGGGATATCTTATTGGTAATGACCCTGATTATCATGAAATCACTATGGATGATTTTGGTGATTTAACTGGTTATCGCGGCATAGCTGTTGCAGACTTCACTAATGATATAGATGGTCCAAGTGGACGGGGCTATCCTGATATCTTTATTGCACATGAAACAGACGCAAAGATACTGAAAAACATCAATGGGGAGTACTTTGTTGATGTGACAGACTCACTTGGGGTTAGAGCATTAATCCAGAACTCCTGGTGTGGTAGCTGGGGTGATTATGATGGCGACGGCCAAGTTGATCTGTTTGTAGGCAAGGGAACCGGTCCAACCATTGATCCATTTAGAA
>CAYTFE010000009.1:0-62846 GCA_964437115.1 uncultured Fibrobacteraceae bacterium | reverse complement strand
TTGCGGCCTGGAGATATGGCACGCCATTAACATCTCCGCCCTCAAATGCTTAAAGCTGGAATGCGACTGTATGGAGCTCAGAAAGGCAATCAACTGTAAAAGCTTGGCCTTGATGCAGCCTAACTCCATCATGCCGAAAACCAAACAAGGCGCTGAAATATTCTGTTGCCACAAACAGAGTTGGCGCGAAAAGATTAGTTTGCTTGTTTTCATTTTCTATCCTCCGTGAGTAAAGAATTGCGTAAGGTCGCCGGGCTCTGAGGTTACTCATCTAGTGTTTTTCTTGTACACCAATAAGCAACTCCCTCTTTCTCCAAAAACTGCTCTGCTTTTCTGCCATACAACATCGCGAGTGTTGACAATATTCCAGCCTCAACACAAGTTCCCGCACATACAGTTATAGAGCGAGGTGCATTTTGAACAGACCAGCCTGTCATTGGATTTAAAATATGTGGATAGCGAATACCGCGTTTTAGTAAGTAGCGACGAGAGTCACCGCTAGTTGCCAGGCCACCAGAGCT
This sequence comes from uncultured Fibrobacteraceae bacterium, assembly GCA_964437115.1. GTDB lineage: Bacteria > Krumholzibacteriota > Krumholzibacteriia > LZORAL124-64-63 > LZORAL124-64-63 > JABIBH01. The sequence continues at coordinate 62,325 of CAYTFE010000009.1, read as the reverse complement.
GATATCCAGCATTTTTATCGCTCGTTTTTCTGTACCTGGATCCTCAACCCCAACACGCCACGGAGAGCCGTCTTTCCTTTTACCGACAACTCGTAAATCACCACCAAAATTTACCATCATTCCGACATCAGATTCTGCAGCAAGCATATCGGCTACTTTATCCACCGCATATTCCTTGGCAATACCGCCTAAATCGATTTCCATACCTTTTGGCAAAGTTATCAGTGGAGGGCTCCATGTCACTTTCTCCCAGCCGATATTTTTTAATAATAATTTAACCTGTTTGCGCGATGGTACATTCTCTCCACAGTCAAACTTCCAGGCTTTTCGCAACACGCCTGAAGTTATATCAAACCTGCCATTGCTTATTGCATGGCATGTTGACGACAGGTTCAAAAGATTTGCTGTTTCTGAATCTACCTCTATAGGCTCTGCGTTACTGTTGTTAATTTTGTAAATAATATTATCTGTTTTATAGCGGCTGAATTTACTTTCAATTCTTTGCGTTTCTTTTTTAGCTAAAGAGATAAGTTGATGAGCTAAAAGTTTGTCTTCTGAGTTTATTAATATATCACAAGGGCCAGCCATTGCTGTAAAATGACCGGCCCAACCATCGTTCTTTTTTTCAAGTTTGATTTCTGCCAAACTAAAACCCTAGTGAAAAGCTTGCCTGTAATATAATCGCATCTACCGATGGATAAATATCTAGTCCAGACATAGCATCCGGGACATCCCCGGGGGGGTGTTTTTGAGTTTTTTGTAATGCTCAAGTCGCACCGAAAACATACGGCCACTACTCAGTGTTCGGCCGTACTTCAGGCCATAAGTAACAGCTGTCATATTGCTAAGCCTATAGTCCGAGCTTGCATATTCCGGTATCGGCTCATCGGTCGTGAGATATGGAATAAAGTGATCAGCCGCCGACTGATTGTACCATCTGACATGTGGCTGGAAATAACTTTTATCTGTTTTTTGCAATCGGTAACGCATATCAACAGTGTGAGACTTTATGCCCCAGTCGTCTTTCATAAATCTGTATGATGCCGTTAAAACATCCCCTGAAAAATTACGCTTAACCTCACCAAACAAAACATGCTTGTTGCGTAAATCCTGCCTGCTTTCATACAGATAGTTTATTGAGTCAGGATAAACGAGGCTCACAAACTTGTATGGATCATTTTGGTAACCAGACACTCTGCCATAAGAATAATTTAGCCTTGATATTGTATTTCGATCAATAGCCTGAGTGAGGCTCAAAACAATGTCGGCAACATTTTTTATTCCACTGCCAGAAAGTCGATTGGGAATATCATCGTCATCATCTTTTGACAGGCCGTTCAATAACAAATCATCGTCATCGTCATCGTCCTCCTGTTGATCAATCATAGTCGTCAGCGGGTCGGGCCTTCCTCCCTGGGGGTTGATAATATCATGCGAGAGGGCTAGGCCAAGCGAAAGAGTTGTGTTGCGTTTATTAAAATCTCTTGAAATCGACGAGTTTACACCTATTGAAGTGTAGTCCATTTCCGATGAAAAATGTGACCCAACAACGGCTTTGGTTAACCTGCTCATCGGGAAACTGTAGCTGGCGTCTATTGCGCCCCGCACATCCCTGAAAGATCCATCAAGCGGCGTTTCTCCTGGTGCAGTTGTATACGTCTCTGACCCTGAAGGGCTTGTAAAGGTTTGAGCAAAATTTGCTGGTGTGGCGCCGTTTGCCGATGACCCGGTTAATGCATCAAAAACAAGTTTTAGCGAACCGATTCTCTCGTTTCCAAAATCATGTTTAGCAGAAACAGCCATCTCTGCAAGAGATACACGATCAATTTCTGAGTATAATAAAATCGCAGAATCAACTTCCGTCACCTCTGCGGGCGACGACGAAACGCCAAGAGCAACACAGGCTGAAGTTAATGTTGTAAGAAGTCTGTTTTTAGTTACAGCCACAGCCGCCACCACCAATCCCGCTACCACCAGAGGTTGCTTCTTTGCTGAAGTAGATATGGCTATCAAATGCGATGTCCAATGCTTCGTTGTCAAACATCATAGCATCTCTTGCTAACACATCGCGCTCCCATGGTTGCACGCCAAGTGAGCAACCGCTAATTAAAACAATTATTAGTGGCAGTAAAAACAGTTTAGTTTTCTTCATTTTTGTCCTGTAATAAATCGACAATTTCTTGTTCGATGAGCTTGCTCTCTTGCGGGCTGAATCCGATGTGTGAACTGACAAGCTTGCCGGTTCTATCGTAGATGAAAGATGTCGGCATCGCTTCAAGTTTGTACTTTTCAGCAAGTTTGCCATCGGAATCATATACAACCATCAAATCTGATTTAAGTTTCGTCAGAAAAGTATCAGCTGCTTTTTTGTCGCGGTCAAGATTGACAGTAACCACAACCAAACCTTGATCGGCATATTTATTTTGTAGCGCAATCATCCAGGGAAATGAGTCTTTACACGGCTTGCACCATGAGGCCCAAAAATCCAGATAAACTATCTTGCCATCGTATTTTGCGAGATTTAAGTCCAAATCTTCCGCGTGAATCAGCATTGGAACTGTTAGCAGAAGCAAACAGAACAAAATTACACTCTTCATATACCGCCTCCATGACATGAATTGTAGTTGCAAAACATCGGACCCGCTACACAAACTTCTTCAGCACTTTTTTGATGGTCAGCCCCTGCACAAGAACAGAGAACAGCACAACAATGTATGTACATGCCAGAATCAGCGGTTTTTCAGGGATGTCTGGTAACGAAAGAGCAAGTGCTACAGATATTCCCCCGCGCAATCCTGCCCAGGTTAATATTCGAATAGCGCCCGGAGTGAAGCGTTCTCGATTGCGCATCAAGTTGATTGGTAAGGAAACAGAGATAATCCTTGCAGCCAGAACGATGGCAATAGTCCCAAGACCTGTAAACATCATCGATCTGCTGAAAGCTACAACCAATACTTCTGCACCAATCAAAAGGAACAAAACTGCATTCAGGATTTCATCAATCAATTCCCAGAATTTTTCAAGGTACTCGGTAACTTCTTCGCTCATCGCAAATTTTTTGCCTCTATTGCCAATCAACAGTCCGGCACAAACCATCGCTATCGGTCCTGATACATGTAGAGTGTGAGCCAGACTGTACCCGCCGGTCACCAAAGCAAGAGTTGTAATAACCTCTACGCGGTAGTCATCAATAACCAGCATCATTTTATATGCCAGCCAGCCAGCAACCAGTCCAAGCAGAACTCCACCCAGCGTTTCTTGAGCAAACAGCATCGCTATTCCGCTTGCACCTGGAGCATGGTGATGGCCCCCAATTGGCAACAATGCGACAAGCCCTGTAAATACAACTACAGCAACTCCATCGTTAAAAAGAGATTCTCCTGCAATTTTTGCCTCCAGCGATGGCGGAGCATTCAAAGTTTTGAGGGTGCCCATAACCGCTATTGGATCTGTCGGTGAAATCAGAGCTCCAAAAATGAGACAAGCAAGCGTGGAAACATCAAATCCCATCAGCATGAACAGGCCTTTGCTTGCAAATGCGACAATAACAGTGGATGTCAACAGCCCAACTGTAGCCAACAAGCTGATAGTCCATTTCCGACGAGAAAAGTACTCCAGATCCACGTGTAGCGCTCCTGCAAAGAGAAGGAAGCCAAGCATTCCCTCCATAAGAGCCTTGTTGAAATCGATTCCGCCTATGTAGCTTTTAATTACTAAAACAAGGTCGCTTCCGGGGAACAGCTTGTCGACCAATAACACAAGCAAACTGCTGACAAGCGCCATCAGCATCATGCCAACAGATGATTCAAGTTTTAAATATCGGGTGTTAATAAATCCAAAAACTGCAGCAGTGGTTAATAAAATTGCAGCAATGTCCAGCAGAGTCATTCAGTTCCTCCAGGTTCAGGTCTTGCAGGAACTATGAATCAATTTTTCCTATCTAACAAGCATCTTCTGTTACTATGGGACCGGGGTTATTGTAGCTTGATCATTTTTGACTTATAATACTGTGTGCTGTATAATTGTACAGCACTGAAAGTCCAAGTTCAACTTAAAAAGGAAATACCGATGAGAAATATTCTCTTTCTACTACTTCTATTGCCAACAATTATTTTTGCGCAAGACCTGGATATTTCCGGTTGGACAATTCAGCAACAAAACTCAACACAGCAATTTACTCTCCCTGGTGGCACTTCTGTTGCCCCTGGCGGATATGTAATTATTGCCCGTGATGCAACACAAGGTGATTTCGAATCCTACTATTCAGTCACTTTGGGGCCAGAGGTTACCTATGTGAACTCAGCAGGTACCTGCCCAATGATAAATGGCGATGAAACCTATACCCTGCTCAACAGTGGTGGAGGTACTGAAGATGGGCCAACTCCGGAAGTTACAACTACGCGCAGGACTTATCATCGCAATGATCCTGAAGTTATGGAATGGACCGTAATCAATGAAACTCCAACTCCAGGTTATGGCGTAGAAGATCCTGATCAAACTTTAAGCAATATGATTATCAGCGAAGTCAATGATCCAGACTCATACGTTTATGAATATGTTGAATTATATTTCGACGGCACAAGCGGCAGCTCCACAATGGCGCCGGCTATCGAAAATACAGCTCATACTCCTGTTGCCCCTGAAGATGGCGATGATCTGATAATTTCCACTACCGTTACTGACCCCGATGGCTACATCGAAGTTGTCTGGTGCTGGTACAGAATTGGTGGAGGCTCGTTTGTGCCTCGTGCAATGACTGCAGTAGGCGGCGATGTTTACGAAACCACTTTTCTAGACATGAATGGCAACACAATGTTCGAGTATTATATTTTTGCTCGTGACAATGATGATGATGAAGCTTACGACCCACAATCAGCTCCCAGCACTTTTTACGATGTCTGGATTCAGGGCGAATACATTCCTGGCAGCGTTGTTCTTTTTGATCACTCACATAGTCAGGACGCAGGGTCATCTGGTAACTGGCGCGTCGACAACAACCACCCTGACCCAAGCCCGGCAACACCAACAAGCGAAACCGACTGGAGCGGCCAGCTCTCATCGTGGGCATTTGAACTATACAGCGCCGGTCACACAATCCGTTCAACTGTTGGCTCAATTACAAGTGGCACTCTGACTGATGTTGACATGCTGGTAATTGTTGAACCACAAGACCCGTTCACAACTTCTGAAATTACAGCAATTGGAGAGTGGGTTCGTACTGGTGGATCTCTGTTTTTTGTCAGCAATCACAACGCCAGTGACAGAAATAACAATGGCTGGGATGCACCAAGCATTCTTGGCGGTTTCTCAGTACCGCACATCCAGGATCCTATAGGTGGAGATGTTGACACATTCTGTGGCGGCCTATTCGGTCTACACCAACATGTAAAAGATGAACCAAGCAATTCTATTACTGGTACTTTTACTAACACAGTCAATGACCCCAGCAATCCTGTTATACACGGACAATCCGGTGATGTTAGTGCTGTTATTTTTCATGTTGGCGGATCGATGAGCCTTTGGCCAACCGCCAACGGATACCTCTCCGACGTTGGTGCTTTAATCAGCAAAGATGCCGGCTCTCCTCATGTTGCAGCATGGAGTAGATACGGCGATGGCAAGATTGTCGGCTTCGGCGATTCTTCAAGCACAGCTGATGGCACTGGCAGCGAGTCTCACAACAACAACTGGACTGAAGCTGGCAGTAACAACCGCGAGTTTTTCCTTAATGCTTCCTGGTGGCTGCTTTCCGGCAATGCTCCAAGTGGTGTAAACGATGTGCCGGTAAATCCTGGGCTCAACTTGCAGTGCAGCCCAAATCCATTCAACCCTCGCACCCAAATCAGCTTCACAATGCCATCTGCCGGGCAAGCTTCTGTTCAGGTTCTGAACCTGCGCGGACAACATGTTCGTACTTTACTGGACAACTCGGTTGATGTCGGTGATTATACCTTGCAGTGGAACGGACTTGATGACAATGGTCGATCTGTTCCAAGTGGCGTCTATCTGGTTCGCGCAACAGGCGCTGGCAACATAAACATCAGCAAGGTTGTTTTGGCAAAGTGAGCAAAGACCCAAGTCTTGATAACATCGAAATAATTCTGAGTCACACCTCTGAGCCTGAGAACATTGGTGCAACAGCTCGTGCCATGAAAACTATGGGGCTTACAAATCTTACCCTGATCAATCCTCTGAATCCTCATGGAACCAGAGCCAAGGCTCTGGCACATGGAGCTACTGATGTGCTGGAAAATGCACGGATTGTGGAAACTCTTCCTGATGCTATTGGTCACATGATTGTTGTCGGTGGAACAACCGCCAGACCCCGTGAGCTTCGTAAAGGTGCGTTAATAACACCTGCTGAAATGGCAACCAAACTTGTTACTCATAGCTGCGACGGTCCTGTTGGGTTGATGTTTGGAACTGAACGCTCCGGTATGGATAATGATGAAGTTTATGCATGCAGATACGTTTCAATGATTGATACAAGCGACGCCCATTCATCGCTCAATCTTTCTCAGGCAGTAATGCTTTTTTCCTGGGAAATTCGCAAAGCGTTTATTGAAATAACCAAAGGTGAACGCAAGCCAAACTTCCCTCCTGAAATGCGAGTTTCACATCCACATCGAAAAACAAAACTACCAACAGCTGGAGAGCTTGACTCAATGTACTCTCATATGGGAACTGCCATGACAGCTGTGGGGTATAGTGAAGATGAAAAACAAAAGTTCCTGACTTATATTAGTCATATTCACATGCGTGCAGGAATTGTTAACTGGGAAATTCAGGTTTATCATCTGCTTGCTAAAAAAATCCTGGAAGCGACCGGAGCAAAGGCTTACCGAAAACAAAAACGATGAAAAAATTACTCTTTCTAATAGCAATAATTATGTTCGCCGGCTGCAAAGAAGAACAGCCGGAACAAGTAATACAACAACCTCTGATGGATGAGGTTGCCGCTGCACATATCCTGATAACTCACTCGGAAAGTGAAACTGACTTCACTCCTTCAGGGCGAACTCGAGCTGAGGCAGAAAATCTTTCACTGCACTTGTCTGTACTTTGTACCCTGGCTGGCCGCGACTTTGGTGAACTGGCAAAACAATACAGCGAGGATCCATCAACAAAAACAACTGGTGGATATTTAGGTATTTTCCAAAAAGGCGAGATGATGCTTCCGTTTGAAGTTGAAACTTTTGGAATGAAAATTGGAGATATTAAGGGTGGCATTGAAACCGAACTTGGTTTTCATGTCATTAAACGGCTGCCTGTACATCGCGCTAACGCTTCACACATATTGATTTCATGGAAAGGCGCACGATCCGCTGCCGTCGGAATCAAACGTAACCGTTCTCAAGCACTGTTGCTTGCAAAGGAGCTTTATGCGCAACTATCCAAGGATCCTGGTCAATTTTGTGATGTTGCCAGCAAATTTTCAGATGACACAGGAACGCGTTTTGATTGTGGCAATGTAGGACAAGTTGTGCCCGGAAAACTGAATAATGCGGTTGAAGGTGTATTGTTTAGAATGTCGCCAGGCGAAATATCAGATGTTATTGAAACTGATTTTGGTTATCACATTATTCGTCGGGAGACATAAAAAACTGGAGCCGGATATCGGCTCCAGTTTCTTTCCGTTTAGCGCAACCTCGAAAGGCGCACTCTATCGGGGGGTTGCTCTAGTTATACAGTGCTTTAACTGAGCCCCAGGAAACATTGTCGTTTGACACTGGAATACTCAGGTAAGATGTCCAACCAAGAACATCACGCAGGTAGCCGTTGTGATCAGAAATGATTGGTGCGGCATAGTTTGGGTGGTTAGTGATTGTCAATGGAGCATTGTCCATCAAGTTCTCAAAAGTGGTCATTGTCAAAGTAGCTGCCAGTGCTGGAACACCATAATAAGCAGTAACTGGGTCATTCAAACCAATTTCAATACCAGTAAGAATGTTACCAATTGCCAACCCTGGTGGGTACTCAGTTTGCAGAAGCATGATCTGAGGATCTAAATCCAGTTTGAATGCCATACCGCCGACCATTTGCTCAGCGTTTGTGACAAATACATAAGCAGTGTGAACTTCACCGAAGCCACCATTGAAAGAAGCAAAGTATTGTGTTGCGTCTTCATCAAAAAAGACACCAATAGTTGTTTCTTGTGCGTAAGATGAGACTGCAAAAGCCAGAATAGCTACGACGCAGACTGCAAAGATCCATTTCCAATTCTTCATCCTTGAAACCTTTCGATTTGCCCATAATTTATGAGCGATTGCAATTTGGGGCCCTCCTTGGCGGACCCGCGCTTCAACAATATCATCGGCAATAGTTATGCCAGCTTTAGTCTTTAAGTCGACAGTGCTTTAACTGAAGCGGACACAACAGATTACGCCATATATAGATGGTGCTTATGTGGTTTAGTGGATTGCAAAATGAGGATTATCATATGAAGCGTAAAATAATTTGCCAGATTTCAACAGAAATCTGGCAAAAAATAGTATAGTAGTGTGCGCTAACTGCAATTACAACAGAGTATTCTACTGCTCAATGGTCATTCGGCCATCAACATGTGACTCAATTGTACCCGCATCCTTTATTGCGCTAATTATCACTTCTGTCATTTCGTGTCCGGCATATTTTGATACTGGTGATTCGCTGTCAAAATAGACCTCGGATTTGGAAACTACATAGTCAGGACAAGCTATTGTATAAATTTTCGTGGGGTCCAATGGCTCTCCGCCAACAGTAATCATCTTGATTACTGCCTTTTCATCGACAATAGCAAAGCGATATGCCAATCCGGATATTTGTAAAATTCCGTGTCTGCCATCAACTGCCGCCTGAGCGTTTTCCAGAACAATCTTACGAACCAGGTCTGCGTCAGCTTCAAAAGTTTCAAGTATGTTACTGAAAGGAAGCGTCGCTTCAACATCCATCAAGGTTATCGGTCCAGCCATCATGTTTTTGCGAATGGTTCCAGAATTAATCAGGCCGATATCTGCGCCAGCTGCAGTACGAAGCTGATCTGCCATCCAGTTGCCAACATTGCTTTCGCGTTTTCTACTACGCTTCCAATCGTTGGCAAGTTGACCGATAACTTTGCCGTACTCGTTTTCAACAGCTGCAGTATATCGCGAAACAAGTTGCTCTATTTCGGGTCTGCCTGTTCTGCCTTCAGAGATAACCTGGATTAATTGCTCTTTGTAAGAAACAATTCTGTCGTCATCTATAACCATATCCAGGCGGCCAAGGTTTTGTGTCTTTGCCCCTGCCTGAACTATAATAATGTTGCCGATTTTAACTGGCTCATAGAGTCTTGAGTGTGAGTGGCCACCAACAATAAGATCTACTCCTGAGCCATCCAATGCTGCAGCCAACACCTGGTCCTGTTCAAGACCATTGTGTGATATAACAACCAGCAAGTCAGTTTTGGAGTCAGTCTTTGCGGCCCACTGACGAATAAGCGGCACCTGATCAATCAGTGTAATTCCTTTTATTCTATTATCAGCTACCACATCATATAGTCCATCACAGGATATGCCTATAATTCCAATATTTATGTCACCACGCTTGATTATAAATGGCTGATCGGGAAATTCCAGCTCTCCGGATTCATTGTAAACATCAAGAGCCATCAGTGGAAATTTAGCTCGTTTCTCCAGAGCCCTGGCGTTTTCTCGTCCAAGATCAAACTCGTGGTTACCAATAACACTCGCGTCATACCCAAGTTGACCCATCATATCAATCCAGCCTGCACCCTTGATGCCGTCAGTCTCAATTTCACAAATCGGGTTACCTGTCATGAAATCACCAGCATCCAGAAGAAATGATGCTGCCGATGAATTTCTTTGTTCGTCGATATGAGATTGTAATGCTGCAATGCCGCCAACATATGCCCTGTCCCTGCGCCAGGTTGCTCGTTCAGGAACAAACGACGCGTGCATGTCATTGGTATGAAGCAGTGTCAGGTTCCACTCTGCTGTTTCAGTTTGAACTGGGGCTGGGGCCGGAGGTCGTGGCCCTGACGCGCATCCAGAAAATATAATCAATGCAATTGATAGTATCGGAAGTATTTGTTTGAACTGTTTCATTGTATCTCCAAATGTTTAAGTTTCGACTCAACACCTTATACAAGCAAATTGGTCTGCGCAAGGGCAGTTATGTGTTATCTGTTTTTTTTAGATGTATAAGGTATTCCATGTTGCCGCCCTTGCTTCCCTTGATCGGCGAAGCGATTGGTCCAGACACCACATAACAACCCATATCGGAATAGCTTGCTGTTATCTTTTCCAGGACAGGACCATGTTTTGATTCTGGAAACAAGCCACCAGCCATTTCCGCCTTGGCTACTTCATAGTGTGGCTTTATCAGCGATATAATTTCCCCGGCAGGCCGCAAAAGCTTCGACGCAACTGGAATAATCTTGCTTTGTCTGGTCCAGCCGGCATCAATAACAGCCAGATCACATTTTTCTGGAAGCTCAACATGAAGTGCGTTTGTGCGCTCCATGACAATCACTCTGTCGTCTTGTCGAAGCTTCCACTCCAGCACCCCGTAAGCAGTATCGACAGCATAAACCTTTGCTGCATTAGCTTGTAGCAACACATCTGTAAACCCACCGGTGCTACAGCCCAAGTCTACACAAATCATGTTTGAGGGGTCAAAATCAAACTTTTCAAAGGCATGTGCCAGCTTGTGGCCACCTCTGGAAACATATTTATTTGATTTTTTTGCTGACATTTTACTTCCTGTTGTTGCTTGTTTGTTCATTCATGATATAACATAGTATCTGTTACTTAAAAGAACTCTAACAGGTTTGAGAAAAAATGCGATTGTTTCAAAACAAAATAACTGTTTTTTTCCTGCTTCAGGCAATTGTTCTGGTTGCCTACAACAACCTGATGTCCACTCCAATCTGGCTGCCGCTGGATCTGGAAATTCTCTACGATGCTCATATTCTAAACATGAACCCCGGCACAATGCTTGGAAATGTCGGCATGATTTTCAGCCAGCCGTTATTACAAATTCTGTTTCTGCTGGAATATAAAGTTTTCGGGATCGACCCAACCGGATATATAGCGGTTAACCTGATTATGCACGGCTTTAATTCTTTTATCGTATTTATGCTTGTTAATATGCTTTTTCCAAACAGAAAAATGGCCCTCCTTGCATCGGTGCTTTTTGCCTTGTCTGTTGGGCACTATGGAAAACAGTATATGAGCTTGGCTGGACAAGAGCCGCTGTTAATGGCGTCGTTACACCTGCTTGTTCTTTATTGCCTGATACGAAATGACATGAAAAATTCAGGTCGACTACTAACGCGCTGGTTTATTCTAGGACTCTCCTTGTTTATTATTGCCGGGCTCACCAAGCCGCAACTTTTTTCAATAATGGCATGTCTGCTGGCATATAAGCTTCTCTTCTTCAGGGCCAGGGAAAGAAGGGCAATCTTTTCAAACGATCTTGTGATTCTGATGTGGACAGGCGTTCTGTTTTATATTTTTCAACTATTCTTTGGTTGGCGAGACTCTCCTATTGGATTCGAACACGACAGTGTGTTCAGTTTTTCATGGTTGTATATTAAAAATATTTTCCGCTATCTGAATCTTATGGTTTTCCCGTTGCAGCCCAGCGGAGTTCTGCATTCAAACAATATTGTTATCCAGTTTGTCTATGAATGGCGAACATTAATAAGAACAATGATTTCTCTTTCTATCATTTCATTCAGTTTTTTTGGACTTGTTTTTGGAAGCAGCTCAATCCGATTTTTTATTGCCTGGACAGTGTTAACTCTCGTGCCTTTCGCTGGAATACATGTTGATGGAAGCTGGCTCAACGTCCAGTACCTCTACCTTGGCGCTGTTGGTTTTTGTGTTATCTTGGCCAGTGGAACGATGGGTTGTTTTGGTCTTTTGCAACGACATCGATGGAAAAAGTTTATCGTACTTTTGCCAATTATTGGTTATGTCCTGATTACCTACAAGATAACAACCTTGATGAATTATAGGCACATAAAAGCCGCTAAAAACAGTACGATTCTCGTGCAGAAAGCAGAGCTTGAGCGGGTAATATATGTTCCGTCAAGTAGTATTTCTGAATAGTTGTCACCCCGAGGAAAACGGGGCGACTCCTGTAGAATCAATAGCTATTTAAGCAGAAGCATTCTCTTGCTTTGTTTAAACTCTCCAGCTTGAATTACATAGAAATAAACACCGCTGGTAACCTGTTGCCCAGAATCATCGCGACCAAACCATTTTACATGATGACGGCCAGCGGATTCACCTGGGCTGTCGATCAAGTGTCGGACTGCCCTACCAGCAATATCATAAATAGTCAATCTTACGGTAGAGGCTTTATTTAAATCATAGCTGATTGTTGTCAGGGGATTAAATGGATTTGGGCTGTTCTGATACAGTGCATATGACAGCTCTGGCATTTGAACTGCACTTGTTTCAAACAGCAGCCAGCTTCCATTATCGATTTCAAAATCAACTCTGTAAGTGTAACTGTCCCCCGGTTGTGCGCTGGGGTCGTCAACGGTAAATACCAGCTCGCTTAATTGTATAACAGGCATGTCAATTACGGTATAAGTTCCAGCCTCTGCAACGCTACGTTTTACAATAAAACTGACGTCTGGATCAATATCAGACAGCTCCCAGGTTATCTCAACTCCAGCTCCAGTTGCTTCAGTTGAGAAGCTTGAAAGCAAAGTTGGTTGAGGGAAAGAAACCTGAACCTCGTCAGCTGGATCGCCAACATTCTCATGAATATCGATTCCGTACACGGAGTAATAGTAATATTCGCCAGCTATTGCATCTGGATCAGCATCAACAAACGATACTGTCATCGACGTTCCTATTTCAACCATTTCTCCACCGAACTCACGTCGAGTAACAACAAAGTGTTGCAGATCGGGAATAATTGCAGCGCTCCATTCCAATACAACGCCTTCTTGAGTTGGCACTGCTGTCAAAAGGTCAACTGTCGGAGCAAGATTGTCGATTGCATAACCTGACATCTCTTCGCTTAAATAACTGCCTTCATCCATGTTTGCTAAAACTCTGAACTGGAAGATTGCTGGTTCAGAAATAGTTCCTGTTTCTGGAAGCATCACAATGACGCTATATATATCATCACCCACTGCAGGTTCAGAGCTGGCTTCTGTCCACGATTCGTCTGTGAATATTTCTATGGAGTAGTTTTCATCTATGCCATCACCGGTATCCAGAACACTGCGATTGAAATTAACCGTTACAAATCCACCCTCATCGCCCGGTATGTCTTCAATAGAAGTAATTGTTGGAACCGGATTAAGGGTTGTTGCTCCACCTGTGGCTGGGGTTAAGCATTGGCCAATTTCATTATATGCGTACACGCAGTACCAATAATCAGTGCCCAATTCAAGTCCACTGTCCTGCCAGAAGGTAACATCGACCGGTACTTCGGCAACAAGCACACCGCAATCGCCTTCTGTCTGGCTTCTCCATATTGCAAACTTAAGCTCGTTGTTTGAGTTGTCAGTCCAGGTCATTGCGATTTCAGTATCAGACAGCACTTCCAATATAAGATTGTCAGGGCATTCTGGAATAACATCCAAAGTCATTGCGCTAACTTGTTCGCTCTGAGCTTCGCCAGCGGGGTTATAAGCCTCTACAGTGTACCAGTATTGTGTATTCGGAGTCCTCTCCGGAATCGCTGTAACGTCGTCAAGGAATTCAAGTTGATCTGCAGGAAGGTCGGCAACTAAAATACCAGGCTCTTCCGCAACTTCACTTCTGTAAACTCTATATCCATCTTCATAAAGACTGTCAGTCCATTCCAGCAGTATTTCCGATGATGAAGATGTGGTTGCTGTAACAACTGGAGCAACCGGGAGCTCTGCTTCTGTTGTTGCGCTTTGAGCTTCCTGGGGATCATTTTCTCCATAACTATTATAGGCAGTTACATAATAATAGTAAGTGGTGTTTTGAGTAAGGCCGTTATCTGTGTAGCTGGTTTCGTTTGTGGAAACTTCAGCCAATAGAGAAAAGTTGCCCTCTTCAAGACTTCTGTAGATTCTAAACCCATCTTCATTGATTGAATTATCTACCCACTGAAGACTTATTGCATCAGTACCGATAACAGTTAAAGCAAGGCTGGAGGGCGGTGCTGGTATATCGCCAAGAGCATTAACCGTAACTGTGGTTGTCGCCTGATTCTCGAACTCACCATCAAAAATTGTAAAAGTAATATTTTCAAAACCGACAAATTCATTGCTTGCAGTTCCAAATGTAACAACGAGGCCTGTAATTTCAGTAGTTATAGAGTCGCTGTCAGAGGCTGTAAGAGTTAAATCATCCAAGTCTACATCTTCAACATACTCAGTAAAATCAACATCTAGTGTTGTGCCCTGTGTGAAGGAAACAGTCAGTGGAGTCAGATCAATTGTCGGCGCATCGTTTACGGGATTAACAACTACTGTTGTTACATCGGAGGCAACGGCTCGACCCTGCTGATCGTTGACTGTAAATGTGAGCTCTTCGCTTCCATTCCAGTTTTCAGTGGCAGTAAACGTTACGCTGAGGCCATCAATTGCTGCAAAGATATTTGTGCTGTCTGTAGCAGTCAGAATCAATGTATCGCCATCGTTGTCATTTATATATACGGCAAAGTCTACTACTGTCGAACTGTCTTCATCAAAAACAGCACTCAGGCCGCTAAGGTCTATTGTCGGATCGCTATTCAATGTCGATGCGGAAACTGTTCCGCTTTCAGATTCCCCATATTCATTAAATGACGCCACTTTGTAAAAGTATTCTGCATGTGGACTCAGGCCAGTGTCGCTATAAGCAACAACGTCAAAGGTAACTTCTGCCAGTAGCGGCATATCCCCCGCGGAGACGCCGCGATAGATTCTGAAGCCGTTTTCATCATCGGAATTGTCTGTCCAATCCAGGTCGATTTGTGAATTCGACACCGGAGCCAGATTCAGGTTTGTTGGATGTGCCGGAGGGGAAAATGTTGTGCCATTGCCTTGAATGTAATCTGAATCACCGATAGCATTGCTTGCTATAACCCTGTAATAATATGTTTCTCCTGGCTCCAGACCAGAGTCCAGGTACGTAGTTACATCTGCGCCGACAGTTGCTATATCAACAAAAATACCTGTTGGCTGGGTGTGTCTGGAAATACGAAACAGGTCTTCATTATCAGAGTTGTCGGTCCAGGTTAAAAGCAACTCTGTTGACGATTGTGCTGCTATCACAAGATTTGAAGGGGCGGCTGGCCCCTCCAAGGCAGTTGCTGTTCCGCCAGTGAATTCAGCAGAATTAAATTCTTCCGTACCAACTGTTTTCTGTGAAAAAACTCGATAGAAATATTCGCTGTTTGGCAGACAATCTGTGTCACTATATGAAACCACATCTGCGGCAACAGTGAATGTGTCCAGCTCTGTTATCTCCCAACCAATACCCTCATCGTGATATGTTCTGTAGATTACAAACCCTGATTCATCATCAGAATTGTCGGTCCAGGAAATATCAATTCGAGTGCTGGTTACAGGAACAACGGAGCCGTCTGTAGGTGAATTTGCCAAAGTTGTATTAATTGTAGCAGGAATAGTTTGAGTTAGCGGTATCAACACTCCCGAATCATGGGCCGCTGCGTAGCCTGGGGCCAAAGGATCAAATGATGAATCTGGGAGTGGGTCAACCCTATATGCAGCCTCACTCGCCATATCTGTTATATAACAGGTATAGGTTGCTAAAAGCACAGCATCGTTGGCAGAGATTGGCAGTGCAAGCGCCTCTTCTCCAACGCCAACAACAAATTCCGGTGCAGTTTTAATATTAAGCGGCTGTTGCCCGGCCAGCTCCCACACTTCAGCAACCGGGTCACCACCAATGGTAACCATACATTCCCAGCCGGAGACAGCCCTGTATTCACCATCATAAAAATGGCTTGAGCTGGGGTTTGTAAGCAATAAGTATGCAGTAACAAGCTCAAATGGTCCGGATGTATCCACTGAGTTTGACCCTGGGTCTGCCTGGTCAAAATAAACGCCTATTCCATCAGCTGTTGTGAATTGAGCGGTAGCTGAAACGGCAGTAAAAGATATGATTAAAATCAATAAAAGCAGCTGCTTTTTCATCAGGAAACTCCTGGAATAAAAAATAAACACAGTGTGCGCGAGTTAATTAAGTGTGTGGCAATCGGGAATTCTTTCACCAATTATACTATAATAGTGAATATTTTTGTAGAAAAAATGTCCTGTATATATATCTTTATAGACAGACCATACACCCTGCAAGCTTGAGGCTTGTGCTACAAACAAAGTCCTGGGAGGACTATACATGGCAAAGTACACAATTGGCTGGATGCCTGGCGATGGAGTTGGCGTTGATGTAATGGACGCTACAAAAGTAGTTTTGGACAAAATTGGTTTCGATGCCGAATACGTACATGGCGATATCGGCTGGGAGTTCTGGAGAACAGAAGCCAACCCTCTTCCTGACCGCACAATTGATATGTTGAACAAAGTAGACGCTGCTTTGTTTGGGGCAATTACAAGCAAGCCTAAAGAAGAAGCTGAAGAAGAGCTTATTCCTGAACTAAAGGGAACTGGCAAAATTTACCGCAGTCCTATTGTAAGGCTACGACAAGAATTTAATCTTCAGTCAAACTTGCGACCATGTAAAGCATATGCAGGCAACCCCCTGAACTTCAAAGACGGTTTGGACCTGGTTGTTTTCCGCCAGAACACTGAAGGTCTTTACATGGGTGTTGAGTACTATCCTCTTCCTAAAGATGTTCGCGAAAAACTTACTGAAACTCATCCTCAACAGATGGGCAAGCTTGATGGTGTTGATAGTGAAGATATTGCTATTTCAACACGCATTTTTACTCGCGCAGGCTGTCAGAACATTGTTCGCAGTGCTTTTGAATATGCGAAAAAGTTTGGTTACAAAACAGTTACTATTGTTGAAAAACCAAATGTTGTACGTGAGACAAGTGGTTTGATGGTTCGCGAGGCAAGAAAAATTTCTGAAGATTATCCAGGAATTGATCTTTGGGAAACCAACATTGATGCAATGTGCATGTGGCTGGTAAAGAACCCTGAAGACTATGGCGTATTGGTTGCTTCAAATATGTTTGGCGACATTGTCAGTGACCTTTGTGCCCAGCTGGTTGGTGGGCTTGGCTTTGCCTGCTCTGGAAACATCGGCGAAAAGGTTGCAATTTTTGAGCCTTCTCACGGATCTGCACCAAAGTATGTTGGCATGAATAAAGTGAATCCAATTGCAATGATCTTGTCGGCAAAAATGATGCTTGATTACCTTGGTGAAAAAGATATGGCAACTAAGCTTGAAAAAGCTGTTGCTGATGTTATTGCTGAGGGTGTTGTTCGCACATATGATATGGGCGGATCCAGTACAACCACTGAAATGGCAGACGCGATTGCTGCCAAGTGCTAGTTGTTAAAAACAAAAAGCCCCCGGTTTTACCGGGGGCTTTTTTATTCAAAATTTATTTGTTTAATCTATTGCCCTGACTACGCGGAAGCCTTTAACGCTATTATCTTCATTGGGCATTGCGCTAGCTCTGTTTGAGCTTCTGCAGCCAACGCTTCTGCTTAGGTATGAACCGCCACGGACTACGCGAGTTTGGCCAACCTCGGGGCCAACAGGATCTGTTTGTGCATCCTCTGAGTAATCAGAATACCAGTCCCAGCACCACTCCCAAACATTTCCGTGCATACCATAAACACCAAATTCATTTGGCTGTTTTGATGCATGTCGTGTTCTATTAAGACTAGCATTGCAATACCATGCATAATTACCAAGCTCAAGGTCGCTGCATTCAATATTAGTAAGATCGCCAAAACAGAAATCTGTTTGAGCTCCACCGCGACAGACATATTCCCACTCTGCTTCAGTTGGTAGTCTGTATCCGTTGGCAGCCTGATTCCACGATACTTCTGCTCCGTTTATAGAATAAGCTGGCGTTCTTCCCTCTTGAACAGAAAGAGCATTACAGAATTCAACAGCATTATACCAGCTCACATTTGTAACCGGGAGTGAAGTATCTTCCTGGAAAGAGCTTGGATTGTAACCCATAACTTGCAGGTACTGAGATTGTGTTACTTCAGATGTTCCGATTTCAAACGAGCCGGTTATAGAAACATCGTGCGCTGGCCACTCGTCAGCAGCAGCGTACAGACTGTCAATATCACCCATCTGGAAGCTGCCACCATCGATTGTGACAAACATGTTTAAATATTCACTATGAACACTAATGTGAGCGTTGGAGAAAAGCACAAAAGTGTCCGGGTTTGGAGCTGGATCGTTCCAGTCCTGAACAGGGAGCCATTCGATCCAGTGCCTTCCTGGAGACATGTCTTCCAATACAGTATAACCAACTCCCTCAACTGTTGAATCGTCTGGTAGGGTCAATATCCATCCCGCTTCCAGATATTCCGGAATTACGCTAATTTCTATTGTGCCAGGAATAGATCCTGGAGTGTAAATCCCGCTGAAAGCAATAGTGCCGTTAGATAACAGCTCTGTCGGTGGTGAGTTCGGGGTGTTGTAGCCATCCTCCGACTCCCAGGTAATTTCATAAATACCAATTGGCATTTCAACCAATGTGGAATCTCCTACTCCATAGACACTCGAACCGCTTGGCATACGTAAGGTCCAGCTTGCAAACAGGTTATCTGGTTCCGGATTTACAACAACTGTGCCCGGATCTGAAACTTCAACATAAACGGAACCACTAAACCAAACTATAGATCCACCATCAAGGGTCATAGTTCTAGGGCTATCTGATGGAGTTACCCAGCCTTCAACTTCTCCCCATGTAAGCGTGTATTCGCCCGCTGGAGCGTTGCGCAGATATGCGTCGCCATTACCTGAATTTGTATAATCGTCTGGACCCACAATACTCCAGGGAGCATTTATTGATGAAGGGTTTGGCGAAATACCAATTGTTCCTGTGTTAAGACCAGCGTCTGTAATAGAGTCATCGCCTCCACAACCAACAATCATACCAATAATGACTATTAGTGAAATGGATATTAAAATTGTAGCCCTGTTAAAATTCATTATTCACCATTCCTGTGGCGTTTAGCCTGCGTAAAGATCATTCAGTCTTTTAATTTCCAGCATCAATGCTGCTTCATCGGTGCCTTGAGCTGTTCCGCCCAGAGCAACAACCTGTTCGTTAGCTAACTCATAATTTTGAATAGCAAAATACGATTGAGCCAATACCAATCGTAAATCACGCCAGTCTATAGATGTTTTGTGTGAAAAAAACCAATCGGATGAAATTTCAAGTGCAGTCAGAGCTGATGAAATTGCGCCATTGAAATCTGCAGGAGTAACATCCATGCTTGTAAACGCTATACCTGCGTGCGGGTCTGCGGTAGTCATGCCGTTATCAATAGCTCTCTGAAACTCATCTCTTCCAAGTTCCATATTTCCAAGTTTTGGCCAGGTCCATCCCAGCCCGTTAAATGCCGAAGTATTTGCAGGGTCGCCCTCTAAAACAGCAACAAAGCTGGTTATAGCCTCAGCATAATCGCCACTCTCATACTGACTCCAGCCTTGAGAGAGATAATTTGTAGTTGGTGGTGTTGTCGATTTATCATCGTCACAACCAACAACAAATAGCAGCAATAACAAAAGCAGTGCCAGTTTCTTTATATTAAACATTCTATCCTCCTGTAACGCTTTATCTAGCCAGCGTCATTTTGCTTGATACCAGGCCGCCCTCATTGGTGCGAACCTGAACCATGTATATTCCGCTGGCAGCTTGTGCGCCACCATCTGTTCTGCCGCTCCACCTCAAGGTATGAGATCCGGCATTAATTTCTTCATTTAGCAAAGTAGCGATTGTGCGGCCTCGAAGATCAATAACAACAGCAGAAACGTGCATATTGGCTTTGATTTCGAAATCGATTGTTGTCATTGGATTGAACGGATTTGGAACCGCTCCAGAGACCGACAAGAACCTGCGGTCTGCAATTTGAGAATCAGCGGAAGGCGACCACTTTACAACAAATCCGCCAAGTTCTGTAACTCGTGCGCTGACTCTGTTTGTTTCTGTGTCTACCAGAGACTCCAGAGCTGTGCCATCTGCGCGCTCTATGTACCAGCCCTCAGGGCTGTTGCTTCCATTTATCAGGAAAGAAATCGTAGCTGGTTTTGCAAGTTCGCCTGGTCCGCGAACGTCATATATTGTGTTCATGGCATTTGTGTTTTGGCGGAACAGTTGTACTCCGGCTTCCTGAGTTTCAACCATTTCCGTGCCTTGCGCGATCATGGCCACCGCCTCACCTTCAAAACTGTCTGCTGGCAGATACATTTCCATCTGCTGATCAACGCTGGCAATCATGCCGCCATTGTCTCCATTAATCATCATTGTGGAAAGCGGTAAAGTTACGCAACCTGTTTGCCAGGACTCATCCCATGCACACGCATTGATCTCAAAAATATCCCCTGGCCAATAAAGCCTGTATTCACCGCGCCAGAAAAATCCAGCCTCATCAAATTTTGTCATATAAACCGGCACTTCCGACACATCAAGCTCAAGCATATTTGAGAGCAGCCGTGTGTCGTCACCAGTAAGATAAATATCGATAAACTGATTAGCGTATGGATTTGCGTGAACACCAATTGTTAATTCAGGCGCAGAGCTGTCGTGGTCATTATAGCGACAGATATTTGATGTTGCAGAGTTATCGACACCGTAAAACTCTCCACCAACCATCAAATTACCCTGATAAACCTGTAGCGACTGAACGCCTTTGCCTTCAGAGATAAATCCCGGTTCATTATTTTCGTCAACCAGGACATCGCCAATAGACTCCCAGGTGTCATTTTTCAGTCGAGCCAGATTGTCTGTTGCAAGGCCATCGATTTCTGAAAAGAGCCCCCCAACAACCAGGTCTCCCTGGTAAATTTCAGCTGCGTAAATCGGACCGTTGCTTGTGCCGTAACGAGAGGCTGTTCCGTCGACAAACCAGACGCCTTCCGTTGTGGTTACATATGCGGCTCCATCTATTGCTTTAATATCAAGAGCTGTTCCTGAAAACGATCCCAACTCATCCCATGTTGTGCAGTCATATCTGACAACACGCACGTTGTCGGCATCGATTTGAACTGCACAATACAGGAATTGGTCAACAGCATCTATGCCTATTATTCTACCCTCAAGACCATTGGTTATGTCAACAAGGGAGGATCCGTTCCATGAATATAAAACAGCGTCAAAATTGTCTGCCGATGCGCCAGCAACATATAACAGATCTTTATGTGTCAATAATCCGGTGACTTCAATTCCTGTCTCGGAGAATTGTTCCTCGGCAAAAACAGTCCATGACTGTCCCTCGATAACAGCTAAATTTTGAAATTGCGTGTTTATATCGTATGGGTCTTGAAATTCAAAATTTCCGCCAGCGTAGCTTGTATTCCCATACTCCACCATGTGGTGTACGCCTTTTTGAAGTAACGATGTGGATTCCAGGTTATAATCAGGATCTTCTGTTCGCCAGTGAACCAGAGGAGCTGTTTCCGAACTCCAAATATATCCATCGTACATTGCAACGCCGCCAACTGGAATGGCGCCTGCAAAACTTAAGCTTCCGGCCACAAATAGCATATCACTTGAAACAGACATGCCATAAACAGGACCACTAACACCAGCTCCACCTGTTGCTTCACCAACAGGATACATATAAGACAGCCCTACAATGATTGCATTGCTCGATAAAACAGAACCTACTCTGTCAAACTGCCCACCAACAACCAGCTCTCCATTATACTCACCAAGTCTGTTGAATTGCCCGTAAATATACGATGAATTGTCCAAAACCGAAGACCAGCCCGAGGCGGTCAATTCGCCAATTTTGTACCTGGGGTGTCCCTGTGGTCCAGGATTTTCTTCTGAAGCAACATAAAACAATTCATTTGTGGACAATCTGAACATGTCCTTGATTGCGTAGTTTTGAGGTGTAGGAAGGCCGCTCCATTCTTGACCATCATACACTGCAGAATCAAGATATGAACCAAATGATAAATATATCTCATCGCCACCAACAATCAGTTTCTCGTCGATAGCTGCAACGGCGTTGATAGTTCCCTCAAACTCATATGTAGCCCAGCCGGCACCATCATACGCATAAAGATCATCTGATGCGATCCAGAGAACATTGTTTACAACAGCACCATCAACACACGGCTCAGAAAGACTGCTTTCAAACCCAGCCCAACCAGCACCAGACCAGCTTGCGCAATTATTAATCCCGTCAATTGTAAAGTCACCCAACAAAACAAGTTCGTCATGGTAAATTACCAGATCGTTCACGACTCCTGATATGTTTTCATCAATAGCATCCCAGGATGAGCCGGTCCAAACAGCTACGCTTTCAGTAAATTCACCAGCTGCATAAAGAGCTTCGTTAAAAACAATTAAGTCGCTTACTGGGCCATCGAGTCCGTTACCAGGATGAATCCATTCAGATCCAGTCCAAAACACGATATTATTAACTACTGTGTTTCCGGCAGCAACAACTTTACCGCCAAGCACAAGGTTGTCCTCAAACTGGACAATTGCATCAACAGAACCCTGAACTCCTGGCTGTAGCGTGTAGTCGCCCTGCCAAAAATCCCGACTGCCAATTGCCCCAAACACAACTGTCGGCAAAGCAATTATTAAAATCGCCAAAACGGCTAATTGTCTGCTTTGAGTCTTTTTCATACGACATCGCTCCCTTTATATCCGGTATATTCCGGTTCAAAACTTAGTTGCTTGATCTGACAATTCTGAATCCGGTTTCAAAGTCCGACCACCCCGGCCCCATGCCAACTCTTTTAGCGCTTCTGCATAAATTTGCTCCACTATTCCAGGATCCGCCACGAACAGTTCTATAGCTGCCCGTTTCAGGACCGGCAGGATCTGTTTGAGCATCTGCGCTATAGTCTGCAAGCCAATCCCAGCACCATTCCCTGACATTTCCGTGTACGTCATACAGGCCAAATGCATTGGCTTCTTTCATAGCAACAGGATGAATAGCTTCATTGGCGTTATATCCATACCACGCAACGGCGTCCAGATTTTCATCATATTGATCACAACAAACCGAAAGGTCTCCATTTGTCAAAACTGTCTCGCTGCCCGCCCTGCAGAAATATTCCCATTCAGATTCTGTTGGAAGCCTATAACCGTTTGCGTCGGCAAAAAACTGGATTTCCTCGCCGTAAAAATCATATGCAGGTTCAAATCCTTCAATAATTGAAAGAGCATTGCAAAATTGAATTACATCTAAAAATGTGACCTCAATAGAAGGGCAATCAGCACAGCCGGAAAACTCTCCAAGTCCATCGGACATTATATCAAAATACTGGCGTTCTGTTATTTCTGTGTCGCTGACAAGCAATGAGGAAATCGTAACCATGTGCTGTGGACGCTCATTGGAATCGCTATAAATATCTGATTCTGGAGAACCCATCTCAAATGTCCCGCCAGCTACATCAACCATGTTTATATCACGTGGAGCCACCTCTTGTTCTGTATATGTAACTGTAAACAGTGTTGACTCTCCGCCATCAATTCGCGCAGTTTGTGGGTTTGGTGTAACCATTCCCTGAACATCACCCGCAGTAAGTAAATATTCGCCTGAATTTATATCAGAAACTGATTGATCGCCGGAGCCCTGGTAATAATACTCGTTTGGGCCCGACAGCTCCCAGGTTGCATCAATACCTGCAGGCGCAATTAATATATAAATTGTGACAGTTCCTGGAGGTAATGAAGCAGGACTGCCGCCTTCATCGCCACAGCCGCCAACAAATAAAACAAATACTGATAACAGAACAAGTCTGCTTAATAAAACTCTGCTCATGGGTCTCCTCCGTCCGATATTTTCAAACATCAGACCGGGCTAAACACAGATAAATCTCACGTCAGGTCGTTTGCTTGTCGCAAGCGGACAGAAAAATTCAGCCCCCGTGCTAAATACAAACGCAGTTACAGCTAATCATAAGTAATTACCATGAATGAAGCAATCCAAGTTTGGCTGTTGAGGCTATTATTTCTATTCTGTTTCACAGTCGCTCGGCCTTGTTATTTTGCCTTGTTCTGATTGAACTGTAAAACAACAAGGATCATAGTTTTATGTAACAAGGAACCAAAAATAATTAAATGAAAAACAACGATAATCTTAACCTCATTAATGCCCTGGATTTGATAACAGGCCGCTTTCTCAAAGCAAGCAGTTTAGAGCAAATTTCAGCGGCAATTGATGCAATAATTGAAGACTCATTTTCTGATGCCAGCGTAACCTGTCTCTATCTTTTTTCCAGTCGATTAAATCATTTCCGCC
Source organism: uncultured Fibrobacteraceae bacterium (assembly GCA_964437115.1). Taxonomy (GTDB): domain Bacteria; phylum Krumholzibacteriota; class Krumholzibacteriia; order LZORAL124-64-63; family LZORAL124-64-63; genus JABIBH01. Next base: position 37,970 of record CAYTFE010000009.1, on the reverse strand, counting down.
TGGTTCAATCCCGTGGCTTAAACAACAGCAAACAGAAGTTAGCCCAGCAGCATTCAATGAAGGGCTTTCCGGGTAAAGCGGTCAGGAACAGGAAGTTACTACACCTTCCCGACCGCGAAAAAGAACATAATTCCGACATATGGTCCAACGGGAGCTATGATATAAGTAGCTGGTTGTTTTTGCCGGTTTTAGATAATGAAATCCCTTGTCAGCACAATCCAAAATCTACTTGGTTGATATTTTAGTTACCCACTCCGAGTGAAACTCACTGTTGCCATTATGAATTGAGCAAAGGGTTTCGCGCAGCTTGTTTGTAACTGGCCCCTCTTCGTTGCCGGATATAGTATATTCTTTGCCGCCATAGTGGATTTTGCCTATTGGGGTAACCACCGCAGCGGTTCCACACGCAAACGCTTCCAGCAGTTTTCCGCTTTCAGCATCGTCACAAATCTCTTTGATTTTTGGTGGAGTCTCAATCCAATTATAGCCAAAATCACCACATAGTATGCCAACAGAATCTCTGGTCACACCATTTAGAATCGTATCACCAACCGGAGCTGTAATAATTTTATCCGCGTAAACAAAAGCAATATTCATTGCTCCCATTTCTTCAATCGTTAGTCTCGACTCGGCGTCGAGCCATATAATTTGGTCAAATCCTTCGTCTTTTGCGCGCTTGATTGGAAGTAATGACGCAGCATAGTTGCCGCCTGTTTTTGCAAAACCAACTCCACCCTTGGCACTTCGTACAAACTCTTCTTCAACCTTGAGCTTCAGCGGTTTTATGCCGCCAGCGAAGTATGAGCCAACTGGCCCTATTAAGATATAGAACAGATACTTGTCGGCAGCCACTACACCAAGACTAGCTTGTGTGGCAATCATTGTTGGGCGAATATAAAGCGCTGATGGTGACTCTGGTACCCAGTCTCTGTCCAGGTTAATCAGAGTATGCAGGGCCTCCATAAACAATTCTTCATCAACCTGCGGCATACACATTCTAGCACACGATTTATTAAAGCGCTTGATGTTCATGTCGGGACGGAACATGTGAACCGATCCGTCTTCGGGATTTGTGTAAGCCTTCATCCCTTCAAAGATTTCCTGTCCGTAGTGAAAAACTTTTGCCGCAGGATCCAGCGAAAGATTTCCATATGGCTCAATGCTTGGCTCTCCCCATTTCCCGTCACTATATTCCATCATAAACATGTGGGGGGTAAATGTTGTACCGAAACCGTAATTATCGTCCGCCGGTGGCGCTGGTGGAGATTTGTGGAGAGTAGTCTTGATGCCCATTGTTTCCTCCTGGGTGACAGATTTGGTTGTCCAATAAATGTGGCAGGAAGTTGGCTGTTTTTCAAGAATCGATAACAGGTTTTGGAACGAATATTCGACCAACAATTCCGAACAATATTTCTCCGGCACCTGCGGCAATCAAAACCGGTACAACGCCTACTCTTGACGCTATTATTGGACCAACCAGAACAGAAAACAGTGTGATTGGACCAATCATTGGTGTGAGCCAACCAAAAACTCTGCCTCGTATTTCTTCCGCTGTTTCCCTCTGTAGAAAAGTAGCCAGATTAACCTGAAGCCCGCTACTGATTGCACCGAAACAGGCAAATAATAAAATAGCCAGGGCCGGATTTCTGTTTAATGCAAAAAGCCCAAGCAGTACGCCATCAATTGCAAGCAATACTGTTATCAGTGTAAGTGGATTAGATTTGCTTCTTGCCGCGCCAGCAATAAGGGCGCCAATAATACCACCAACACCAGCAGCTCCAAAAATAAAACCGATTTCTTTTTCGCTTTGCATCATAATGTTTTTTACAAAATCGAAAACAAGCGGTGGCTGCATTGCTGTGACCATTGTAACTGTGCCTAGAAAAATTACGGCAAATCGTAGCCTGGGGTTTCCAAGCAGGTGTGTTGCGCCAAAGCTTAGATCTTTCCAGAACTTCTGTACTTTTTGTGGTACTTTTTCAATTTCCAGATAAACAAATCTTCTTTGTATTAAAATTATAGCTGAAAAAATAAATGTGAGGGAGTCGGCAAAAAATGCTGCGTTAACTCCCCGTGACTCAACAATTATTCCACCCAAAGCCATTCCAAACATCAATACAAGATTTTGGGTTAACATTGTCAGTGCATTTGATTTTTTTAACAGATCGTCTTCAACAACTTCGGGCATAAGCGCCAGCCGGGCCGGGCTGTTAAATTGTCTGCCAACAGAAAGAAGTGCGGCAAAAAAATATATTATGGGAAGAGACTCAACAAATGGGATCACAAATACAATAGCAGCGCTAAAAATATCAGTTAAGACCATAACGCCTTTTTTGCGCCACCTGTCAATTATTACGCCAGCAACAGGCCCCAGCAAAACTCCCGGAATTATTTGCACGGCAGCCAGCAGACCAAGATTGGCAACACTACCGGTTCTATCCATAATTAACGAGAAAAACGCAATAATTGCGATTTTGTCGCCAAGCCCGGACACTATCGATGCAGTCCATATTGACAGAAAACTTCTATTTTTAAAAAGCTTGCGCAAAAAAACCTTCCTATGATTTTTCCAGAATTTTTATTTCAGGTTCTTTGCCAAGTAATTTATTTAGTTCCGGCTCCGGGATCCTAACTGTAACAGTACAATATTTTTCGTTGTGTTCCTCTTCAAACACAGAGCCTGTTCTGTGGAATATTGCAACAAGATCCATTCTGAAAAGAGGAACTTGAAGTTTGTATATTTTTTCTCCTGCATACAGTGTTCGCTCAATCGCACCGCGAGCTTCCGCTGACCCGTCTTTATCTAATGCTGATATAAAGAGAGCTTCCGGGTAGTCGCTCCTATACCGGGTTATCACATCCCGTTTCGCATCTTCGTCCAGCAGGTCGGTTTTATTGAACACCATTACGGTTGGGTGATCTTCCTTAACAATAGTTGCAAGAACTTCAGAAACTGCTCTTATCTGTGTTGCTGGATTAATATCTGAAGCGTCAACAACATGAATCAACAAGTCGGCATCGGCCACTTCTTGAAGAGTTGCATGAAAACTTTCAACAAGATTATGTGGAAGTCTTTTGATAAAACCGACAGTGTCGGTAAGCAAAAACTGATGGCGTTCATCAATTTCAATTCTTCTAGTTGTTGCATCAAGTGTTGCGAATAATTTGTCCTGTATAAAAACATCGCTACCGCTGATTGCTTTCATCAAAGTTGATTTGCCTGCGTTAGTATATCCAACCAGCGCAACTTTGAATTGGTCTTTCCGTCTGCTTGTTTGAACTTTATGTGACTCGGCAATGTTTTTCAGATCTGATTTAAGCCGGGATAGTCTTTTACCAACAATTCGACGATCTGTTTCCAGCTGGGTTTCACCAGGACCCCTTGTTCCAATTCCGCCGGCGTGCCTGTCAAGGTGAGACCACAGTTTTGTCAAGCGTGGTAACATGTATTGTGTTTGAGCCAGCTCAACCTGAAGTTTTGCCTGCTGTGTTTTTGCGTGAGCTGCAAAGATATCCAGAATCAGTTCTGTTCTATCGAGTACCGATATTTGCTCTTCTTCGTGACCAAGCGCCTCTTCCAGATTTCTTCCCTGGGCCGGAGAAAGCTCGTTGTCAAAAATCACCATATTTGCACCAGTACCAGCACAAATTCCACGCAATTCCTCAAGCTTGCCTTTGCCTATAAATATTGCTGCATCCGGTTTTTGTCTGGATTGATGAACCTGCCCAACAACTTTAGCGCCAGCTGTTTTTGCAAGCAGAGCAAGCTCTGCCAAGTCTGATTCACCACCAAGCATATTGCCAAAGCGAAGTGGAAGGTCCACTCCAACCAGCACCGCAACTTGTTTTAATTCCTGGTTACTATCCGTCGATTTCTTCATTCAGTTTTTCCCACTTGTGCATTTCTTCACTTAGCTTTTGGTGTAGCTCTCCGGTTTTTATACCAAGAGCCTCTCTGTCTTTATTGGTTATTTCTGGATTCGACATTGCATTCATGGTTTCTTCAAGCTCTTTTTCAATGTCCCCTATGTTGACTTCACAATTTTCAATCAGTTTTTGCCGACGCTGAATCTCGTTTTTACTTAGTCCAGCGTTAGTTGGCTTTTGTTTTTTTACTTTTGGGGCTGAGACTTTAATTGCGTGTTCTTTTCTGGTTGCAATATAGTCACTGTAGTTGCCTGCGTGAAACTTCACTTCTGATGTCTCGTCAAAAACAATGAGCTTGTTCACTGTGTGATCAAGAAACCGGCGGTCATGTGATACCACAATTACTGTTCCCTCAAAATCAACTATCGCTTTTTCCAACGATTCTCTTGTGTCAGTATCCAGGTGGTTTGTGGGCTCATCTAAAAACAGCGTGTTGTGTCCGCCCTTAATCAGCTTCATAAGGGAAAGTCTGGCTCGCTCCCCGCCCGACAGCCTACCAACAAACCGATCAATCATATCGCTACCAAAACCAAACGCTCCAGCAAAGCTTCTTATTTGACTTATTGCTGCTCCTGGCCAGAATTTTGTGACTTCTTCAAAAAGTGTGTTGCTGTCGGTAACACCCAACAGCTGTTGGTCATAAAGCCCGATGTCCACATTGTGTCCCCAGCTTACAACGCCTTTTTGGGGCTGTATTTTTCCAGACAACAAATCCAGCAGCGTGCTTTTTCCGCATCCATTTGGACCTATAATACCAACCCTGTCCCCTCTATGGAACATAAGATTCAAATCAGCAAACAGTGGTTTTTCATTAAATCCGAAGTTAATTTCGCGAACTTCCAAAACAACAGCTCCGCTGCGCTGGTTACATTCCAGTTTGAGCTTAAAGGTTTTTGGGGAAGATGCCGGGCGCTCTATAAAGTCCTGGTTTTCCAGTTGTTTTCTTCTGGACTGTGCTTGTTTTGTTTTCTGACCCGCAATGTTTTTGCGTATAAAGTCTTCTGTTTTTTGCTTCTTTTCCTGTTGTTTTTGCCATGTGCTTTCCTGCTGTTTGCTGAACTCGGAATATTGTTCCCAAAATCGGCTGTAGTTGCCCTTCCAGGTTGTCAGATTTCCACCAGCAAGATGTAGTGTTGTGTCTGTTACCCTATCTAAAAAATATCTGTCGTGAGAAACAATAACTGTTGTGCCGTTAAATTTTGATATCCAACCCTCAAGCCATTCGCACGACGGCAGATCAAGATGGTTGGTTGGCTCATCAAGTAACAACACGTTGCTGTTAGACAATAAAACCGCGGCCAGCGCCGCACGTCTTCTTTCGCCTCCAGATAAAACCCCAACAGAAGTATCGCGTTTTTGTCTATCAAGACCAAGGCCGTCAAGAGTTGCCTCTAGCCTTGAGCGCCAATTGTATCCATCAAGTCTTTCATATTCAGCCTGAAGTTTTCCATGGTTTGTTGCCAACAGAGAAGAGTCTTCTGCAACCACCATTTGATCGGCAATTTCAGAAAGTTCCTTTTCAATGTTTTGAAGTTTTGAAAAAGCCCTGTTTGCTACTGCGTCAAAAAGTGTAGTTCCGCTACTGTCTCCGCTGAATGTCGTATCTTGATTTAAGGAACAGACCTCTACTCCGGAAGTGAGTTGCCGCTTACCTTGGATTGGTAAAATTGATCCGGCGATAACTGAAAGCAGTGTTGATTTTCCACACCCGTTGCCACCCGCAAGACCATAGCTTCTGCCTGGCAAAATATTCAATCCGGCATTACGCAACACAGGCTCGCGACCATAATCAAAATTAATGTTTTGTAATGAAATCAGCGACATTTGTCTCCAGAAAAAACGCCTCTTCTTTAAAGGAAGAGGCGCTTATTTTATTGAACCTGTTTTCAAGAAGCGAGTGATGGAGTTTTGCGATAACGCAGAGGCGAAACCCCACATCGTTCTTTAAATGTTCTGGAGAAGTGGGCCAGGCTGTTAAAGCCACAACTCTTGGAAACCTCTTCAACCGAAAGCTCAAAGCGACGCAATAGCACTTTTGCGCCGTCAATGCGTACCTGTATCAGGTAGTCGCTAAAGCTCATTCCAACTTCCATTCTGAACATGTTGGAAAAGTAGCCCGGTGAGAGATAAACCAGTTCGGCCATCTTGTCTCTGTTGATGTTTGTGCTGAAGTTTTTCAGAACGTATCGACATGAGTATTCAGCCCTGTAGTCATGAATGTCGGTGTTGGCAATATTTTGGGAACCATCTTCGTTTATCGCTACTTCAGGTAGTGGCCCAAGCCAGGTTTCAACATCGGCATCACCAGCAGTTAATGGAACCACAAGGTCGTTATCCGGGGTGATGGTTTTTGTTGTTTTGCCTTGTAAAAATTCTATTACATGTTGCGCACTTTTTTGAACGTTGGCGCCATGAGCAACTAAAACCGGCATCTCTACAACGCCAACCTGTTGTTCAAGAGCAGCGTTCATTGCTTTAGTTTTGTCGCTGGAGTAGATGAAAAGCAGGGCCGCATTTGTTCCTCTGTTATCAGAAGATTCACGCTTGTTTATTACAATTTGTGGCCCAAAAAGAGCAAAGCAAATCTCTGCTGCATTTGTCTCATTTGAAATACAGGTAAACAAAATCCTCTGGGCCTCATCAAGACCAGAGTTACTTGCTTTAGCGAAGGCAGGGAACTCTATTAAATAGCTATCCCATTCTTCAATAGTTAATTGCAGTCTTTCTTGCACGACTGTCTCCTATATGAATACTTGGCGTACATATAATGTCAGTCCAAGGGTGCTTTTATTTGCTTAAGCAAATGCCTTATTGAACTATCATACTCTGAATTGCCGGGTTTGTCTAGTGAATACATTGAACAAATCCCATTGTTTGACTAAAACGAGCGCTTCTTCCTGTTTTTACCTAACCAGAGTGATTCTTTTTGTTACAGACCATTTATCAATCTGTAATTTACAAAAATATGTGCCCGCGGCAACATTTCTACCTATAGAGTCTTTTCCGTCCCAGCTGCTTGAATAGCTACCTGTTCCAAGATTAGTGTTTTCAAGTATTGATATTTCTCTTCCAGCGACAGTGTAAACCCTCAAGCTGACAGATGGTGTGGATGAACTATATGGCATCATTTCAACTGAGTTGATGGTTGGCTGTTCTGAGTCTCCCCAAACCAGGCCCTCTCCTACTGTAACCGGCACTATAAACTGTATTGTAGTTTGTTGATTAAATGGATTTGGGTGATTGCTTAAAAGCATTGCCGATAAAACAGGCTCTGTAAAAATGGCCTCTTCTGACTCTTGTTTGATTATTTGTAACAACTTAGCTTCTGCGGCAAAATGCTTCCCGGACAGATACTTACCAGTTAACTCAGTAGATGGTTTGGCCGCTGAGGAAAAGACAAAGCGTAGTTTTCCATCTGCTGTATGTTTTATAAATTCCTGGTTTTTAGAATAAGGAATAACTGTTTCTGGCTGCCATAAATCTGATGCTTTTGCTTTGGTCCATTTTGATGACCAGCTGTCCTTGGCTTCCCATTCAATTTTAACCGGGCTGCCAAGCGCCTTGTCTCCAAGAGTAAATGCGCCTGGATCAAACAAACCATTAGATCCGCTGGTTATATTAAATTCAATAACGGTTCTGTTTTTTTCGTCGATATAATAATCGGCATCAATTTCCTGTTTTTTAATACAAAAAGCACAGCCGGCAGGCATAATCCAGGAAGTTGCCCGCTCGCCCGATTTTAGAACAGCTCCGTCATAAATTGCTTCTGCTGCAGTAAGTTGGCTTCTCAGGGTCGCTGCATTTGAGGCAACTGTTATAGCCCAAGTTGCTTTTCCCTCAAAAGGGAAGCCTATTGTGCCTCTGTCTATTTTGGGGGTTTCTGGTCTATCCAACAACAGTGCGCCAACAATTTTATCGCCGGCGTCTGTTGCATAAAAAACCCGCTCCGGGAATACAGGATCAAGTGGAGCAATATGCCAGTTTGATTTATTGCTTAATGTCATCAACCCGGTATCGGTTCTATCGAAAGTCACAAAAAGGGTTTTATCTAAAGAAGCATAATCCCAGTGATATGTTTCTGTGTGTGAACTGTTTTTTTCTCGACGAATTTCAGCAACAGACATCTGGTGCCCGATTGCGGCAAAGTCTTCATCAATCAACCCATCATTGTCATTATCTATACCGTCAAAACGATCTTCATTAATTTTGCCATCCTGGTCGTCGTCGGCGCTTGATGATAAACCCCAATTACCTCCAGCATGACCTTCCTTAACAACAGCAATAAATGGTGCTTTTCTGATTGATGGTTTATGGGAAACTGTTGCAGGTTGTGAGGACAAGCGAACCGGAATATCAGAATCGTTGGCATGAACAAGTATTTCTACAAAGGATCCTGTAATAAATACAGTTGCATAATCATCCAGCTCACACGCTGTTTTCACCGTGGGTGAGGCAAATGCTGTTGTTATTAAAAACAACAGCGCAGGCAATGTAATAATCAGTTTCACGGCTTTACTCTTCTCTGGAACCATCCACTGCATCAGCAATTTCTTCTGCTGCTTCGATGCGGGCAATTCTGACAACGTAGTCGTCGCCTTTAAGACTGATAATTCTCACACCCTGAGTATTTCTACCTAGAGTTGAAATATTATCAACTTCCATTCGAATAATGATTCCGTTCCTCGAAATGACCATCAAGCCCTGTCCTGCATCAACTTCTTTTATATCGACAAGTGGTCCATTGCGTTCCGTGCATTTAATTGATATCGTGCCACGACCACCACGCTTTTGCAAGCGATAATCTTCAATGTTGGTTCTCTTGCCGTACCCGTTCCTGGTAATTGTTAACAAGGTTCCTCCGTCGCGAACAACAATTGTTCCAACAACTTTATGGTCCTTGCCAAGGGTGATTCCTTTTACCCCGCGTGCTGTTCTGCCCATTGAGCGTATGTCTGATTCGTGGAAACGAATGGCAAGACCGCTGCTCGCAGCTAGAATAATGTCCTGTTTACCATCGGTAACCTTGGCTGCGTTTACAAGTTCGTTTTCTTTGAGCGTTATTGCCCGGATACCACCCTTGCGTGGGTTTCCAAATGCTGAAAGAGGGGTTTTCTTAATAATTCCACTGTCAGTGGTAATAATAAGGAAATTGTCTTCCGGGAAATCTTTTACTGCTACAACAGCACAAATTCTATCGCCCTGCCCGATATTAATCATGTTAACAAGCGGCCTGCCCTTGGCTGTTCTGCCTGCTTCTGGAACCTGATATGTCTTCAGCCAGTAAAGCTGGCCTTTTTCAGTTACGACCATCAGATAATGATGAGTGGAAGCAATGAAAAGGTGTTCAAGGAAATCATCGTCCTTGGTTTTCATTCCAGCTACACCCTTACCGCCTCTGCCTTGAGATCTGTAGGTGTCTATTGGAATCCGCTTGGCATATCCCTGATTACTGATTGTTACAACTACGTCTTCTTCAGGAATCAGATCTTCAAGATCAATGTCATCTTCATACGGCTCAACTGAGGTTCGTCGTTCGTCGCCATATTTTTCTTTAACCTCAAGCAGCTCTTCTTTGATTATTGACAGCTGTTTGTCTCTGTTGTCGAGGATGTATTTCAGGTCAGTGATTTTTTCAAGCAGCTTGTTGTATTCGTCTTCAATTTTTTGGCGCTCAAGACCAGTTAGTCTTGCAAGCTTTAAATCCAGAATTGCCTGGGCTTGTATTTCTGATAAAGAAAATTTTGTGACAAGACCGTTGCGAGCAACCTCTGGAGACTCGCTTGCTTTAATCAGCTCAACAATTTCGTCAATGTTGTCCAGGGCAATACGGTAACCCTCCAGGATGTGGGCCCGCTCCTCCGCTTTGCGCAGATCATACTTTGTGCGTTTGACAATTACTTCTTCGCGGAAATTAAGAAATTCCTGCATTGTCTGTTTCATTGTCATCACTTTTGGCTGATTGTTAACCAAAGCAAGATTGATAACGCCAAAAGTTTGTTGCAATTGAGTGTGTTTGAAAAGTTTATTCAAAACAACTTGTGGATAAGCGTCTTTTTTCAAAACAACAACTATGCGCATTCCTTTTCTGTCAGACTCATCGCGTAGATCACTGATTCCGTCTATGTGTCCACCTCTTACAAGAATTGCAATTTTCTCAACCAGATTTGCTTTATTAACCTGGTATGGCAGCTCAGTAATTATAATCTGAGTTCTGCCTTTTGTGGTTTCTTCAATGTCTGTTTTTCCTCTAACTACAACCCGACCGCGGCCTGTTGTTACGTAGTCAACAATACCGCGCTTACCTAAAATGATTCCGCCTGTTGGAAAATCTGGGCCTTCCACATGTTCAAGCATGTCAACCGGTTCCAGGTCTGGATTTTCAAGCAACGCCATCAGTCCATTACAAACTTCTGTCATGTTGTGTGGTGGGATTTTGGTTGCCATACCAACAGCAATACCATCGGCTCCATTAACCAGCATGTTGGGAATTACTGAAGGCATTACCGCGGGCATCATTCTTGAGCCGTCGTAATTTGGTACAAGCTCAACGGTTTCTTTATCCAGATCGCGCATAATATCTGTCGATATTTTTGTCATTCGCGCTTCTGTATAACGCTCGGCAGCTGGCGAATCTCCATCTACTGACCCAAAGTTTCCCTGGCCGTCAATAAGTGGATATCGCAAGCTGAAATCCTGGGCCATACGAACTAGCGTATCGTAAACAGCTGTGGTTCCGTGAGGGTGATAGTTACCTGTTGTGTCACCAGTAATCTTTGCGGATTTTCTGTACGGTTTACCCGGGTAAAGACTGAGATCATTCATTGCGGTTAACACGCGTCGGTGAACCGGTTTCAAGCCATCTCGCACATCCGGCAAGGCGCGCGAAATAATAACACTCATGGAGTACTCAAGGTACGATTCCTCCATCTTGTCTTTAATGTCAACATCTATGACAGTACCGAAACTTGTATTCTCGGACATGGGGCTCCTTAGCTATATATCAAGATCATCAAGATTGATCTGGTCTGCGTTTTGTTCAATGAATTTACGACGGCTCACTACGTCGTCACCCATCAAGACTGTAAATGAGTGGTCGGCCGCTGCTGCATCTTCCAGATTTACTCTGGTTAATGTTCTAGCCTCAGGATCCATGGTGGTTTCCCAGAGTTGTTCCGGGTTCATCTCACCAAGACCTTTGTATCGCTGCACATAAACACCTGTTGTTCCGTATTCTTCAACCAGAAGATCTTTCTGGTCTTCAGTAAATGCATACTGTTCTTTTTTACCCTTTTTCACACGATACAAAGGTGGCTCTGCAATAAAAACATAGCCAGCCTCAATAACTTCACGGAAATAGCGAAAGAAAAGAGTCAGAATCAAAGTCAGGATATGGGAGCCGTCGACATCGGCATCAGTCATGATAATCAGTCTGTGATATCGCAGTTTTTCGATATCAAAAACACCTATACCCACTCCGGCACCAAGGGCTGTAATAATTGTGCGCACTTCGTCGTTTGCTAAAATCTTGTCCAGGCGTGCTTTTTCGACATTTAAAATCTTACCTTTTAAAGGCAGGATAGCCTGAAATTGACGTTCTCTGGCTTGCTTTGCTGAACCACCTGCGGAGTCACCCTCCACCAGGTACAATTCACATTCAGCGGGATCAGTTGAAGCACAATCTGACAGTTTTCCTGGAAGCGCAGCGCTGTCCAAAGCCGACTTTCTGCGAGTCAAGTCTCTGGCTTTACGGGCCGCTTCTCTTGCTTGAGCGGCACCAATACATTTGCCAATTACTGTCTTTGCAATTTTAGGGTTCTCGCTAAAAAATGCTCCCAGTGACTGGTTAACCAGCTGCTCAACCTGGCCCTTAACTTCTGTGTTGCCAAGTTTGGTTTTGGTCTGACCTTCAAATTGTGGCTCAGGAATTTTCACTGAGATAACTGCAGTTAAACCTTCGCGAACATCATCGCCGCTTAGGCTTTTCATGTCTTTCTTAAGAAGGCCCTCGTTGTTTGCATATGCGTTTACTGTTCTGGTTAAACCAGCACGAAATCCAGAGAGGTGGCTTCCGCCCTCGTGGGTATTTATGTTGTTGGCAAAAGTAAACAGGTTTTCCGAGTAGCCATCATTGTAGTCCATCGCTATCTCAACCTGAACGCCATCTTTTTCACCTGTGAAATAAACAGGCTCGCTACATATTGCTGTCTTGCTCTCATTCAGCCAACGAACAAATTCAATAATTCCGCCTTCAAAACAGAATGATTCCGATTTGTTTCTGTCGTCTCTGGCGTCCTCAAGATTTATTTTCAGTCCTTTATTTAAAAAGGCAAGTTCGCGCAAACGAGATTTCAGGGTTTCGTAAATATATTCTCGTTCTGGAAAAATTTCAGGATCTGGTTGGAAAAATATGGTTGTTCCGTTTTCGTCACAGGTTCCAATTTTTTCAACACCAGTTAATGGGATACCGCGTTCATATTTCTGAGTATATATCGATCCTTCTCTGTGAACTTCTGCTGTCAATGAAACAGACAAAGCATTTACACAGCTCACGCCAACACCATGCAGTCCACCGGAAACCTTATAGCTTTCTTTATCAAACTTACCGCCAGCATGGAGACTGGTCATTACAACTTCGAGAGCCGGCTTGCCTTCTGTGGCGTGCATGTCCACAGGGATGCCCCTGCCATCATCGGTAACTTTTATTGAATTACCTTCTTCGATAACCACTGTTATCTCAGAACAAAAACCTGCAAGGGCCTCATCTATGGAGTTATCTACAACCTCATAAACCAGGTGGTGAAGACCACGAACACCGGTATCGCCGATGTACATTGCTGGTCTTTTTCTAACCGCCTCAAGTCCTTTTAGTACCTGTATTCCATCTGCATTATATTCGTTGGCTGTTGCGCACATTCAGTTTGTTCCTTTGCTTCCCTGTATAAAAGTGTGTCAACGTGTGTTGTCGTTCCTGGATCTTTTTGTCGCCGCGTGGTTCCATCTGACTACAGAGACTGTTCCCTCACCACAAAGCTCATTGAATTTTTCTTTAATGGTCGGAAACAATAACGTCAGTTCCTGTTTCCAGGCCGCGTGATCTGCATCAACTGTTAATATACCGTTACTTAGATCGATGGCTGTTGTGTGTTCAGCTGCTCGACTGCCAACAATTTCCGGCCATCGTTCCAGCACGACTCTTTCGTCAACGCGACCGCTCAACCCAGATTTCTTCAATAAAGAAACAAGAACCGAACCAATTTTTTCAGGTCCGGATTTTTTCTGGTTTTCACTCATGCCAATTCCTTGACTGTGCCGGATTTCACAACCCAGCGTTTGGCATTATCTGGTGACCATTTTTCAACATCTTCAATCCTTGCTGTCGCAATCAACAATTGATGGTTGCCGGCAACCAGCCCCTGAAATCGAGCTGATCGATCTCTGTCGAGTTCAGTGAAAATATCATCGAGAAACAAGATTGGACGAATTTGCTTTCTTTTAGCAATCACTTCGCTTTGAGCAAGTTTCATTGCTACCGCAGCGGTTCTTGTTTCGCCATGTGAGCCATAGTTCCTTAAATCTATTTTATTCAGCGTGACGCGAATGTCGTCGGTTTGAGGGCCAACCAAACATCGGCCGCGCTGAATTTCATCCTCTATAATATAGTCTAAAATTGACAGAATTTCCTGCTCTAATTTACTGTTTTCCTCCTCTTTTTCGCCACGACATAAACGGGAAATATAATCGAGTTTAAGTTCACTTTTGTTTGCGGCAAGTTCGCTGTAAATAGCGGTTGCAAATGGCTCCAGTTCTCGACAGTATAAATCTCTGGATTCCGCAATAGGTGCCGCGTGTGACGCTAATTCGCAATTCCAGGTGCTTAAATTATCTATGAGCTCTCGGCGGTTTATTGTTCTTTTTTTGAAATCCTTTAACAGTTTGTTTTTTTGTTTTACAATCCTGATGCATGATTGCAAATGTAATATATAATCAAGACTTAAAGTGCCTAGCCCTACATCAAGAAACCGGCGCCTCCCGGCAGGGGCCTCACGCACCAAAGAGACTGTTTGTGGATCTAAAACCAGGGTGTGTAATCTGCCTATCATGTCGGTTTTTTTACGAATTAACTCACCATCAATTTTTACTTTTCTGGCTCCTTCTTTATCGAGACCTATTTGAAATTGTGTCTCAATTTTATTGTGAGTTGCCTGAATTGCAAGTGAGGCTGTTTGTGAGTTGAAATTAATAAGATCTTCGTCTTTGCTTCCCCGAAACGATCTGACAAGCGAAGGATAATTCAACGCCTCAAGCAGGTTGGTTTTTCCGTGGCCGTTGTTGCCAATAAAAATATTTACGTTGTTATTTAAACGAAGATGGACTTCCGCAAGGTTACGGAAGCCCAAGAGAGTTGCTTTGTTCAGAATCATTAATCTGAAGAAAGACGTAGAGGCATTAATAAACAAAGAAGGTCAGTTTTTTCATCTTCTGTTACAGGAGCCAACAGTGCTGCACTTTGAGAATCTTTAACTGAAATAACAATTTCTTTAGCATCGATGTTTTTTAAAACATCCAGTAAATAGCTGTAGTTGAAACCAATTTCCATTGCTTCTCCATCAAAAGAAACTGCCATTTCATCTTCTGCTCTACTACCGTCTGTTCCTGTTGCTGACATTTCCAGTTTTCCAGATTCAAGACCGATTCTGATCTGGCTGGTGATTCTGTCAGCTGTAATTGAAACGCGCCGTACACCACCCATAAACTGCTCTCTGTCGGCGATAACTTTCATGTTATTACCTTGAGGAATAACAGCTGTGTAGTCAGGGAAAGGGCCGTCATGCAAGCGAGTGTGAAGTACTGTGCTTCCTATTTTAAAACTTAGTTGTTTGTCGTTAAAAAATACTATTCCTTCACTCTGGCCTTCAGATAATCTAACAAAATGTAAGAGCCCTGTGGTGTCGGTGATTATATCTTTAATATCAGTAACACCCCAATCAAAGCCGGCTTCAATTTTTGAAAGTCTGTGAGCGTCAGTCGCAATCATTGCTAAGCTTGTTGGTTTAATCTCCCAAAGAATTCCCATTAATGCTGGTCTGGTTTCATCTCTGGAAACTGCATACGCTGTGGATTTGATCATTTTAGAAAGCAATGCTGCGTCTATTTTATGACCTTCATTTTCACCGGTCTCCGGTAGCGCTGGAAACTCATCGGCATTCATTACAGATTCAGTTAAACTTGCTTTACCACATTTTACTGAAAGATTATTGTTTTCAACTTCTACAATTACTTCCCCGCTTGAAAGTGACCTCACAAAAGAAACAAATTTTTGCGCAGGAATAGCAACTTTACCTGGTGCAGTAATTGAAGCTTCTGTTGTGCTGGTAGTAACAGAAAGATCCAGATTGGTTGCTGAAAATTTAATTGTATCTTCTGTTGCATCAACAAGAACGCAAGTTAGAATTGGCATCGTTGTTTTTGCTGGAACGATACTCGCAACATTTGTTAAAGCTTTTCCTAATTTTGATTGTTGAATCGTAAACTTCACGCCAAACCTCCGCTTGGTCTTTCAAGATAAATATTCCACTTTGAATGCGTCCACATAATATGCATTCCCTCTCTTCTCTTCAATATATATATACATATAAAAGAAGCATTAGTAGGGGGTGTGGATACTGTGGATATCCTCTTGAAACGACATTCCTACCCGGTTAAACCGTAGTTTTAAGTGAATCTTTGATGTGGATAAATTGGTGAATAAAATCAGGATAAACTGTTGTTTTCCACCAAAAAACTTTTCCACAAAACTTATGCACCTGAATTAAACAGGTTATCCACAGAGTTATTAACAGCTGTGAATTACTCAAAACGCTCAATGATATCTTTAACAGTACCCCGAAAAAGAGAATCACTTTTGCATTTTTTATCAATTTTATGGCAAGCATGCATCACAGTTGTGTGATCACGACCACCAAAAGATTGACCAATTTTCGTGAGGGATGCACCAACTTTTTCCCGTGCAATATACATAGCAACTTGTCTTGCTAAAGTTAAGTCCTGTGTGCGCCTCTTGGACCTTAACCCGTCAACAGTGACATCAAAATGGTTGGAAACCACTCTCATAATATCACTGATTGAAGAAACCCTGGTAGGAGTTGTGCGGAATACAGAGGAGAGTATTTCCGATGCCATATCCAGGTTTATATCGCTACCAGTTAAGCTTGCATATGCCAGGAGCTTGATTAGCGCTCCCTCAAGATTACGAATGTTATTAGTTACATTAACGGCGATGTATTCAATCACATCGTCAGGAATATAAATTTTGTTTTGTTCAACTTTTTTCTTTAGAATTGCAGTTCTTGTTTCAAAATCAGGAGCCTGGATATCGACAATTAATCCCCACTCGAATCGAGACCGCAGCCTCTCCTCTAGTGTAGGAATCTCGCTTGGTGGCCTGTCAGAAGTTAAAACAATCTGTTTGTTATCATTATATAGTGCGTTGAAAGTATGGAAAAACTCTTCTTGTGTAGATTCTTTTCCAGCCAGAAAAGCAACATCATCAACAAGCAGCACGTCAACATTCCGATATTCATTTCTGAATTCATAAGTTTTATTTTTTTGAATAGACCAGATCAAGTCATTCATAAACTGCTCAGCAGTTATATAACAAATTCGTTTATTAGGAGTGTTTTTAACAATCGAATTACCAATGGCATGCATCAGGTGAGTTTTACCAAGCCCTACCCCACCGTGAATAAACAGAGGGTTGTAGCTTCCTCCCAGATTTTCGCTGATAGCAATACTTGCCGCCGAAGCCATTTTAGAGCCACTGCCGACAACAAAATCCGAGAAAGTATAATCCTCATTTAAATAGGCACGACTTCTATTGTAGTCAGATTTGTTAACAATAATCTGTTCAGATTTTTCATGTTCAGTAGTTGAAATACCAGCAGGCTCATTGATTGCGGCAGACAAATCATACATTTCCGACTTTTTGTCGACCTTGCCGTCCCCGATACTGAGAACACAGGTCATTTCTTTGCCAAAATGAACAGAAAGAGTCTGTTGAATAGTAGAAAGGTGGTGTTCTGAGAACCAATCCTGAAAGAACCTGTCGGGGCACTGTATTTTGGCTGTATTATCATCAATGGAAATTGGCAATAAAGGCTTAAACCATGTATCGAAAGTCTGTTGTGACACTCTGCTGCGAACAATGTCTAGTATATTTTCCCAGTAGGTTGAAAGGCGGGCTACTTCCATTTTATATGGTCTTTTCCTTTCAAAGTTTACGCAGTTCCACAACAAGATGAAGAAAATAAATTTCTCACAGCTTTGGTAACACATTAAATATCAATGGGTTAGAAAAAATTTGGCCACAAAGCTAAAGTTATCCACAATTAACACAAAGAGTGTGGATAACTTTAGCCACTTTGGTTTGTGGTTTTCAACACCCGTGGAAAGCAAACTAGCATACTCTAAAAATGTGTGCAAGTAAAAACTTTCAAAGGGGTGTTTTATTTTCTAATTTCAAGCAATAAAACAAGTTGGGGCGTTTTATGCGAGTTGTTATATTATCCACAATTCAGTGAGGTTATTAACAACAATTATCAACACACAGCCAGTGTAATCAATAAAAAAAAATAACCTTTTTCTCAACTTATATGGAAGCTCCTTGACAAGGAGCGTTTAAGTGTATAACCTTGCTCAGCTAAATATGTTTACACTTTTAAGGAGGAGCCTCCGTGAAGAGGACATTTCAACCAAGTAATCTGAAAAAAGCCCGCACACATGGCTTTCGTAAGCGCATGAGTACAAAAGCTGGCAGATTAATTTTAAAGCGTCGTCGCGCCAAAGGGCGCAAGCGCCTGGCTGCTTAGCAGTCAACAGAGTGAGGTCCCGGTAATGAAGATCCGGTCACTCGCAAGACAAAGAGAGTTCCAACAAGTTTACGAGGACGGGAAAAAGTTTGTAGGGCGATACTTTGTTATCTACCTGCTTCCGTCGCCCGAGGCAGCAAAAGCTGTTGTAGCAAGCCGCAAGATTGGTGGAGCGGTACAACGCAATCGGGCTAAAAGAGTTCTAAGAGAAACATTACAGGCGGTTATTTACAACAATAATCAACTAGCAAGACAACTTGCCGCCGCCGTAGTGCCAACAGAGAGCAAAAAACCAGACAATCGTACCGAATGCTGGATAGTTGCAGTTGCCAGAAGAGCAATATTGGATGTTGGCATAAACGAAACCACCACAGAACTCCAACAGATGTTATCCGGGTTGACCAATAATCAAACCCAACAATAACACTTGTTGCTATCCTCGTAACAGAGACACCAGCCGAATCGTGAATCAGGTGTTTCTGTATATGTAGTAACGGCGACAGGGAATTATGTGGCGTTTACCATATCTGGTAATAAAGATTTATCAACGGCTTCTTTCGCCGTTGCTTCCTCCAGCGTGCAGATTTACCCCCTCTTGTTCCCATTACAGTGCAGAAGCCATGAAAACCCACGGTTTTTGGCGGGGGTCGACTCTTTCTCTTAAAAGAATCATACGGTGTAATCCATGGTGTGAGGGTGGTCACGATCCCGTGCCCCCAGCTCACCCGGAAAACAAGGATACCCAGGAGTAATTAAATGGACAAAAGAACTTCTCTGGCAATTGTCATTATGCTTGGCCTTACTATTGTCTGGTCGGTGGTTTCAAAAAAAGATACACCGCCCGCAGCAGAAACAAATGCTGTTGACGATGTAATAGAAACAGTTGTACAGCAATCAGCAGCTCAACAAACAAACATGGTTACCGAAAACACAACCAGGCCTGGTCTTGATTTCGAACCAACACTTAACAGTGCTGGGCCACACGGATTTATTGCCGGCAGCGGCTCACCGACTATAGTTGAAACGCCGCTTTACAAAATCACAATTGATCCAATTGGAGCAACAGTTTCCAGCTGGATAGGCAAAGAGTTCAAGGGCGCAAACGGCGCCAAAAATGTAGAGCTTGTTCCAGATTTTACTTCTAAAGAAGGCGATCTGATAAAATTTGAAAACGGAACTCTTAGTTTGGCGCAGGCTGGATTTGTAACATCAAGCCCACCGAAAGTTGTTATCAACAACACACAACAGATCCGTTTTGAAGCAGAAACAAACTCAGGCATTGTAATAGGGAAGACCTTTACATTTAATCCAGACAGCTATGATTACGATATTTCTTACGACGTAAACAGATCAACCCCTGATGTTAACTCCGAGCTTTCTATTCAACTTGGTGAACCTGTCTCGGCTGTTATTGGTTGGTATCGCGGGATTGCATCAACAGAAGAGGCGGTTAAAACAATGGCCGCCAGGTCGATGCATAGCTATCGTTCTTTTGCAATGGTTGGAGAAGAGCTGGCATTCCGTATGCGCAAGGACCTTGATGGCGGAAACACAGACGCTTTTGGCACATGGCGCGGATCTGTAAGGTTTGCTGGAGTACAAAATAAATACTTCACGACAACAGCATTTATTCCCAATTCACTCACAGTAGCCAGAGAAGGAATAATTAAACTTGGTGGCGATTATGAGGCAAGCCTGCAGAGCTTCAGTGTTGAGCTTCCGCTGCGAGAAAATCATCCCGCATCAATATCTTTTTATCACGGACCTAGCAAATTCAACACACTGACTCAATATAATTGCTCTCTTGAAAAATCAGTTAACTTGGGCTGGAAGTGGGTTCAACCAATCAGCACACTGACGCTTCATGTGATGAACTGGATCCATAAATATGTACCAAACTATGGCTGGGTAATTGTTATAATTTCGATTTTAAGCAAGCTGGTGTTTTTCCCGCTTACTAGCAAAGGCACAAAATCGATGAAGAATATGCAGGAGTCCCAAGCTCGGCTAAAACCAAAAATGGATGCGCTGAAGAAAAAATGTGGCAAGGATTCCAAGAGATACAATCAAGAAATGATGTTGCTTTACAAGGAAGAGGGAGTAAACCCAATGGCCGGTATGGCCGGTTGTCTTCCAATGCTGATTCAAATGCCTGTGTTTATTGCGCTATATCAGGTTCTTTATAATATGGTGGATCTCAGATTCACGCCATTTGTCGGCTGGATAACAGATCTTTCTCAGCCAGATGCACTTTTTGCGCTACCATTTACATTGCCACTGATTGGTTCCAGTTTCAATCTATTGCCAATTTTAATGGCTTTGGCAACATATTATCAAACCAAACTTACACCACAAACCGGAGCCCAGGGGCAGATGGCTGCAATGCAGAATATTATGCCAATTATGATGCTGTTCTTCCTGTATAACATGCCGTCAGGCCTTGTTATTTACTGGACCATCAACACAGTTATGACAGCACTGCAAACCTGGTGGGTCGGAAAAAAACCATCAGCACCAGAAGGGGTAGCAACAACATGACAGATCAAGTAACAACTAAAGGCAAAACAGTTGCCGACGCCGTTGCAGAAGCTTTACTTCAGTTAGGCGCCAGAAAAAATGAAGTAAACATAACCGTAATTGAAGAGCCAAAAGAAGGCGTTTTTGGCTTTCTCGGTCGCCGCTCAGCCAAGGTAGAGGTCACAAAAAAACGACGTTCTTCAAGACGCCCCAAATCCAATCGGCGACGCCCACAGAAGTCAGAAAATAAACCAAAACAAGATTTGAAACCAAAAACAACAGCAAAAAAAGAAACACAAACTAAAAAGTCTGAGCCAAAAAAACAACCAGCAAAAAATGGCCGCACCAAAGTGTCCGTAACGCCAATTGGTGAACCAGTTAAAGCATTAACTATTACCAATACAATCCCCCAAACAGATGTTTCTGAAGCAGCACAACTTCAACAGGACTTGTCTGGAAAACTGATGAATATTTGTGGATTTCCATGTCGAACAGAAGTGACATCAGATGAATATAACCGCATAAAAATTATTACAGATGCCGACAGTGCTGGTATTTTGATTGGGCGCAGAGGCTATACTATTGACGCAATTGAGCATCTGGTTGATCGCATGAGTGCCCGCGCAATGAGTGAGCATGTGCGAATGAATCTGGATGTAAACAACTATCGGGTTCGCAGAAACAGCGAGCTGGTTGCTGATACAAAAGTAGCTATGTCATCAGTTCTTGATAGCGGAGAATCGGTTCATCTTGAGCCGGTTTGCGCTCGCGAGCGCAGGTTGATGCATATGGAAGTTGCTGACGCTGAGGGTCTTGACACATATACTTCTGGCTATGGACCAAAAAGGCATGTTGTGATTTGCAAAGAAGGGTCACGGCCAAAGAGAGAAAAACCTGCTGAATAAAAAGCGGTCCTTGTTGATTAAAAAGGGTCGCTCCTGTGGCGACCTTTTTTTATTGGAGTAAGCCGATGAACAGCTTTGATACAAACGATACTATTGTGGCAATTGCAACACCTGCAGGAGTTGGCGGTATTGCTGTAGTCAGGGTTAGCGGCTTGCGTGCACTCGAAATTGTTTCCCGCCTGACAAACATTGAATGGGAAAAAGAAACAGAATCCCATAAAGCAAAACTCCAAAAACTATACTCTGAATCAGAAACAATAATTGATGAGGCTCTAGTGCTGCCAATGCTGGGCTCATCAAGCTATACTGGCGAAAACACAATCGAGTTTTTCTGTCACGGCGGCAATATTGTGGCGAATAATGTTGTTTCTGCGTGCGTGGGTTTTGGTGCGCGGCCAGCAACAGCTGGGGAGTTTACTCGTCGAGCTTTCTTAAACGGTAAGCTTTCACTGGACCAATCAGAAGCGGTTGTGGATTTAATTCATGCAGAAACCAACTTGGCCGCATCGGCTGCGCTGGGACAGCTTCGTGGTGGAGCCAAAAAAGAAATTTTACAAATCGAACAACCGTTGCTTTCTCTACTTTCCGAGCTTGAGGGAGGCCTGGAGTTTTTAGACGAAGAACATCCAGAGATGCCACGCGGTCAGCTTGCCGGGAAACTCAATATCGCACTGAAACAAATTAGTAACCTGTTGCTGTTAGCAGAAACCGGCAAATCGGTTCGTGATGGTGTAAATGTTGTTTTGGTTGGAGCGCCAAATTGTGGCAAAAGCTCTCTTTTTAACGCATTGCTGTCCGATGACAGAGCCATCGTAGACAGCTCTGCAGGAACAACAAGAGATGTTATTTCAGAAGCAATTATTATTGATGGTCTAAAATTTAACTTACACGACACAGCGGGAGTAAGGTTGACAAAAGAAGGTGTAGAGCAGAAGGGCATCAAAAGAACACATAAATCTGTTGCTGACGCAGACATTGTTTTGCTTCTAAAATCGCAAGACACTGAGCCGGTGAAGGTTAACTCAGATTCACCAACGATTGTTGTTGGTACAAAAACAGACCTGGCCTCCGTTGAGTGTGATGTTGAAACATCCAGCATGAAAAAAACAGGCATCGAGAAACTAAAAAACAAATTGCTGCTCATTGCTAAAAGGGACGATGTTGAAAAAATGCTTAGAATGGGTCTGTTCCTAAACGAGAGACATCGACATAAACTTCAGTCATGCCAAGCAAACCTCGACGATCTAATAGCACAGATTTCAGAAAATAAAATTGGCGATGATATTGTTGCAACACTACTTGCATCCACACTTACAGAGCTTGGAGAAATTTCAGGCAGGGTATATACTGAATCTCTACTTGAAGACGTGTTTTCAAAATTCTGTGTTGGTAAGTAGGTGATGTACAGTGAGTTATGATGTTGTTGTAATTGGTGGTGGCCACGCAGGCGTTGAGGCCGCCATGGCTTCATCTCGCCTTGGAGCGTCTGTGGCTCTAATTACTCACGCTATTTCTGGAATTGGGAAAATGCCATGTAACCCAGCAATTGGAGGCCTGGGAAAAGGGCAGCTTGTTCGCGAAATAGATGTGCTGGGTGGTTGGATGGGTCGCGCAATTGATGCCACCGGCATTCAGTTTAAAATACTTAACAAGCGCAAAGGGCCAGCCGTTCAGTCGCCTCGCGCCCAGGCCGACAAAGATAAATATCAGAAGTATATGGAAGGTCTTATTACTTCAAACAGCGGCATTACAGTTATTGAAGCAGATGTTGTTGAATTGGTTGTTGAAAAAAAACAATTCAAAGCAGCTGTGCTTGATAATGGAAATACCATAACATCAAGTGCTGCAATACTTTGTTCAGGGACATTTCTTGGTGGGTTAATGCACACCGGATCAGTTAAATCTGATGGCGGTCGCGAAGGTGCCCCTGCGTCGTTATCGCTGAGCAAAAGCCTGAAAGAGATCGGCTTTGAACTTTTTCGCTTAAAGACAGGGACTCCGCCAAGGCTATTAGCAACAAGCATCGACTACAGCAGGATTGAAGCGCAGCCCGGCGACCAACCACCTCAACCGTTTTCATTTTTAACAGGTGATTTTAACCCTGAGCAAATCGACTGTCACATAACTCGCAGCAATGATCAGACCCAGGATATTATTTCCAACAATATTGAGACATCACCTTTATTTAGCGGGATTATTAACGGCCAGGGTCCGCGATACTGTCCATCGATTGAAGACAAAGTGGTCAGGTTTCCCGATCGCTCAAGCCATAACGTATTTTTGGAGCCAGAGGGGCTTGACTCAGAGGAAGTTTATGTTAATGGCCTTTCCACTTCCTTGTCGTCTGAAGTTCAACAGGAATTCATCAGGTCTGTTCCTGGCCTTGAGAATGCTCAAATTACAAGGTATGGCTATGCGGTTGAATATGACTCAATCCCGTCCTGGCAAGTAGCTGACAATCTCGAAACCAATCTCGTTTCAGGTCTATTTTGTGCGGGGCAAATCCTTGGAACCTCTGGGTATGAAGAGGCTGCCGCACAAGGACTTGTTGCTGGAATTAATGCCGTCAAAAAATTAAATAGTGAATCACCGCTGATTTTGAAACGAGACGAAGCTTATATCGGAGTATTAATTGACGATTTGGTAACAAAAGAAATCTCAGAGCCATACAGAATGTTTACATCCAGAGCCGAGTACAGGATGTCTCTAAGGTGTGATAATACTGAGACCAGGCTATGCTCAATTGCACACAGCTTACAGCTTCACAATTCTGAAGACCTTGATCGCCTGAAGGAACGCGCTGAACTACCTGGGAAAGTTGTTAAATTCATTGAGAAAAACAATTACGCCAATAGCGAAATGCTTAAACAGCCAGATGTCACAATAGAGTCACTTGGGCTAACTGAGCTACTAAAGAAAGAGATTGGACCGAAGCTTCACCCCCGCAGCATAGTCGATTCTTTTTATCAAGCCGAGAACGACATTAAATACAAAGGCTATATTGACAGACAGCACAGGCAGCTTATAAAACAACAACATCTGGACTTTCTTGAGATTCCAGAGGACATGAACTACATGTCCCTGGAAACACTCAGTTTTGAAGCCCGCGAGAAATTACAAAAAGTTAAACCCACCAATCTGGGTCAAGCCTCAAGGCTTGATGGCGTCAGGCAGTCCGACCTGGCCATGTTGTCTGTAATCATCAGTAGAGCAAAGAAGGCCGATCTTGAGCAATAACATCAACATAACGGCTTTTGAAAACGAAGTCAGACGCTGGAATAAACAATTCAGCTTAATATCCAGGCAAAACAGCGAGCCCATGCTGCAGCAGCTCATTTGTGAATCGCTTGAGTCTTACAGCACATTTATCGAGTGGGCCGAAAGCAGCAACATAAACCTTAATAGTTTTAAACTGGTAAACTATTTTGATATCGGATCTGGAGCAGGATTCCCTGGAATAATTTGGCAGTCTTTATTTGAGCGAGATTTTGGTAGTAAAATATGTGGACGCCTGATTGAGCCTAGAGAGAAGCGAGCCTGGTTTCTTGAACGATGTTCAAGAATGCAGGGACACTCAAAACTACGAGTTGTTAATGAACGATGGAATAAACGTTATTTATCAGATAGTAATTTGCTGGCAGAATCAATTAATATTGTTTCAATAAAAGCCTTATTTCTAACCGACGCCGAAATTCTAAAAGAACTGCCTGGTCTCACGCCAACAATTGTCTGTAGGTTTCACAACCCTCAAACACCACTAGATAGTCATTTAATTAAAAAACTAGAGCTTCCAGATAATGCCCAAATAGTAAAATTCCCCTCAGGTGATATAGAGTCTTCAGTACTTATCTCAAATCACACTAATTGTTCCACGTAGAACATTTTCAAAAACCCCAGTGTAACTGTTCCACGTGGAACAATAATACTTATACACAATTAAGCGCAATAACTGTGGATAACCTCACAATTAACTAGACACCGCGACTGTCTTGGGGTTATGTTGTTGTTCAAGCTAACAATTCGGCGGAAGGGAGTCTGTTATTGTGGGTAAAGTTATAGTAATATCGAATCAAAAGGGCGGCGTTGGGAAAACAACTACAGCGGTAAACCTATGCGCATCACTGGCGGCGGCCGAAAAAAAGACTCTTTTAATTGATCTGGACCCCCAGGGAAATGCGTCAAGTGGTTGTGGTGTTGACGCCGGCACAAACACAAGCTACGAGCTGTTGTTGGGGTCTGCAGGCCCCGAACGGTCAATCACAAAAACAAAACTACCTTTTCTTGACCTGGTTCCAAGCGACAGTCGTCTGTCCGGCGCTGAAGTTGAGCTTGTGCCTCAAATATCGCGAGAAAAGTTCCTGGAATCGGCCATTGAGAAAATAAAGGGCCAGTACGATTTTATAATCATAGATACACCACCAAGCTTGGGCTTAATAACTCTCAACGCCCTGACAGCTTCAGATACAATTCTAATACCCATTCAATGTGAATACTATGCTCTTGAAGGTCTAAGCCAACTTTTAAGCACCATACAGCTTGTTCAAAAAAGCCTAAATCCCAACCTGAGGATTGAGGGTGTTTTGCTGACGATGTTTGATCGCAGGCTCAGACTTTCAAACCAGGTGGCGTCCGAAGCGATAGAGTATTTTGGTGACACGGTCTATCAGACAAAAATCCCAAGAAATGTCAGGTTGAGCGAGGCGCCGTCGTTTGGTAAGCCGATTTTACTTTACGACGTACAATGTGTCGGCTCACAATGCTATATGGACCTGGCCGCTGAGGTGATTGAGGCAAATGCCGTCAACGCGATTGATAATAACAAGGAGGGTCTGAAAATATGAACAAAAGAAACTCTGTTCTTGGTAAGGGGCTGTCGGCGCTGATTGCCGATATTGAAGGCGATGACATTGGTGGTTTTGGCGACAAAGAAGCGCGAGTTATCAGTCTTGCTTCGATAGGATTAAATCCAAGCCAACCGCGTAAAATATTTAAAGACAACAAGATAGAGGAGTTGTCACATTCGATTAGGCAGGTTGGTGTGCTTCAGCCGGTATTGGTCAGAAAGCTGAACAGTGGCGAACCCAAACCTGTCTCTCTGTCGGAGCGAGTCACCGGCGAAGAATCTTTTGATACTGATCTAATCCAATATTGTCTTGTTGCTGGGGAGCGCCGCGTCAGAGCGTCAGCAATGGCCAACCTGAATGAAATTCCTGCAATCATTTGCAGCTATAAAGAGGTAGAGTCATTAAAGGTTGCTATACTTGAGAATATTCAGCGTGAAAATCTTAATCCAATTGAAGAGGCTTTTGCTTTTCAGAAACTGCTTGATGGTTATGGCGCAACTCAGGAAGAACTTTCTGAAATGCTAGGCAAGAGCAGAAGCGGTATAGCCAACACGCTTAGGCTGTTGGGTTTGGAAACAGAAATACAGGAACTTGTCCAGGATGAAAAAATATCTCGTGGGCACGCAAAGGTTTTGCTTGGTGTTGCCGACCACTCACAAAGGCTTTCTCTCGCTAAACTGTGTGTTAGCAAGGGTTTATCTGTAAGAGATTGCGAAAAAAGGATTCTCAGAAAGAGTTCGCCCAGAAGAACAAAAAGCGTAAAACAAAAACCAGTCCATGAAGAATCAAGGGAAATCAAGCAGCTTCGCGAGCGCACAGAACAAAGATTAGGCTCTCCGGTTGTCATAGAAAGAAACCCTGATGGTAGAGGTGCTCTAACAATCAAGTTCTACACCGATGACGATTTGTTGCGAATCCTTGAAACAATGGAAGTTAACACGGACCTGTCGTAAAGCTATGGTAAATAGAAAAAGAATACAAAAACTCAAGCCAAGAAGAAAAATAGACTGGCTGTTAATACTAATGGCCGTATCGTCGCTATTTCTGCTTTGGTTGGTTGTTCTGAACTCTATTAGCCTGTTTAATACCCTAAATGGCGCAGATCGCAATTTGGGTGTTTTGCCCCAGGTGTCTTCAGTGTTGTCGATGGTGTTGTTTATTGGTGTTGGTTGGGGTTTTTGGGTAATAATCAACAGGCGACAAATAGACCTTTTGCGGCTCAAAGGCTCGGAGCTTAAGTACCGCAACATTATCAATCATGCTGGCGAGGCAATTTTTCTGCTCGATGACGAAGGTGTAGTTCAAGAGTGGAACAAGGCGGCCGAGGCGCTTTTTGCAGTGCCAAGACGAAACGTGCTTGGTGGCTTTTTTAGAGACATAGAGCTGTGCAGCAGTATCGATATTGACAGAGTAACAGCAGACGCAGAGCGACTTAACAGGAGTCTGCACTATGAATTTCCGTTGCGAATGCGGGGCCAACAAGACATCGGTCAGATTTGGCTTTCTATCTCACCAATTTCTCTGAACCATCACCAGATAAAGACACAAAAAAAACAAACACCAAAGCAATGGTTTGTGTTGATTGCTCGAGATATAACCTCGGAAAAACATCTTGAAACAAAGATGAGCGAAACAGAAAAACTGGCAGGAATCGGGCAGTTTGCAGCGGGGATTGCACACCAGCTGAACACGCCACTTGGTTCGATTCTGCTTTCTGCACAAATGCTTGAAGATTCTGTTAAACATACAGATGACATTGAAGACATAAGGCGAATAATCAGACAGACTGAACAGTGTAGAACAATTATTCAAGGGCTGTTGAATTTTGCCAGACCGACCGGTCGCAGCAGAGAAGAAATAAGCCTTTCTGAAGTTGTTAACGACACGATTTTCCTTATGGAAAAAACAATCAACAAATCGAATATCGATATACGTTCTGACCTTTGCGAAAACAGCAAAATATACGGTAATCGGAATGAGATGGAGCAGGTTTTCTTTAACCTTGTAGCTAATGCCGTTGATGCGCTTCCGGATGGCGGAGAAGTTTCTGTGATAATTCGAGACGGAGATCCTGGAGAGCTGGAAATATTGTTCGAAGACTCCGGGCCTGGCATACCGGAAGAATACAAGGAGCAAGTTTTTCAACCATTCTTTACAACTAAAGACTACGGCAAGGGAACCGGGCTTGGGCTTTCAATTGTCGCAAGAATTATCCACGAGCATAGCGGGCGAATTGAAATTTGTGATGACAGAAAATCCAGTTTTATTATTGCTCTGCCTAAGTTTCTAGATAACAGCAGTAAGCCCACCGGGGTTGTAGAACAAACAGAGCTGTTTGTGGAGGAAAAATGATCCGCATTCCCAAGCAAACAAAGATTATGATTATGCCGATGGATGACTACCGGAGTAAAGAACTGGTTCTTTCCCGGCGACTGATGGTTGCATTATTTGTTACAGCCCTGGCCTTAGTTTTATTGGTTCTTTTTACTCTGCTATCTTATGCAACCATCTTGCAGCAGGCAAAGCTTGTGCCATCAATGAAAAAACAGATAGCTGAGTCCAGCGCAAGGCTTGCTAAAGTAGAGCAAATAAATACTGAAATTGAAAATATGCGCGCTATGCAGGAAAAATTGCTTGGCATGTTGGGCGTTAATCCCGATAGTGTTGCATGGGTGGAAGATTCAGAAATAAACGGTGTGATTATGGCTCCGCCTCCGGACATGTGGCCGGTTGACGGGCTGGTTACAAAAGAGTTTATTGTAGCCGACAGGCCCAACGGGATATTGCCACATCTAGGCATCGATTTTACTGCCCCGATTGGAACTTCAATTGTTGCATCGGGTAAAGGGGTAATTCAGAAGGCAGGTTTTGACGAATATTTAGGAAACTTTGTTGAAATTCGTCACGGATTTGGTTATGTCACTATTTACGGGCATTGCAAGGAGTTGACAACTCGTGCAGGAGACCATGTAAATAAAGGCCAAATGATTGGGACTTTGGGTGGGACTGGAAAATCTACTGCTCCCCACCTTCATTTTGAAGTGTGGATTGATGACCAGGCGGTAGACCCAAGAACTGTAATTCAAGACAACGATTTACAATAAAACAAACAGGAGGAACAAGATGTTCAGTAAGGATGCAGACACAAACAGCGGCGGCAGCGGACAAACTTCAATTATTGCAAAAGGCTGCAAGTTTGAGGGAACAGTTGCAATTCAGGGTACATTTCGTATCGAGGGTGAATTCAAAGGCGATATAGGCGTTCCTGAAAATATGGTTATTGGCAAGTCGGGTGTTGTTAATGCTGCCTGTAAGGTCAAAAACGCGATTATCGGCGGCGAGCTTTATGGCAACATTGAAGCTGAAAACAAAATCGAACTTCAAAGCGGATCTCGCGTTGAGGGCGACATCAAAACCAAACGCCTGGTAATTGATGAAGGTGTTTTCTTTGAGGGTAATTGCAGTATGGGCGGCGGACAGCGCAAGTCTGCACCTCCAACTGATGCGTCAAAACCAATTGCTACAGCTACACCAAGAGAGCACAACACAAATCAGCCAGTTGGTGTAAATAATAAATAATCGATTTAGAAACAGAATCGGTTGACATATAGGACCGACTTTACCTTATTTAGCCGGTCACAAATTGACAGCACCGGGCAAGAGCTCTCGCTTTGCTGTTTTGTGTCTGTTTCAGGAGCTTGAAGTGTCGTTTACGCCGCGGAAAAATGGTGGCAAATACGCCAGGGATGTTGGTGTTTTTACAGCAATCCCCGGAATGCTTATTTCCGGCCCCGCGCTGGGATATTTTCTTGGCAAACTTGCCGGGCAAAAATGGGGACACGATCAGGCGGCAATTACAGTCGGTGTTGTTGTTGGCTTTATTGCTGCAGTAAGACAGATTTGGCTTTTGATTAAACTGCACGGGAATAAAAAATGAATCGAACAATTCCTGAGCTGGCCAGACTGATTACAATAGCCCTTGCGGCGCCCGCCACGATGGTGTTGTGGTACAAAGACTACCACTCCTATGCAATTGTGTTTTTATTGACCGCTGTTTGGTCAATTGCAAGTTTTCTGGTTTTGGAGCTGCTGGTTAAATCAGCACTTTTGGCGCCAGGGGCAAAAAGAAACACAAAGACAATTTTATGGCTGGTGATTGCAAAAGCTGGTTTATATGGTGTCGCGCTCTGGGCAATTTTTGCCCGACAACTTCCGCCATACCCATGTATTGCCGGTTTTTCGCTTCTAATGGTGTCGATAGTTGCCGCGGGTCTTATCTCCGGCAAAAACCTACAATCGATAAAAACGGTTGGACGGGATGAAGATGACTAACGGAATGAAATTTCTGCTGGTATTGATTGTAGCTTGCGGGTTCAGTTTTTCTGTGTCTGATGCTGCAGCTTCAAACGACGCGCATGCTGACAGCCATGAAGCAGCCGAGGTTATCCACACCGAGGACGCTCATGGTGCAGATGCTCACGGCGCAGACGCTCATGCTGAAGAACACCATGACGGAGAACATCACGACCCATATCACCTGATAAATGTTGTTGCTATTGCAATAGGTCTTATTCAAGAAGACAACCCAAAGGCCGCATCATTTCTGCAACGCTATATAGATGTAATATTTTCTCTTATTACATCACTGGTAATAGCCCTGGTGTTCTTTAAGGTCTACTCAAACCGCTCACAAGACCCAAGCAGACTGCAAGCTGCAGTTGAAGTGATTGTCGATACTTTGTATGGATTGTTCCACACTGTTATTGGGCCAAGCGCCAGAACATACACACCATATCTTGGCACACTGTTTTTGTTTATCTGGCTAAACAACCTGGGTGGACTTGTGCCATTTGGCCATGCGTCCACATCGTCAATAAACACAACAATCGCTTTGGCTCTTTGTACTTTTGTTTATGTACAATATGTCGGGCTTACAAAAAATGGTCCTCTGGGATATTTGCACCACCTTGCCGGCTCTCCAAAGTCTGGCCTTGAGTGGGGTTTTGTTCCGTTGATGTTCCCCTTGCATGTGCTCGGTGAATTTATTAAACCTTTGAGTTTGAGTCTGCGACTTTTTGGAAATGTAATGGGCGAAGATAAACTGATTGCAGTTTTCATCGTTCTTGGAGCCGGCATGCTTGCTGGCCTGCATATACCTTTCGGAATTCCAATTCAGGTTCCGATTGTGTTCCTGGCTCTGTTGACCAGTACTATTCAGGCACTGGTTTTTACATTGCTGTCTACTGTGTATATCGCCCTGATGCTTCCCCACGACGAGGAAGCGCACGGGCATTAAACCAGACATTCGGTCTGGTGCGTGGAGATGTAACTCCACATCCTGTTAAGGAGGAAAAATGGATCTGCTAGGAATCGGACTACCTTTAGGTGTTGGCCTTGCTGCTATCGGTTCAGGACTTGGTCTTGGTAAAGCTGTTGGTTCAGCTATGGAAGCAATGGGCCGTCAGCCAGAGGCTATTGGCCAGATTCAGGTAGCCATGATTATTGGTGCTGCCTTTATTGAAGCTTTGACAATCTATGCTCTGCTCGTTGTTATTCTGTTGATGGGTAACCTAGGCGGATAATTTAGACTGTCGTTGAGATTCCGGTTTGATGCATTTTTCGGGAGTGATTTTTTCCTCCCGAAAGACGCTCTCCGGATAAATCCCGTCGACCCTGGAAGGTTACGGAATGAATATCGATTTTTCGGTCGTATTGACCACCATTATCGGATTTCTGATCGTTGTTGCGATCTTAAAGAAGTTTGCCTGGGAACCTATACTCAACCTGCTTGATGAACGACGCGAAACTATTCGCAAGGACTTTGCTGATGCAGAGACTGCACGAACAGACGCGGAAGAAATCAAGCATGACTTTGAGCTCAAAATTGGCGAAATAAAAGTCATTGAGCGCGAGCGAATTCAGGAAGCTGCAAAAGCTGGAGAAAATCTTGCGAGTCGGATTAAAACCGAGGCACAGGATAAGGCTGAGGCCACTCTTTCTAAAGCACGGACTGATATTGAGGTTGAGACACAGAAGGCTCAAGCTGAACTTCGCGACACTGTTGTTGATTTGGCTATCGGTGCAGCAGAAAAACTGCTGAACGAAAAGCTGGATAATGAAACACACCGTCGTCTGATCAGCGATTATATAGAAGATCTTGGGGAGACGCCAAATGCGTAACCGTAAGATCGCAACCCGATATGGAAATGCGCTGCTTGATTCAGCCACTGCGCAGGAGTGCGTGGTTCCGGTTGCACAGTCCTATAGGGCTGTAGCTGAAATCATGGATTCACATCCTGAGCTCATTCATTTTCTTGAGGGACCACAGGTCGCTGAACAAGAAAAGAAAGAGTTGATGAAGTCTCTGTTTGGTGAACAGATTGAAGAGCTTCTTTTGAATTTCTTTTATCTGCTTATCGACAGAAACCGTATTGAGTTTTTGCGTGACATAGAATATGAATTTGCATTGTTGGTAGAGATTGAACAGGGACAAACCCGCGTTTTGGTCACTACCGCAGTTGCTCTTTCCGATGATTTGGAAAGCGCCCTGGTGGCAAAGTTAGAAACGGTTACCGGTGGCAAGGTTGTCATGAAAAAGAAGATAGATACTTCTGTTCTTGGCGGAGTTTGCATCACTATGGGTGACAAGGTAATCGACGGTACATTGCGCACTGGGCTTGGCCGTTTGCGCTCGCAGTTTTCACGGACAGATGTCCGGTAATTAGACAAGGGGTTCTGTTTTGAAACTCAGGCCTGAAGAAATCAGCTCCGTTCTTTCACAGGAGCTACAAAAATATGATCGTGATCTTGGTACCCAAAGCGTTGGTACAATCTTGCAGGTTGGTGACGGTATTGCCCGCATCTACGGACTGCAGGATGTTATGGCTGGCGAGCTGATCCAGTTTCCCGGTGACATCTATGGTATGGTGCTGAACCTTGAGGAAGACTCAATCGGTGCAGCCATCTTTGGTAGCGATACCAACATTAAAGAGGGAGACCAGGTCACACGTACCGGGCGTATTGCTGAGGTACCTGTTGGCGATGGCATAATTGGTCGCGTAGTTAACGCTGTAGGCCAACCTCTTGACGGCAAGGGTCCAATCGCAAGTAACGAAACTCGCAAGATTGAGATTAAAGCCCCTGGCGTTCTGGACAGACAGCCGGTTTCTGAGCCATTGATGACTGGACTGAAGTCTATTGACTCAATGATTCCAATCGGTCGTGGCCAGAGAGAGCTGATTATCGGTGACCGCCAAACCGGTAAAACAGCTATCGCTATAGATACAATCATCAACCAAAAAGACACCGACGTTTACTGCTTCTATGTAGCGATCGGTCAAAAGAAATCAACTATTGCTCAGGTTCAAAGAACCCTTGAAGAGCACGGTGCGATGGAATACACAACAATTATCAGTGCTTCTGCTTCAGAGCCAGCACCAATGTTGTTTGTTGCTCCTTACGCCGGTTGTGCAATGGCTGAGCATCTGATGTGGCAAGGAAAACACACACTGGTTATTTATGATGACCTTTCAAAACAAGCAAATGCTTATCGACAACTTTCACTGTTGTTGCGTCGACCTCCTGGTCGCGAAGCATTCCCCGGTGATGTTTTCTACTTGCACTCACGGTTGCTTGAGCGTGCAGTTAAACTGAGTGACGAACATGGTGCTGGATCACTTACCGCTTTGCCTATTATCGAAACCCAGGCAAGCGATGTTTCTGCATACATTCCAACAAATGTAATTTCAATTACTGATGGCCAGATTTTCCTTGAGAACGACTTGTTCTACTCAGGTGTAAGACCTGCGATTAATGTTGGTATTTCCGTTTCTCGTGTAGGTGGTAACGCACAGACCAAGGCAATGAAAAAGATTGCCGGTTCCCTGCGTCTGAACCTGGCACAGTATCGTGAACTTCAGGCATTTGCTCAGTTTGGCAGTGACCTGGATAAAGCAACTTTGGCTCAGCTGACTCGTGGTGAGCGAATGGTAGAGATCTTGAAACAGGGTCAATATGTACCTTTGTCTCTAGAGAAACAGATTTCTATTATCTTTGCCGGAACTCAGGGTTACCTGGACGACGTAGCTGTTGAAGATATTGCGCAGTGGGAAACAGATTTCCACATATTTATGGAAGAAAATCACTCTGCTGTTCTTTCTGATATTCGTACCAGCGGTAAGTTGGAAGACGAAACAAGAGAGACACTTAAATCAGCTATCGAAACGTTTAAAGCGTCTCGGTAGAACTGGAGGTAGGTCGTGGCCGGAGCCGGCATAAAAGCGATCAACAAGCGGATTGTATCCGTTAAGTCGACTCAGCAAATTACCAGAGCGATGAAACTCGTCGCTGCTGCTAAGCTACGCCGAAGTCAAGAGCGCCTGATGGCAGCGCGCCCTTACTCAAGCAAGCTTATGGATTTGTTGGGACGATTAGCAGATGCTGGTGGTAGCAGTCACCCACTGTTTCAACAGCGTGATATCAAAAACCGCATTGTTATTGTGGTCACATCTGACAAAGGTCTCTGTGGCGCATATAACATGAATGTAATTCGCAAAGCACAAGATCTGATTGATGAGTCTGTTGCTGAAGGCATCGAAACTTCTGTTTATGCAGTTGGCCGTAAAGCTCGTGATTTTTTTGCCAAGCGTGGCTATAACGTTGTGGTCAGTCACGACGATTTTGGTGGCGCAGCAAATGATAACCAAGCTCGCACAATTAGTGATTTCGTCACAGCCCAATTTCTATCGGGTGAAGCTGACGATGTAAAACTGGTTTATGCGGAGTTTGTTTCAGTAATGACACAGCGCCCAATTATTCAGCAATGTCTGCCAATTGCTCCTCCAGAAAAGGAAGAAGAAAAAGCTGGCAACCTTGATTATATTTGGGAACCAAGCAAAGCACAGCTTTATGCTGTGTTGATGCCTCTTTACTTGCGCAACCGTTTTTACATTGCGCTCTGTGAAGCATTTGCCAGTGAACATGGCGCAAGAATGTCAAGTATGTCTGCCGCAACTCAAAATGCGGGAGAATTAATAGATAGTCTGACCCTCAAGCGAAATCGCGAGCGTCAGGCAGCAATTACACAAGAATTGAGTGAAATCGTTGGCGGCGCCAGCGCTCTTTAATAAGGAGAAAGTAAGGTCATGGCCGATAATTATGGAAAGATTGTCCAGGTAATTGGACCGACAGTCGACCTGGAATTCGATTCCGATAACCTGCCAAATATTCTGAATGCAATCAGCATTGAGGACAAAGAGCACGACAGAACTCTTATTGTTGAAGTAGCTCAGCACATTGGTAACAATGTTGTTCGCTGTATTGCTATGGACTCTACCGATGGTCTTGTTCGTGGTGTACAGGGTGTAGATACTGGCAAACCAATTAGTGTTCCAGTTGGCAAGCAGAGCCTCGGTCGTTTGTTTAACCTGTTAGGTCATCCAATCGACGGCAAAGGTGACATGCCAGAGCCAGATCAACTTGCTCCAATTCACCGCGACCCTCCTGCTCTTGCGGACCAGGGTGAATCAAACGAAATTTTCGAGACAGGCGTCAAGGTTGTTGACCTGCTTGCACCTTATGTAAAAGGTGGAAAAATTGGTCTGTTTGGTGGTGCCGGTGTTGGTAAAACAGTTATCGTTATGGAATTGATTCACGCTATCGCTACTGAGCACGGTGGATACTCTGTATTTTGTGGTGTTGGTGAGCGTACTCGTGAAGGTAATGACCTTTACGGCGAGATGAGCGAGTCTGGCGTTCTTGAGAACACTGCACTTGTCTTTGGTCAGATGAACGAGCCACCAGGAGCGCGTCTTCGTGTTGCGCTGAGTGGACTGACAATGGCAGAGCACTTCCGTGATGAAATGAAACAGGACGTGTTGCTGTTTGTTGATAATATTTTCCGATTCACA
Organism: uncultured Fibrobacteraceae bacterium; assembly: GCA_964437115.1. Classification (GTDB taxonomy): domain Bacteria; phylum Krumholzibacteriota; class Krumholzibacteriia; order LZORAL124-64-63; family LZORAL124-64-63; genus JABIBH01. Next base: position 2,004 of record CAYTFE010000009.1, on the reverse strand, counting down.
CAAGCTGGATCTGAAGTTTCTGCGCTGCTTGGCCGAATGCCATCAGCTGTAGGCTATCAGCCAACTCTTGCAACTGAAATGGGTGAACTTCAGGAACGAATTACATCTACCAGAGATGGTTCAATTACATCTGTTCAGGCAATCTATGTGCCCGCCGATGACTTGACTGACCCTGCTCCAGCAACTGCATTCTCACACCTTGATGCAACAACAGTATTGAGTCGTCAAATTGCAGAGCTTGGTATTTATCCAGCGGTTGACCCCCTGGACTCTACAAGTCGTATTCTGGATCCTAGGTTCATCGGTCAAGAGCACTATGATGTTGCCCGTGATGTTCAGGGAATTCTCCAGCGTTACAAAGATTTGCAGGACATTATTGCAATTCTTGGTATGGACGAGCTCAGCGATGATGACAAGCAAGCGGTTAACCGAGCCAGAAGAATTCAAAAATTCCTGTCTCAACCATTCTTTGTTGCTGAACAGTTTACCGGCATGGAAGGTCGCTACGTAAAACTTGAGGATACAATCAGTAGCTTCAAGGGACTTGTTGCGGGTGAATATGACCACATTCCTGAGCAGTACTTCTACATGTGTGGATCGATTGAAGAAGTAATCGAAAATTATGAGAAAGCACAGGCAGAGGAATAACAAATGTCAAAAGCATTTAAGATTACAATAGTGACTGCTGAGAAACAGGTTTACGACGGTGAAGCTGTTTCAGTAATCCTGCCCGGTCTTTCCGGTTATCTTGGCGTTTTGGCTAATCACGCTCCGCTGGTGACTGCTTTGGTTCCTGGTGTTTTGACAATTCGCACAGATGATTCCAATACAGAATATCTGGCTATTGGCACTGGATTTGTTGAAGTTGCCAAAAATGCGATGTCGATTATGTGTGATTCTTGTGAAAAAGCCGTAGATATTGATGTTAGTCGTGCTGAAAATGCTCGGGATCGTGCCGCCAAGAGACTTTCTGAAAACGGATCTGGCCTTGATAAGTCTCGAGCTCAAATGTCTCTTGATAGAGCAAAAGCCAGGATTCAGGCTAACTTGATGAAATAAAGCAAGTTAGCATATAAACCAAAAGCCTCCGGCGAAAATCGGAGGCTTTTTTATATCATATATTCAAAACAAATCATAAAAACAGTCAAGCTCCCTACTTTTTGGCCGAAATAATTAGTGGCGCGTTAATTGCTAGCGTGTTTGGAGAATTATGGGTCACTGTGCTACAAAAGGAAGCTGGGTTATGAAAAAACAACATTATATTTTACTGACAATGCTGTTAATTGTGCTTGCAAGTAACACTTTTGCGAAACCAGGTGTGGTTTCCGGTCCAAAGAAACAGCCTGTCATTCCCGAGCAAAGAGACAACGAGCAGGAGCCGAACAACAGCTGTGAAGACTCTTATTGGCTTGTTGAGCGCACTGTGTTGGGAGAAATTTCCGAGGCGGGTGATCTTGATTACTACACTTTTGAAGTATTTGTCAGCACCGCGGTTACTCTTAGAACCTTTGCCACCTATGACAACCAGTTTGATACCGAGATGACGTTGTTTAATGAAGATTGCAGTGTAGAGCTATCTGGCAACGATGATTATTCTCCAGATCACTATTTTTCCGAGATTTCATCAATCTTTCTTTCTCCTGGACGATATACTGTTTTGGTTCAGGGGCACGAAAATCTTGAAACAGGACCCTATGGGCTTGTGATTATTGGTGCAGATGCTCTGATATACAATGAAACAGAGCCAAATGATGAGTATTGGCGAGCAAACAACCCCGACTACGATGCTTTTTTAGCCAGAATTGACGAACCTGGCGATCAAGATATGTACAGAATAACAATCTCCAATTCTGAACAGGTGACATTTACGACCGAAGATGCTGGCTATGCCAATATGGACACAGAAATGTTTTTATACACATCAACAAGAGATGTTGAGCTGGCGTATAGTGATGACTATCAAGAGGATAGATATTTCTCACAGATTATTTTCAGTTTTCCAGA
>CAYTFE010000008.1:0-79994 GCA_964437115.1 uncultured Fibrobacteraceae bacterium | reverse complement strand
GTATTGGAAGAGTGAGTAATACCTATGTGACCATAGCCTTTTTCAGGGGCTGTTGATCCAAGATCGATTGCATAAGCTCCGCCTGCTATGAACAAGCAAAGAGCAACGACAAGAAAACGATGCATTTGAGAGACCTCCAGTTAAAATTAGTTTTCGAGACAGATGCCGCATTGTGACATATTTGCCAAATCTAATCAACAGTTATAGCTAAAAATTTCACATTATATTACTTTATCATATCAAGTTACTTGCAACGGAGGATTATTGTGACGAAAAAACCGCTTGTTTTGTGTATTTTAGATGGTGTTGGATACAGATCATTGGGCCAAACAGACGGCAATGCCGTTGCGCTTTCCAACCCTGTTTTTTATAACTCTCTTTTTGAGAATTACCCATGGACTACCTTGCAATGCAGTGGTTTAGCAGCTGGTTTGCCAGCTGGACAAATGGGAAACAGTGAAGTAGGGCATCTTACTATTGGCTCCGGTCGAGTAATCAATCAGGATCTTGTCAGGATTTCCAAAAGTTTTGATGATGGTACTTTTGTAAAAGATGCACAATGGCAGGAGGTGGTTTCAAATCTGAAGGGAAAGCTGCATTTACTGGGACTTGTTTCTCCGGGTGGTGTTCATTCACACACAGACCATTTATATAAAATTGTTGAAGCTGCAAAAGATGCTGGAGTCAAGGATATCTGTATTCATGCTTTTCTGGATGGCAGAGATACTGATCCAAATAGCGGCCTTGGTTATATTCAGGAACTTCAAAGCAAACTTGATGAAATTGGAGCAGGTAAAATTGTGACAGTTTCAGGCAGATACTGGTCTATGGACCGTGATAAGCGATGGGACAGGGTCAATAAATCGTGGAAAATGCTGGTTGAAGGCAAAGCACAAACAGGACAGAGCGCAGAGCAGGTAATAAAAGAATCTTACTCTGATGGTATAACCGATGAATTTATGGAGCCTCATATAATTGACCCAGAGCTTGGCCTGGTACAAGATGGTGATGCTGTTTTCTTCTGGAATTTCCGCGCAGATCGTGCTCGCGAACTGACCTGGGCTTTCACAAATGATGCATTTGAAGGGTTTGATCGACCAGTCAGGCCGGCAATAAACTATCTCTGCATGACTAATTACGATGCATCGTTGAAATTACCGGTTTTGTTCCAACCCCAGGAACATAAAAATATTCTTGCTGAGGTGTTGCAAAAAAATGGAATGACCTCCCTGCGAACTGCTGAAACTGAAAAATATGCTCATGTAACATATTTCATGAATGGTGGCATTGAAGAACCATATGAGGGTGAAGAGAGAAAACTTGTAAATTCCCCTGATGTTGCAACTTACGACCTACAGCCAGAGATGAGTGCCAGGGAAGTGGCAGATAATGTTATCGATGCAATTAAAGCAAATCACCATGATTTGATAATTGTCAATTTCGCTAATGGCGACATGGTTGGGCATACCGGTATTCTGGATGCTGCAATTTCAGCATTCAAGACACTGGACATCTTGCTGTCGGAAATAGTAGCAGAGCTTTTGAAAACTGACGGTACAATGCTACTTACTGCTGATCATGGTAACTGTGAAGAAATGATTTCTGTCGATGGAAAAGTACTGACAAATCACTCTCTAAATGAAGTTCCATTTGTGATCATTGGCAATGACAGTCGCAAAATAAGGGATGGAGAATCAGGGCTTGTTGACATTACCCCAACAATCCTGGATTTGCTTGGTTTGGCACGACCTGAAGAGATGACAGGGAAGTCACTATTGATTAAATGACAATAAGTTACAAAATGTGTTTTTTTGATAAAATGGTGGACATTTACATTCCAAAGTGATATAGTTTAAAGTTAACACATTGGCGATTATGCCGGTTGATTCATCTTCCACACTCGGTGGCCTACTCTTGACAAAGTAAATGAATTATGTGTTAGGTAAATTCGGCTAACGCAACTTCTGTTGAAGCAAATTTTATTGAGGAGACGCAAAACTATGAAGAGAATGATCTACGGTGCAGTAGCACTGATGCTTGTTCTGTCTGGAGCAGCATTTGCCCAGATTACAGACATGAACGACGTTCAGCTATATGACGCAGTGACTGGTGATCCTATAAGTCCTTATGACGGACAAGTCGTTACAGTTCAAGGAACCCTTTATGTTGAAAATGGAACCTACAATGGTGGAACCCACTACATCCAGGATGCTACCGGCGGTATGAATTTTTACCTGACAGGTGCTCCAGCTTTTGTTTATGGTGACGTTATTCAGGTAACAGGTCAAGTTTCCACTTATGGTGGCGAGATTAACATCTACATGCCATCAAGTTACCAATTCATAGAACATCTCGATCCAATTGACCCAATCAGCGCAACAATTGGTGAGCTGTTGAGTGATTACGAATGGGTTGGAAACTATGTATACGCTGAAGGTGAAGTTTCTTCAGTCGAAGGAAATTCAAAGTTCTACATGTTTGATGGAACAGACACCATTCAAGTATACATCGATAACACAACCGGTATAAATCTTGGTGCAGTTGCTGTTGGTGATATTTATGGTGTTTCTTCTCCATGCGTTGTTTACAACGGTGAGATTGAACTGAAACCAAGAGTTCAAGGTGACCTTGTTGAAAACCCATCTGGTGATACTGCTCCAGTTATTTCCAATGTTGCTCCATTGAGCTGGGTTGGCGAAGCTGCAGATCCTATCACAGTTGATGCAAGCATTGTCGATGACCTTGGTGTAACAAGCGCAATGCTTTATTATCGTGATGATGCTGGTGACTCAACCGGTACATTTATTTCTGTTGCAATGAGCAATGTTGGTGGAGACAACTGGCAAGGTACAATCCCTGGTGGAATGACTGGTCGCCAAGTTGATTTCTATGTTGAAGCTAGTGATATTGGCCAAACTGTAGTAAGCCCAGGTGATGCACCTGCTGGCTGGTATGAAACTGCTGTTGGGTTCACTCCAATTTATGATTGTCAAGCAACTGATCCTGATCTGGAATACCAGGGATCACCGTTGCGTGACAAAGTTGTCAGCATTCGCGGTATCGTAACTGCTGGTACCGGTGATGTTGGCGCCAACTCCAAATTTATCCTTCAAGACGGAACCGGACCATTCTCTGGTATTCTGGTTTATGAAGGTTCTGCTGCAAACTATGTACTGCCAGGCGACCAGGTTGCTATTGGTGGATACATTGACGAGTACTACGGATTAACCGAAATGATTCCTCACAACGGTGGGGCAGTCTATATAGAATCATTTGGAAATGATCTTCCTGAACCTGCTATTGTTGACACACGTGTTCTGGCTGATAACAGCCTGGAAGACGGCAACGGTATTCTGGGTGAAGCTTATGAATCTGTGTGGATTAAAACCGCAGTTTCTACAGTTATGGATACTCTTGGTTACGGTGAGTGGATTATTTCTGACACAGGCGCTCGTGCAGACTCTGTTGTTATTGATCCTATAATCACTTTATCTTATGAGCCGGTTATTGGTGATCAGGTAACTGCTGAAGGTTACATGAACTACAGCTATGGCGATTATGTAATCGTTCCTATCAGTGATGATGGTATCGTTCTTGGTGAAACAGCTGTTGATGATATCCCAATGCCTGCTGGTGGATTCCGGGGAATCGCTCCAAATCCATTCAACCCAAAGACTGAAATCAGTTTTGTTATGACTCGTGACAACATGGCTCAGCTCAATGTGTATAACATGCGTGGTGAGTTTGTTAAGTCTCTGGTTAATGGCCCATTGTCTACTGGTGACTATGTCATGCAGTGGGATGGTACAAACCATGAAGGTCAAAGCGTCTCAAGTGGTACTTACTTCGCGCGTCTGCGTATTGGTACCGAAGTTCTTCAAGTCAGAAAAATGTCACTGGTCAAGTAACATTTGTTGACAAGTTGAGCGATCCTCGAAGGCCCCGGGAGTTCACCCCGGGGCTTTTTACTGCCAAATAGTTGACATCCTGCAACAATTGTATTAAACTATCGTATTAAACAAATGTTTTAATTGGCTTAATTTGTTGACAGGAGCAAAGATGTCAGTAATTGAAACAAAAGAACAGCTGCTCGATACTGCTGAACGTCTGTTTGCCGACAAGGGATATGAATCCGTTTCAGTACGTGATATTGCTGCTTACGCCGATGTCAATCTCGCAGCTATCAACTACCATTTTCAAGGTAAGGAGAACCTCTATCAAGAGGTACTTTTACGTCGGGTTGTCCCTAAAAGAGACAAAATTCTGGGCAGTTTACAACAAGTTATGATTGGTGGAAAACCAGAGCTTGATAAACTTGTGTCTGCTTTTGTGAGAGCCCATCTAGAGGATGCATTGGCATCCGAGCGGGGAGCTGTTGCATTGAGGTTGGTTGCACGCGAATTGACAGAGCCAAAGCATGGTGCCGAAATTATTTGTCGGGAAATGATTGCTCCGGTTCATACTGCTTTTTCCGATGCCTTGATGCAGGCAAAACCAGAGCTTGAACTATCGGAATGCACGCGAATTATCAGCAGCATTGTTGGCCAGGTTGTGCATTTTACAATGCGATGGCGTAACACCAGACCAGGTGAAGTTCCAGGACATGATACTGATCAGATGCGACATACATTTCCATCATTATTTGGGAGTCTGGAAAATTATATTACTGAAACTGTTGCACATATCACTCGATTTTCAGTTGGCGGGGTTGAGGCTTTGCTCAATGAGGAGGGGAAATAGATGAGGTATCTTTTTGTAGCTTTATTGTTGGTTGGCGGATGTTCGCTTGCGCCTGATTACCAGAGACCAGATGTAACAGATGCTCCACAGCAATGGGTTGAAGATCCGGGGCTGACTATTTTGCCAATTATTGAATATGGCTGGTGGCATCAGTTCGGGAATGCTGAACTGGATTCACTGGTTGAAACTGCGTTACGAAGAAGTCCAGCACTGGGAATGGCCGTGGCAAGTGTGAAGCAATCACGTGCTGCTGCTGGTGGGGCTTCGTCTGCCAGATGGCCATCGGTTAATATTGGTGGAAATGCTTCACGTTCACGAATGACCATGAGCCAATTCGGAATGCCGGGTTCAATTTACAACACATTATATAGTGCGTCGGCAACAACCAGTTATGAACTGGATTTGTGGGGTCGATTGTCAGACAGCAATAAAGCAGCATGGGCACAAGTTGCAGCAAGTGAGCTTGATTTGCAGGCAGTACGCAGAACATTGATTGCCGATGTTGTTCGCACCTGGCTGGAAGTCAGGCAGTTTGACGGAGCTGTGGGGCTGTCAAAGAAAACAGTTACAAGTCAGAAGCAGAATCTGGAGATGGTCACTGATCGCTACAACAGTGGTGTTGTGACTGCACTGGACGTACATCTTGCACGCCAGGCTGTGTCTTCATCGGAGGCGCTTCTGGTTGTTCGCAGGTCTGATCTGTCGCGTACAAAACGACGATTGGAAACTTTGTGCGGACTTTATCCAGCAGGAGAAGTTGGCAAGGGTGCTGAACTCAGTAAACTTCCTGAATTGGTGAAAATACCAGCGGGAATGCCATCGGAATTGCTTGAAAAAAGACCAGATATCGCAGCAGCGGAATCAAGACTGGTTGCTGCTTATGCACAAGTTGGTTCGGCCAGAGCAGGCCTGTTTCCAAGACTTTCACTCACCGGAGAAGCCGGCGGAAGAAGTGGCATACTTTCAGAACTGCTGGACGATGCGCCATCGATATGGACATTGGCAGCAAATATTTCTATGCCGCTATTGAATCGTGGGCAGCAAATGAGTCAGGTTAATTCAGCTCATGCACAGGTTGAACAAGCAGAAGCAAATTATGTGCAAACCGTTTTGAGTGCTTTTGGAGAAGTCGAAAATCTTCTGGCATCTGACGAGTTTCTGCAGCAGCAGCGTCGGTTTGTAAAAGAGTCGGTCAATTCTGCTGAAAATGCATTGGAGCTGTCCAGAGACAGGTATCAAAGAGGGCTTGGCACACTGATGTTGGTACTTGAGTCCGAGCGAAGGTTGTGGCAATCGAAGACAGAATTGCTGGGGGTTGAAAGAGCATGCAGGACAAACAGAGTTAACCTGCTTTTGGCTTTGGGTGGATCATGGGATATAAGGGAGAATTCAGATGAAAAATAAATTACTACCAATTGTTATTGTTATTGTAGCGCTTGCAGTGACATACGTAATGTTACAAATGAAACCGGAAGCACCTCGCAAGCCTGTTCATAAAGAACAACCAGTAGTTTCAGTGTACACCATAACTGATGAAGTTCCTCAAGTAGTTGTCACCGGTTTTGGAACTGTTCATGCACGTGAAAAAATTACTGTTGTGCCGATGGTCACTGGCATGGTAGTAGAAAAACATTCGTCGTTTGAAGATGGCGGGGTTTTTAAAGAGGGCGATGTGCTTCTGCAGATTGATGAAGCAGATTATAAATTTGCAGTACAAACGTCTGAAGCTCATGTAGCAAGAGCTGAACTTGGTCTGGCAAGAGCTCAGCAGGAAGCTGAAATTGCAAAGCGGGAATGGAATCAACTTTCTGACAATACAAAAAAAGAAAGGCCAAATCCTCTGGTGCTTCATGCACCACAGCTGCGATTGGCTACTGCTGAACTTGATGCTGCAATAGCACAGCTTGGTAAAGCGGAACTGAATCTTGATCGATGCAAAATTATTGCTCCCTTTAGTGGCAGGGTCATGGAAGAAAATGCTGACAAGGGGCAGTACCTGCGAGCAGGGAACCCTGTTGGTGTAATTCATTCAATTGCAGAAGCTGAAGTTGCGATTCCGCTTGATGACAGCTATCTGCAGTTTATCGATATCCCTGTTTGCAGTGGTCATGACAGTGCAGCAACAGCTGAAATAATTGCAGACTTTGCAGGGAAAATATATAGCTGGAATGGTAAAGTTGCGCGTACCTCCGGTGGTGTGGATACCAAGAGCAGGCGTATCGATGTTATTTTGTCTGTGGAAAATCCTTATCACTCAACTAAAAATAAACCATCGCTGATGGAAGGGATGTTTGTTGAGGTTGTAATCCACGGGCAAAGCATTGAAGATGCTGTTGAAATTCCACGTGAGGCCTTGAAGGGTGTCAATTGCTGGGTGGTTGAAGATTCAAAGTTGGTTATCCGGGAAGTAGAAGTTCTACATCTGGAAAATGAGAACGCAATTGTACGTGGACTGTTTTCGGGAGATAAGGTTGTGACATCGCATCTCGAAGTTGTGACTAATGGAATTGAAATTATTATAGCAGGGGAGAGACACTAATGAACAGACTTGTCGAATGGTTCACCGGCAATCATGTTGCTGCAAATCTGCTTATGTTATTTATAATTTTAGCTGGATTGATGAGCCTGAAATCAATTAAACAAGAAGTGTTTCCCAGCATTAATCTTGACCGGGTGATTGTTACAGTTCCATATCTTGGTGCAAGTCCGGAGGATGTTGAAGAAGCAGTTTGCGTTAGAGTTGAAGAAGCAATTCACGGTATAGATGGCATAAAAAGAATTACTTCCACAGCTGTTGAAAACAGCGGAACTGTAATTGCAGAGATGGAACTTGATGTTGATCAGCAAAGAGTTCTGGACGATATCAAACAGGCAGTAGACAGAATCATAACATTCCCTGCGGAAACTGAAAAACCTGTAGTTCAGATTATGGAGTCCAAGGAACAGGCAATCAATGTTGTCGTTTATGGAGATGTCGATGAGAAATCTTTGAAGGTAACCTGTGAAAAAGTAAGAGATGAATTGTTGTTACTGCCAGATGTTAGTATGGCTGAAATTGTTGGAACAAGGCCTTATGAAATATCTATTGAAATAAGTGAAGAGATGTTGAGAAAATATGGGCTGACATTTGAACAGGTAACAGGCGTAGTCAGGGCTGGAAGTATGGATTTGCCTGGTGGCTCAGTTAAAACAAATGCGGGCGAAATTCTGGTCAGAACCAAAGGCCAGAGATTTACTGGCAAGGAATTTGCTGACCTCACAGTCATTTCCACTGCTACTGGTGCCAGGATAAAACTTGGTGAAATTGCCACTGTGATTGATGGGTTCAAGGATCAGGACAGCAGAACAAATTTCGACGGGAAACCGGCTGCCCAAATTGCTGTATACAGAGCTGCCGATGAATCGGTTCTTGATGTGACAGGTGCAGTAAATGAATATATTGAATTGTACCGTGATGCACTACCTGCCGGCATGACAATGGAAGCCTGGGCGGATAGAGCAGTAATATATCGTGGCCGTATGGAGTTGATGACCCGTAATGGAGTTATCGGTTTGATTCTGGTTTTTGCCTGTCTTGCTCTGTTCTTACAACCACGACTCGCGTTCTGGGTTGCTCTTGGAATTCCGATTTCATTTATGGGTGGATTCTGGATACTGCCATGGTTTGGCGGTTCATTGAACATGATATCGATGTTTGCATTTATTATTGCCCTCGGTCTGGTTGTTGATGATGCAATTGTGATAGGCGAAAATATTTATGCACATCGACAGATGGGTAAGGGCAAATTCAAGGCCGCAATAGAGGGCGCAAATGAGGTAGCAACTCCTGTCATTCTGGCAATTGCTACTACAGTAATTGCATTTTATCCACTGGCTGCAGTTGATGGAATTATGGGTCGATTCCTGGGCGTGATTCCAATTGTTGTTATTTCGGTTTTATTGGTTTCGCTGGTTGAAGGATTGCTGATTTTACCTGCCCACCTCTCAACAGTTCCAGACAAAACTAAAACAAGACCTCGTGATGGGATTATGGGTCTTCAGGAAAAGTTCTCAACTGGCTTTGAAAACTTTATTGAGAATAAATACAAGCCGTTACTTCAATGGTCACTGAGTCACAAAGCAATTGTGTCAGCTGTTGCAATTGCATCGATGTTGCTGATGATTGGTTATGTTAAAGGTGGACATATCAGGTTTGTATTTATGCCTAAAATTGATGCTGACAACATGATTTGTGTTGTGGATATGCCTGCAGGAACAACTGTTCAACAAACTGAAAAAGCTATTGCACAAATTTCTGCCGGGCTCAAAGAGCTTGATAAGGAACTTACAGATAAATATGGAGCAACAGTTTTTGAGCATACTTTCACAACTATCGGAACACAGCCAAGAGGTGGTATCAATATGCCTGGCGGTGGAACTGACAAGTCATTTTCAGGTGCGCACAAAGCTGAAATAAATGTTGAACTGGTCAGAGGTGAAGATCGTAAAGTCTCCAGTGGAGACATGACCAGAAGATGGAGAGAACTGTCGGGCCCTGTTCCCGGAGCTGTATCCGTTACATTTTCAAGTAACCTGTTTCACGGTAGTGCGCCACTGGAATTGCAGATGTCGTCACACAATGTTGAGTTGCTGACTGAAGCATCGGAAAAAGTAAAGCTGGAGCTCTCAACTTATCCTGGAGTTACAGATGTAACCGATAGCTACGAGGAGGGAAAAGTCGAGCTCAAGCTTAAACTTAAACCGGAAGCACGGACTCTTGGATTAACTCTGAATGATCTGGCTCGACAGGTCAGACAAGGCTTTTATGGTGCAGAGGCGTTGCGCATACAACGTGGCAGAGATGATGTTCGCGTGATGGTTCGTTACCCGGAATCAAATCGACAGAGCATTGGTGATATTGAAAAAATGTTGGTCAGAACACCTGATGGTTCAGAAGTTCCATTCAGCAAGGTGGCAATTGTTGACAGGGGCAGAGGGTATGCATCAATCAGCAGAATGGATCGCAGGCGGATCGTAAGTGTAATTGCTGACGTCGATGAAAAAGTAACCAACGCAGGGCAGGTTCAGTCAGCTTTAACCAATGAGCTGATACCGAAACTGAAGGCAGAATATCCATCTCTTCATTTCTCATTTGAAGGTGAAGATAGAGATAAAAAAGAATCGATGCAGAGTCTGGGTAATGGATTTATTATGGCCTTGATTCTGATTTTTGCATTACTTGCAGTACTGTTCCGGTCCTACACGCAGCCTTTAATAATCATGACCGCAATTCCATTTGGATTTTTAGGAGCAGTTCTTGGTCATGTTATTATGGGCAAGTCCCTGACATTGATAAGCAGTTTTGGAGTTGTTGCTCTTACAGGGGTTGTGGTAAATGACTCACTGATTATGGTCGATTTTATTAATCGTAAACTTAAAACCAACGGCAATTTATTGCAGGCCGTTATTGAAAGTGGAACTCGCAGATTCAGGCCGATTATTTTGACATCGTTGACAACATTTGCCGGGTTGAGCCCGCTGTTGCTGGAGAAGAGTCTGCAGGCACAGTTCCTGATTCCGATGGCTATCAGTCTCGGCTTTGGAGTGTTGTTTGCAACAGCAATTACTCTAATCCTGGTTCCAGTGAGCTACACTGTTCTGGAAGATTTCAAGCGGAAGCTTGGATATGGTAGAAAAGTTGATTAAATTTTCTGGAGACGGAATAGTAGTTAATATTTGCATCTATGCAACTAATTGACTATACTATTCCAGTAGGTATTTTGAACACAAGAAGGATGGAATAAAATGAGTACAGACTTGATTAAGGTTTCCAGCTCAGCCATTGAAGCATTGGCAGGGTTGGAACTTCCTGAGGATGGCCCTCAGGCAATCCGATTTTACTTTCAAGGGTTTGGTTGAGGCGGTCCCTCAGTGGGAATGGCTCTGGATGAGCCTACTGACGATGACAAAACCTGGGAAATCGAAGGCAGAAAATATTGCATGGCTCCAGATGTAGAACAGCAAGTTGCCCAAGGTGGCGGCCTGGTCGTTGACTACATTGATGACGGTATGCGCAAAGGCTACTCAATTTCATTGGCAAGCGCCGGTGGATGTAGTGATACCAGTTGCAGTAGCAGTGGTAGTTGCGGATAGTCTTTCAGGTTGGGAAATAAAAAGGAGAACACATTTGTGTTCTCCTTTTTTATTTAACGTAGCTTAGAAATCGTCCAGATCATCCATATCATCTAAACCATCCAGATCATCAAAGTCATCAAGGCTGGTTTCATCCAGATCAATTGGTTCATCAAGGCCCAAATCTATATCATCTGGATCAACTATAGCATCGTCAGACTGTTTATCAATCCAACCATCTTTACAATCTCTTGTGCAAAATATCATTTTTTTGTATTTGATGAATTCAGCATCTTCCTCGATATATTTTTCACACTGAACGCAAGCCTGGTTGTCCATCAACAATCCTCCGTCACAAATCTTATTTGAAAGCTACAATATATGCAACCCAAGCTGGTGCAAGATCACCTTTTCTACTTGGTTGGAAATTTCCGTCCGGGTTTCCGTCCTGATCGGTTCCTTCCCAATAAATTACTACTTCCTTGAACCCTGATTCAAGTAATAAATCACGAGTTTCAGGAATAGTCCAAATTCTCCAGTCGTACTGGAAAGCATTTTCCATCTTGCTGTCGTCAGGAAAACGGAAATGGATGTTACATTTATAAGAGTGAGTTATCGGATTGAACTTATCCTGATCCCAAATATAAGTGAATCCGTCATACTCGCGTTCTTCAAATTGTACGACTTGAGCTTCAGGCCCACCAAAGATATCCAGCATTAACATCCCTTGATCTACAAGGGAGTTCAAGCTGTTCATAAAATATTGTTTCAGAACTTTGCGGTCATGAAATCCCCACCAGGAAAAATTTGTTGCGGCTATAACTTCAGTTGAGGGATCAGTAATATTCAAAACATTGTCGCAAATCAGGGAGACTCTTTGTGCTGCAGATCCAATAGGATTGAGGTTGTTTTCTTTTCCCCATTGCAAAGTTGATTCATCAAGATCGATACCAATAGCGTGATTGTCCTCACGCTTTTTGACCCACTCCTTGCACATCAACGCAGTGCCACAAAAGTCTTCACGCAGGTATTGGGGAGTGCGCCCAAATCGTTCAGCGAAAACACGATCTATAAACTCTACTTCAGTGTCAGCACTCTGGACTGAAGTTTCATAAAGTTGATGTTTATCGGCACGACCTGCTGTCAGGTAGTTCATTGTTTTTTACCTCAGTGGTTTATGTTCACGAGAAAAGTATTTGTCGGTCATGCTACGTGTTTTCTTTGCAAGTAGAATCAACGCCAGCAAGTTTGGTAACGCCATCAAGCCTAAAGCAGAGTCACCAAAGTTCCAGACAATTTCAAGTGAAAATATTGCACCAAGAAAATGCGTTATGCAAAAGATGATTTTGTATGGCAGAATTGATTCAGTACCAAAGAGGTAAACCATTGCCCTGTCTCCGTAGTAACTCCAGCTGATAGCAGTTGAAATACCAAACAGAAAAACCCCGATAGTAATAATCAAGTAGCCATATTTTCCAAGGCCTCTTGTGAAGGCGGCCGCAGTAAGTGGTGAGCCGTTCAGAGACATATCGCCGTGCAGAGTAAGATCAGGTATGTCTTCAGAAACAATTTTGCCATCACTGATTTCAAGCACTCCACCCCAGTTATTGTCATCGGCAGTAATAACAGGATTGATTACTGTGCTATGGTTGCGGACTATCAGAACATTTCCAGGTTCTCCTCTGTCAACGCTGATAGTTCCGGTAAAACGGTCGCTGTCAATAATGCGACCATTGGTTGCAACCGATGCATCTGCATTGATAAATGTCAATGCAGACTGTGAATTGATTGGTAGTGAGTCGTAATGTTTTTCAGTCCAGACTCCTGTAGTAAGGATGACCAGACCAGTTATAGTACAGATAATAAGCGTGTCAATCATTGGCCCGAGCATAGCCACAACACCTTCGCGTACAGGCTCGTCAGTTTTTGCTGCAGCATGAGCTATCGGTGCTGAACCCTGGCCAGCTTCATTAGAAAAAATACCACGCTTGACACCCCAGGTGAGCATGAAAATAAATGAACCGCCAGCAAAACCGCCGACACCTGCAGCAGGTTCAAATGCTGACGTAACAATGTTTGCCAGAGTTGCTGGTACTTGTCCAACATTCATAAACAGAACAATCAATCCGCCGGTGACATAAATAACTGCCATATATGGGACCAGTCTACTGGTAACCGAGCCAATACGTTTGATGCCTCCCAGAATTACCAGTGCGACCAGGCCGGAAGTTAAAAGTCCGGTAATCCATGTCGGGATACTTAGGTCACTTCGTAATTGATCAGCAACTGTAAAAGCCTGAATGCTGTTGCCGGAACCGAAGCTGGAAATTACTGCACAAGCTGCAAAGAAAACCGCAAGCGGCTTCCACGATTTGCCCAACCCTTTTTCTATATAGTACATCGGTCCACCAGCAGCGGTGCCATCTTTAAGTATGGTTCTGTATTCCATAGACAGCGTGCACTCGGCATATTTCAGAGCCATGCCAAATGTTGCTGTTACCCACATCCAGAAAAGTGCTCCTGGTCCACCATAGTGAATTGCAGTTGCAACCCCGGCAATATTTCCGATGCCCACAGTTGCCGACAACGCAGTTGTCAACGCCTGGTAGTGAGGCAGGTCACCTTCATGTTTGGGGTCGTCGTACTTTCCGCGCAAAACATCGATACCGTGTTTGATTTCACGCAGCTGTATAAAGCGTAGAAAAACTGTAGTGGCAAGTCCTGTTATCAACAGCATTGCAACCATCAAAGGGAAGCGATCTGGCCAGCCCCAAATAATTCCGGATAGGTCAGCAGCAAAAGAGCGAATCAATTCCATTATGTCCACCTGTTGGTTTATGGGTAGTTGTCCGAAAACGGATAGTTCCAGAAGAGCTCAGAAATGTCAAGAACCACCATTAACCCGTCGTTGCAATTTGAAACTCCATAAAGGAATTATCGGGAACAATTTGGAGCGATTTTCCACTATCGGATAGTGGCACACCTATTGCAAACAAATAGATGTTGTCAAAGAACTGGATAAATCTTTGACACTGCCAAATTGGCCCAATTATTAATCGATGGAAATGCGATGAGATCTTGTAACCGACTGCAAATTCTACTGTTAGCAATGCTATTGTTTGCCTTTACTGGGCAGGCGCTTGCTTTCGACCATTTGGAAATAACTGTTGTTGATCCCGAAATAGTTGATGGTTACCCTGCTGCAACCGTGCAAATCGGTTTTTCAGTACGTGTAAGAGCCGTTAACGGTGACGGAACTACTGATACAGCAGCAGATTACGTGCATGCAGGACTCATTTCTCCTGACGTAATTGCCAATCTTCCGTCTCCTCAGTATTTGCAGAACGGTGAGTATCAGTTCGATAATATTGAGTTTTTAGACGATGGACAGCCGGTCAGATTGCAAGTCGAAGACACTGATGATGGCTCAGTTCCAATCGCTGAAACTTTAATCAATTGCTGGCACTTTATTGACCACTTTTCAATGT
The DNA here is from genome assembly GCA_964437115.1 of uncultured Fibrobacteraceae bacterium. Classification (GTDB taxonomy): domain Bacteria; phylum Krumholzibacteriota; class Krumholzibacteriia; order LZORAL124-64-63; family LZORAL124-64-63; genus JABIBH01. The sequence continues at coordinate 65,655 of CAYTFE010000008.1, read as the reverse complement.
CAGTACCTGTTGGAGACAAATATATAAACAGTGCTGTTCCTGTGACTATTACAGCTCTTGATGCATTTGGTAGCACGGTTCGTAACTTCAGTGACAATGTAGTGCTTGACCCTGTTATCGGTAATCTCGGTGCAGGAGCAACACAAACTGTTAATGGTGCAAGCTTTGCGCTTGGACAAGCCGTTGTTGATGTAACTTTCCTCGGTACAGATCCAGTTGCCAGAAACAATACCCTGAATGCTACAAACTCGATTTTATATCCAGGACAATTCAGCGAAGGCACCGGCTCTGTTTTAATAACGCCGCTGCTTCCGTCTGTTCTCAATGACATCATGCTGTTACTTCCTGGCGAAACTTTGACTCCAGGTGTTCCACCAGGAAAAACAGGCAGCTCGAATGCACAAATCTCTGGCGTAGTATTCAACAATATCGATGTCTATGCTGTAGATCAATTCTGGAATCCAGTTGATGGAGGACCCTATCCAACTCTGACATGGTCAAGTGATGATGCAAGTCCTGGTGTGATTTTGCCAGCCGGCGGTTTAATGGCTTCCAACCGTTTGAGTAACCAGTCTGCAGCATTGATTCAATCTGGAAATCGACAAATTACTGTTACGGCAAGTGGGGCAATTTCAGCAAACAGCAGCAGCAATGTTTATATCAATTCGGCTGGGCTGGATCACTTTACTTTTGATTATGCAGTATGGGATACAACCGACATTCAGGTAACTACAAATCCATTCCAGGTCAATATCAGAGCAGAAGATGATAACAATAACCTGTTCCCATATAATGGTCCGGTTTCACTGGTTGTCAGAATTGGTGAGAGTGATGAAAGTGCTGACTATCTGATTACATCTACTTCAGAATTTGTCAACGGAGAGCTCAATGCTTTAATGCAAGTTACCAAGCGTGCTTTCAGCGTAAAAATTATTGTCGATAATAATGCCGGGGTTATTGAAGAGTCCGGTTCTTTTCAGACTAATGCAGGTCCCCTTGACAGAATCATGTTTACATTCCCGGGTGAGACGTGGACCCCTGGGTTAAATGATCCCGAGTTTAACGGTAACATGGGAGCACCAACTCCTGCTGTTGCCGGTAACCTTATCAACCCTGTGACATTGCGTCCGGTTGATGAATTTTCAAACCTTGTTAGCGGAAACCGCTCTGTGCAGTTGAGTTGTCCCACCGGTTATTTCATGCTACTAGAAACCGACGGTACATACATTCCTGACTATATGGTTACAATCAACGCTGCCAAAGATTACTGGGTTGTTCTGAGAACTTATCAAGATCAGGTTCTGCAGGCAGATGTCAGTGGAATTGATCCCAGTACATCCGCTATTGTCGATGTTTCAGCAAATCAGTACATGAAGATAGTAGTCCAGGCTCCAGGCGAGTTGCTTGCTCCTGGTATTTTTCATGATGAAGAGGCTGATGGAAAATTGGGTGAGGCGTTGCCTCAGGATGCTGGTGTGTCTTTTGATGTAACTGTTTATGCAACTGATTATAACTTCAATCCGATTACGGATATTGATATTGCGCTTCCTGTTTTAATCGATTTTACCAGTAGCGATATAGCTGCAAATTTACCGGCAGGCACGCAGACTCTTTATGATAATGATGGTGATTTCCCTGTAAGTTTATTGACTTTGGCCAATCCCAATGAGCAGACAATTACAGTTAACGATGTAGATCGCGAAATTGAAGGTACAGCAATTGTACCTGTTGTTGCAGGTGTGATTGATCACTTTGATATCGGTATCAACAATGCGAGTATTCCTGATCCCGATGATGCTCTTGATCCCATTCCTGACATGTTTGTGGGAACCAATCTACCAAATGTGACAGTGATAGCACGGGATGCTTTTGGAAATCATGTTTCCAGCTTTGCTGATTCTGTTTCTCTGCTGGTCGATATTGGAGACGATGTAATTTCGCCATCGCGGATAAGTATGGCAGCAGGTTTTGATGGTAGTGGTGATGTTTTTGGTGTTTGGCGTGGCTCAATTTCAATAACTCGTGCAGGAACTGATGTTACGCTTTCTGCTCAAGATGATATTTATGGTCGAACAGGAGTCAGTAACCAATTTGATGTGCTTGCTGGATCTTATGCAAATCTGCAGCTGATATTCAACGGTGAAGAGGCTACTCCCGGGCTTGCTCCTGGTAAGCAGGGCGTGCCATTACCTGTAACTGCTGGTCAGAAAATGACAGCTACAGTTATAGCAGTTGATGAATACTGGAACCAGGTTCCGGCTCAGCCATGGGTTCACTTCAGTTCGGATAATTATTTCGATATGATATCGCTCAATGATGTTCAGCTTGAAGCTGACGGCAGCAGCGATTTTGATATGTTATTGCGAGCCGCAACAACGCACACAATTTCTGTGACAGACCTTTCACAACCCGCACGTCTTGATTCAAGCGTAGTGATCGCAAATCCTGGATCGTGGGAAAAAATGCTTCTTGTTGCTCCTGGTGAAACTCAAGTCCCTGGTGGCTATGAGCCGAACGGAAAAACAGGAACACCGGATAGTCAGGTTGCTTCGCTGCAATTCCCGGTTATTGCCAGAGCTGTAGATAGTTATTGGAACTCGGTTGGAGCAGATGGCGGAGTTATCAATCTTGTTGCCAGCGATGGTTCTCTTGATGAAACCAATCCTGCAAATAATGATCAGCCACTGGTTGCAGGTGAAATCGTTTTCCCAATTACATTGCCACAACTTGGGCTTGTAGATGTAGAAGTCAGCAACAGCAATGACCCGGCTATCGTTATACAGTCAGTTCCAATTGAAGTTACTCTTGGAGCAGGCTATCGGGTTACAGTTCCAGACACAGTTTTAGCCGGTCCTCCTGAACTGTTTGAAATGACAGTTGAAATGGTCGATGAATCTGGAATGGTTTTAACCAATGCTCAAAACAGTTTTACATTGACCGCTTTATCATCCGGGCTTGATCCTGCTGATGGAGAACTGCAGGTAATCGAGTCTCAACTGATTGATGGTGTATCAGTAATTTCAGCCCAGGCATTTGATACTGTCAGCGATATATTTATTGAAGTAAGTGATGATGCAAACAGGTCAAATCTCAGTCAGCTTATGCGTGTTAATACCAACGGCCTGCTCTTTGATGTAGCAGTTGATACAGAAAACCCGATTTCTGCCGGAGAGGAATTTGCGATAACTGTTGAGATGGTCGATAGTCAAACAGGGACGATTATTGCGGACAATAGACAGTTCAATATTGGTATTGTTGATGAAAGTGATGTGCATGGCGTTGGGCGTGTTGGCGTTATCTCTCAGCAACTTGATTCTGGCTCAGTGACTTTCAATCAGACCTATACCAAAGCTGAAAATATTAAAGTTCAGGTCTGGACAGACAAACTGATTACCCAAAGCACTCCGTTTACAATTAACAATGCCGGTTATCAGCGACTGCAAATTGTTGCACCGGGAGAGACTCCTGCTCCTGGCCACGATTCATATATCGACACCGGTGGAAAATCAGGAACTCCACTTCAGCAGCGAGCTAGCGAGCCATTTGATTTCTCGATAATTGCCACCGATATGTTTTTCAATCGAGTTGATACAGTTAACAGTGGCATTGTTCAGTTAAGTTCCAATGATGAATCTTTTGATATCGATGGCAATCCTGTTGTCAATAATATTCAGTTCGTCACAGGTCTTTCCGAGTTCAGTAATTTCCTGGTTGCAGAAGGATCTGTAGTTGTTACAGCCTCTGACACAACCAATGTATTGTTACCATCGCAAAGTGTGACTATTGAAACTGCACCTGCATATCGATATTCAATAGCCACTCCAGAGACAGCACAAACCGGCCCAGTACCAGGATTTTCAATGAGTATTCAGCTTGTTGATCCTGTGACCGAGCTGCTTGTCGAGACAGAAGAAAATACAATTTACCTGGAGCCTTTGACAGGATTGCTCGAGCCGGGCAATGGAACCCTGAATACGGTTTCCACCTGGTTGTCCGGAGGAGAAGTTACAATTCCGGATCAGAGTTACAGCGAGTTTGAAGACCTGATAATTCGTATCACCGATGGTTTTGGCAGAGAAGGATTCAGCTCTGTAATCCAAATGCAGAGTACAGGACTTTTCTTTGAAGTTTCAGTCCAGGAAACTGCGACAGTTGGTGAAATATTTGATATCGATGTACGTCTTGTGGACGGAAACACCGGCAGTACGGTAACCACAATGGACGGCCCTGTTTCAATCGAAGTATTTGATTCCGAAACTGGACTTCCCGGCGGTGGAGAACTTGGTATAACTCAGCAGATGCTGGTTGACGGTGTCTGTACAATTCCTCAAACTTATTTACAGGCAGGCAGCTGCTGGTTTGAAATTGTTGACACACATGAAAACACTGGAATTAGTAATACCTGCCTGATTCAGCCTGGTGCATTAACTGCAATTCAGATTATTCCTCCTGGTGGAATTGATACACCTGACATTCAGCAATCGGGAATTCCGTTCACTGTTGAACTGGTTGCAGCAGATAACTGGCACAATGTGGTAGCAGTTAATGATGGCCAGCTGAACCTGACGGTTGAGCTGCCTGCAACTATTGCTCTGGTTAATCCTGATGATAATAATGCTCCATTTATTGATGGTCGATGTGTCATTGACATAATTATTGAAGGAGAAGGTTCTGCGCTGTTGCTTGTAGATGATGCAACAAGGCCAGAGGTTGAAACCGGAGGTATTGTTATTCCTCTTAACCAGGCTTTGTATCAGATAACGTTACCAAACCCTGCAGTTGTTACAACCGGACCACCTTCAACTTTCCAGATGACTGTGGAACTTGTGAATCCGGATACCGGTTTGCCAGTTGTCGCATCGAACAGTTTCACAATGACTGCTTTGAAGCAGGACTGGTCAGCAGGAACAGTTACTTTGGGTGTTACTGAAGCAACATTGACTGACGGCTCAATTATAATTACAGACCAGTCCTATGGTGCTGGTGAAGAAATATTTATTGAAATAAATGATGACCAGGGCAGACACGCACTCAGTGGGTTGCTTCAGGTCGTACCTCAAGGAGTCGGTTTTTCAGTTGCAGTCCCAGACACAGTAACCACTGGTCAACCATGGACAATGACTGTTACCAGAACCGATGAAATTACAGGTCACCTTGTTACAAATGACGACAGGGCATTTACAATTTCTGCAATCAATGCATGGGATGGTTCACCAAGACCAGACCTGTTGCTCGACCCTGCAGGTAATCTTGATTTCACTGTCGGAACTACCTTTGAAGGTGTAGCAGCATTTGCAACACAGCGATATGATCGCGCAGAAGACATTCAACTTTACATAACTGATGGCGCAGGCAGTGAAGTAACAAGCACTGTTATCACTGTGCTTTCATCAATTCCTGCAATGGTTGAACTTGAAACTGTCAACGATGGTATCCCATTGCGTCCGGGTGACACCGTTGCAACTAATGCACTTGTTACTGACAGCAGTGGCAACCCGATTATTGGTGTTCCAGTTACAATTTCTGTTACCAGCGGCGACGCCTCTCTTGGCCCAGCTGCAGTTTCATCAATCACAGTTATGACAGATGAAAACGGTTATGCACTCGTTAACCTGAATGCAAATGTATTTGGTGCAACCGACGTAATGCTGGAAGCATTTGTAACCGATCTCGAATTGGCAGAGCGACTGATACAACTTGATGGTCCACCAGTTACTGAACTGACAATCAACGGTGTCAGCAGAGAATATCTGGATGGAATCTACACAAGTTTCAACAGCAGTATAACTCTGACTCCTGTTGCTACCGGTGATTATGAAGTTGCCGATGTCTGGTACGAGTTCGATGGAGTTGAAGGTGTTGAACCTGCAATTTTGTATGAAGGTACATTTGACTTAAGTAGCGCTATGGTGAACCAGACCGGTCATCATGTTCTGCGCTTCTTCGCTAGAGAGACAAGTGGAGTGACTGAGCTTGTACAAAGCATCGATATCTACCTTGCATCAGCAGTCAGCAGTGACAAACCGATTGCAAATCATCCCAATCCTTTCCGTGCTGGAAATGAAACAACAACAATAAAAATCAACGCACCAAATAGTGGAGCAGTTCGCATAGTAATCTACGATTTGTACGGCAGTACAGTCATGACAACAACTATGGATGTTACCGCTGGTGTTGAAGCGTGGTTCGAGTGGGATGGTCGTAACGGTGCAGGTAATGTGGTTGCCAATGGTGGATATATCTGTCGGGCAACTGGTGATGGATTTGATCAACAGCGCAAAATTGCTGTAATAAAATAAGAGACAGGAGAATAGCGATGGAACGCTATGAAAAAGCAGGAAAATGGATAATAGCAGTAGCAGTACTTGGTGTAGTGATTGCTGGCCCATTGCAAGCAGCAAATGATGCAGGAGCACCAGGCGCATTTATGCGTTTCGGTGGCAGTGCTCGTAGTCTTGCACTTGGTGGAGCAGTGTCTGCATTGGGTGATGGTGCAGCGGCATCTTACTGGAACCCGGGTAGCTTGTCACAACTCAGAAATACTGAGATTACGGCAATGAGCGCCTCCATGTTTGCCGATACCCGCTATTCATACTTCTCATTTGGCAAACCAACCGACGGTAAAGGCGTGTTCTCATTTGGTGGCACCTATGTCACAAGTGGTGAATTTGAACAGGCAGATATCTATCACGACCTGGGCAACACCTTCACTGAAAGCGAAGGCGTTTTCACTGCAAGCTATGCTCGCGGTGGCAGCAGGTTTGGTTACGGCACTACACTAAAAAGTATTAACCAACAGATCAATGGAATCAGTGGCGCCGGCTTTGGTGTCGATGTTGGAATGTATCTGCGACCAGACCGTAGGCTTAGCCTTGGTTTGTCCGTGCAGAACGCAATTCAACCAGAAATCACATTGGATCAATATCCTGAAAAAATGGCTCGCACTCTGCGAACAGGATTTGTATTACACCTGCTCCCCAAAAAATTACTGGTTTTGGGTGATGTTTCAAAAACAGAATTCAGCGGCAGTTATTTCAGTGGCGGTGTTGAGGTGCAACCTATGCGCAGCCTCGCTCTGAGAGCCGGTTACGATTCACTGCACGAGCAGGTCGGTTTTGGCGGAGGAATTCGTCACCGAAAATGGCAGGTAGATTTTGCTCAGTTAAGCCATGACCTCGGATCAACAACTGTTGTCAGTGCAACCATGAGGTTCGGTATCTACGATGGCGTGGAAATCAATTCAGACAGAAGCAGATTCAGTCCATCAGGTGCAGAGCGCAGCGTCGATTTCCATATCGATGCAGCAATCCGCGGCAGCGTGGAAAGCTGGGCAATTCTGATGACAGATCTGGATGGCGATATGATCAGAGTTATCGAAGGCGAAGGACATCCACCGGCAGTTGTTACCTGGAATGGCGACGACAATAACGGTCGATTAATCAACGACGGTACCTACAAAGCGACAATAACACTAGTTGATGACATCGGCACCAAATGGAATAACAGCGTCGATGTAGCAATTCTTGGATTTAGAAACAGAACAAAAACACCGATGAGAATTAACATCAGTGGTTCTGATAACCGTGATAATGGGGAGGACGAAAAATGACCAAGTCAATGGCCATTTTACTATTGATGGTTCTGGTGGCAATGCCACTGACTGCTCAAGAAGAACAAATTATTCCTGACGAACAGGTGTTGTGGGAAACAATTGGTGCATCATATGCAGCGGAAGATTATTCAACCGCAATCCAACAACTCCAGCTTTATTTGGGGCCTTACCACAAAAGTGATCGGGCTGCCAAAGCTCAGTTCATGCTTGGAGAAAGTTATTTCAACAGTGGTGATTATGAGCTGGCGCTTGAGCAGTTCAACATTGTTGGCGATCGTAATGGTGGCACCAGATATATGGAAGCTTCAGTGCTGCTGCGCAGCGGTGAATGCTATTACAACCTTGGTTATTATGACCGAGCCATGGATCAATTTACAAAGCTGCTGAAAAAGCACCGGAATTCATTTCTGGTTGGCGAGGCACTTTATAGCATGGGCCAGACCGATATGATTACCGGTGATTGGGCAAAGCTTGAGAAAACCTATCGCAGGTTACTTGAAGAGCGCCCTGGTTACTATGATCTGAACGATGTGAAACTGGCTCTTGGCCTGTTTGAATATCAAACTGGAAATTATGAGGATGCAATTGTCTGGTTCAAGGAAGTGCCAACTGATTTTGGTTTATACTTTCAGGGCCGATGTCAGGAAGAGTCCGGTCAGTACATTCTGGCGGTTCAGAAATATCGGCAAGCTCTCCGTCGGTACCCGGACAGTCCACTGTCAGATGTAATTTCTTTTAACATTGCCGAAGCGTTTTACAAAAGTGATCAAAACAAGGTTGCTGAAAAAAGTTATCGGAAGTTTATAAACAGTCACAGTTCAAGCAGGTTTGTTGCAGATGCGCACTACAAGTTGGCGTGCATCTCGTATCGCAACAAAAACTGGGAAGAATGTGTTCGTCGAGTTGACGAAACAAAAAATCACAATCCCTACGAACAGCTGTTAATTGAGTCATGTTATCTAGCCGGGCTTGCCTGGATGGAACATGGTAGCAATTCTCACGCATCGTTTGAGTTTACAGAAGTAGTGAGGCGTGCTCCAGGTAGCGAGATGGCATCATCTGCACTGCATAAAATAATTTACTCACTTGCCGATGAACAGAACTGGGCACAAACCATTCTTACTGCCGATGAATTTCTGGCTCAGTACAGTGGTGATGAACTGGAACCACGAGTTCAGATTCTCAAAGGCTTCAGCCATTTCAAACTTGAGGAATATGAGCTTGCTGTTCGTTCATTCCAGAACGTTATGGACAGATTTGCCAACTCGGAAGTAGGCGAGAAGGCTTTATTCCTGGCAACATCAACTTACTATCATCTTGGTCAATACGATCGGATAATTACCAACTTCAATTTTGTCGCCAACCGGTTGCTTCCAACTCCAAGCGATTGGCGAGCCAGAACATATTACCATCTGGCAGAAGCTTATTACAATCAAGGCCTGTTCCGCGAAGCAAGTGGAATGTATAGACTGGTTCTAACCGGTTATCCACGAAGTGAGATGGCAGCAGCAAGTCTTCAGGGTCTGGTTGCAAGTCGCAGTCAACTTGGTGAATACCAACTCGCACTGGATGAACAGGAAGAATTCCTGGTTCAAATGACGAATGCCGATAGCGAAACCGGCAGCAATTCTCTTGCTCTGGGATCACTATATTTTAACAGACACGAATATGAAGAAGCATTGCAGCAGTTCACCAAGTTTGTTGAAGCAAACCCCGATGATTCTCAGACATCAGCGGCAATTCTAAATCTGGCTGACTGTTACTATCGCCTGCAGTACTACGAAGAAGCTATCAAATCCTGGCAGCAAATTATTACTGAATATCCCAATAGTGTGCAGGTTGAAGAAGCAATGTATCGCACTGCTGATACCCAGTTTGGTTTGGGTAAATTCGCAGATGCAGCTCTTACATACGGCAAACTTCACAAGGCATACCCTGAAGGTCTTCACTCACTGGATGCCCTCTTTGGTGTTGCTAACAGTTACTACAACTCCAGGCAGGACGATTTGGCAATCAATGCATTTAATGAATTTATAGATGCATATCCGGATGATCCTCGAGTAGAAGATGCTGAGCTTGGAATCCAGAGTTCATACTACAGAAGTGGTCGCGATATGGAAGAGTATCTGGCCACCAGACCAGATTCACCTATGGCTGCAGACCATTATTGGACTAAAGGTCAGAATGCTTTTGCCGATAACAATTATGAAGCAGCAGCGGTCGCTTTCGAACGCGTAACACTTGATTACGCTGACAGTGAAAACGGCCCAGGCGCACTTTTCTATCTGGCTGAAAGTTACTATCGCATGGATAAAAATCAGCAGGCACTGTCAGGTTATCGAAACTTCACCATCACTCATCCTGAGCATGAACTTGCCGGGCTGTCGATGTTCCGTGAAGGAACGGCTTTGTATCGCCTGGGTGAATTTGAAGATGCGGCAGTTACTTACGAAATTTTGCCAGATATGAAACCGGATAGTGAATACGCGTCGTTGGCTCTGTTCAACGCCAGTCTTTCCTATCAGGAAGTAGAAGAGTGGCCAGCCGCAGTTGGTGCACTACAACGACTGAAGACAGATTACCCTGAAAGCGATCGCGCAAAGGGAATCTGGTATCAGATTGCTGGATTGTATCAAGATGAACTTGGTGATTATGCCGGTGCAATTGATGCCTGGGACAGGTCATTAAACGAAGGTTCATCAACTGTTGAAGAAGTGGCCTATCGCAAAGGCGAATGCTACGAAAAAATGGATGATATTGAGCAGGCAATAGCGAGTTATGACAGGTCGGGCTCAGGCTCTGACGACACATCATCGTTCCGTATTGCCAGCCTGGCTCGTCTCGGAGAGCTGAGCGAGGAAAGAGGAGATTGGACTACGGCAGTCCATGCCTGGAACAGAATTGTAGAAACAAATGGAAAACCTGAATGGACTGATATGGCGCAAGCTCGTATCCAGGAAATTCAGTCAACTACCAGTAACTGATAACCGGTACTTCAAGGAAGAAGGAAGGACAAACAATGCTCGGAATGTCACTTTATGAATTATTTTTGGCCTCACCAACAATGGTGGTGCTGTTGGTCTGTTCAATAGTAACAATCGGTTTTGCCGTTGAACGATCACTCTTCTTTCACAGCACCAGAACAAACGCTGCCAAATTTATGAAAGGTCTCTCACCTTTGATGCAAAAGGGCGATACTCGTTCAGCATTGAAGTGGTGCAAGGATAGCAATAGTTCGGTTGGCAGAGTTATTTCTCAAGGTTTGACTCATGCTGGTCTTAAGAGAGATGAACTTTTACAACGAATGGAAACTGCTATCGAGGTTGAGCAGGTAGAAATGGAGCGCAACTTAAGTGTACTTGGTACAATGAGTAATATCGCACCACTGCTTGGTCTGTTTGGTACTGTGATTGGTATCATTCGTGCATTCGCCGATATTGCAACTGCAGGCGCCGGTGGTAGTGCTGTTGTAGCGATGGGTGTTTCAGAAGCACTGATGACAACTGCTGCTGGTATTGTTGTGGCTGTAATCGCAACTATATTTTTCAATGTTTTTGTCCGACGCATTCGCACCAGAACTGTTGAGCTTGAAGATGCACGAGAAGAGTTCTTTAATCTTCTGAACGCAGCTAAACAAACTCGCAGCTTCAGTAATGAATCAACTGCACAGCCAAAATCAGTAAAAGAGACGGTTGACAGTGCCGTTGAGGCTTGTGCCAAAGTTACTAAAGAAGCTGAAGAACCAGTTACCAGTGGCGTGTAAGGCGGAACAATGCTCCGAAAGAAAAAAAATGCGACCTTCCAGGGTCAGACAGATGCCAACATTACTCCGCTGGCCGATGTTACAACAACACTGATTGTAGTGTTCTTGATAACAATGCCAACGATGATGTGGAACGGCATACAAGTCAATGCAACAAGTGCACAAGCCGACTCTGAAATTGTGACAACAATAGCACCTGAAGATCAGGAAGAAATGCTGACAGTTGTTGTGAGCACAGGTGAAGTGACACTTAATGGTATTGCTATTGAACTTGATGCTCTGGAGGAAGAGTTGCGTGGGCAATTGGCTGCAAGAATCGACAAGACGGTAGTGGTTGTACCGAGCGATACCGTACCTCTTGGTGATGTAGTCTCAGTCCTTGATGCAGCAAAAGCTGGCGGAGCACAAAGCCTTGCGATGTTGAACCGTAAGGAGGGGTGACAATGAAAAGTAATTACTCATATGAATCAAAAGTTGATGTAGTTCCAGTGATTAATGTGTCTCTGGTGATTGTTTTGACATTGATGATAATATCTCCATTCCTGAGTCAGACCGAGCACGATCTTACATTGCCTGAAGCAAGGGCAAGTGAGGTTGATGACCAGGATCAAACAGAAGTTACATTTACCATCGAGAGGGAAATTTATCTTGGTGAAGATTTGGTTGCGTTTGAAGACTTGCGGGAAACACTGAAGCCGGTGTTCGCTGCAAACCCAGATGCAATTGCAGTGTTGAAAGCTGACAAATCTATCTCATATGGTGAGGTGGAACTTCTGATTGCAGAGATTGAAGCGGCACAGGCCCCACGCATAGCTATTGCTACATCGAAACCTGGTCAAGGCGGTGACGCCCAGTGATGATGCATGAAGCAATGAATCGAAAAGCTGCTACAAGTGGTGGTTTTGGTGTATCGATAGCTGTTCATGGCGGACTGTTGTTGCTGTTGATGTTCATAATGCAGATGGGACCAAAATTGGTTGATGGTGTTATGGATGAATTGACTGAAATTGCCTACATAGAAGCACGTTATGGTGAAGATGTTGCAAAAAAAGTAAAACTGAAAACACAGCCAAAAGTTGCTTTGCCAGAACAGAAGCAGCAGGAAGTTGCTGAAGTAGAAGCGAAATTACCAGGTATTGAGACTCGTTCATTAGTAAAGCCAAAACAGACTCTTGAGCAAAAATTAGCTAAACTCGATTTGCCCAAACCTGTCAGTCGCAAAGCAAAGATGCTGGATACTGATGCACCAAAATTAAGTCAGAATACAACTCGCAAACCATTGCTTGATACTAAGTCCAGACTGAACGGCAAGAAATTTGCGGATGTTGAGATGCCAAATGTTGACACCTCAAACTTGCGCAATGCCGGGATAATGTCTGCCGATGTGTCCAGCCCAAAACTGTCGAGTAAAACAACTCCGTCAGATTTGAAATCGCAGAACATGGCCCTTGTTGGCAAGAAGAGTAAAACAAACCTGGAAAATGTTGAATTTGAAGTGAGCTCTGGCGGTAAAAGTAAAATGGCTTTCAGTTTGCCAACTGGTGGTGTTGAAGGCGGAAATGCAGCTCTGGTTGGTGGCTCTCTTTCTGAAGGACAAACAGCATATCAAGGTTCAGTTGACGATATTCTGGTTGTAGCTGCTGTGCAAAGATCTCAAGCTGCTACTGCCGATGTTGAGTTGCCTCAGGCAACCGCAAACCTGAAATCAAAAGGTCGACGTACTCTGCTGGATTACGGCAGTGGTAATGGTGGTGGAGCGGTGTTGTCTGGAAGAACCAGGCAAGCTGTTGCAGAGGCACCAGAGATAAATGCTATAGTTAATACAAAACCTGCCGAAGAAAGAAAAGAGGTTGCAGAAGCAACACCGTCTTTGGGAGGAAATGGCGTATCTATGTCCATAACTGGCGAGATATCCAACCGACGAATACTCAAGAGCGTGCCGCCGGAATATTCGGCGCTTGCCAAGAGTAAGGGTTGGGAGGGAGTCGTCGCGGTTCACTTTACCGTTATGCCTGATGGTAAAGTCAAGAGCAACATGTTTTTTGAACAGACATCAGCTCATCGTGATTTGAACAAGGCAGCTATGGAAGCAATCAAGAGGTTCAAGTTTGAACCATTAGAAGGATCATTACAAGAACAATGGGGAATCATTACGATAATGTTCAAACTTAATTAACACTAAATAAAGGACAATTACGAAAGAAGGGCACCTATGGTAAGCAACAAGCACAACTACAATTCAACAGTATTAGCAGTATTCGCAATAATAATTCTAAGTTCCGTCCAGGCATCTGCGTGGATAGAAAAACAAGGTTCGGCAACATTGAACGATATAGTTGTTGAAGCTGAGAACGATGTTATACAAGACATCACAAAATCAGCTTTTGCATTTCCAATGACTGCTGCAATTATCGATTCGTTTTTCACTCAAATCGACAGTGAAATATTTGGCGTCAGTCCGATAGACGGTCTGCAGCCACTTTTTGATAATCCACCTCAACTTGCCAGCACTCAACTACCTCATCCGTGGTTGCATGATATGGCTACAGTTCCTGTCGTTACTTTTCACCCGGAACAGCTTGAAGGCTATAAGTCAAAGTCATGGGAGCTATTCGTTATAGACTACCGTGGTCAGACTTTCCGCTCTTACAAAGGTAAGGGTGAGCCCCAAAAAATTGCCTGGGACGGTAAAGGAGATCTCGGATCAATGCTGCGTGTGGGCTATCCTTATAGCTACATCTTCAGTGTTACAGACAAGGGAACAAATACATATAACTATCTGGGTGTGAGTTTTAGAATTCCATCGGTAGATTTTTCGTATGACAATCAGCGCAGGCTGGAATTCTCAGGGGATGAAATTTTCTCTCCCAAAGCAACTTCTCCAAACAACTCGGGAAAAGAATGGCTAACTCTGGCTGCAGATACCATTCGACGTGATCATCCACGTTCACCACTTTCTGTTGTAGTTGTTGCAGAAGAGCAGAAGTTAGCCGATAAGCGTGCTACAGAAGTTGCAGAATACCTGACTGAATCAATGATTCTTTCTGAAGATTGGATTGAGATTACGGCTGTTGCTCAGCCTGACGTCAGAGCTGAGATGGATGGATCAGTCAGCATCAGAATTGATCACGCAAAGGATTAACGCTGCATCTTACAGCTTTAGTCAAAAGAAGATTTTCCACATAGTGGAAAATCTTCTTTGTTGTTAACTTCTGGTTTTTGTAAACTCGCTTAGATTTTTTTCCAATGACCTGGAACCCAGACTTTGCGGTGATGAGGTCTTTTTACAAAATGTCCAGGAATCCAGACTTTTGCTTTTTGAACTGGTGCAGGTTTTACAACTACAACTTTTGGCTTTACGACTACAACTCTTGGCCTGACGATAACTCTTGCTTGAGCCATTCCTGATGAAATCGTCAATATTGCTACTGTTAACATTGTGGTTGCGACTGTTCTGGTTTTCATTTTTCTCTCCTTTAGTTAGTGAACTATTTGAATTGATACATTGCAGTAATGATGCCAATCACTGGGATAACCACTTAATGCTAGCACCATCAACTAGTTGTGGACTTTACAGGCTGTATTAATTCAATGAAATATGTACTTGGGGGTACAGTGTTTGTTTTGTTGTGGTATCTGTCAGGCATGTAAATATACATCATCACCTTAATGAACGAATCTGAGCGAAGCGAAGAGCAGGTCACTTGAAAAGTTACCTGCGTTGAGTGAATGAGGTGAGGAGGTTTATTTCAACAATCTTGACAGTTAAGCAATATAACGCTATTATTCGCAGTCTGGATTGACAGGACTCAGGCATGGATGCTTGTTGTGTCGCTTTCTAAGCGTCGACTTCAAGCCCGTCAATCTGGAACTTAGTGGTTGCCTTCAATCCACAAAATAAAGCGAAGGCTGCCGTATTTTTATGCCCAATTATGGAGGCTGGTTAAGTGAAGTTTACAGGATCCAAAATCAAAAAGTCACGCTCACTTGGTGTAGCGCTGACCCCAAAAGCTGAAAAGTACATGGACCGCAAACCTTATGGTCCAGGAATGCACGGTCGCAATTCACAGATGCGTCGTAAAAAAATGTCACCTTACAAAGCGCAGTTGGTTGAAAAACAAAGGTTGCGTTTCCAGTACAATGTTCACGAGCGTCAGATGGTGAACTACTACAAGAAAGCATCAAAGAAGGGTGACTTGATCAACACAATGATTCAGTTGCTTGAAGCAAGACTTGATGCTGTTGTTTTGCGTGGTGGTCTTGCCAGAACAATCTATGCTGCTCGTCAGTATGTAAACCATGGTCACGTCCTGGTTAATGGCAAAAAAGTTGATATCCCTTCATACCAGGTAAAACCTGAAGATGTTGTTTCTGTTCGGAAAAAGAGCATGAATATGGATTGCTTCCATGTTGCTCTGGATACTTCACTGACTCCACCGCCTTATATCACACGTGATAAAAAAGCAATGACAGTCACATTTGGATACAATCCACCAAGGGAAGAGATTCCTGTGACTTGTGAAATTCCACTGGTTATTGAGTATTACTCACGCTAGTAAATTTCCCGATTGAATAAATACTCCCTGGCTTAACTGTCGGGGAGTATTTTTGTGAATTAAAACAATTAATTTAATAAATAATTGATGTTTTGTCGTGGACTTATCTTTTTTTCTATGTTAGGATCAGGGAGGCCTAGGTTTGGTTTGGAGGAGCGAAAGACTTTATACGTTTGCTCTAAACCATAAATTGTTTCACATCTTTGGAGGATTCTCTATGAGAAAGCTACTGTTAGTCGCTTTGACCTTGCTTGTTTCTACTTCTGCATTCGCAGGCGTTATCTATGACCTTAATACTGGTGTTTATGCACAGGGCGACCTTGTTACTGCATCTGGTACTATTACAGCCGTTCGCTACAACGGTTTTTCTATGACTGAACTACCAGCTGGCCCTTATACTGGCGTTTGGGTTTACTGTGGCGATGCTTCAGCATTTGCTATTGGTGATGAAGTTACTATTACTGATGGTGAATACACAGAGTATTATGATCTTTCTGAAATCATTCAGACTGATCTTGCCTTGATTGCTGTAACAGGAAATGCTCCAATTGCTCCAATGGTAATGACAGTTGCAGATGCTGCTGTTGACTATGAACCATGGGAAAGTGGATTCATTATTTTTACAGACGGTTTTTGGGTTACTGAATTACTAAGCTATGGAGAGTGGTCATCAAGGAGCTATGATAGCTCTATTAATTTGATAAACGATGACTATTTCTTTGACGAGTCTGGTCTTGAAGTAGAGATGTGCTACGATGGCGTAACTGGAGTTATGCTGTATAGCTATGGACAATTCAAAATGAATCCATTGGCTGACGGACTTGTTATTGGCGATTGTGTAATTGCTAACGACGATGTAAGCTTTGGTGCTGTAAAGGCTCTGTACAGATAATTTCTGACAAAATCTAAAGAATATTACGAGCCGCTCCCTTAAATTGAGGGGCGGCTCGTTTTTTTGAGGAAACAAGCCAGATTGGAAATAATATTAATAAAAACAAAAATAATTTACATCTATTATACAATATGTGTTATAATTCAACTTCTAATTTTTTAGTTTACCACAACACAAGGAGACTCTCACATGAAAAAGGCTATTTTAACCCTGATGTTGCTATCTCTGGCAACTGCTGCGTTCTCGCAAATCGATGAAGACGTTGACCAAATCGGACTTTACTTTGACTCTCTAGGTTATGAAGTTTGCTTAACTACTGCAGCTCCATTTACCCCAATCACAGCTTATCTGCTAATTACCACACCAAGTGACGAGTTTGGTGCATCTGGTTTTGAGTGTGAAGTTACTACCGATGGTCCACTGACAGCTGCTTCATGGGCACTTAATGGTGTACAGCCGTTGAATGTTTTCGCTGCGCCTCTGTTTGCAGTTGGACTTGGTGAATTCGGATTGGCTACACCAGTAATCGACAATGTCATTCTATTGGCTACACTGTCAGCTTATGTTTTGGCACCAACAGATCAGGTATCATTTGGAGTAAAGAATCTGGATACAAGTTCATTTAATCCTCCAGCTCCAGGTTATGCAGCTGCTAACAATGCTGGTGTCTTGATTCCTCTTGGAGTTTCAGGAACAGACGGTATCGTATCAACAATTAACATCGATCCATGTGGCGTAGTAGCTAATGACGATGTAAGCTTTGGCTCAGTAAAAGCTCTGTACAGATAATTTCAGACAGAATCTGATAATAACGAGTCGCTTCTTAATTGGGGCGGCTCGTTTGATTTATTCACTAAACAAGGCACGCTGGCTAAAAGATAAAAATAATTATTAAATATTAAAAATAACCAACACTTTTGGTGCGAATTATGCTATAATATTCAGTAAGTAGTCGGAAATCGTTCACAAACTGTTCTAAACCTAAAGGAGACCACACATGAAAAAAGCTATTTTAACTCTGATGATGCTCGCAATTGCAACCGTGGCATTTGCTCAGATCGATCCAGACGAAAATGGAATCGGACTCTATTTTGACGAATTTGGTTACGAAGTTTGCATGACAACTGCAGCTCCATTTACACCAATCACAGCTTACCTGCTCGCAACCAATATTACTGAAGAATCAGGAATATCAGGTTTTGAGTGTGAAGTTACTACCGATGGCCTACTAACAGCTCCTGCGTGGGCTCTTAATGGTGTACAGCCATTAAATGTATTCGCTGCACCTTTGTTCGCAGTTGGACTTGGTGAAAATGAATTGGCTACTCCAATTATCAACAATGTTGTTCTATTGGCTACCTTGACAGCTTATGTTTTGGCACCAACAGACCAAGTAGCATTTGGAGTTAAGAACTTGGATGCAAGTTCATTTGATCCTCCTGCTCCTGGTTATGCAGCTGGTAATAACGCTGGTCTCTTGGTTCCTTTACAGGTATCAAGTGGATTCCCATATAGTAATGCAGTAGCTCAAATCAACATCGACCCTTGTGGTGTTGTTGCTAATGATGACGTAAGCTTCGGTTCAGTGAAAGCTTTATATCGTTAACATAATGAAACGATGAACAATGCCCCTCGTTATCGGGGGGCATAACCAGGGGATGTTTATTGTTTCTGAGTTGAGATGGTCATTGAATGGACTGCTGTCATGAAATATTGCTTTATTTTTCTTTTACTCATAATGACTGGAACAGCGATTGCTAGCCCAATCCATGATGCTCGTACCGGGTTGATTCCCGAGGGTACTGTTTTGAATGTCGACAACGCTGTTGTGACCAAGGTTATGAGCAACAGTTTTTGTGTTTCCGAACAACCTGTTGGTCAATGGAACGCTATCTGGGTCTGGGTTGGCGATTTGCCAGCTATCCAGGAAGGCGACATTGTTTCTATTCGTGCCATGTATGCGGAACACAATGGACGCTCCATGCTTAGCATGAGCTATCCTGCCGATGCTGAGATAGTTGTAACAGGTTCTATGGATGTGCCACTGCTTTATGTCAATGGCATGGAGCTGATGCAAGAGCCTGAAGGCTACGAGAGCTGCTGGATAAACCTTACAGACGGATTGATTGTTTCAGAAGTCAGAACGGATGGTTACTGGGTTGTACAATCATATGAATTCCCAATGTTCTCTTTTGTAATGTATGATTATTTCCAATTTTTCTCGGATGTAATGACTGCAGAATGCTATAACAATGCTGATGCTTTGTTCTTCTGGTATGGTGATGAGTGGGTTCTGAAAACCTACGATGTTGATAGTGTAGAATGTGCTGTTGAGAATGATCACATAAGTTTTGGTTCATTAAAGGCAGTTTGGCGTTAAATATGCATCTCCTGCTGTAAGCAACATATTTCTTGTAAAATAGTTGCAAAATGCACTAACAACGCACCCGTCGTTGTAGCAAAAGGAGATGCTCATGAATAAAACATTATTGCTATTAGTAGTAGGAGCTATCGTCTTACCGTTGCAAGCCTCAGCTCAAATTGACCACGATCCTGATGGGTTGGGGATCTATTTTGATCATGGAGGCGAGATTGTAATGATTTCTACTCCAATCGAGTTTGTTCAGGTTCATGCGTACCTGTTACTCTCAAGACCAACGGATTCAACTGGTGTCTCTGGCTGGGAATGCTCTATTCGTACTGAAGGGGTTGTTCTGCAGCCTCAGTGGTCGTTGTCTGCAGGCATGAACAGCGCTACAGTCCCACAATTCAATGTAATGATTGGTGAGGGAGCAGCTGCGCTGCCATATGGAGATACACTTCTTCTGGCTGCATTTTCCTGCATAGTGATGTCTCCATCGGATGCAGTATACTTTTTTATTGATCCGTATGAAAACTCCAGGTTCTCACCACCTGCAGCTGGTTACAGTGCTGGATCAAGTTTAAACACCGGGATACGATGCCAGATTTCCGGCATTCCATGTGCGAGCATAAACGGTACTGGTGTAGTTACAAATGACGATGTGAGCTGGGGTAGCGTCAAGGCGATGTTCAACTAGCTTTTTTTGTCGGCTCGGTTGCTCCAGAACCAGATAGCCTCGGCAAATTGTTGGGCGGTATATTCACAGAATGTACCGCCCGGTTTTTTTAGATAATTCCGGGACATAGTAATTGGATCCATCGGTTCAGTTTCTACAGACGATGCGATGATACAGACAACTTCCCAGTCAGCATCACTGCTTCTTTCTCCACCGTTTTCCAGCAAAGTTTCTGCACTGTACAAAACTACCGATGCATATTTAACAGGCTCTGACTCGGCATCGGCAATGACAGTTATATAATTATCTTCATTTTCCTGTCGACGAACAACTTCAGCCTGCAATGGAGTGTTTTTATCAACAAGAACGGTTGAGCCGTGAAATCCAGCTGGATCAACTGTCACAACTACAACAGACTCAAGATCTGTCCGGCCAAATCCAGGTTTGCGATTTTCCCAGTTCAGGCGAACAAGCTCAAGCAACTCTTCTTCACTGCCGGAAAACCAGCAATGGCCACAGCTTTCAAGGTAT
Source organism: uncultured Fibrobacteraceae bacterium (assembly GCA_964437115.1). GTDB lineage: Bacteria > Krumholzibacteriota > Krumholzibacteriia > LZORAL124-64-63 > LZORAL124-64-63 > JABIBH01. The sequence continues at coordinate 45,263 of CAYTFE010000008.1, read as the reverse complement.
CGGTCACGGGCAAAGCTGCTCCAGGCAAAACTCATTTTTTCTCCACCAGATAATTTTGTACATAGTCCCTGATGCCATCTTCAAGAGATGTAAACGGTTTGTCGTAGCCAGCAGCACGTAGTTTTGCAGAGTTTGCCTCTGTATGATACTGGTATTTGCCTTTCAGGTGTTCTGGCATTTCAATAAAATCGATGTTTGGTTCAATTCCCATTGCAGCAAATGTAGCATTGGCAAGATCCAGCCAGCTTCTTGAGGTACCGGTTCCACAGTTGAACAGTCCGGATTTTTTATTATTTAAAGCAAAGTCAATAGTTACATCGACAGCATCTTTTACATATATAAAATCTCTGACCTGGCCGCCATCTTCATATTCCGGTTTGTAGGATTTGAAAAGGCTGACTTTGCCGGTTTCCTGGATCTGGTGGAAAGCTTTGTGAACAACTGATCGCATATCACCTTTGTGATCTTCAAATGGTCCAAACACGTTGAAATATTTGAGCCCGACAATCTGGTCAAAGAACCCGTTACGCAGAGCCCACAAATCAAACATCTGCTTTGAATAACCATACATATTTAGTGGTAAGTAGCTTGGAGTTTTTGCGTCATTGTCGCTATATCCAAGAGAGCCGTCACCGTATGTTGCCGCACTTGATGCGTAGACAAACCTGATGCCAAAGTCCAGGCACCATAGGCAGATGTCGCGGGAGTATTGGTAGTTATTGTCTGCAAGGTAGTCGGCATCGGTTTCAGTTGTCGAGCTGCAGGCCCCAAGATGGATAACAGCATCGGTGTTAATGTCAAATTCAAAGTCTTTAATACGCTTACGAAAGTCATGGATGTTCAGGAATTCATCATACTTCAAGGTGGAGAGGTTTTTCCATTTTTCATCTTTGCCAAGCTCATCAACTATAACAATATCATCAACGCCTCTGTTATTAAGTTCTTGTACAACATTGGTGCCAATGAATCCAGCAGCGCCAGTTACAACAATTTTACTCATTTTATCTCCGTCTTTTGGTTGCTACCTGCGATTCTGCAAGGTATCGTTGCGGTTAACAGTAACCTCGTCCACTGAAGGCGTCAACGAACGCCCGCTTAAGATTTGGAGAAATAACACAATGAGTTACCCGGTAAATGAGAAACAGGTTATCCGCGACTGTAAAATTGGTGAAGGCACAAAGGTCTGGAATTTTGTCAATATGTACGAATGTGAGATTGGCAAAGATAGTATGGTTGGCACTTTTGTTGAGATTCAGGCAGGAGTTAAAATAGGGGATAGAACCAGAATTCAGAGCCATACATTTGTTTGTGAATTGGTTACTATTGGCAGCGATGTTTTTGTTGGCCATGGTGTAATGTTTATCAATGATACAATGCCACCTCAGCCAGAACGCGAAAAGTGGAAAACTACAACAATTGAAGATGGTGCGAGTATCGGTTCCAACACCACACTGCTTCCTGTTGTAATTGGCAAAGACTCCGTTGTTGGCGCAGGATCGGTTGTAACTAAAGATGTTCCAGCAGGTGCTGTAGTTGCCGGTAACCCCGCCAGGGTTATGAGATTCAAAGACGGTTATGGTCCCGAATAGTAAATAACAACATAATAACGCAAAAAGAGTATGCTATATTGTATGCTCTTTTTTCATGATATTTATGCAAACTACCTGTCAAGAGCGTGTCTTTTTTTGATAATATATTATTGACACTGTGATAATTAATACGTGTCCAGTTTTTTCTTTTTCAAGGAGATTTGCAATGCGCAAAGTGTTATTCGTTCTCGCTATTCTTTCCCTGGCATTCGGTGTAGCTGGTGCTAAAGACTTCCAAAAGTACAGCTGCTCTGAGTTAATTACTTTTGACAGTGGTAGCCGTCAAGGTGGCGACACCATGGAAACTGCTACAGTTATTGATGGGTTCCCATTCAGCTCTGCTGGCTCAACAGTAGGTTTAACAAATGACTATGATGTAGCCTGTCCTTGGGGGGGGGTACAGCACCAGATGCTGTTTACACTTTCACTGTTGATGGTGATTGGACTCTCGACCTTACATTGTGTAATGGTACTGACTATGACTCAAAACTTTATGTAACTGATTCTGAAGGCAATGTTGTTGACTGTAATGATGATATTTGCCCAGGTTATGTTTCTGAAATAACAGGTATGGCAATTGTTGCAGGTACTTATTTTGTATTTGTTGATGGTTACGGATCAAGTGCAGGCAGCTATGTTCTAGATATTGATGGCGAAGCTGGTGTTGTTCCTCCAGAGCCAGGCGAGACTTGTGAAACAGCTCTTACAGCTGTTGAAGGTTGGAACACAGCTCCATTTGCTGATAGTTACTTCCTATATACAACAAGTGAAGAACCAGGCAATTTGTTCATCACTTCTTGTACTGAATTCCAAACAGTGGATACTAGTCTATATGTATTTGATGCATGTGAAGGCAATCTTGTTGCTGAATCAGATGATGATAATCTTGGTTGTGGTGAAGCTGGAACATTTAACTATGCTTCTACAGCTACTTTCCCAGCCGTTGCATTAACAACTTATGTTATTATGTGGGATGATCAATGGTCAGCATCTGGATTTGACTTCTTCATTGGTGAAGTTGTTAACGGTGTTTCAAATGATGAAACATCATTCGGTGCTGTAAAAGCTATGTTCCGCTAGATTTGATTTGTTAGGACGCGTTTGCGACACTTTTTAGTCGCGTTGAGAAGTCCCGGCCAATATGGTCGGGGCTTTTCACTTGTCTGCTAGTTCTGGATAGTTGGTGATTATCCCATCAACATTCAGGCTTTTCATTTTAGCAAAATCTTCCTGCCTGTTTACAGTCCAGCAATACAATTTCTTCCCATTTTCATGCAAAATCTCAACCAGTTCAGCAGTTACGGAGTCAAATCTGAGCGACAAGTGAGATGCGTTGTATCTGTCAAGCAGGGCAAGTGGATCATATGTGGTTCTGGCAATAACCCCAATCTCATAAGGCAGATTCTTAATCATTTCCAGGATTGGCAGTTCAAAAGATTGAACATGCAGTTTGAGTTTTGTTTTGAATGGGCTTAGTAGAAGGTTGAGCAGCTCTGCATTTTGCATCGATTTTATTTCAATAAACATTGTCATATTCAGAAGCTCAGGAAGAGCCAGAACATCTTGCAGGAGTGGGGCGTTATCGGGGGAGTCCTGCTGGTCGTGGTGAACATAAAACTTGCGGCCGTGTTGATGGATATCCAGCTCAATGCCATCGGCGTTCATTTTAGAAGCAAGCTTGAACGCTTCAATACTGTTTTCCGGTGCATGGCCACTGGCCCCGCGATGTGCAAGTACAAGTGTCATAGTTTCCAGCTACTTTACAAGTCTGCAACCAAGAGCAATCGACAAGAATTTTGTTTCTTCAGAATCAGCTCTGCTTGTCAACACGCAAGGCGCCGATGTGCCAACAACCGCAGCGGCAAGTCGGCCACCTGAAAGCAGAGTTGAGGATTTATAGAAAATATTTCCAGATTCAATGTTGGGAAAAATCAGGATGTCGGCATTGCCGGCAACAGGGTTATCAACCCCTTTGATTTCGCAAGCCTCAAGTGAGAGTGCAACATCAAGAGCAAGTGGGCCATAGACAATTGCGTCGTCTGAATCCCAGCTGTCGGTAATTTCTTTTGCTTCAGTAGTTGCTGGCATATGCAACGATACTTTTTCGCTGGCAGCAAGCAGTGCAGCTTTCGGTTTTTCAATTCCAAAACTGTGAGCAGCATCAATGCAATAGCGTAGAAGTTTCTTTTTAATTTCCATGTCAGGAAGCGGGATTATAGCAACATCGCTGGCAAAGATAAGTTTGTTATAAGCAGGCAGATCAAAAACTGTAATATGTGTCAGGACATTTCCTTTTGGCAGCAGTCCTGTTTTTTTGTCCAGAATCAGGCGCATGTAATCCGATGTTCCAATAAGGCCTTTCATCAGGACATCGGCATCACCTGAGTGGATCAGGTTTATTGCTTTTGTTCCTGCTTCAAGCATATCTGGTTCATCGATGATTTTGAACAACCCGGGATCAATATCGTAATCTGAACAGAGAGACTCAATGCGTTTGCCATCGCCAACCAGAATCATCTCGGCGATGCCTGTTTTTGATGCATGAGCTGCAGCCTGGATTGTATTGGGATCATGACCAGCGGCAACTACAACTCGTTTTGGTTTTTCGCCGCCAAGAGATAGAGTCAATTGTTCAAGAGTTGTTATCGATGACATTATTTACCTTTTTCACTGTAAATCAGTGCTGGTTCCTGGTTGTTCAGTACTCGCAGTGCACCTTTTGCAAGGGCGTGCATTTCATTTTCTCCAGGGTAGGCAGTAACACCGCAACCCATGGCAGAAGTTGCCTCAGCAATTCGATCAACAAGTTGTTTGCTCCTGGCCATTCCACCGGTCAGTAAAATCTGGTCAACTTTTTCACCACTGAATGCAGGTATTAATCCGGTAATGCTTTTTGCAAGCTGGTAAATCATTGCATCGTAAACTTCAGTTGCTTCCTGATCACCATCTGCTACACGCTGTTCAACTTCACGCAAGTCAGCAGTACCAAGCAGATCAATCAATCCGCCTCTTCCTTTGTTAAGTTGCTTCAGTTCTGCATGAGTCAAATCACCTGAAAAACAGAGGTCAATCAGCTGGCCGGTTGGAATACTTCCAGAGCGTTGTGGAGAGAATGGGCCTTCACCGTTGAGGCCGTTATTTACATCGATGTATCTGCCTTTGCAGTGTGCGCCAACTGTAATTCCGCCTCCCATATGGCAAACAATCAGGTTCATTTTTTCGTAAAATGTTTCCGATTCTTCAGCATACCGTCTGGCAGTTGCAATCTGGTTCAATGCATGGCTGATGACCTGTCGTTTGATTCTTTTGAACCCGGTAATCAGCATGTCTGGTCTAACTTCATCCACGACAACGGGGTCGGTGATGAATGCGGGCAACTTGCGCTCGCGAGCAAGTTCGTCGGCAATCAGGGCGCCAAGGTTTGAGGCGTGGTCGCCTCTTTTGCCATCGTGCAAGTCATCAAGCATTTGCTGGTCGATGGCATAAGTGCCATGTGGGATTGGTCTGACCAGTCCACCCCGAGCCGAAATTGCGTCAAGATCTGTGCGCTTGAATCCATGTTCGCGCAGGGCATTCAACACAACTTCTTTTCTGAATTCATATTGCGCAGTAATTGGTTTTCCTTCAAACGGTTTCAGTTCTTCTGCTGAGTGTTGAAGTTCAACGGAAAATTGTTCCAGATCACCTTCAAAAACCGACATTTTTGTGGAAGTTGATCCTGGATTAAGTGCCAGAATCCTGTGGCGAGGGAAGAATGTGTCTTTTTCAGTTTTTTTCCATTCTCCGTAGCGTTGCAGGCGCAACAGGTTGGCTTTTATTGCCAGCAGGCAGTCTTCGCTGGTGGAATCCATGGCCATTTCTACACCACGGAATCTGATGCCGGAAATGACGGGAAACTTTTTGGCATCGGGGTAGCGAGTGGAGTAGAGGTGGTACAGCAGGTTGCCCATGTCCAGATTGGGAGTGATGATGACATTGGTGCGACCTGTGTATGGGTCTTCGCCGTGGTCGTAATACATTGCAGATCGATGTGAAAGCGCACAGCTGATTTTAACTTCACCCTCAATGTGGATTGAGCTGTATCTGCTACCACTATCAATTCTTTGTTGCAAAGTTTCAGGGAGCAGTTCTGTAGCATCGTGAACCAGCTCAGCAGCTGGGCCCTCATCGCTACCTTTGTGACTGTACGATGTTATTGCGCCGTAAATCACAGGCAGCTCCTGCTGAGGAATGATATCTCTGGCAACTGCACAGGTAGAAACTGCAATATCGGCAAGTTTTTCAGGAGTCATTTCTGCATTTACACCAACATCACCAAAGATAACAATATTATGTGGGAAGATTCCCTGAGGGTGGTCTGGTGGCAGGACAAAAATACCGACTTCGCACATTGTATCGCTGACCTGCAGGACACGGAGCATTGGTCGGAAAAACTCTTTTGGTTTATGAGTCAGGCCGCCAACAACCATATCGGCGTGACCCTCTTTTACTGCCATAATGCCAAAGCGGGCAGGGTCTTTCAGCAATTCCAGAGCATCATCTTTATTGGTTATTTTTCGTTTATTTTCAGGTAGAGAGATACAGGCATCTGCCAATTCACCCAGCAACTCCGTATGTTTTTCAATCTCAACATAAGCCGCATTGGTCAAAGTGAACTCTTTGCGAGAGTCATCTATGTTTTCAATAGTGGAAGCTACTTCTCGCACTTCTTTTTCCGATGCCATAAAGACCAGTCTGGCAAAACGGGAGAGAAAGCACGATGCCTCAACAATCCGTGGGTCCAGCGGTTCGGTAAGAATAACCGTGGGACGATTCTCCTGACGCTTGAGAATTTGTTTATCGAGTGCATTTCCTATATCGAACATTTTACCCCTCCAGGGTGAAGTATATGGTTTAAATGTGGTTGTTAATAGAGTTGTTTTCAAGGTCCATAAATACAAGACTAAACTAGTAATATTTTCTTGACACTAGAAAATAGTCGTTATAGGTTTAACATGTGACATTTTTGTGACAAGTGTTCTGATATATATTAAACAGGCTAATCTGTTGATAAAACAGAACTGGCTGGAGGCTTAGGTGCAACAGAATTTCAAGTCATCGTACAATGTACATGTAATCAGAATTCTTCTGACGTTCGTTGGCGTGATTGTAGTGGGTTCTTTGTTAAGACCACTGTTTTTGCCTTCCGAGTTTGGAGATTATGGTCATTACAGACCCGGAGCTGTCATAGATGAAGCAAATCGGGAGATGAGAAACAAAACCAACGATTCCTGCCTTGACTGTCATTATTTCGTCAAAAAAGTACATTTAAAAGGGGTACACGAAGTAGTGTCCTGTGAAGTTTGTCATGGTGCTTATTCTGATCACGTTAAGGATGGCAAAGTAATTGGCGAGATGCCTGTTTATAGAGGCGAAGAAATCAAATCGCTTTGTATGCGCTGTCATAACAAAATAATTAGAGCCAGACCTCCTGAGTCTATTAAAATGATATCAATGCCTGAACATCTTGAAGAGAAGAATGTGCGTACCGATCACGCTTGTAATCAATGTCACCATGTACATGCGCCATATAAATGGATTAAGGAAGCAAGAGAAATGATGGGTCTGCCAGAAAAGTGGGAAAGTGGTTCATCATGGAAAAGATAACAAAAATCAAAAAAGAAATTGATCTGGACCGCAGAGGTTTCATAAAGAAAGTTTTGAGTGGCGCAATTGGCGGTTCACTACTTTTGGTTATGCCAGCCACTGCCAGGGAGATTGCAGAACAGATTCCGGGTATGAAAGAACAGACAGATCTTTTCATTGCTGATAAAAAGTTCGCTTTTGTAGTTGATATTACCGGTTGTATCGGTTGTGGGTCTTGCTGTATTGCCGATAAAAACGAATATCAGGTCCCAGATGGTCATTACAGGACCTGGGTTGAGCGATACATTATTGACGATCATGATGAAGTTTATGTTGATTCCCCAGATGGTGGACTTGGTGGTTACACTGAACCAAGAACTGACATTCTAAATCCTATTCGTGATACATTTTTTGCACCAAAACTGTGTAATATGTGTGAAAATCCGTCCTGTGTTCAGGTTTGTCCAGTAGGCGCAACTTTTAGAACTGAAGACGGCTTTATTCTGGTTGACGATAAACGATGTGTCGGCTGTTCATACTGTGTTCAAGCCTGTCCATATTCAGTCCGATTCATCAATCCAGTTAAACATACCGCAGAAAAATGTACTTGGTGCTACCACCGGGTTCGTCAGGGAATGCTCCCTGCATGTGTAAATGTCTGCCCGGTTCACGCTAGAAAATTTGGCGATCTGAATGACAAAAGTTCAGAAGTTTACAAGTTGTTGCATGAGCCGCATGTGATATCGGTTCTGAAACCTGATATGGGTAACAAGCCATCCTTACATTATCTTGGTTTGAGAAGGGAAGTGATCTGATGCACGAGATACTTGCAACTGCTTCAGGTGCTCTGGGATATGTCTTCCCTAATGATCTTCATGTTCATTGGAGCTTGATGATTGTTCTTTATCCATACATTACAGGTATTGTTGCTGGTGCATTTATTGTGTCGTCACTTTATCATGTTTTTCACATTAAAGCCTTGAAGCCACTTGCTAAATTTTCGCTCTTGTTTGCTTTTGCTTTTTTGGCTTGTGCGACACTGCCGTTAATGATGCACCTTGGGCAGCCAGGCAGGGCATTGAGTATGTTCCTGACACCCAACCCCTCATCGGCGATGGCTGGCTTCGGTTACATATATACAGCTTACGCTTTTGTTCTGGCCCTGGAGATTTTCTTTATATACAGGACTCATCTGGTTAAACGTCGACAGGAGACAACTGGCTGGCAGCATAAGATGTATACTGTATTTTCAATGGCGAGTGACAACCTGTCGGAACGATCACTAAAACTTGATCGCAAAATTATTTCCTTCCTTGCTGCTGTTGGTATTCCGATGGCCTGTGTACTGCACGGCTACGTCGGGTTTATTTTTGGTGGCGTTAAAGCCAACCCGCTATGGGCAACACCCCTGATGCCTGTAATATTCCTGCTCTCAGCATGTGTGTCCGGTATTGCCGGTATAATTGTTGCGTATTTCCTGCTAAGGAAAATTGCAGGAAAATCTGTTGATATGGATTGTATTCGAACCAGCATCAAGTTCCTTTGGGGATTCTTTATTGTTGATTTCACTTTTGAGATGCTCGAAATATTTTCTCATGGCTACATGGCAACAGCTCACTGGCACACATTGCATGAACTGTTGTGGGGACCATTGTTCAACAGTTACTGGGTATGGCAGGTAATGATTTTATCAGTTATTCCATTTCTTTTGCTTGGTTATGTGAGCATCAGAAAAGTCAGCGATTCATTGATGAGGATTATAGCACCTGTGGCATCTGTAATGATTTTGCTACAGGTTCTTTTGATGCGTTGGAATGTTGTTATTGGTGGTCAGTTGATGTCCAAAAGTCAGAGAGGTTCCGTAGATTTCCAACCACAATGGTTTGAGAAAGAGGGAATCTTCCTGTCGGTGGTGATTATGGTATTGCCAATAATAATTCTATATGTAATGGGAAAAATTTTTCCCTTTTGGCATGACGACAGTCAGTCAGAAGTTTGATTGATGCCTCGCAGTCGTTGGATAGTGTTGGGTAGAAAGGTGAACTCATCACCTCAGGTGGGTTCAGAAAGTTAGTCACTCCAGGAGGAACTGTATGAAACAGTTTAAGCAAGTACTTGGCTTGACCGCTTTATGTCTTCTGATTGCTAGTATGGCTTTTGCCACTACAACAGCATCAAAAGATGTAACCAGCGCCAATAATCAGGAAGAAAACACAAAGTGCCTTAATTGTCACTTGAAGGAGAACAATTCACTGGTACAGCAGTGGAAAAACTCTCCTCACGCCGCATCTCAGGACGGCCCAATTGGTTGTTTCAGTTGCCACGCAGCTGAAAAAGATGATGTAGCGGGCTACGAACATGAAGGCGCTTACATCAAGACACTTCAAACTCCAGCAGATTGTGCTTTCTGTCATGAGAAAGAAGCCAAAGAAATGGCTCCTTCTCATCACTCTACAGCCGGTCAGATTATGGCTTCCCTGGATAACGTTTTGGGTGAAGTTGTATGTTCAATGGAATCCAAGGCAGATGCAGCCAACGGTTGCTGGCAGTGTCACGGTTCCAATGTTACAATTCTGAAAGATGCAAGTGGAAAAGCACTGCTGAACGAAAATCGTGCAGTTATGTTTGATCCAATGACCTATCCAAACTCTGGTATTGGTCGTTTGAATCCTGATGGAACTCAAGGTGCATGTAATGCATGTCACGGTAAGCACTCATTCCGTTCTTCAACTGCTCGTCAGCCTGAAAACTGCGGTAAGTGTCACTTGGGTCCAGATCACCCTCAGATTGAAGCTTATACAGAGTCCAAACACGGTATCGCATATTTCTCTTCAATTCGTGAACGTGGCATGAATGGCATGAACATTCTGAAGTCTGGAAACTGGGTACTAGGTAAGGATTATTATTCAGCTCCTACATGTGCTACTTGTCACATGGGTTCAACATTGAAATCTGATGGATCAGTTACTGAGAATACACATAACGTTGGTGACAGGATTTCCTGGAACTTGCGTGCTCCAATTTCTCCAAAGCTGAACAGAGTAATCTTTGATAATGGCGATCAAAAGGATATCCCAGGTGAGATTCCACCTCAGGTTGGTCAGGAACTTAAATATAAGAAATTTGGCATGGTAGATGGCAAATGGAAAAAAGTTCCAGCTGAAGCTGAAGTAGTAGAAGTAATCAGTTGGGAAATGCGACGCGATGATATGAAAATTGTTTGTAAACAATGTCACGGTGTTCAGATTGTAGATAACTTCTACAAACAGTTCGATGAACTTGTTATTACTTACAATGAAAAATTTGCTAAGCCAACCAAGAAACTGTACACAATGGCAAAAGCAGAAGGACTGGTTTCCGGTTCACTGTTCCATACAAAACTTGGATGGCACTGGTGGGAATTATGGCATCATGAAGGACGTCGTGCTCGTCACGGTGCTTCCAAAATGGCTCCAGACTACACCCACTGGCATGGTATGTATGATGTTGCAGAGAATTTCTATCATGAGTTCCTTCCAGAGCTGATGAGTCTTGCTGCTGAGCATGGCAAATTGCCAATGTTTGAAGAAGCAGTTAATGAGATTCTTGCTCGCCCTGAGCACCAATGGCGCAAAGAGGGCTTTGATGCTTCTATCATGAAGTCTATCAAGGATGAGCAAAAGAGTCGTTACAAACAGTAATGATTAACACCTTCAGGTGTATATTCGCCCTACCTCGAGTTGTCGGGGTAGGGCGTTTTCCCCAAGTGAAAAAGGAAAGGTTTTTTACAACCATGGGTAACCAATCGATCAAACCGTTTTTTATTATGTGTGTTTGTTTTCTGCTGCTGCCAGCTTTCAGTGCTTTTGCACATGATCATATGCCAGTCGAGAAAACTGAAACCGTTGCCCAGATAGCTGATTCTGTTAAGGAACTGAAGCTTGGAATCGGACCTTATGTAATTGGGGAATTCCTGACTGCTGAACAGGCTGAACTGGCATATAATAATCTGATTGCAGATTCATATGCCGGAACAAAAAAGTTTTTTGTCGATGATTACTATGTAATTGTTGCCGAAAAGACCAATATGATTCTTGCCATTTACAAACAGGGCGAAGATGTGCGTGCTGATGATGTAAAACATATGGTAGGATTTCTGATGGATCAATTTGGAGAGCCGACAACAATGGCTCATGATAAAATTATCTACTGGGCTTTTGGACCAGACGGGATAATTGCTACACAAACTTATGATGATTCCAAAGACACCGGTCAGCTTGATATTCTTGCAACTGTTAAATTCAACTCAAGCATGGCAGTGAGCCCAGGAATGAGTAATGAAACTGTTGAAGAAACCGGGTCAATATATTTCATCATTACGTCTGATTTACTGTTACAGAAATTTATTGAGCAGTAGAATTGTAAGATTATAAATTCATAAAATCCGTGCTGTGAATGGAAATTAATAGTGCGTTAATGTACTCTGATGCGTTAGAGTACATTAACGCATTTTGTTATTCCAGTTTCAGGGGCGCAAGGATGATAAAGATAACAGTTTCAACACAGAAACTTGATTTCAAAGGAAAATTCTTCCCAATTTCGACGGCAAAAGCCGGGATCAGCACTGTTGACGGTTCTGGTGGCACTCCAATCGGGAAATTCACAATTGCCGATAAAATTGGCCAGGGCGAACCTTCCGGGACAATTTTTGAGAGTCGCTTGCCTGTTGGCTTATGGGATGGAACAGAATCTTCAGATGATCTGATTCTGACAAGGATTCTGACTCTTGATGGATGCGAGCCAGCAAATGAAAATACACTTCAGCGCTACATCTATATACATGGCACAAATCAGGAATCGATGTTGGGAACACCAGCATCATGCGGCTGTATCAGAATGAGCAACGTAGATATTATTGAACTTTTTGAACTGGTAGAAATTGGCGAAACAGTATTGATAAAGGAAGACGATGAATAAATTGCACTTTGTTGGAGTTGGTGGCAGCGGCATGAGCGCACTCGCGGTTTATCATGCTCAGCAGGGCGGAAGTGTAACTGGCAGCGACAGAGCTTTTGATAATAATGATCGACAAGCAATACGATCGGCACTTGAAGAAGCCGGTGTTGTGATTGTACCGCAGGATGGTCGGGGAGTTAGCTCAGACTGCGAAGCAGTTGTGGTATCAACAGCTATCGAAGAAACTATTGCCGATATTATTTCAGCTAGAAAACACAACATCCCAATCCTGCACAGAAGTGAATTGCTTGCCAGGTTTGTATCAGAAAAAAGAACAATTGCAGTAACCGGAACCAGTGGAAAATCTACAACTGTGGCAATGATTTTTGAGGTGCTGAAGTTTGCCGGGCTTGAGCCGTCGGTGATAACTGGCGGGCCGTTGCAGATGCTTGATGGTTTGGGGAATGTCTATACAGGCAGTGGCGATGCGCTGGTTATTGAAGCAGATGAAAGCGATGGCTCTCTTGTGCGGTATCACCCGGAAGTTGGCGTGGTTCTGAATTTGCAACGTGATCATAAGGAACCAGCTGAGGTTGCAGAAATGTTTTCAGTTTTTGCTTCGCAGGTTGAACACCTGATAAGTGCACCAGATGAGAATCTCAGATTTCTGGAAGGTGAAAAATTCAATCCAGTTGCTCCAGTAAGTTTGCCCGTTCCCGGTGCTCACAATATTTCCAATGCCAATGCTGCAATCTCAGCCTGTGAAAAGTTTGGGGTGTCACGTGAAGTTGCGTTGGAAGCGTTATCTCATTTTCATGGTGTGTCGCGAAGATTCAATATTATAGGCACAGCAAATGACGTTACAGTAATTGATGATTTTGCACACAACCCGGACAAAATCACAGCTGCGGTTACAACAGCAATTGAAATGACATCGGGCAAGGTGATTGCAATATTTCAGCCTCACGGTTTTGGTCCAACCCGTTTTTTGCGCGACGATCTGATTAAGGCATTCAGCAAATGTCTTGCAGGCCATGTGTTGTTGATGCCTGAGATCTACTTCGCGGGGGGAACTGTTACGCGCGATATCTCTTCCAGCGATATTATCGATGAAGTGGTTGGAGTTGATGCCAGATTTGTTGAGCGAACCGAGTTGCCGAGAGTGATTTCTGAAATTGCTGCCCATGGAGATATGGTACTTATGATGGGCGCACGTGATCCTTCACTGACAACTCTTTGTGAAACAATTCTGGAGGCTCTGCGTTGAATAACTGGCCTCTTGTAACATACTCAACACTGAATGCGGTCCACGGCGTAACAACCAATGGTGGACCTGATTTTGCAATCGATTCTGCTGGTGCAGCAGATGAACTGGGCCACAGATTGTTGCTCGATAAAATGGCATGGGTTGAGCAGGTCCATGGTGGCGATGTGATTGTTGCAGATGGTAACGGCTGTATTGGAAAAGCCGATGCTCTTGTTACAACAACTCCAGGCCAGGGAGTGCTTGTTCGCGGCGCAGATTGTCCTTTGCTGTTACTTTCTGCTCCTGGTAACGATGGAAAAGTTGTAGCTGCAGTTCATGCATCGTGGCGCTCTACGGTCAGAGAGATTACTCGTAACACTGTTGCGCTGATGGCCGGGAAGTTTGGAGCAGACCCCACAAAAATGGAGTGTATAATTGCTCCTTCGGCTGGTGTATGCTGTTATGAAGTTGGGGCAGAGGTTGCAGCTGACGCAGTTAGCAGACTTGGTGAAAATGCAAAGCAGTTTTTCAGGGCAGAAAATGGAAAACTGTTTTTCGATTTATGGAAAGCAAACAGCGATCAACTTCACAGGTGTGGAGTGCCTCCGCACAAAATTACAGTCTCGGGAATTTGTACAATTTGTTGTGATGGAACTTATCCCAGCTATCGGCGGGATGGAATAAATGCTGGCCGCCTTGCGGCCGGAATTGGAGTAGAAAAATGAAACGCTTTTTTGGTTCGATGCTTGGTTCGTTTATCGGTGTAGGACTTTCGCTGATGGTTTTTGTATTGATACTGGTTGGTATTGCATCGATGTCATCATCAGATGTTGCCGAAGTTGAAGATGGCAGTTACTTGCTTGTCGATATTTATGGGCAGATAAATGAATATGATCCACCACAGGATATTGTTGGTATGGTAACTGGAGGTGAAGCTGAAACTCTGCAACGAATTCTGAGTAATCTGGAAAAAGCGGCAGTTGACAGCAGAATAGAAGGCGTTGTTTTCCAGCTTTCATACAACAATAATCTGGGTTGGGCAAAACTTCAGGAAATCAGAAATGCAATTGACCGCTTTCAATTGACAGGGAAAAAGGTTCATGTCTGGTCCGACAGTATGAATCTTGGAATGTTGTACCTGGCAGGAACTTGTGATGGAACGTATATGCCACCATCGGGGATGTTGAATTTCCAGGGCCTTTCAAGTTGGTCGATGCATTTAAAAGATATGATGGATAAACTTGGTGTAGAAGTACATCTGCATAAAATCAAAGATTACAAATCGGCGGCAGAATTCTTTACTGAAAGTGAAATGACCGATGCAGCTCGCGAGATGAAGACCTGGATGCTTGAAGAAGTATGGGATCAGGTAATTCCTGCTATTGCAGAAGAACGCGGTCTGACAGAAGAGAAGATTCTGGAGCTGATGCAGTATGCCTTGTTCCAGGTGCCTGAAGGTGTTGAAGCTGGACTGATTGATGGAGCAATGTACTGGCAGGAGTTTGAAAAAACTCTGGTTCCGGACGATGAGTTCAAAACAGTTTCCCAGTCTGCTTATGCAACTGTGACTCGCCACGAACTTGGTCTTGAAGGTGATGGTCTTGTTGCTGTTGTGCATGCTCAGGGAAACATCGGTGGCAGGGAGAGCAGAGTGGATCCTATGCTGGGACTTATGATGGGTCATGAGTCTGTTTGTAAGGATCTGAAAAAATGTAGAGAAGATGATGGCATTGATGCAGTTGTATTCAGGGTTGATTCTGGTGGTGGCGAAGCACTTGCAAGTGACTTGATTGCTCATGAAATCGATTTGCTTTCACAGGTTAAACCTGTGGTTGTGTCTATGGTCGATGTGGCTGGATCCGGCGGCTACATGATTGCCTACAAAGGTACAAAAATGATTGCAGATCCGTTGACAGTCACCGGTTCAATCGGTTCAATAAACGGACTCTTTGTAGTTACAGGGTTGAATAATAAAATCGGCATAGGTAAAGACTATGTTGAAAAAGGACCAATGGCTTTATTGGGTAACGACGTTCGCACGCCAACTGCAGAAGAGTGGGGCAGACATACTGACGCTCATTGGAAAAGTTACAACACCTGGCTAGCCGACGTTGCAGACCACAGAGGCATGGAGTTTGCCGAAGCAGAAAAGCTTGCTCACGGTAGAATCTGGACTGGAAGACAGGCAACAGCTAATGGTTTGATTGATGGTGTAGGAGATCTGTACGATGCAATTGCAATGGCTAAAGAGTTGGCTGAATTATCAGTAGATGAAAATGTTGCTTTGTTGCATTTCCCGAAGAAGAAAGAAATGATGGAATTGATGATGGAAATGTTTGGCGGAGGTGCTGATGTGAGTCAGTCTTTGCGTAACTCCATTTATATTGGTGTACAAAAAGATCTGAACAACTCAATGCAGTTCATACAGAATGGTGCGGTTAATGTTGTGCAACCGCCAAGGCCGTAAGGTGAATTGATGTACAAGTTTTTTCGGTTAACACACAAGTGGGCAGGAATAATACTGGCAGTTGTGTTGCTCAATATTGCGGTAAGTGGTTTTTTGCTTATCGTGAAGAAGGACTTTGACTGGATACAGCCACCAACTCAAAAGGGTCAGGGTGGGACTGTTGCGCAGTTTATTACAATTGAAAAGTTGTATGAAATTGTTTTAAGTCAGGACCATCCGGATTTCAAAGTGTCAACTGATGTCGATCGGATTGATGTCAGGCCTGGCAAAGCTATTTACAAGGTCAAGTCAGAACACAATTATTCAGAGATTCAGGTTGATGCAGTCAGTGGCAAGGTTTTAAGCATTGCCACTCGTAATTCTGATTTGATTGAAAAACTGCACGATGGCTCTTTTTATGGTAACTGGGTTCATGACTGGTTGATGATTTTAGTTTCTTTTGCATTGGTTTATTTTACAGGTACAGGTTTGTATTTGTGGTTGTTTCCAAAGCTGCGTCGTAAGCGCAGAAGGGGTTTGAGATGAAACAGGTTATAATCTTTTTATTGTTGATGGTGTCTGTTGTTGCAGTTGCCGACGATTATCCAATTACTTCTTCCACAGTTTCAGCATTGCAATGGCGATTGGTTGGCCCCGCAATGACATCGGGAAGAATTGGCGACTTTGCAGTCAACCCTGATAACCCGGCTGAGTATTATGCAGCCGCGAGTTCAGGTGGTGTCTGGAAAACAACTAACTCCGGTGTGACATGGAAACCTGTTTTTGATGGTGAAGCATCTTATTCAATCGGTTGTCTGGCAATGGACCCAAAAGACAGCCAGGTAATCTGGGTTGGAACGGGCGAAAACAACAGTCAACGTTCAGTCTCATTTGGTGACGGCATTTACAAGTCTGTAAATGGTGGAAAAAGCTGGAAAAACATGGGGTTGAATGAGTCAGAACATATCGGAATGATTCTTGTTGATCCTCGTGATTCCGATGTTGTGTTTGTAGCTGCGCAAGGCCCGTTATGGAATGCTGGCGGCGACAGAGGTTTGTATAAAACTGTTGATGGCGGAACAACATGGGAGCGTATTCTGCACATCAGCGACGATACAGGAATAAATGAAGTTCACATGGAACCAGGAAACCCGGATGTAATGTATGCGTCGGCATATCAGAGACGCAGACATGTGTGGACTTTGATAAACGGTGGTCCTGAAAGTGGAATTTATAAATCAACCGATGGTGGAAAAACCTGGAATGAACTGAAAAGTGGATTGCCTGGTAGTGATATGGGTCGCATCGGAATGGATGTTGCTCCAACAGATCCTGCCAGAGTATATGCAATTGTTGAGGCGGCAGAGGGAAGCGGTTTTTACAGGTCGGACAACAGAGGTGTTAGCTGGCGCAAAGTTTCAGATTATATTTCAACAAGCCCGCAATATTATCAGGAAATTGAAGTCGATCCAAAAAACGCAGACAGAATCTGGTCGTTGAATACATATCTGAGTTACAGTGATGATGGTGGTGCAAACTGGGACAGAGCAGATCTCAAATCAAAACATGTGGATGATCATGCAATCTGGATTGACCCCGATTTTACAGATCATATGCGTGTTGGTAGTGATGGTGGTATTTATGAAACATGGGATGCTGGTAAGAAGTGGGATTTCAAATCCAATATTCCTTGTACTCAGTTCTACAAAGTTCACGTAGATAACGATGCTCCTTTCTATTCAGTTTATGGTGGAACTCAAGACAATAATTCACTTGGAACATATACTCACAACACAACAGCTCATGGCATCAGAAACTCCGACTGGTTTATAACAGTTGGTGGCGATGGTTATGAAACTCAAGTTGATCCAACCAACTCCAATATTGTCTACAGTCAGTGGCAGTATGGTGGATTGGTTCGATATGACAAACTCAATGGTGAAACCATTGACATCCAGCCTCAGCCAGCATGGGGAGACCCACAGTACAGGTTCAACTGGAACACTCCTTTGTTGATCAGTCCTCATAACCACAAAAGACTTTTCTATGGTGGGCAAGTGTTGTTGCAAAGCGATGACAGAGGTAACTCATGGCGCGAAATCAGTGGCGATCTGTCTCGCAATCTTGATCGTAATAAGCTGGAAGTTATGGGCAGGGTCTGGTCTGTTGATGCAGTTGCAAAAAATAAAAGTACATCCATGTACGGTAGTTTGATAACTGTTGACGAGTCCATTTTGCGTGAAGGCTTGATCTTCGCAGGAACTGACGATGGCCTGGTACAAGTAACTAAAGACGGTGGTGAAAACTGGACCAGATACGACAAATTTCCAGGTGTGCCTGACATGAGTTATGTGGGCGATATCATGGCCGACCGTTTTGTTGAGAGTACAGTTTATGTCTGCCTGGAAAATCATAAAAAAGGTGACTTCAAACCTTATCTTTTGAGAAGCGATGACTACGGAAAAAGCTGGAAAAGTATTGCCGGTGATCTGCCTGAACGTGGAATGGTTCACTGCATTGAGCAGGACACTGAAAACCGTAACTTGCTGTTTGTGGGAACCGAGTTTGGTGCATTTTTCAGTCTGAATGGCGGAGAAAACTGGGTTGAACTTAGTAGTGGACTACCAACAATTGCCGTAAGAGATATCGATGTTCAAAGACGCGAGAATGACCTTGCAGTTGGAACATTTGGTCGTGGTATTTATATCCTTGATGACTATTCAATGTTGCGGGATTTGTCGGAAGAAATGTTGGAAGAGCAGGCCAGAATATTCCCGATTAAAGATGCTTTGATGTATCACACACGCACTCCACTTGGTGGCGGTGGCAGAGGTAATCAGGGCGACAGTTTCTTTATCGCAGATAATCCAACTTACGGCGCTGTGTTTACTTACCACATCAAGGACAAAGTTGAAACCCGTAAAGAGATTAGACAATCTGCTGAAGCTGAACTTAAAGAAGAAGGCGAAGATAATCCGTATCCAAGCTGGGATGAGTTGAAGCTGGAGGACAGAGAAGATTCACCATTGTTATATCTGGAAATCAGTGACAGCAGCGGGGAAGTCGTAAGAAGGATCAAAGCCAGCAACAGTAGCGGCATTCACAGAACTTCATGGGATATGCGATACGCTTCACTGCGCGCTGCTGGCAATGAGCCAAGCACTGGTTCAGGCCCGATGGTTGCTCCCGGAAAATACAACGTGCAACTGTTCCTTTATAACAACGGAGAAATATCTTCACTTGGTAATAGCGCAGAGTTCAACTGTGTGCCACTTGGTGTTGCCTCACTGCCAGCTGAAGACAGGGCAGAGCTGGTTGCATTTCAGCAAAAGTGTGTAAAACTTCAAAGAGCCGTGAACGCAACTTCCAGGGTTTGTAGTGATGCACAGGACAGACTCAGAAAAATGCAGGCATCGCTGTTCAGTGTGCCAGACACAGATCAGGAACTTGTGACTGAACTGCAAAGTCTTGAAACTCGACTGACTGATTTAAAAGAAGCGTTGAGTGGTGATCCAACAAGGCCAAAAAGAAGTGAATCGGCACCTCCATCACTCTCGTCAAGACTTGGCAGAGCGATATGGGGAAGCTGGGAATCGACATCAGCTCCAACTGGAACTCACAGGCAAACCTATGACCTGGTTGCTGAAAAGTTCCCACCAATTCTTGAACAAGTCAGAGAACTTGTTGGAACTGAATTGACTGATATTGAAAACAGGCTGGAAGAAGCTGGAGCCCCATGGACACCAGGTAGATTGCCGGTTTGGAAGGAAAACTAGGAGGGCTTTTTTATTTATTGATATAACAATTGACAACATATACTCTCGCTACGTAGGGTAGAGAGAGTATAAACTTTGTCGAGGGATAATTGTATGCTCAGGATTATAATTACGATTTTTTGTTTTGTGTCACTTACTATATTTGCGCAACCTGATTCAGCAACCACAGAAGAACTGATTTTTAAATCAGCATCGACTTTTATTCCATCCAGTTCCATAACTCTTGATTATGACAATGACGGTTTTATGGATTCGTTTGTCACTGCTCAGGATGGACAGTCATCGTTACTCAGGAATATTGGGTTGTCTCCCCAAGGTGTACCCCAGATGGTGGACAATACAGCGACCGCATTTTCTGATTTGAAAGAATTGTATAACTTGAGGGATGCCAGCACAGTTGATTTTAACGATGATGGCTGGGAAGATCTTCTGGTAACTTCAGAGAATAATATTGTCATGTATCAGAATGTATTTAATCAGGACTCCGGTATGCGGGAGTTTATGGATGTAACTGAAACATTGAACTGGGCCGAATTAAATCAAGATAATGACCTGATTTTTTTATTAGCAGGATCTACATGTTCTCTAATGGCTGAAATGAAACAATGAAGCTCTATGGAAACATGAAAATGCTATTCAGGTAGTTTGTTGGTTCCCCATGATTTTTCAATAGTCTCTTCCGATGCAGGTTTCCCAAACAGAGTTCCAATCACAATCACTACCAGTCCAACGGCTGTACCTGTTACAAAGCCGTGAACCCCTTGCAAAACTGTTGGAAGTGGGAGACCAAGTTTCAGCCAGACCTGCCAGATCAATGCAGCAGATGCACCAAGAATCATGCTCCAGAAAGTTGCTTTGGGACTGGTGCGTTTCCAGTAGAGGCCAAACAGTAGTGGCCAAAGGTTTGTAGACGCAATTACTGCCCATGAGAAAGCAGTCAGCACAAGCACAAGAGCTGGTGGTTTCAAAGCAATCAGCAAGCTGATAACTCCAACTGCCAGGCTCATAATTCTGTTGGCTTTCAGTTCTTTTTCAGGTGTGAGTGTTTTGTTGAGACCGTTGATCCAGACATCGCGCACCATTGAGCTGGAGATGATAATCAGCACACCGGCAAAAGTGCTCATACCAGCCGCAACTACACCTGCCAGAAAGAGTGCGCCACCCCAGTCGTTCAGAACAAGAGCAGTAAGTGACGGGATTGCCTGGTCGGCACTTTCAAGTCCTGGAACAAGAACTCTGGCAATAGCGCCAGTGAGATATGGGAGTAATGCAATAGATGCACCGATGGTCACAATCACTGTACCAATCCGCAACATATTGCTGTCTTTGATTGAGTAAAAACGAACCAGCAGTTGAGGCATGCCCCAGGTTCCCAAACTTACAATCAATGAAAAACTGATCAATCCGGCCCAGCCCCATGAGCCAGGTGTGTTGACCAGACCAGGGTCGATATCATTCAATCGTTCAACCAGAACTGTCATGCCGCCAACTTTTTGCAGAGCCATAAAAGTCAGCAGACAGAGTGCGCAAATCATCACAATCGCTTGTACAAAACTGGTCCAGACAACTGCCAGATAGCCACCCATCGATGTGTAGAACAGGATAACTGCGCCACTGATTACAACGCCTGCCCAGTAGGGAAGGTCCATCAGAACTTCGAAGGAGTTTGCCATTCCTTTTAGTACTGAGACATTGTAAATGATCAGGAAAAGTCCTGTTGCAGCAGCTGAGAAAATGCGAGTTTCAGGAGAGCCGTATCTGCCAAAGAAAAAGCCAGGCAGGGTCATTGCGTTGAGGTTGCCTGTGAATCGGCGTATTCTTTTTCCAAGAACTATCCACGCCAGAGTTGTGCCAACAAGGACGTTACTGGCGCCAACCCAGAGTGTTGAAAGTCCGAATTTATAACCAAACGCGCCGCCACCGATAATCACAACACTGGAATAATATGCAGCAACAAAAGAGAGAGCTGTTACCCAGGGGCCTACTGATCGGCCGCCAAGAGCAAAGTCACCTGCACTTTTGGTTTGTTTGCTGAGCACAACACCTATCGATGCCAAAATGCCAAGGTAAACTACAAGCACCATAATATAGACAGTCATCAGCTATCCTTCCGAGTCAGATATGCCCAGACTATCGCTAATAAAATAGTGCCGGCCAACACCAGAAACGCGCTGAATGTGGACCATGGCATATTGAACGGTGCCATTGCTTACCTCTATATTGCGTGGCTGAATTGCCAGCGGACAAAGTGAATCGGTTCATCTATTGAGTCTTCGTGGAATTTGCCAGGGCTAAGTCTTTCCCATAACAGGTGAGATGTAGTTCCTTTGCCGATTTTGAACTTCAGCTCAGCTTGAGTAAGCGTGCCTCTGCGTTGCAGGTTCGGTTTGTCTGTCAGCAGTTGATATGCGGTCAGGCGTGCAGAACATTTTTTGTTCAGTTTGTATTTCAGCGTTACAAAAGGTGACGTAATGTTTGCCCACTCAGCAACGTGAACTCTGCCATCGTTGCTTTCACCAATCAAAGTGTAGATGTAAAGTTCACTCCACATCGGCCACTTGCCCCAAGGGCTTCTGTAATTCTCTGAGTAGTGGAAGCCACCAAATTCAGCTCTGGTTTTTTTATTCAATTTAACTTTGTAGTTCACGTGTCCGGCAAATTCCCAGCTCTGTTCAATATTGCCGTCCTGGAATTGTGCAGTTGCTTCCATTAAAAAGGTTTTTGATTTGTATCGATATCCACATGAAGCAGATGACAGCTCTTCAATTACCTCACTCATGTCATCTTCATCTTTCCAGATCAATGAGAACTGGTGTCTTTTATGTGTGAAGCGAGAGACAAAACCGATTTCATCCATGTCAGTAAGTCTGAGATTCTGGTCATTGTATAAAACAAAGTCATCGTACATAGGATTACTGATCATCGCCATGTCCAGGCCACCCTGCTGAAGACGAATAGCGTTATGGTACATGCTCCTGCTGCCATCCAGCGGATGACCTTCAAGCATCAGAAAACCACCTGGCCAGATTATATCTTGTCTACCGATTGTCAGTGTCGTCTTTTTATTTTTCCATTTGTAATAAAGCTGGTCAAAGATCACTTCGTCTTCATTGAATGCGCCACCGGTGTCAAGGTTGTTACGGAACTCATTGCAGAGTCTTGCTGAAATCTGGTGCTCTCCATTTTCGATCACTACACCGAACCTGCTGCGAGTTCGCAGCCAGTTACGGTCAGTGTCAGGGGCGAAGTGAAAAACTCCATCCAGTATTTCCTGCCTGATGCGCAGATCAAAATTGGTGTCGATAGTTGTGTCATCGGCAATTGCAGAAACGGCGATTAGTATTAGTAATAGTGTGGCAAGAGTTTTCATTTTCCGGCACCTTTCCAGGTTGGTTTGAATTGCAGTAAATGTGGTAGCAAGTTATGGTTGGGGCAAGAAAAGATAGAATAGGCGCAATCGGGTATAAAAAATGCTTGCAGTATATAATTATACCTGTTATGGTATAAATATGGAAATTTTATAGTAATTATACCCGATAGGGGCTACAATGTTGGATTTAAGCAGTTTTGTGAAAGCAAAAAGGAAAAAACAGAAGATGACCCAGCATATTCTTGCCGATAAAGCAGGAGTTGGGCTCCGATTTATTCGTGATCTGGAACAGGGAAAGCCGACACTGCGATTAGATAAAGTCAATCAAGTCTTGCGGTTATTCGGTTATTGCGTTGGCCCAGTTCAGATAGACCGGGAGATTTATGATGAGAATTGCTGAAATCTGGATGCATAATCAGCTGGCAGGGATTTTAATTGAATCTGAAGATGGGTACAGTTTTAATTATGATAGTAAGTATCTGTCGAACTCATCAACAGCTGCAATCAGTTTATCAATGCCACTTAGTGATGAACAGTATTTTGACAGAACACTTTTTCCTTTTTTTGACGGACTGATTCCTGAAGGGTGGCTCCTGGATATTGCTGAAAAGACCTGGAAAATAGATTCTCGTGACAGAATGGGTCTGTTGCTGGCATGCTGCAAAGATTGCATCGGCGCAGTCAGTGTTATTGAGAAGGAGGGTGAACAGTGAATCGATGCTTAATCTGTTGCCAACCAACAGCTGATAAATCGTTATATCATTCTGATTGTTGTACACAGCTTTTTGATAAACCAAAGCCGCCACAGATGCCATGGACATGGGATGAGTTGAATTCAAGAGCAGAAAAATCGATTCATAACAGAATTGCTGTTGCAGGAGTTCAGCCGAAACTTTCTTTGCATCTTGATAACAGCGATAAAGAAAACTCACGGTTAACTATTGTTGGACTTGAAGGTGGATTGATAATGAAGCCACCTGTGAAATCGTATCCGGAAATGCCCGAACTTGAACATCTGGTTATGCAGCTGGCAAAGTTCTTTTCAATCAAGACAGCAGTGTCTGGCTTGATGCCACTTGAAAGTGGAGAGCTCTGTTATCTGACAAAGCGGATGGATCGCACAGGAAAAGAAAAAATCCATATGGAGGACATGTGTCAGATAACCGGTAACATGACATCGCAAAAATATCGCGGTGGCTCAATGGAAAAAGTAGCCAGAATGATC
Source organism: uncultured Fibrobacteraceae bacterium (assembly GCA_964437115.1). Taxonomy (GTDB): domain Bacteria; phylum Krumholzibacteriota; class Krumholzibacteriia; order LZORAL124-64-63; family LZORAL124-64-63; genus JABIBH01. The sequence continues at coordinate 21,051 of CAYTFE010000008.1, read as the reverse complement.
TTACGGCACTGCTCAAATTCAGGGCTTGATGCAGTGAGATTGTTCGAGCTTGCAATTTTCTGTTTTCTGACCGGAAATTCTGATATGCATCTCAAAAATTTTTCACTGATGCATTTACCAGATGGTGAAATTACACTTGGTCCCGCTTATGATTTGCTTCCAACCAATCTGTTATTGCCTGAGGACAAGGAAGAGTCTGCCTTAACCATTTCTGGAAAGAAAAATAAAATCAGGTGGGAAGATTTCAATGCATGGGGAATTGACCATCTTCAACTACTGCCAAAGCAGATTGAAAATGTGTGCTCTAATTTTGAAGAAGCAATTCCGAAAGCAATCGAGTTTATCCCAAATAGTTTTGTAGGTGTTGCCAATCAAGAAAAGATGATTGAATTAATTTCTTACAGATCATCCAGACTGGGGCTTGCGTGATTATTAGAATTGCAATTGCAGCAGACCTTCCACAAATTGTTGAAATCTATAATCAGGCCGTTAATCTGTCGGGCTGTACTGCCGATCTGGATCCGATTTCAATTGAGTCGCGTCAAAGCTGGTTCAATGAGCATTCTTCAGAAGCTTATCCAATTTGGGTTGCTGATAACCAGGGCTCTGTGCTTGGTTGGTGCAGCTTGAGTCCATATCGATGTGGCAGAATGGCACTCAAACACATCGCGGAAATAAGCTACTATATTGACCAGAACCATCGAGGAACCGGAGTTGGAAGTTCACTACTACAGCACGCCATAGATCAATGCCCAGGCTTACAGATTAAAAACCTGCTGGCTCTTATTCTGGGAATTAACATTGCAAGCATCGGCATAATGGATAAATTCAAGTTTGAATTATGGGGCACGATGCCGGCTGTGGCAGAAATCGACGGCGAAAAATGTGACCATCTTATCTATGGCAGAAATGTTGAGTAGGAGAGAATCCATGTTTCTGAAAATTACACTATTCATATTAATTGCGGTGCCACTTTGCGCTCAAAATCTGATCGATTTCCAGATACAGGATCAGTTCAAGCAGGTCCACACAACTTCTGATTATGCGGGCGAAGTTGTCATAGTTATTGGCAGCGATAAAGCTGGATGTGATTTTGACAAGCTTTGGGCAGCGGAATTGAGCCAGAAGCTGGGCGATAGTGTCAGGATACTGCCAGTTGCTCATATGAAAGGCGTCCCGTTTTTTCTCAAGGGATTCATAAGAGGCAAATTTCCAAAACAGCCTGAAAACTGGATTCTGATGGATTGGGGCGGGGAGTTCAACAAGGTCTACAATTTTGAGCCTGGGCTTGCCAATATTATTGTTTTCGATCGGCAAGGGGAGCAGATTTTCAAGGCAGCGGCAAGTGAACTTGATCAGGAAATTGTTTCTGAACTGATTTCAATCATTAATAATTCCACACGCGTGGACAAAAACCTGTAAAACAGATGTTGTACTTGCGATATGCAGAAAACGGCATAACCTACTGTTGTGCAAGCTGTAATATTCTGTAAAAATTAAAATAAAGTCTATCCGGGTGGACAAAAACCTGTAAATCAGATGTTGTACTTGCGATATGCAGGTTATTGTGATAATATTTAGATATGATAACACGAGATATTACAACTGAATTATTGCAATGCGCCACTGAATATCCAGTAGTCACTATTCTGGGTCCTCGACAATCTGGTAAGACCACACTAGCGAAAATGGCATTTTCTGATAGAAGATATTTATCATTAGAAGATCCTGATATTCGAGCAATAGCAGAAGAAGATCCCAGAGGATTTCTGGATACTGCAGGTTCAAATTGCATTCTTGATGAAGTTCAAAGAGTGCCTCATCTACTTTCATATATTCAGGGTATTGTTGATCAAGAGAACATAAAAGGGCAGTTCATTTTAACAGGCAGTCACCAGCCAAGGTTACATGAAGCAATATCACAATCACTCGCTGGTAGAACTGCAATTTTATCACTTTGGCCATTTTCTTTTTCGGAGCTCAGGAATTATAAAGATAGCTGGTCACCATTTGAATTGATGTGGAAAGGTACCTACCCTGGACTTCACCAAGAAGGACTTGAGCCGAGAAGATTTTATAATAACTATCTTCAAACCTATCTTGAAAGAGATGTCAGGTTGCTGGCTGGGCTTCGTAATTTATCTCAATTTCAATCACTATTAAAACTTCTGGCAGGTAGGGTAGGTCAGGTTGTTAATCTGTCTTCTTTGTCTAATGATGTTGGCGTTTCAAGTACAACAATCCGAGAGTGGTTGAATGTTTTGAAAGCAACTTATGTGATATTTGAATTACCGCCCTATTTTAAAAATATAAGGAAGCGAGTTATTAAATCATCGAAAATATATTTTACCGATGTAGGTGTTGCATCTTACTTGTTAGGTATCCATAATGAAGAGCAGGCAATGAGAGACCCGCTTAGAGGTAATCTTTATGAAAATATGATTATCAGCGATATTTTTAAATGCGCATATAATAAAGGAATGAGACCTGAGTTCTACTTTTTTAGAGATTCTTTGGGCTGTGAAGTTGATTTGCTGATTGAAGAGTTTGGAACAATAATTCCTGTTGAAATAAAGTCTGCGAAAACATTTTCGGCCAGCTTCCTGAAAGGTATCAAAAGGTTCAGGAAAATACATTCAGGAAGAACAGAAAATGGTATAATTCTGTATGCAGGGGACCAGGAATATAACATTGAAAGTCACAGAGTAATAAATCCATTGCAGGTGAATGATATTTGGGATGAAGTTACCAGGGACAACCATCTTTCCCGTGAATAATTCAGCGATTTGTTTTATATTCCTCTCATGAGTACTACAAACAAAAACAAAACATACCCGTCTGTGCAGGAAATGTCGGATGAGCAACGCATAGGCATTGTTTCCGATATTTTTGCATCGGTTACCGATAAATACGACTTCCTGAACAGGTTTTTGTCTCTGCGGCGCGACGTGTCGTGGCGTAAGCGAACTGTCAAGGAGATGAATTTTTTCAAGACCAACAAGTTTCTGGATGTTGCAACCGGTACTGGCGATCTGGCTCTGGATTGTGCAAAAGCATATCCGGAAGTATCAGTTGTGGGCGTGGATTTCGTTCAGGAAATGATAGACAAAGGGCTGCCAAAAATTGTCAGTGATAATTTGACCGATCGTGTTGAATTAAAATGGGGTGACGGCACCAACCTTGAATTTGAAGACGAAAGTTTTGATGTAACTGCAATTTCTTTTGGTATCAGGAATATTCCCGACAAAATGAAGGCGTTGACTGAAATGCGCAGAGTGATTGCTGTTGGTGGTCAGGTAATGGTGCTGGAACTGACAACACCTGAACCTGGTTTCTGGCGATCTGTTTACAGTTTTTATCTTAATGGTGTGCTTCCAAAAATGGCGCGCCTGTTTACTAAAAATCCGGCAGCATATGAATATCTGGCAGACTCGATTATGAATTTTCCAACCCGTAAAGAGTTTGTAAAACTGATGGAATCTATTGGGTTGACTGAGTGCAGAGCAATTCCGTTGACTCTTGGTGTTTGCACTTTGTACATCGGAAAGAAGTAGGTTATGACCTTAGAAAAAATAATTGAAATGGGTAAAGGAACGATGGCAGAAGCTATCGGGATTGAGATAACTGAAATCGGCGACAAGTTTGTTGCAGGGAAAATGCCAGTAGACCACAGGACTGTTCAGCCTTTTGGATTGTTACATGGCGGGGCATCGGCAGCACTTGCAGAAACACTGGGTAGCATTGCTGGCACTATGTTGGTCGCTGAAAACGGTAACCAGGCAGTTGGAATTAATATCAACTGTAATCATGTTAGAAGTGCAAAGTCGGGTTGGGTTTATGGCAAAGCAACGCCGGTTAAAATCGGCAAAAAGATTCATGTCTGGTCTATTGATATAAATGATGAAGAGGGCAGGCTGGTATGTTCAAGTCAACTGACATTGGCAGTGATATGAATTTGCAAAGTCTCTGGATTGAATCAATAAACGACGGCAATGCTGTTGCCATCTGGCGAGCTCCTCACTCGGAACAGATTCATTTTATTGCGGACAAATCTCCTTCCAAAGGCAGGATTGATCTGCAACAACCAGGTTTTGCAGTCAGCCCGTTTTTAAATCCTGAAGGCAATGAAACTATTTTCCTTAAGGCAGAAAAGCATTCTGTTTTTGAGAACAAGTTTGAGCAGTTCGACGGTTCAGTTCCTTATCATCTGAACAGCAGGCCTGATACTGAGATATCAGGAGAGAAGTCTCACTTTATAAAAATGGTTGAAGATGGTGTAGCTGCTATTAACGATGGCGAGTTTGAAAAGGTTGTTCCAGCACGAACTCATGATCAACCGCTGACAGATGATTTCAATGTACTTAATCAGTTTTATAAATTGGCGGAAGTGTATCCGGCTGCCTTTGTCAGTTTACTTTCTATTCCAGGAATTGGTACCTGGACCGGAGCTACTCCTGAGCTGTTGATAGAATCATCAGCTGAACATTTCAGAACATTTTCACTGGCAGGAACACAACCATTTATTGAGGGCTCCGATTTGTCGGAAGCCGCCTGGAACCAGAAAGAGATTGAAGAGCAGGCGATGGTCAGCAGGTATATCATCGAACAGTTTAAAACTATCCGTTTGCGCAGATTCGTTGAGTCCGGGCCGCGTACTGTTCAAGCTGGAAATATGATTCACCTGAAAACCGAGTACACAGTTGACTTGAATGAAGTCAACATGCCGGAACTCGGGTCTGTGATGCTTCAATTGTTGCACCCTACTTCTGCTGTTTGTGGAATGCCAAAATTTCCATCGCTCAGTTTTATAATTGAAAATGAAAGTTTGAATCGGGAATTGTATAGTGGATTTCTTGGCCCGGTGAATATTGATGGCACAACTCAGTTGTATGTGAATTTACGATGCATGCAAATTTTGAGAACTCGCGCAGTGCTTTATGCTGGGGCAGGAGTTACACACGGCTCAAAGACAGAAAAAGAATGGGATGAAACCGCTTTGAAATGTCAAACCTTGCTGGATGTGATGTAGTGAGCGTAAAAGAAAACACACAGCATATTTACGATCTTGTTGCGCTGTGCGCGGCACGTGGAGTAGAAAAAGCTGTGGTTTGTCCTGGCTCAAGATGTGCGCCGTTGCTGCTTGGATTTGGAAAACATTCCGCAATAGAAACAATCTCTGTTACCGATGAACGTTCAGCTGGTTTCATTGGACTTGGGATCGCACAACAGACCGGCAAGCCGGTTGTACTTGTTTGCACATCGGGAACAGCTGCCCTGAATTTTGCGCCTGCAGTAACAGAAGCATTCTACCAAAATGTTCAGTTGATAGTTTTGACTGCCGATCGTCCTGCAGAATGGATCGACCAGTGGGATGGGCAGACAATTCATCAGAGCGATATCTACCAGGATCACGTCAGCGGCAGTTATACATTTACAAAAGAGAATCAGAGCATAGCTGAAGAAGTCTTGTCTCTGGACGGACCTGTTCATCTGAATGTCCCGATTGCCGAACCTTTCTATCCTGACAGTCTTGATGAAATCAAGTTTGGGAATCCGGTTTACAAAAATTTAAATAAGCCTGTTGAAGTTGATAACAGTGAACTGCAAACTCTTTTGCTCAGTACATCAAAAGTTATGATTCTGGCTGGGCAGTCTGAGCCCAATGTTGAGTTGTTTGATTTGCTGAACAGTCTGGAAGTTCCAGTTGTAACCGATGTTACCAGTAATCTTCATACACTTTCCAATTCAGTCAACGCTGTTGATGCTCTTTCAACACCGGACCTGTTGATTACAATTGGTCGATCAATAATTAACAAAAAGCTGAAACTGTTTTTACGTGAAAACCCCCCAAAGGTACATTGGCATATTGGAACGGGGATGGTTGGCGACCCGTTTTCAAGTCTGACTGAAACTGTAAATTGCAGGCCTGAAAAATATCTAAAAGGGCTGAAATTCAACAGTGCAGAGTACAGGGATTCTTTTGTTAAATCAGAGCGGAACATCACTGGTACAGAGTTCAATTATTTCACTGCAGTAGAAAAAATCATTACTGAGTTACCTGAAAACAGCGTGCTGCATCTGGGTAACGGAATGCCGGTGCGGATAGTTGATTTTATCGGTTTGGAAAAAGATATCGATGTGTTCTGCAACCGAGGGACATCGGGAATTGATGGAGTTGTAAGCAGCGCCGTTGGTCATGCTCTGGCAGATAACAAAGCTCACATGTTGATTGTTGGTGACCTCTCGTTTTTCTATGACAGAAACGGTTTGTGGTTGAACCATGAGTTCCCAGCCAATTTACAGATTGTAGTTCTGAACGATGGCGGAGGCGGAATTTTCAACATGATATCGGGGCCTGTAGATCAGGGTGAGTTGACTAAACTGTTTACTGTACCGCATAATCGAACTGCAGAGTTGACTGCCGATGAATTTGGGCTGAAGTACAAGTCTGCAAGAGCTGAAGAGGAACTAATCGGATTCAAAAACGGAATCCTGGAAATATTCACAGACATGGAAACAAATAGAAAAGTCTTCAAGTCTTTTTAGGAGAGCACAATGGAGTGGAAACAAAAATGGGAAACAATCCGCGAGTATGACGAAATCAAATTCGATTTCTTTGAAGGCATTGCCAAGATAAGTATCAATCGACCGGAAAAGCACAACGCATTCACACCGCGGACTGTTGAACAGATGATTGATGCAATGAACATCTGTCGTGACGATGAGGCTATTGATGTCGTTATTTTCAGTGGTGAAGGTGGCAAAGCTTTTTGTAGTGGTGGCGATCAAAGCGTCAGAGGTCACGGTGGATATGTTGGCGAAGATAAAGTGCCAAGGCTGAACGTTCTGGATTTGCAGAAGCAGATCAGATCAATTCCTAAAGTTGTTATCGCTGCTGTTGCCGGTTGGTCTATTGGTGGCGGGCATGTTCTGCATGTTGTTTGCGACCTGACTATCGCCGCAGACAATGCCCGATTTGGTCAGACCGGACCCAAGGTTGGATCATTTGATGGTGGGTTTGGTGCATCATATCTGGCAAGAATTATCGGTCAGAAAAAAGCTCGTGAAATCTGGTACTTGTGTGATCAGTACGATGCAACTCAAGCTCTTGAAATGGGATTGGTAAACACAGTTGTGCCACTAGAAGAACTGGAAGACACTTTCATTGAGTGGGCTAAAAAGATTCAGAAAAATTCACCTCTGGCAATTCGAATGTTGAAGTCTGCGTTCAATGCAGAGCTCGATGGGCAAACAGGTATTCAAGAGTTGGCTGGAAACTCGACTCTGCTTTACTACCTGTCGGACGAAGCCAAAGAGGGCAGGAACGCGTTCAATGAAAAACGCAAACCTGATTTTTCAAAATACCCAAAGTTTCCTTAGTCATGAAAAACTGGATTAACGCATTTAGACTCAGAACATTGCCACTGGCTTTTTCCTGCATCATTGTTGGAAGCGGCCTGGCACTTGAAGACGGGCAATTCAATTTGACCGTAACAGTGCTGGCGTTTGTAACTACCTTGTTTCTCCAGGTACTATCCAACCTCGCAAATGATTACGGAGACTTTGTAAAAGGGACTGACAACGATGACAGAGTTGGCCCGGAGCGAGCTTTGCAGTCGGGTGAAATATCTGAGCCACAAATGAAAACAGCGATGATAATTGTTGGTCTGCTGAGCGCTGTTTCCGGAGTGTGGCTGATTATTGAAGGAACAGCAGGACTCAATCCTGTTCTGGTTGCACTGTTTTCTGTTCTTGGTTTATCAGCAATCGCTGCCGCAGTTAAATATACAGTCGGGGAAAAAGCGTATGGCTATGCCGGATTTGGCGACCTGTTTGTGTTGCTGTTTTTTGGCTGGACTGGCGTTCTCGGCTCGTATTTTTTAAATGCACATAGTTTGTATTGGGAATTGATTCTGCCGGCAACTGCAATCGGGTTTTTCTCAGTCGCAGTTTTGAATGTCAACAACATGCGTGACCACGCTGAAGATAAAAAAGTTGGCAAAATTACGTTGGCAGTTCGACTGGGAATCAAAAATGCAAAACGATATCACTTCATGCTGAACCTGGTTGGTATTCTGCTGATGGTTGCCTTTGTCATCCCACATCCAACCGCAATCTGGTTCCTGTTGTTTGGATTTGTTCTGTTCATCAAGCCAGCTAAAAAGATTCTGCAAAGCGATGACTTTGAGTCGTTTGATCCATTCCTGAAAAAACAGGCGATGGGTACATTCCTTTTCTCTCTGCTCTCAATGTTGGTGTTGTATGTCAGTGAGTAACGGCAAGCTCACCTGGTGTAAGAGGACTCTGCAGTTTGCTCAACCGGCTGGAACTTCCCGTGGCATAATGAAAACGCGCGATGTCTGGTACCTGTTCAGCGGTACAGCGATAGGCGAGTGTGCGCCGTTACCTGGATTGAGTATAGATAACCTGGATATGATTGAAGCAAAGCTTGATGAAGTTTGCGAATCTCCAGATACGGACTTGAAAGAATTCCCATCGATCCGTTTTGCCCTTGAAATGTTACAATATAAAAATTGCAAAATATCTCCGATTCCAATCAACGGTCTGATCTGGATGGGTGAACCTGATTTTATGTCCGCTCAGGTGGAGAGGAAAATTCAGGATGGTTGGCAATGCATAAAAATGAAAATCGGTGCAGTAGATTTTGAACAGGAATTGAAAATTCTGAAATCGATTGATGAAAATCTTGAACTGCGAGTTGATGCCAACGGAGCGTTCAGTGAATCAGATGTCAGAGAGAAACTGGAAAAGTTGTCGGTGCTTAATCTGCACTCAATTGAACAGCCTGTAAAACCTGGGCAGTGGGATCTGCTTGCTGAACTTTGTAGCTCATCACCGGTTCCGATTGCATTGGATGAAGAATTGATTTCTCTGGTTGATGAAACTCAAAGGATTGCAATGCTGGACAAAGTGAAACCACAATATCTGGTTTTGAAACCGAGCTTGCTGGGTGGTTTTGCTGAATCGGAAAAATGGATTGCGCTTGCAGAAGAACGTGGTATCGGCTGGTGGGTGACATCGGCACTGGAATCCAATATTGGTCTTGAAGCAATTGCAAACTGGGTGTCAAAACTGAAAACCATTGGTTATCAAGGGCTGGGAACCGGGCAGCTGTTCACAAATAATATTCCGTCTGCTTTGCAGGTTGAAAACGGAATGCTCAGTAAAAACGATGCCCCAATCTGGGATGAAATTGATAGCTTTGTTGCTCAGTGGCTGAGCCCGGAACCAACAATGGAATTGCAGACTTCAGGCTCAACAGGTACGCCAAAAACAATCAAAGTGCAGAAAGAGTGGATGCGCAATTCTGCAAAGCTGACTGGCGAAACATTTGGTCTGGAGCCAGGCAGTTCAGCTCTGCTTTGTATGCCGATGCAATTTGTAGCAGCAAAGATGATGGTAGTCAGAGCAATGGAACTTGGGTTGGAATTGAAAGTTGAGGAACCTGCAAGCAGTGTTGAAACTGGCGCAGATTTTGTGGCAATGGTACCGCTGCAACTTGAAAACAGTCTTGCCCATCTCGAAAAATTCAAGACCGCGCTGGTTGGTGGTGGGCAGGTCAGCTCAAATCTGGTTGAGAAGCTGCAAGGGATTGATGCAGAAATATTTGAGACATATGGCATGACAGAAACACTGACTCATGTAGCTATCAAACGGTTGAACGGCTCACATAAAACCGATTGTTTTGATGCTCTTGATGGAGTGAAGTTTGAGATTGATAAGCGCGATTGTCTTGTAATCCATGCACCAGAATTGAATCCGGAACCGATAGTTACAAATGATATTGTTGAATTGTTGAACGACACAGAATTCAAATGGCTCGGCAGGTTTGATAATGTAATCAATTCGGGTGGAGTGAAGATTTATCCTGAAGTTGTTGAGGCAAAGTTGGCTTCTCAATTACAGGGTTTCAGATATTTTATTACCGGAATACTGGACGAGCTACTGGGGCAGAAGGTAGTGCTGGTGGTTGAAGGTCAGGTTGAAGTGAAATATGATTCACTTGAAAAATATGAGCGGCCCAAAGAAGTAATATTTGTTGATAAATTTATTGAAACTGAAACTGGAAAAATTAATCGTCTCGCTGTTTTAACTCATCTGCAATAAGGAACGCCAGCTCAACAGACTGGTTTGCGTTAAGACGTGGATCACAATGAGTGTGGTATCTGTCGGTCAGGTTGTGTTCCTCAATATTTGATGAACCACCAGTACACTCGGTCACATTTTGCCCCGTCATTTCCAGATGAATACCACCGGCAAACGTACCTTCCGATTTATGAATCTGCAGGTTCTGTTTCACTTCACTTAATATTTTATCAAATGGTCTGGTTTTAATGCCGCCCGATGTTCTGATGGTATTGCCATGCATCGGGTCACATGACCAGACAACAGATCGACCTTCATTTTGAACCGCACGAATTAGCGGAGGCAGGTGAGTACTGATTTTGTCTGACCCGAATCGTGAAATCAGCGTAATGCGTCCGATGCTATTGTCAGGATTTAGAATATCCAGAAGCTGAATCAATTCATCGGCATTCAGAGATGGACCACATTTTATGCCGATTGGATTATTGATTCCTCTGCAGAATTCAACATGTGCACCATCAAGATCTCTGGTCTTGTCGCCGACCCAGACAAAATGTGCAGAAGTGTTATAGATTTTTCCGCTGATGGAATCTGTACGAGTCATTGCCTCTTCAAAAGGCAAGAGCAATGCTTCATGGCTTGTAAAAAAATCGACTTTTCTTAGCTGTGGTGTATTACCTGAATGGATTCCCAGCGCATCAATAAATTGCAGATATTCCTGAATCTTGTTTGCAAGAGCGGTGTAGCGTTCACTTTGCGAGTCTTCAGAAAATCCCATATTCCAGGTGTGAACCTGCTTCAAATCAGCATAGCCACCTTCTGCAAATGCGCGCAGAAGATTCAATGTCGATGCCGATTGCGAATACGCTTTTAACATCCGCGATGGATCTGCAACTCTTTTGCTTTCATCAAAATCGATATGGTTAATTATATCGCCTTTGTAACTTGGTAGCTCCACGCCGTTCTGAGTTTCAGTAGAGCTGGTCCTTGGTTTTGCAAACTGTCCTGCCATCCGACCGATTTTAATTACAGGAAGCTTTGTACCCGATGTCAGAACTATTGCCATCTGCAGAAGTGCACGGAAAGTATCGCGAATATTATCGGCGTTGAAATCCGCAAAACTTTCAGCGCAATCGCCACCTTGCAAAACAAATGATTTGCCTTCAGATGCAAGAGCAAGCTTTTCAGTAAGAGTCCGTACTTCACCAGCGAAAACCAGGGGAGGGAAACCGGAAAGTGTTTTGGTAACCTTGTCCACCTGTTCCTGATTCTGGTAATCAGGACCGTACTTCACCGGGAAATCAGCCCAGGAATTTGGATGCCATTCAGTTTTCATACAAACTCCTTTCTGACGGTTGTACGATAGTGAGCATGCAATCAGAGATCGATTCCCCAAAGATATTATTATTAGCAATCATGCACAAATAATTACCAATATCGTTCCACATGAAGATTGCCGTCTATTTTCCGGGTATGCTCAGTGAATCCTTCCGATTCCAGGATTTCCTGTAGAGTATCAACCATGCTCGGGTTACCACACAGAAAAATGTGCGAGTTTTCAGCTGTAGGTTTAAAATCTGCAAACCTGGCAACGATGCCATTTACCCAGATGTCCTGGAGATATCCAGTATTGCCACCCCACTTGACATGCTCAAGTTGTGGCCTGGTAATTACCGGCAGGTAAGTAAGATTTGTACAAGTTGTTGCCAGCGTGTTGAGCTCTGATCGATACCCAAGGTCCCAGCTATGTCTCGCTCCGTGAACAATAACGGTCTTGTTGTCACTGTCGCATTGGAGGCTGCTGCGTATCATCGACATATATGGAGCAAGGCCAGTTCCAGTACCCATGAAAATTGTGTGAGTGTTATCAGGAACCATATCCAGAGTGAAAGTCCCACTGTATTTCTGATTCAGAAAAACTCTGTCGCCCTCTTGTAGCTGAAAAAGTCTGGGTGTCAATTTGCCTGAGCGAACAAGTGTGATGTAAAACTCAATGTACTCTTTGTTTTTACTGGACGATGAAATGCTGTACGCCCTGCGAATCAGTTTTCCCTTGGGAGCAGCCTCTTCGGTATCTGACAGATAGTACCTTGGTGAAGAATCAGGCAGACCAAGGACAGCAAACTGGCCACCGATGAAATCCGGCAATTCCCAGCCGTCGGGACAGACACGAAGGATAATCAAGTCAGGTGAAACTTCAATTCTGTGCGCAACTATTGCATTCAGTTTCAGGTCAATCATTAGAACCTCTTCTATGGAATATCTCCATCCAGTTCAACAATCATCATCCTTGCTCCACCTTTAACACAGGCCATCCGGATTGTGTCATAATATGGTTTGACCAGTGGCGCCATATTCAGCGGTGCAGTGTGATATTCGAGTTCTGTGATGCCATACGCTTTTATCTGACCAGCTACGATTTTAATCATAACTTCAACTTCATCGGGCAGGAGTAAGTGGTCGTACCAGGGAACAGGGTCGCCAGGTCTGAGCAGTCCAAATTTTCCCGACAGAATCATCATCTGAACTTCAGCTTCTGCAGCCTGTTGTTTTACAGAAGCGATTCGTTCACTGATGTAGCGTTCGATTGCAGGCAGCGGTTCTTCAGCCTGATTTTTTTCAGCAGAACAATAGGTGCACATAATTTTACTCATTTTAACTCCTCTGCAAATTGTCTGACAATTTCTCCAACCGATATTACTTCATCAATCCCGCCAACAGATTTTCCGCCAACATAAAAATTCCGGTAACTGCTTCCTTTTTTGGAAGCGTTAGGTAATCTGCGCATCGATTGAGTTGTGTAAAACATCCGCATCCATTTTTTTGTTCTCGGGTGACGCAGCAAAAATTTCTCAAGACCAGTGGCTCTTGTTCCCATCCGTTGCACAGTTTCATTGTTGATAACTGCAACGGGTACGCCACTGATTTTTTCAGTCAGAACAATGTCTTCGGCTTTTGCGTTAATTATTGCCTGGTGGTAATCCGGGTGAACAGAACATTCGCTGGTAGCAATGAATCGAGTTCCCATCTGGACACCGCAGTAACCGGCATCAATCATTTTTTTAGCTTCTGCAGGTTGTGATATTCCACCAGCACAGACCAGCGGTAAATCAAGGTCACTTAATTCTTCAAGCAACTGTTCTGCCGATTTTCTACCAGCATGACCGCCAGCGTTACTGTTGACGCAAACCAGACCATCGACACCAGCATCAACAGCTTTCATTGCAAAGCCACGGCCCACAACATCGTGATAAACTATGCCGCCAGCTTGATGAATTCTGTCAGTTACAGCGCGGGGATGACCAAGAGCAGTCAGAAAAAACTTAACACCTTCTTCAAGTGCAATATCAATCCACTGATCCATTCTATGCTGATATTTTTTGAAAGCATGTTCGAGCAGAATATTCATGCCGACAGGTTTGTCGGTCAGTGATTTTATATATTTGAGTCCTGCTCTGAATTCGTAACCGTGAACTGAAGTCAGTGACATCGGCTGAATCATTCCCAGCCCGCCAGCTTTACTCACTCCAGCTACCAGTTCGGGGTTGCTGCACGGGAACATCGGTCCACAGATAACGGGGACTTCAATGCCAGCGTGCTCAGTCAGTTTCGTTTGCATTGCGTTCCTCTGAGTTGAAGTTGATATGCTGACGAATTGTTGCACAAGCTTGACATGGCGAGTCGGAAATATCAATGACATTTAAGAATAACGATTCAATTTTTGTGACAAGTTCATCTCTTACAACCAGAAGTAAAGGCGTGAAAGATGCGTGCATTTTCTTTGACCAACCACCGCCCGATAATTCCAACGGTCCGATTTCATCAATGACCAACAGGTCACACTCTTTATCAAGAGCGTTCATACCAAATTCAATTCCAGCTTTTGAAAATGAAAACTGCCCGGTTTGTTCAGCGTGATCGTCCATATTTTCTTGACGACAAAGCGGCACTCTTTGACCACTGTTTATGTCTTCGACATCAAAGCCAGTCCGCAAATTATCATCAAGTAATCCGTGAGCGATAATTCCAGAAAGTTTTGACCCACTGTCTTTTAGAAGCTGCAGAATCTCAATCAGATGAGTTGTCTTGCCACTGCCAATCTTACCGGAAATAATAAACACAGGTCTGTTTCTGTTAGCCAGCCATTGGTCGGCTTCACTGGTAAGAGTAGGGAGTATCAACGGCAACTCACGCCAACTTTTCCAGCGTGAAGTGACTGCATAAGTCATTGCAGGCAGAGCAGAGAAAGCGAGCTCAACTGCTTGAGGCAGAGAGCGCATGCCGCGATTTGTGAACCAGTTTAAAATCACCGGATTTCTGAGTTCAACACTGATTGCAGAAAACGCTGAGATTACCATAATAGCTCTGCCAATCATGCGCACACCAAACCAGATATCGCCCAACACAAAACCTGCAAGAAACATCACGATAGAAATTTCAATCCACATTTTCGGTTTGCGAAGCCTGGCCAGCGATCGGTAATAAATTTTGGTTAGTATAAATGCATAAATAATTGCGGAAAGCAGGGAAGCTACAGGATGTATTTGAGGCAAAAATATCAATCCGCCAGCTAACAAAACAATGTGAAGAGCCAGCAGTTTTAAAGAAGGTTTTCTTGCCGGATTAAATTGAGCAGGAGTTCCCTGGTCAACTTTTTTTGGAGTAAAAGCATTTGTTACTGAACGTCTGCCTGCAGTAACTGCCATCCAGCCGACGGAGCAACCAATCAGCATATCGATAATAAACAGTAACAGAACCAGCTCAATAGGAGCCAGTGTAGTGATATGCAGGTTCTTTTGTGCAAAGTAGACCAGGTTTTCAAACAGCTTTGTTACATCGGTTCCATAGGTGAGCAACAGGGTCAGGATTTTCTGAATCAAACTCCAGGAAATTGCCAGCGCACCAGCAAGCATATAGCCTAACCTGTTTCTGCCAAGCAGAAGAGTGCCAGCTTCAAGCAACAGGCCTTCCATGGTGATGGCAATCATTGGTGCCATGATTACAGCACTTGGAGAAATCGATTTCAACGCAGCACAGATTAAACCAGTGCGCCAGAAAAGTCCTCGCTCTGGCCATCGTTGTGCAGCAGCAATCAGCAGTGCTGCACCAATTGTGCTTAGCGCAGTACCACTCATAGGCACGCGCAAGTTGTGAAGTGCAGAGCCGGCAATAATTTCCACCGATGCCCACAAAGAGCCAAGCACCGCAGCGCGTTGCCAAATAAGTGGTAGTTGATTGCCAGAAAACTTTTTCATAGATATAAGAGTAAGGTATGATTACGATTGTTGCCATACACAAACGCAGGGGGAAACAGATGGATAGCGCAACATATAAAGCTCGACGCAAGGTTCTCAGGAAGACTGTCACAGACGGCGTAATTCTGATTTTTGGAAATAACGATTCCAGCAGAAACTACCAAGACAACATCTATCCGTTCCGGCAGGACTCAAATTTCATTTATCTGACTGGAATTAATAAACCAGGCATGGCATTGATGCTTTTCCCCGATGGTAAAGAGATGCTGTTCGGAGATCCTGGGCACCCTGATGATCTTATCTGGAGTGGACCATCGAAGTCCCTTGAAAAACTCGCCGATGGTGCCGAAATCGCGCAGTTTGAATCTATTGATAAACTTGCAGAGCTGGTTCAGGTAACTGTTGAGCACAAAGTTAAAATTCACTTTTTGCCATCGTACAGACCAGGCAGAAAATCAAAGTTGTCTGAGCTGCTGGGCAGTGCAGAACCATCCAAAGATTTGATAAAGGCAATTGTTGCATTGCGTGAAGTGAAAAGCGATGAAGAGATTGCAGAGATGGAACAGGCAATTGCTGTTTCTGCTCTGATGTATCAGGCAGCATTCAATGTTACCAAAACTGATCTGACCGAGGCCAGAATAAGAGGCATGATTGAAGGCATCGCGATGATGGAAAATCTGCCGATGTCATTTCCGCCAATCGTTACAACACATGGCGAAGTTCTGCACAACATCACTTTTGAAAACACACTTGAAGATGGCCAACTGCTGTTGATTGACTCTGGTGTTGAATCAAAGCAGGGGTACTGCAGTGACATTACCAGGACCCTTCCGGTGTCGAGTGTCTTTTCGATCAAGCAGAAAGATATTTACAATACTGTTCTGCGAGCACAGGAAGCAGCTATCAACGCAATACTTCCAGGTGCTACAAACAAGGATGTTCATTTTGCAGCTGCAACTGCAATTGTCGATGGGCTGAAAGATGTTGGTTTAATGACTGGCGATACTCAGGAAGCGGTTTCAGCTGGTGCGCACGCACTCTTTTATCCACACGGAATTGGTCACATGATTGGACTTGATGTTCATGATATGGAAGACCTTGGCGATGCTGTCGGTTACGCTGAGGGTACTAGTAGAAGCGAACAGTTTGGATTGGCATTTTTGCGATTGGCAAAAGAGCTGAAACCAGGCTTCACAATAACCATCGAACCAGGAATCTATTTTATTCCTGAACTGATAGACCGATGGAAAGCTGACAAAATGCACAGCAGTTTCATCAACTACGCAGCTGTTGAAAAGTATAAGGATTTTGGTGGTATCAGAATTGAAGATGATTTGCTGGTAACCGCTGAAGGCAGTCGTGTCCTGGGTCCACCAATTCCCAAGACGACCGACGATATCGAAGTGTTGATGGGGTAGAAACTCTACTCAACCAGCTTCAGCAACTGTTGTAAATCGGTATGGTCAAAGATTCTGCCAACAGGGTAGATGTTGATTCTGTCATCCCACCAGGGTGACCTCTGGTAGAACCAATGCAAGATGGCTCGTGGGTTTTCAGCAAGCTCCGGGTCATCTTTTTTTGCCAGCTCGAATTCGGTTTTCAGCTCAGTATTTGCAGCCAGCATTTCTCTGGCGCGTTGTTCCATGACATAACCTTCAATATACTCTTTCTGTTCGAAAACGGATGCAAAGTATCCCCATCGAACTGCAGAATCCAGACCATCAGGTTCAAGGAAATGTGCAATAACTTTTGCCTGATCCTGGTTCATCCTGATAAACGCAGTTCCTGCTGGCCAGGTTCTGACTTCAGAAATATTTTCTGAGTTGCAGCTGACACGGAACCTGCCTTCGTAAGGGGTTTTGTCCCATTTAGCATCGGTGAATTTATAGCTTGAGGCTGGCATTGTTACAGGCTCTGAAAGGCGTTGAATTTTTGTACCATGCAGTTCCAGAATGCTGATTACTTCAGTCCATTCAGGCGGAATCAAATATGCTCTTGGCAAATCGATGCTCATATTCGGGGAGTAAGAATTGAAATACGGGATAGAAAATGTTGCCGGCTTGTCAGAAAATTGTGGCCAGCTGCCACCGGTTAA
Source organism: uncultured Fibrobacteraceae bacterium (assembly GCA_964437115.1). GTDB lineage: Bacteria > Krumholzibacteriota > Krumholzibacteriia > LZORAL124-64-63 > LZORAL124-64-63 > JABIBH01. Next base: position 3,594 of record CAYTFE010000008.1, on the reverse strand, counting down.
ATCACTTGTAGTTGTGGTGTATTCAAAGCCCAGAAAATCGATCATTGTAGAGTCTGTCATGTCAGCTTTGAAAGTCAGTGGCAGTGACTGATTGTTGTATGCAAGCCCGCGAGTCTGTTGGTCAGCTTCTTTGATCATTGCACGCAGTTTCAGATAATCCCTGTTCAAAATATTACAAGTTTCTTTAATAACTTCATAAGTTCCGGTTACTCGCTGCTCATAACTTTTGAACATATGAGTTTCCAGAAGCAGCCCAGGTCTGTTGCGCAGTGCAGTGTAACCTTGCGAAAGTTTTGGTGGGGCAGCCCAGCCGGTCAGTCCACTTTTGGGGTCGTGGTGTTTAATGAATCTGCCATATTCAATCATCGGCATACCAAAATCAGTCAGTGCGTTGTTCAGTGGAATCTTGTAGTTGTTTTCAATCCAGTTGGTCAAAGTTTCCGGCATGTTACCTTTTGTTTCCAGGCCGTACATCAGCACATACTGAAAGTCGGCACCATCGGACACATGGCAATCGATGAAAAATTCAGGTAACCACTCATTGTATAGTCTGATCCAGTGCTGTATTTCCAGTGATTCGGCTTTTAGATAATCGCGATTCAGATTCAGATTATTCGATGTTACACGCCAGCCCATTTCTTCAGGACCATTTTGGTTTGCACGATTATATTTTCCAAATCTTTCATGACCATCGACATTGAGAATCGGCATAAAAAGTATTGTGACATGATCAAGAAGACCATCCAGATCGCCGTGTGCTATATCGCGGAGCAACATCAGTCCTGCATCTTTGCCATCGATCTCGCCAGCGTGGATTCCTGCCTGAACCAGAAGCACTGCATTGTCTGTTGATCGAACTTGATCGGCAGAGAAGTTACCATTTTTATCAGCAACAAGAAGCATCATGTCTCTGCCTCTTGGACTGGTGCCAAAGTCTGTGTAATGCAAGTAGTCAGAACTTTTTGCAAGGTCTTTGCAGTACTGAAGAGTTTCAGCATAACGAGGAGTAGCGATATTGCCAGACTGTTCGTAATAAGTCTCGAAGTTGCCGGCAAATACAGAGCAAAAAGATACAGTCAGTGCAAACAGCACGGCTATCAGCGATTTTGAAAATGTCATTTTAATCCAGTTCTTCTTCGGGCTTCAGAATGTCCATTGCAACATCAACATCGTCCTGGTCAACGTATAGTTTGACTCTGAACATTGTAGTGAATTGTGGGTACATACCACCGCAGTCGTCACTTTTTAGCAGGGTGTTGATACCGTGAGATTTCAAATGCTCACTGGCCATTTCCGCATCGATGCGACTGCTGTAAGTTCCAAGTACGACTAGCTGTTCCATGGTGTACCTCCTGTTAAGTGTACATATACATCATACTTCATTTTTATAATTCAGGAAAGTATTCAGAATCTTTTTGCCCTGCGATGTGCCAATACTTTCCGGATGAAATTGTACTCCAAAAATTGGTAGTTCACGATGTTTGACCGCCATCACGAGTCCATCAGTTGTTGCGGTAACTTCAAGCACTTCAGGAATAATGTCAGCGACCAGCGAGTGATATCGCATTACTTCAAACGGGTTTGGCAGTCCACTGAAAAACCCCTGTGAGTTATGTTCAATTAAACTGGTTTTGCCGTGCATTACTTCAGGGGCAGTGATGATTGTGCCGCCGCATGCAGTTATTATCCCTTGATGCCCCAGGCAAACTCCAAGTAGGGGCGTGCCTTTGAGTTCACCGGTCAGACAGCTTTCAATTACATCTGCGCAAACTCCGAGCCATTTTTTTACAGGAGTTCCAGGACCGGGGGAGATAACAATTCTGTCCGGTTTTTCTGCGCAGATTTCAGCAAGTGTGATTTCATTGTTGCGTTTGACTGTTGTTTCCACATCGTCAAACATCTGCACAAGGTTCCAGGTAAACGAATCAAAGTTGTCAAGAATCAGCAGCTTCATTTTGCACCACACTTTGCGATTGCATCCAATAGTGCCTGTGCTTTTGCCATCGATTCTTCCCACTCTGCAACCGGATCACTGTCGGCAACAATTGCTCCACCTGCACCTATGTAACCGATGCCATTTTTGGCAATACAGGTACGAATGACGATGTTCAGATCGATTGTGTCATTGTCGCCCAGCCAGCCTACTGATCCAGAGTAAATACCCCTGCAAACAGGTTCCAGTTCATCAATCATTTTCATTGCTTCAATCTTGGGAGCGCCAGTCATTGAACCTCCAGGAAAACAGGCCTTGATCAGATCGATGGAATTATAATGCGAATCAAGATTTCCCTGGATTGTTGAAACCATCTGGAAAACGGTGGCATAGGTTTCAATTTTGGTTAGCTCCGCAGCAGTGACACTGCCATGGGTAGCAACTCGGCCAATATCATTTCTGACAAGATCAACAATCATCAGATTTTCAGCTCTGTCTTTGATACTGCCTGCAAGTTCGCTTTTCAACTGCTCATCCTGTGCAGCAGTTTTACCGCGGGGGCGTGTGCCTTTGATTGGCCTGCTGGTAATTTTTCTATTTTTATCAAGACTTAAAAACTGTTCCGGCGATGATGAAATAATATCGCAATCGGGAGTTGAGATAAATGATGCAAATGGAGCCGGATTATCCCGGCGCAAAGTCTTGAAAAGCTGCCACGGCTTGCAATCAAGCGGTACTTCAATTCTGTGAGTCATGCAGACCTCATATACACGGCCTGCATCGATTTCAGAACGAATAGTCTCAACTGCATTACCATAAGACTCGGAATTGAACATCATTTTTGGATCAATGTTGGTTTTATTATCCTGTAGTGCAGTTTCAAGTTCCAGTTCAGGCAAATCAAACTCACCAATCTGCCAGGTTCTGCCACTGCTATGCTGATGAGCAAGGATCACAGCCGGGAAAAAGAAACAGATGTCGGGAAGATCCTGATCAACACCACTGTCTGGCAACTGCTCAATCATGTGACCGGTTTCGTAACCGAACCAGCCGATGCCACCAGAAGTGAATGGAATCAGATCATGCTCAACAGCAGCACGACGACTTTTGATTCGTTGTAATTCAGCAAAAGGGTCTCCACCAAATGTTGAAGTCGCACCATTTTCAACAAGAGTTATATCAGCCAATCGATTTTTGTTTCTTTTGGCCATGAAAATGGTATCGGGCAGACCGCCGCAGTAAGACCAGCCTGTGTTAAACTGGTTATCCAGCAAAAATGACCACGGCCCAGCAAAGTGCCGATACAGTTGCCAAAAAGGAATGCTATGTTTTATCTCTTTGATCATCAGCAGATAGTGGGAGGGAATTTGAGTTTGGTCAAGTACTTGCCTGAAACAAGTAATTGAGCGATAATGTCAGGATGATAAACGAAATTATAGTCTGGCTGCTGATAGCTGTTGTTGCATTCTTTTCCGGAAGAGTGGCATGGTGTGGTATGCGCAAAACCGATAGCGGATGCGCAACGGAAAACGGGTGTTCTTCCTGCCCGATGGCCACAAGTGGGTTAAAGCAGATAGAAAAAAAGCAAACTGACTGAAAACCCCTCCTCAATCATGATAACCATATTTTTTTATGATATACTAACAATCGTCTGATAAATT
>CAYTFE010000007.1:0-85831 GCA_964437115.1 uncultured Fibrobacteraceae bacterium | reverse complement strand
TATAACAGACCCCGTGGGTGCTAGTTCGGGGTCGAACCGCGTCCTCCGCGGGGGCTATTGGAGCAGCTATGCTCAGAGTTGTCGCTCAGCGGATCGGCATCACCACAATCCGGGCAATAGCGGCAACGGTATTGGCTTCCGCTTTGTGAGGTCGGACGGTTTGTAAACACTTGACTCTTGAACCGTTGAACCCTTGAGGGTTCAGGGCTGGGAAACTGTGCAGTTCAGAAACAGGCCGCGGCGAAGCCGGCCTTCTGAACAAGGAGTTTCTGGATTTAAACTTGCGGGTTCCGTTTTGCGGAGCCCGCAAAAACTATAGAGAAAAATGCAACTTAAGATTTTAAATATTCCCTGGATTGACGGTATCGGTTTTGATGACTCAGAGCTGGTTGAGTTTTGTAACAAAGAAGATGTTGTTGATGTTGGTCACAATTTTTTTGACCATGAAAACAAACCATGTCTTACAATGCTAGTTCAATACAGGGAGGATAGTCGACCTGCAACCAATACCAGAAATAAGAAAAGGGATCCCAGGATAGATCTAAAACCTGAAGATCAAAAACTGTATGACATTTTGAAAGAATGGCGATCTACAAGATGTACGTCTGACGGTATCCCTCCATATTTGATTTTTAACAACAAGCAAATTGCTGAAATTGCCAGGCTAAAACCTGAAACTAAAAAAGCTTTAGGTTCAATTGAAAAAGTTGGCAAAGGGAAACTGGACAAGTACGCAGAAGATGTTTTTGCAATATTAAATAATCAAGGTGGTCCTAAAAATGATAAGTGAAGTTCCTCTGTTTCTGTTTTGGTCTGATTTTCTAAAGTGGCTTTTGAATAAAACCGGGAAATTTCCAAAGAGTATCAGGTTTACGCTAACATCCAGAATTGATAATTTTGCATTGGATGTTTTGGAGGCAATTCTTGAGGCGCGGTATGCCAAAAACTCAAAACCACATCTTAAAAAAGCAAGTATGGGGATAAACAAACTGAGAGTTTTTTTACGTATTGCCTATGAACTAAAATACCTTGACCTCAAAGGATACGAATTTGCGTCTCGCAAGCTGGATGAGGCCGGCAAGATGACTGGTGGCTGGATGAAAGCAGGAAGCGGTAAGTGAAAAGATACGGTAATATATTTCCAACGGTTACTGATTTCCATCACCTTTACAATTCAGCCCATTGGGCAGTCTCTGGGAAAAAGAACAAGTATCTTGTTCAAGATTATTTCATTAATCTTGAGACAGAAATATTGGAATTACAGTCTGAATTAATAAGTAAGATATATCGTCCAAAGCCTTATCATTTGTTTTATATAAGTGATCCCAAAGTAAGGTTGATTTGCGCTCCAAACTTCAGAGATCAGGTAGTTCATCACTCACTCTGTTCTCTTATTGAACCAATATTTGAGAGAACTATGATTCATCACAGCTATGCATGCAGAGTTGGCAAGGGGAGTAGAAGGGCAATTGAATATGCCAAAACTAATGCCAGACGATATAAATATTTTCTAAAACTGGACGTAAGAAAGTTTTTCCATTCAGTAAATCATGAATTGCTTGCTGGAATAATTGCCAGAAAGATTAAAGACAAAGATGTATTACAATTGATTGATGTAATTCTGGCACATCAACCGCCTGCTACTGAGCTTGGAACTGGCTTGCCAATTGGTAATCTGACAAGTCAGCACTTTGCAAATATGTACCTTAATCAACTTGACCACTTCATTAATGAAAAGCTCAAAATTTCTGGCTATATGAGGTATATGGATGACTTGTTACTATTTTCAGGTGACAAAAGTCAGTTGTGGGATTGTTATGCTTCAATCCAGGATTATCTTTTTGATAAGTTGAAGCTTGATCTCAAAGACAAAGCAACTTTGTTAGCCCCGGTAATGCAGGGAATACCGTATCTTGGGTTCAGGATATATCCCGCAGTTACAAGGATTAAAAGAGAAAATTTACAGCGGAGCAAAAAACGTCTTAATCTTAGAAAAAAACAGCTAGAGGTTGGTTTAATAACAGACGAAAGTTACTCTCAATCAGTTAGAAGTATATTAGGGTTCTGGGATCAGGGGCAAACCTGGGCTTTGCGCAGATCTGTTCTGGATCTTGGATGGGTGTGAACTTAAATCGGGGTCGAACCGCGTCATCCGCGGGGGCAATTGGAACAACAATGCTCAGAATTGTCGCTCAGCGAATCGGAATAACAACAATCCGAACAATAGCAACAACAATATTGGCTTCCGCTTTGTGAATTCATGGATTTGCCAGAAGGTTAACGTTTAAGGATGTTAATCCAGTGCAACAAGGCCATGACCAGGTTACATCCAGTTCCTGTGATGCAGGACAAAGAACAAAAGACCTGAGCGGTTGGTATGTTTTGCTGAAGACTGTTCAGGTCTGAAAAAACTTCAAAATAATCCACTTATTCCATCAATTTCACTTGATTTTCGCACCGTATATACTATATTTATATTATCTCCCAGAAATGCGATAAGAATATGTCAGACAACAAGTTCCAAAAGAATCAATCCGCCAAAAAAGCTCACGAAAAGTTGGTCAAATCCCTTGAAATTATGCAGAAATATGAGCAGTCTGTTCTGCTGATATTTGCTGAAATAATGCACAAGAAATTGTACATGGATCTGGGATATTCCAGCATGTTGAGCTATGCAACAGATGCTCTGGAATTCTGTCAGACCAAGGCATATTACTACATAAGTATGTCCAGAAGTCTGGAAGTTTTGCCGGAAACCAGAAAAGCAATTGCAAAAGGTGAGATTGAATGGACCAAGGTCAAAGAAGTCACCAGGGTTGCTACGCCGAAAACTGAAGTGCAATGGCTGGAGGTTGCCAAAAATTCAACTCACAAAGAACTGGCAGTAAAAACAAGCAGGGCAAGAAAACAGGCTGTTAACAAACCTCAACCTGAGCTGATAAGTTCTGAACCACTTCCTGAAGCTGAACCAAAAGTTTCAACATCGTTGAGTTTTTCAGTTGAGCAGATGGAACGGTTCAATGCTCTGATTGAAAAGATGCGCAAGCAAGGTGAAACCGGATCTCGGGAAGAACTTTTGATCAAGGCACTCACTGATTCCACATCTGGAAATTCCAAACGTTTGGAAAATGCGCCTGCAACTCAAATTGTTATAAGACATTGCCCTGAATGCGGAAAAGCGGAAACTGGGGCTGGTGAAATCAGCCAGAATGATCTGGAAAAAGCATATTGTGATGCTCAAGTGCTGGAAAACGGGCGAAATAAAGCAACAATAAAACCATCGACAAGAAGAGAAGTGATGAGCCGTGACAATCACACCTGTCAGGGCCGTGGTTGTAGCTCAAAAAGGTATCTGGAGGTCCATCATAAAGTGCCACGTGCGATGGGCGGAAGCAACAATGCGGAAAATTTGATAGCGCTTTGCGGAGCTTGTCATCGATTGGTGCATCGGCAAAAGTGGGACAAAAATGAAAAACCCCAATACAATGCAGTTATTGGCTCTAATGTTACATAAATACCCTGCAAATCATTGACATAACTCCCTGTTTGGGGCTAACTTCGAAAGTTACAATCGGGTGAAGACTATTTGTCTTGTTTTCACCAGTGTATTTTTGTCCCGTTGAGTGTCTGATATGGGGGGACCCTTTGTTTCGCAAGCTGCTAATAACGTTTTTAATTTTGGTTGTTGCATGTTCAGTTTATGCTGTTCCGCGCAAAGATATGGTTGCCGATGCGGGTATTATTGGAATTGCAATTACCAACCTTGGATATTTCGGTAACGGACTCAGTAATCCGAATCAACCTTCTTGTGAATATCCTTTGAACAGTAATGTTGAGCACCTGTTTCTAGGCGGCCTCTGGGTTGGTGCAATTACTGCCGATGGGACCGTTCGTGTTACAACCGGTGCGCAGGATGTATCGAACCTTGTTGCTGGTGATGAGATGCGTGAGTTCAAGGATACAGATGATCCTGTTCTGACAATGTCCAATATTCAAAACAGTAATATCTATAATCCGGCAGCATTGGCTACCAAACACATTGAATGTTATTCCGATGACTACGTTCAACTTGAATCAGGCAATCACACCCCACTTGGGCTGAAGGTTGTTCTGCGCGCACTTTCCTGGGGTAGCCCATATGCCGACGATTTTGTAATCCTTGATTATGCAATCATCAACATATCAGGTGCAGAGTTGCGTGACGTATATGTAGGACTGTGGACCGATACCACTGTTGGTAATACTGAGATAACCAATCCTTACGACGGCATGGGTGGCACTCCCTGGAATTATTATGATGATGCAAATGGTGGCTGGCAACCTGGTGATGTAGATGGCGACCCCAATATCTGGATGAGCTATGAGCATGATGATGACGGTGACGATGATATGGCCACATCATGGGTTGGGAATCGTTTGCTTGGAACAGCACCTGAGGTTGAACCTGAAGAGGCCTGGATCCCACCGGTTTCATATAATGCATGGACATTCCGTGACTTGCCAGGCACTGATGACAATGACACAACCTGGACCCAAGAGGGTGAAATAGAAGAAATTACAGCAGGTAAATATCAGCTTATGAGCAATGGGTTGTTTACAGTTGGTGAGACTCAGGAAATAGATTACACAGTAGCATCTGACTGGATTACTATGATGTCCACTGGTCCATTTCCTATTATCGCTCCCAATGATACAGTTCATGTGACTTTTGCAATTACTTGCGGTGCCGATTCACTGTCACTACTTGCAAATTCAAAAGTTGCTCAAGTTGCATATGACCGTGGATTTGACATTCCTGCAGGTCCTCCATCGCCTGTACTGGAATTATCTTACGACGTAAACAGTGTGATTTTGAACTGGACTCCTGGCGATTCACTTGACGCAGAAGGTCAGGTGCTTGCTACTGATGATCCGCTTCGTTCACCGGAACATCACATTAGTAGAATTACCGCTCGTGAAGATTTTCAGGGATATCGTGTTTATCGCTACAGAGGTGAAACGTTTGGTGGTGATCCATACGAAGAAGCAACGCTGGTTGCACAGTTTGACAAGATTGATGGTACCGGTTTTGACACAGGATTACCTCCTTTGATTGATGGTAAGCGAACCTTTATTGACACCAGTTTACTAGACGGTTTTGCCTATTGGTACTCTGTCATTTCATTTTCAGCTCCTGATGTTATGGCTGGTTTACCAGAATTCCAGAGTGGGTTTTATGAAAATGCGATGCTTGTATTTCCTGGCCCGGGACCATCTGCAGCTGGAAGTGAAATGAATATCGGCGTGTTTCCTAATCCTTACAGGGCAGGGTCGCTGTTCGATAACAGATATGGTGAGCGTGAACTTGGTCGCAAGATATGGTTCACAGGTTTGCCTGAAAACTCAACGGTCAGAGTGTATAACTTGTCTGGTGACCTGGTTAGAACTCTGCACCATAACGATACAGTCAGCGGTATGGAACCCTGGGATATCCTGAGTGAACCTACACGCGCTATTGCATCCGGGCTTTATGTTTATGTGGTTGAAGATCTTGCAACTGGCGATATTGCCCGAGGAAAGCTGGTGATTATCAAATGAAGCACCTGCTTGAAATCCGTAAAATTATAATTGTCCTGACTGCACTTGTTGTGTTTGGGCTCTGGATATTTGCTGGTTGTACCAATGACCCATTTGATCCTTTGAGTGTTGAAAACAGTGCACCTGTTGTCCGGTTTTATGTAACTTCTGATTCTCTTAACTCGACCAGTTATTTTCAGCGAACATTCCACTGGAGTGGCACTGATGAAGATGGCTTTGTTGAAGAGTACTTTGTCTCAATCAGTACTGAAGAAGGGGTGGAGGCACCATGGGTTGCCACACTCAACACTGATACTACAATGACATTTGTAACCGATCATAATGGTGAAGCTTTTGCATATTTTCAGCTGTTTTGTAGAGATAACAGGGGTGCATTGAGTGACACAGTTCGCCAACATATCCCTCTTCGCAATTTTCCGCCGATTATAAACTTTGAGTCTGATTATGACACACTGCAGTGGAGCTACGGTTCAACAAACTTCAGGTTCTTTGCCCTGGATCTTGACGGCAATGTGACTATGGATGACTCTGTTGTTTTCTGGCTAGATACTGCAGACAGCACTCTGGCACCGGTAGCTATCGATGACCCACTGGCAGACCCCAATATCCGCCCGGTAAGGAAACAGATTGACGATCTGATTGAAGGCCTGTTTGAAATTGAGCTGCATGGTATTCAAAACCCTGGCCAACGCACTATCACTGTTTCAGTAGGTGATGAAGCTAATGCTGAAACCAGGTTCTACTGGACATGGGAAGTTCTACCCGCTGTTGGACCAGTATTGTTAGTGGATGATTTCCCGGGTAATATTGATGTTCCAACTTATCATGCTCACATGGATTCAATTTTTGGTGCCGATGGCTGGTCTCTCTATGACCTGGGCGAGGGTCTACCTGACAGAATCTGGATTTTGACTGAAACGTTCCAGCAATTTGAAGCACTTTTCTGGTATACTGGTTCATCAACATCAGCAAATTTAGGCCCGGCAAGTGGAGCAGTTGAACTCTTTCTACATCCGGAAGATGGTTCAGATCCAGGGCGATTACTACTTGCCTCCAAAGGCATAATTGGTGGAACACTTTCATTACCACAAGGACTTATTCAGGGTGTTCTGGGTATAAACAGAACTCCAACTCAGCCAGCATTTTTTATCCCTCAGGACAAAACAGCTTTCAGCTTGCATCCTGCTCTACCTGACCTGATACCGACCAACAGTGTCAGTGGTGGTGTTGGTCTGGCAGCAATGAACGGTGCAGAGGAACTTTATCAAATGGAATACTATCAGTTCTGGAGCCCTGCACGGCGACCTCCATATGAACCTTTTGTTTCAATCAGAATTCCTCATACAAATATTGATCCGGTTGCATCTGCAGTAACAATCTCATTGCAGCTGGAGTATTTCGAATTCCAGCAGGCAAACGATTTTATCCGTGGTGCTCTTACTTCTGAATTGGGGGTAGAGCTGCCATGATGAAAAAAATTCTAATTTTGCTTTTACTTGCGTTGCCGGCATTGGCTCAGTACAACACAGAACGGATAACTGGAGTGCAGGCTGAAACTCCTGCAATGATAAAAGGCGTAGTTATCGATTCTGAAACAGGTAAACCTTTGCCATACACCAATGTTTTTCTATCAGGAACGAACATAGGTACTATCGCAATGCAGAACGGTAAGTTTTATCTCAACGGTATCAGGCCTGGTACGTACACAGTCAAGGCATCGTATATTTCCTATGGTACTGGCATGCAGATGGTAACTGTCGCCGCGGGGGAAATTGCCGATATTGAATTCAATCTCGATGTTGAAGCAATTTACGTCGATACAATTCATATTTCTGGAGAGCGCAAGCTGATTGAGATTGAACAGACTGGTTCAGTGCACAGGCTCACAAGTGACCAGATGGATGCTATGCCGTTGGACAATATTGTTGAGATGATTGCTCATCAACCTGGCGTAACTTTGCAGGATAATGAAATTCATATTCGTGGTGGCCGTGCTGATGACACGCAATTTATTGTCGATGGTATTTCTGTAAATGATCCCCTCGCTGGTGGTGGTTATGGCTATACAATTGACCCGTCAATTATTAATGAAATTGAAGTTCTTACCGGTGGATTTAATGCCGAGTATGGACAGGCAGTCAGTGGTATTGTCAATGTATCGACAAAAGAAGGTTCGGACAAAATCAGAGGCAAAATGAGTCTCAAAAGAGACTACTTTCTTGGTCGGGGGCTTGGGCTCAGCCAGGCGGGAATTGCAACTGTAGCTGGTGCGCCAATCAGTATGGCGCTTGGTCAAAGAGCTGATAAAACTCTGGAGCCTGACTGGCATGATTATGACAATTTTACTGGTCCCCAAAATATTGATGTTGTAAAAGCATCGGCTTCAGGGCCTGACCCAATTGCAAAAATGTTAAGAGCAATGGGAATCAACTTGCCCGGTTCAAATTATCTGCTGCTTAGTGGATCGATGGATATTCGTGACGGATATCTGCCAATTTATTCTCGTTCAAAGAAACTTGAATCACCACTCTATACTCAGGACTGGATTGCGCCACGCCAGCAGAACGACTGGAACGGAATGGCCAAATGGACCTGGAATATCAACACCAGACACAAGCTGAACTTCACTGCCAGCAGGCAGGTTGCAGTAAGTCAAGGATTCCGTCTGCCAGGTGAAGGTTTTCCAAGACCATTTATGGACAATCTTGACAACTACATGGTTTTCACAAACGAAAATATTTTGAACCAGCTGTTTTATAGAGTAGTGCGTGGTGATAATTCTTTCTTTGAATTCAGTGTAGGCAGAAATTTCAATCGTATGCATGCCAATGTTCTTGGGAACGATGATTATACAACCTACGGCTTAATTAACGCCTATCCATCGCCAGATGGTCAGGCATTAGGTGGTGCAGATCGTTGGCACGATCACTTCTCCGAGTCATGGAACCTCAAGTCATCGTACTCATGGGTTGCGAATTCAACCAACAAGTTCAAAACCGGTTTTGAAATGTCATTTACAGAAATGCAACTTGTCGATTTGCAATCATCACTTGGTTCACCACCTCCTGGAAAACTGGGAATCAAGGAAGACATTTTCCGCGTTCATCCAAGAGTTGGTGCAGCATATTTCCAGGATACAATTGATTATCGTGGAATGATTTTGAATGCAGGGTTCCGGGTTGACGGTTGGGCACCAGGCAGAGAAGTAGAAAATGTAATGGAAAATCATGATCAATACCTGTTCATATATTCTGATATGGTTGATCAGTTCAATGACGACACTGTCAATGTCGCAGGCACTCAATGGAAACTTAGAATTTCACCAAGGTTGGGCATGAGTTTTCCTGTAACAGAAAAAGACAAGTTCTTCTTCAATTATGGGCATTTCTCGCAGTGGCCAAGGTATGCTTATGTTTATCCACAGCTACAGGCTCAATCGGCAACAGAAATTCAGCTACTTGGTAATCCAAATCTTGACCCAAAGGTTACTGTCGAATATGAAACCGGAATGCAGCATGAATTCCCCGGTTTATGGAGTTTAGGTCTGACATTCTTTAATCGCGATATTTATGGCTATGCAAAATCTGTAACAATGGCCCCGGTTGACATCGGTGCTGACGAGACACCTGACCCCAATGATACCGGTACTACGACAATTAATCCTGTTCGCTATTTCAATGGCGACAGTGCTCGCAGTCTTGGTGTAGAGATGAGTGTTATCAAGCGCACAACCAAGTGGCTCAGTGGTAGCACAACACTTGAGTTGTCGCGTGCAACAGGTACCAATAGTAATGCCGATGAAGCCTACCTGCTTGCAGTTTATGATGAAGCTTATTCACCAACAGCAAGTATTGGTGGTTTGGCAAGAACGCCATTGCTTTGGGACAAACCATGGAAAATTTCGCTTAATGCAGATTTCTCGGTCTTTGAAAAAGACAGACCTGTTCTGTTTGACTGGACATTGCCTCCAAACTGGAGTGTCAACTTGTTGTTCCGTGCTGAGGCAGGACAACGATATACATCTCGTGCTTTCAAAGATCCTGATGACCCTGTCGTCGGTGAATATATCTATGGTGACTTCAATGCAGAAGTTGGCCCAACCAAGAGCACGCTCAACATCAGATTCAACAAATACTGGAATCTGCCCGATAAACAGAAAGTCACTTTTTATATTGAAGGCAGGAATGTGCTGGATCACAAAAATTACAGACGGATAAACTCCTGGACTGGCGATGGGTATCAGGTTGGCGACTTCAATCCTCAGTGGGAGGAGAAGTGGGGAAACTGGTATGGCGAAGGTGCTCCCGAGATAACTACAGAGTCTCAGGAATATGCAAAGAGCACAGTTAATCCCAGCTATATTGAAGATCCACGGATGATATTGATGGGGGTGAGCTGGTCATGGTAAAAAGAATAATATTACTGATTCTAATTGCATTGCCGCTACATGCCGGCGACATAATTGGAATGTATGGTGACGAAAATATTGGTACATCCGGTGCACAGTTTCTGAAGATTCCGGTTGGGGCCAGAAGTATTGGCATGGGTAAAGCATTTACTGCAGTTTCAACCGATGGTAGTACACCGTTCTGGAACCCGGCAGGTTTGATGAGAACTCCAGGTCGGAAAAATGTTTTCATATCCCACTCTGAATATGCAGCTGGCATTGATCTGGATTATGCCTCTTATCATTGGCGCAAACAGAACTTTGCATTTGCAATCAGCTCATCTGTATTGCAATCGGGCGATATTTTACGAACAACCGAGTTTCACCAGGAAGGCACCGGCGAATATTTCAATGCCAATCACTATGCCTTGGGGTTCAGTGTTGCTAAAGCGATGACAGACAGATTCTCTTTCGGATCAACCTTTAAATTGTATCAGGAAAATCTGGATGAATATGAGGTCAGATCTATATTGATGGACCTGGGCGTTCTCTATTTTGTTGGCCTGGGAGATTTGAGGGTTGGATTTACAGTTCACAATTTTGGGCCTGACCTCAAGCCAAACGGCTCTCCACCTGATATAGGTCATGGTTTTACAACTCCGGGTGACTTCCAGAGTTTTTCTGCCCCAACCAGCGGTTCATTTGGAGCTGCTTATACCTGGATGTTTACTGATGAAATTGGTTTGTTGACCGCAGCAGATTTTTCTCACCCAGCTGACAGCGCAGAGAGTTTCAGGTTTGGCGGAGAATTGGCACTTGGCAGATCTTTGCAGCTGCGGTGTGGCTATGAAACGAATAAAGTTGAGGGTGGTTTGTCTGCCGGATTTGGCGTTGGGTTCCAACGTGGTAATCTGGACTTGCAATTGGACTATGCCATCAGTGATATGGGTGCTTTTGGTACAATTCACACATTGTCAATGGATATTGTGCCGTTACTTGATAGAAGGAGGTCACGACGATGAAAAAGTACCTTCTTCTGCTTTTGATTTTACTGGCTGGGTGTGGCGAAAAAATTGCGATTCCTCAACCTGATGGCCTGTTTTCTATAAGTGCTTATTATGAGGCTGGTTATTTTGACGGAGAATCTTCCAATGATATAGTTATGATAAATAACATATTATTTACTATAACTGATCAGTCATTGGTTAAGCAATCTCTTGAATTTGACGAGATTGACAGGGTTGATGAATTGAGCAGTCCCACTGCTTTGTGTCGTGATGATAACTCGCAATATGTTTTTGTATGGGAGAGCGGAATCAACTCCATGTCGGTTTTTACTAGCAATGATTTGTCGCCTTTTGTGACTCTTGAGTTGCCAGAAGTTCAATCAGCCACTGCAATGGTCACCTGTGCAACCGGTGTAGAAATTGATCCACTTGCTTCCACATTTCTTTACATTGCAGACCCTGATTCCGGTGTTGTTCACCGTTACTCATGGAATGAAGATGGGGTTCTGTTGCCGTTTGGTGTTTTGTGTCGCGATGGCGAATTTGGTGCCAGAAACATTCATACTCCGGCTGGAATGGCTGTAGATTTTGATGGTATGCTTCTGGTGTGTGATGCAGACACAAGTAGAAACTGGGTTGTACGCTTTGACCCATCACCAGACATGACAGATATAATTGGTGAGGATAATTTGTATAGAGGTACCGCTATTATGTTTGGCAGTGCATCTTGTGCCGATGAGGTTGAAGCAGACTTCACCTTGGGTGATGCGCGTGAATGTGGTGAGACTGATTGGGTTGGCGGTCCCAGTGACCAGCAGGGTGAATTTCACAGACCAACCTCAGTGCAAGTTGATGGCAATGGATTAATCTATGTTGCCGACAGCATGAATAACAGATTCCAGATGTTTAGTGCCGATGGCTATCATGATATGACATTTGGTAGTATTGAGATGAGTCCAATACCTGTACGCTTGTCAATTGTTGACTGGCGGATAGGTAGCGGAGCAGACGATGTAAACCATGGTGCTTACCTGTTCAGCATTGATGAGGAAACTGGCGCAATTAGAAAGTTCATCTCTTCAGAACAGTATATTTACATAAACCAGGAACCACCTCCGCCACCTAGCTAGAGGTAGAAACCTGACAGGGGACTAGTTTGCAAGAACCAAAGAAAATACCTTTTTATCTATCGATTTCAGGGAACATTGGTGTTGGTAAATCAACAGTTTGTACTCTGGTAAGCAAGCAATTTGGTTGGCCTGCGTATTACGAATCTGTAGAGAACAATCCATATCTTGGTGATTATTACAAAGACATGCCAAGGTGGGCTTTCCATCTGCAAATCTATTTTTTGAGCAAGCGTTTTGAAGTTCAAAAAGAGATTATCCAGCATGGTCTAAGTGCTGTGCAGGATAGAACAATTTATGAAGATGTAGAAATATTTGCGCCTGTTTTGCATTCCATGGGATGTATGGATGAGCGCGATTACATAAACTATCGTGAAGTATTCAACAATATGATTTCATTTTTAAACCCGCCTGATCAGGTTCTATATCTCAGGGCTGACCCCGATATCGCGATGAAGCGAATTGCTGAACGGGCCAGAGGCGTGGAAGATGGAATCCCCAGAGATTTCATTGTAAAACTTCATGAGGCTTATGAAGAATGGGTTGAAAAGGTTTCTGAAATTTGTCCTGTGAAAGTGATTGAAGCTGATAAGGTGAATCTGCGTGACGATGAAGATGCTCAACAGGAACTGTTTACTTTTCTACAAGATTGTCACGATGCAAAAATTGCCAGAGTGGCAGCAGGAGCTGAGCGATGAACACAGGTTTTAGTCCAAGCGATCAACTGCGTGGTACAGATATTCCCGACAGTTTTTTGCAGGCACTTCCTAAAACCAATTTGCTCTGTCATCTTGATGGTTCAATGCGGCTTGAGACATTTATGGAGCTGGCCAGCGATGCTGGCTATGATTTGCCATCGTCACCTGAAGCTGTTTACAGTCACTTCTTTCCTTGTGATGAAATCTGCCAGGAACATTTTACAAGTTTCTTTGATGTGACAGTTCCGTTGATGCAAACTGCAGAAGTTTTGCAACGAGTTGCCAGAGAAGCTGCACTGGATGCTGCTGCGCAATCTTGTTGGTACCTGGAAGTCAGATTGTGTCCGTTGCGTCATCAGGAAATGAACCTGGGACTCGATGCAGTAGTTGAAGCTGTTCAAAAAGGGCTTCAGGAAGCTGTCGAGCAAACCGGTATCAAGTGTGGAATTATTATTACAGGATTGCGCACAATTGATCCAGAGTCATCGCTTAAATTAGCAGAGCTGGCTGTTAAATGGAAGGGCAAAGGTGTTGTAGCCTTTGACCTTGCCGGTACTGAACGTGACAATCCTGCCAAGCGACATCAGAAAGCATTTTATCATCTGATGAACAACAATATGAATTGCACAATTCATGCTGGTGAGGGTTTTGGACCAGAGTCTATTCACGATGCATTGCATAGATGTGGCGCTAACAGAATTGGCCACGGAACAAGGCTTCATGAAGACGCAGATTTGTTGGCATGGGTAAATGACAATCGCATTCCACTGGAGATGTGTGTTTCCAGTAATGTAATGACTGGTGTTGTCGATTCTGCAAGTAACCACCCATTGAGATATTACCTCGATATGGGATTGCGTGTTTCGTTAAATAATGACAACTCACTCTTTACTCGAACTTCAATTCTGGAAGAACTCCGACTCGCAGTTGATACATTTGATTTTTCGTTGTTGGAAACAGAAACAATGTTGCTCAACGGATTTAAAAGCTCGTTCCTGCCTAAAAAAGAAAAAGGTGCATTGGCTGCCAAAGCATTGGACAGGTTCTATGAGTTAAGAACTGAATATGACCAGAAAGGGCAGAAGTGAATTCAAGAGTTGAATTACTGAGCGACCTCTGGCAACAGAGGGTCAGCACTGCTGTAGACTGGCTGGATGAAAATGGTCTGACAGGATCTGTCGGCCTGGTTTTAGGCAGTGGACTTGGCAACTTTGTAGATTCTTTGACCGATACAACTGCTGTCGATTACGGCGATATTCCAGGCTTCCACTCAACGAGTGTTGCTGAGCATAGCGGCAGAATGGTATCGGGCAAAGCTGGAGATACAACAGTTCTGGTAATGCAGGGCAGACTTCATCCCTATGAAGGTCTTCCTTACGATGAATTATTGCTCCCAATTGCAGTGCTTGCAGGAACCGGTATAAACTCAGTTGTTCTGACCAACGCTGCGGGTGGATTGAATCACCAGTATGAGCCTGGCGATCTGATGGCAATTCGCGATCATGTTGACATGCACACTGGCGATCCACTGCGTGGACTGTTGAACGATAAAGGTCAGATACTAAGGTCACTGAGACCTTCACCTGTTTATGACAGGGAGTTGTCCAGACTGCTGGTTGATACAGGCGCAGAGAACGATGTTGCAATGCATACCGGAGTTTATGCCAGTATGTGGGGGCCGTGTTATGAGACTCGCGCTGAAATTGGAATGCTGCGTAGAATTGGTTGCGATACAGTTGGTATGAGTACAGCTGCCGAGGCGGTTTTACTTTCAAGACTTGGAGTCAAGGTTGCAGGTATTTCCTGTGTGACCAATCCTGCAAGGGAAGTTGGTCAACCGGAACTCTCACACCAGGATGTTGTTGAGACAGGGTTGAAAGTACGCGATAAAGTTTCGCGTCTGTTGCTCGCATACCTGTCTAAAATATAAGGAATGGCCATGCGTAAAACACTAATTGCCGGAAACTGGAAATTGAACAAAGGTCCTAAAGAATCTGTAAAGCTGGTACGTTCTATTGGCATGGGATTGCATGGTGTGGACAGCTGTGAAGTACTGGTTTGTCCTCCTTATGTTTCACTGCCTGCAGTTAACGAAATCATAAACGGTTTTCCAGTTGCGCTCGGTGCACAAAATTGCGCAGATCATTCCGATGGTGCTTACACAGGTGAAATTTCTGCGGAAATGCTGAGCGAAGTCGGTTGTAAATATGTAATCGTTGCTCATAGTGAAAGACGCGAACACTATCAGGAAACCGATGCATCTTTCATCGACAAAATTAATCTGGTTCATGCAGCAGGGATGCGTGCAATATTTTGTTACGGTGAGAAAATTGAAGATCGACGCGCAGGTCGCGCTGAAGAAATTGTTCGCACTCAGTTGCAGGCAGTTTTGCCTCAGCTTGAAAGTTTTACGCCGGAAAATACAGTTCTGGCTTATGAGCCGGTGTGGGCTATCGGTACTGGTGAGACAGCAACACCGGAAATTGCACAGGAAATTCATAACCTGTCGCGCAATCTGGTTGCAGATATGTTTGATAGCTATACTGCAGAGGCAACAAGGATACTTTATGGCGGAAGCATGAAACCTTCCAATGCTAAAGAGTTGATTGCCTGTGCAGATATCGATGGTGGATTGGTTGGCGGTGCCAGCCTGGACAGTGATAATTTTCTGGGCATAATCAAAGCTGCCCTTTAAACCGGAATCTCCCGGAGGAGACCATGAAAAAAATTCTATTTGTGTTGGCACTAATTGTGTCTATGTCAGTGTCTGTTACAGCTCAAACCGAAGACAGCTGGGAAGCTGCTCGTTTGTATGAACACCCAGACATGCCTCTTTTCAATGAACTGCCAGATAACGCAGAAGTTTTGAGACTTGATAACGGTCTTGAAGTTCTGTTTTTGCGTAATCCATTGCAGCCGATGGCCGCAATCATTACACAGATCAAGGTTGGATCGGCTCAAGAGGATTTCCGTACTAGTGGCATGAGTCACATGCTTGAACATTTGCTGTTCAATGGCAGTGATAGAATGACTCAGGAAGAACAGTACGAT
Organism: uncultured Fibrobacteraceae bacterium; assembly: GCA_964437115.1. Lineage (GTDB taxonomy): Bacteria > Krumholzibacteriota > Krumholzibacteriia > LZORAL124-64-63 > LZORAL124-64-63 > JABIBH01. The sequence continues at coordinate 69,984 of CAYTFE010000007.1, read as the reverse complement.
CTGGCAGATATGCATGGCATTTATAACAATGCAAATACTACAAATTTCTTTACCAATTTTATGATGGTAATGCCTGCAGATGAGTTGGAAGTTGCAATCGACTTGCAAGCCGAAATGTTGTTTCACTCAATAATTCCAGAAGCCAAATTCGAAAAAGAGCGCGGTATTGTAATCGGTGAAATTGTACAGAGTCTTGATCGTTCTGGAGACTCCGCAGATTCTGTAATTCGCGAAATTGTATATGGAGGAAGTAGTCTGGCGCTGCCAACTCTGGGCACAAAAAACACAATCGAAAATATGTCTCGCGATGACGTATATGAGTTCTATAAGAATCACTATGTACCAAACAACATGGTCACAACTATTGCCGGTAATTTTGAGCGCGAAAAAGCTCTTGAATTGTTGAACCAATATTTTGGTTCAATACCACCGGGAACAGTACAGAGAGTTGAACTTGCTCCTGCTGAATTTATTGGCAGAACACAATCTGTTTCTCGTCGGACCGGCGATTCTCAAGTTATGGCACTTGCCTATGAGGCTCCAGCCTATGGCTCACCAGACTTTTTTCCATTCCTGGTTATGAGTCATATTCTGGATACACCAACTACCGGTGTTTTAACCAGAGCAATTGCTGAACTTGATCCTGAACTCCAGCCAGCTGTAGGTGTTTGGTGGGAGAGAGAAGAAGGGTTCTCCAGGCTGGTTATTGAACTTCAGTTGCCTGATGGCGCGGATCATGCCCGATACTACGGTATGGTTCAAAATGCACTGGCGGATGCAATGGAGTATGGTGTCAGTGTTGACGATGTGCAGGAGATAATCGCTACCAGCGAAACTGAAACTCTGATTGAACGTGAACAGTTGAGGCATCTGGCAATTATGGCTGCAGAGCCGATTGCACAAGGTGGAGTTGACTACTTCCTGAACTATCTGGATAACCTGGCTGCTGTTACAACTGAAAGTGTAACTCGAGTCCTTGGTGCTTACGTTGTGAACAGCCCACACAAAGTTATCAATATCCTGCCAAGAGTTGAAACTGAAAGTGAAGTTGCTGAAGAAGTGTTACCAGTGAGACAGGAGCTTCAAAATGGTGCAACTCTGATTACTATGCAGAACGAGAATTCAGAACTGTTTGCAATGCACATTACAGTTCGTGACCGGAGTTTGCTTGATGGAGATAAAGCTGGTGCTCTGAATATGGTTCATCGTCTTTTGACTTACGGTGTAGGTGGTTGTGACGAAACTTGCCTGTCACATAAACTGCGTGCTCTTGGTGCACAAATAAAACTGGTTGATAATCCATATTTCCCAATGGATAACTACTATACCAATAGCAGGTTCTCGTTTATTCGAGTTGAATGTGCTGCTGGCAGTGGTCAGGATGTTCTATCCCTGGTAATGGAAATGATTCAGAGTGCAACATTCTCTGAAGATGATTTTAACAGTGAACGAACTCAGCAGATTGGCTCGATGAGCAGATCAGCTGGTAGTGCAAGAAGTGTTGCATCGCGCACAATGACTGAAGCACTATATGGAAATCACCCGTTGTCAATGCCTGCTGAAGGCTCTGCTGAGTCGTTGGGTGAATTATCATATGATGATGTTCGTAGAACTTTCCGTAAAGCATTCAGCCCACACAATCTGATTTTCACAATCGTTTCACCACAGGAGCCACAGGCTCTGGCTACTGCAATCGAGTTGCAAATGCCAGAACGAGGTCGTGCCGGTGATCGAATGAGTCAGCCAAAAGTTACAGAAAAAGATGAGCAGATTGTAAAAGCTGTTGGTGGTCAGATGGCTTCAATTCGTGTTGGCAGTGTTATGGATATTGAGCCAGCCGATGCCGATGCCCTTGGCCTGCTTGTATCAATTCTTTCCGATCGAGTTCAACAGGATTTACGCGAAACTCGTGGTTTATCTTACAGCGTTGGTGTTGGCGTAAGTTCTCATGGCAGAAGCGCAACATTCTCAGGCTGGATCAACCCACCGATGCCTCGTAAAGACGAAGGTCTTGCCGCACTGTTGGAAATGATCAAGTCCTTTGACCCAATGACTGTCACTCAGGATGAACTGGATAAAACAAGAAACTTCTGGAAGGGCCGGATGATGATGCGCAGGCTATCGAGCATCAGCCAGGCCTATTACCTCTCAATGGCAGAACTCGATGGTGACTTGTCGGCATACACTAGTCTCTTTGATCGTTACGATGCTGTAACTCTTGAGCAAATGGTCAGAGTAGGAAATGTTTATCTGTCAGACTTGCCTCTGATAACTGTGGTGGTTGAATAATGAAGTATTTTGCGTTGTTGCTTTTGATTCCTGTTTTTGCAAGTGCTGAAATCGTATCGCACAATGCAGGTATTTATTTTGATACCGATGCACACACAGTTGCAGTGACAGACACTTTGCAAATTCCTGATGGAGTGACAGAGTTTGTTATGAACAGCAAACTGAAAATCACTGGCGCAGAGGCAGTCAAAACAGAGGATGACTTAACTACTTACAAATGTACTCCAGGGCAGATGATTATTTCTTACACTGGAGAGTTCTATTCCAATGCCGATGACATGGTGTTTTCACGGGAAAACGTGGGTCGTGAATTGACAGCAACTATTTCCGATGATGGTATCTATCTTTCAGGTGGAGCATATTGGTTGCCGATGTTTGAAGAAGCAATGGTTACTCATAAGCTGACAATTAATACGCCTGCAGGGATTGAGCCTGTAACTCAAGGTGTTCGCACAGTAGTTTCAAAAACTGATAGACAGGTTACAATCTGGAATGCAAAAAATCCTAGCGATGGTCTGAATCTGGTTGCAGCAAAATATTTCATCACTGAAAGACAATTTGGCGATGTAACTTCCTATACATATTTCCTGGCTGATGAACCGAAGCTGGTTGAGACATATCAAACCAAAACCGGCGAGTATCTTGAAATGTATAATGAAATGATTGGCCCATATCCTTACGGAAAATTTGCTACAGTTGAAAGCTGGTTCCCAAGCGGATACGGAATGCCGTCATACACATTGCTTGGCGGAATGGTTATTCGCCTGCCGTTTATTCCCGACACAAGTTTTGGTCATGAAATCTGTCATAACTGGTGGGGCAACTCATCGTTTGTAGACATAGATCGCGGTAACTGGTGTGAAGGTCTGACAGTTTATTGTGCTGACTATCATTACAAAACGTTACTATCTGCTGAGGATGGCAGAGAGTATCGCAGGACTTTGCTTAAAGACTATGCAAGCTATGTCCATGATGATCTGGACTTCCCGATTTCAGAATTCAAGGAACGACACAGTGGTGCAACTCGCGCTATTGGTTATGGTAAAACAATGATGGTCTTCCATATGTTCGACCGGATAATTGGGCGCGATAATTTTGTAAAAGCAATGCAGGATGTTTGGAGCAGCAACAGCTATGCTCCGGTTTCCTGGGATCATTTCATTACAGAATTCAGCGGTTACAACAGTGATATTACTGAATTGGGTGAGCAGTGGCTTACCCGAGCCGGCGCACCGATGGTTCATATTCAGGGTGTTGAATCAGATGGCAGTAATGTTACTTTCACAATCACTCAGGATGAACCGGTATGGGACATTGAAGTTCCTGTTGTAATTGGTGATGCAGAGCATGTTCTACGCATCGATTCTGCAAGCTCAACTTTTACATTACCAACAGCTGGTGCAAAAACTCTGAGTGTTGATCCTGATTATCATGTTTTCCGGAAATTACACGCAGAAGAAATTGAACCAACTTTAAGTCAGATATTTGGCGAGCAGGAACCACAATTTGTAATACCATCCGGTCTTGCTGGCATGCAAGCCAAGAAGTTTGCAGAAGAATGGGTTGAGGGTGAAGAGTATGCAACTTCTGATGGTACTTATGATGGTCACAGCAGAATATTTATCAACCCATCGGCAGAAACAGCTGCAGGATTACTTCCTGAAAATGCACAGCTTGCCGGTAGCTACATGTTCTTGAATGGTGCTCGATACAAGCTGAAAGAAAACGATATAGTTCTGGCAGTTGGAAATGAATTTGGCAAAACCGATTTGATTGTGTTTGGTCATTCATATGAAGCACTGCCAAAACTTGCTGGTAGAATAAGTCACTATGGTAAATACTCGCATTTGATATTCCCTCAGCGTGGAAGACCACAAAAAGGGAATTGGGAAATTAAAGAATCACCTCTTAACAGGAGAATAAAATGAGTAAAGTTGCATCGTTAAAACCAAAATCAGTCTGGAATGTTTTTGCAGAACTTTCAAAGGTTCCTCGTGGCAGTGGCAATGAAACTGCTGTTATGAATATGCTCAAAAAATGGGCTGACAAACGCAATCTCCAGTGGAAACAGGATAAAGTTGGCAACTTGCTGGTAGTAATCCCTGCAAGCAAAGGTATGGAAAGACGCAAGCCGGTTCTGGTTCAAGGCCATGTTGATATGGTTTGTGAAAAGAACGGTGACACAAAACACGATTTTGAAAAAGACCCAATCAAACTGCTGATCAAAGGTGACTGGATGACTGCCGATGGCACAACTCTGGGTGCTGATAATGGTATCGGTGTTGCAATGGGACTGGCAGTTGCGGATGAGCCAAAAATGAAGCATCCCAAAATTGAAGTTCTGATGACTGTTGATGAAGAACGTGGATTAACTGGCGCTGCCGGTGTTGAGGAAGGGTTCTTTGAGAGTCGACGGATGATCAACCTGGACAGTGAAGAAGAGGATGCAATCTTCATTGGTTGTGCTGGTGGTCGCGACACTGAATACAGAATCAGCAATCGTAAGAGCAAACTGTCAAAGGACTATGTTGCTCGTAAAGTATCGATCAAAGGTCTGCTTGGTGGACACTCTGGTCTGGATATTCTGAAAAACCGCGGTAACGCAATTAAGATTTTGACCAGATTACTCATGGCTGCAAAAGAAGAAATGCCAATTAAACTTGTTTCAATTGATGGCGGAAGTATGCGTAATGCAATTCCAAGAGAAGCTGAAGCAAAAATTGCGATGCCAAAAGACAGAGCTGCCGAGTTCAAGAAAATTATAACTTCCTGGGCAAATTGTATTGCAACCGGAGAACTTGCAGGTATTGACGATGGCTTCAATGTCAAAGTTGCACCATGCAAGGTTACTCACAGTTGGGGAGCAGGTTGTACAACTCGCACACTCGGAATGTTAGATGCACTGCCAAACGGTGTACTTGGAATGAGTCTGGCTATTGCTGGTCTAGCAGACTCAAGTACAAATGTTGGTGTTGTTAAAACCGATGGCAACAAGGTCCGTATTGTTGTCTGTAGCAGATCATCAAACATGTGTAATCTGGGGGCAATTGTCAGACAGCATAGGACTATCGGTGAACTTGCTGGTGTCACAGTTATTCAACCTGAAGGTTATCCTGGATGGACACCAAATCCAAAATCGCAATTGGTTCAGACAACAGCAAAAGTGTACAAGAAGGTTTTTAAAAAAGAAGCTGGATTGACTGCAATTCACGCTGGTCTTGAGTGTGGATTGTTGACTGAAAAATATCCTGATCTGGATATTGTTTCTTTTGGTCCTGACATTCGTGGAGCTCACTCTCCAGATGAGAAGTTGAGCATTGGGTCAACAGGTAGAATCTGGAAACTGTTTCAGGGGCTACTTGCGGAGCTGTAATGCAGCACATAATTGTAATATCTGATGGTACAGGCGGCACGGCAAAGAGATTGCTCGATGCCGCCTTGGTTCAGTTTCCTGAACACGAAGCCCATATCTCTGTCCGACCCGAAGTTCGAACTCCAGAACAAATCCAAATTGTAATATCAGAAGCTGAAGCCAAAGGCAGCTTCATTGTCCATACAATGGCATCGGAGGAGATGCGCGCTGAAATATTACGACTCGGAAAATTTAACAATATTGAAACAATCGACATGATGGGTTCCCTGCTCGCCAGGCTTTCAAGCCAGTTCGATATCTCACCAACAAGCAGACCAGGTCTTTTTACGCGTTTGAATAGTGAATATTTCCGTCGAATAGAAGCTGTTGAATTTGCTATCAAACATGATGACGGACAAAGAGTCAATGACCTTGAAGATGCAGAATTTGTGCTACTGGGTGTGTCGCGAACTTTCAAAACTCCATTGAGTATTTATCTGTCGTTCATGGGGTGGCATACAGCTAATGTACCAATTATTCTTGGCATCACTCCACCTGAAATTCTAGAGAAGGTACGAAGTAAAAGAGTGTTTTGTCTTACAACCAGACCCCGACGGTTATCAGTCTTGCGCCGTACAAGGCAGGATTATCTTGGAGGTTCTACGGGTGATTACGCAACTGTATCTCATGCTGCAAGAGAGCTTGAATATGCTGAGGCATTTTACAATAAACATCCAGGATGGTCTTTGATCGATGTAACAAATAAACCGATTGAGGAAATCGCTTCAGAAATCCTGTCTGTTGCCAGAAAAAGAAACGCTCTCTAATCTTGCTTCAATGGCAATTTCACTATAAAAGTAGTTCCTTTGCCAGGCTTTGTTTCAAATAATATCTCCCCATTATGTGTGTTAATTAAACTTGTTTGATTTCATTAGGTAGGTAAACAACTGGAGGCAGATTCTCATCGAAATCAGTTTCAACAGTTTCTATATATTTCCATTCATCACGTGCAACTGTAACAGTTGAGTCAATTGCTTGGTTCAAATCAATTGCCAACATTTCAGTTGCTTCTGGATGTGAAAACTCTTTCATCGAATTCACTATTTCCGTTACTTCGGCAATTCGGCCTCTTGCTTGATCAAGAGCTTCAGGAATATCTAACTTCAACTTTTCAACATCATTACCATCAATCAGATTATTGAAGGCTGGCTTAAGGAAGTTGATGTAGTTGGCAAGTAAATGTACTGGAGTATTTAATTCATGGGCAAATCCTTCGGCAAGCCTTCCAGCCGACTCCAGTTTTTGAGCCTGACGCAATTGTGTTTCCATTTCATGCTTTTCTGTGCAGTCTTCTGCATAGATAGCCATTTTCTCAACACCCTTTTTTTCTGCATCAAATACAGGGCAGACCGTTATAGTATAAAAACGGTTTTTGTGTTCATATTCAGTGGTGTTTGTGGTGCCAAATTTTCTGCTTTCTGCAATTGAATCTTGTAATATCGCTCGCAACTTTCTTGGAATATACAGTGCTAGTTCTTTTCCAATCAGATCACTGCTTTCAGCGTGAAACATTGTTTCGGCAATTTCATTATTACTAATTACAATGCCATTGGAATCGACCCGGAGGGCAGCAAATATTGGAGTGTTCTACAGAGCTCGAGCTGTTTCTTCACCACTGCGCAGGTTTTGAGCCATCTGCTTGCGACTACACCAATTACCTAGCATTTCGGTTCCGGTACGCAAGATGTTGATATCTTCATTGACCCATTTTACGCTGGAAGACTTACTGCCAAATGCTAGAAAACCGGCCCATTGACCCAGGACATTGAGAGGTAGCAACACATAGGATTCAACTCCATAAGTCTTGAGTAATTTATTTGCCGAGTTTTGGAGTTTGTCGGTTATTCCAATAACAATCTCATTCTCACTTAATGGCTTGGACCATTCGGGGAAGAAACTGGAGTAGGGCCACTGTTTGTTATAATTGAATTGTGGGATGGTTGGTAATTGCTTTTCGCTTGCAGAAAATACAAGTTGAGATACAAGTTCGCCGATATCAGAATAGCTGTTTTTCATCAGCAATACATGTTCAGCTCCCGATGCCCTACGTAAATGTTCCAATGCTTTTGGTACTGTTTCCTCATTCTGTTCTTCAGAAAACAGCGTTCTCGAGCAGGCCGTCAATGTTTTTTCATATTGAAGGCGTTGGTCAGATTTTGTTCTGCTTTTGCAAGGCGGTTATTTTATGTTCAAACCAGGTTTTCATTGACTCCAGAGCAGAATCAGAATTATCTGCTCTTCTGAGTAATGAATCATACTCAAGTTTTATTTCAAGAAGCTCAAATGCGTGCCCAATTCGCAATGCAAGTTTTTCAGCGTAAATTGTTACTTCTGGCTCTGCAATTACGAACCCATAACAAATGTCATTGAAAATCATGGGGGTAGGGTTCAAAATACCATGGTCTTCCAGGCACAATGAATAACCCTGGCTATCACATGGAATGAATCTGCAATCTGTAGAGCTGTCAGGTTCGCCAAATTTGTGTGAGTAAAGCAGCATCCCACGCGGATTTGTATTCCTGAGCGCGATTTTAGCATCACAGGACAATTCACTAGCAAGAAGTCGTACTGCATTTATAGAGATATCTTCAGGTTTTACAGCATCACGGGATGCTTCCTGGGCAAGTAAAAAAGCCGGGCTGTATTTAATTACAACCTTACTGGTAGTATTTATAGCGCTTATTTTTTCTCCTGGAAATGACAGTTAGCTTTACATCTGTTGTTTCGGTCGATTTCAGGAGAACTTCAGTAAAAAGTTGTTATATTATTACTTACCAAGGATCGATGAAAAGATATCTTCGTTTTGTCCAGCAGCTTCAGCCATTCCAGAAGCAATTATGCCACCAAACATTTTACTCATCATTCCGGAGTTCATTCTTGATACCGTAATAGTGCCATCGGCGTTTTCGTAAAGAGCAACCCTGCAAGGCATCATTGGAGCAATACGTCGCCCTTTTTCATCATTTAGCATCATGCCTGCAAGTTTGGGGTGGCAGAGTTCAAGAACAGCAACTGGTCGGACATCGTAGCCAGATTTTTTGACCGAATCAGATATCATATGCACTGTGGGAACTTTCCATCCCAGATTTTCAGCAGCTTGTTCCAGTTTGTTTAGTGCATCTTCAATACTCATGTCAACTTTGTCCTCAATCAGCATCATTCCAGGTGCAGCTTTGTACATGAGAAGACATGTCAAAAGGCTTCCAAGTAGTATTCCAATAATCAAATAAGCAAAGTTAGGCATTTCAATCCTCCGAGTTTGAGTTCTCTTCAATATAACACTGTTTTCGATACTGTCAACTAGTTGCGCAACTTTGCAATAATCTAGTAATCCACTTGCTAACTTACGTTAATAGTTCCATCATTGCCGGAACGGTTTAATACTCTTTTTCCGAGGTGAAGAATGTCGAAAATTGGTGAAGCTGGACGAAGCGGTCCAAGGGTTAGAAGTGATTGCAGGGTAGTTGTTGAGTATTGCGACAAAGGTGGACTTTCGCTTGATATAAGCAGCAAAGTCGGCCCAATGTATGGCTACAATATTCAGCAGCAAATCAGTGAAAGTTGTGCGAAGTTAGGTATTGAAAATGCAAGGGTAACTGTGGAGGACAGAGGCGCATTACCATTTGTTCTGGATGCCAGACTTGAAACTGCGGCTCGCAGAGCCGACTCGACACTGGAAGCAACTTTGGCTCCGGAAATGCGCAAGCACTGCACTTATAAATCGGCAGCAGATCGGCTTCGCAGATCACGACTTTATCTTCCCGGCAACGAGCCAAAGTTTTTTGTTAATGCAGGACTTCATAATCCTGACGGGATGATTCTGGACCTCGAAGATTCAGTTGCACATTCAGAAAAAGATGCAGCACGATGCATGGTCAGAAACGCCCTGCGAGTTGTAGATTTTTACGGCGCAGAGCGGATGGTCAGAATCAACCAGGGCGAGATGGGTATTGCCGATCTCGACTGGATTGTTCCTCACAATGTACATCTGATTCTAATTCCCAAAGTTGAAGATCCTCAGCAGGTAATTGATGTTGATAATCGCATCAAGGAAATCCTGAAAGAAAATAATATTGAGCAGACTGTTTTCCTGATGCCGATAATTGAATCCGCACTTGGCGCCTGGAAAGCGTATGAAATTGCTGCAGCATGTGAAAGCGTAGTGTCATTGGCAATTGGTCTTGAAGACTATACTGCTGACATCGGCACACAGCGCACACTTGAAGGTGGTGAGAGTTTCTGGGCTCGCGCACAGGTTCTCAACGGTGCTGTTGCAGCAGGTGTTCAACCTATCGATACTGTATTCAGTGATGTTGGTGATGAAGAAGGGTTGCGCAATTCAATTATTGAAGCAAAGTCATTCGGGTTTGTTGGCAAAGGGTGTATTCACCCTCGACAGATTGATGTTGTACACAAAACTTTTGCTCCTGAAACTGCTGAACTTGAAAAAGCAAAAAAGATTGTACTCGCTTTTGAAGATGCAGAGAGCAAAGGGCTGGGTGTTGTTTCTCTCGGTAGCAAAATGATTGATGCACCAGTGGTTAAACGAGCTCTGCGCACAGTTGATGTGGCAATTCAAGTAGGCATGTTGAATGCTGAATGGCGAAAGGAAGTGGACTAAATGAAGCTTGTAAAAAATGCTCTTGGCAGACTAGTCCCTACAGAAGTTAACGGTAAAAAAACAACTCCATATATGGGTGTTGGAAAATTCAAACCGACTAACAGAAAATATGCACCACCAATTCGTACAGCTGCAGATTACCCTGCTGATGGAAACAAAATTGTTTCTGATCTGGCAACGGCTCTTAAAAATGCCGGTCTTAAAGACGGTATGACAATCAGTTCACATCACCACTTGCGTAACGGCGACATGGTAGCCAACGAAGTATTTGCAGCAGCAGCTGCAATGGGTAAAAAAGATCTGATGTGGTTTCCGTCGGCAAGTTTCCCTTGTCACCAGGGGATGATCGAGCACATGGAAAACGGTGTGCTTCATCACATCGAAGGCTCAATGAACGGACCACTTGGTGCATACTGCTCTGAAGGCAAGATGCGCGGATTGGGAGTTCTCAGAAGTCATGGTGGCAGATGGCAGGCAATTCAGGATGGCGACGTTCATATCGATATTGCTGTAATAGCTGCCCCAACAGCTGACCCGTTTGGCAACGCAACTGGTGATCAGGGTCCAACCGCATGTGGTCTGCTAGGCTTTGCTCTTGCTGACAGCATTTATGCTGATCATGTGATTGTGGTTACTGATAACCTTGTCGATTTCCCATGCATTCCATGGCAGATTCAAGGCAACAATGTTGACCAGGTTGTCGTAATGGATCAGATTGGCGATGCATCGAAAATTGTTTCTGGAACAACCCAGATTACAAAATCTCCGGATCGTCTTTTGATTGCTGAACTGACCGCAAAATTCTGTGATGAAGCAGGCATTGTTCAGGACGGATTCAGTTTCCAGGCAGGTGCTGGTGGAACTGCACTTTCGTTCGCACTTTTCTTGCGCGACATGATGCGTGAACGTGGCATTAAGGCCAGATTTGTTCGCGGTGGCTCAACCCAGTATCTGGTTGATATGCTTGAAGAAGGTTTGACAGATTACATTCTCGATGGCCAGACATTTGACCTTGAGGGCGTGCGTTCAATGCATGAAAATTCCGGCCATATCAACACATCGCCATTTACAAGCTACAATTTCCACGGCAAAGGCAATTTTGCATCGATGTTGGACGCAGTAGTTCTTGGTGCAACTGAAGTTGATGTCAACTTCAATGCAAATGTTGTAACTCATAGCGATGGCAAGCTGTTACATGGTATTGGCGGCTGGATGAATTGTCTGGCAAGCAAGTGTACAATTCTACCAATCCCAAGTTTCCGTGACAGAATTCCAGTTTTGGTTGATGATGTGACAACGCTTTGTGGACCTGGTGAATTGATTGATGTTATCGTCACTGAAAGAGGAATAGCAATCAATCCACAAAGGCAGGATTTGCTCGATAAATTGCGTGGCTCTAGTTTGCCAATTCGCTCAGTTGAGGAAATCAAAAACGAAGTTGAAGAAATTGTTGGCGGCAAGCCGGAAGCTCCAGATGTTGGCGACAAAGTAGTTGCTGCTATAAACTGGGTTGATGGCACCGTTATAGATTGCGTAAGAGAAGTTAAATCATAGAAAGTGAGGGCCGTTATGAACGGTAACAGTGGCACAGGGCAGCCGGAAATGCCCGAGATCAAACTTCCAAATATTGATTTTGGGAAAATCAGAAAATTCGCACCAATTCTGCTGGCGGTGATTGTGATACTATCAAGCTATTACACAGTCGATCCAGAAGAAGCAGGTCTGGTTCTGCGGTTTGGCGAGTATGTCAAAACATCTGAACCTGGACTGCATTTCAAAATTCCTTTCGTGGAAACTGTGAAGAAAGTTCCTGTTCAGCGTCAGCTAAAAGCCGAGTTCGGTTTCCGAACGGTTAAAGCCGGCGTGCAGAGCAGGTTCTCCAGCAAACCGTATGGCGAAGAATCGAACATCCTGACTGGTGACTTGAACTCGGCAATGGTTGAGTGGGTTGTTCAGTACAGAATTGTTGATCCGTACAAATACATCTTCAAAGTGCGTGCGGTTGATGAAACATTCCGTGACATGAACGAAGCTGTGATGCGTAGAATTGTTGGTGACCGTACCATCAACGAAGTTCTTACTTTTGGCCGCGCAGAAGTTGCACTGCAGGTTCAGGAAGGGCTTCAATTTCTTTGTGATCAGTATGAAACTGGTATCAGAGTTGAGCAGGTAGTTCTGAAAGATGTGAATCCGCCAGATCCTGTGAAGCCGTCGTTCAATGAAGTTAATGAGGCACAACAGGAACGTTCAAAACTGATTAACCAGGCTCAGAGTGAATACAATAAAGTTATTCCAAGAGCTCGAGGTGAAGCACTGCAGACTATTCAGGAAGCAGAAGGTTACGCACTTGAGCGAGTTAACCATGCTCGTGGTGATAGTGCGCTGTTCACTTCTATTTACAAGTCATATGCAAAAGCTCCTGAAGTAACTCGTCAGAGAATGTACCTTGAGACTATGGGCAAGGTGCTTCCAGAAGTTGATCGTAAAGTTGTTGTCGATGGAAAACTGAAGAGCGTGTTACCGCTTCTGAATCTTGATGGTGGGAAAGGTGGTGATCGCTAATGAAAATAGGAATCATACTAATTGCAGTTGTTATTTTACTTGGTGTCAGTGGCACATTCTATGTGGTTAGCGAGACCCAACAAGTCATCGTTACACAGTTTGGTAAACCTGTTGGTGATCCGGTAGTGACACCTGGTCTGAAATTCAAAGTTCCATTTATTCAGACTGCACACCGGTTTGATAAACGGTTCCTTGAATGGGACGGAAATCCAAACCAGTTGCCTACCAGAGATAAAAGATTTGTCTGGATAAGCACTTACGCCCGCTGGCAAATAACTGATCCATTGCTGTATTTCCAGCGTTTGCGTGATGAGCGTGGAGCCCAGGCAAGGCTGGATGATATAATCGATGGTGAGACAAGAAATGCTATTGCTAACTACAACCTTGTTGAGGTTGTCAGAACTTCAAACCGTACTCCAGAACAGGGTGATCTGGTAATTGAAGAGCAGGTAAATCTTGATCACATTGATGCTGGCCGAAATCACATTCGTGAAGAAATATTGAGTAAGGCACAAGAACGAACTACTGATCTTGGTATTGAGATTCTGGACGTTCAGTTCAAGCGAATCAACTACGTGGATGAAGTTCAGCGCAAAGTTTACGAACGCATGATTGCCGAGCGTCGTAGAATTGCTGACCGCTTCCGAAGTGAAGGCCAGGGAGAGGCTTCAAGAATCAACGGTGAAAAAGACCGTGAACTTTTGAAAATTCAATCTGGTGCCTACAGAGAAGCACAGGAAATCCGTGGTGCTGCCGATGCAAAAGCAACAGACATTTATGCTGCAGCTTACAATCGAACAGCAGGAACCAGAAATTTCTATGCGTTCCTGAAAACCATGGAGACTTACGAAACAACATTGGATAAATCCAGTACTCTGGTGCTTGGAACCGATGGAGAGTTCTATCGTTATCTAACCGATGCAAACGGGAGATAGCAATGAGTTTCAAAAACATAACAACTGAACAAGACGGCGCTGTGCTGGTTGCAACAATCAGCAGGCCGGAAGTTCTGAATGCACTGAATGCCGATACAATTGCAGACATCGCGAAACTGGTTGAAACTGTTGACAACGATGAATCAATCAGAGTTGTTATTTTGACCGGCGATGGTGAGAAATCATTTGTTGCCGGTGCTGACATTGGCAGCATCAGCAAGTGCGATGATGAAGCCGGACAGCAACTGGCATTTGCAGGCCAGACTGCTTTCACTGCATTGGAGGAATCCGGTGCAGTGTTTATTGCCGCAGTCAATGGCTTTGCCTTAGGTGGTGGCTGTGAGTTGGCAATGGCATGTGATATCAGACTTGCATCTGATAACGCAATGTTCGGTCAGCCTGAAGTTAAGCTCGGTCTGATTCCTGGTTATGGTGGAACTCAACGCTTGCCAAGACTTGTTGGTCAAGGCAAAGCAATGCAGTTGATCCTCACCGGCGATATGATTGATGCTGCTGAAGCTTATCGCATCGGTCTGGTACAGGAAGTTTATCCTGCATCAGAGTTGATGGAAAAAGCTGGCAAAATGGCAGGCAAGATTGCTCGACAGGGACCATTTGCAGTTACAGTTTGCAAGGCACTGATTGATGGTGCACAGGATACAACTCTGCTTGATGGTCTTGGTGCTGAAGCAGAATTATTTGGATCTGTTTGTGCAACCGATGACATGAAAGAAGGCACATCTGCCTTCCTGGAAAAACGTGCTCCGGAGTTTACCGGGAAGTAAGTTTATTCCATAATACAAGAGAGGGAGCCTTTGATAAGGTTCCCTCTTTACATTTAGAAAATAGAAAGGCTCCCGGTTTTCCGGGAGCCTCCTCGTAGGTTCCTCTTGACACATAATTTGTATTTGATATAAAGTGATTACCGTAGCGAGAAAAATATACCTAAAGAAGGTTGGACTATGCTTCCCAAGATTCTAATTTGTATCTTATTTTCCTTGCCTCTGATTGCAGGGGAACAACTTCCGGACATTTTTTATGTTACTCCAGCAGACGATACACCGACTTTGGCGGTTTTAATCCCTATGTCTGATGGTGAAATTCTTGATGGTTTCCAGTGGTTTAACAATGACTCGGCAACTGTTTTTCCAGAAGTGAGACTGGCTTCAGTTGACAGTAGTGGAGTTCCTGATCCTGACAGTTTTCTAGTTGTTGCAAATAATCTTGCAGGTAATGAACTCAATTGGAGTAGTTGCCTGTTTGAAGAAAGTATTTCAAGCAACGCTGGAGACCTGTTTCTGATTATTTCCTTTCCTGCCGGACAAACTGAAATTGAATTAGGAGATGGTGCTGCTATTGGTTATGCAGAAAGCGATAGTACTCTCACTTGCATGGTATCAACAGATTGCATGGACTGGTCACCAGTTCACTATCAGACCTACATAATGCTTGAGCCTCTGTATGGTAATAGTCAGATAAGCGGTAATTCAATTGCTTTCAATGCTCCTGAAATACCTGTTTATATTACAGAGCTGCTTCTGACAGCCCCTAACCCGTTTAACCCTACAACAACAATTGCCTTTACTCTTTCAAGCAGCCAACAAGCAGAGGTTGCATTATATGACATAAAAGGAAGACTTGTGAAGCAGCTTTGCAATAATCAGCTGACTTCTGGCAGGCATGAGTTTATTTGGGATGGAACAGATAGCAATGCAAGTAGAGTTTCCAGCGGAATCTATCTTGTAAGGATGAAAACATCTGATTACACAAAATCACATAGTATAATGCTAGTAAAATAGAGGAGTGTTTATAATGAAGACCTATCTAACAGTAGTATTTATGTTTGTTCTAAGTGTTACAGCATTTGCACAATATCTCTCAGAGCCACTAGGAGTGGGCGCAGGCGGACAAGTTCATGCAACGTGCATTGATCCAATAAATCCTGATATCTTTTATATTGGAACTGATGTTTCTGGTGTTTTGCGAAGTGAAGACTCTGGCCAAAGTTGGGAATTTTGGAACTCTGGCTTAACTAATCCTAATGAGTGCAAATCATTCTATATAGATGATTTAAAAGTTATTGAAAATAGGGTATATGCAGCAACATATGGTGGTATTTATAGTCGTGACAGAGTAAGTGGAGACTGGGTTCTTGAAACTCCACCAGAGACTCATTCTTATAGCGTTCAGAGCTCATATGATACTAGGTATTATGGAACAACAATCCCTTTTTCAACAATCGCTCATGATGCTGGTCAAATATATGCTGGAGCGGGAACTGCCAGAAGTCGGACCAGATGGGTGCTTTATCCAGATACTGAAAGTGCGGAATATGAAGGTGAGAACAGTTACGAATTTGTACCCTATTCAGGCGGTCCAGAAGATTTGTATTCTCTCTGGAAAAAGCAGGGAACTGAATGGATTGCAGATACCTCATCAGTAACTATGGGCATGGTAAGAGCTCTTGATGCAAAGGATGGCAAAGTTTTATTGACCGGGACAAATGGGGTTTGGTTACGAGATAATGATGATCCATGGATTCAGTTGGATACGTTTTACGATCTTTCTGTTGGCGGTGCGACGAATTGGGGTAAATGGTGCTGGAGTGCTCGATTTGCAGATGAGAATACTATTTATGCTCTTGCTGATGTCCGTTCTGGCTCAGATGATGTGATAAATCATGGAGTTTATAGACTGGAGTTAGATTCAGATGATCCATCATGGGAGTTAGTTGGGGATCCAGGTGAAATCAAAAAACCTGAACCAATTATTGGGCATGATTACAACTGGGGTCAGGTATTTGAGAGAGGCTATGTTAATAGAATGACTATCAATATTTTGGCTGAAGGAGTGGTTGAACTTTACATCGGTGAACGCGAACGATATCACGAAGGAGGTCTTTACTATTTAAAAATTCTACCTGAAGAAGACTTGGGTAGTCTTGAATGGACCCATATGATATGCCAACGCGGTAATTGGAATCAGAATAATGTATTATACCACTATTGGGATTCTATTAATGGCAGCTTTGAAATTATTACAGATAAGGGTTGGCAGGATAATGATATAATTGTTTCGAATTGTGAAGTAGCAATAAACGACTCTGGTGACAATTATAAGTTATTAGCCTGGCAATATTCCAATGGCTGGCTTTATAACAAAGATTCTTCAGAAATTGTAGTATCTAATTTGTACAGTGAAGAACAATCTGGTGGATGGCTCACAAAAGGTGACAATATGTTGGTGTGCCATGATATCTGCAGCCTTGAAGATGGTACTCTGCTTGTAGCAGATGATGATTATGGTGTATATCGCAGAGATCCAGGAGAGAATGGTTTTGAATGGTTGAATTGGGCGACCAATGGTGATGTCAAAAGAGATGCATTCAAAATTGAGCTCGTGGATGAAACGCTTTTTGGAATACATCATACCAAGGAAGCTGGATCATCAAATCCGGATTCACCAGATGATGGAGCAATAAGGTCTAATGCTAACCAAAGGCGCATACTCAGTTATTTTGATGAAAGTGATCCTAATGATAAAAAATGGATTGACGCATATGACGCAAACCCGTTTCAGATAGTTGATTTCATATCATTAGGTTCTGATGAATTTCTACTTGCCATTAGAAATAAGATATCTGGGGGGCCTCAAGAATCTTATGTCAGGCATATTCACATGGATCCTGATTTTGGTGAATATGTTATGATAGACCAGAGTGAAGTGATAAATGCGAAATTATATGAACTTGAGGCAATTCCAGGTACTAGCCTGGTAGCATTGGCTTTACATGGATATGATGATGCAGGTATTAAAGTTATTGATATAGACGAGCCTGGTTTAGAAGTTCATAATTGGTTGTCTTTTGACTGGCAAACAACCCTTGGCCAATGTGTCAGGGAAGTTCATACGCTTGCTGCGGATAAAAGCGGGTCTGTTTTATATATAGGAACCGCTGGCCAGAGTCATGCTGTTAATCAAGCTATGCCCACCACAGGAACTGTCTTGCGAATTACTGCTCCATTTAGTATTGCAGAACCCGACCGTGACAGATGGGAAATTCTTGCAAATGCTGATGGCGTCGATTCTTTTGGTATGGGTGATGAGATTAATTTTTATCATTCCGAAGGTGATGAACCTTGGAATGAGTGGAATAACATTTGGCGAATGACCAAAATAACAGCACTTGAAATAGACCCCAATGACCCAACTATAGTTTTTGCTGGAATGAGCAGTTCCAGGTTTCATCCCAAAAACGGTATCTGGAGGTATGAAGGTGGAATCTGGGAACATATTCTTGGCCATGGAGAATCCTTTAACGAGGGTGTAGGCGCTATTGAGTTTGATGCTCTTGATCCTTCAATACTCTATGCTGGCAGCAACGGTGGGGATATACGATCAGTTGAAGTCCCTGTTTCAGAGCCACTTTTAAACATGACTAAATTTACTGATCGTTCAAATGAAGTATACCAACCAACACAGCCGGATGATGTTGGTGTAAAATATACAGGTCATCCATACAGTGAAGTTCTGTTTGATTTTGATTTAGATGACGACATGGACTTGCTTGTAACTCAAACTGACGGAGAAGTAGTCTTGTATGAACATCGAGGATATCTTATTGGTAATGATCCTGATTATCGTAAAGTTGACGTAGATGACTTTGGTGCTGTAATAGGCTTTCGTGGCATAGCTGTTGCGGATTTTTCTAATGACACAGAGCCAGCTCGGCTTGGCAGAGGTTATCCAGATATTTTCCTGTCTCATGAAACTGATGCCATGATATTACAATATATTAATGGAGATTATGTTGATGTCACAGATGATCTTGGTGTTAGGGATTTAATTCAGAACTCATGGTGTGGTAGTTGGGGTGATTATAACGGAGATGGTCAAGTAGACCTGTTTGTAGGTAAAGGTACTGGTTCGAATAATGATCCATTTGCAAGTGATGGTGATCTTGGTGGTATAGCCAATGTTATTTTGCGGAATGATTTTCAATCTTCAGGTACATTTATTGATGTTAGTTCTGACATTCTCAACTCTGATATTGATAATCAAACTGCTACAGTTTCTGCAAGCTGGGTTGATATTGACAACGATAATGACATGGATTTGTTTGTTGGTGATGTCGGGGTTGCTGTTAGTCAGGGCGGGCCGGCGCCAAATAACTCTGCACTTTATATAAACCAGGGTAATGGCGAATTCATTGAAAATGAAGAGTTCCGCTCAGCACTTAGTGAGATTGAACAGGTTCGAGGAGTAGTCTGGACAGATTGTCATAGTGACTTTGACTTGTATTTTGTTATTCCATCAGCAAATGACCAATACGTTCTAATTAATGATGGTCTTGGTTATTTTGATCTACAAATTCGCTCAGGAATGTCAGGCTCTTTCTCATCTTTGCTTATTCAGGATTTTAATCTCGATAACCATAAAGACTATCTGTGGCTGCCATATGATCAGGATCAATCTGTATCTTTCTTTTGGGGACAAGAAGGTATGTCTATATTGGAGTTACCTGACTCAGGTCCAGATTCAGGTATTGACACCACAGGTCCATTATTTTCTGCAACAACAGTAGATCTTAATGAAGATGGCGACATGGATCTGTTTATTGGTGATGTAACCGAAGAAGATAATTCCTATGGTAAGTTTTATTATAGAGGAGATAATATATTTGAAACCAATATTCCGCTGAATGATTGGGTCAAAATATGTCTTATAGGTGACGGTGGAACGAACAAATCTGCAATAGGGGTTAAAGTAGAAGCAACTATAACAGAGGAAGTTGATAAAGTGTGTTGGCAAGTTGTTGATGGTGGCAATGGTCTAGGAAGTCAGCACTCATCATTACTTACATTTGGTTTGCCGCCAGAGTGTCCTGAGGAAATCCCATGTACAGTCATCTGGCCAGACGGCTACAGACAGGATTTTACAGCTAATCATAATATGACAACTTTTGTTTATGATGATAGCCCGCCTGATATTGTTTCAGGTAGTTTTTCAGCAAAAGTGTATGCTTTACCAGGAAGCCAGACTGAATGGGTATTTCAGTGGGATACTAAGAACAGCTCTATTCCATCAGAAGATAGAGTTTTTATTGAAGATGTTTCTGGTCAAGTGCCTGGTTGTCAGCTTGGTGTTGACACATTAACACCAGACACAGACAATCTGGTTCACGCAATAAACAGGCAGGCTGACGGCTCATACCGTCATACAATGATTTGGCATCGTGATGATTGTCTTGCTGGTTGCATGTATAATGCAACAGCAACGAGCAGTACAATAAATAACGATGGATCTTTAAGAGACAGTAGCACTGCGGCCAGACCTGTAAAGGTATCTGCTTGTCTTGAAAGACCAAATATTGGTAACTAGAAAAGGCTGAAGATGAAAGTTGTAACAGCAGTATTATTAGTGTTACTTGCCCAAAACTGCTCTGCGTTCACCTGGCACGTAGAGCAGGATGGTAGTGGGGACTATGAAATAATACAG
Source organism: uncultured Fibrobacteraceae bacterium (assembly GCA_964437115.1). Classification (GTDB taxonomy): domain Bacteria; phylum Krumholzibacteriota; class Krumholzibacteriia; order LZORAL124-64-63; family LZORAL124-64-63; genus JABIBH01. Next base: position 49,667 of record CAYTFE010000007.1, on the reverse strand, counting down.
CATGCTGTAGATGTGGCTGCAGTGGGAGATACCATACTGATAGGCCCTGGAAGGTATGATCAGTACTGGGAGTTTCAACCTCAAATCAACTGGTGGGCTGTAGTTGGTGTAGAAACAGACAGCTTGACCTTTATTGGCACAGGTAGAGATGAAGTTATTATTGGCACAGATTATGAGTTTCCTGTTTACCCTGACTCATATGATTCTCATGGGCTAGCTGCTGGTTTTGGAGCACCATGGTTAGTTGTTGAAAACATCACTTTTGAAAATATGAAAAAGGGAGTCAGGTGTATTCCAGGCGGGGAGGTCCGTAATTGTCGTTTTAGATTCATTGCTGATGATGCTGTTTTTTCTGAAAACTCAATATCTGTTTGTCCTGAGTGTTCATTTTTAGTTGAAGATTGTGAGTTTATTGATTCAGGTAGAATACAAGCTGTTACTGCATTATACAACTCAAACTCAACATCAACAGCAACCATACAGAGGATTCACAGCAGTTCTGGAGGTGGGACTTATACTAGTCATCCAAATGTTATAATAGATGAATGTCATATTGAGGATGTAATAGATGGGATAATGGGAATGGGTGGAGTAATTCATGCCAGCAACAGTATGCTTAAGCGAACAAAGTACAATGTGTATGTTGGTGGCGGTCCAGAACAAATTGGTATCTATTGTGATAATATACGAGTTGAGGAAAGTCGTGGTTATGACATGAAAATATATGGCAGGGTTGAGGCTGAAAACTGTGTTTTCACAGGAGCAGGAGATAGTGGTGTAATAAGAATGATTAATTTAAGTGCAGCTGAATTTCACAATAACCACATATTCAACAATGGCTCCCAGTATGCTGTAGATGTATTTTATCATCAAGGTTCATCTGGTGCAGTTGTCCATTTCGAAAACAACTGGTGGGGAACAGCAGACCGAGATTCTGTTGCAGCTATGATCTATGATCATGCTGATACTAACGCAACCAATACTACTGTTTTATTTGAGCCAATATTGTTAGGTCCCTGTGCCAACAAGAAAAAGAGTTTTGGTGGCATGAAACAGTTGTTCAGATAAAATGAGTCAGGAACTTCTTCTGTCCGGCATCTCTTTGATATATAGATCCTGTTTTGCATAAGGAATTTCTATGTTGGCATCGTTGAGAGCTTTATAAACTTTGCAGTTCAGTTCATCGGTAACTTGACCAAGCAATCGTGGTTGATTTATCCAGCACAACAGATCAAAGTCAAGGCCAGACGCACCAAATCGACGGAATCGTACTCTTGGTTTATTCACTGAATCGAGTTTATCCACATCTTCACTGCATGAAAGCAGAACTTCTCTTACCTGATCGATATCACTTCCATACGCGGCTGAAACTGAAATAGTCACGCGAATTGCTTCCCTGGGCCCACCAGTTTGATTCACAATTCTTGAGTTACCGATAACTGCATTTGGAATAGTTACTTCAACATCGTCAAGTGTCAGCAGGCGTGTAGATCTGATTCCGATGTTTGTAACTTTACCGCGCATGCTATTGTCCAGAACAATGAAATCGCCAATTTTGTAAGGAGCATCTGCCAGAATAAACACACCTGAGAACAGATTTGCCAAAGTATCCTTGGCTGCAAAACCGATAGCAATTCCAACTACGCCAGCACTTGCAAGCCAGGTTGTGACATTTATTCCCCAGGCAATCAGAACAAAATAAAATGCAAAACTGAATATAAGAATTTTAATTAACATCTGAAATAGTGGCAGAGTGCGAGTGTGAATCCACTGCTTATCACTGTCAGAGAATAAGCCAAGAATTACTGTGATACTTTGCAGAGCAGTATTTGACCACAGTATAATCACTATAGTTTTGATAGTTCCATCAGCAAGAGAGGTTACGAGTTCTGGTGGACACAATACAGCTATAGCCTTACTTACTCCAAACAACAGAATTGAAAGCATGACTGGTCGTCTTATTGTCGAAACCAGCTTGTCATCAATGTCGGTGGATGTTTTGGAAGCAAGTTTTGTCAGAAACCTGAACACAATTACCCTGGCAATCAATGCAATAAATAGTGATCCCACTATCCAGCAGCAGGACTGTATCAGGAGGTTTGCCCAGAGTTGTTCGATGTTCATCGTAATCCAATCGTTTTGTTCGATTTGACAGTTGAGTATAAATTATAGTATGATTAATAACATGAAAACACGAACTTACAACACCCAAAGTTGGCTGTGGCATATTTGTCGGATGCCGAGGTGTGTGATGTTCTAGCTTTCAGATAATCACAAATTCTTGAATCCGACTCTCAAATTGAGGGTCGGATTTTTTTGTACCTGTTACCCAAGGAGTGAACAATGACTTTGCCAAAAATGCACAAACCTGATGAGAACGGATTTTATGGACCTTATGGAGGGTGCTTTGTGCCACCGCCATTGGAGGGGCCTTTGAAACAACTTGGAGATACTTTTCTCAAGTTCATTGAAGACCCCGCTTTTATTACAGAGTTTGATGCAGAACTGCAGAGCTACTCCGGCAGACCAACGCCTCTCTACCATGCAGAGAGACTTTCTCAACATGTAGGCGGAACAATTTTACTCAAACGAGAAGACCTGAATCATCTTGGCGCACATAAGATGAACAACTGTCTTGGGCAGGTGCTACTGGCAAAACGATCTGGTAAAAAGAAAATTATTGCTGAAACAGGGGCAGGTCAACATGGTGTTGCAACAGCTGCAGTAGCTGCACGGTTTGGTATGGAATGCGACATCTATATGGGCGCAGAGGATATGCGCAGGCAAAGTATGAATGTAAAGCGGATTGAAATGATGGGCGCCAGAGTAGTGCCAGCTAACAGTGGCGATGCAACTTTGACTGCTGCAGTTGATGAAGCAATCGGAGCTTTTGTCGCAGAAGCTGATACCGCTCATTACCTGCTTGGATCAGCAGTCGGTCCACATCCATACCCAATGATAGTTAGAACTTTCCAGTCTATTATAGGCAGGGAAGCAAGAGCTCAATGTCTCATGCAGTTTGATCGATTGCCTGACAGACTTGTAGCCTGTGTTGGCGGAGGAAGCAATGCCATAGGTCTGTTCAGTGCCTTTCTGGAAGATGAAGTCAAGATGGTTGGCGTGGAAGCCGCAGGCAGTGGTCTTGATTCTGACAGGCACGCAGCAACTCTAACTTTGGGTGAACCAGCGGTGATTCATGGTATGAACACTTACTGTTTACCTGACGGTATGGTAGCTCCCGGTGGTAATCACTGTATTGCTGCGGGTCTGGATTATCCAGGTATCGGGCCGGAACATAGTGAATTGAAAGATAAGGGCCGTGTTCAATATGAATCGGCAACCGATTCAGAGGTTATGACTGCCTTCAGTCAGCTATGTGAACTGGAAGGCATTCTGCCAGCATTTGAGAGCTCGCATGCGTTGGCATACCTGGAAACATTGCGCAATAACGTCAGCAGTAGTGAGATTGTAATCGTTAATTTGTCTGGTCGAGGGGACAAAGATCTTGATGAGTACTTTTTGAGGAGTGAGTAATAATTACGGATGACACTCCACTTATGATTAATTATATTGGTGACTCCAAAGAGCTAATTTAATCAGGGGTGGAGTAAAAAATGTTAAGAGTATTGTTTTTATTGCTGATGGGAGTGTCAGTTACTGCAGCTGAAGCACCTGTCGATACAGTGGCCTGGAATCACGAATTAATCAGTACATTCAGTTTCAGCCAGAACTCATTCAGTAATTGGGCGCAGGGTGGGACCAATCAACTTTCGTGGTTTGCTGATGGTAACGGCAAGCTGACCAGAGAAAGCGGCAGTTCAACATGGCAGTCCAATCTGAAAATGGAACTTGGCCAAGTGAAGCAGGACGGTACAGGAACTCGTAAATCTCTGGATCAGATATTTATTGAGTCAGTCTATACTCGCAAGATGGAAAGCTTTTTCAATCCATATGTTGCAACAACATTGAAAACCCAGTTTGTAACAGGCTACGATTATGACACTGAACCTGACACAGAAGTGTCAGCATTTAACGACCCACTTGTTCTGACCCAAAGTATTGGTGGCGGAATGAAGCCGCAAAGTTGGCTTGAGACCAGAATTGGTCTTGCAGCAAAAGAAACATTTACTGATCAATATACAAGTTGGGCAGATGACTCAAGCACTTCTGAAATAGAAAAGTCTCGGGTTGAGGCTGGTATTGAAATAATCAATGCTGCCGACTATAAGCTTAATGGTCACGTAAATATTAAATCCAGATTGGCACTGTTTTGGGGCACTGAAGAGATGAGCAAGCTGGACATTGATTGGTCCAGTGATATAAGTGTTGCAGTTTATAAAATGATTAACATCACTTTCAAATTACAGCTAATTTATGATGAGGACGTTATCAGCAAAACTCAGCTGAAGCAGGTCTTTGGTGTTGGAATGAGCTACTCTCTATAAGTAGCCAAGAGCTTCAAGTTGTCGTCTGGTTTCAGGATCGATTTCCTGCTTACCAGGCGACAAATCTTTGTCATCTGTTGCAAGATTCTCCACAACGTCACGTAGTGTTTCAATCAGCTCATCAGGAATAGGCATTGGGTTCAATTCCATTGGATCTGCAGCCAGGTCATACATACACGGCCAATTCTCAACTTCAACTTCTGGTCTGTCTGGTCGCTGCAACAGGAACTTATAGTCACCACATATCAACGCTACATAGTTGTCCCCGGCAGTTATCGATATCTGATATCTTGTATCACCAATTACATGAGTTCTGCGAATTCGTGCAGGCATATCGATATCAGAAATATCTTTGCCAATCAGTTCTGGCAACAATGAATAACCATCAAGATTTGCAGGATATTGAATATCCAGTGCCTCCAGCACCGTTGGCATGATATCGATGAAACTGGCGTTGGCATTAGATACTGAAGGAATATTTTCAGGTAACCCTGGGCCGTGTGGGAGGCTGACAATCAGCGGTACATTAGTCAATTCTGCGCCTAACTTGTTGTCACCATGACCATGTTCACCATGCTCCCAGAACTGTTCGCCATGATCACTTGAGACAATCAGCAACAGGTTTTCATCGAGTCCTTCTTCACGAAGCCACTCTGTAAACCCGGCCAGCATTTCGTCGGTGTATAAGATTCCGGCATCGTAGTAAGCTTTCACTTCTTCAATTTCGTCTGTGGTTACTCCACGCTTTTTAATGTTGAGCATATGTGAGGTAGTACCACCAAAGCTGGTTTTTTGTACGGGTATTACACGCTTTATCCATTCTCGAGGTGGATTGTAAGGAGCGTGAATTTCATAGGTGTGAACAAAAAGAAAAAAATCTTCTTCTGTGTGATCGGCAAGCCATTTTTTAGTTTCCTGAAGTGTTCCAGTCCAGTTTCTGTTTAAGTGTTTTCCACTTTCGTAATGATCAAATCCCCTGTCATGTCCATATATTGCCTTCAGGTAGCCACCACCAGTAAATGCAGCAGTTTCAATTCCGGCAGCATGAATATTTTCAACCATATGTGGAATATTCGGGTTTAACGTATGAGCTTTATCTTCAACTTGATGCCGTAGCTGACTGATTCCGGTAAACAGAGAAACATGTGAAGGAAGGGTCCAATTTGATGGGGCAGTTGCTTTAGAAAAACGGGTTCCAGCAGCAGCCAATGAATCCAGGGTAGCGCTTACTTGTCTGTCATTTCCGTAGCAATGCAATCTATCGGCACGTAAGCAATCCAGAGAAATAACAATGACCCGTTTTGGCAAGTCATCGTTGAAAAATGTATCTTGCTCAACACCACATCCCGATATAAGAAGTGTAAGAATTAATGCTATTTGTGTATAAGTTTTTCCCACCAGTTACCTTCTTCAATTTCTTCCGCTGTGACCAGATCAACTTCGCCCAAAATTTTGCCGTTGAGAACAGCTCTTGCAGTCCCAACTATAGCACCTTTTTCAAGTGGAGCTTTGATTTTTTTTGGCAAATCATGAATAAGTTCAACTTCTCCTACAGCATCTTTCCGCATTCCGGCAATCAGCGGTTCAGCATAGGCCAGGGTAGTTTTGGTTGCTTTCCCGCCAGAAATCTTGGTTTCATTGTCCATCAGTTCACCAGCCAGAGCAATCAATGTCACTCTGGTGTACATTGCAAAACCGCGTGAAAGCAGCCTGGTTGTCTCTTCACCACGAGCTTTGTTGGTTGTTGCGCCCATCACACAGGAAATCAGTCGCAGCCCTTTTTGAGTTGCAGCGGCAGTGAGACAGAACCCGGCTTTGCTGGTATAGCCGGTTTTGATTCCTTCAAGCCCACGGAATTTACCAACAAGAGGATTGGGATTGGTCAGAATAAATTTACCATCACGGAAAGGAACATTATTGCTGACAGCCCACTCCAATGCTTCCGGATATTTACTCAATTCTCTGCCTAGAATTGCCATGTCGTGTGGGGAAGAAAGGTCACTTTTTTGACCCGCCCCAGGTGGTAGGCCGTGAACTGAATGGAACACTGTGTCATTCATTCCAAGTTCACGAGCTCTTTGATTCATTAATTCTACAAAGGCAATGGTAGAACCCGATGTATATTCTGCAAGAGCAACAGCGGCATCGTTGGCAGACTGAATTGACAGTGCTTTCAGCAGCTCGATAAGTGGGAATACTTCTCTGTGCTTGAGGTAGACTTGGGAGCCGCCCATTCTACTAGCCTTGGCAGATACAGTAATCTGGTCTTCATTTTTGAGCTCACCACTTTTGACAAGCTCCAAAACAATCAGCTCAGTCATCATTTTGACCATCGATGCAGGAGGCAATGCCCTATGCTCATTATAAGCATCAAGCACTTCACCAGATTCAGCATCGATTAGAATTGTAGCTTTAAAATTGCCGTTGGGAGAGGCAAAAACAGAACCTGCAATAGTAATAAGCAGAAAAAACAGTATTATGGTCGTCCGTGACATAAAACTTCCTGACAGGTTTAAGGTTTCTGGACAGTTCCAATTATCACCAGAGACCTGTTATTGTCAAGAATTCAAGAGGTCAGTCGGTTTTTTTTGTTGTAAATTTGGTCATAAAAATAACTGAGACAAATGCAACAAGAATTAGAACCATTTCAAGTATATATTCGGTCGGTTCAACCCAAATTTCTTTGAAAAAGTTCCATCGACCAAGAATTTCAACTGCATTCCAGAAGATAATTACTGTCGGGATTGCATAACGGATAGCAGGTGCAATTTTACCAAATTTAACAAGACGAGATATTAGATAGATGGACCATGCAAGAGATCCAGCAAAGACTGTATAGGTAGCAGGGTGCTTGTCTCCAAGAAAGGTGTCATCGTAAACCAACAGCAGAACGATGTAGAAGAACCACAAAATATAAATAGTTTCCATTGCTGTAATTATTGAAAAGTTTCTGCGCGGAATGGTTGAATCGGTGGCAATTTTAAGTCGCAAATTACGCTGAATCCAACTGAAGAAACCACATTTAGTTTTTGAATTGAATAGGAAGTAGACCATTGATGCAAGCAATAGCCCAATTGAAGACGGCATAATCAAATATTCAGGTTTAGTGACAATTTCGCCATTTTCAAGCAGTGGCTGAACGCCAAGCATATTAGCAGTCCAGATAAATGAGAATTCAACCCAGCCAGTCCAAAGAGCAAGTCCGCCAAATAGTCCGTACCAAGTGCCTTTGGTTTCATCTTCAGAGCGGGCGCCAATCCAAACCAGACCAACGCCCACTAAGCCAAGTAGAGCAGCTCCGTAAAATTGAAATTCGTGACCAAGCAACTCCTCAATCAATACCATGACAGCGTGTCCAAGTGGCATTGAAAAAAGAACTACGGCAAATGCTAAAATCCCAACAAACGGCTTTCTCATCTTCTATTCCTTTATTTCTCCCAATCTAAAATTCTGCGTTCTCCTTCAAGAGCGCGGATCTCAGATATTTCCTGACTTACTTCAAGTGTTCCACAGTAAGTGCCATTATCGTCACGAACAGCGTAATACTTAATCAAAACAAATATTTTGCCCATGTTAATCCAGAATGAGGCTTCGTTTTTTTCACCAGATTTAAACGCATTCAAAATCGATTCTACCATGTGGTAGCTCTTTGGTGGATGACAATTCTGAACTTTTCTGCCGATGATTTCTGGTGAGCGAGGGAATACTCTGTCATCGCCTCTGTTGTAGTAAAGAACTTCATCGTTTTCATCGACATAAGTCATGTCAAATGGTACGACCTTCATCATCATATTTATTTGCTCAGGTGAAAGAGCTCCTTCATCAAGCTTTATAGCGTCACCAGTTTGCTCAACAGCTACAGGCTCTTGTTCAACAGACCCATCAGTAGTCGGAGCAACCCATGGTTCTGGGGTTTCAATGAAACAGAAGCCAATCTCAGCATCGCCTTCTGACATTTTTATCCAGTCACTGTTGTCAAACATTTCAAGTGCTGTTGGGAAAAGGATTTTCTCCTCTTTGAATACCATACCTTGCAATCCTTTGAGCATTTTTGGCTCAAGCGCAGCAAGTTTTTCCATGTCACCGGCAGTAAAAAGTTGGTGGCACATTTTAATTGCTTTGCGGATTTCATCGTGAATGGTCCACATAAGTTTTGAAGGTTTGTCGAAACCATATTTTTCAAAAACAGGGAAAAGTTGGTTTTCCTTGCGAGTGTAGTGCAGGTCAACTTGAAGTAGTTTGTCAAAAGTTTCTGCAAGGTTTTCGCGAGGGCCAAGAAGATTTTGAGCAAGCTTCATAATCTCTTTGTTTTCGGCTATATAGTTGTCGACAGGGTGACCAGCGGATATACCTGTCGACCCGCCAGCTTCCAAGCCAGCTTTGAAGATGTTAATCAGATCTTCAATTTTGTTGTGAAGTTGGTCATCGGAGAAGCCGTATTTATCCATTAATTGCTCAGCGTATGCAAACTCACTTGCAGTAATGGAGCCAAGTTCTGCTGCAAACCTTGCAGCTAGAGTTGACGGCTCAACACCATCGAAAAAATCAGTTACAGTGCGCATTATCGCATCAACTCTTGTAGTTGATGTATTGATTCTGCTGCTCATGTCGTTCAAAAATTCACTCATTATTGTCTCCTTTATCTGATAATGATAGCCATTATCAATTAAAAATCAAACAAAAAAGAGCGCGATATTTCTATCGCGCTCCAAGTTTATTTAAGCAATCTTCTTACTGAAGAAAGTCTTTTTCAACAGATCCAGGAAAATGATTGCTGCACCAATAATCATGGTGAAGTCAGGAACTAATCTTGACCACATCCATGGTTTTAAAGCCTCAACAGTTTCACGCTGTCTTGAAGCCCAGTAACCAAGTTCATGAGCAACTTCTGCCTGTTTTGCACCAATTACCATTGTTGGGATTGCATAAATGCAGACACCAATTGTTACCATCCAGAAGCCAATACGACTCCATTTTTCATCCCAGACCAAGTTTTTAGCCATCGCATTACTGCGAGCAACCAGGTACATGAATGCCAGGGAGATATAACCGAATGCACCAAGCAGAGCAACATGGCCGTGTGGCATAATCAGGTATGTTCCGTGAGCATAGTAGTTGATTGTTGGGGTATTGATAACCATACCAAGGAATCCAGCACCAAACCAGTTCAGGAATGCTGAACCAGCAAGGAACAGGAATGGAATAGCGAAAGGAAAATCTTTTCCCTGCTCATTGATTGACTTCTGCTCTTTCCAGGCAGCAATCATCATAATTGCCAGAGGGAGAGGCTCAAGAGCCGAGAAGATACCACCGATGGCAATCCAATGCTCGTCAAGTCCCTGCCACCAGTAGTGGTGCCCAACTCCAAGAGTTCCACCAAGCATGATCAAACCAAGTTCAAACAACATGATTCGTTCTGCAGTTTTACGAGAAATAAGTCCAAGTGCAACTGTCAGGAATGCAAGAACACCAGCTGCGAACAGCTCGAATGTTAGCTCAACCCACAGGTGAACAACCCACCAGCGATAGTAATCATCGACAGTAAAGTTAGGCTCGATTTCATGTATCGGCATCATGCCTGCGATATACAATGTAGCAATACCGAAAGCACTCCAGATGATGGTTCCAACCAGAATGTTATTACCTTTTGCTTTGCGGATTACACTGAATACCATCAGGAACCACATAACAAGTCCAACAACAAGACCGATATCCCAGACGCGGGCAAGGTTTAACAGCTCGCGACCTTCGTTACCAAACCAGAACCATACTTCACGCATATGCCCAGTAGCTCCAAGGTAGATACCGATAAGTCCGCCACCACCAACAATAAGCAGGGCAGCCCAAAGAACATCTACAAGCCAAGGGAATTTTAAGTCTTCTTTTGCAACCAAAGGTGCGATAAGCAGACCGCCAACAAGCCAACCAATAGCAACCCAAATGATTGCAAGGTTTATGTGTAATGCACGCATTACATTAAATGGCAGGATAGATTGATTGATGATAAATGCTTTATCTGGCTCTGTATAAATGTGCGCCAGGTAGCCACCTATAAGCATCTGTAATAAGAAGAACAGTCCAACGACTGGAACATATTTCAGCAGTTTTTCTTGAGAAGGAAAGAGCTTTGTAATTACCAGAGGATTCTCGAGTTCTTCCTCATCATCTTTTTTAACAAGTTTTTCATAACTTATAAACAGAACAGCAATTGTACCAGCCCAAAGCAGGAGGAACTCCCACAGCGATACCCAGTGGCTCAGCCAAGTAAGATCTTGGTCAACCATTGGCTCAGGTGGCCAGTTGTTGCTCCATGTTCTCTGTGTGCCAGGTCTGTTACTGGAGGCAACAAGTTGACTCCAATCAACAAAAGCAGAAATCAATGTTGCTTCTTCAGCTGTGATTACTCCGCCTGGCCATGCTGGGGCATCGGTGCCGTTTACTAGAAAATCGATGATCCACTCAGTGTTAGCTTTATAAGCTTCAGCTGACGCATCTGAATAAGTAACTGTGTGATCCGTCAGAGTCTGCTGTTTAAAGTCAGCTTTTACTTTTTCCTTAACAAAAGCGCGTTGCTCAACTGTTAGTTCGCCAGCGGGGACGCCGTATTCCACCATTGCAAGGTGGTCATACAGATATACTGCGCGTTTATGGAAAAATTCAGTTGAGAAATCTGGGCCCATGTAGGCACCCATTCCAAGCATCGTTCCATAGTCCATCAAGTCGAACTGTTGGAACATTCCCTTGCCGTTAACTACATCATCATAGGTGTAAAGCGTTTCACCAGAAGCAGAGACAACATTTTGAGGGATTGGGGGAACTTCTTTTGCAAGATTGGCTGTAAATACAACAAGCGCCACAACCATAAGGATGCCGATTGTCCAAAAGGCGGTATACAGCCCTTTGCGGGACAATAGCTTGTCGAGCCATGATTCGTTCATGTTTTGCTCTCCTGTGTTTTGTCGCAAAAGCGACAGTTAATGTTCCTAACGGAACTCCAATGAACATCTTACAAACAAGTAGGATATTGCTATGAAAAAACTAAAATTTCTTTGCTTTGCTTGCTATCATTTCTGCTAAAGACACATTAGTAATCATTTCTGTGATTCCTTCCTTGTGTCCTTTCCAGAAATCGTGCAAGGGACAGGGGTCATCGTCATTACACTCGGAAAAACCTAGTAAACATCGATCAAAATTATCCAGTCCCTCAACTGTTCTGATAATATCCAGAAGGCGAATATCATCCAGCGGTTTACTTATGGAGTAGCCACCATTTTTTCCGCGAGTAGATGCAACCAGGCCATCATTTCTCAATGTTGCCATCAGTCTGCCAAGGTATTTATACGGAATGTCCAATTTATCGCTCAGATGCTTTACAGAGCACAGCTCATGACCGCAAGAGGCCATGTAGACCAGGCTGCGGATTGCATGTTCTGATGTTGTCGACAAACGCATAATTCCTACCTCAAGGTAGAATATGTACTGGTTGGTATAGATTGTCAAGCAGGATTGGTCGATATGTGAGTGGGTAGCTAGTGTTGTGGTGGGGCAGCAGTTAACTACCCCTGGATATTCAGTCAGGATCGCTTGCTGTGATCAACTGCCTTAAGGATTTTCAGATTCAGAACTATAAATCTGAAAAACTGAATAAACTTATTGTTCATCATTGCCTTGTCTTTATTCGTTATCTTCATATCGATACCTCTCTATTCAGGAATGATTTTCCAGCCTGGTTTACCTTGAAGTTTATACATGAAAGTTGTGTGAATCATCCGTTTCATCCAGGCGCCAGCAAGCCCCATCTCCATGTGGGTTACAAATTGGTCTCTTCCTTGTTCATTTGGATATTTTCTGTTATCAGGCACTACAGGATAAACCATAATTACCGCAGCTGATCCATCCCAAAGGCTATCACCCATCGATGCAATACATGCTGCTGCCATTTCAGTCATTCGCTCACTGTGAGTCATTCGTCCTTTTTGCACAAGGTCAATGATATTCAGAGCGACAATTCGGCCAATAATTCCTGACACCATACCTGTTCTCGGTGGAGCAGGGCTTAATGCGGTTCCGTTGGGATTTATCGTAGGAGCTGAAATTGGTCCAGGAGGTGCAAAGGCAATTCCTGCGGCAAAAATATTGGAATATGCCGGATTCTGGTAAACAGCTGGCCATGCGTCAGGGTTATTAGCGAGTTCATCATATTTCAGGCCGTAGATGCCATCAACTTTTACCAGCCCATTTGCTGGATTTACGATTTTATCAGCGATGTCCTGTCCATCGGCACCAACAAATTTCATTGGTTGACCAAGGAATCGAGGAATCAACATGGCGTAGTCATATCCTGTTTCACCAGAATCACCATTAATGTCTTCCCAGTAGATGTTTTCTTTATCAACCTTTTGGACTGCACGACCTATCATCGGATTGATGCCGTAGTCATCAAAAACAGCACCAATAAAATCTGCTCCAGATGTCATTTCGCCTTTATGGCTGACACTCAACCCACGGATTCCAAAATCACCAAGTTCTGGTTCATTAGACAGATATGTCAGGTCGCATTTTTCCCTGATTCCTCTGCGAACCAGATCTTTGTGAACGTTTGTGATATATTCAAGTGCTGCGCCCTGGCAAGTTGCTCCACCATGGCCTGTACCAATGACGATGCGTTGTTTTTCGCCACTTTCCATTTTTGCCACAGATTCAAGGTATTGTATTTTTGCTTCAGATGCATGAGGAGGCGAGCATATTGACCAGGTGTTGCCTGTTGCCGGTCCTAGTCCAGGCGTTGCTTCGAAATCGAGTTTTGGCCCTGTAGAAATCAGGAGGTAATCGTACTCAATTTTCTCAGATTCAGATGAGTTGTCCGGTTCAGCAACTACAAACTGCTCATCTGCGTGAACTTCTGTTGCTTTGCCGGTAATTAGCCTGACATTGAACTTGTTGTACACCTTTTCAAGGTCAAACTGAGTGTTTTCAACGTCCATTCTGTCGATTCCCACCCAAACCAGCGATGGAATGTAGACAAAGTTCTTTGAACGATTGATAACTGTTATCTCATGGGCTTTACCCAGCTTGTCGCCGAGGTAAAGAGCAGCTGTGTGGCCGGCAAATCCAGCTCCGATAATGCAGATTTTTGCCATTTGTTTACCTCTTAGTTAAATAGTTAATAATATGTTAATATAATATACTACTAAATTTGTCGGGTATTGTCAACAATGGAGTTGATGCTATCCCAAGAAATTGATTTAGTAGTTTGACATTTCTGCTGTAACTGTGTGACAATTACCAGGCTTTTCCTCTTAACCAAGCTTGGTAATTATGTTGCATCGATGTCCCGATAATCCACTCATCACACGCAATGATTTTTCTGCGGTAACTTCTGTATTCAATCCCGGTGCTATTAAAATCGATAACAAATATCTGCTGATGCTGCGCGTTCAACTTCGTTCCCGTGAAACTGTTTTATACATGGCTGAAAGTAGTGACGGGGTTCAGTTTCATGTTATTAATGATCTGGTAAAACTGCAAGGCATTGAATCGGTGAACGAGCGCATTTTCCATATTTATGACCCGCGAATTACTAAAATAGATTCCACTTTCTATGTGATGTTTGCAATGGATACCGAAAGTGGCTGCAAGCTGGGGCTTGCTGAATCCTCAGACATGAAAGAGTTCATTTTTAAAGGCATTGTTTCTGAAGAAGAGAATCGTAATGGTGTTTTATTTCCAGAACTAATTAATGGCAAATATTTACGACTGGATCGTCCCAACAAAACAGATGTAGGCGATGTTAGAAGTGGCAGCGCAATCTGGTTATCGGAATCTGAAGATCTGTTGAGCTGGAAACCTGTTGGTGAAGTTGCAGAAGGTAACTTGCACTACTGGGATGAACTGATTGGTGCAGGGCCACCGCCAGTGAAAACCGACAAAGGTTGGTTGCTGGTCTATCATGGCATCGCGCTTCATTATCAACCGATCTATCAAGCTGGTGTAATGTTACTGGATCTGGACGATCCAACAAAAGTAATCGCGCGGGGGAAGTACAATATTCTGGAACCGCAAGAGATGGAGGAAATGGTTGGCCAGGTTCCCAATGTAGTATTTCCAAGCGGCATGATTGTCCAAGACCAGAGAGTGATGATTTACTATGGTGCAGCAGATACTTGTGTTTGTATGGCAGAGACCACAATAGAGGAATTAATTGATGCTTGTTTTGCTTAGCCTTTTGCTGATTGCTTCTTCAGCGTGTGCAGAATTCCCGACACCCCAAATTGAGTTTCAACCTCGTGAGTATGTCTGTTACAGAGCAGAGGATTTGCTCCTGGATGGAAAACTTGATGATGCGGCATGGCTTAAAGCAGATTGGACTGAAGAGTTTGTCGATATAGAAGGACATCTCAAACCGTTACCAACTTTCACCACTCGAGTAAAAATGCTCTGGGATGACGAGTACTTTTATTTTGCAGCTGAGATGGAAGAGCCTCATATCTGGGCCAAACTGACTGAACGCGATGCTGTTATTTATCACGACAATGACTTTGAAATTTTTTTGGATCCGGACGGCGACACTCATAATTACTACGAACTCGAAGTCAACGCCATGGGCACGGAGTGGGATCTGTTTCTGGATAAACCATATCGCGATGGTGACAACGTAGCGCACAATGAATGGGATATCGATGGGCTGATTACTGCAATTGATATTGTTGGAACATTGAATAATCCCGATGACATTGACAAAGGCTGGACAATCGAAATTGCAATTCCATGGGGTTGCATGCAGGAGCCTCGACCAGTTGTTGGAGAGCAGTGGCGTGTTAATTTTTCGCGTGTTGAGTGGGATGTCGATGAGCAATACAATAAGCTGGGCAACCCGGAACATAACTGGGTCTGGTCACCTCAAGGTCTGATTGCAATGCACTATCCCGAGATGTGGGGTTTCGTGCAGTTTGCAGATGCTGAAGCAGAGTTTGTTTTTAGTTCAGATGAGTTGGCGAAGTGGGAGCAGAGGAAACAGTACTACAATTTCAAAAAAGGTGGAGAGCTACCAGAGTTTATTAGTGAGGATGGCAGATCCTGGTCAGCACCTTCTGAATCGGTGCATGCTTTTTACTATCCCTGGTACGACAATCCGGACTTTGGCGATTCCTATTTTCATTGGTCACACAAGGTGATGGGCGATGTAGAAGTGCCTCACACATATCCTGGTGGCGATGATATCGGAGCAGATTTTTATCCCGAACCTGGTTGCTACAGTTCTCATAATCCTGCCGTAGTTGAAAAGCATATGGAGCAGCTGGTTACTGCCGGAGTTGGAACATTATCAGTTTCATGGTGGGGTGCAGATACTTTTGAAGGCAAAGCCGTTCCATTGATTATGGACAGGGCTGAAAAGTTTGGCCTGAAAGTCAATTTTCACATTGAACCATTTCCTGGCAGAAATGCGAAGACAACTTTTGAACAACTGAAATACATCATTGATAACTACGGAGACCATCCTGCATTTTACAGGTTCAACAACAAGCCGTTATTCTATGTTTACGATTCCTATTTCATTACAGCAGAAGAGTGGGCATCAATTTTACAGCCTGGTGACAAGAGTATCAGAGACACACAGTATGACTCGGTGATGATTGGATTGTGGGTTCAGGAAAATGAGCAACAGTTTTTTATCGATAGCGGATTTGACGGTTTTTACAACTATTTTGCAGTTGACGGTTTTACTTATGGATCGACCTGGAAGAATTGGCAGCAGATGGAGAGCTGGGCAGCAGAGAATGGAAAGATATTTATTCCATGTGTTGGCCCAGGCTACATCGATACAAAAATCAGGCCGTGGAATGCAGTGAATATCAGAGATCGTGAAAATGGAAAATATTATGACTCGGCGTTTGGCAATGCACTGAAAATAAAACCGGAAATAATTGGAATTACTTCATTCAATGAATGGCATGAGGGAACGCAGATTGAACCATCGATTGCAAAAGATGGTTATGAAGATTTTGAGCCGATGAATCCCGATGCCTACTTGCATCGGACCAGAGCCTGGGTTGACAGATTCAAGAAAGCAAACAAATGACAATACTGGACTGGAGCATTGTTGTTTTTGTGATTGCAGGAATGTTTTATTCTGTGAGAGCAACAAACGGATTGATGAGAAGTGTATCGGATTTTCTGGCCGCAGGCAGATCCGCCGGCAGGTATGTAATCAGCATCTCGAGTGGAGCTGCGGGTCTGGGCGCAATCACTATTGTTACATACATGGAGATGAATTATATCGCCGGTTTTTCCATGTCGTGGTGGGGCATGACAACCGGAGTTGTGATTCTTGTATTGTCAGTTTGTGGTTGGGTTATCTATCGGTTTCGCCAAACTCGATGCCTCACTCTGGCGCAGTTTTTTGAAGAACGATACAGCCGTAAGTTCAGGATATTTACAGGGCTGGTTGCGTTTGTTGCAGGGTTGATAAACTTTGGAATATTTCCTGCTGTAGGTGCCAGATTTTTTATCTACTTTTGTGGACTGCCCCAATCATTTTCAATACTCGGTTTTGATGTGAGCATGTTCCCGGTTCTGATGATCGGATTGTTGAGTATATCGCTTTATTTTGTTTTTACCGGTGGACAGATTGCAGTAATTATTGCCGATTTTTTTCAAGGCGCATTTATCAACATCGTTTTTGTAATCATAATTTTGTTTCTATTTGTCAAAGTTGATATGGGACAGATTCATTCTGCACTGGCGCACACTCCAGGCAGAGAGGCTGCAAAAGAGATTGTGCAGATACAAGAAACGCCGCAGTACAAACTGCTGACAGAAATTGAGCAGCAGGAACAGGTTCTGGAGATCAAGAACAAGTACGAAAACAAATCCCGTATAAATCCTTTTAAAACAGGTCATGTTGAAGATTTCAATTTCTGGTTTTTTCTGATCGGCATAATTGGCGTGATGTACGGGACGATGAGTTGGCAAGGTGCGCAGGCGTATAATGCATCGGCAAAATCTGCCCACGAAGCAAAGATGGGAGGGGTGCTTGCCGGTTGGAGAGGAATGCCTCAAACTCTGTTCTTTTTGTTTGTGCCGATAGTTGCCTACACCTTAATGCACCACTCTGACTTTTCACATCTGGCCGAGTCTGTCAACGCATCACTTGCCGGAGTTGGTTCTGACACTTTGATCAGCCAGCTCAGAGTGCCACTTGTATTGTCGCATATTTTGCCAGTCGGATTACTTGGTGCTTTTGCTGCAGTGATGATCGCTGCATTTATCAGTACTCATGACACCTATTTGCATTCATGGGGCAGCATTCTGGTTCAGGATGTAATTATGCCGATGCGTAAAAAGCCGTTCACTCAAAAACAGCACCTGCTTGCACTGCGCCTCTCAATTACTTTTGTGGCTCTGTTCATTTTCTTTTTCAGTTTGCTCTTTAATCAGACTCAGAAGATTGCACTTTTCTTTGCAATCACCGGAGCAATTTTTGCAGGTGGATCCGGTGCTGTAATTATTGGTGGTCTTTATTGGAAACGGGGCACAACTCAGGCCGCATGGACAGCTATGATTACAGGTGCTGCTATTGCGGTCAG
Source organism: uncultured Fibrobacteraceae bacterium (assembly GCA_964437115.1). Lineage (GTDB taxonomy): Bacteria > Krumholzibacteriota > Krumholzibacteriia > LZORAL124-64-63 > LZORAL124-64-63 > JABIBH01. The sequence goes on along the minus strand of CAYTFE010000007.1, from coordinate 31,636 downwards.
CGGAATTATCGCAAAACAGATTTCATCGGAGTGGCTTGCTTCACCTGATGGATTTGTCTTTTTGAAAAACTTCATTTTGGGAATGCGCGGTATAAATGGTCAGATTTATTGGGCAATCGGTATGGGGTCGTCATCACTGCTTTATGTTGTAATCTCCCTGGTGACTCGTACCTCCTGCAATATGGACAAACTTCTCAACCGTGGTGACTACGCAGTCTACGATGAGCTGCAAATAGTAAATGAAGTGCCTGACAGAGGCTGGAAATTATTGGGAATGGGTAGAGAGTTTACCCGGGGCGATAAAATTATTTTCATCCTGAATTATGTTTGGACCGGTGGCTGGACGGCTGTGTTTATCATCGGAACAATTTATAACTTGAATTATGAAGTTGCTGATGCCGTATGGATGAAGTTCTGGGAAATTTATCTGATTATTCAAATTGTTATTGCAGTAGTATCGATATTCTGGTTTACAACTGGCGGATTGATTGATCTGAAGAGAATGCTAAGTCGATTGCAATACAGAGATCGTGACGAAACCGATGACGGTTTTGTTGTCAGGGAGAAAAAATGAAAAGCAAAGAACACGATTTGATAATTGAGAGAGTTACTCAGTTTAACAAGCGACTGCAGAAGCAGTTCATTTCCGATTGTACTGAGTTTACAGCTGAATATTTCAGATCCGATGAACCTGTGTTTTTTGCAGACAGATTAAATCACGAGTATAAGCCAATAATCCAGGGCCAGCAGTGGGGCAAGAAGTGGGATTCTGCCTGGTTCAAGTTGACCTGCGAAGTTCCTGAAAAATGGAAGGGCAAAACTCTGGCAGCGTGTCTGGATTTCTCCGGTGAAGGGCTTGTGTTTTCTGCCGATGGTACAGCGCTACAGGGCATAACCAATGGTTCAATTTTTGAACCCGATTTTGCCAGAACCTTTGTTCCGCTTAAGGCTTCCGGAAAACTGGAACTGTGGGTTGAAGCTGCAGCAAACAGTCTGTTCGGAGTTTATACCGACAGTGATCCCACCGAAGATGATCCCAACAGGTACGGCAATTTCGATGCAAAAGTTGAAAGCATAAAACTGGTTGTTTTTGACCAGGAAGCGTGGCATCTGCATCTGGATATTCGCATACTGCTGGGTCTTGTAAAAAGGCTGCCATCAGATAGTGTACAGCGAGCCAGAATTATCAGAGCACTGAACAACGCAGTTAATAATCCGGCAGAGGCAAGAGAGCTGTTAGCTGTTGAATTGACAAAGCCTGCCAATGCGTCGGCGCTGGAAGTCACAGCAGTTGGCCATGCCCATATCGACACTGCCTGGCTCTGGCCGGTCAGAGAATCTGTGCGCAAGTGCGCCAGAACTTTTGCCAACCAGCTTGATCTTATTGAAAAATATCCCGACTACATTTTTGGAGCTTCACAACCTCAGCACTATGCGTTTATCAAGGAACATTACCCTGAGATTTACAATCGGATAAAGGCTGCTCATAAAAAAGGGCAGTGGGAATTGCAAGGTGGAATGTGGGTTGAAGCGGATTGCAATCTGATCAGCGGTGAATCCATGGTGCGACAGATTTTGCACGGAAAGAATTTTTTCAAAGACGAATTTGGTGTCGATGTAAAAAATCTCTGGTTGCCTGATGTTTTTGGTTACTCAGCCGCGATGCCTCAAATTTTGAGTAAGTCTGGTATTAAAACATTTCTGACTCAGAAATTATCGTGGAGTCAGTTCAATGAGTTTCCTCATCATACATTTAATTGGCAGGGGATTGATGGTTCAAAAATTTTAACACATTTCCCGCCTGAAAACACTTATAACAGTCAACTCGATACCGAGTTTCTGATTCCCGCAGAAACCAATTTCAAAGAGAAGGATTTCATCAATGAATTTATATCTCTGTTCGGAGTTGGCGATGGTGGCGGTGGTCCGAAGCCTGAAAACATTGAGCTTGGCAAGCGGATGACAAACCTTGAAGGCGTGCCAAAGGTAAAGTTTGGAACTGCTGAATCGTTGTTTGAAAAATTGCATGGTTACAAAGATCAGCTGGAGACCTGGTCCGGTGAGTTATATCTGGAACTGCATCGTGGAACCTATACAACTCAGGCTCAGGTGAAGAAGAATAATCGACATCTGGAACAGAAACTGCGTGCGGTTGAATATCTATGGAGCTGTTTACCTCTGGATAAATATCCTGATGAGTTAGATGCGATTTGGAAGAACAGTCTGATGAATCAGTTTCACGACATTCTTCCCGGATCAAGTATCACTACTGTTTATGAAACAACTCGCAGGGAGCAGGCAGAGTCGCTTGCGAAATGTGACCAGCTGCTGAAAGACGGTGCAACTGCGTTGTTCTCCACCGATGAAAACTCGCTTGTTCTGATGAATGTTACCAGCAGCAAGTTTAACGGCGTAGTTGAATTGCCGGAATCCTGGAACGGTGTAAAAGATTGTCCGGTTCAGATTGAACAACAATCTGTAGCTCTGGTTGAAGTTGAGCCTTACTCATTTTTAACTATCCATAAAAGCGATGAAGTTCCTCAAAGTACACCGGGTGAAGGGCTTGTTCTGGAGAACAGTCTTGTCCGATACGAATTCGCAAAAGATGGCACATTGATAAGCGGTTATGACAAAGAAGCTGACAAAGCAGTACTGGAGTCTGGCAACATCTTTACACTTTATGATGACAGACCTAATAACTGGGACGCGTGGGACATCGATTTCTTTTACAAGGAAGCGGTGTTGGGAAATGCAGTTTCAGTAAAAGCTGAGCCGATGGTTTTTGGTGATGTAAGACAAGGCCTGAAGTTTGAACTGTCACTGGGCAACTCAACAATAACTCAGAAAATTTACCTTCCTGCTAACAGCAAGCGACTGGACTTTGAGACTGAAGTCAACTGGCAGGAAAAGCACAAAATGTTGCGAGTTGCGTTTGAGGTAAATGTACAATCGGACTTTTCAACCAGCGATATTCAGTATGGTTATGTGAAACGGTCGACGCACACAAATACATCGTGGGACAAAGCCAGGTTTGAAGTTGCTGCGCAACGGTATGTGGATATTTCGGACAATGACTATGGCGTGGCACTGTTGAACGACTGCAAATACGGACATCGATTACAAGGCAATATCCTTGATTTGAACTTGCTACGGTCGCCAAATAATCCTGACCCCGATGCAGACATCGGCACTCACAATTTCAAGTATAGTTTGTATCCTCATACGGGAGACTTGCTGCGTAGCGATGTTATTTCACAGGCGGAGCAATTCAATCAGGGACTGGAGCTGTTTGAAAATTGCGCTACAGAAAACAGTGTACCGTGGAAACTGACGGGTGATGGACTTTCTGTTGAGGCAGTTAAAAAAGCTGAAAAAGAGGATTGTATTATTCTGCGAATTGTTGAGACGATGGGCAGACATTCTGAGGGAACACTCACAGCAGAAGGCAAACTTGTTGAAACTGATTTGATGGAGTGGGCTGATGGTAAAGAACATTCAGGGCAATTGAAAATGAAGCCGTTTGAAATAAAAACCTTCAAACTCAAGGGAAACTGATGAAGAGATATTTATTACTTCTGCTTTTAACCGGGTGTGTACAGGTTGCTGAACAACCACGTTTTGAAACCGTGACATATGATATTTTTAGCAACAACATGATTCATTTCTCTCCAGATAATCCATCGCAATATGAAACCGTGACAGTTAGCTCTGAAGACAATGGCAGGGAAATCAGAACTCAGCTGGAGATCCCCAAGTTTTATGAGCCAGTGAAAATAACGGCAAAGGTAAACTTGCGACCAATTCCCAAAGACCTGATTTCAGTGCATGACAAGTGGGACAGAGCGGGCCATGTCAGGCTTGTAAACCATGACGGCTCTGATGTTGAATTGCTGAAGTTCATGACTGCATATGGTGGAACCACAGAATGGGAAATGGATGTATCTCATTTGGCATCGTTGCTGGTTGGTAATTGTGAATTTGCAGGATGGATTGACACCTGGGTAACACCTGCGTGGTATATCGATTTCACATTAACTTTCGAACCTGGTGAAGTTCAAAATCCTGTTTGGGTGCAGCCACTGTTTTATGATTTAGAGTATCGATTGGGTGACTTGGCATCGACAACAATTGAAGTTCCTGAACTTGGCAAAACTGAAATGTACTATCTGGTCTCAGGACATTGTACCGATGGAACAGGCGCCGATGAATTTGAACCCAAAGATAATGTTTTCTACTGTGATGATTCTGAAATTCACAGGTTCCGACCATGGAGAACAGACTGCGAACAGTTCCGTGCAATCAATCCGTATACTCGTCGATGGTCCAATGGCATCTGGAGTTCCGATTTCAGCAGGAGTGGCTGGTGTCCAGGTGATGCTGTGCCGCCGACAATAGTAAAATTGGAACTGGAGCCAGGCATTCATGATATGAAATTGTTGATTGAAGATATTCGCCCAGAGAAAGATGGCCACTATGGCTATTGGCGTGTGTCTGCAATTGTAGTGGGGTGGAAGTAATGCGTTATACAGGAACCATCGAAGGTTTTTACGGCCAACCGTGGAGTGATTCTCAGAGAATTCTTTTGTTCTCCTGGATGAAGCAGTGGGGGATGAACAGTTACCTCTATGCCCCTAAAGATGACTTGAAACATCGTAAACTGTGGCGTGAATTATACAGCGAGCAAGAGCTTGCAGACTTAAAAAAACTGATTCAAGAAGCATCACTTGCCGGTGTTGATTTTATCTATGCAATCTCACCTGGACTGGACATCGACTACAATACTGAAACTGAATTGTTACTAAAAAAAATCGATCAGGTTATTGCACTTGGTTGCAAAAAGTTTGCGATTCTGTTTGATGACATTCCTGACAACAATCCCGACGCCAAAGCTCAAGCAGCAATTACGAACCAGGTTTTACAGCACATTCCAGATGACAGACTTCTTTTTTGCCCCACAGTTTATTGTGACATGATGGCTCAATACAAAGTAGCAGAGAATGAATATCTTCTGGAACTTGGTCAGCAGCTGGACAGCAATGTTGATCTGATGTGGACCGGACCGGAAGTTGTGTCGCTGGAAATCCCTGTCGATTCAATTGTAAATCTGCAAAAAGTTATCAAACGCAAGCCTGTGATATGGGATAACATTCATGCCAATGATTATGATTTGCACAGAATGTTTGTGGGCCCGTTTTCCGGCAGACCTGTTGAACTGAAAAATAAGGTTGAAGGGATAATGAGTAACCCGAACTGCCAGTTCTGGGTTAACTATATCCCGTTGAAATCGCTGGCAGTTTATAGTGAATCGGACAGCTACAATCCACGCGCAGAATATCTGAAAATGATTCCGGAGTGGATGTACAATTTTGGAAAACATGATTTAACTGTAGAAGAGATGACTTTGCTTGGTGACTGTTTTTATCTTCCTGGAGAAAGCGGCGAGCTTGCAAAAACTGCTCTCGACAACAAGGTCGATTTTTCAAAAACAGTTCACTCCATGTATGAAAAAATTGCAAATATTTCCAACAGGGAAATGTTTTATGCTCTGCACAAATACTTCTGGGAACTTAGAAGAGTTGCGTGTGCTATCGACGGTAATCCAGTAACTCATAAGCAGAGCGATGTGGTAATCAGCTTTATGGAGAGATTGAAATGAAGATTATTCGATTAGTTTTGGCATGCTCTATTCTGTTGCTATTTATTACCAGCTGTGAAGATTCAAATCCAACTGGTGTGATAGTTGAAAACTCAGGCTGCAAAAGAACTACTCCATCAACGACAAGTTGCGTTGAATATGATTATGATCAAGAACTGAACATACTTTACTTATCTCATATCGATGCCGGTTTTAACTGTTGTGTAGAACAAATATCTGCTGATATACAAATTGACCAGCAGAGCGTCTCAATATCAGCGGCTGAAGTTTATGGGCCAGCTGGTCCTTGTGACTGTCTGTGTCTTTACGATGTTGAATTTGTAATCAACGATTTGGGTTCTGGAGAGTATTTGATAACAGTAGAAGATTCAGCAACTGAAGAGCCTGATGAGCTGTTGCAGTTCACTGTTGACCTGTCGGTGACACCATCAGGAATCTACTGTGTAGAGCGGAATCATTATCCGTGGAATATGGGTGATTTATTAATAAGCAAAGCAGGCAAAAAGCGAATCCGATTGACGCGTAGGGCCATCTGCTTTACACTGCACGGTTAATTAATGTAATTTAATGGCATTTGGAGTTTTAAGGATGCTTGTTTTGATGGATTTTGGATGGTCAAATACTTGGGGCCCTATACTGGGTTTCACTGCTCTATTTGTAGCTCTGCATTTGCTTGCAGTTCTACGTGTGGAACCTGTTTATTTGCGGGCTTTCAAGTTGTCGCGTGCGGGTGCAGCACTGATATTAACCATACTTGGCATCTCTGCATTTGTTGGTGGCTTTGAGCATTGGCGCGAAGCATTTCTGTATCGTCATCAACAGGGCGACTGGATGCGTACAGGCTTGTTGCTTGTCTATGGACACCTACTTGCAGACTTCATCTGGATGGCAGTTGGCAAATACAAATATGGCATTACTCCACGAAAAGATCTGATTATTCACCACGGTCTGGGCGTGATTGGTTTTGGCGCAGCACTTGTGCTTGAAATTGGTTATGCGTTTGGACTTTTAACAATGATTACCGAGCTTTTGCCACTTTCCACTGGCGTAAATGCCTGGGGAAAACGCATTGCGGTTTCACGTGTTGTTGAAGCCTCTGACAGGGCGCGTTTGCATGTTCTGGCCTGGTTGCGATTGCCGCTATGGACAAGCTTGTTTATTCTTGTAATACTGACATTGATTCACGGCACTGAACCAGGAATGCTCCTGGCATATATTGTGGCGGGCACTGGATTGGTTGGTTTAATTTCATTGGATGTATTCTGGATGGGTAAGTGCCTTAAGCATGTCGATTTCTATTAAGGAGGTCTTTCATGGGAAACAAAGGGCAGAGTTCTGGACTACAAACAATCTTTCGTTCTTCCTTGGTCTGATGCTGACTTTGTTTGTCAGCATCGGAGTCTATACTTTTCACCCACCACTAACTCAGTTCGATACTCAGATTAAAGAGCTGAAACAAAGTGAACAAGAGATCAGAGCAGCAAGATCTCAGCTGCCGTTGACGGTCTGGAGATTCTGCACGGCACGGGTTTGACAGATATTGAAAGTCGTGTCAGTGATCTCGAAGGGCGAATGGATGACACCGCAAATGCACTCGGACAAAAGAACAATTAGGAAAAAATTGGTAGCCTGATTCAGCGTGCTTTTCTCAGGAACTTAAGTAAGTTGTGTGTAGGCAGCTGCATAACAAGAGCTTGCGCCTGACAAAGCCACAATGAAGGAGGCAACATGGCAGCGTTATTGGTTATTATGTACCAGAGAATTACGGCACAGTTATATATGCTCCTGAAATTGGACCAGTTTCCGGACTTGAGCGAACCCGTTTTGCCCCTGATGAACTTCTTGGGGATTTCCCGGGGTATATTGAAAAAGAGATGTCGTTGATTGGCTTTGTTTCTGGGCAGTAAGAACGGGAGATAAAATTATGACTAAAACCAACTCAATTGGTGTGCTGGCACTTGCAAAGTTTCAGGCCATTCTATTTGCATTTGTGGGGCTTGCAGCTGGAGTTGTTTACTCCTTCGGTGGATTTATTTTTGACCTGGTAACTACCGGATCGCTAAACCTTGGGACTGCACTCGCATTCCTGGCACTAATTGGTATGCCGCTTATTTTCGCAGTTGCCGGTGCGGTGCTTGGGATTTTTGAAGCTGTGCTGTTTAATTTATTAGCCAGAAGATTTGGTGGTATAAAAATCGATCTAATCCGGTAGACTTTATTATCATGGAGAAAGACGAATAATATTGGATATCAGAAAATACAATGAAGATGCCTGGGACAAAAAAGTTATCGAAAAAAGTCCCTGGACTTTGCCTGTCGATAAAGAACAGGTAGCCAAAGCCAGAAAGGGCCAGTGGTCAGTAATTCTGACACCTGTCAAACCGGTGCCCGATAGCTGGTTTCCAGGTTTTCCTGACTTGACTGGATGCAAAATTCTGGGCTTGGCTTCCGGTGGTGGTCAGCAGGGGCCAATACTGGCAGCCGCTGGCGCTACTGTTACGGTGTTCGATAATTCCCCAGCTCAGCTGGCCCAGGATCAGCTTGTTGCCGATCGTGACAATCTTCAAATTACCACAGTGCTTGGAGACATGACCGATTTGTCATGTTTCGACGACGCGAGTTTCGATCTCATTTTTCATCCGGTGAGCAATTGTTTTATTGCAGATATTGAACCTGTCTGGAGAGAGGCATTCCGTGTTTTGAAACCTGGGGGAAGCCTGCTTTCCGGATTTATGAACCCCGATTATTATGTTTTCGATTATCAAAAGATAGAAAATGAAAGCCTTCTGGAAGTTCGTCATCCACTGCCTTACAGCGATCTGGATCATCTCACAAAATCAGAATTGGCGACTCAGTTTAAGAACGGAGACCCGCTTGAGTTCAGTCACACTATGGACAGTTTAATCGGAGGCCAGTTGGCAGCAGGATTTCTTCTGACCGGTTTTTACGAAGATCGATTTGAACCAGAACTCGGGGATAAGGTTTCAGAATTCATGCCAGTTTGTTTTGCTTCCAGGGCTTGTAAGCCTGTGTAGGATAACGTAGTGTTATAAATATTATAGGTTGGATTCAGTCTGCAATGAGGTAGAAAAATGATTAGAATTTTTATTACATGCTGTATTTTTTTAGTCGTTTTATGTCCTTCATCATCCCAGGCATCAAGCCAGCCATTTGACCCCGGAATATATCTTTATTACCACCATTTAGTTATTGAAGCGACATTGATTTCAGACGTTGAAGTGCAACCAAAAGAACGAATCGAAGAAGAACCAGGCTGGTCCTGTCCAACCAACCTCGCTTGTATTGTAGTTAACCGGCTCGTCTGGCAGGTTGAAGGACCGGTCGTGAGCGCGGGCGATACAATTTGTTTTAAGCACCGTACAAGTAATAAGTTACTGAATCCAGACCGCCCAGGTCTTGTAAGTTCGATGCGTTATCCCCCAAAACTTAACGTCAAAATTGGCCAATCGGGGTTGTTCTCCTTCTGCATATCCTGCAAACATGGCTCAAAGCGAGGAGCCTGGTTTTTTCTCAAAAAAAATGAAGAGCAGGAATTATTGGAATTCATAGAGAAATTGGAAGCTGATTTCGATGGGACTATTGCTAATCTGAAGGACAAAAATTCACACCTTACTATAGACTGGAGTAAGTTAAAAAAGATAGAATAAGCAACAGCCTCTGCCGGATTACTGACAGAAGCCGTTGTTTGTCTGATAGGAAAACTTATTTCACAACAGTCATTTTCCCGGTTTCCCGCATTTTTCCCGCTTCCAGTCTGTAGAAGAACGTTCCTGAGGCCACAATGCTGCCGTCATCGTCCCGCCCGTCCCAGTGCACGGAATTAGGTCCACTGGTTCCAATACCTCGGAAGCTATTGATTCGCTGACCAGACGTGTCGTAGATCGTAATTTCGTAGGACTCGTTGGTTGGCAGATTGAATTGGATATTAGTCGCGGCATTAAAGGGGTTTGGAGCATTGCTCAGCATAACCCTTTGAATGAGATTTCCGCCATCTTCACCATCGACTGCAGTCACGCTACCGCCATCCCAGTATATATCGTCCAGGGCGAACTCACAGTTTTGGCCATGTTCTTCGAGGATCACGAAGGAGTAGCTGAGCATCCGCAGGTCAATGAACTCGCCTCGGATTGCAGATACGGGAATTGCAGCCTGAGCCCACTGGCCGTTGCGCACCAGGCCGTAAGTGGTCTGATTACCCGGGAACTCCACATAGGACTGATTCCCCCACGCATCGATGATTCCAATCTTGAAGGTCACATGGGCAGGAATCTTGATCATAAATTTCAGGTGGCCCTCGCCAAAGTTGAACAGGTTCAAAGGCTGGATGGACATAATTCCTGCCCCGAACCATCCAGACCCGGCGGATTGCCAACTCAAAACGTGATCGCCTTCATAAGGCGGGATGGTGCCAGTGATCAAGGTCCCTTCCCACACGTAAATCTGTGAAGATATTTCAGCTTCAAGAGCCCCGTTGGTTGGAGTTTCATCGGTGTAGATGCCAAAAGTACCCATCTGGAATTCTGGCGGTCCGAGGTGAACTTCGCCCTGACCGTTGAATTCGTAGACTCGGATGTAATCAACATACATCTCTGCATCAAATGGAAGGGAAACAGGCAGACCACTGTTGGGGTCGCCCAGGTTATAGGCATCGGTAAAAGCTCCGCCGATGGCCAGGTTGGCAATCAAGTAGAAAGGCTCCTGGAATTCATCGGATTCCTCGTCAATGGTAAAAGGAGTTTCGTAAAGGTCATATTCGATGCCGTCGTCCACAACGGTAAAGCGCAGGCTTGATTCGTCCCAGTAGGCCCGGTAGAGCAGGAATCTTTCTATCAAAGGTGTGGCATAATTATAGTATGGTCGGCAACTTTCGTCATTCGGATCCCAGGATAAGCTGGCCGCCCCTGATGGGTTTTCTGGTACCACTGCATCGTCAGAATAGTATATGGCGTTGGCTCCGATAACCTGATTAACATTGGAGTTATTCAGACCGTTGCCGCCGTTATGGGTGTCATGCAGGTCTCGGAAAGACTGTGTGCTTCCCATTTCCATCATGTCCATCTCACCGCAGCGGGGCCAGGCGTAGTTGGCGGTTCCCAGCAACCAGACAGCTGGCCAGCCGCCAAGATCGATATCGGGAATGCGAACTCGTGCTTCGATCATTCCGTACTTTACTGATACATGGGATTTGCTTACTACCTTGCCGGAGGTGTAGTTGAGGGGATTACCCCACACATCTGTGATATCCGGACCGCTTTGTTGTCGGGCGGTTATGTGCAGGGCATTATTTCCAGGTTCTCCTGGCACTTCAGCGATCTCCACGTTGTCCGGATGATAGTATTCCAGTTCACCGTTGCCCCAACCCCAATGGCCGTTGCCAGTTTCGATAATCCAGTTATCTAGGTTTTCGAAGTTGTCTTCCCAAATGAGAGGGCCGACCTGCGCGTACCCTGACTGGGCAAACAACAATATGAAAAGGAAAGGCAAAGTTAGGATTCGCATGCGAGAAGACTCCTTTGTGTGCAATACTCCAAGCTACGGCTGTGGTCTTTTTTAAATCTAACAGTTAATATTATATACTTTGTTCGGAAACATTACAATAGGTAGAGGTCAGTATTTTCATAATTTTTCTGAATGCTTGGCTTGTTTTGTATCCTGTTGCCTTAGTTTTGATAGTCGTCTATGCATTAATTTTTTAATGCCTGTTGGGTGATAGCGAGATGAAAGAGCAGAGTATTCCACGCGCGTGGAAAATGAGTGGTTATGCGAACTGTATTAGATCCAATTCAACCCCCCAAGCACCCGACTAGTAAAAAACGCCCCATAAAGCAGCCCACAAGCTGTCGACATCAAAATGACCAGCGATACATAAACCACAGTCTTTTGGTTGCCCAGCACTTTGCGAATTACCAGCATGTTTGGCAATGAGAGTGCAGGTCCTGCAAGCAGCAGTGCCAGTGCCGGACCTTTGGCCATGCCGTTGCCAAGCAGGCCTTGCAGAATTGGGACTTCGGTACAGGATGAGAAGTAGGTGAATGCTCCAACAACCGATGCTGTAAAAGTGGACAGGAAACCGTTGTTTCCAACCGCAGCAGTAATCCAGCCTTCAGGCATCAATCCCTGGTGACCAGGACGGCCGAGTAGAAGCCCTGCAACTGTGATTCCCCAGAACAGCAGAGGCACAATATCTTTTGCAAAGTTCCAGGTTGAGTCAAGCCACTGACCAGCCATTCCTTTGGTTCGCCAGAGTAGCAGTGAGAGTCCGGTGATTGCCAGTGTAAATGGAAGCTGTGGATTTGTCTCAAAAAACAGGCCGACAACAGCAGCGGGAATCATCGATATAATCAGCAGCCTCAAGTTGACTTTGATCCAGTTGACCAGCATCCAGAATAAAACAATCGATGCACCAACAGTCAGGTACCACTTGATTCCTGCCATGAAGATCATTATGCGAAGCAGTTTTGTATCGCCTGTATCGCAGGGAGCTGAAAGGCCGGCAAAAATAAGAATCAGAATCATCATTCCAATCATTTTTGCTGCACGACCTGCGCTGTCATCCGATGAGCCAAGCTGATTGCCTGCAAACATCGCGGGGGCCGGTTTGGTTTCTTCCTTGAATATCGCCTGCATGATTATACCAATTACGATACTGAAAACAATTGCACTTATAGTTCTGACTATTCCGATCTCAAAACCGAGCACACGGGTTGTCAGAACAATGGCAGTAATATTTATCGATGGTCCGGCATATAGAAAAGTAGTTGCTGGACCGAGTCCTGCACCCATCGACCTGATGCCGGAAAACATTGGTAAAATTGTGCATGAACAGACTGCCAGAACTCCACCACTGATTGACGACACCAGATAGGAGATGCTTTTTTTTGCACCTGGGCCCAGATACTTCATCACGGTTTCTTTTTGGATGAAGGTGCTGATTGCGCCAGCTATGAAGAACGCAGGGAGCAGGCAGAGCAGCACATGAGCTTGAGCATAGTCCTGGAGCATGTAAAATGCCTCGGCTAAAACTGAAGGGATTGGCAACTTGTCGATCGGCACAAAAAGAGCCAGACCAAAAACAGTCAGCATCAGCGAAAGAGGCAGTAAGGTTGTTTTGAGAGTATTCATGAGGAGCAATATACTTTGGATTTTATTTTATGACAACAAAAAGCGCCCATCCTGAAAGAACGGGCGCTTGTGTCAGCAATTATCCGAGCTTTTTGAAAACTTTCTCAATCCTGCGCAATGCCCAGTTGAGATCTTTCTTTGTCACAACCAATGGTGGTGCAAAGCGGATAACATTTTCGTGTGTCTCTTTACAGAGCAATCCTTCAGCCATTAATGCTTCACAGTAAGGGCGAGCTGGTCTGTCCAGCACAACACCGATGAATAATCCGCGACCGCGAACTTTCTTAATGCTCTTGGCTTTAATAGCGCGCAGTTTTTCCATGAAATACTCACCATGTTTTTCAGATTTCTCGACAAGTTTTTCATCGATAATAACCTGGACAGCTTCACGAGCAACTGCAGCACCCAATGGGTTGCCACCAAATGTTGAACCGTGATCGCCAGGATTGAAAACATCCATAACTTCGTCGTCGGCAAGGAATGCAGAAACAGGGTAGAAGCCACCGCTCAATGCTTTACCAACAATCAAACCGTCTGGACGAACTTTGTCCCACTGGTGAGCAAACATTCTGCCGGTACGACCCAGGCCTGATTGAATTTCATCGGCGATGAACAGCACGTTGTTAGCCTTGCAAAGTTTCTCAACTTTTTTCAGGTAACCACGAGGTGGGATGTTGATTCCAGCTTCACCTTGAACAGGCTCTACAATGAATGCGCAGGTGTTTTTGTTGATAGCAGCTTCAAGAGCTTTTGCATCGCCAAAAGGAACAACCTTGAATCCAGGTGTGAAAGGGCCAAAACCATCTTTGTATTGATCTTCAGTTGAGAAGCCAACAATGGTAGTTGTCCTGCCATGGAAGTTGTCTGCACAAACAATGATTTCAGCTTTGTTTTTCTTGATACCTTTAACCTGGTAGCCCCATTTACGAGCAGCTTTGATTGCAGTCTCAACAGCTTCGGCGCCAGAGTTCATTGGCAGAACTCTCTTGTAGCCGGTTACCTCAGTCATCTCTTTGTTGAAAAAAGGAAGCTGGTCGTTGCGGAAAGCGCGACTGGTCAAAGTACACTTTGCAGCTTGCTTGCGGAAAACCTTCAGCAACCGAGGGTGGCAGTGACCCTGATTTACTGCGCTGTAGGAAGCAAGAAAGTCCAGGTACTTGTTGCCTTCAACATCGTGAACCCAGATGCCTTCTGCTTTTTTGATAACAAGATCAAGTGGGTGATAGTTGTCTGCACCGTACTTGTCTTCCATTTCAATTAGTTTTTTGCTTTTCATTTTTATCCTCCAAGGGGTGTGTTGTAGCCCAACAATTTATCATCGAAAAGATATGCTTCAGGGCCCTGAAAAAAAAGTTTCATATTTGTTGTTTTTTTACTTGAATAAATAAAGTACTTGGTTTATTAAAGTAAAGGTCGACAGTGATTAAGGATGATTGACTGGTCGGCTGTCAGAGCAACGAACACGAATTGGTTTGTTTTGTTGGAGATTACCGGGTCCAGACGGAGCATCGGTTGAAGGCCGGAGGACAACTGCTCAGCAGGATGAGGAATGGATTCCTTACCGGTAGATTCGGGTCGGCATCAGAAGGATTTGGTGCCGGCCTTGAGTTAGCTCAGAAAATTACCAGTGACTGATTTTCTGAAAACAGCAAACTCACAAAACAAACCGGGATGCAGGGAAAGACCGATGCACTTTCCCTGCGCCACTACGCAGAGCGGGCAAGGAGGCCCCGAAGCGTGCAACAAAAAGACCCCCACAAAAGCGGGAAGGCAGCGATACTTGCGCCGCTGATCCATGGCAGGGCCAGGTTGCTGATTTTATCCCACCTCATCAGATCGGGAGCAACCCCGTTCACTGAACTTCGTGTGCTTTTGAGTATGACCGACGGAACATTGTCGGTTCATTTATCGCGCCTTGAAGAAGGCGGAGTTGTAGAGATCGAAAAAATATTTGTAGGCAAGAAGCCGTGCACAATTATAAAAATCACCAGGTCTGGCAGGAGCCAGTTCAAAAAGTATGTAAAGGAACTCCAGGCAGTCATTCCTGGACTGGACAATTAGATCTTCTAGCGTTAATCACAGTCAAAATCACTACCAGAAAGAAAACGCCGATAGCAGTTGCATTCAATATTGCGGCGTGTTGTCTCATCTCCGTGTAGCCCGAAAAACCACCAAGTACTCTGAACGCAACGCCGGTGTGTAATAAGACCAGTGGTACGTACATGTAGTGATTGTATGGCATCGGTGTTTTGAGGATGGCTGGGAAAATAATTGGGGCATGACCAAAGATCATTGAAAATACAAAACCCAGAAATAGAGAGTGAAGTGTTGCATCGTAATATAATCCGGCTTCAAGATTACCAAATACGCTCCAGCCGAATCCAGCCACTGCAAGCCAGCCGTAACCGCTGAGCAGAGCAACCGATACAAAACTGGTTATTCCACCTTTGTACAGCGTGCTTTTGGCGATATCGAATTTCAGGAGCCAGATAGTCAGGAAAAAGCAACCGATTCCCATTATTATTGCGCCAATACCCAGACCGTTGAAAGTAAGAACCGGTGCAATTACCAGAGGAAGTGATGCAATGATAAAGTAGGCGTTTTTCAAAGGGTGTTTTGAACCAAGCCTGCTGAGTTCCAGTCTTTCGCCAACAATGGTCAGTACCAGAAACGATGCCCAGAATTGCACGATATGCGGAATTGGCGCGCCCTGCAGCCATGACACATTTCCAAATAGGAAACACAGAGCTGCAATTGCCATCGCTGCGTTGAAAAGAGTCTGGTGTTTATAGGTGAGTACAATGTTTGTGAGCAATAATATTGCACTACCAACTGTCAGCAGCAGTGCACCAACCTCTACTCCAAGAATCAAAGTTGCAGGAGCTGAAAGTCCCATCAACGCAGGAGCAAGCCAACACCACTTCCACGGTAGGGCAACAGCACGTTCAAGACTGATTACTGTTCCAAAGAAACCGCCGATAACAAGTGGACCATGCATCATGATCGATGGGTTTCCAGGTAGAGAAAACACAAGTCCTGTTCTCTGCAAGCCAAGTGCAAAACCTGCAATCAGTGACAAAATTGCAATTATAAGAAATGGGAGTCTGCCAACAGCAACTGGAGTCAGTGGTGCCTGAAGTTCGGTAACCGGTTCATCGGAGTCTTCCTGCATCAGATTTTCCGACCATGGAATGTTGAGATCCAGAGTGACATCGACCTCAGCGCCTTCCGGGAAAACTGTCAGGAGAGCAGCACGGGCAGTATCGGTGAGCGTGGTTCCCATTGGACACGATGGACTGGTTGCAAGCATTACCAGCTTGGCAGAATTTTCAGTAACTTCCAGCGAATGAACAAGACCCATACGCACGATATTCATCCCGACTTCAGGATCATTCACTTGCCGTAGGGCATTTATCGCTTTTTCGTGAAGTTTGTAGTCCATAATTATCCTCATGGGTTTGATTGTTACCATAACTATGTGGTATAATACTATGTTATTGAAAAATCGCACCAAATTCTTGTAAAATGGAGATAACCTTGAAAAATCTGATTCTGTTACTGCTACTTGTTCCTTGCCTTGCTGTTGCTCAAACAAATGTCAGTGGCAACCAGTCTGGCATCTGGACTCAAAATAATTCACCATATCTTGTTACCGGTCATGTAACTGTGCCATCGGGACAGACTCTCAATATTGAACCGGGCGTTGAAGTTAACTTCCAGGGTTATTACAAATTCAATGTCAGTGGTAATCTTCAGGCGATCGGTTCTGAAGGATCGATTATTTTATTTACTACAGATAACCCGGCTACAGGTTGGGGCGGAATTCGTGTCGATACAAATGATCTGATTACGATGACTTATTGCAGAATCGAACATGGATTTGCAACTGGCAGTTATCCTGATATGCATGGTGGCGGAATGGCAATAATGGGCTCTAGTGTAGAAATGTATAACTGCGTTTTTGCCGATAATGAAGCTGACACCAACGGCATGGGTGGGGCAATCTATGCTATCGGTTCTCACAATACCAGTTTCACCGATTGCACTTTTATTCGTAACGAATGTTATGGTGAGGGTGGAGCAGTCAAATTTTCATCAGATGATTCCACTGAGTTTATAAACTGTGAGTTTCTTCAAAATCATTGCGATTATGGTGGCGGTGCGGTCTCCGGTTATGGGATTTATAATACCAAATTTACCGGCTGTCTCTTTGTCGACAACTACACCATGTTCGCTGGTGGTGGCGCAGTTCACACGCTTGGTCTGGGCAATTCCATCTTTTTTGTCAACTGTACATTTACAGAGAACACAGCAGTAACAGGTGATGGCGGCGCAACATACCTCAACTACACCGATTCATATTTTGTAAACACAATTGTCTATGACAACGCAGGAATGTACAGCGATGATGTTTTCAACGGTTGGGGTAGCTCAGCAGGAGTCTATTACTGTAATATGACAATGCCTGATGGTGGAACAGGTCACCACAACATCGATACCAATCCATTATTTGCTGATGCAACCAATTACGATTTCACACTGCTGGAAAACTCGCAATGTGTTGACGCTGGAGTTGCATTCTTTGAGGCTGGAGGCCAGATATTGATCAATCTTGAGCCAGGTCAGTACAGCGGCGTTGCTCCAGATATGGGTGCGTTTGAGTACTCAGATATGACCGATGTTTTTGATCCTCAAATGACAACTTGTAAACTTTACCAGAACTATCCAAACCCATTCAGTGCGAGCACTGCAATCAGTTATCGATTGTCAGAGGACAGCTTTGTTTCATTGAAAGTATTCAATGTGAAGGGCCAGGAAATCAATACTCTGGTCAACTCAACACAAGGCGCAGGAATTTATAACTTGAGCTGGAATGGCAATGACAAAGCAGGAAAGCCGGTAAGCTCAGGAACTTACTTTGTGAAACTGCGTGCTGGTAATCAGGTTGATGCAGTGCGGATGGTGTTGTCGGAATAAAAAGTCTACCCGGGTAGACTTCTTAACCTATAACATCATTGGTTATGTTTTCCCCACGCGGGGAATTTTCCATCCGGCTGGAATTTTCCAAACGTGTAGAAAAACTAAAATAGTTCCGGCATTGAAATACGCATAGCAGCGCTGACTGTGTGCCCTTCAAGTCTGAGCAGCTGTGCTTTTACATGTACGCCACCGGCAAATCCGACCAGTTTTCCGTTTGAACCGATAACTCTGTGACACGGTACAACTAGAGGCAGTGGATTCATTGCTGCTGCCTGACCAACGGCTCTGGTTGCTGCAGGCCTGCCGATATCTTTTGCAACTCTGCCGTAGGTGTGAAGTTTTCCAAATGGAATTGTCAGCATGTTGGTCCAGACATCGACCTGGAAATCTGATCCCCGTAAATCTACTGGCATATCAAATTGTTCAAGTTGTCCGGTGAAATAGCTGGCCAACTGTCTGTGCAGTTTTTTGAAAGCGTTGCTGTTTTGTCTCAGAGTGGCAGCCGGGTCAAGTTCTTTGACCAGTTGATGGGCGCGAGTGTGAGATTGATATCCTTTTTGCAGGAATTCTATTCGCACCAGACCTTTGCTGCTTGCAATGACAAGCAGTGGATCAAGTACCGTTGGCAGTAGAGTGTACTTGTAAATTGCCATCGCAAAATTGTACCAGAACTGAATGTTGCTCTCAAGCTATATCTGGACTATCATTCGTGCTCACACTATTACAACAAGCTGCGAGGTCACTGTGCAAATCGGAATATTGGGGCTCAAGTTTACAGGCAAGACTACACTTTTCAATGCAATTACAGGTGCTGATTTGCCGACAGGTCAGGGTGGAGTAGATCCACATCTGGCAGTTGGTAAAGTGCCTGATTCCAGGTTGGAAGTATTGTCGGATATGTTTAGTCCAAAAAAGACAGTTTTTGCAAGTGTTGAGTGGGTTGATATTCCAGGTTTTGATGCTGGTGGTTTTGGCGGGGCAGGGGAGAGCAACAAGTTTCTGGAACATGCGCGCAAAGTTGATGCGATTGCACATGTAGTGCGATGCTTTGATAACGGAATAGACGCACCTGATCCACAAAGCGAGATTGAATCAATCGCGCTGGAGCTGCAGCTGGCAGATTTGCAGATAGTTGAGAATCGAATTGAAAGACTGAATAATGACAAGGCGCGCAAGGGTAAAGTAGACAATCCTTTTGAGCCACCTTTGATGGAACGGTTCCTGACACAACTTGAAGATGGACAACCGTTGCACAAGCTGGAACTCAATGAAGATGAGATTAAACTTTCAAGCGGATTCTCATTTCTGACCTTGAAGCCGGTAATAATTGTTCTCAACAGCGATGAAAGCGGTGTGTCTGAAGAGTTGATTACATATGCATCGACACAGGCTTCTGAAGTTGTAGACTTGTGTGCCAAAGTTGAAGAAGAACTTGGCGAGCTGGATAAAGAAGAGCAGCTTGAGTTTTTGGCCGATCTTGGAATCAGCGAGCCTGCATCGGACAGAATGGTTCAGTCCGCTTATGGCGCTCTGGGACTGCACAGTTTCTTTACTGTGGGAGAAGATGAGTGCAGGGCCTGGGCAGTTCGCAAAGGCGCTTTGGCTCCAGAAGCAGCAGGCGCAATCCACAGTGATCTGCAGCGCGGATTCATCAGAGCAGAAACCTGCAGCTACGACCATTTGATTGAAGCTGGCGGTTTAGCTGAAGTAAAAAAAGCAAATAATATGCGACTTGAAGGTAAACAGTACGAAGTCAAAGACGGCGATATAATTAATATTCGCTTCTCTGTTTAGAACTGCTCTTGACAGGGGCACCCCTGTAACCTTTAATTTAGTCGATAAACCTGTTTTTACACCCCACCTGTTTCTGATATCCCCGGGGGGATTTTACATGTCCAGGAAGCAATTGATTTTATTAGTAGTACTTGTTGCAGTCATCTCTTTGACCGGTTGTCGTAGTGCTCACGTTACAAGCTCGATTTTATACATCGATCAGACCCTTTACACCAAAGCAATTACAGTTTTGCATGAAGGTCTTGAATACACTCCAGATGAGGCAGAAGCATTCTTCTACCTCGGTGAGGCTCACAGTAAGCGATCAGAGTTAGCAATTCGTGATAATGATTTTCTTGCTGCCAAAAATGATTACCTGATGGCATATGATTATTACATGAAAGCTATTGAGCTTGATTCTGCACTGGAAGACAGAGCTTACGAATCAATGCTCTTTAATTACATTCAACGTAGTAACGATGCCAAGAATGAATATCGTGGTAAATATTATGAAGCTGCGGAAGGTTATTTCCGATTAGCATATGCAGCAATGCCTGACTCTGTTGCACCAATCAAAAACATCGCTCGCATGAAAATTAAACTTGCTGCTGATAAAAGTGATGACCCTGCTCTGTTGAACGAAGCTCTGGTTCTGTTGGACCAGGTTATAGAGGCTTCTCCAGAAGCTTTCCTTTTGAAAACTGACAAGGCAACAGTTCTAGCCAGATTAGGTAGAACATCTGAAGCTTCAGCTCTTTATGATGGTTTGCTTCAAGAACATCCGAACGATGCTGATTTGCTTATTGATGTTGCGAGATTGAGTGAAGAAGATCTACGCTTTGAGCGTGCTGCAGAAATGTACATTCGTGTTATCGATATTTATGAAACATCTGAAGATGACATGAGTGAGTCAATTTATCCAATCGCTTTACGAGCAGCAGCATATTTTGGCGATTCCAGTATTTTGAGATATCAGGAAGCGATATATCTTTACGAAAAAGCTTTGCGACATGAGCTTTTGCCTAAAGAAAACACCATGATGCAGAAACTGAAGTTACACTATGATTATGGAAAATTTCTTCGCAAGGAATCTGAATTTGCAGAAACTCCAGAAATCAAGACAGAACAAGAACAGCTTGCAATTGAACAGTTTACTGCTGGTACTGGTGTAGGCAATGCGCTGGTCAACTCATATCTTGAGTCATCAAATGGCTATTTCTTTCTCGGTATGTGTTATATGGAATTAGGCGACAGTACTAATGCAGAGAAGAATCTTGAAGTATTTCGCAAGCTAGATGAATCTAACTAGGAATTTAATTTAGTTGACAAAACAGACTGGTTTTGTGTTATAATTAGGAAACAGGTCAGGATATCTGCACCTGTTTCCAATACCAACCACAGGAAAACAAACCTTACTTCAACAGGGAAAAACCTCACATCTATTAATGAGCGGTAAGACCGCTGGAGAATTATGGACATTAAAGAACTTCAGGAAATGAATATCAAGGGACTGTTAAAAGTTGCCCAGGATTTAAAAATTGACGGCGTAAGTGGTATGCGTAAATCGGAGTTGATCTTCAAAATACTTGAAAATCAAACTGAGAAGAACGGACTGATCTATGGTGAAGGCGTTTTGCAGATCCTGTCAGAGGGATACGGCTTCCTCAGAGCAGCAAAGTACAACTACCTGCCTGGTCCTGATGATATTTATCTTTCTCCATCGCAAATAAAGAAGTTCAACCTGAAAACCGGTGACACAATTGCTGGACAGGTCAGGCCTCCTAAAGATACTGAACGCTACTTTGCCCTATTGAAAGTCGAGACAGTTAATGACGCTGATCCCGATGAAGCAAAAAGAGTAACTCTGTTTGATAACCTGACTCCACTTTATCCTGAAGATCTTCTTGATCTTGAGGGCGAGAAGGGCGACATCACTCAAAGATTGATCAACCTGATGAGTCCAATCGGTAAAGGACAGCGTGGGCTGATTGTTTCCCCTCCAAGAGCTGGTAAAACAGTAATCCTGCAAAAAATTGCCAATGCAATAACAGAAAATAATCCCGATGTAGTTCTGATGGTTCTATTAATCGACGAGCGTCCTGAAGAGGTTACAGACATGGCTCGCTCAGTCGATGGAGAAGTTGTCAGTTCAACATTTGATGAGCCAGCTGAGCGTCACGTTCAGGTTGCAAGTATGGTTTTGGCCAAAGCGCGTCGACAAGTTGAACAGGGCAGGGATGTTGTAATTCTGCTGGACTCAATTACAAGGCTTGCTCGTGCACACAACACTGTTGTACCTCACTCTGGCAAAATTCTTACTGGTGGTGTTGACTCCAATGCTCTGCAGAAACCAAAAAGATTTTTTGGTGCAGCGCGTAATATCGAGGATGGCGGTTCACTTACAATTATTGCAACAGCACTGATTGAGACCGGTTCACGTATGGATGAGGTTATCTTTGAAGAGTTCAAGGGTACCGGTAATATGGAACTTGTGCTGGATCGTAAAATCGCTGAAAAACGAGTTTACCCTGCTATCGATATTTTCAAGTCAGGAACCAGAAAAGAAGAATTACTGATAGATCCAAAGGATTTGACCAAAATCTGGGTTTTACGCAAATACCTTGCCGATTACAGCCCAATTGAGGCAATGGAGTTCCTGATCGACAAAATGGGCAAGACTAAATCGAATAAACAGTTCCTGGCCGCAATGAACACCTAGGCACAAAAAGTTTGCCAGAAACAGGTTCAGAGACTATCTAATAGGCGGTCACTGAATCGTTAACATCACAGGAAAGTGTTGAGACAATGAAAAAAGACATTCATCCAGACTATGTAGAGTGTAAAATCTCATGTCTTTGTGGCAATGAGATTGATACTCACGCTACACAGGCAACAATAAACGTGGAGATTTGCTCCAACTGTCACCCGTTCTACACCGGTCAACAGAAGATTGTTGATACTGCTGGTCGTGTTGAACGCTTTATGAATCGTTACAAAGGCGTTTACGGAGAAGACAAAAAGAATTAGCGTGCTTCCAACGGCATAAGCTGTTGATGCGCGCATCTGATAGTTAAGAGGGTGTCGCAAATACGACACCCTCTTTTTTATTACCCACTGGAGAAAAAATGTTCAGCAATCAGGAAAATATGAAGGATCCAAAAGAACTCGATTTGGCCGTAGGCGGCCAGGCTGTTATTGAAGGCGTAATGATGCGTTCGCCAACTGCACTGGCTACTGCTGTGCGTACACCAGATGGAAGAATTGTTGTCCGCAAAAAAGCGTTCAAATCTGTTTTCAAAAAGCTGCCATGGTTGAATATTCCAGTTTTACGCGGGGGAATTCATCTTGTTGAATCGCTGTCGCTGGGAATTGGCGCATTGATGTTTTCTGCCGATCAGGCAGTTGAAGAGGACAAGCCAATTAACGACGATAAAAAGTCACTTGGTGAAACCGCTTCAATGTACGGAACTATCGTTCTGGCTTTTGCGCTGAGTCTGCTTCTGTTTGGATATTTGCCATTGAAACTGACTGAGTGGACTGGCGTTGAGAGTAGAGGCTGGTTCAATATTGTCGATGGTGGAATTCGTATCGTGATTTTTATCATCTATCTGAAATTGATTTCCATGATGAAAGATATGTCCAGAGTATTTGAGTATCATGGTGCAGAACATATGTCGATTCATGCTTTTGAAAAGGGCTGTAATCTCACAGTTGAAGAGACCAGACCTTTCCCGCAACTGCACCCCAGATGTGGAACCAGTTTTCTGTTTTTTGTAATGTTGATTGCAATGTTGGTGTTCACAATTTTCTTTGAGCGCCCACACAATATTCAGGACTATTTACTGCGTATGTCAGTTGTACCACTGATTGGTGGCCTGGCATATGAATCGATAAAACTCAGTGGCAAGTTCAAGAACAGTCCAATAATCAAACCTTTGATTTTTCCTGGGCTGATGTTGCAGAAAATTACAACAAGTAAACCGGATGACGAGCAGCTGGAAGTTGGATTGGCAGCATTACGAGCAGTCCTGACTCCGGAAGCAGACGGATTTGAAGAAAAGACTTATTACGAAATGCAGGATGAGTCATGAAAGATATAATTGAGGCATTAAGAGGCCAGTTCAGCAGTATCGAAAGTGAGCTGAGTGACCCGGACTTGATGAAGGACATGAAAAAATATCTGGAAGTTACTCGTGAACATGCTCGGTTACGTAAAATTCTGGATATCGGTGACAGGTATCTGTCATTGCAGACAGATATTGCCGACAACAAGGAAATGGCTCAAGACAGCGACCCTGAAATTGCAGAAATGGCAACTGAAGAGCTGCCTGAATTGGAAACTGCTTTTGAAACAGCCAGTAGCGACCTTGAAGTTGCACTGCTGCCACATGATCCTAATGATGATCGTGATGTAATTCTGGAAGTTCGTGCAGGAACCGGTGGCGATGAAGCTGCTCTGTTTGCTGAAGAAGTTTCCAGAATGTATGTCCGCTATGCTGAGAAGCAAGGGTGGAAAACTGAACTGATTGATGCAACTCCCGGTACAGCTGGCGGTATGAAAGAAATCACTTACGCAATCAAGGGTGAAGGCGCTTTTGGTATTTTGCGATGGGAAAGTGGTGGCCACAGAGTTCAGCGAGTTCCTGAAACTGAAAGCCAGGGCAGGATTCATACATCGTTGATTACTGTTGCTGTACTACCTGAAGCTGAAGATGTTGATCTGGATATTAAAGAAGCTGATCTTAGAATTGATGTTTACAGGGCCAGCGGTCCTGGTGGGCAGTCGGTTAATACTACAGACTCTGCAGTTAGAATAACTCACGAGCCAACCGGTGTGACTGTTCAGTGTCAGGATGAAAAGTCTCAGCACAAGAACAAGGCCAAGGCGATGATGGTTCTGCGTTCTCGTATTTTGGAGATTATGATCCAGGAGCAGGATGCTGAACGCGCTGCTGAAAGAAAATCGATGGTCGGTTCAGGTGATAGAAGTGGTAAAATCAGAACTTACAATTTCCCGCAATCCAGACTTACAGATCACAGGATTGGTCTGACAATTCACAGTCTGGACGCAGTGATGCAGGGCGAACTGGATCCGGTTGTGGATGCCATTCTTGCCCATAGAAGAGAAGAAGCACTAAACGAGAACCGCAACGAAAGTTGACCTGATGGCAGGGCTGAAATCAGTAAGAGAACTGATAAATGTTACTGCAGAATGGTTTGAAGAAAAAGGCGTTGACGCTCCTCGCGTATGCGCTGAACGGTTGCTTTCTGAATGTATCGGACTTTCCCGGCTTGAACTATATATCAACTCTGACAGACTGATTTCCACTCAGGAGCTGGATAGTTTTCGCGAGCTTGTTCGCAGACGCGCTGCCGGAGAACCGTTGCAGCATCTGCTTGGCGAAACAGAGTTCTATTCAAAGCCTTTCAAGGTTCAGCCCAATGTTCTGATACCAAGACCAGAAACTGAACTCCTGGTTGAAGAGTGCATCAAATGCCTGACAGATTCCAACTCAAGCATTGTTGCCCCAAAGGTAGTTGAACTTGGGGTCGGCAGTGGAATAATCTCAGTCTCAATGGCTGCCGAAATCCCCAGACTTGAAGTTCACGGAACCGATATTTCTGAAGATGCAATCAAGCTGTCAGAAGTTAATGCCAGACTTAACGGAGTCTCGGGCAGGGTCAGCTTTTATTCTGGAGATTTGTTTGAACCACTTCCGGACAGACTGCTTGGAAACATCGATCTGTTAGTCAGTAATCCACCGTATATTAAAAGTGATGAGATTGAAGGACTGGCCACAGAAGTTGCCGTTCATGATCCACATCTGGCGCTTGATGGCGGAAAAGATGGCCTCGATTTTTATCATAAGATTGCCATTGGCGCAAAAAAGTGGTTGAATGACCATGGTAAGCTGATACTTGAAATTGGCAGCGAGCAAGGCGCCGATGTCTGCAAAATTCTGGAAGCATCCGGGTTCAGGAACACTTCTGTGAAAAAGGACTACAATGAGATGGATCGCATTGTGATTGCAGATATCGAAAAAGGAGAATTGTAATGGATAAGTTTATTATTGAAGGCCCGGTCAGACTTGAAGGAACTGTCAGTGCAAGCGGTGCAAAAAATGCAGTCTTGCCTTTGATGGCAGCATCGTTGCTCACCAGTGGTGTTTCAAAAATCAGTAATGTGCCAGGCTTGCGCGATGTAAGAACGTTTATGCAGTTGCTTGATATGCTCGGTGCAAAATGTGAATTGGTTGACGATTTATTGACTATAGATACAACAAGACTTCACTCAATTGTTGCTCCTTATGACCATGTAAAAAAGATGCGTGCAAGTGTATATGTTTTGGGACCGTTGCTGGCTTTCAAAGGTGAATCGCTTGTATCTCTGCCCGGCGGTTGCGCCTGGGGGCCAAGGCCTGTGAATCTGCATATTGAGGGGATGAAAGCTATCGGTGCTGAAGTTGATGTAACTGAAGGTTACATCCACGCAACTTCCAGAGGCAGAAGACTTGCGGGTGGAAGTTACCGGTTTGAGCCCAGTTCTGTTGGAGCTACCTGTAATGTGATGATGTCTGCAGTGCTTGCCGATGGCGTTACTGAACTGCAAAACTGTGCCATCGAACCAGAAGTTACTCAGCTTGTGGAAGCATTGATTCATGCTGGAGCCAAAATTGAAGGCGCCGGAACAACTACTCTGAAAATTGAAGGCGTGGAATCACTGAATCCGATTAATCAACGTGTAATTCCCGATAGAATTGAAGCCGGCACATTTTTAACTGCTGCAGCAATGACAAAAGGTGATGTGACTGTTGAAAATTGTTGCCCGGATCACATGACTGCACTGCTTGATATTTTGAAATCAATGGGTTGCGATATTGAAATCACAGAAGATTCAGTTCGATGCTCAATCACCGGCAGACCAACACCGGTTGAAGTTGTGACTCATCCATATCCAGGGTTTGCAACTGATATGCAGGCTCAGGTGATGGCAGTGGCATCGGTTGCCGATGGTACTTCTCATATTACCGAAACTATTTATCCTGATCGATTCACTCACGCTGCAGAGCTTTGCAGGCTTGGTGCAGAGATCAGAATTGATGGCGCGGTTGCAACCATTGACGGTGTTGATGTACTGAACGGTGCGCCTGTGATGGCAACTGACTTGCGAGCATCCGCGGCGATGGTTCTGGCAGGATTTACTGCCATAGGTGAAACAAGCATTGAACGTGTTTATCATATTGATAGAGGCTATGAAAGAATCGAAGAAAAACTGGCTGCATTGGGCGGAGTTATCCGCAGGGTAAATGAATGAGACACTGTATTCTAGGAACTGCCGGTCACGTCGATCACGGGAAAACCGCTTTGATCGGCAAACTCACCGGTACTCAAACTGACAGACTGAAAGAGGAACAGGAGCGAGGCATAAGTATTGAACTTGGCTTTGCTGAGCTGTCGTTGTCTGACTCATTGACTCTTGGCGTAGTAGACGTGCCGGGTCATGAGAAGTTTGTGAAGCAGATGGTAGCAGGCGCCGGTGGTGTTGACCTGGCGATGCTGATTATTGCCGCCGATGAAGGTGTCATGCCTCAAACCATTGAGCATCTCGAGATTTTATCATCGCTGGGAGTTTCAGGTGGCGCAGTTGTAATCACAAAATCTGATCTTGTCGATCCTGAAATGGCAGAGCTTGCAGCTGAAGAAGCGATGGAATTGGTTGAAGGAACTTTCCTTGAAGACAGACCAATTATCACAGTTTCTGCAATCACCGGCGATGGTATCGATGAACTGAAAAAAGTACTGATTTCAGAAGTTGAAGCGCTGCCTGACCGGTCAACCGATGGCGGATTCAGACTTCCTGTAGATAGAGTTTTTACAATGCCAGGTGCTGGAGTAATTGTAACTGGAACCTGTTGGAGTGGATCGGTCAAAATTGGCGACTCACTGGTTCTGGAACCTGATGCAATTAAAGTCAGAGTACGCGATGTCCAGGCCCATGGTAGCAAAGTTGATTCCGGATACGCAGGTCAAAGACTTGCAATAGCTCTCAATGGTGTAAAAAAAGATGAGCTTGGCAGAGGTTATCAACTGGCGTCACCTGTTTTTTGTCAGTTGTCCAGAAGGCTTGATGCCAGGCTGAATCTGGTTCCTCACTTTGACGGTTATCTTAAAAACAGACAACGGGTTCATATTCATCATGCCGGGCGTGAAGTGCTGGCAAGAGTTGTGCTGCTGGACAAGGAAGAGCTGGCAAATGGTATCGGTGAAAAAACTGCTCTGGTACAACTGCATCTTGAAAGTCCACTGATTACCAGACCGGGTGACAAGTTGATAGTCAGGTTTTACTCACCACTTGTGACAATGGCTGGTGGGGAAATTCTGGCAAATAATCCACAACGTCGCAAACGGTTTGATGAAGAAGCACTTGCTGAACTTGCGATTCTGGAAAAAGGCGACAGCAGCGAGCTTGTACTACAGGAACTTGAAAAAGCCGGAACTCTGGGATTGCCAAAGGCTGAAGCTGCCGGAGTTGAAGGTGTTCTGATTGCCGGTGAAACCGCTTATCTGAAGTCGTTGACCGATAAAATTGCAGAACAGGTATCAGAGTTTGTAACTGCGTACAGCGCAAAATATTCATTGCGAGCTGGCATGCCCAGAGAAGAGATGCGCAGGCGAGTAAAGTTCAAAGGCAAAACCAATCAGTGGAATAAATTGTGTGAAGTCATTGGCGATGACTGGGAAGTTGTCGGCGATAAAATTGGACCAGTTGGTGGAGTACAGCTGTCCGCTGCTGACAAGGCCAGGGTTGTAAAGTATGAAGCTGAACTTCTGCAATCTGGTATGACAGCGGCAAAGCTTGACGATGAAGAACTATTGAATTACCTGATCAACAAAAACAAAGTCATAAAAATTGCCGACGGACATTTTGTGCATACAGATTCACTTGCAAAACTAGTAGCAGATTTGCAAGCATACTTTACGAACAACGACGGAATGGACTTCAGCTCATTCAGAGAGCTCAGTGGTCTGAGCAGAAAGCTTGGAATCCCTACACTGGAGTATCTGGATTCTGTGGGATATACTCGTCGTGAAGGCGATGTGCGAATTGCCGGTGCAAAATTGGAGTCAGAATGAGCGAGTCTGTAACAAAACCAAGAATCCTAACACGCCAGGTAAACATTGGTGGAGTATCTGTTGGTGGAGACGCGCCTGTTAGAGTCCAATCAATGACAACCACAAAAACAGGCGATATTGAGGCAACTCTTACTCAAATCAGAGAGCTTGCAACTGCTGGTGCTGAAATTGTGCGGGTAACTGTTAATGACGATGCCGCAGCAGATGCACTGCCCAAAATAATTGCTGAAACTAAAATTCCTCTGGTTGCCGATATCCATTATCAGCACACACTGGCACTCAGAGCTATCGATGCTGGCATTGCCAAGTTGCGTATCAACCCGGGCAATATTGGATCGAAAGATAATATCAGAGAAGTTGTAAAAGCTGCTTCTGGAGCAGGAGTTCCCATCAGAATTGGTGTGAACAAAGGCAGTCTGCATAAGCGATATAAAGATATGGAACCGGTTGCTGCAATCATTCAAAGTGCTACTGATGAACTGGAACTGTTTGATCAACTCAACTTCAAAGATGTTCTGGTGAGTTTGAAAAGCAGTGAGCCGATGGAAGTTATTCAAGCCTGCAGACAGTGGGCAAAGATTTCCGATGTTCCTCAGCATCTTGGAGTCACAGAAGCTGGGACTCTGCTGGCTGGCACATCGCGCTCGGTTGCTGCAATGAGTGTTCTGCTTGCTGAAGGCATCGGCGATACAATTCGCATCTCACTGGCAGCTGATCCTGTTGAAGAAGTCAACGCGGCATTCCATATGTTGCAGGCTCTTGGACTGCGTGACGGATTTGCCAGAGTTGTGGCTTGCCCAACTTGTGGCAGGGCAGAAGTTGACGTCGTTGCGTTAGCAGCAAAAGTTGAAAAGTTGGCCAAGGATTTGCCATCGGACAAAGTTGTTGCGGTGATGGGTTGTATTGTAAATGGACCTGGTGAAGCTAAAGCAGCTGACCTGGGAATTGCTGCAGGTAAAAGCAAGGTCGCAATTTATCGCAAAGGTGAATTGCTCTGCAGTATCGATAAAGCAGATCTGGACAAAGTTTTGATGGTAGAAATTGAGCGGTTGAAGTAGAAGTTGCTAATTGTCCGGCAATCCTGGTTCTACAAAGATAGTTTTTTCCCGCTCGCAACTTGCAGTCCCGGGTAATGATTTCCGCGGTTTTCTGACATATTTTCTCATCGTAATTACCACTGGCACAATGGATGAGTTTCTGGCTTTGCTGAACCACGCAGCAATCTCGGCAGCTTTTTCTCGTACTGAGTTTGGCACATTTTCAGGTTGGCCAGCGGTGCGCAGAATTACATGACTTCCCGATACTCCTTGAGCATGCAGCCACCAGTCATCTCTTGACGATGCATTGTGAGTCAGTTCATCGTTTTCCTTGCTGCTTCTGCCAACCCAGACTTCCCATTTGCCATCGATAACAAATCTGCGAAACGGCAGAACTTCTTCAACCTGTTTCTTTTTCTGAATCTGTTTTTGCAGATATTCATTTTCCCATGCGAGCAAATCTTCAAGAGTGGAAAGCTCATTGAGTTGATCTGTCAGTTTCTGAAGGTCAGTCAGCTTTTGTTTTGCCTGGTCCAGTCGTTCGCTGATTATCTCTTTGCCTCTGTCAGCTTTTCGCGCCAGATGGAAAAACCTGTCCATATTGTCCGACGGGGTTTTTGCCGGGTCCAGTTCAATGGCCAGCTCAACGCCATCGGCATCTGTCAGCAGGGCAGTTTCTGTTCCTCTGCTGATTGTGTGCATGTGGATACCAAGAGTTTCTGCGTAGTGACGCATCAAGTCGCCATTTTCTGCTTTATCAAAATCTTTGGTCAGGTTGGCGGCCAGTTTTTCAGCCTGTTGTTGCAGGCGAGCAAGACCGCTTTGGCATCGGGCAGTAGTTTCGCCAATCAGATGTTCTTCCAGAAAATCGGGAGCAAGTTTGCGGAATTCTTCAGCTGAGCCAGAAGCCTCAGCAGAAAAGATCGATTCATCAGGAAGTCTTGCACACACAGGATGCGGTTTTCCAGTCCACCATATTTTCACACCGTTACCATCAAGCAGAACCAGATGGCCACGCAGTCCAAACAGTTGTTGTAGCAGATAAAATGCGCCGTGTTGGCTGTGAAATTTGACTATAAAAACGGAGTCTTCAGGCAGAACACCTACACCGGTGATTGTTGCATCCCGTAAATATTTTGAGACTGTCAGTTTTTTTGGTTCAATGCGAACCAGGGCATCATCAACTGAACGCGGGGGAATGTCGGGGCTATCCCAGAGAAGACTGATACCAGGGCGTGCTACAAGGTTGAGGTTGTTCCTGTCATCGCCCTCAAGGTAGAGGCGCAACCAGCTGTCACCACCAGCAATCCTGAAAACCTTACGCCCACAAAACTGCAGTCGCCAGTGTTGAGCCAACGACTGCAAATCTGTGTGATTACGCCAGGGGTGCATTAGAAAAATGTCATCCCTGCAACCAGTTTCATATCTGGTGTTTCGTCAGTTAAGCCAAGTTTGAACTCAAAGAACATAGATTGGGTTAAGCCAACGTTACGGCGGGCACCAATCAATGCACTCACTCCAAATTCTGTTTCTGTGTCATCATGACCGGCAGGAAGTGGGCCATCGAAATCCCATTTCCAGATATTTATCGATGGGCCTCCACCTACATAACCTTGAAAACCTTCATAAACGAGGTCGGGTAGGTCATAAGTTGCTTCAAAGTTGAAAGCAAACAGTTTCAGGTTGTCACCAAAGCCAACTTCAACTGAAGGCTTCATGTTAACAATTGGAATCATATCCGGCAGGTTTGCATGACCACCAACAAAGAATTGATCGGGATTGAAGCTGAGTCCTGCGCGTGGACCAAATGCAAGTGGACCTGCAGTTGCTGTTGTTGCAATTACCAGAATCAGTGTTGCAACTAAAAGATGTTTTCTCATTTTATCCTCCTTGATTGTTACATATAAACAGG